>JBCBTK010000013.1:0-182990 GCA_039818725.1 Pseudomonadota bacterium
GCGTGCCTCGAACAATGCTCAGGCCCTGCTGGAGCTACGCGAGCAGCTCGAAGGATACGGCCACCTGCCTCACCGTCTTTCGAACGCAACCCGCAGAGCTACACGAGCAGCCCAACGAGAGCGGCGGTGAGTTGCCAGCCCTTGCCACGAAGCAGTAGACATTTCGGGCGAAAAAAAAGGGCCGGCGAATGCCGGCCCCCCTTCGACTCTTCAGCTACTCCCCGATCAGTAAGCGACCGTGAAGCCCGCGAAGATGTATTGACCCAGCGGGTCGTACAGGCCTGGGTAGGTGTTGCCGTTCTCGAAATCGGTTACACCCTGGTAGACGCGCGGCGGACGCTCGTCGAACAGGTTGTTGATGCCGAGACGCAGCTGCGCCCAGTCGGTGACATCCCAGTTCGCAGCGATGTCGATGTAGTTCATATCATCGATGTCGAGCGGATCAGAGGAAGCAACCTGATCGGTGCCCTGGATGTAGCGCCACGTCACGTTAGCCGTAACGTTCCAGGGAGTCGCCCAGGTAGCCTGGAAGCGGTTCTTCAGCTCCGGCGTGGGCAGCTGGCAGCCACCACCGTATACGCCTTCGCAGAAGATCGATTCCGCACCCGGGAATTCCTGCTGCTCATACTCTTCAACGAAACCGGCGATGTTGGCGATGTTGATCGTACCCAGGTCGCCGATGTCGAAGTTGTAGTTAACCTCAACGTCAAAGCCGGTAACGGCCAGGAAGCCGATGTTCGTGGAGCGCGCGTCAACACTGTTTTCCAGCGTTTGCGGGTTGCTCAACCAGATCGAGCCGAGTTCGTCACGCTGAACCGCGCTACAGAAGGTCGGATCGCCGGTGATGAGACACTGGGTCAGGGTTGTTTCAGCCTGAATACCCTGAATCGCGCCTTCGATCTCGATGTTGTAGTAGTCGAAGCTCACAGACAGACCGTCGACAAACCCAGGCGTCCAGATGAAGCCCACCGTGTAGGTGTCAGCTTCTTCCGGCTGGATGTCCGGCGAACCACCTTCGATGTCGTTGTACTGCGAGGCGGGGTTTGAGACCGGACCACCCTGATCCCACAGCTCACGCGTTACGCCGGTGTTTGCACACTGCTCGAACGTGAAGCCGCGATCAGACAGCGGGTTGCTGAGATCCGTACGCTCGCAGGGCTCCTGGTCCATGGCGAACAGGGACGGCGTTTCCGGGCGGAACAGGTCGATGATGTTCGGAGCACGAACGGCGCGCTGGAAGCTGCCGCGGAGCTTGAAGTCATCGACAATCTGCCAGGAACCGGCCAGCTTGTAGGTGTCCGTCGTTGCGCCGAAGTCATAGTCGGAGTAGCGGTAACCAACGTCGAGGAGAACAGACTGCGCAAAGGGCGCGTCCTCTACGACCGGAATACTCGCCTCAAAGTAAACCTCTGACACGTCGAAGCGACCGCGTACCGGAACTACCGTACCCCAACCACCGGCCGTGCCGCGGATCAGGTTTTCGGAGCCGGTGTAGCGCAGGAACTCGTCGCGGTATTCCGCACCGAGTACCAGCTCTACGCCGCTTTCGGCGAAGGGAGAAACAACGCCGTAGTCACCCAGGGAGCCCTGGACGTAGGCCATGAACACTTCCTGGCTAGTCGTACCGACTTCGATGTTGCCGTCACTGAGGAAGGCTGCTGCTTCGGGGGTGACACCGCCCGTTTCCCAGATGTTCCAGGGCACACAGTCCGCATCGGGGTTGCCGGCCGGGTTACATACAGGCGTACCGTTTTCGTCGAGAACGACGTTCAGGGCCTGGTTGGTGCCTTCTACGTAAACACCGTTGATCCGGTCGTTACGCATGTCGACTTCCGAGTACTGCCAGGACACGTCGTAGCGCCAGGTGTCGTTGAAGTTACCGCGGGCACCGAACACACCTCGGTAAGTGGTGTGGCGGAGCTCACCACCACGGGGGCCACCCTCGAAGGCGCGACGGCCGATATCGATGTCAAACAGCTCTTCGGGGTCACCCGTTGAGCAGCGGCCCGTGGAGCGGATCAGGTCGAGCTGCTGGTCCGACAGGAGCGGGTTGCCACAGTTGGGGTTGACCCGCGTCGCGAGGAACAGACCGGCGGGACCGAACTGCGTGGTGGACTTCGTGTCCATGAACATCAGCTCGGTGTAGAGCTCGACGTTCTCGTTCACGTCATAGTGGGCAAAGGTACCGACCGTTACGCGCTCATCCGGGCGCTGGAAGTAGGACGGGGCTGCGAAGTTAAAGCCGCGGCCACGACCGAGGAGGAACTCATCACCTTCAACGCGATACTGGTTGGCGGCATCGGGTGAGAAGAAGAACGTTCCCGCTTCGTTGGTTGCAGAACCCAGGCACTCGCCGCTGGCGCGAACCGGGCAGGCAGAGTGGTCACGAGCAAGCTGCTCAACGCCTTCGATCTCACGGTAGCTGGCAAAGGCTGTCGCGTTACCGCGGCCGTTGTCGAAATTGCCACCCATGATGAACGTGACGTTGCTGGCTTCACCGTCCGTGGCCGTGCCCGTCGCGAAGGGATAGCCCCCGCGCTCGGCTGCGCCGGCGATGTCGCCCGCGGAGTTATCGTGACGGTTGAGGGAGTACTGGTAGTCCAGCTTAATACCCTCGAAGTCATCCATCATGATGAAGTTGACAACACCCGCCACAGCGTCGGCACCGTAGGTGGACGATGCACCACCGGTGAGCACCTCGACGCGCTCAACGAGCTGGCCGGGAATCAGGTTGATGTCCGCTGCGGAGGTCGTGCTGCTCGGTGAGTGAACCGGGAGGCGGCGACCGTTCATGAGAACCAGCGTACGGCTGGCGCCGAGGCGACGCAGTTCGAGAGTGGCCGTACCGGTGGCTTCAATGGCCTGACCGGACGACTGCTCGAGCTGAATACCCGGGATTGCGGCAAGCGCATCCTCAACGCGGGTTACACCCGTGAGGGCCAGCTGCTCGGCGTCGAGCTGCGTGACCGGGCTGGACGACACCAGGTTGGCGCGCTGAATACGCGACCCGGTGACAACTACTTCCTCGACGAGCGACTCGTCCTGCGCGAAGGCAGGAGACATAAACGACGCGGACGCGCCGATAGCAGCGCTTACCGCGAGGCTAAGAGGTCTCTTATGCAACATATTTTCCTTCCCCTAGAGAGTTAACGTTGTGGGAACCTTTTGCGGCCCCAAGAGTCATAAATGTATCGCTGGCCGGGCAATCCCTTGCTAGCCATACACCCGTGCCCCCTCGTTTCCACAACCGGGACTGCATGGGCAGTCCGTTTATGAGGTGAGTGTTCGTGGTATGAACGCTTTCGTGTGCGTTTGCCTCGAACTCCGCCACCGACAGTTACAGGAAACGAAAGACTCAGGTGATTCAGTACGGTGATTAGAACGCGCTGACCTAAAAAAGACGCCTTCTTGGAAAGCTGGCTTCTAGAGAGCTGTCGTGTAGAGAGCTATGTTCTAGAAGGTGGTCGCTTCCTCAAGAGCGCTTGCCAGGTCCTTTACAGTGGCTTCACATCCAGCTTCGCGGGCTTTCCCGAGTATTCTCGATAGAGAACCACAGGTACTTACCGTTCAGTCCGGACGTTCAGTCACGCGTTCAGGGGCCTGCGGGAGACTCTTAAGACGACTTCTAAGACGTTCCCAAGACCCTCGGAGACCCCTGTCTCACCGACACCAATCACAATTGAGTTAACGCACTACCGACTTTGGTCGCAGTGAACCCCAACTGCGCCATCGATACTACACAGTCTTTTTCTGACATAACTGTGAAAAATTCACGTAATCCAGGGGCCCGCGCACGCACTCTGAAGGCGCTTTCCTCGCGGTTTACGGTGAGGATTTTTGGCCCCGAAAGTGATAGCGCCGGGGTGGCAGGAAGAGACTCAGCGTGGGCTCACGCCGACGCTGCGACCACTTTCGATAACCGTCATGCGATAGAAGCCGAGCCAGTTGCGGTCGATACGAACCTCCGGATTGGGCGAGCCGCGATGCCGATAGCGGCCGTCAAGGCGCTGCTTCCAGACCTGGCCATTTTCGAGCCGGAATACGGTCTTCCCCGACCAACCGGTAAACTCGCCGGTGATGCGCGACACGAACTCGTATTCTTCGGTCGCTTTCCTCACCTCTTTATTACTCTTTTGCAGCACCGTCGCGTCGCCGGCGGTGTAGCGCAGCAACCAGGCGTCGAGAGCCTCGATTTCCTCCGCGGACAATTTGCCGAGTCCGCTGGCCTCGAAGTCCTCTTCACTCATCAGGCGTCTCACGCCGGGAAAGGTTTTGTCGTCCGCGGCAAGCGAGCCCATCGCGAGACCACCAAGGACGATCGCAGCTAACAGTGAGAACCGTTGATTTTTAGTATTCTTCATAATTAGTAAGTGCTCACTTTCGTTTATAGCTAGTCGCCTTGGGCACGTTCCGCAAGCACTGCCACTGCCGGGAGCACTTTCCCCTCTACGTACTCTAGAAACGCCCCTCCACCGGTAGAGATATAGGAGACCCGGGCGGCTATGTCGAAGCGATCGATGGCCGCCAGCGTATCCCCGCCCCCCGCAATGGAAAAGGCATCACTGGCGGCGATGGTTTCCGCAAGGGCCTTTGTACCGGCAGCGAAGGGCTCGACCTCGAACACCCCGACCGGACCGTTCCACAGGATCGTGCCCGCTTCCCGGAGCACAGTTTGCATAGCCGTGACCGACTCCGGACCGATGTCGAGGATCATTTCCTCGACCCCAACGTCGCCAACACCGCAGCAACGTGTGGCCGCGTCATCGGCGATCGAGTAGGCCACAACAACATCAATGGGCATGGGGACACTGGTCTTTGAGGCGATTCGGCGGGCCTCGGGAATCAGGTCGTGCTCGCACAAGGACTTACCCACATCGGCACCCGCGGCCGCAAGAAAGGTATTGGCTATGCCGCCCCCGACTATCAGGTAGTCAACCTTCTCTGAGAGAGCGTCGAGCACCGAGAGCTTTGACGAGACCTTGGCCCCACCGACGATCGCGACCAGAGGTCGTGCGGGCTCCGCGAGAGCTTTTTCCAACGCATCAAGCTCCGCGCTCAGCAGCGGACCGGCGCAGGCCTGGGCGGCGAAGCGCGCCACTCCGTGGGTGGAAGCCTGAGCGCGGTGCGCCGTACCGAACGCATCCATGACGAACACATCGCAAAGCGCGGCATAGGCGCGGGCGAGCTCCTCGTCGTCTTTCTTCTCGCCGGCATTGAAGCGGACGTTCTCCAGAAGGCACAGGGAGCCGGCTTCGACCTCCACGCCGCCACGCCAGTCCTTGACCAGGGGCACGTCTCGGCCGATCAGATCGCCGAGATAGCGCGCTACCGGCGCCAGGGAATACTCCGCATCGTATTCGCCTTCGGTGGGCCGCCCGAGGTGCGACATGAGAATGACCTTGGCACCCGCACTCAGGGCCTTTTCAATGGTCGGCAAGGCGGCACGTATGCGCGCATCCGAGCTAACCACACCTTCGCTGAGCGGCACGTTCAGGTCCTCGCGGATGAGCACCCGTTGACCGGAAAGCTGAAGGTCTTCCATGCGTAAAAAGCTCGCCGCCATCTCTCTACACTCCTTACCTGTCCTTACCTGTCCTTACCTGTCCTTACCTGTCCTTCAGGGGTCCGGCACGTCCTTAAGCAGCATCAACGCACTGCAGCTCGTGCCAATAGCGCGCCACGTCCAGCATTCGATTGGCGTAGCCCCACTCATTGTCGAACCAGGTGAGCACTTTGACCAGCCGCGCGCCGCTAACCCGCGTCTGGCAGGCATCGACAATACTCGAGCGCGGGTCGCGATTGAAATCGCAGGATGCGAGGGGCTCATCCGTGTAGCCCAGGACGCCGTTGTACGCCGTTCGTGACGCTTGGAGGAGCGCGGCGTTGACGTCGGTCGCGCGTACGTCGGCATCCACGACCACGGTCAGATCCATGGCCGAGACGTTCAGCGTCGGGACCCGTAGCGCCTGCGCCGTGAAGCGTCCGCGCAGGGACGGGAGGATTCGCTCGACACCCCGGGCCAGGCCCGTGTCCACCGGGATAATCGACTGCCCCGCCGCCCGCGTCTTGCGCAGATCGGTGTTGTGATACGCGTCCAGCACCGGCTGATCGTTCATGGCCGAATGAATTGTGGTGATCGTCCCGCTTTCTATCCCGAAGGCGGCATCCAGGGCTGCAATGACGGGAACGATGCCGTTTGTCGTGCACGACGCTGCGGATACGACGCGATGATCCGGGCTAAGCCCGTCTTGATTGATGCCGTAGACGATGGTGGCGTCTACGTCGGCCTCCGCGGGCTGGGAGAAGAGCAGTCGCCGCGCCCCGGCCGCAATATGTCGTTCCGCGGTGGCACGGTCCGTGAAGGCGCCGGAGCATTCAAGCACCGTATCGATGTCGTAGGCGGCCCAGTCGAGGTCTGCGATGTCGGACGCACGCAGCAGCCGTTTGTCGCGTACTCCCCTCGCCGTTCGGATGCGTAGCTGTTCGCCATCGCGCAACTCGACTTCGCCGGGGAAGCGCCCGTGGGTGGAGTCATAGCGAGTCAGGTGCGCGACGGTGGCGGCATCCGCAAGCTCGTTGATAACGACTACTTCCAGCGCTTCGCGATGCGGGCTGTCCTGAAGGGCACGCAGAAGGGTCCGGCCGATGCGCCCGAACCCATTGATGGCGAGGCGCTGCGTCACTCAAGCGGCCTCCAGCACCTCATCGGCGCAGGACAGCAGGTTATCCACGGTAAAGCCGAAGTGCTCGAACAGAGCGGCGGCGGGGGCGGACTCACCGAAGCTGCTCATGCCGATGACGCGACCATCCAATCCCACAAACTTGTACCAGTAATCGGGGTGACCCGCTTCGATAGCCACCCGGGCGAGGCAGTCGCTGGGCAGCACGGCCTCGCGGTAGGCCGCATCCTGGGCTGCAAACACTTCGGGGGAGGGCATGGATACCACTCGTACCCGGCGGCCTTCGAGACGTTCGCTGGCCTCAACGGCAAGGGCGACTTCAGAGCCCGTAGCGATGAAGACAAGCTCGGGGGCGCCATCGCAATCCTTCAGCACGTAGGCGCCTCGCGCGATGGCGGCGAGCTGCTCATCGTTTCGCGGCTGGTGGGCAAGCCCCTGACGCGAGAATACCAAGGCCGTCGGCCCATCGCGGTGCTCCAGGGCAGCCTTCCAGGCCACGGCAGTCTCCACCGCATCGCAGGGGCGCCAGGTGGTCATATTCGGCGTGGCCCGCAGGGCGGTGAGCTGTTCCACCGGCTGGTGCGTCGGGCCGTCTTCCCCGAGGCCGATGGAGTCGTGGGTGTAGACGAAGATGCAGCGCTGGCGCATCAGGGCTGCCATTCGTACGGCGTTGCGCGCGTATTCCATAAAGATAAGAAAGGTGCCGCCGTAAGGGATGAAGCCTCCATGCAGGGCGAGCCCATTCATGATCGCGCTCATGCCAAACTCACGCACGCCGTAGTAAATGTAGTTCCCGCTAGCGTCGGCGGCCTCGATGGCGCTGGAGTTCTTCCCCAGGGTCAGGTTTGAACCGGCGAGGTCGGCGGACCCACCGATGAGCTCCGGCAGCGCTGGCGCGAAGGCATTGATGGCGTTCAGCGAGGCCTTGCGCGTCGCGATGCCTTCCGCGGCGTTTTGACATTCTTCGATCCACCGCGTGGCGATTTTGGCGAAGTCTTCCGGCAGGTCACCGGCCATGCGCCTCGTGAACTCGGCGGCCAGCTCCGGATGCGCTTCGCTGTAGGCCGCGAAGCCCTCATTCCAGGCCGCTTCGGACGCAGAGCCGCGCTCTCGCGCATCCCAACCTCCGTAGATTTCCTCGGGAACGGAGAAAGGCTCGTGCGTCCAGCCCAGGGCGCTGCGCGCGGCCGCCACTTCCTCCGCACCGAGCGGTGAGCCGTGCGTGGCCGCGGTTCCCTGTTTGTTGGGAGCACCGCGCCCAATGACCGTACGACAACAGATCAGGCTCGGCCGCCCCGATTCCGCGCGCGCTGCCTCTGTCGCTTCCTTCACCGCCTCCGGGTCGTGGCCGTCCACGGCCGCCAGGACCTGCCAGCCGTAGGCACTAAAACGTGCCGGCGTGTCATCGCTGAACCAGCCGTCGACTTCACCGTCGATGGAGATGCCGTTGTCGTCGTAGAAAACGATGAGCTTGCCCAGTCCCAGAGTTCCGGCGAGGGAACACACCTCGTGCGAGATCCCCTCCATCAGACAGCCATCGCCCACGAACGCGTAGGTAAAGTGATCGACGATCTCGTGGCGCGGACGGTTGAACTGCGCGGCCAGGACACGCTCGGCAAGGGCCATGCCCACGGCGTTGGCTATGCCCTGACCGAGGGGACCGGTCGTTGTCTCAACCCCGGGCGCGTAGCCGTATTCCGGGTGCCCCGGAGTACGGCTGTGCAGCTGGCGGAAATTGCGCAGCTCGTCCATGGGCAGATCGTAGCCCGACAGGTGCAGAAGGGCGTAGATCAGCATCGAGCCATGCCCGTTGGACAGCACAAAGCGGTCCCGATTCACCCAGGCCGGGTTGGTCGGATTGTGCGACAGGTAGTCGTTCCACAGGACTTCGGCTATGTCCGCCATTCCCATGGGTGCACCGGGGTGTCCGCTGTTGGCTTGCTGCACGGCGTCCATCGCGAGGGCGCGGATCGCATTGGCTAGATCACTTCGGCTGGGCATGAAGATTCCTGGGGGGTCGAAAAAAGGCGCGCATTGTCGCGCGAAGGCCCGGCACAGGACAACACGATCAGCATATCTATATCAAAAAACTTTGATATAGACTTGTCAGCTGCTAGACTCCCGCCCCGATGAATACCGCTGTCGCGACATCAGCGCACGCTCCTCATGATCAGCCCGCGGGCTCTCTCGAGGAGGAGATCGCTACCCTGTGCAAGATTTGCGCGGATCCTCTGCGCCTGCGCGTCCTTCGCGTGTTGCATCAGGATGCCATGGGTGTAGGCGAACTCTGCGATGTTTTAGATGTACGACAGCCGGCGCTGAGCCACCACCTGAAGCTCATGAGTTCGGCGGGGCTGCTCAACAGCCAGCGTGATGGAAACCATATCTTCTATCGGCGCCGCGAATCCGCCGAAAGCGACGCCGTCGCCGCCCTGTGCCAGGCCCTGTTCGCGGCCGCCGACAGTCTTGAACTCGACGGCGCCACCCGCGGGCGCCAGCGAGAACTCCAGGGCCGACGCGAGGAAAATTCCCGGAGCTTTTTTCGTGACAACGCGGAGCGCTTTCGAAGTCAGCAGGATCTCATCGCCGCTCCGGAGCGCTACAGCGCCGCCGTGGAAAACGCCCTGGAAAACATGGTGCCGGGTGGAGTAGCCCTGGAAGTAGGACCGGGCGAGGGTTGGTTGTTGCCTTTTCTTGGCGCGCGCTTTCGGCGCGTCCTGGCCCTCGACAACGCCGAGGCCATGCTTCAGGAAGCAAAGCGCAGCGCGGCCGATCATGGCCTCGAAAATATCGAGTTCATTCATGGCGACACCAGCGCTCGGGAGCTCGATAGACTCGATGCTGATCTTGTGGTCCTGAACATGGTTCTGCACCACACAGCGGATCCCGCCACCACGCTCCGGGAAGCGGCACGGGCGCTCCGCCCGTCGGGAGTCCTGCTGGTCACCGAGCTCTGCGAGCATCGCCAGGGCTGGGCGCGCGAGAGCTGCGGCGATCTGTGGCTCGGCTTCAGCCCCGAGGCGCTCAGCACCTGGGCGACCGCCGCCGGTCTGCGCGATCTCGCGAGCAGCTACCTCGGCCAGCGCAACGGTTTCACCCTCCAGCTGCGACTTTTCGAATCCGCAGCAACGAATCAACTGAACTGAGTTTTAAGGAAATCCCATGAGTGATTACGGTACTTTCACTTCGGAATCCGTATCCGAAGGCCACCCGGACAAGATGGCCGACCAGATCTCGGACGCGATCCTTGATCACATCCTCGCCGACGACCCGGAAGCGCGCGTGGCCGTGGAGACCCTGGTCAAGACCGGCATGGTCGTAGTCGCGGGAGAGGTAACCACAAGCACGTACGTCGACCTCGAAGATGTCGTGCGCGATGTCGTCCTCGATATCGGCTACAACAATTCCGATGTTGGCTTCGACGGTGCGTCCTGCGCCGTTCTCAATGCGATCGGCAAGCAATCCCACGATATCGCCATGGGCGTTGACGAAGGGGAGGAAAAGGAACAGGGCGCCGGTGACCAGGGGCTTATGTTCGGCTACGCCAGCAATGAAACCGACGTGCTCATGCCCGCGCCGATTTACTACTCGCATCGGCTCGTAGAGCGCCAGGCGATTCTGCGCAAGAACGGCGAACTGCCCTGGCTGAGACCGGATGCCAAAAGCCAGGTCTCGCTGCGCTATGAAAACGGCAAGCCCGTGGCCATCGACGCGGTGGTTCTTTCGACGCAGCACGACGCCGACATCTCCCAGGACGCCATCCACGAGGCCGTCATGGAACTGATCATCCGGCACGTCCTTCCCGCTGAATGGCTCCACAATGACACCCGCTACCATATAAATCCCACCGGGCAGTTCATTATCGGCGGCCCAGTTGGCGACTGCGGCCTGACCGGGCGCAAGATCATTGTCGATACCTATGGCGGTATGGCCCGCCACGGCGGCGGTGCGTTCTCCGGCAAGGACCCATCAAAGGTGGACCGCTCGGCCGCCTACGCCGGGCGCTACGTGGCCAAGAACATCGTCGCCGCCGGCCTCGCCGAGCGCTGTGAGATCCAGGTGTCCTACGCCATCGGTGTCGCGGAGCCGACGTCCATATCGGTGAACACTTTCGGCACCGGCAGCGTAGACGACGTTCGGATCGGGGAGCTGGTTCGCGAGCACTTTGATCTGCGGCCTAAGGGGCTGATTGAGATGCTTGATCTCAAGCGTCCGATTTATCGGCAGACGGCGGCTTATGGGCATTTTGGTCGGGAGGAAGCTGACTTTACCTGGGAGAAGACTGACAAAGCTGAAGCACTGAAAGCTTCAGTCTAGGAGTCGCGTTCGGGGAAGGACTCTGTAGTTCGGGGCGCGCGACGTGGCGTGCTTCTCGGTTCGGTGCATTCCAGGCATAGCTAAGCAGAGAACAACGGAACGATTCAGACCGGGCACCATCGACGCTTCGGTCTACGCAAACGCAGAGCTGGTGGCGGGGTTTGCCTCGCGGGGGTACCGATCGACAGGGATGTCGATCGATAAGCCTGCCAGGGATGGCGCTGTTTGGCGTCCCCCGCGAGGCGAACCCCGCCGCCGGCTCCGAATTACGCTCTGACCCAGAAGCGCGTTGCCGCGCTGCGGATGGGGTAACACAGGTTTAATCACTACTAAGGACGCAAACCATGAGCACAGTGACAAAGATCAACACGACTCCGGACTACCGGGTAGCAGACATCAGCCTCGCGGACTGGGGTCGTCGGGAGCTGGAGATCGCCGAGGGCGAGATGCCGGCGCTGATGGCGCTGCGGGCGCAGTACCAGGACAAGCAGCCGCTGGCCGGCGCGAAGATTCTGGGCTGTATCCACATGACCATCCAGACCGGCGTTCTCATCGAAACGCTGATCGCGCTGGGCGCTGAGGTGCGCTGGTCTTCCTGCAACATCTTCTCGACCCAGGACCACGCTGCCGCCGCCATCGCCGCTGCGGGCGTGCCCGTCTTCGCCTGGAAAGGCGAGACCGAGGAAGAGTACGAGTGGTGCATCGAGCAGACCATCCTCAAGGATGGCCAACCCTGGGACGCCAATATGATCCTCGATGACGGCGGCGACCTGACGGCCATGCTGCATGACAAGTACCCGCAGATGCTCGACATCATTCACGGGATCACGGAAGAGACCACCACCGGCGTGCATCGCCTCTACGAGATGCTGGAGGCGGGCACGCTCAAGGTTCCGGCGGTCAATGTGAACGACTCTGTCACCAAGTCGAAGAACGACAACAAGTACGGCTGCCGCCACAGCCTCAACGACGCCATCAAGCGCGCCACCGATCACCTCATGGCCGGCAAGCGCGCCCTGGTGATCGGCTACGGTGACGTGGGCAAGGGTTCCGCTCAGTCCCTGCGCCAGGAAGGCATGATCGTGCGGATTACGGAGATCGATCCGATCTGCGCCATGCAGGCCTGCATGGACGGATTCGAGGTGGTGTCTCCCTACATCGACGGTGTCGACGACGGCAGCGACGACTGCATCGACCGCGACCTGCTCGGACGGACGGACCTGCTGGTCACGACCACGGGCAACTTCAACGTCTGCAACGCCCGCATGCTCGGCGCGATCAAGAGCGGCGCCGTGGTCTGCAACATCGGCCACTTCGACAACGAGATCGACACCGCCTACATGCGCCGTGAATGGGATTGGGAAGAGGTGAAGCCGCAGGTTCACAAGGTCTATCGCAACCAGGCCGAGAACGATCACCTGCTGCTCCTGGCCGAAGGCCGCCTCGTCAACCTGGGCAACGCCACGGGTCACCCCTCTCGCATCATGGACGGGTCCTTTGCGAACCAGGTGCTCGCGCAGATCTACCTCTACGAGCGTCGCTTCGCCGACCTCGAGGACAGCATGAAGCCTTCCGCTCTTAAGGTAGAAGTGCTGCCGAAGAAGCTCGACGAGGAAGTCGCCGCGCACATGGTGGCGGGTTTCGGCGGTGTGGTCACGCGTCTTACGCGGGAGCAGGCGGACTACATCAACGTATCGGTGGACGGCCCCTTCAAGGGCGAAGACTACAAGTACTGAGTAGGCAGTAATGAGCAGCAGGCCGGCGATCAGCTTCGAATACTTCCCGCCTAAGACAGACGCGGGACGCGAAAAGCTGCTGGGCGAGACCACCGACGCATTGGAGGTGGTCAAGCCCGGGTACTACTCCGTGACCTACGGAGCGGGCGGCTCCACCCGCGACAATACGCGCGGCGCCGTGCTGGCGCTCAAGGAACGCGGCCTCAGCGTCGCGCCGCACTTGAGCTTCGGGATGGATGGTGAGGAAACGATCCTCGACCTGCTCAATTCGTATCGGGAGGCGGGCATTGACCGCCTCGTCGCTCTCCGTGGCGATCTGCCGTCCGGTATCGGCGGCGGTTCCCGGCTGGTTTATGCGAACGAACTCGTCGAGTTCATCCGCCAACACACCGGCGACCACTTCCATATCGAGGTGGCCGCCTATCCGGAAATCCATCCCCAGGCGCAAAGCTACGAAAGCGACGTCCACTTCCTGAAGGGCAAATTCGACGCGGGTGCCGATGCTGGCATCACGCAGTACTTCTACAACGTGGACGCCTACTTCTACTTTCTGGACCGTTGCGCCGATGTGGGTATCGATAAACCGATCTATGCCGGCGTGATGCCCATTACCAACTACGCCAATCTTGCGCGCTTCTCCGCCAAGAGCGGCGCGGAAATACCCCGGTGGATCACCAGGCGTCTCGATGGTTTTGCCGATGATAGCGACAGCATCCGCGCCTTCGGTATCGAAGTCGTCACACAGCTCTGCGAGACCCTCGTGGAAAACGGGGCGCCGGGTATCCACTTCTACACCATGAACCAGGCGCAGCCGACGCTGCAGATATGCCGCAACCTGGGGCTGTGACGGACTAGCGTAGCCGTGCTGCGGCCCCGCTTCTTTACGTACCAGGCACTGACGAGCGGCGCCGGTCTCACGCTCGAAGCCGAGCCCTCAAGACACATAGCCAAGGCACTGCGCATGCGCGTCGGCGATCGGCTGTGCCTGTTCGGCGGTGATGGCCGCGAGGCCGCTGCCGAGATCACGGCCGTCGAACGCCATGGCGTCAGCGTCCGCGTGGTATCGCTGGAGGACGCAGACCGGGAGTCGCCGCTTCGGGTGACGCTTGCGATCTCGCTGTCCCGAGGCGACCGCATGGACACGATCGTGCAGAAAGCCACGGAGCTGGGCGTCACGGAACTCTGGCCCCTGATCAGCGAGCGCACTGGCGTGCGCCTCGACGCCACGCGCCTCGAACGCAAGCTGCAACACTGGCGCAAGATTGCCATCAGCGCCTGCGAACAGTGTGGACGCAACCGGCTGCCCGAAATCAGGACGCCGGCGTCATTGGACCATGTGCTGCGGCGATCCCAGAACGTCGCGGACTTGCGCCTGATCCTGCACCCGGGGCCCGGCGGCGAGTTACAGGAGTCTCTGACACAGTCAACGCTCAACTCTGTTCTGCTCCTTGTCGGGCCTGAAGGAGGGTTTGGCGAAACTGAGATCAGCATGGCACGCGAAGCCGGTTTCCACGCCCTGCGGCTCGGCCCGCGCGTCCTGCGCACAGAAACCGCTCCCCTGGCGGCAATTGCTGTGGCCCAGGCCCGCTGGGGAGACTTCAGCGACTTCTAAGGCATCGTTTGTACGCGTAGCCGCTGCTTGCCTGCTTCGGGACCATCTCGTACCGTGCGCTTTTTCGCAGAGGCCACTGCATGAGCATCACACTCGGCGTAGTCATGGATCCCATCGCCGCGATCAACTACAAGAAAGACAGCACCATGGCCATGCTCTGGGCCGCTGCCGATCGCGGCTGGTCGCTCTTTTATATGGAGCCCAGGGATCTTTCCCTCGAGCAGGGCGAACCCACCGCGCGCATGGCGCCCCTCGAAGTGTTTCGCGATCCCGAGCGCTGGTACGCCCTCGGCGAGGCTCGACGACAATCGCTCAGCGAACTGGACGTGATCCTGATGCGTCGGGATCCACCTTTCGACAACGAGTACATATACGCCACCTATATCCTCGAAGCCGCCGAGCGTCAGGGCACGCTCATCGTGAACCGCTGCCACTCGCTGCGCGATTGCAACGAGAAGGTCTTTGCCACCCAGTTCCCTGAGTGCTGTCCACCGGTGCTGGTCAGTGGCGACACCGAACAGCTCAAGGCCTTCCACGTCGAACACCAGGACGTGATCTACAAACCGCTCGACGGCATGGGCGGCGCTTCCATATTCCGCGTTCGCAGCGACGACCCGAACCTCAACGTCATCCTTGAGACGCTTACCGACTTCGGCAAGCGTACGATCATGGCGCAGCGCTATCTTCCCGCGATCAGTGAAGGGGATAAACGCATACTCATGATCGAGGGTGAGCCCATTCCCTATTGCCTGGCCCGGCTCCCATCCCAGGGAGAAACGCGCGGAAACCTGGCCGCCGGGGGAACGGGGCGCGCCCAGCCCCTGAGCGACCGGGACCTGGAGATTGCGAAGCGCGTGGGTCCATCGCTGCGTGAGCGGGGACTGATCTTCGTCGGCCTCGACGTTATCGGCGACTACCTCACGGAAATTAACGTCACCAGTCCGACCTGCATCCGTGAAATCGATGCCGCCTTCGACACCGATATCGGCGGCAGGCTGATGGATGCAATCCTCGGACGCCTGGACAGCGCCGAGGCGCGATGAACCAGAGCGCTTCGGAAAGCAACGACCGGCTGCTCCTGGCCGTGGTTGTTGCGAGCGCGCTGCATGCCATGGTGATCTTTGGCGTGGGCTTCGACGCCTTGCGCAGCCGCACCGACTTTCGCCAGGTCGAGGTCACTCTTGTACAGAACCGAACGCGCGCCCCGCGCGACGCCGACCATATAGCGCAGGCGAATCAGCGCGGCAGCGGGAGCGAGGCTCAGCGCAACACCCCATCGGCGGCGCCCGCCGCGCTGCCCCAGCCGACCACGGCCGTGGCCACGGCCGCACGGATGAGCCAGGGCCGGGAGCGGCTGGCGGCGCCGGTAGTCACAACCCTGGATGCCGGTAAGAAAATCGTCGATCGCCGGGGAGAGCGCCCCGACGACGTCGACCAGCGAGCCACGGAGGAGGAGCTCGCGCGACTCAACCGCGAGCTCGCACGCCTCGAAGCCAGCCTGGATGAAGCGCGGGACGGAAACAGTGCCAACCCCAGGATTCGTCGCCTCGACGCCGTGTCCGCGCGAGCAGCCGTGGACGCCGCCTATCTCGCCGAGTGGCGAAAACGCGTCGAAGCCGTCGGAAACCAGTACTACCCGGAAGCATCACTCCGCTACGGGATTTTCGGGAGCCTGCGTCTGCTGGTAACCGTTCGCTCAAGTGGCGATCTGGAAGACATACGGGTACTCAAACCGTCCGGTCAGGCCGTCCTCGATGAGGCGGCAATTCGGATTCTGCGTATGGCCGCACCATTCCCGCCGTTCCCCGACGAACTGCGAGAAACAACAGATAAGCTCGAAATCGTTCGCACATGGCAATTCGAGGAAAACCCGCTAAGCTCGCAATAGACAGGATCGTCGGCCCATGAAGGCCTGGCGACGCAACAAGCCTGGGAGGGCAACATACGCGGTGCAGGCGTCGAGCAGCGATAGCCTAAGGGACCATTTTCTTCTCGCCATGCCGGGCCTCGATACCGGCCTGTTCAGCGGAAGCATCACTTATATCTGCGAGCACGGCGAAGCCGGCGCCATGGGCCTTGTAATCAATCAGCCCCTGGAGCTTTCCCTCGAAGAGATTTTCGATCACCTTGATATCGCGACAGCGGCAGACTTCCATGATCGGCCTGTTCTGGCCGGCGGTCCGGTGCAGGTGGACCACGGCTTCGTCCTGCATCCGAGCGACGACGACAGCTGGGATTCAACGCTGCAGGTCACCCGGGAAATGCGCCTGACCACATCCCAGGATGTACTGCGCGCCATCGCCGCGGGTCGCGGACCGGAGCGCTTTGTCATCGCCCTGGGTTATGCCGGCTGGTCCGCGGGTCAGCTCGAGGACGAAATCGGAAGTAACAGCTGGCTGACCCTGCCCGCAGAACACAGCATCATCTTCGACACCCCGATCGAGCAGCGCGTCAGCGCCGCCGCATCCGTTCTCGGTATCGACATGAACCTTCTTACCACGCAGGCCGGCCACGCCTGAGCCGAGCCTGCATTTGTCCTCATCGTCCGCGACTCGCCTTCTCGCGATCGACTTTGGCCTGCGTCAGATCGGCATAGCCGTGGGAAACGCCTTGCTGGGCACGACCCAGCCCTTGTGCGTGCTGTCAGCCCGCGACGGCCAGCCTGACTGGACTCAACTCCAGGCCCTTCTGAAGGAATGGCAACCGGACCTGGTGGTCGTCGGGGACCCGCTGCACATGGACGGCAGCGTGAGCGAACTGGCGCAGCGCGCGCGCCGCTTTGCCCGGCGGGTGCACGGTCGCTTTGGTGTTGAGGTTGTCATGATGGATGAACGTCTGACGAGCTTCGACGTGAAAACCCGCGAGCGCGACCTCGGCCACGATGGTGACTATCAGCGCCACCCGGTAGACAGCCTGGCGGCGGAGCTGATTCTTCGCGACTGGCTGAACCAGCGTGGCGACGTCAGCGGATGAGATCGACGTCGAGGTCGACGGTTTCCGAGAATCCGCGCTTTTTGTCGAGCATCTTTATGCCAAGACGGACTTCGTTCGTGGAATCGGCGCAGCGCATTGCTTCGTCAGCGTCAATCAGACCCTCCTCGTAGCGCTTCAGCAGCGACTGGTCGAGCGTCTGCATGCCCTGCTCCGTCGAGCGCGCCATCACTTCCTTGATCAGATGCACATCGCCTTTGCGGATGTGGTCGGCAATCAGCGGCGAATTGAGGAGCACCTCCATGACCGGTACCCGTCCATTGCCATCAAAGCGCGGCAGGAGCAGCTGGGCGATCATGGCGCGCAGATTCAGCGACAGGTCCATAAGCACCTGCGTGTGGCGCTCGGTCGGGAAAAAACTGAGGATGCGGTCGACTGCCTGGTTGGCATTGTTCGCGTGCAGCGTGCACAGACAGAGATGGCCCGTCTCCGCGAAGGTCAGCGCCTGGGCCATAGTCTCGGCGGAGCGGACCTCGCCAATGAGGATCACGTCCGGTGCCTGGCGCAGGGCGTTGCGCAGGCCAATCTCAAAGGAATCCGTGTCCAGACCGACCTCGCGCTGCGTGATCAGGCATCCAGCATGCTCGTGAATGAACTCGATCGGGTCCTCGATGGAAAGAATGTGCCCACGGCTATTGCGGTTGCGGTAGCCGACCATGGCGGCGAGGGAGGTGGATTTGCCCGTACCCGTCCCGCCCACGAACATCACAAGGCCGCGCTTCGCCATGGCGAGATCGGCAACGATCGGCGGCAGATCCAGATCCTCGAAGCGCGGTATATCGGTTTTTATCCGCCTGAGCACAAGGCCGCAGAAGCCTCGTTGGATAAACGCGCTGGCGCGAAAGCGCCCATGCTCCTCCGTGGCGATCGCGTAGTTGCACTCGTGATCGCGGAGGAATTCGGTTTGCTGCTCCGGAGTCATGGTATCCAGGACCAGCAGCCGGACGGCGTCTTCCGTGAGCGACTGCTTGGAGATGGCGTGAACTTCGCCGTGCACTTTGATGGATGGCGCGGCGCGGGCGGTGATGAAGCCGTCGGAGGCCTCGGCGTCGATCATGGCCTCCAACAGAAACGCAATCTTCATTGATGGCTCCTCCCGCTTGATTGCCCCGGGGCAGTAGGCTCAGCCCACCGCTACCGCAAGCCTCAAAAGTTCTCCGGCATCCTGGCTTTCTCTCGGGCCGCTTCGCGGCTGATGATGCGTTTATCGACCAAGTCCTTAAGGCACTGGTCCATGGTCTGCATCCCCACCGACTGTCCGGTCTGGATCGCAGAATACATCTGCGCCACCTTGTCCTCGCGAATCAGGTTCCTGATCGCCGAGGTCGCGCGCATGATTTCGTGAGCCGCGACGCGCCCGCCGGCGGTGCGCTTGAGAAGCGTCTGCGAAATAACGGCCTGCAGCGATTCGGAGAGCATGGAGCGAACCATAGCTTTCTCCGCGGCCGGAAATACATCGATGACGCGGTCAATGGTCTTTGCGGCCGAAGTGGTGTGCAGCGTGCCGAAAACCAGGTGCCCGGTCTCCGACGCCGTCAATGCCAGGCGTATGGTCTCGAGGTCGCGCATCTCACCGACAAGGATGATGTCTGGGTCTTCACGCAGGGCGCTGCGAAGGGCCTCGGCAAAACCGAGCGTGTCGCGATGCACCTCGCGCTGGTTGACGAGGCACTTGCGGCTCTCGTGTACGAATTCGATGGGATCCTCGATCGTGAGGATATGCTGGTAACGGTGATCGTTTATGAAGTCGATCATGGCGGCCAGGGTCGTGGACTTACCCGAACCCGTTGGCCCGGTGACCAGGACAAGGCCACGGGGCAGCATGCTGATATCGCGGAATACCTGGCCCATGCCGAGGTCTTCCATGCTCAGAACCTTGGAGGGGATGGTACGAAACACGCCGCCGGCGCCGCGGTTCTGATTGAATGCGTTGACCCGGAATCGCGCTACCCCGGGCACCTCGAAGGAGAAGTCCGTCTCGAGAAACTCTTCGAAGTCCTTGCGCTGCTTGTCGTTCATGATGTCGTACATCAGATCGTGCACCTGCTTGTGCTCAAGCGGTGGCAGATTGATGCGCCGCACATCGCCGTCGACGCGGATCATGGGCGGCAGTCCCGCGGAAAGGTGCAGGTCCGATGCGCCCTGTTTGGCGCTGAACGCAAGCAGTTCGGTGATATCCATTCGAGCCAGGCTCCCTTTTCCGGTGTTTCCGGTATTTCCGCTGTTTCCAGTACTTCCGGTGTGTGTGCGGTGCGGCGTCCAGAACTCGCTCGAGGGCTGTCTCCGGCGCTGCTTTCGATTTTTATCCGATTAGCGCTTGTAGTCTCTGAACTGCGCGACGACACCGGGTCGCGCAATGATCGATCATCCGTTTCGCCCGGCGGCCCGTTTGTGTTCAATCACGCCGGTATCACTTTGCATACCCGAGACTTCCGTTTCCTTGCCCGCCCGACTAGCTACTCCTAAGACGACTCGTTAGAGGACTCGCACAGAGGCTGAGTCGGCGACTCGTTCGGCTACTTTTTCGGCTACTTATTCGGCTACTTGCTCGACGCCTGGTAAAACCGCTGGCGCCACGGCCGTATTAGCGGACAGTGCACCGCATTCTCTACCCTAACGAACTCTTTCCTGGGTTTTTTAGGTTCTTGACCGAACACTTTCCGGTACTCTTTCTCGTGCTTTTCGCGTGCTTTTCTCGTGCTCCGTCTCGTTCTCTTTTCCGTACTCTTTACTGGGCCTTCCAGCAAGCGTACTACCAGAATCTTTATCTGTTTTTTGTCCGACGGCGTTTTTGAATCGCTACCATTAAGCCATGAACCAAACTCCTATCGACACCAATATATCAAAGGTGCTGGAGCAGGTAAGCACCGCCTGCGCGCGCTATGGAAGAAGCCGCGACTCCGTTCGCGTTCTCGCCGTCAGCAAGACCCAGGACGCTGCGGCCGTGCGTCTCGCCGCCCGCTGCGGATTGCGCGAGTTCGGCGAAAACTATCTGCAGGAGGCCCTGCCCAAGATACAGGCCTGCGCAGACCTGGATTTGCACTGGCATTTCATCGGCCCGCTGCAGTCGAACAAAACGCGATCCGTTGCGGAACATTTTGACTGGATTCACAGCGTGGATCGGGAAAAGCTGCTGCGACGCCTCAGTGATCAACGACCGGATCAGCTCGAACCCCTGAACGTATGCCTGCAGGTCAACATCTCCGACGAGGCCAGCAAAGCCGGCGTGAAGCCTGCGGAACTCGACGAACTGCTCGCTCTCGCCGACGCTCTGCCACGGCTGCGCCTGCGTGGACTCATGGCCATTCCGGCGGCGGCGGAGGGTTTCGAAGCCCAACGCGAGCCTCTCGATGCCCTGGCGGCGCTGTTCGAGGAGGCCAGACGCCGCTATCCGGGCATGGATACGCTGTCGATGGGAATGTCGGCGGACCTTGCCGCCGCGGTGGCCGCCGGCAGTACCCTGCTGCGCATCGGAACGGCTATCTTCGGCCCCCGCGCGAAGCGGCAGTGATCAACCCGCGACCCATGTATACTTCGGCGCCCCGGAGCCGCTGAGCCCCGGTGTTCCGTGACCAATCCGGTTGCACAAACAACCACATCGAACAGATAGCATGAACGCAATTAACGAAATTTCGCTATATCTCGTGCAGACCGCTATCGGCATTTACCTGCTGATCATGCTCATGCGTTTTGTCCTGCAGCTGGTGCTGGCGGATTTCTACAACCCCATTTCCCAGTTTCTCGTGCGCGCCACGAATCCCCTGGTTCTGCCGCTGCGCCGCATACTCCCCGCCCGCGGCCGTATAGACGCGGCGTCACTGCTCCTCGCAATAGTCATCCAGCTTATCGGTATCGTGGCGGTGCTTGCGATGAATGGACTTTCCCTGCCGAGTGCAAGCGTGCTCCTGGCCTGGTCCGTGGTCGCCGTGGCCGGCCTGCTGGTGAAAATCTACTTCTTTGCGCTCTTGGGAATGATCATCCTGAGCTGGATCGCGCCCGGTAGTGCAAACCCCGCCGCCTACCTCATGTACCAGATAACAGAACCGGTCATGGCGCCTTTTCGACGCATCCTGCCGGCGATGGGCGGCATCGATTTCTCGCCCATCCTCGTGTTCATACTGATCAATGTGGTGAGCATTGCCCTGCGCAACGTTGCCGCGGGTCTGGGGCTCCACCCCGCCCTGGTCATGGGTATCTGAGCCTTGGCTCATCCGATCCATGGATTCCTCCGTTGGCATTGTTAGCCCCCGCACGGCACGCTTTTCCGAGCCGCTGAGGCTCGCCGGTGGACAGAGCCTCCCGACCTGGGAGCTGGTCTTTGAGACCTATGGTGAACTCAACGCGGCGGCGAGCAACGCCGTCCTGATCTGCCACGCTCTCTCCGGGCATCACCACGCTGCGGGGCGCCATGCACCGGAGGATCGCAAACCGGGTTGGTGGGATACGTGCATTGGCCCCGGCAAACCGATCGACACGAATCGCTTCTTCGTGGTGTCGCTCAACAACATCGGTGGATGCCACGGCTCTACGGGGCCCAACAGCGTCAACGCGCAAACGGGGGAGCCCTGGGGTCCGGATTTCCCCCAGCCCAGAGTTGAAGACTGGGTCGACGCGCAGGCCTCCCTCGCCGACTTCCTTGGCATCGATTGCTGGGCCGCGGTCATCGGCGGCAGCCTCGGCGGCATGCAGGCCATGTGCTGGTCTCTGCGCTACCCCGAGCGCATCCGGCACTGCATCGTGATCGCCGCCGCCCTCAAGCTCAGCGCGCAGAACATCGCCTTTAATGAGATCGCCCGCAACGCGATCACCTCGGACCCGGGCTTTGAAGGAGGCTACTACCTGCGTGCCGGAACGCGACCGGCGCAGGGACTCGCGCTTGCCAGGATGGTGGGGCATATCACCTATCTCTCCGACGACGCCATGGCCTCGCGCTTCGGTCGCGAACTTCAGGCCAAGGAAAACGGCGAAACCGGCGGCGAATTCCAGGTCGAGAGCTACCTGCGCTACCAGGGCCGGCAGTTCTCCGGGAGCTTTGATGCGAACACCTACATCCTCATGACCCGGGCCCTGGATCTCTTCGATCTCGCGCACCAGGACGAAGGCGATGCGCGGCGCGCCTTCCGTCGATCGTCCTGCAATTTTCTCGTTCTATCCTTCTCCACGGACTGGCGCTTCTCGCCGGCGAGGTCCCGCGAGATCGTGGACGCTCTCGTCGCCGCCGAGCGGCCGGTGAGCTACGCGGAGATTGAAGCCGCCGAGGGCCACGATGCTTTTCTGCTGCCCATCCCCCGCTATCTCGCGGTGCTCGAAGCCTACCTGCGCAGGGTGACCACCTGATGCGCCAGGACCTCACGCACATCCTGCGCTGGATCCGTCCCGACGCGCGGATCCTCGACCTTGGCTGCGGTGATGGGGAGTTTCTTGCCCTCCTGCGCGATGAACGCCGCGCCCGCTGCCTGGGCATCGAAATCGATGAGGCGTCCATAACCCAGGCGCTGGATCGCGGCCTCGACATCATCGAGCAGGACCTCGACGGCGGCCTCGCCAATTTCCCGGATCAGAGTTTTGACGTCGTGGTCATGGCGCACGCGCTGCAGGCGGTGCACTACCCCGATCGGGTTCTGGACGAGATGCTGCGCATCGGACGCGAGTGCGTGGTCACCTTCCCGAACTTCGGCCAGTGGCGCTGTCGTGTACACCTAATGTCCCGAGGACGTATGCCCGTTTCGCGCTTTCTGCCGTATAACTGGTACGACACGCCAAACATTCATTTCTGCACCGTGCGCGACTTCGAAACCCTTTGCCGGCATCGCGGTATCAAGATCCTGGATCGGGACATGATCGGCGGCGGCTCCGGATCATCAGTCCTCGCCCGGCGCATGCCGAACCTGTTTGCGACCACGGCGATCTATCACATCAGCCGGTGAGATCCCCATGATCAATTGCCTGCGCAAACTGCCCGGAGCCACGATCACGCTGGCAGCGACCTTGCTCCTGCTCACGGCCCCGAACGCGCTCGGACAGCTGTCCGAACGCTTCGGTCCCTACGAACTCCACTATAGCGTGGTGAACACAACGTTCCTCGAACCGGAAGTTGCCGCCGAGTACGGCATCGCCCGGGGGCGCCGGCGCGCCATCATCAATCTGTCGCTTCGCGAACACCTGGACGATGGGACAACGGTTGCCCGGACCATGGACCTCACCGGGAGCAGCCGGGATCTCACCGCTCAGAGCATCGCCTTCGACTTCATGGAAGTGCGCGAGGGCCCGGCGATTTACTACATCGGTGAATTCAAGTTCATCAACCGGGAGTACCGCTTTTTCGATGTGAACTTCGCGGCCGAGGGCCAGGATGAGCGCTTCGACTTCAGCTTCAAACACCAGATGTACATCAATGACTGACTCCGGGATGCGTATCACGCTCTCCGGCGAGCTGGTTGTCGCATCGGGCAACCGGGGCAAGCTCGCGGAATTTGAGCAGCTGTTCCAATCCTTGCCCGTGGTTCTGCGCCGACAGGACGAATTTGATGTAGTCCCCGCGGAAGAGACCGCATCCACCTTTGTAGAGAACGCTCTGCTCAAGGCCCGCGCCGCGGCAGCTCAGACCGGTCGCCCCGCCCTCGCCGATGATTCCGGCCTCGCTGTGAACGCCCTGGGCGGCGCGCCGGGAATCCGATCGGCGCGCTACGCCGCGGATGCGGGTGTGAACGGCGCCGAGGACGATCGAGACGCGGCCAATCGTCGTCATCTTCTCACCACGATGCGCGACGTCGGTCCCAATGAGCGCGACGCCGCCTTTCACTGTGCCCTGGTGCTGCTGCGCCATGCCAAGGATCCGGTCCCGGTGATCGTCGAGGGCCGCTGGCGAGGCAGGATCCTGGAAGAGGAGCGCGGAAGCGGCGGCTTCGGCTACGACCCGCTGTTTTTCGTCCCCGATCTGAACAAAAGCGCAGCAGAGCTGGATGCCAATATGAAGAACCGCATCAGTCACCGGGGGCTGGCTACGAAGGCGCTGCTTGCCCGTCTGACGGCGAACTGAGCCGCGGCGGCGAAGCGGCCTTCGATGCAAATCTCGAGCGCGCAGGCAAAGCTGTCAGCGACGGAGATCCCGCTCTCTGTCTATGTTCACCTTCCCTGGTGCGAGCGCAAGTGTCCGTACTGCGATTTCAATTCCCACGAAGCTCGACATGTACCCGAGGACGCCTATGTTGATGCGCTTCTGGACGATCTTCGTGGTGAGCTGAAGGCTAGCCCGGGACTCAGTGAACGGCGCATCGAGAGCGTATTCATCGGTGGCGGCACACCGAGCCTGTTTAGCGTTCCCGCCATTGCTCGCCTTCTCGAAGGCCTGCGCGCAGAGCTGCGTCTGGAGGCGGGCGGCGAGATAACCATGGAGGCGAATCCCGGCAGCACGGAACAGCGACGCCTTGGCGGTTTCGCGGCGGCGGGAGTTACCCGTTTCTCCCTCGGAATCCAGAGTCTCAACGATCGGAGTCTCCATGCTCTTGGTCGCGTCCACGACAGCAAAGACGCTCGCCGCGCTATACAGGCGGCGCTGACTTCCGGTGCGGCGAGCGTCAATCTGGATCTCATGCACGGACTCCCCGGGCAAAGCGTCGAGGACGGTCTGGCGGACCTGGATGCGGCCATCGCCGCCGGGCCCGAGCACCTGTCCTGGTACCAGTTGACCATCGAGCCCAATACGCGCTTCTACAGCTCGCCGCCAGAGCTACCCGACGAGGAGACGCTTGCGGCGCTGGAGGAGCGCGGGGCACAGCGCCTCGCCGCCGCGGGCTATCGACGCTACGAGGTGTCGGCCTGGGCGAAGCCGGGGTACGAGTGCAGGCACAACCTGAACTACTGGCGCTTCGGTGATTACTTGGGCCTGGGCGCTGGCTCCCATGGCAAGGTCACGGAGCCTGGCCGAGGCGTGCTGCGCTACCGCAAGACCCGACAGCCCGAAGCCTACATGGCACCGGGCGCGGCACACCGCCGCGACGACCGCTACCTGAGCCCCGCGGATTTGTGCGGCGAGTTCATGCTCAACGCGCTGCGCCTGGCGGACGGCTTCGACTTCGCCCTTTTCGAAGATCGCACCGGCCTGTCGATGGAGGAGCTGGGGCCGACGATCGCGGAACTCGAGGGTCGCGGACTCCTTCAGAGCAATGAATCCGAGCTGCGTACAACGGTCCTGGGACGGCGTTTTCTTGATGATGTGGTGGCACGGTTTTTCGAATGTGAGCCGGTCGCCGATGGCCCCGTCCTGGCAAGGACTCAGCCGGCGCGCCGATAGATCAGGTCCCAGACACCGTGTCCCAGACGCTCGCCTCGGGCCTCAAACTTGGTGCGGGGACGTTCGGGCGGCCGCTCTGAGTAGTTCCCAGCCCCGGCACAGTTGCTGAGAGAAGGACTGGCTTCCAGAACCTCAAGCATGTGCTCGGCGTAGGGCTCCCAGTCCGTGGCAAGGTGCAGCAAACCCTGCGGGGCGAGTCGCGCGCACAGCAGTTCGACAAACGGCGGCTGGATAAGCCGTCGCTTGTGGTGGCGTTTCTTGTGCCAGGGATCGGGGAAGTAGATGTTCACGCGCTGCAGGCTCTCCGGAGCTAGGGCGTGCTCCAGTACCTCCACGGCGTCGTGGCAGAACACGCGCAGATTGCTGAGCCCGTGCTCATCAATGCCGCTGAGGAGCTTGCCCACGCCGGGTCGGTGCACTTCTACGCCGATAAACTGCGTCTCCGGTGCCGCCTGCGCCATGGTAAGGAGGGACGCACCCATGCCGAAGCCGATCTCCAGCACGCGATCGCCTCGGGCTCCAAACACCTGATCCAGATCGATAGGCGCACAGTTAGCGGGGCAATCCAGACCCCAGCGAGGCCAGCCCTCATCAAGGCCCCGCCGCTGCGATTCGGTCATGCGTCCGGTGCGCAGTACAAAGCTGCGCACACGCCGCGGTGGCCTGAGCTGCTCGTTGCTCATCGGTACATCCGGGCCCAGAGCTTCAGTCCCTAGGACGTGGACAGGGTCCACGCCGCGGCCGCCAGACACAGCCATCCGCCGATAAAGGCGAGGCCACCGAGCGGCGTTATCGCGCCCAGCCAGCGGAGTCCGCTGAAGCTGAGGAGATAGAGGCTTCCGGAAAAGACGCAGATGCCGGCAATGAACAGCAGCGCGCTCGCTCGCAGCAACGCCGAACCGGGTACCTGCAACATCAGCAGCCCCACGGCGAGGAGCGCAAGGCTGTGATAGAACTGATACTGCACCGCGGTTTCGAAAATGCCCATCGCATAGTCATCAAAACGATTGCGCAGGGCGTGGGCGCCAAAGGCCCCGAGAGCTACGCACAGAAAGCCGCTGACAGCGGCTAGCGTAAGGGTGAGCTGAATCATCGTTCCTAGTCTGTGTACCGCACCGGATTTACCTGTGGCTTGAGTATCCCACGAGTGTCATGACGATGTCGGCACGCGCTCTTTGGCAACAGCGATCGCGCGGCGGCCGCGTACGCCGCATGGACCAGGTGGCGCTATCCCTCATGAGATAGACCGGTAGCTAACCAGGCGGAATTGCGCAAGCAGGCTGGTGGGTGAGCTTTTTGACTAGCACCCGGTCCGGCCGATGGCCGGGCCGTTTTGCGCTAGATGGCGGCCGATGGGCCCCGGCAATCAGGCGACAAGCTGACCGCGGATCTTCTTCATCGCCGCCTGCTCGAGCTGGCGAATGCGTTCGGCAGACACGCCGTATTCGGCAGCGAGCTCATGCAGCGTGGCCTTGTCATCCGTAAGCCAGCGGCGCGCGAGGATATCGCGGCTGCGTTCATCGAGTTCAGCTATCGCCCCATGCAAACGCGCCTGGCTGTCGCTCTGCCACTCGCTGTCCTCAACGCTCTGCGCGGGATCGGCGGTACTGTCTTCCAGAAAATGCTGCGGCGCCTGCCAGGCGTCTTCATCGTCGGCATCGCTCGGTGCATCGAAGGCCATATCGCGGCTGGCCAGGCGGCCCTCCATGCGCTGCACCTCCTTCACGTCGACGCCGAGGTCATCTGCCACCGCGCGGGCTTCGTCCGCCGTGAGCCAGGCCAGGCTTTTCTTTGCACTGCGCAGATTGAAGAACAGCTTACGCTGGGCCTTGGTTGTTGCCACTTTGACAATGCGCCAGTTGCGCAGGATGAACTCATGAATCTCGGCCTTGATCCAGTGAACGGCAAAGGAGACGAGGCGTACGCCCTTGGTCGGATCGAAGCGCTTTACGGCCTTCATCAGACCGACGTTGCCTTCCTGGATGAGATCGGCCTCGGCAAGACCGTAGCCGCCGTAGCTGCGCGCAATGTGTACCACGAAGCGCAGGTGCGACATCACCAGCTCCCGCGCCGCCTGTACGTCGTCTTCATAGAAAAGACGTTCGGCGAGGCTGTGTTCGCGCTCGGCGGTCAGGATGGGGATAGCGCTTACGGCCTGTACATAAGACGCAAGATTTGCTCCGGGCACCATCTGGTCGACCGGCGAAAGCTGACGATTGGCGGCGACTCGTGTCTGAGCCCGCCCTTGTTCCGTCACTGCGCTGTTTAAGGTCATGGCATTTTGCACTGCTACATCCTCCGGAGGGCGAGTTTAGCACTCCTGTTATTAGAGTGCTAAGTCTCTGAGAGTTCCCTGGAAACTACGGATTGATTAGATATTTGGACCATAGCCGCTCTTTGATATAACCTTTAGCTATATCCTATATCACTCGGGCTCAATGTCCCGCAGGTGGCGCGCCGCTGCCAGCCAGGCCCCCAGGAGGCCCAGGAAGGCGCCGACGAGGGCGAGCTGAAGGCTGTCCACCAGACCAAGGCCGATCAGCTCGAAACGGCTCTCGTAGGTCGCGGCGAGGGCGGCCACTGGCGTGCGAAGCGCAAGAATTCCCAGCGCAACGAGAAGGGCGGCGCAGATGCCTCCGCCGAAGCCATACCACAGCCCCGTGTAGAGAATCGGTCGGCGTACGAAGGCGTTGCTCCCGCCGACCAGTTTGCTGATGACCACCTCGTCGCGGCGACCTTCGATAGTCAGGCGGATTGTATTGCCCACGACAAGCACCACGGCGCCGATAAGCAGCGCTCCGAGAAAGCCAATGGCGCGGCGCGCGAGTCCCATGATGGCCTGCAGTCGCCGCAGCCACAGCGCGTCCACCACCACTTCCTCCACCGCGGGCAGACCGCGAAACTCACCCTCGAGCACGGATATAGTGGCCTCATTGCCGTTGGCGGCTTCCACCACTAGCAGATGGGGCAGGGGGTTGTCGGGGAGACCGGAAAGCAGATCGCCCATTCCGGATTGATCGACAAAGTCCGCGAGCGCCTCATCGCGCGGCACGAAGCGCACACCCTGAACATCGGCTCGGGCACCGATGCGCACGGCCAGCTCCTCGCCCGCGCTGACTCCTGTGCCATCTTCGAGAAAAAGCGACAGCGTCGCCGGGCTGTCGATGGCCCCACCCACGCGCGCGAGGTTGTCCAGCGTTATCCAGAGCCCGCTCGGAAGAGCGAGGGCCACACCGATAACGAGCCAGGTCAACAGGCTTGCGAGAGGTTGATGAAGCACCCGGGCGAGGCTGTCCGCCGCGGACTGGCGGTGGTGCCGGCGCCAAGCGCGCCAGCGATCCACGGTCCGCGTGCGCCGTGGGCGCGCCTGGACCAACCCGGACCGATTACCCGCCATCAGCCACGCCGCGGGACTGGCGTCCGCCTCCAA
Source organism: Pseudomonadota bacterium (assembly GCA_039818725.1). Lineage (GTDB taxonomy): Bacteria > Pseudomonadota > Gammaproteobacteria > Pseudomonadales > Halieaceae > Congregibacter. The sequence continues at coordinate 29,060 of JBCBTK010000013.1, forward strand.
TCCGGGGGTAAGGGCTCAGGCATCGGGTTCATCGTTACCGTTCGGTCCAGCCTGGACCAGGCGGCCTTCCCGCAGAGTCAGGATGCGGTGCCGCAGGCGGGATATCAGGGCCAGATCGTGGCTTGCGATCAGCACGGTCACGCCAACCCGACTGAAATCCACAAAGAGCTGCATGATATCGGCGGACAGCTCCGGATCGAGATTTCCCGTGGGTTCATCGGCAAGGAGTATGCGCGGCCGTCCCACCACCGCCCGCGCGATCCCCACGCGCTGCTGCTCGCCTCCCGAAAGGCTGAGAGGCATGGCATGAACGCGCTCCAGGAGACCGACCTTGTCGAGGGCGGCATGCACGCGGCGGTCAATGTCGCGATCGTCAAAGCCCAGGATGTGCAGGGGCAGGGCCACATTGTCGAAGACCGGCCGATCCAGGAGCAGCTTGTGATTCTGAAACACCACGCCGATGGACTGGCGATGCCGCGGAATCGATCGCCGTGACAGCGCCGTCAGATCCTGACCTCCCACAACGATCCGCCCGCGGGAGGGGCGCTCCATGAGCATGATCAGGCGCAGCAGCGTGCTCTTCCCGGCGCCCGAGTGACCGGTGAGGAACACCAGCTCCTCGGGCGCAATATCGAAGCTGACTTCGCGCAGCGCGTCGTGGCTGTTTTCGTAACGCTTACTGACGCGGTCGAAGCTGATCACCCGTCTCAGCTCCGGTCGAAGAGCGCCCGGATGAAGTCGTTTGCCTCAAAGGGCCGCAGATCCGCCGCCCCTTCACCGACGCCGATAAAGCGGATCGGTAGCCCAAGTTTCTGGGCAATGGCGAAGATCACTCCACCCTTGGCCGTACCATCGAGCTTGGTGAGGGCGAGACCGGTGACGCCGACGGCCTCACGGAACTGATCGGCCTGAGCCAGGGCATTCTGCCCGGTGCCCGCGTCCAGGACGAGCAGCACCTCATGCGGTGCGTCCGGATTGAGCTTGCGCAGGACGCGAACCACTTTGGCCAGCTCGTCCATGAGATGGGACTTGTTGGACAGTCGCCCGGCCGTGTCGGCGATGAGCACATCCACGCCCCGGGCGGTCGCCGCCTGCAAGGCGTCGAAGATCACTGACGCGCTGTCAGCACCCTGGTGCTGGGCGATGACTGGAACGTCGTGGCGCTCGCCCCAGTGTTGCAGCTGTTCCACGGCGGCCGCGCGAAAGGTGTCTCCGGCGGCAAGCATCACGGAGCGGCCCTCGGCCTGGAACCTACGAGCCATCTTGCCGATCGTCGTTGTTTTGCCCACGCCGTTCACGCCCACGACAAGCAGCACGAAGGGCGCCGTCCCGATCTCCAGGGGCTTCTCACAGGGCGCAAGGATTGCAGCGAGCTCTTCGCGCAGAGCGCTGAGCAGGGCCTCGGGATCGGCAAGCTCACTGCGCGAAACCCGGGCCGTGAGCTGGTCAATGATTGCGGTGGTCGCATCGATCCCGACGTCGGCCATAAGCAGCTGCGACTCGATATCCTCTAGCAGGTCGTCATCAATGGTCTTGCGTCCGAGGAACAGGTTGCCCAGACCCGCCACCAGGTTGTCACTGGTGCGCCCAAGGCCAGTGCGCAGCCGCGAGAAGAACCCGGGACCGGTATCGGCAACCGCTTCGGCTGCGTCTCCAGCCTCGGTGACCGCGCTGGCTGTGCGTTCCGCCTCCTCTTCCGTAAGCCCGGCCTCCAGCCCGGCCGCTTCCTCCCTGGCGACGGACGACTCCAGAGCCGCCTCAGGCGACGGGCGCTCCGGGTCCACAGCGTTGGGCTGCGCTGGCGACGACGGCTCTGCGTCGATTCCGACGAGGGGTACCTCGCCGGGTGCGGCGTCGACCTCCTCGGCTGGGGTTGGCGCCGACGAGGTCCGACTCTCCCTATCGATGATTTCCGGTAATTCAGGGGCCGCCTCAATCACGGCCTCCGCTGGATCGATGCCGGTTGTTGCCGCAGCCCCTGCCGCGGCTTCGGCGTCAGCGACTACCCGCGCGTCCTCGGTCGTAGCCGCCTCCGGCGCCGCGGTCGGCATGGTTTCCGGAGCAGGCTCTGGCGCCTGGTCGAGAAAGCCCTCCCAGCTCGGAACAAAGCTTTGCGACCCGGGGACTTCGGGAAGCTCCGGTGTGACGATAAGCCGGCCCCGGGCTTCGGGAACGTGAGGCGCCGTCACCTTGCCCCGCACGCCGTGCGGGACGAAGGCGCCGGAGACGCCGGAGACGCCGGAGACGCCGGAGACGCCGGGGGAATCTAACGGGGCTCGGGGAGGGCCGTCCGCGGTGCTGGGCGCCGCGACAGACTCAGCTTTAGCGGCTGCCGGTGCAGCGGCCGCGGAAGATCGGGATCTGAAAAAACGCATGAACGAGAGAATCCGGTGGCCAGGGAGCGGCCATTTGCTGCGCGTATCGTATCATCGGACAGTGCGCCCGGCGCGGCGATGGGAGAGTGTGTGAGGCACAGGCAACACAGGACAAATCGTCCACGCCCGAGAAGCCGTGGTGCCGCCGGGCAACTGCGCATCATCGGGGGAAGCTGGCGAGGTCGGAGACTCGTTGTTACCGACCTTGAGGGCCTGCGACCCACGGCAGACAGGCTGCGTGAAACGCTGTTCAACTGGCTCATGGCCGAAGTAGCCGGGGCCCGCTGTCTCGACCTGTTTGCCGGCACCGGCGCCCTGGGTTTTGAAGCGCTGTCACGCGGCGCGGCGCACTGCGACTTTATCGAGGTACAGTCCCGCGCCGTAGCTCAGCTCCGTCAGAGCAGGGAAGCGCTGGAGGCCGAGGAGAGGGCCAGGATCATCAACGACTCCTCGAACAGCTTTCTCGCGGCTGAAGCCGGACCCTACGACATCGCGTTTCTCGACCCGCCCTTCGGCGACGATCTGCTCGACCCCGCGATCGATCAGCTCCTCACTTCGGGCTGCCTGAGCCCGTCGGCGCTGCTCTACCTTGAATATCCGTTGAAACGCGCGCCGCGGCCGCGCAGGGAACTGGAATCCTGGAAGGAAACGCGCAGCGGGGACGTTGGCGCCGGCCTGTGGCGCGTTGCCCACCTCACCCAGGGCGGCGGCGCTGTTCCGCGCTAGCTCCCGGGCCTTTGGAATCCGCGCCGGACTTCTTCCTTGGGGCACTACGCGGTCTTCGCTGCGAACAGCGGTGCATTGAGCGCGTCGGGGCTATTGATTACCATCGCCCCGCGCTCAGGGAAGGAAGTCAGCGGTGCCAGCAGATACCAGCCGTCGCACAGTGATCTACCCGGGAACCTTCGACCCCATCACCAATGGGCACGTGGATCTCGTGGAACGCGCCGCGAAACTCTTCGACCGAGTCGTCGTTGCTATCGCCTACAGCGAGAAGAAAACGCCGCTTTTCAGTCTCGAGGACCGCGTTACGCTTTGCGCCGAGTCGCTGAAAAAAATCGACAACGTCGAAGTTTGCGGCTTCAGCAACCTGCTAACGGAATTTGCTTCGAGCGTGGGCGCCCACTGCGTGCTTCGCGGCCTACGGGCGGTTGCCGATTTCGAGTATGAGTTTCAGCTTGCCAACATGAACCGGGCACTCAACCCGGAGTTCGAGAGCATTTTTCTCACGCCCTCGGAGCACCTTTCCTATATCTCGTCGTCGCTGGTCCGGGAAATCGCTTCCCTGGGCGGTAATGTCACGCCCTTTGTGCCGACGGTGGTCTCGGATGCGTTGCAGGAGAGGTTTGCTGAGGCCTAGCGCAAGCAGCTTGGCTTTTTACCTCGCCTTACCTCGCCTTACCTCACCTTACCTCGTCTTACCCCCGGCTTATCCCGGCGCCGTTTACTTACCTACTGCTCGACGCCTTCCTCGACGGCTTCCGCGGCAGCCTCTTCGGCCCGCTTCTGAGCGCGTCGTTCCTGCGTGGCCCTGCGTCGTTCCACATCCTTGTAGCTATAGCCCGGCTCGATGCAGCCGAGGCAGCGCACAAAGGTGGTTTCTGCGGGACCCAGGACGAGCGTCTCGGCGGACTCCGCAACGGATCCGGACAGCGCCGTCAGAGGAAGCGACACGAGGAAGGCCGCCGTTCCCGCAACCGTGAGCACGGCCCCCAGGGGACGCGCGATCACGAGATCTCCGGCCATGGCGAAAGCGCCAGGCTTTTCATCGACCGAGCTTTGCGCCCAGGCCGGTGAGATCGATAAGAGTGTGCAAAGCAGCGCGGCTATTGCAGTGCGGGCAGTGCGGGCAGCACGGGCAGCACGGGTGCTGTGCTGACGCCACGCTCGATGGGTGTCACCGGCGGATCCTGCTTTCGAACAATCGACCTTCGAAAAAGTAGCTAACACGCTGATTCCTCCGCACTTAGCTCTTGCGCTACCCGCAGTTTACCGGCATCAACGCTGGCAGGCTATGCAAAAGGTGCTGGCTCTTTGACCAAGTACCTGGCTCCGCAATGGCCTGCCGCAGGTCTTGCAGGGTTCTCCGGCACGGCCGTAGACGAACAGCTGCTGGGCGAAGTAACCCGGCTTCCCATCTCCACCAACGAAATCACGGAGTGTAGTTCCACCCTGATCTATAGCGCTAGTAAGTACTTGCTTTATGCTCCCGGCGAGGGCGTTGTAGCGAGCCTCAGCGACACGCCCGGCAGCGCGATCGGGTCGGATACCGGCGAGGAACAGCGCTTCCGTAGCGTAAATATTGCCAACACCGACGACGTTGCTCGCGTCCATGATGAAGGGCTTGACGGCGATTCGTCGGCCCCGCGAGCGTCGGTAAAGGTGCGTACCGCTGAACGCCTCGTCCAGCGGTTCCGGTCCCAGGGCTGACAGGGGGCCGGGCGCGGTGCCAGCGTCGAACCACTGGAAACTACCGAAGCGTCGTGGATCGTTGTAGCGCAGGCAAACGCCGTTATCGAGGATCAGGTCTATGTGATCGTGCTTTCCAGGCAACTCCGCCTCGCTGAGCACTCGAAAGGACCCGGACATGCCGAGGTGCACAAGCAGCAGCCCGGTATCGAAGTGAATCTGCAGATACTTGGCCCGACGGCCCAGCGAACGAATGCGCATACCGGGTAGCATGAGCGACAGCTTTTCATCTACCGGCCAGCGCAGCCGCCCATCGCGGACTTGTAGCGCGCGCACAAGCCGACCCACGCAGTGAGGCGCGAGACCCCGACGGGTGGTTTCTACTTCCGGAAGCTCAGGCATGGACGCAACGCAGCGGCCGGGCACAAAAAACCCCGGCATGCCGGGGTCCTTTAAGCACGCTAAGTCGCCGCGCGCTTATTTGATTTTGCCTTCCTTGTAGATCACGTGCTTGCGGGCAACGGGATCGTACTTTTTCATCTCGAGCTTGTCGGGGGTCGTCCGCTTGTTCTTATCAGTAGTGTAGAAGTGACCCGTTCCCGCGGTCGAGTTCATGCGAATTTTTTCTCTCATCGTTCCTTTTCCTCGAAATCCTGGGGCCTGACCGCCGAATAATCCTGAAAATCCATGTGCCCGATATTTAGTCCGAGATACCCGGTCTCAGAACTCTGATCCCAGGACCTTTGCGTCTACGTCAGGCCCGTAGTCCACAGCACATAAACACGGCGTGAATGGTACGGGCCGGCTGAGCCTCGAAACGGGTTCCAGGTCCCGGATCAGACCGCTTCGCCGCGCGCACGCATCTCGGCAAGCACGGCGTCGATGCCTTTCTTGTCAATGATGCGCATGCCTTTACTGGATACACGCAGGCGGACGAAGCGCTTCTCCGACTCCACCCAGAAACGATGGTGGTGTAGATTCGGCAGAAAACGTCGACGCGTGCGGTTCTTCGCGTGGGATACGTTGTTTCCCGTGACCGGGCGCTTACCCGTCACCTGGCAGACCTTGGCCATGTCGTCCTCGTCGGGCTCGCTCCGTCCAGGCTTGTCATAAAGTCCCGGCCATTCGGAGAAAGCACAATAAATTCAGTGGTTTAGCAGCAGCGTGGCGGTGCGAATGGGGAGCTTGAAAGCGACCCCTCCGCCGCGGAGCGCGACGTTATACCAGAGCCCATGCGTGGGGGCAAGTTTTTGGCCTCGCGACGCGATTAGAGCAACCCCGCCTCGGCGAAGGAGTAGCTCTCCCCACGCCCGATCACGAGATGATCGAGAACGCGCACATCGACGAGAGCAAGGGCGTCGCGCAGCCGGTCCGTTATGCGCCGATCCGCTGCGGAAGGGGCAGCAACGCCGGAAGGGTGATTGTGTGCCAGTATCACCGCGGCCGCCCGATACTGCAGAGCTCGGACCACAACTTCCCGCGGGTAGACCGCAGCGCCGTCCAGCGTCCCGAAAAACAGATCGTCGCAGCGCAGCAGTCGGTGCTGTACATCGAGGAATAGGCAGCAAAAAACCTCCCTGCTGCGCGTTGCCAGATGGTGCTGGAGGAAGCTCCTGGTGTTCTCTGGACTGGTGAGGGCACTGCCCCGGCGCAGACGCTGCTCGGCGCAACGTCGCCCAAGCTCCAGCGACGCCATGAGGAGCGCAAGCTTTGCCGGCCCCATCCCCGGTTCCGACAGAAGCGTGTCGTGGTCACTGGCGAGGAGATTGGCAAGACCATCAGCCCGCCGCAGCATGGACTCACCCAGCGTCACCGCCGAGGCCCCGGGGCGACCTGTGCGCAGTAACACTGCGAGAAGCTCAGCGTCCGTGAGTGCTTCGAGGCCCCGCTGCAGCAGCTTTTCTCGCGGACCTTCCCGGGGTCCGTGCCGGGCACCGTTTCCGATATTTCGTTTGCTGTCTTTATCGTTGTCGCTTCGGCGGCCTTTCCCGGCCTCCTTCTTTCGACTCGTTCCGCCGCGCTTGCCAGCGGCTATACCCCTGCCGTTGCTTTTGCCGTTGCCGTTGCCGTTGCCGTTGTCGTAGTGGGCACCGCCCTCGGTGCCAGGGTTGAGCGGTGATAGTTCTGAAGGATGCCGCATCGAAGTGAATTCTCGCCTGTGCGCAGTCGTGTAAGGAAACACGGCAGATGCTATCGTCTCGACGCAATTTTCCCCGGCGTAGCTGGAAGATGGGACATCTAAACAATCGGCGCGTGCTTTTGGCCGTTTGCGGCGGCATCGCCGCCTACAAATCAGCGGAGCTTGTGCGTGCCCTGCAGGAGCACGGCGCCGAAGTTCGGGTGCTGATGACCCGCGGTGCCCGCGAGTTCATCACGCCGCTGACGCTGCAGGCGCTGTCCGGACACCCGGTGCACGACAGCCTCCTCGATGAAGAGGCGGAACGTGCCATGGGCCATATCGAACTGGCTCGCTGGGCTGACCTCGTGCTCATCGCACCGGCGACGGCGGACTGTATCGCGCGGCTCGTCGCCGGGCGTGCGGACGATCTCCTCGGCGCCGTGATCCTGGCCTCCAAGGCGCCCCTGCTCCTCGCACCGGCCATGAACCAGCAGATGTGGAAGGCGCAGGCGACGCAGGACAACCTGACAACGCTGCGCCGTCGCGACGTCCGCTTCATCGGACCGGCGGAGGGAGAGCAGGCCTGTGGCGATACGGGGCCGGGAAGAATGAGCGAGCCCGGGATCATTGCCGACGCCGCGGCGGGGCAGTTCGAGAGCCGCGCGCTCGATGGTCGTCGCGTGGTCGTTACGGCGGGACCCACCCGCGAGCCCCTGGACCCCGTGCGCTTCATCTCCAATCACTCGTCCGGGCGCATGGGGTTTGCCATTGCCCGGGCGGCGGCCGAGGCGGGCGCACATACGGATCTGGTGTGCGGGCCCGTGGCGCTGGATGCGCCGCCGCGGGTGCAACGGCATGACGTGACAACGGCCGAAGAAATGCTGCTGCAGTGCGAAGCCCTGGCGCCGAGCTGCGACATATTCATTGCCTGCGCGGCCGTCGCCGACTACCGCCCGCTCTCAGCCGCGGAGCAGAAGATAAAGAAGAGTTCGGAGGAGCTGGAAATCAGGCTGCGGCGCAACCCCGACATCCTCGTGCAGATTGCGTCGCGCAGGCCGGCCCCATTTTGCGTCGGCTTCGCCGCGGAGACGGAGCGGGTCCGCGAACACGCTGTGGGCAAGCTCGAACGTAAAGGCCTGGACATGATTGTTGCCAATGACGTCAGCGATCCGCGCATCGGCTTCAACTCGGAGAACAACGCGGCGCTGCTGATCTGGCCCGGCGGCGAGCGGGAGCTGCCGCTCTCGTCCAAGGATGTGCTGGCCAGGACTCTGATCGAGGAAGTCGCGGCCCGCATAAACTCAGCTCGCCAGGGCAGTGCCGCGTGATAGCGCCCCTCCGCCGCCACGGCGGCGTTTTCGTGTCTACGCGTAAAGTCTATGATTGCGATCCAGGGGCGCGCGACGAGGCCCCGGTGCATAGCTCCCAGGGATGATCGGAAAAAAGAAAAAAGCAGGCGCCAAAGGGGCGGGAGCCGCCCCCGACTCGAACGGCACTCAAATTACCTCCGGTGCCGCGCCGTCGAAGCGCAACTCCCAGGGTGTGGGTATCGAGGGTGATGCGGTCCGCCGCACTATGCTTATCGGTTTCGCCCTTGCGCTGCTCCCGGCGCTGCTCGGTCTCGCCTATCTGTTTCTCATAAGCGCACCTGCGCGCCAGTCTGCGCTGCTCAATCGCGTAGCAGACGGGTTCGCGGAGGAGCAGGCACAGCTTGTGAGTGCATCCATGGCCAATCTGAGCCAGCGTGTGCAGTCCGCGGCTCAGGCGCGGGAAGTACAGCTGAGCATCACCCGAAGCGACGTTGCCGATACCGCGGATGTCGAAGCCGCGCTGCTGGCCTACTTCCCCGACGCCGTGAGCCTGCGCCTCATCCCCCTGAACGCCCTCGGAACCGCGGATCTGGACGCGGGGCTCGGGGGACTGCGAAATCACATTGAAGTTGACCTTGTACGGCGGATCAGTAACAACGAGCCGGCACCACCCGAGGCCTACCAAGTCGAGGGGCGCTGGTTGAGCTCCCTGGCTCAGCTCGCTACACGCCCCGATGTACCCGAGCGCAGCGTGGTAGTGCTGATCACGCTGGACGAACAGTTCCTCGGCGGCCTGCTGACGCGACCGGATCCCATGCCCGGACGCTTCACCCTGCGCCAGCGCATCTATGGAGAGTTGATCGATCGAGATGCGGAAATCGTCGCCCGCGGCACGGGCGTGGAGGCCTATGCCCGGAGCGCCAGCGTCCCGAACACGCCGTGGCAGGTCGTATTCAGTCCGTCCCAGGATCTAGTGGCCGGCGTTTCGCGAACATCCAGGCCGAGCTACGAAGTCGTTCTAATGATTGTCGGTTTCGCGGCCGGCGCGCTTCTCTTTGTGATGATCCGATCCAGAAAGCTTCTGGAGCAGGAGACCCAACGCATACTCGATGCCGCGGAGCACCGTACCCAGGTGCTCCTTAAGATTCCCGAGCTGCTTCCCCTCGCCCGCGATTTGAGACGGGTGACGCTGCGCAAGTCTCGCCCCGAGCCAGCCTCGTCCAAGGCGGAGGCTCAGGTCGCGGCAGAAGCCGGGACGGCCATGGCGGGCGTCGAGGGCCCGGCGGCCACGGAACTGCCAGCGCATATTTTCCGCGCCTACGATATCCGCGGGATCGCCGATCGCGATCTGGACGACGAAACGATCTATCGCATTGGCAGCGCCATCGCTACTATTGCCGGGGAAATGGGCGAACAAACCCTGGCCCTGGGTTACGACGGCCGGGCCAGCAGCGCGCGCATTCGAGGCCTTCTCGAGAAGGCTCTGCAGCTTGCCGGTCGCGACGTCGTGGACATCGGCCTTGTACCGACCCCTCTGCTGTACTTCACGACGCAGCGCTCCGAGGCAACTTCCGGGATCATGATCACGGGCAGCCACAATCCGCCCGAGTACAACGGCCTCAAGATTGTGCTCAAAGGCCAGACCCTCGCCGAGGGGGGCATCGATAGAGTGCGCAAGCTTGCCCAGTCGGGGAACTTCAGTAAGGGCACAGGGCACATGGCTCAGCGCAGCATGGTCAGCGCCTACCTCGACGAGGTTGTCAGCGACATCGCCATTGCAGTGCCGCTCAAGATCGTTGTCGATGCGGGCAACGGTGCCACCAGTCATATTGCCCCTTCCCTGCTCGAGGAACTCGGCTGCGAAGTAGTGCCACTGTACTGCGAGGTCGACGGCAGCTTTCCGAATCGCAAACCGGATACCGGCGATGAAAGCGCCCTAAGCGGTCTTGTGGCGGCCGTGGCGGAGCATCAGGCCGATTTCGGCGTCGCCTATGATGGCGACGGCGACCGCATTGCCGTCGTAAGCGGCAGTGGACGCATTCTGCGCACCGACATGCTGATGATGTTATTTGCCCGCGATGTCGTGACCCGCCATCCGGGGGCAGACGTGGTGTACGACGTGAAATGCAGCCGCAACCTGGCGCAGCTCATTACGGGTCTGGGCGGCCGGCCCGTCCTGTGGAAGACCGGTCACGCACTTATGAAGCAAAAGATGGCGGAGACCGGCGCGCTTCTGGGTGGCGAGTTCTCTGGCCATATTTTCTTTGGCGAGCGCTGGTATGGCTTTGACGACGGCATGTATGCCACCGGTCGCCTCGCCGAGATCATCTCCTCCCAGGACCTCAGCCTCGATGACTACATAGCGGATCTGCCCGATTCGGTCAGTACGCCGGAGATTCTCATCCCGGTATCGGACGAAGAAAAGTTCGAGCTGGTGGAGCGATTCAAGAGAGAGGCGCAGTTCAGCGGTGGCAAGAGCAACGACCTGGACGGACTGCGGGTCGACTTTCACGAGGGCTGGGGGCTCCTGCGCGCTTCCAATACAGGACCCAATCTCACCGCGCGATTCGAGGCCAACGACGACTCCAACCTTGAGAAGATCAAGAAGCAGTTCAGCGAGCAGCTGGCTGCCGTGGCACCGGATCTCAAGATCCCTTTCTAGGACCGGAGCTTTCTCGTACCGCCGCCCCAGGCCGGCGCCCGCACTGGAGTATTCATGTCCCTGACCCAAGATTCGGCTCTGAACGTTGCCCGGGTACTTACGGAAGCACTGCCCTATATCCAGCGCTTTACCGGCCGTACCGTGGTGGTCAAGTTTGGCGGCAATGCCATGGTCGAGGAGGCGCTGCAGGAAAGCTTCGCCCGCGACATTGTGTTGATGAAGCTGGTCGGCATGAATCCGGTGGTTGTCCACGGTGGGGGGCCGCAAATCGGACGCCTGCTGGAAAAACTCGGCATCGAAAGCCGTTTCCACGGTGGCATGCGCGTGACGGATACGGAAACCATGGACGTTGTGGAGATGGTGCTTGGCGGCAGCGTCAACAAGGCGATCGTCGCCTCCATCAATCGCGCAGGTGGTAAGGCCATTGGTGTCACGGGTAAAGACGGTGGACTCATTCGCGCACGGCGCCTCGATGTGCGCTCGCTCACCCCGGAGTTCAATGCCACGGAAATCGTCGACATCGGTCACGTGGGCGAGGTTCGTCAGATCGACCGTGAGATTCTCGATGTGGTCATAGACTCGGACTTCATCCCGGTGATAGCACCCATCGGCGTTGATGAGGCAGGGCAGACCTACAATATCAATGCGGATCTTGTCGCGGGCAAGATCGCCCAGGTCGTGCAGGCCGAGAAGCTGATGCTGCTCACCAACGTGTCCGGGCTCCTTGACGGTAATGGTGAGGTGCTCACCGGTCTTTCAACGGCGAGGGTCGATGAACTCATCGCTGACGGCACCATCAGCGGCGGTATGCTGCCAAAGATCAGTTGCGCGCTCGACGCCGTCAAATCGGGAGTAGCCTCGGCGCATATCGTGGACGGTCGCGTGCCCCACGCCGTGTTGTTGGAAATCTTCACCGATGACGGCATGGGGACAAAAATTACCAGCCGTGGTGACTTTTGAGACCGCGTCACTAAATATCGCGCCGGGACATTGTCCAGCCCGGGGGCAGTCGCTAGGATGGCGTGTACGCCGTCCGGGCCAGGAGACCCCGCCGCCGATGCCAAAAAACGCGCAGCGCCGTCAACAGATCCTCGAAGCCCTGGCGCAGATGCTGGAAGACAATCCCGGCGACCGCATCACGACGGCGCGCCTGGCAGCCCAGGTGGGCGTGTCCGAGGCCGCGCTGTACCGGCACTTTCCAAGCAAAGCGAAAATGTTCGAGGGACTCATCGAGTTCGCCGAAGAAGCCCTTTTCCAGCGCATTGCGCGGATCCTGCAGGAAGAAGAGGGCGCCCTGCAGCAGGCACGGCAGATTCTTTTTTTGCTGGTTAGCTTCGCGGAACGAAATCCGGGCATCAGTCGTCTGCTCGCGGGCGAGGCCCTTACCGGCGAAACCGAGCGCCTGCGCCACCGCATCAACCAGCTCATGGATCGCATCGAAACGCAGCTGCGCCAGATTCTGCGCGAAGCGGAAGTCCGCGAGGGTCTGCGGCCCGTTCTCGCTTTGCCCGAGGCGACCAATCTTCTTTTTTGTTGCGCTGAGGGCCGTATTCTGGAATTCGTACGCAGCGAATTCCGGCGTAATCCCACCCACGGCTGGGATGAGCAGTTCTCTTACCTCGCGTCAGGGTTCATGCGGGAAGTACCCCAGGTCGCGGGAGCGCCGGCTCGCACGGGCATCGCCGGCGGCGGCTGAGCGCTTCTTCAGCTCTCCACCCCGTCGCCGCTCACGAGGTTCTTGCGCATCTCAACAATATCGAGAAGGCTCGAAAAGCGCTCCACGTCCCGGTCGTAGTTCTCATCCACCGCCGCGATCTCGAGTTGGCGCTCCGAGATATCCCTCTCCGTGGCATCGATCTGACCGCGCAGATCGCTGATGGAATTGAGTACGTCGGCATCCACCTCCCGCCCCAGACGTTCAAGATCCGCCGCGACCGATTGGTAATTCTCGACTTGCTGCTTCAGGGACCTGAGCCGGCCCTTGAGAATGCTCACGCTGATGCGAAGTTCGCGCAGGGCTCGCTCCCGTGCGGCTTCGATGTCTTCGATGGTGCTGTAGCGCAGGAGGAGGGACTCGTCCCACTGGCGCAGCCGTTCCCGCTCAGCGGCGGCCTCGCGTTCCAGCTGCTCCTGGGCATCCATATCGCGGCGCTCGTTTTCATTGAGCTGCCGCGGCACAACGCTGAGCAGCGCTCCGCTCGAACTGAGTACCTCATAGCCGTTGGCAACGTACTCCGGGGGGACCTGGTAGGCCACAACCTTGTTGCCGTCGCTGTTCGTGTAGCGGTACATCTGGCGCTCCGCGGCGCCGCCGGGCTGCGGCGGTATGAGGAGCACCAGGGCGATAACGGCAGTAAGAGCAGACCCGGGGCGTAGCCGAGCCCACTTCAGAGAATGCCCCGAAGAGCGTTCCGGGGGTCGTGTCGACAGCGGTCGCGGGATGTTTCTTGAGTCCGGCATAGCTTCAATATAGAGGCGCGGGGATAGGCTCACAAGCGTGGCGGATGGCGCCCGCAGAGTTCACGATGACACACCATAGCGCTCGCGGTACGTACAAAGAGCCTCGAGCAGCTCGTCACGCCCGCGCGAGTCTCCGTCCGCAACGCTGCCCGGAACATCGTCAGCAACGTTCGCGGCTTTGACACCGGATACGTCCATGGCGCCATCTTCGATGTAAGCGATCAGGTCGTCCAGGCAGATGATACTCAACACCGGGATACCCCAGCGCAGTTCAATCTCCTGAATGGCGGAGAGCTCTCCCTTGCCACGTTCCTGGCGGTTCAGGCCGATGGCAACCCCGGCCAGGGTCGCGCCCGCAGCGTCTACCATCGATGCCACTTCCGCCACGGCCGTACCCGCGGTGATCACATCGTCGATGACCAGTACGCGTCCGCTCAGGGGCGCGCCAACCAGCACGCCACCCTCGCCATGGTCCTTGGCTTCCTTGCGATTGTAGGCAAAAGGCACATCGATACCGTGCTCACTGGCGAGGGCAACCGCGGTCACGGCGGCGAGGGGAATACCCTTGTAGGCGGGGCCCAGAAGCACATCAAAGGCCAGCCCTTCATCGACGATGCGCTGGGCATAGCAGCGACCCAGAAGCGCCAGCGCGGCACCGCTCGCGAAGGCGCCAGCATTGAAGAAGTAGGGACTCTGGCGGCCCGATTTGAGCGTGAATTCACCGAAGCGAAGTACCTCGCAGCGGCGCGCCAGATCAATAAACTCGCGTTGATAGTCTTGCATGGGTGTCAGGATAGCTGTGTTTGGCGGGGGTAACTTTACGATCAGGTCAGTTGTTAAACGACCCTGCATGGCCTCGGAACCAACCCAAAAAATATTAGAACTTTCCAGGCAGTCTCTTACACGCTCTTTCGCTCATTTCCGTAAACAGTCTGGAATCGGCTCAGAAAAACCTCGGGGATGACTGTTGCTGACCGCTGCTGGCTCTATTCAGAACGCCGCAAGGACTCTATAAAAACCCGAGAGGAAAACCGAGAGAACTCCGGAGAATACCGGCCAAGCGCCGCATGGCAGGCCTAAAAGCGAAGAAAAACAGCCAGAGTACGCTGTCCCCAGGCCTTTTCTGTATCATAGCGGATCTTAGACCTAGGGGTGAAAAATGAGGGTGATCAGCTTCTGCGCGGATGGCCTGCGCGAAGCCGCAGCGCGCGGATTTTATGATTGGTTGTCACGCCAGGACGCCGATTTTATCTGTATCCAGGACCTTCGCTGCTCCGAATATGATCTCCAGGAAGACCGCTACTTCCCCCCGGAATACAACGCCTATTTCTTTGACGATGTGGATGGTAAGGAAAACGGCGTGGCGATCTACTGTCGCAGTCTGCCCAAAGCGATCATGACCGGACTTGGGTTCGCGGAGTTCGATATGCAGGGCCGCTATATCCAGGCTGATTATCAGGATCTATCGATTGGCTGCATTCTCCCGCCGGCCGCGCGAGACGCGGAAAGCCTGGCTGCTCAGAAACAGTTTTTCGAACTTCTGGGTCCGCACCTGCAGAAAGTCCGCAACAAGCGTCGCGACTACATCATCTGCGGAAACTGGCAGATCGAAGCCGACGGCTCCGATGCGGAGGATGCCGACCCCCTTCACGCCCGGGACGAATGGCTGGAAGAACTTCTGGATGGCGGGTACACCGATGCTTTCCGCGAAGTCAGTGCCACTGATTCCGCGCCGACGTTCTGGCCCGATGATGGCGAAGGCTGGCGCACGGATCTGCAGATTGTCTCTGTTGACCTGGCTGACCGCGTCGAGCACGCGGCTGTGTTTACCGGCGAGCGCTTTTCCAGCCACGCACCGCTGATCATTGACTACGATCTGGAGCTTTAGGGGCTTCAGATACGCGGTCGGCCGAGGCAAGCCTGCCTCGTTGCGCCGTGCCCTACGAAGTAACGCGCGGATCTCCCGCGGATCTGTAGTGGCCCTCAGCCCCGGCCCTCGCCTCGACCACTGGTCCTATTCAAAGCGTCGCACTCAGGCCTCGGCAAGTGCGCGTCGCTGGCACGCGATAAGCTCGCTGATCCCCGACGATGCGAGATCGAGCATCCGATCCAGCTCGGCGCGCTGAAACGGCGCCGCCTCGGCCGTGCCCTGGACTTCTATAAACTCACCGCCCTCGTTCATAACCACGTTGAGATCGGTCTCGGCGGTGGAATCCTCGGCGTAGTCGAGATCGAGAACCGCCTCGCCTTCGCAGATTCCCACGGACACGGAAGCGATAAAATGCCGCAACGGATCCACGTTGATCGTCCGCGCTCGCTGCAGCGTGGTCAGCGCGTCGACAAGGGCTACGAAGGCGCCGGTAATCGATGCCGTTCTCGTACCGCCATCGGCCTGTAGCACATCGCAGTCGAGCGTGATCGTGTACTCCCCGAGCCTCTTAAGATCAATCGCGGCGCGCAGCGATCGACCGATAAGGCGCTGAATCTCCAGCGTTCGGCCGCCCTGCTTGCCGCGGGCGGCCTCGCGACCCATACGCGTTCCGGTAGAACGGGGCAGCATGCCGTACTCGGCGGTCACCCAGCCCTGACCGCTACCGCGCAGAAAGCGCGGTACTCCCTCTTCAACACTTGCGTTACACAGCACCCGCGTCGCGCCAAAACTGATCAGCACGGAGCCCTCGGCGTGGCGGGTGAAGTGTCGCTCGATAGAGATGTCGCGGAGCTGGTCCGGCGTGCGACCGCTGGGTCTGGACATGCGTCGATAAGCCTCTGCTGAATGGTGGCCGCAGTATACGTGGCGACCGCCGTCGGGCGGCAAACTGATACCATGGCCCAGGCAGTGTCCAGGAAAGCATTTCATGAGTGTTCAGAGCATGACGGCCTTCGCACGCGAGACCTCAGCGACGCCCAGCGCCATTGTGGTAGAGCTTCGCAGCGTCAATCACCGCTACCTCGATTGCCACTTCAAGCTGCCGGACGCTCTTCGCTCCCTGGAACCCAAATTCCGTGAGGCCCTCAGCTCGAAACTGGCCCGCGGAAAAATCGACTGCCTGCTGCGCATCGACGGCGACGCGGGCAAGGATGAGCTGCGGATTGACGAAGAACGTCTTGGTCAGCTGGCCGACGCCATCCGCACGCTGCGCGCCGGCATGGACGATCTGGCTCCTGCGTCACCGGTGGAACTTCTTCACTTTCCCGGCGTTTGCGCCGGCGCCGGGCAGGACGAGGAGGCCCAGCTCGCGGCGGCCATGCAGACCTTCAGCGCCGCCCTGGATACGCTGCGCGCCGCCCGGGCGCGGGAGGGACAGCAGCTACAGGAGTTTCTTCTTAAGCGCCTCGCATCGCTGGAGGAGGAAGCCCGGAAACTCCGGGACGTACTGCCGGCTCTGCGGCAGGCGCAGGAGGAGCGTCTGCGCAGTCGCCTGGCGGAAGTTGACGATCCCGTGGACGAGGGCAGGCTGGAGCAGGAAATGGTGCTGGTCCTGCACAAGAGCGACATCGATGAAGAGCTGGATCGCCTCGACGCGCACGTCGTGGAAGTAAAGCGCGTACTCGACAAGGGCGGACCCTGTGGCCGGCGCCTGGATTTCATGATGCAGGAACTCAATCGCGAGGCGAATACGATCGCATCCAAGGCTTCCGCGAGCCTCACGACGCAGGCCGCCGTTGAGCTCAAGGTGCTTATCGAGCAGATGCGCGAGCAGGTCCAGAATATTGAGTGATCACGCCACGGCTGGCGACGGCCTGCGTGGCCGTTCGGGTAGTATTAGTAATAGCAGCGCCGCATGAGTACATCGACGGGAACACTGTTTACGGTGTCCGCTCCTTCGGGCGCGGGCAAGACGAGTCTCGTGAAGGCACTCGTCGAAGCCGAACCGAGCCTGAAGGTTTCCGTATCGCACACAACCCGTGCCATGCGCCCAGGGGAAATCAACGGCACCAACTACCACTTCTGCGAGCGCTCGGAATTCGAGGAAATGCTTGAGCGCTCGGAGTTTCTCGAGCACGCCGAAGTCTTCGGCAATCTTTACGGCACCTCGCAACGCTTCGTTGAGGAGGAGCTCGCGGCGGACCGGGACGTGATTCTGGAGATCGACTGGCAGGGCGCGCATCAGGTCAAACGCCTGCTGCCCGACACCTGCGCCATATTCATCCTGCCGCCGTCAGCCGAGGCTCTCCGTGAACGTCTGAGCAATCGCGGCCAGGACGATCTCGAAACTATCGAGCGACGTCTCGCCGCCGCGGTATCGGAGATGAGCCATTACGTTGAGGCGGACTACCTTGTCATCAACGACGTCTTCGATGCTGCGCTGAACGAACTGCGAGCCATCGTCCAGGCCCAGCGGCTGCGCACCCTGCGGCAGTCGAAGCGCCAGGCCGAGCGCCTCTCGGGCCTTCTCGGTGGCGCGACGGCCGTGTGAATGTTGTCGTTTTTATCGACTAGGTGATTTACCGAATTAGCTATAGAATGGAAGGCTTTCGAAATTTCAGGAGTAGACCATGGCACGGGTAACCGTCGAAGACTGCCTCGAATCCGTTGATAACCGCTTTGAGCTCGTGATGCTGGCCAGCAAGCGCGCGCGCCAGATCGCCACCGGCGGCAAGGAGCCCCTGGTACAGGAAGAGTCGGACAAGCCCACCGTTATCGCCTTGCGCGAGATCGCCGATGGCCTGGTGAATGCCGACATGCTGCGCCGCGAGGATGAACTCGACGCCGAAGAAGAACTGGCCGAAGTCATGGGTGCCGGCGGCGCGGAACTCGACCTGACTGCTCCCCGGGTCGACGCGCTGCGGAGCGACGACGAGGACTTCTGATTTGACCGGCACGGCAGTGACCACCCCTGTGCGCTCCGCGTGCCCTCCGCGGGCCGTGTGCCCTGGCGATAGCTCCCGTGCAGACCATCGATGCCCTTGATGCGAAGCTCCGCTCCTACCTGGAGCGAGAGCAGACCCTAAAGGTCCGCCGCGCCTACTACTACGCCGAACAGGCCCACTACGGCCAACAGCGCCGCAGCGGTGAACCCTACGTAACTCACCCCCTCGCGGTCGCCGACATTCTCGCCGATATGCACATGGACCATCAGAGTCTGATGGCCGCCATGCTGCATGACGTGATCGAGGACACAGGCATCAGCAAGGACGCGATCGAGGAACAGTTCGGCGATGCCGTGGCTGAACTCGTGGACGGCGTCAGCAAGCTGACGCAGATCGAGTTCGATACGCTCGAGGAAAAGCAGGCCGAAAATTTCCAGAAGATGGCGCTGGCCATGGCCCGCGATATCCGCGTGATCCTGGTCAAGCTCGCCGATCGCCTGCACAACATGCGGACCCTGGGCGTGCTGCCGACCTCCAAGGCACGGCGCATCGCCAAGGAAACGCTCGATATCTACGCGCCCATCGCCATGCGTCTGGGCATGAATTCCGTACGCATGGAATACGAGGATCTCGGTTTCACCGCGCTCTATCCCATGCGCGCCCGCCGCATCGAGGCGGCTCGCCTCGCCGCCCGCGGCCACCGCCGCGAACTGGTTGACAAGATTCGCACCCAGATCGAAAACGCGCTGCGTCAGGACGAGCACGAGGCGACGGTCATCGGTCGCGAGAAACACCTGTACAGCATCTATAAAAAAATGCGCTCCAAGAAGAAGTCCTTCTCGGAGATCATGGATATCTACGCTTTCCGCATCATCGTCGACTCGGTGGACAGCTGTTACCGGGTTCTCGGCTGTATCCATTCGCTGTACAAGCCCGTGCCCGGCGAATTCAAGGATTACATCGCCATCCCCAAAGCCAATGGCTATCAATCCCTGCATACTGTGGTCATGGGCATGCACGGCGTGCCCATTGAAATCCAGATCCGCACCCAGGAAATGGAAGACATGGCGAACAACGGGATCGCCGCACACTGGCTGTACAAGAGCGACTCGGATCGCGGCAACGGTTCCCACGCGCGGGCACGCCAGTGGGTTCAGGGACTCCTGGAGATGCAGCAGCGGGCCGGCAATAGCCTCGAATTCATCGAGAATGTGAAGATCGATCTGTTCCCCGACGAGATCTACATCTTCACCCCGAAAGGTCACATCATGGAGCTGCCGCGCGGCGCCACGGCCGTGGACTTCGCCTACGCCGTCCACACGGAGCTGGGCAACAGCTGCGTAGCCTGTCGCATCAACCGGCGCCTCGCGCCCCTCTCGGAGCCGCTGGAAAGCGGCCAGACCGTTGAGGTCATTACCGCCGCCGGCGCCCGCCCCAACCCGTCCTGGTTCAACTACGCGATCACCGCGAAGGCGCGGAGCAATATCCGCCATTTCCTGAAGAACCAGACCCATGACGACGCCGTGGCCCTTGGCCGGCGCATGCTGGATAAATCCCTGAATGCCTTCGGCCTCAACGTTGACGAACTTTCTGCGGCGCGTCTTTCGAGCTATTTGAAGAGCGTAAACCTCGATTCCCTGGACGCCCTCCTCGCCGATATCTCCCAGGGCAAACGCCTGCCTGTCGTCGTGGCCTCGCAGCTCGCGGGTGAGATTGACACCGTAGGGCCGGCGCCGGAGCCCGGGAGCGATACACCGCTGGCGATTCGCGGCACGGAAGGCTTCGTAGTGAGCTATGCGCGCTGCTGCCGGCCGCTTCCCGGCGACCCCATTGCCGGCTATCTCAGCTCCGACAAGGGCGTGGTCGTGCACCGGGAGAACTGCCGCAACCTCGCCGAACTCCGCGACAAGCCCGAGCAGTGGATTCCACTTCGCTGGGATGATGATATCTCCGGCGAGTTCCTAGCGGAGCTGCGCATCGAAGTCGAAAACCGGCGCGGCGCCATCGCGACCATTGCCACGCAGATCAACAGCATGGGCGTGAACATCGACAAAATCAGTTCCCAGGACAAGGACTACCAGTTCACCTACGTGGATCTCGACCTGCACGTCGAGAGCCGCGTGCACCTTGCTCGCGTGATGCGTCGGCTGCGCGGTCAGGAATGCGTACGCCGCGTCAGCCGCGTCTGACGCCCTTTCCCATACCAGCGCGGCGTTTGCGCCGAGGAGACCAGGTCTTGAACAACCGAGCGATCATATCCACGGGCAAGGCCCCGGCCGCCATCGGGCCCTATTCACAGGCCGTGAAGGTCGGTAACACGGTGTGGCTGTCGGGACAGATTCCGCTGCATCCCGACACTATGGAAGTGGTCGACGGCGACATCACCGCGCAAACCGAACAGGTGTTTCGCAACCTTGCCGCGGTCGCCGAGGCGTCCGGCGGTTCCCTCGATGACGCGGTCAAGATCAACATATCGCTGACCGATCTGGGCGATTTCGGCGCCGTAAATGCGGTGATGGAAAATGTCTTCGCCGAACCCTATCCCGCGCGCGCCTGCGTGCAGGTCGCCGCCCTTCCGCGCGGTGTGTCAGTGGAGATCGAGGCCATCCTCGCGCTCTGAAAACTGGGTCCATTCGCGCAGGACATCGGCGTAACCTCTGCGAAAGTCAGGGTAGCGCAGATTAAAGCCGCTGTCGTGGAGCCGATCGTTTCTTATGCGCTTGTGGCGCGGCACGGCGGCGTTGTCGCCCGCCGCTGAGGGTGGGGCATAGGGGAGGCGCAGCTGCTCGCAAAGCCAGCGCTCTACCTCCTGCAGCGTAGCGCAGCCATCGTCGACGAGGTTTACCGTAGCATGACGACACTCGCCGTCGAGGGCATGCACGATGTAGCCGGCGGCATCGTCGCGATGGATTCGATTGCCGAAGATCACGGGCTCGGGCGGACGCAGGCGCTGCGCGGTGACGGCCCGGAGCAGGGGGCCCGGTGCGTGGCCGTAGAGGCCGCCCGCGCGCAGCACCACGGCGTTCGGGAAGGCCTCGCGGAAACTCTCCTCCGCCTCGACAATGGCCGCGACATGCGGATCCTCGAGCGCGAGGGGCGCCGATTCATCCACCCAGCCCCCGTCTTTCTCCGCATATACCCGCGTGCTCGAAAGAAAGAAAGCGCGGCCTGGTCGATGCGCGCCGAAGCCCCTCACGATGCGGTGCATGGCACCGGCGAACCCCTCGCGGTAAGCATCGATGTTCCGAGCGCCCGGGCTCAGGGTAACCAGGAGTGCATCGGGAGCCAGCGACTCCAGCACGCGCAGGGACGCGGCATCGCCAAGATCCGCGGCAACGGCCCGCACACCCCGGGGCACTTCGCTCACGCGACGACGCAGCGCGATAGCGCGCCAGCGGGAAGGCAAACGGGCGCTGACGCGAGCGCCGATGTCGCCAAAACCAATGATCGCAATGCTTCTGTGTTCCACGCTGGTACTCTTGGACGAGTCGGAAAGGAGCAACACGAATTCCGTGACGGGAATTGTCACACAAAGCCTTGAGTCCCTGCGCGGCGTAGGGCCACGCCTGGCCGAACGTCTTCAGGCCTACGGCATCGGCAACGTCGAGGACCTCCTTTTCCACCTGCCCCTGCGCTATCAGGATCGCACCCGGGTCACACCCATCGGCGCCCTGCAGGACGGCATGGAAGTGGTTGCCGAAGGCGAGATCATTCTTGTCGACACCACCGGCGGCGGACGCCGACGCTCTCTTGTGGTCGCCCTGCAGGACGGAAGCGGTACGCTCTCGCTGCGTTTCTTTCACTTCAGCTCGGCGCAGCGCAGCGCGCTTCAGCCGGGCATGCGACTGCGCTGTTTTGGCACCGTACGCCGGCGCGGGCCGGGGCAGGCGGAGATGATTCACCCCGAGTATCGGCGCAGTGATGCATCGGCCCCTGGCGCTGCCGAGGACAGGCTGACGCCGGTCTATCCCAGCACCGAAGGGATCAGCCAGAACCAGTGGCGCAAGCTCTGCGGCCAGGCTCTCGATCTCCTCGGCCGGGAGCCCCCGGAAGAACTTTTGCCGCCAGCGGCCGTTCGCGGCTCGCTGCTCGATGCCCTCGAGTTCCTGCACCGGCCGCCGCCGGATGCGGACCTGGCCGCCCTTCGCGCCGGGCGTCACCCCGCACAACTGCGCCTTGCCCTCGAGGAACTGGTGGCTCAGCAGCTCTCACTTAGGGAGCTGCGAACACTGCAGCAAGAGCGTCCCGCGCCGGCCTGTTCCGGGGGCAGCGAGCTTCTGGAAGAGTTTCTGACGTCGCTGCCGTTTACGCCCACGGGGGCGCAGCAGCGCGTGATCGACGAAATTCGCCGGGACCTGGCCGGGCGCAAACCCATGCTGCGTCTTGTGCAGGGAGATGTGGGCTCGGGCAAGACGCTGGTTGCCGCAGCCGCGGCGCTCATGGCCATCGCCGCCGGCTACCAGGTCGCTGTAATGGCGCCGACAGAACTCCTCGCGGAGCAACACCGCATCAACTTCGCCGCCTGGTTCTCGGCACTTGATATCGCTCAAACCTGGCTCGCCGGAAGCGTAAAGGGACGCAAGCGCAGCGCGGCCCTCGATGCCATCGCCCAGGGCGACGCGGCGCTGGTTATCGGTACGCACGCGCTCTTCCAGGAGGGCGTTGCCTTTGCGCGCCTGGGCCTGGTGATAGTCGATGAGCAGCACCGCTTTGGCGTGCACCAGCGCCTTGCGCTGTCTGAGAAAAGTGGCGGAGACTGGCGCGCGCACCAGCTCATCATGACCGCAACCCCGATTCCCCGGACCCTCTCCATGGTTGCCTACGCCGATCTCGACTGCTCCGTGATCGATGAGCTGCCACCCGGTCGCCAGCCCGTAGGCACGGTGCTCATTGACAACCGCCGCCGCGCGGAGGTGATCGGCCGCGTGGCCAACGCCTGTCGCGAAGGCCGTCAGGTCTACTGGGTGTGCACGCTTATCGAAGATTCCGAGGTGCTCGAGGCGCAAGCCGCCGAGAGCAGCTTCGAGGAACTCGATCGCGAACTCGACGACATCCCCGTGGCCCTCGTGCACGGCCGCATGAGTGCGGGCGACAAGGAAACGGTGATGGCGGCGTTCAAGGACGGCCGCTATCGCCTGCTTGTCGCAACGACCGTGATCGAGGTCGGCGTCGACGTGCCGAATGCGTCACTTATGATCATTGAGAACCCCGAGCGCCTCGGTCTGGCCCAGCTCCACCAGCTTCGCGGGCGCGTAGGGCGCGGCAGCGCGGCGAGTCACTGCGTGCTTTTGTACCAGTCTCCGCTGGGTGCCCAGAGTCGCTCCCGGCTGGAGGTCATGCGCGAAAGCAACGACGGCTTCTATATTGCCGAGGAAGACCTTCGCCAGCGCGGCCCCGGGGAAGTACTGGGGACGCGGCAGACGGGCCTCCTCGAGTTTCGCGTCGCCCGGCTCCCGGAGCACGACGATCTTCTCGACGAGGCCGCGAGCATCGCCGAGGCTCTACAGCAGGAGCGGCCGGAACGAGGCAGGGCGGTTATCCGACGCTGGACCGGGGAACGCCAGGCCTTCGCGTCGGTGTGAACGCTTCCGTCGGGCGCGAATCGAAAGGTTAGGAGATCAGCGGCGGGAGCTGTTTCTGCAGGGCAATCTTCTCCCGGGTAGCGTCGCCGGTCAGAGCGAAGCCCAGAAGCTCGCTATCCGCGCCACGAAACTCACCGCGCACGTTGCGGCCGTCCACCGTGAACTGCCACTCACCGCTGCTGTTTACAGAGGGCGGCGCAACAACCACCGGGCACGCCGGGGTCTTGATCGTGACTGGCATGGGCGGATAGGTGACCGGCGTCACCTCGCCCGCCAGGGTGCGGCCGAGGGCCCGCGCCGCGGCCATGAGGGGCGCCACGTAGACAAGCACATGGCCTTCCACCTCGGCGCAGTCGCCGAGGGCGTAGACGCTATCCGCACTGGTGCGCAGATAGCGATCCGCGACGATACCGCGCTGGGTAGCAAGGCCCGCCGCCTGGGCAAGATCCAGTCGCGGCCGAACTCCCACAGCCGATACAACGATATCCGTTTCGATCGTGCGGCCATCGCTGAGGGTGACGAGCACGCGGTCCGGCTCGCCTTCCTCCGGGAAATTCACCGCCGTGACCTTGGGGCCGAAATGGAAGCGCGCGCCTTTTTCGCTCAGGGCCGCCTGTACGGCGCTCGCGCACTCGGCGGGAAGCAGGGTGGGCAGGCAGTGTTCGAGGGGATCGACAACGTCGATGGAAAAACCGCCGTTGAGCAGGTCATTGGTGAATTCGCAGCCAATGAGCCCGGCACCGATGATCATCACGCGGCGCGCGTCCAGACGCTGCATCGCCGTGCGAAAGTCGTCGTAGTCCATGAGGTCGTTCACCGAGTACACGCGCTCCATGGCGTTTCCGGCGAGCGGCGGCTCGATCACGCTCGCGCCCAGGGCAAGCACTAGATCCCGGTAGTGGATTTCGCTGTCGCTGTCGGCCAGGCGCAGTACTTTGTGCGTTGTGTCGATACGCTGCACGCGGGTCAGAGTCCATACGCTGGCGTTGAGCGTCTTGGCCATTCCACTTGCGTCATTCTGCGTGAGGGCCTCGGCGTCCGTGCCCTTGGTGTAGCCGGTCGACAGCATGGGCTTGGAATAGGCGCGACCGTCGTCCTCGGTTATCAGAATCAGCGGGGTGTCGCTGTCGTGCTTGCGGAACTCCCTTGCAAGGCCATAGCCGGCAAGCCCGGTTCCCACGATCACCACCGGCGCCGGCTGGGTCGCGGAGGGTACGGCATGGTGTGGAGCTGCGTCCTCGCCCGGGTCCTCCAGGAGTTCGAAGTCCTCTTTGCCGACCCCGCAGTCGGGACACAGCCAGTCTTCGGGAACATCTTCCCAGCGCGTGCCGGGCGCTATGCCGTCGTCAGGCCAGCCCTTGGCCTCGTCGTAGATCAGTCCGCAAACGATGCATTCCCACTTGCACATGCTGCCAGCGTGCTCCCTGGAGTTGAAAAAGGCGCGCAAGAGTAGCACGCGCGCGCGGTGCCTATCCCCTGATCCCGCACCTCGCTTGCACCGTCCGGCGAACTGAATCATCCTCGCCTGCCCCGGTTCCTGGTCCGAGCATGTCCGCACCCCAATTTTCACCGCGAAGCCTAGTCGGTGCCGTGCCTTCGCCGGGGCCTGTGCCCGGCCCGAGCTGGAAGCCCGAGGAGCGCTTCCCGGGGCCACTCCTCGGGCCCGTGCGGCGCTGGCTGCTGGACGACGGCTCACTGACCCAGCATCTAATCAACACCGGTCGGCGCTTCTCGGTGGAGCGCTGGAAACAGCACTGGGCCCGGCCCACCCTTGATGAGCGGCGCTTCCTCGCAATGGAGCAACGGGAACGCGCCATGGTCCGGGAGGTCGTGCTGCGCCTCGACGACACGCCCGTGGTCTATGCGAGATCCGTGTTTCCCGCCAAGTCTCTCGAGGGGCCCCTGCTTCACCTGAGACGGCTGGCCAATCAGAGCCTGGGAGCGTTTCTCTTTGCACGACCGGATATGCGTCGCAGCCCCTTCGAGCTCGCTCTCATCCCGGGCGACAATCCCTATCTTCCCGGCGCCCTGCGACAAAAAAGCGCCGCCTGGGCGCGGCGCTCCTGCTTCGTCGTCGCCGGGAAGCGCCTGCTTGTGAGCGAAGTCTTTCTCGAGGGCTTCCAGGGCTGGCAGGCGGTGATGCCCCTGCACCGCTCCCGACGAGGTCGTATCGACGTTACAATCAGCAGGTCTTAACGCTAGCGCAACTCCCTCCATGACCGCCTCTGTTTCTTCCGAGGCCTCGGGCGACGACAAAACTCCCCAGGCCGCCGGCGACGGCAAGTTTTCCGCGCTCCTGCGCCTGATCCGCTGGGATCGGCCCATCGGCAGCCTGCTCCTGCTGTGGCCGACACTCTGGGCGCTGTGGATCGCCGCCGAGGGTGTACCCGACCTCGACCTGCTGATCATCTTCACGCTCGGAACGGTCCTCATGCGCTCCGCCGGGTGCATCATCAACGACCTCGCCGACCGCAAGCTCGACGGCGGTGTAACGCGTACGCGGGGTCGACCGCTGGTGACAGGCGACGTGAGCGTAAGCGAAGCCCTTGCGTTCTTTTTCGTGCTCTGCCTCGCCGCTTTCGGTCTGGTCCTGATGACCAATCTGCTTACGGTCCTGCTCTCGGTTCCCGCTCTGCTGCTCGCTTCCTGCTATCCCCTCATGAAGCGCTACACCCACCTGCCGCAGGTGGTTCTCGGCCTGGCGTTCTCCTGGTCGATCCCCATGGCCTTCGCGGCGCAGACCGGCGAACTGCCGCCCGGGCTGTGGCTGCTGTTCACCGGCAATCTGCTGTGGACGATCGTTTACGACACGAAATACGCCATGGTCGATCGACGCGACGATCTGGAGGTGGGCATAAAGAGCACAGCCATACTCTTCGGGGAGTCCGATCGGCTGATCATTGGCGTATTACAGGTGCTGTGCCTTGCCGCGCTGACGCTGGCGGGACGCGAGTTCGGCCTCGCCTGGCCGTACCTGGCATCCCTCGTCATCGCCGCGGGCCTGTTCGTTTTCCACCTTTACCTGATCCGTGAACGCGACGAGGCCGCATGTTTTCGAGCCTTTACCCACAACAGTTGGGTCGGCCTGACCGTATTTCTCGGTATTGCCATGAGCTACGCCCTGCCCGGCTAACATCTATCGACGCCACCCGCGCAGTCGCGACCGCTGCGGAGACGCGGCCGTGAGCCTCAGCATTGAGGTCCTGCGCTCCGTCGCCGATGTATCCGCGGCGGACTGGGAAGCGCTGCGCCGTGACAGCTATCCGTTCTTCCGGCACGATTTTCTGCTCGGCCTGGAAACCTCCGGGTGTACGACGGCCACGGAGGGCTGGGAGCCGGCCCATCTCCGGCTGCGCGACGGTGACCGGGACCTGGCCATACTGCCCGCCTTCCGCAAGACCCACTCCTACGGCGAATACGTGTTCGATTGGGCCTGGGCCGATGCCTGGCGCCGCATGGGCCTGAGCTACTATCCCAAGTTACTCACCGCCGCTCCCTTCACTCCCGCCACGGGACCACGGCTGCTCCATGACGAAGCGCTGGATCCCGCCGCCCTGTGGTCGGTGCTCGCAGAGCAGATGCCCGAGTTGAGCCGGAAGCTCGCATGTTCAAGCTGGCACGTGCTGTTTCCGCGGCGGGACGACGCCCATACCCTGCGCGAAGCCGGGTTGCATACGCGGCACCAGGTCCAGTTTCACTGGTACAACCGGGACTACCGCGACTTCGATGACTTCCTCGACCGCTTCGCAAGCCGCAAGCGCAAGTCTCTGCGCCGCGAGCGCCGGCGCGTGGAAGAGCAGGGTATATCGCTGCGCATGCTCGATGGCACACAGCTCACGGACCGTGACTGGGCGACATTTTATCGCTTCTATCAGATGACCTACGCCAAGCGCTCCGGCCATGGGGGTTACCTCACGCGCCGCTTTTTTCTCGACGTGGCGCCCAGGCTTGGCAATCAGGTCCTCATGGCCATCGCCGAGCGGGAAGGCGAGCCCGTCGCCGGCGCGCTGTACTTCCGGGATTCGGAGACGCTCTATGGCCGCTACTGGGGCTGTATCGAGGAATTCGACTGCCTGCATTTTGAAGCCTGCTACTACCAGGGCATCGAGTACTGCATTCGCGAGGGTCTCAAGCGCTTCGACCCCGGGGCCCAGGGCGAACACAAGATCCAGCGCGGCTTTGAACCCACAACCACGCTGTCATGCCACTGGATTGCCCAGAGCGAACTCGACGAGGCCATCGGCGACTTTACGGAGCGCGAGCAGCAGCAGACGGAGCGTTACCGCGAGGAGGCCTGCTCCCTGCTGCCCTTCAAGGCCGAACCCGGCGTTCAAGGAACTTAGCACCAAGGCTGGCGCCTAAGCGGGGCCTGTGGCGACGGCCAGAAGCTGACGGCGGGGACCGCGATGTCCCGGCGGGTCATGACGACGAAGCAGGCTCCTGCTTCCAGCACAGCAAGCGATTGTTTGCCGGCATCGCGATATCTTCGAGGAGTGAGAAGCCCGCCGCTTGCGCGCAGGCATCGACGCGTTCGAAATCGCGGATGCCACTGACCGGGTCACGCTCTCGCAGCCAGCCGTTAAAGCGCTCATTCGATTCCGACGTGAAGCGCCCGCCGTAGTTGAAAGGCCCGTAGGTGATCAGGAGGGTACCGGGCCCGGCGTGCTCTCCGCAGGCGGTGAAGAACAGCTCGACCGTCTCCCAGGCAACGATGTGCAGCGTATTGGCTGTATAGAACACGCCCGGGGCCTGCACCGGCCAGGGCGTTGTGCGGATATCAAGAGCCAGGGGCTCTGCGAGGTTGGGAAGTCCTGCGCCGGAGCAGCGCAGAGCCAGCATCTCGACGGCGTCGGGGTGCTCCGTGGGCTGCCAGTGTATATGGGGGAGCGCCTGGGCGAAGTGGAGCGCGTGCTGCCCCGTCCCCGCACCGATCTCCAGGACACTTGCGGAGCCCGCCAGCAGGCGCCGCAGTTGCTCCAGGATCGGATCGCGGTTGTTCGCGGCGGCCTGAGAGTAGGGCAGGCCGTCATCGGGCGCCGCGTCAGGCACGCATATCAAAGTCGGCAAACTCCGGTCTTCGCATGTGCCACCAGTAAGCGGTGGCGGAACGCGGCCAGTTGTTCACAACTCTTCCCGCGGCGTTCTTGTACCAGCTCTCGCAGTTCGCGACCCAGACCGTCTGCCCGAGTTCCGCCTGCAGTTCGGCGTTGTAGGCGCGCTCGACCCGGGCGTTGATATCGAGAGAACGCAGATCGTGTACCAGCAACTTGTCGATGCAGTCGACGATGTAGCCGACCTGGCGCTCGACCATGAAGATAATCGAGTTGCTGCCAAGGTTGGTGTTGGGCCCGTAGAGCATGAAGAAGTTTGGAAAGCCATGGGTGCAGACACCGCGGTAGGCCTGCGCGCCCTCGCTCCAGGCCCGCTGCAGGGAGACACCGCCTTCACCGCGGTACTGTACGGCACTGTGCATCGCGGAAGTCTCGAATCCCGTGGCATAGATCAGTACGTCCACCGGGCGTTCGACGCCGTCCGCGCTCTGTACCCCCGCGCTGTCGATCGCTTGGATCGGTGAGGTAACCAATTCCACGTTTGCGCGACGGAAAGCGGCGTAGTAGTCGTCGGAAATCAGGATTCGCTTGCAGCCGATGCGATAGTCCGGCGTCAGCCTGGCGCGCAGCTCGGGATCTTCGATTTCCGAGTTGCGGTAGTCGACCACCTGCTTCTCCCAGAGGCGCAGGATCCGACGCGCGCCGGAGCGCAATACCGGGTAGAACAACAGCTCCCCGCGCAGAAACACGAAGAGACGGCGGAGACGTTGCAGCATGGGTACGCGACGGAACAGCCACTTCTCCCAGCCGCGATAGCTGCGATTGCCGCGCGGAATCACGTAGTTCGCACTGCGCTGGTACACGTGGAGCTGCGCGGCCTGCTCGGCGATCTGCGGAATGAGCTGGAGGGCGCTGGCGGCATTACCGATCACCGCAACGCGCTTTCCCGTCAGATCGATGCTGTGATTCCAGCGCGCCGAATGAAAGCTCTCACCGCGGAATTCGCCCTGTCCCGGAAACTTGGGAATGTGTGGTCGATTCAGCTGTCCCAGGGCGCTGACGACGCAGCGGGCGCTGAGCTGCTCCCCATTTTCAAGGGTGAGAGACCAGGAGCCCCGATCCCGCTGCCACTCGGCGCTGGCGACGGCCGTGCCCAGGCGAAGCCTCGGCAGCAGACCGAAGCGTTCCGCGCAGCGGCGAAAGTAGTCCTGGATCTCGGCCTGGGGTGAGAAGGCCTGCGACCAGTCGGGGTTCGGGGCGAAGGAATAGCTGTACAACACGGAGGGAACGTCGCAGCCGGCTCCCGGGTAGCTGTTGTCGAGCCAGGTACCTCCGACGTCGTCGGATTTCTCGAGAATGAGGAAATCTTCGATGCCCCGCTTGAGAAGCTGGATTCCCATGCACAGGCCCGACATACCCGCGCCGATAACGATCACGTCGTGCCGGGACTGTCCACAGCTTGTTGGTTGCTGACCTTCCGCGCTCACGGGCAGCGGTCGCCGGATGCTGTAACGCGCACCGGCGCCCTCAGGCCGACGGCGCTTTGTCGCGGGTGAATACGAGTTCCCGCGCCGACGATTCGGCGGCGTTGTAACGGTAGGCGCCTCCGCGAAACTTCTTCAGGCCGGCAAGGCTGTCGATCTCGCGATCGATGATGTAGCGCGCCATCTGACCGCGAGCTTTCTTCGCAAAGAAGCTGAGCACACGGTACTTGCCGTTCTTCAGGTCCTTAAACACCGGTGTCACCACGTCGGCGTCGAGAAGGGCGGGTTTGACGGCCTTGAAGTACTCGTTGGAAGCAAGGTTCACGAGCACCGCCGAGCCGGATTTCTTCAGCTGCCGGTTCAGACTGCGCGTCAGGTCTTCGCCCCAAAACTCGTAGAGGTTCTTGCCGCCCCGGTTGGCAAAACGCAGCCCCATCTCCAGGCGGTAGGGTTGCATAAGATCGAGAGGACGGAGCAGCCCGTAGAGTCCGGACAGAATCCGCAGGTGTTTCTGCGCGTAGGCAAGCTGTGCGGAACTCATCGTTTCCGCCTCCAGGCCCGTGTATACATCGCCCTTGAAGGCGAGCACCGCCTGTTTCGCATTGTCAGTGCTGAAAGGCTGGTGCCAGTCCATGAAGCGCTGGTGATTGAGATTGGCGATGGCCTCGGAGACGCCCATGAGGTTGCGGATAGACGCCGGGTCGAGTTCCCGCGCATCGTCGACGAGCTCGGCGGCGCGGTCGAGAAATTCCGGCTGGGTGGCCCTTCGCGTGCCTGCAGCGCTTTCGAAGTCCAGGGTCTTGGCGGGGGAGATCACGCTGAGCATGAGGGGGTTATCCTTGGATTTTCGTTATGCATTTGGTGAGCGTTAGGCCTGCTCCCGGTATGTGCCGGGCCACGGCCGCGGCTATGATACTCTCGTGCATTGCACAGGAAAAAGGCACGGCAGCTTGGCTGAGGATCTGCGCCAGGGCTCACCGCCCAGTGATACGGAGAATGCCAGGCGCCGGCCTCTTTCCCGAGTCGTAAACACCATTGACCGGTTCACCGCTCGTCTCGGTCGCCTCCTCGCCTGGTGCGCCCTCTTCATGGCGCTGCTCGTTTGTGCCGTGGTAGTCCTACGCTACGGCTTCGCTCGCGGCTCAATCGCGATGCAGGAAGCGGTCACCTACCTGCACGGCTCGTTGTTCATGCTTGGCGCCGCCTACGCCCTGCAGCGGGGTGCGCACGTGCGCGTCGATATCTTCTACCGCAAATTCAACGAGCGGCAGCGGGCCTGGGTGGATACGCTGGGCGGCATCGTTTTTCTCCTCCCGCTCTGCGCTGTGATTTTCTTCGGCAGTCTCAACTACGTCACCGATGCCTGGGCCATCCGCGAGAGTTCCCCGGAGCCGGGCGGCATTCCCTACCTGTACCTGCTCAAGACCCTTCTTCCACTGATGGCCGCCAACCTGGCGCTGGCGGGCACGGCGGAGATACTGCGCAATGCCGAGCGCCTTGTGCTGGAGCCCGCGGACTGATGCACGGCAGCATTGCACTGTGGATGTTTGCCTGCGTCTGCGTTTTGCTGATGTTCGGCTATCCGGTCGCCTTTACGCTGGCCGGGACCGCGCTAATGTTTGCGGCCGTCGGCAGCATCGCTGGCAGCTTCGATCCGTCGTTCCTCGGCGCTCTTCCCGGGCGACTCTTCGGTACGGTCAGCAATGTCACACTTATCGCCGTACCGTTGTTCGTACTCATGGGCGTGGTGCTGGAGAAGTCGCGGGTAGCCGAAGAACTGCTCGAAAGCATGGCGGCTCTCCTCGGCCGTCTGCGCGGCGGATTGGCAATCTCTGTTGTCCTCGTCGGTGCACTCCTGGCCGCAAGCACCGGCATCGTGGGGGCGACGGTGGTCACCATGGGCCTCCTGTCGCTGCCGAGCATGCTGCGCGCCGGCTACGGACCGGGCATTGCCACCGGCACCATCTGCGCGACGGGAACGCTCGGTCAGATCATCCCGCCATCGATCGCGCTGGTCCTTCTCGGCGACATTCTGTCCAGTGCCTACCAGCAGGCACAGCTGCGCCTGGATGTCTTCAATCCCCAGACCGTCTCCGTAGGTGATCTCTTTATCGGGGCCATCATTCCCGGACTGATATTGGTGGGGATGTACTGCCTGTACCTTTTCATCGTCGCCCTCCTGCGACCCGATGCCGTGCCCCAGGCCAGCGCGAAGCCGATGTCCTGGCAAAAGCTTCTCGACGGGCTGGTTCCGCCGCTGCTGCTGATCGTGGTTGTGCTGGGCTCGATCCTCGGCGGTGTCGCCACACCCACCGAGGCCGCCGGCGTTGGCGCCGCCGGGGCCCTGTTCCTCGCCACGCTACGCCGGGAGCTGAGTCGCCAACGATTGCAGGAGATACTCGAGAGCACGCTTGAAGTCACCGCCATGGTGTTCATGATTCTCATCGGGGCCGCGGTTTTCTCGCTGGTTTTCCGGGGTTTTGGAGGGGAGGAGCTGATCGAGGCCTTCTTCCGCGAGCTCCCGGGAGGCGCCTTCAGCGCCACCCTCGTGGTCATGGTGGTGATCTTTCTCCTCGGCTTCGTACTCGATTTCATCGAAATTACGTTCGTGGTCGTCCCGATTGTTGGTCCTATCCTGCTGATGATGGGAATCGATCCCGTGTGGCTGGGCATCATGATCGCGATCAATCTGCAGACGTCCTTCCTGACTCCGCCCTTTGGCTTCGCCCTGTTCTATCTGCGCGGTGTGGCGCCCGACAGCGTTCCAACGGTAGCCATCTATCGCGGCGTGATACCCTTCATAGCGATTCAGCTGTTGGTGCTCGCCGCCCTTTGGATCTGGCCATCCCTGGCCACCTGGTTACCGCAACACCTCTGATCACGGCAGGGTTCCTGCAATGAGTGACATCGATACGAATCCGGTTCCGCAGGGCGAACTGGCCCTGCAAACCATCGCCATGCCCCGGGATACGAACGCCTCCGGGGATATCTTTGGCGGCTGGCTGCTGTCGCAGATGGACCTGGCGGGTGCTATCACGGCCGGCGAAGTCGCGGCCGGCCGCGTTGCAACCGTTGCCGTCGAAGGTATGGCGTTTATCACTCCGGTGCATGTGGGAGCGGTGGTTTCCTGCTACTGCGATGTTATCGAGATCGGCCGTTCGTCGATCCGCATCATGGTGGAAGTGTGGATCAACTCGCCGCACGACGGTGAGCCGATCAAGGTGACCGAAGGGGAGTTCGTTTACGTTGCGATTGACGGCGACCGTCGTACCCGGACGATCAAGCCGGTCTAGCTCGCCGATCGGAAGAACACACCCGAATTCGCAAGATCGTCACGGAGCACGCGCTGGCCGTTCCCGTCAGCTAAGCGACGCTATTCCGCAGGTATGAGTTCACCCATGACGTTGCGGCGGGCATTGATGTAGGCCTGTTCGGATATCTCGTGATAGGCACGAACGTTCTCGAGGAACTCAGCAAAGGAGGCGTGCACCCGGGCGGCGAGCGGATCGCTGCTGATGAGCGCTTCCATGGCCTCCTCACTGCCGCGATAGAGGGCCGCGAGCACGTCGTCGGGGAGGCGGCGGAGTTTCACATCGTGGGTTTCCACCAGCTCGCGAAGCGCGCGATTGTTGCGCGCGGTAAATTCGTCGAGCATATCGAGGTTCGCGGCCCGCGACGCGTGGGTCACGATGCGTTGCAGGTCTTCGGGCAGCGCATTGAACGCGTCCTCGTTGACGATGATTTCGAGCATGGAACCGGGTTCGTGCCAGCCCGGGTAGTAATAGTACTCAGCGATCTCATGGAGGCCGAGGGCCAGGTCGTTGTAGGGACCGACCCATTCCACGGCGTCAATCACCCCCGTCTGCAGGGCCGTATACACCTCACCGCCGGGAATGCGTACGGCCTCGCCGCCCGCGGCGCTGAACACCTCACCAGCAAGACCCGGGATGCGCATGCGCAGGCCGCGGAGATCGTCCACGGAGCGGATTTCGCGGTTGAACCAACCGGCCATCTGCACGCCCGTGCTGCCGCCGGCAAAGGGAATGATTCCCGCGGGGGCGTAGGCCTCGCGGTACAGATCGAGGCCACCGCCATAGTGCAGCCAACCGTTCATCTCCTGCGCCGTCATGCCGAAGGGCACCGCCGTGAAGAACACAGAGGAAGGGATCTTGCCTTTCCAGTAATAGCTCGCCCCGTGTCCGGCCTGCGCAACGCCGCTGGAGACGGCGTCGAAGACTTCGAAGGCGGGGACGATTTCTCCAGCGCCGTATACGCGAATGTCGAGCCGGCCGTTGCTCATCTCTCGCACCATGTCAGCGAAGACTTCCGGCGTGTGACCGAGGCCGGGAAGATTCTTTGGCCAGGTGGTCACCAGCTTCCACTCGATCGCGGAGGCCTCCGCGCCGCCGGCCGAGGCCGCGCGCTCCGCGGGAGAGCCAGACGTGCTGTCCAGGGCCCAGAGCCCGAGGACGATCACCAGCAGCGCCGCAAGCACAAGCACCGCAAGAGCCTCGCGATTGATTCCCGTCGCACTCATCGCCCAGGCACTCCTTTCTCTGATGCAGCTGGCATGCTTATTCTTTTTTTTCCACGATCTCACCCGGATCGAAACAACGTCTTTTCGCGCGCTCGTTGCGCGCTTTCAGCACCTGCTCTCCGCCGAACTATTCGCCGACCTACCCAAGGGCCTCCAGCTTGGCGTACTGCAGCACAAGCCATTTGGTGCCTTCGCCGTCAAAGTTGACCTCGACCCGGGCGTTGCTGCCTCGGCCCTCGAAATTGAGGACCACGCCCTCGCCAAACATCTTGTGATGCACTCGCTGGCCGAGGGTCAGACCGGTATCCGCAGCAGGCACAGCGCTGCCAAAAGCCGAGCTTACGGGACGGCTGATCTTGCTCTGCAGGCGCACCTCGTTGATGAGATCGGTGGGAATCTCTCGGACAAAGCGTGACGCCGGATTGTAGCTGTCGGCGCCATGCAGGCGCCGCGTCTCGGCGTAGGTCAGAATCAGGCGCTCCATGGCGCGGGTGATGCCAACGTAGCACAGGCGCCTTTCCTCCTCGAGGCGTCCCGGCTCCTCGCTCGACATGCGGTGGGGGAACAGGTTCTCCTCCATGCCGGCCAGGAACACCAGAGGAAACTCCAGGCCCTTTGCCGAATGCAGGGTCATGAGCTGCACGCTGTCCTCATGGGGATCGGCCTGTCCCTCACCGGCATCCAGGGCCGCACTGTCGACAAACTGCTGCAGCGGCGAGAGCTCCTCACCTTCGGGCACGAAGCTGCGCGCGGCGGCGACAAGCTCCTCGAGGTTCTCGACCCTCGCAAGGCCCTTTTCGCCCTTTTCGTTGCGGTGGTAGTCCAGAATCCCGCTGCGCTTCAGCACTTGATCCACGAGTTCCTCGAGGGTCATGGGGTCCGTGGCCGTATCCATCTCATCCACCAGCACCCGGAATCCTTCGAGCGCGGTGAGCGCCCGGGACGACAACAGCTTTTGCTCGGAACAGATTGCGATGGCCTGCCACAGCGTGACCTCGCTGGTCCGCGCCGCATCGCGCAGTGTTTCGATGGTCTTGGCGCCGATGCCCCGCGGCGGCGTATTGATCACGCGCTCGACGGCTGCATCGTCGCCCCGGCTCACAAGCAGTCGCAGGTAAGCCATGGCATTGCGAATCTCGAGGCGCTCATAGAAGCGCTGGCCGCCATAGATCCGGTAGGGCATGCCCACGCGCAGCAGGGCCTCTTCGAGCACCCGCGACTGGGCGTTGGAGCGGTATAGGATCGCGGCGGAGCGCCGCGCATTCCCCTGGTTTGTCCAGCTCTCGAGCTGCTCAACAATGAAGCGCGCTTCGTCCTGCTCATTGAAGCCCGCGTACAGTTGAATCGGCTCTCCGGTCTCGCCAGAGGTCCACAGCTCCTTCCCGAGGCGCCCGCTGTTGTGGGCGATCACACCGTTGGCGGCGCGCAAGATGGTCTGCGTGGAGCGGTAGTTCTGTTCGAGGCGCACAACCCGTGTACCGCTGAAGTCCTCACCAAAGCGCTGGATGTTCTCAATCTTGGCGCCGCGCCAGCCGTAGATGGACTGGTCGTCATCGCCGACGGCGACCACGGGAATAGAGCTTCCGGCGAGCACGCGCAACCAGGCGTACTGGATCGTGTTGGTGTCCTGGAATTCGTCGACGAGCACCTGCTTGAAGCGCCCCTGGTAGTGCGCGAGGAGGTCCGGATTCTGCAGCCACAGCTCGTGGGCGCGCAGCAGTAGCTCCGCGAAGTCGACCAGGCCGCCGCGCTCACAGGCCGCTTCGTAAGCCGCGTAGATCTGCAACATGGTCTTGATGTAGAGGTCTCCGAGCGGCGCTTCGATGTGCGCCGCGCGCAGTCCTTCGTCTTTCTGTGCATTGATGTACCACTGGGCCTGCTTGGGCGGCCAGCGCGACTCGTCAAGCTGCAGCTCACGGCACACGCGCTTGACCAGACGGAGCTGATCATCGCTGTCAAGAATCTGGAAATTCTGCGGCAAGCGAGCTTCCTGCCAGTGCATCTTGAGCAGGCGATGAGCGAGACCGTGGAAAGTGCCGACCCACATGCCGTGCGTTGGTATCTGCAGCATGCTTTCAATGCGTCCGCGCATCTCCCGTGCTGCCTTGTTGGTGAAGGTGACGGCGAGAACGGCATGGGGCGACAGGCCCTCGGCGCGAATCAGCCAGGCGATGCGGTGAACCAGCACCCGGGTCTTGCCGGATCCGGCCCCGGCGAGAACGAGCATGTTCCCGGTCTCGGCGGTTACCGCATCGCGCTGCGCTTCGTTGAGCCCGGAAAGTATGTCGCTGACGTCCATCGCGGGCATTCTAACCTCATCCCCAGGCACGCCGGACATCGACTTCCGTGCCCGGCAGTGAGCGCCTCTGCTACTATCCGCTCGAGGCAGGCTCGCAGGGGCATGGCGATGGCTACAGACGACAAGCACCCCGATCCCAAGGACAGCGGCAGCGAAAACCCGCCCGCCGGCACAGACCCGGATACCGGCTTACCCGTTGATAGCGGCTCAGGTCGTGACGGCTTTGCCTTCGTCGATCGAGACGATGACGGCAGCAGCGGCCTTGTGGACCTGGATTACGACGAGGCATTCCCGGGGCCGAAGGTGTCCTCCGGCGGCGACCCGCCGGATCCCGGCTATGCGGCCTTTGCCGACGAACTCGACGACCCCCTCGCGGACTGGCCATCGCCTGAGTCGCGCCTTGAAGAACTACCGGAAATGCGCGGCGGAGAGACTCCCCCGGTCACTCCGCCCTCGGCGGGAAACGAAGAAATGGCCGCTGTGGTCGCGCCGGCGACGGGATTCGAGGCCTCCGCGGCAGACGAAGCAGCGACAGCGTTTTCAGATGCGGAAGGCAGCGAGTTTCCCGAAGCCGAGTTCTTCGACGACCCCCCCGAAAACGAGCCTGCGGAGCCCGAGACCAGCAACGCCCCCGTTGCAATCACATCGGTCGAGAAAGCCGGGTCCACCGTGGTTGATCGCGACGAGGCTGACGAAAACCTGGAACCCGCTATCGCATTTGAGGAAGACGATACCCCAGCGTCGACTTTCCCCTCGCCCTCGGTAGATGAAAGCTCCTTACGGGATGCCTACCTCGAAGACGTGGACGACGATTTTCCCTTTGAAGGTATTGATGCCCCGCAGCCGGCGCCGGAAGCTGAGCCTCAAGCCGAAATCGAAGCGGAACGTGAGCCTGAATGGGAACTTGAACCCAAACAAGAGCCGGAACCGGAATCCGAGGATCTGCTCGTCGACGATTTCCTCAATGATCTCGATGATATCGACGAGGAACCTGAAAGCTTGACGGAGCGCGGCTACCACAGCGGTGAATCGGTGACGCATGCTTCAGATGATGACGACGAGCGCTATGCCGAGAGCGTTGCCGAGTCTGTTTTCGCGGCTCAGGACGGACAAGCCGACGCCCCGGTCCGCGAGATAACGCAGCATGCCGCCGCGGGAGGTCTACACCAGGCGACGCGAGATACAACAACGGAGGAGTCGAGCGGGAGGCACTGGGTGATGATCGCGGTGGTGATCGTTGCGCTTGCACTTCTGGCTGCCGGCGGCTACGGCGTTGTGCAGCAGCGCAGCACTATGCAGGCGGAGATACGGGAACTCCAGGCACAGCTGGCCACCGCCGTGGCGCCCGACGAAGCCTCGGAGGAAAGGGAGCGTCAGCGCCAGATGGCGCTGCAAAACGAGTCCCTGGGCACGGAAATCGCCGCCCTCGAGGCCGAGAATCGTGCCCTCGGGGAACAGATAGCAGGCCTGGAAAGCGAGCTCGAAGCGCGCCAGGCCGCGGTGGAATCCGCACGAGCCGCCGCCGCGGCAGCTCTGGCCGAGGCGGAGCGAACGGCGGCAGCGCGTCAGTCAATTGCGACTGCGGTCGCCGCTCCCCCGGCGCCCGCGGCTGCCGCGGGCAGCTGGTTCGTCAATTTCGGTTCCTATGCGCAGCGCAACGTCGCCGACCAATGGGCCGGCAGGATCAGCGTGAACCAGGGTCGGGTGAGTGTGCAGGAAGCACAGGCCGGTGGGCGCACGCTGTTCCGGGTGCGGGTGGTCGGTCTCGGCAGCCGCGATGCCGCAGAGCGCGTGGCTACGGCGCTGGAACGCGAGTACCAGTTGCCCAAGCTATGGGTCGGCAAATCCTGATCCGCCATGGCCATTGATCGCTGCGCTGGAAAACCCTGGACCCGGTCTAGACAGAGAGCGGGTGTTTCGGTGAAGCCTGGGCGCTGGCCCGGAATTCGCTCGGTTCGACCAGCCGCCGTTGCTTTGCCGTTGCTGGCCGCGATGCACGTGGCCGCTGAGTGCAAAGCTCCCGAAAGACCGGTATTGCCCGATGGTGCGCGATCAACGCGGGAAGAGATGCTCGAGGGATTAAAGGCGGTAAAGACGTTCCAGGCCGACAACATGGCGTACATGCACTGCCTCGAGCAGCACTTCAATCGAGCCCGGGGGCAGGCAAGCACGGCGCAAGATACGCATAGCAGGGCCTTGGCCGACGGTGAGTACCGCACAGCCATGGATGCCTACAATGCGGCGGTATCCGAGGAAGAAGACGTCGCCGGGACGTTCAATATTGAATTGCGGGAGTTTCGCGCGGCGCGGCGTTAGCGCTTCGCGGATCAGTGTTGACTGCCGTCGGGTAGCCGGTGCGAGAATGCACGAGCACGTATAGACAGCGGTCGGGCCTGGCGAAATCTCGGACTGCCCGTAGTCGATCAACCAGTCAAGCGAGGCGACCGAATAGCTAAGGCGGGCTGGACGGAACGTGGTGTGGCAGAAGAGTGGACCGGCAAGACCGGTTGAATGGGCTAGACCTGCTGTGGCCCATTCTCGTTATGTGGGCCAGCCCTGTTAAACCAGTACTGTTAAACCAGTACTGCTAAAACAGACGGCTCGCCGAATTATTGCTAACGAAACGGGTGTTGAAGCCGCCGCGCAGGCTCCGCGTTCGGCGATCCGTGGCTTCGATGATCTTACTCATTTCTTCCACGAAAACACGGTCGGGCGCGGCCGCGAGCGCCGCAAGATCGAGCGGACAGTTGGACTGCACGATCTCGAAGTCCGCAAAAATTCCCTCGCGGTCAACGGTACCCAGCATACGGGCGAGGCGATTGCAGATCGCTGCCACGGTGGTTACTTCCGCCGCGCTCAGTAGCTGCTCTTCGTACCTGTGTCCCTCGAATTGCATTGCATGGGTCATTGTGTCGACGCTCTGTTTGGTAGCTGATGGAGTGAACTGTACGGCAGCAGCGATGAGTGCGCCCGCGCCGTCCTTGCCATATGTGCGATCGCTCTCAAAAGCCTGACGCCCGGGTCTGTTCCTGTGAATTACTCCACACTCTGTGCGTGTACTCCCGCCAGCAAATCCTGTGCGCCGGACGAGGCTGACCGCCGTCGCCTCATGTGTCGCGTTTTGAGCCTGAGGCATAATGATCGCCAGCGGCGCGACAGCTGAGTCCGCGCCGGCGGAGATTCACGGTGCCCCACGGCGGCTCGGGAGATGAATTCGATGGCGTGGACGATACTGTTTGCTGCGGGCTGCTTTGAGGTGGTCTGGGCCGTGGCCCTGAAGTACACCGACGGCTTCAGCCGCCTTTGGCCTTCGGTGTTATTCGGTATCAGTGCCTGGCTCAGTTTTGCACTGCTTTCGCAGGCGCTGAAGTCTATTCCGCTGGGTTCGGCCTATGCCGTGTGGACCGGTGTGGGCGCCGTGGGTGTTGCCATCTTCGGGATTGTCTTTCTCGGGGAACCCGCTTCCGCGCTCCGAGTGCTGTGTATTGGCCTGATCGTCGCGGGCATCGTTGGCCTGAAGCTCGTCAGCCCGACCGGCTGAGCATGGTCTGTACCGCGCATCCGTTTCGTATTCCAGGCCGACAGGTAGCTCCGGGGCACCCGCCCGGCACTGGAAAAACCTACTCGTGAACACGGATCTGGTCGACTACGGGCTCAGCAATTTTGAGCGAGAGCAGCTTGCGGCCGATGAAACGGAGGCGGAACTTGCCCGGGTCACGGAAATACAGCGATCCAACCTTAAAGTTGTCACGGATTGCGGCGAGCGACGCCTGGAATGGTCCGCGAAGCTGCAGCAAACGGCGCTGGTCGATCGGCCCACCGTGGGCGACTGGGTGCTTCTCAACGAGGATCGGTCGGATATCGCGCGAGTACTGGAGCGACGCAGCCTCTTCAAGCGCGCGGCGGCGGGGCGCGGAGATGAAATCCAGCCCATCGCGGCCAATGTGGATACCGTGCTCATCGTTTCATCCTGCAATGAGGAGTTTAAGGAATCGCGTCTCGAGCGCTATCTCGCCCTGTGCCGCGAAGCCAACAGCGAGCCCATGGTCGTGCTCACGAAAGCGGACCTCTGCGCCGAGCCCGACAGCTATCGCCGGCGCGCTGAGTCGGTCCAGGGCGGAATTGCGGTCGAGGTCGTAGACGCACGCGATGCTGAGCAGCTGGATAGCATTCGAGGGAAACTGGCTCCGCGATCCACGGCCGCGCTGGTGGGCTCTTCCGGGGTGGGGAAATCGACGCTGCTGAATGCTCTTGCCGGAAGCGAACTGGCGACAACCCAGGGCATCCGCGAGGGAGACAAGAAGGGACGCCATACAACCACCCACCGATCCCTCTATCGCGTACCCGGCGACCTACTCATCATCGATGTTCCGGGTATGCGTGAGCTGCGCGTTGCCGAAGCGGATGCTGCGCTCCTGAACATCTTCGATGATATCGAAGAGCTGGCCAGGCGCTGTCGATTCAGTGACTGTGCCCACGAGGCCGAACCAGGCTGTGCAGTGAAAAAGGCGATCTTGGACGGACAGCTGGATGAGCGCCGTCTCGCCAGCTATCGCAAGCTTCAGCTCGAAAACGCCGAGGCCAGCGCCACGATTGCCGAACGCCGCACCGCCGAAAAGGGCCTGGCTCGACGGGTAGAAGGCGCAAAACGCTGGAAACAGAGGCGCCGCGACAGGGACTGGGCTGAGTAGGCGGGGCGCGCGAGATTCAGGCAAGGGGCCGACAGGACACCGTGCAGCGACTTAGGACCTAGCGTCCCGACAGCCACGCGGAGCGGAGAAGCATCATTGAGCACTAGCCTGTACATCACCGGCGCCGGTGTAAGTGCCGCGAGCGGAATCCCCACCTTTCGCGGCAAGGATGGATTCTGGACCATCGGCAGCCGCAACTACACGCCGCAGGAGATGGCGACCCGCGCCATGTACTCGCGCGAGCCGCAGCAGTTCCTGCGCTGGTACTACCACCGCTTCGCCACCTATCGGGATCATGGCCCCAACCCCGTTCATCACTGGCTGGCGGATAAAAACCTCATCACGCAGAACATCGACGGCCTGGACGGGAAGGCCGGAAATACCAATTACATCGCGATTCACGGGCGTCTCGACCAGATGACGCTGTTTCACGATCAGGACCACGCCGAGCAGGTAAGCCCGGTCGATACACCCTGGCATGAAGTGGATGACAGCGATCCCGACGACTCGCTACGCGAGATTTTTCGTATCGACGACAAGCCACGTATCGGCCACTCCTATAAGCCCTACGTGCTGTTGTTCGATGAGATGTATACGGAGCTGTATCGCATCAGCGAAGCGCAGCGGCGCATGCTTCTTGCCGAGCGCATGGTGTTCATAGGCACGTCCTTTAGTGTGAACATCACACTCATGGCGCTGGACATCGCGCGCACCCGGGCCATTCCCATTGACATCGTTGACCCCGATCCCGTCGATGTGGGTTATGCCCTGGCAAGCTATCACCGCATGACAGCTCTTGAGTACATCGAAATGCAGGGTGGAGAAGAGTGACTCGCCGGGTTCTGCTGTTCGGCAATTCGGGTTCCAGCAAAACCACCATGGCCCGGCGACGTGTGGAGGAGGACGGTCTCGCGTAAATGGATCTGGACAGCATCGCCTGGGAAGCTTCCACGCCGCCCAGGCGTCGCTGAAGGTCGCCCCGGACCCGGGCAACCCGGATCAGGGACGGTCTATGCGGGGCTCTTGGCTCAGTAGGCCGGTTCCAGTCGGGTCGTGTCTGGCACTTCGTTTGGAATCGACGGAATCGTAAGCAGTGCGGCGAATGCGATAGCTGCCCGCGCCGAGGCGCCGAGGCGCTTGAACAATTTGCCGTCGCGCTTGGCATCGGCCAGGTCCACGTTTGCTCGCTGCAGGCGGCGCAGATTGCGGATCCAGCGTGGGTGATCGATATCCAGGGTGAGCGGGAACACCTGCCTCGAAATCTCGCTGGTCTTCGTGAACACGGAGTGCGCATACCAGTCCGGATCTACGCCCAGTGCCTTATGGAACGCCGGCCGCTGATGATCGCGGACAAACATGGTCGAGTACACCGCAGTCAGGAAGAACTTGATCCAGTAGCTGTTGATGCCGCGGGTTAGCTTGGGGTCCGCCTTCATGATCAGGGCGAAGGCCTCGCCGTGACAGAACTCGTCATTACACCACTGCTCGAACCACTTGAAGATCGGATGGAAGCGATGCTCCGGGTTCGCCTGCAGGTGCCGGAAGATGGTGATGTAGCGGGCGTAGCCGATCTTCTCCGACAGATAGGTCGCGTAGAAGATGAACTTCGGCCGGAAGTAGGTGTACTTCTTTTTCTCGGTGAGGAAGGCCAGATTCACAGCGATGCCGGCTTCGCGCAGTGCGTCATTGATAAAGCCTGCGTGGCGAGCCTCATCGCGGGCCATGAACTGGAACAGGGTGGTGATGTCCTCGTTGGTGCCGCGACGCTTCATTTCCTTGTAAAGCACGCAGCCGGAAAACTCCGCCGTGCAGGAGGAAATGAGGAAGTCCGTGAATTCCGCGCGAAGCTGCGGCTCCATGGCGTCCCAGTCGATCTTGTCCCAGTCCTCGTTCTTCTTGAAGTGGCCCTTGTTGGGATCGCGCTTGAGCCGGGCCATCATCTGGTCCCACTCTTCGCGCACCGGGCTGACGTCCAGCGCATCCAGGGCATCAAAGTCGGTGGTATAGAAGCGCGGTGTCAGCAGCGTGTTCTGCATCGCGACGTCGGTCGCGGTCTTGCTGTCGATCACGGCCTGGCGGTAGTTGCCTGCATCCAGCGCCGCTTCGACGCTGCCCGCATCGGCGGAATGATCGACCTCGGGGCGAACGGGCTGGTTCATACGGATACCTCTTCGGAAAAGGAGAACTCGTAGAGCTCCATGAATTCAAGATCACCGGTGAGCCGCGTCCACAGCTGCTCGAGCCTCGATGCCCGGGTGATCGTTGCCGTGCGCTCCTCGCGCACAATCTCGCCGTAGGGCGCCATGACCGGTGTGCCGTGAACCAACACCTCATCGCCAGGATGAACGATGGCGCCGTTGAGAAACTTGAGATGTGCATGGAGGCTATCGAAGCAGTGACTGACTTCCACCTCACAGGGTGCCGTTTCAGTTGTTCGCGTGAGCAGGCCCATATACCCCCCCGGGTCCAGCCAAGAACTTGATGTGCGACGCCCGGCGGAAACGTCTGAAAGCCCGGAACGGCTTCCGTACCCTTCGCTGCGAGCGCGCTTGAGTCGCGTAGCACGACGTGCGGACGTGCATGCTGCGTCCACCTAGATTAGCACTGATTTGTGTAAACACAAATTGACAATCTCGGTCCGAGACTGACTTAAATCATGTTCAGTCGGAATACCGGCGACAGCGGCTCCATAGCCGGCACAAGCGGATCACGCATCCGAAACAGCGTCGTCGCTGACGTTTGGTGAGCTGCCCCGAGGGCCTTCTTCTAGAGCCTAAACTCCATAATCAGCGGCAGGTGGTCGGAAAGCTGTCTGGCATCGCCACGCAGTACCTCGCCCCTAGTTACCGCCAGTTCAGACGAATAGAAGATG
This sequence comes from Pseudomonadota bacterium, assembly GCA_039818725.1. Lineage (GTDB taxonomy): Bacteria > Pseudomonadota > Gammaproteobacteria > Pseudomonadales > Halieaceae > Congregibacter. The sequence goes on from JBCBTK010000013.1 coordinate 73,726, forward strand.
TAGTCAATCGTGCGATCCGGTCGACGTTGCGGATCCGCGGGAGACATGTAGGTAAACCACGGCTCGGGGTTCGCCTCGATCCCGGCCAGCGGCGGAACCGATGCGTAGCGACTGATCAATGGCTCCAGCTCCGTGCCCTGTTCACTGTACTGGCTGAGCAGATGGACGTTCGACGCGAGCGCTGCGTCGTCGGGAAGCAGATTGAAGTCGCCGCCCAGTACCCACGATGCAGCCGCGGGCAGGGCGTCCAGGCGGGCCATCACCTGTGCTACCTGTCGTTTCATGGTGTCACTGCCTTGGGCAAACGCGCTGAGATGCGTATTGATCAGAACGAGGTCCGGAGCTCCGGCGACCGGCATACGGACCTGCTGCATGGCGCGCTTTAAGTTGAACTGACGGGTGAGGAAATCCTCCGTGGTTATGGGCGACAGCGCATGGCGGGTCGCTTCGCCGAGCCTGTATTTGGACAGCACAAGCAACTTCGTGCCGACGCGACCGCGGATTGAGGGGTGAGGTACGTAGGCCGCCTTCCAATAGAAGGTCTCCGTATAGGCCGAGAACTGTGGAAGCAGATTCAGAAGTGCCTCCGTCTGATCCTGCATGTGCGTGCGCGCCGCCAGATCATCCACTTCCTGCAGTAGCACGACATCCGGGTTCTGTTCCGCAATAAAAGCGGCGACCCTGCGCGTCACGCTAGCGACGGTGTCCGCATCGGGCCAGGAGTCAGAGCCGTCGTCATAGAAGAAATGATTGTTGCTATTGCCAGCCATGAACTGGACATTCCAGCTGAGCAGCTTTACGGACTGGCCAGCCTGGAGCATTGGCGTACCTTCGGCGTTGTGAACGGTCTCCTGTTCCACCGAGGCGGGATGATAGGTACTCAGATAAATCGCGCCGGCGAAGAGCGCCGCGAGACCGAGTAGGGCCCAGAGCAGTACTTGTATCGCTTTTTTCATTGCAAGAGTAGGACCCGAGACATCGGTGTCGGCCGTGGGTTTCCAAGCGTAAGCATTACGGGTGTTGCGGGATAGGCTGGTTCAGGGTGTCGGTCCTAGGCCCGTCGCCTACGGAGGCAAGCACTCGTTGTGCGTTTTCCAGCTTGCCTGGAATTCCGTATTCGGTGATTTGTCCCTACGAAGTGAAGCAGGCTACTCGCGATATCGGGGAAAGACCGGGCCCAAACGGCCTGCTTATGAGTTTGCTGCCGTCGCGATAACAGTCGAAACGCTGGCGTGGGATGTCCACGCTGAATGCGGCGCACCAAAAGTATGGGTTGAGAACGAGCTACTCAACGGTGACCGACTTGGCAAGATTGCGCGGCTTATCCACATCCGTGCCTTTCAGAATGGCGACGTGATAGGCGAGAAGCTGCAGTGCCACGGTGTAGATCACCGGCTGCAGCAGCTCCGGCGTATGGGGCATCGCGAGAACGTGAACACCGGGCTCATCGCGAAAGCCCGCATCCCGGTCGGCGAACACATAAAGTTCGCCACCGCGAGAGCGAACTTCTTCGAGGTTTGATCGGAGTTTCTCCAGCAGTTCGTCCGTGGGCGCCACGGCCACCACGGGCATGTCGGCGTCCACGAGCGCCAGGGGGCCGTGCTTTAGCTCACCGGCGGGGTAGGCCTCGGCGTGGATGTAGGAGATCTCCTTGAGCTTGAGCGCACCCTCCATGGCAATCGGATACTGGATTCCGCGACCCAGAAACAGCGCGTGGTGCTTTTTAATAAACGCCGCTGCGAGCGACTCGATGGCGGGATCGACCTTGAGGGTCTCGTTTACCAGCTCGGGCAGTTGGCGCAGTCCCTCGACAAGCTGTTCATCCCGCTCGTCGCTGAGTCCGCGCTGCCGTCCCAGCAGTAGCGAGAGCATCAGCAGGGCGGCCAGCTGGGTAGTGAACGCCTTCGTGGACGCAACGCCGATTTCCAAGCCCGCCCGGGTCAGAAACGCCAGATCGCTTTCTCGTACCAGCGAGCTGTTGTCCACGTTGGCGATGACGAGGCTGGCGACGAACTCATCGTCCGCGGCGTGACGCAGGGCCGCGAGCGTATCGGCCGTTTCTCCGCTTTGCGAAATCGTGACCAACAGCGTGCCCGGCGGTACGACCCGCTTTCGGTAGCGGAACTCGGATGCGACCTCAACCTGACAGGGAATACCCGCAATGTCTTCGAGCCAGTAGCGGGCGACGAGGCCAGCGTGAAAGCTGGTGCCGCAGGCCACAATCTGCACGGCGCGAGTTTTCTCGAAGACCTCGGCGGCACCGTCGCCGAACAGCTCCGAGGTAAGTTCACCACCGGCAACCGCGGCCAGGGTGGCGGTAAGCGCGCCGGGCTGCTCGTAGATCTCCTTGATCATGTAGTGTTCGAAGTCGCCGAGGTCCGCGTCCTCCACCACGGCGGACACGCGCTTCATCTCGCGCTGCACCGGCTCTCCGTCTACGTTGTAAATCGAAAGGCCTGCGGCGGAGCAGGCGACGACATCACCTTCTTCGAGATAGATAAATCGGTCCGTTACCTGGCGGAGGGCCATCGTGTCGGAGGCGAGAAAGTGCTCGCCAATGCCGACGCCGACGACGAGGGGACTGCCGGAACGCGCCGCAACGATTTTTTCCGGATGCCGCGTATCGACGGCGGCGAGGGCGTAGGCCCCTTCAAGGCGTTCGACGGCGGCACGCATAGCGCCGAGCATATCCCGGCCACCATCAAGCTCACGGTGCAGAAGGTGGGCGACGACTTCCGAATCCGTCGCTGATACAAACTCGTAGCCACCGCCCTGCAGTTCCTCGCGAAGCGTCGCGTGGTTTTCAATGATGCCGTTGTGAACGATGGCGACTCGCTGCCCAGAGATATGTGGGTGCGCATTGACGGCGGAAGGCTGACCGTGCGTTGCCCAGCGCGTATGCGCAATACCGGTACATCCCAGGATGGGATTGAGCGACTGCGCGGACTCCAGCACCGCGACCTTGCCCTGGCTCTTGTGAAGCTGCAGCTGCTGTTCGTTGTCGATGAGCGCCATGCCCGCCGAATCGTAGCCCCGGTACTCGAGGCGGCGCAGGCCCTCAAGAAGTATTTCGGAGACCTCGCGACGCGCAGCCGCAGCAACGATTCCGCACATGGTGCTCTCCTAGTCTTCTTGGGTGTCTGCGGCGCGCTGCTTTGGGCTGCGCCAGTTTTCAATCGCACGCTGTTTTGCCCGGGCTACGCCGAGGGTCGATGCGGGCAGATCTTGAGTCAGCGTGGTACCCGCGGCTACATAGGCATGATCGCCGATGCTCACGGGAGCGACGAGCGTACTGTTGGAACCGACGAACACGCCATCACCCATGCTCGTAAGATGCTTGGCGAAACCGTCGTAGTTGCAGGTAATGGTTCCCGCGCCGACGTTTACACCGTTACCGAGCTGCGCATCACCTACGTAGCTGAGGTGGTTCACTTTGCTTCCGGCGCCGATATGCGCCTTCTTGGTCTCAACGAAATTGCCGATGCGGGCACCGTCCTCGAGCACGCTCCCCGGACGTAGCCGGGCGAAGGGACCGATGCTGCAGCGAGCGCCGACCTCAGACTCCTCGACATGGCTCATGGCTTCCACGCGCGCGCTTGCGCCAATCACCGCGTTACGGAGCACGCAGTTCGGCCCTATCTGCACACCATCGCCGAGTTCTACATTGCCTTCGAATACGCAGTTCACATCGATAAATACGTCGCGGCCACAGCGCAGCGTGCCGCGCACATCGATACGCGCCGGATCGGCGAGCGAAACGCCGTCGTGCATCAACGCCTCCGCCGCGCGGCGTCGGAAAATCGCCTCGGCCTCGGCAAGCTGAAGTCGGTCGTTGATGCCCATGACCTCATCGGCGTCGGCTGTGATCTGTGCCGCAACCTGATGACCCTCATCCACGGCCATGGCGAGCACATCGGGCAGGTAGTACTCACCCTGGGCATTCGCATTGCCCACCCGCGGCAGGTACGCGGCGAGGAGCTCCGCGGGATAGGCCAGAACACCCGTATTGATCTCGCGGATCTCGCGCTGCGCGAGCGTGGCGTCCTTGTGCTCCACGACACCGCTGAGTTGTCCGGCGTCATCGCGAAGAACGCGGCCGTAACCGGTGGGGTCGTCCAGCTCCGCTGTGAGCAGCGCGGGCGAGGAAGCCACAAGCTTCTCGAGCGTCGCGCTCCGCATTAAGGGCACATCGCCGTAGAGGACGAGTACGGTCGATTCCGAAGCTACTTCAGGTACGGCCTGGAGCACGGCATGACCGGTACCCAGTTGTTCGGCCTGTAGGACCCAGTTGATATCGGGAGCGTCGAACGCCTCGCGCACCTGCTCGGCGCCATGGCCGACGACAACATGGATGCGAGCGGCTGCAAGTGATCGCGCCGACTGCAAGACGTGGCCGAGGAGCGGCTGCCGTGCCAGGGGATGCAGTACCTTCGGCAAAGCAGAACGCATACGCGTGCCCTGGCCTGCGGCGAGAATGATGACTTCGAGCTTCACGGGGCGAGGACGACCATAGTCAGAAGACGAGGCTCTCGATGGTACTGCCCGGAGTGCGCTTTACAACACGACAAATACCAATTGCATCACAGCGCCAGGATCGGATTGAGGTGGTGAAACAGGATCGGTCTGCGCTGCCGCTTCCTCCACCTCCTTTCAGCACCGTTCGGCTTCAACCCCAGCTGGGTCTTCGGCGTTTTCCAGGCTATTCGCAGCGTCTTCTCACTTTTTCGAGGCTTTTGCAGCTACTGAGGCCTTTCCAATAACCGCGTGGTTGCAGTTACCAAGCCCTTTTGGAGGGATCCATTGGGAAAGAGGAACCTATATTCAACGTCCGGCGATTTCGTAAACCAGAGAGGTCGCGGCAATTGATAGGGCCGCTATCCACATTCCGCGCTGCCAGAACCAGTGACGCGATAACTCAAGCTGCTTTTGGAGCTCCAGTTCGTAGTTTCTGGTTCGGTAGTTGCGCTCATCCATTCCCTGATCCCCGACGCGCTTTGCTACCCGGATTAGATGCCGCCCTTGCCAGTATAGACAACCGGGATAGTCACCGTTTCATCAACACTTGGCGCGAGTCTACATCGGCGAGTCGAAAACCGAACACCCGAAACGGCCAAGATTCTCCGTCTCCGTAACGGTAAGTCGCGGTAGGTAGCCTCTTACTGCCTGGCGGCAGACACCTCTATGCGGACATTAATCGCTTGAAGATGGTGCGCTGTCGACTAGGTCCCGCGTCCCGCGCGATTCTTGAGCTTACGCAGGGCCGCCAGCTGGGCCGCCGCTTCGGCGAGCTGCGCCGAGGCTCGGCCGTAGTCGAAATCTCCGGTCTGGTTGGCGAGGGCATGCTCCGCTTCACGGCGCGCTTCCTCGGCGGCGGCTTCGTCCACGTCGGCCGCGCGAATCGCCGTATCGGCCAGAATGGAAACCACTCCGGGTTGGACTTCGAGGAATCCACCGGAAACGTAGTAGACCTGCTCCTCTCCGTTTTGCAGGACGATACGGACCGGGCCCGGGATAAGGGAAGTCAGCAGAGGCGCGTGGCCATAGTTCACGCCAAGCTCTCCGATCTCACCCGTCGCCACCAGCGACTCGACGAGACCCGAGAAGATCTCTTCTTCCGCGCTAACAATGTCGCAGTGGATCGTCATCGCCATAGTGCTATTCCTTGCGGTCCCTTTTCTCGCCGTTCCAGGTATCACGTACCCGGAACTGGCTTTGATTTACCGTCGCCCGCTTACAGGTCCTGGTTTTCCGGTCACTGCTTACCAGTGCTTGTTTACAGGTCTTTGGACTTCTCGACCGCTTCTTCGATGCTGCCGACCATGTAGAACGCCTGTTCGGGCAGTTCGTCATAGTCGCCGGCGAGGATGCCCTTGAAGCCCGAAATCGTGTCCTTCAGGGATACGTACTTTCCAGGCGCACCGGTAAAGATCTCGGCCACGTGGAAAGGCTGGGAAAGGAAGCGTTCGATCTTCCGCGCCCGGGCGACCGTTTGCTTGTCTTCCTCGGACAATTCATCCATCCCCAGAATGGCGATGATGTCCTTGAGTTCCTTGTAGCGCTGCAGAACGTTCTGCACGCCGCGGGCGACCTCATAGTGCTCATTGCCGATGATCAGCGGGTCGAGCTGACGCGACGTGGAGTCCAGCGGATCCACGGCGGGGTAGATACCCTTGGCCGCGATGTCCCGGGATAGGACCACGGTCGAATCGAGGTGAGCGAAGGTCGTGGCCGGCGACGGGTCGGTGAGGTCGTCCGCCGGAACGTATACCGCCTGGATCGACGTAATCGAGCCCACCTTCGTGGAGGTGATGCGCTCCTGCAGCGCGCCCATCTCTTCCGCCAGCGTCGGCTGGTAGCCCACGGCCGAAGGCATGCGTCCGAGGAGTGCCGATACTTCCGTACCCGCGAGGGTGTAACGGTAGATGTTGTCGATGAAGAGCAGAACGTCGCGGCCTTCATCGCGGAATTTCTCGGCCATGGTCAGGCCCGTGAGGGCCACGCGCAGACGGTTGCCCGGCGGCTCGTTCATCTGGCCGTAGACCATCGCTACCTTTGAGTTTTCCGGATTCTCAAGGTCCACAACCTTGGATTCCTGCATCTCGAAGTAGAAGTCGTTTCCTTCCCGAGTGCGCTCACCGACGCCGGCGAATACCGACAGACCGGAGTGCTGCAGGGCGATGTTGTTGATGAGCTCCATCATGTTGACGGTCTTGCCAACGCCGGCGCCGCCGAAGAGGCCGACCTTACCGCCCTTGGCAAAGGGGCAGACGAGGTCAATCACTTTGATGCCCGTTTCGAGCAACTCCTCGGAGGCCGCCAGCTCTTCATAGGTGGGAGCCTCGCGGTGGATAGAGGCGCGCTCCTGTTCGCCGATGGGGCCGCGCTCATCGATGGGGTTGCCCAGCACGTCCATGATGCGGCCGAGCGTCTCGGCGCCCACGGGTACGGCTATCGGCGCGCCGGTGTTCTCCACTCCCAGGCCTCGCGATACGCCCTCGGAGGAGCCCATGGCGATGGCGCGAACCACGCCGTCACCGAGCTGCTGCTGCACCTCCAGCGTCAGATCCTTATCGGCAACCTTCAGCGCGTCATATACCTGCGGCACGGAATCGCGCGGAAACTCCACGTCGATTACCGCGCCGATGATCTGTACGACTCGTCCGCTACTCATGTCCGTTCCTCTTCCTCAAATTCCTGACACGCCGCCGGCGCGGCTGTCTGATTCCTGAATACCTAAATGGTCGCCGCGGCTACCTACACAATCCCGAAGCGGCCTAGCTGATGGCCGCGGCGCCGCCGACGATTTCCGACAGCTCCTGGGTAATCGCGGCCTGGCGCGCCTTGTTGTAAACCAGCTCCAGCTCATCGATGAGATCGCCCGCGTTGTCCGTTGCATTCTTCATGGCCAGCATGCGCGCCGCCTGCTCACAGGCGGCGTTCTCGATCACGCTTTGGTAAACCTGCGACTCGATGTAGCGAGTCAGAAGACCGTCCAGGAGCTCCCGCGCTTCGGGTTCGTAGATGTAGTCCCAGTGATGCGCCATGTCCTCGGATTCGTCCGAAAGGAGCGGCAGGATCTGCGCCACCGTCGGATTCTGCGTCATCGTGTTCACAAACTCGTTGCTCACCAGGAACAGTTTGTCGATGCGACCTTCTTCGAAGGCGTCGAGCATGGTCTTCACGCCCCCGATCAGGTCCTCGAGGGCCGGCTCCTCCCCGATGTCCCGGGACGCGGCCACCACGTTACCGCCGTAGCTGCCGAAGAACGCCATCGCCTTGGCACCGATCAGGGAGAGATCGATTTCAACGCCTTGTTCCGACCACTCCCGCATCGCGTGCATGGTCGCCTTGAACAGGTTGATGTTCAGGCCGCCGCACAACCCGCGATCGGTGGACACGACGATAAAGCCGACGCGCTTCACTTCCCGCTCTTCCATGTACACGTGGCGATACTCGGGTGCGGAGTTGGCGATATGGCCGACCACGGCGCGAATGCGCTGGGCGTAGGGTTTCCCCACTTCCATGCGATCCTGCGCTTTGCGCATCTTGCTCGCCGCGACCATTTCCATGGCGCTGGTGATCTTCTGAGTACTCTTGATACTCGAGATCTTGGTGCGAATTTCCTTGCCGACTGCCATCGGTGAGTCTCCGGCCTCAGTAGGTCTGCGTGCTCTTGAACTTCTCGATCAGCTCGGCGAAGCCGTTCGACACGTCATCGGAGTAAGCGCCGGTCTTGACGATCGAGCTCATGAGCTCACCATACTCGGCGTGCGCAAAGGACAGCAGCGCGGCCTCGAAGTCTCCGACCTTGTCGACTTCCACATCCTGCAGGTGCCCCTCGTTAGCAGCAAAGAGCATGAGTCCCATTTCGGCGATGCTCTGCGGTGAGTACTGCTTCTGCTTCATGAGCTCGGTTACGCGCTCACCGTGGTCCAGCTGCGCCTTGGTCGCATCGTCGAGGTCTGAAGCGAACTGAGAGAAGGCCGCGAGTTCGCGGTACTGGGCGAGCGCCGTTCGGATACCGCCGGAGAGCTTCTTCATGATCTTCGTCTGCGCGGCACCACCGACTCGCGACACGGAGATACCGGCGTTCATGGCTGGGCGTATCCCCGAGTTGAACATGTCGGTCTCAAGGAAGATCTGACCGTCCGTGATCGAGATCACGTTGGTCGGTACGAAGGCCGATACGTCGCCGGCCTGGGTTTCAATAACCGGAAGTGCGGTCAGCGAACCGGTCTGGCCGGTGACGGCGCCGTCGGTGAACTTCTCCACGTAGTCGGCGTTGACCCGCGCCGCGCGCTCAAGGAGACGCGAGTGCAGGTAGAAAACGTCACCGGGGTATGCTTCACGGCCCGGGGGACGACGCAGCAGCAGAGAGATCTGGCGGTAGGCGACGGCCTGCTTGGACAGGTCGTCATAAATGATCAGGGCGTCTTCACCGCGGTCACGATAAAACTCACCCATGGTGCAGCCGGCGAAGGGAGCCAGGAACTGCATCGCGGCCGGGTCGGAAGCGTTGGCCGCCACGACGATCGTGTGCTCCATGGCGCCGTGCTCTTCGAGCTTGCGCACAACCGAGGCTACGGAAGAGGCTTTCTGGCCGACGGCCACGTAGATGCACTTAATGCCGGTGCCTTTCTGGTTGATGATGGCGTCGACTGCGATCGCGGTTTTACCCACCTGACGGTCACCGATAATCAGCTCGCGCTGACCGCGACCGATGGGAACCATGGCGTCGATCGCCTTGAGTCCGATCTGCACCGGCTGGTCAACGGACTGGCGGGCGATAACGCCCGGCGCCACCTTTTCCAGAGCGTCGGTCATCGCCGCGTTTACCGGGCCCTTTCCATCGATGGGGTTACCGAGAGCGTCGACGACGCGACCCTGGAGCTCCGGACCCACTGGCACTTCGAGAATACGTCCGGTACAGCGACAGGACTGGCCTTCGGCGAGGCCCTTGTAGTCACCGAGGATCACCGCACCCACGGAGTCTCGCTCGAGGTTGAGGGCCATGCCGTAAACACCGCCGTCAAACTCGATCATCTCGCCGTACATGACGTCGGTCAGGCCGTGGATGCGGATGATGCCGTCACTGACGGAGACGATCGTGCCGACATTGCGCGCTTCTGAGCTGACATCGAGCTGATCGATCCGCTGGCGGATCAGATCACTGATTTCAGACGGGTTCAATTGCTGCATTGTGTTGTCCTCAATACTTAATTTGTCAGCGCTTCGGCCAGCTTGTTCAGGCGCCCGCGCACGCTGCCATCGATGACCAGGTCACCGGCGCGAATCAATACGCCGCCAAGCAGGCTTGCATCCGTTTCCGTTGTCACGACGACCTGCCGGTCGAGGCGCTTTGACAGGGCCGCGGCCACGCGGTCCCGGACGTCGTCCGGTACTTCGAACGCCGAGTGCATTTGCACGTCCACGCTCTGCTCGCGCTGCGCTTTAAAGGCGGCAAACTGTTCGAGAATCTGCGGAGCGAGACCAAGGCGGCGATTCTCGGCCAACACGCGGACGAAGCGCCCACGGCTGCCGCCGACTTCTTCGCCGCAGAGCGCGATGAAACTTTCGGCCTGCTCGTCCGTGGTCATCGCCGGATCGGCCAGCAGAGTCCGCACGGCCGGGTCTTCGACTACGGCCGCAATGAGCTGCAGTTCCGTGAGCCAGGCATCAAGGGCAGCTTCATCGCTGGCGTACTCAAAGGCGGCCCGCGCATAGGGTCGGGCGAGGGTTGATAGTTCGGCCATAGCTTACCTACAGCTCTGCCGCGAGCTTATCGAGCATGTCGGCGTGGGCACCCGCATCGATAGATGCGCCAAGTACCCGTTCCGCACCGACCAGGGACAGCGCGGCTACCTGGCCGCGAAGCTGTTCCCGGGCGCGATTGCTTTCCTGCTCGATCTCCGCCTGGGCCGCGGCCTTCACTCGATCGGCTTCGACCACGGCCGCTGACTTGGCTTCATCGACGATCTGACTGGCTCGGCGATTGGCCGCATCCACGATCCCGGCAGCTTCCTCCTTGGCCTCGCGCAGGCGCTCGGTGGCTTTTTCCTTCGCGAGTTCAAGGTCATGGCTTGCCTTATCGGCAGCCGCCAGGCCGTCGGCGATCTTTTGCTCGCGCTCGTGCATAGCAGCGAGGATCGGCGGCCAGACATACTTCATGCAAAAGACGACGAAGGCCATGAAGGCAATCATCTGTCCGATCAGCGTTAGATTAATGTTCACGAGCTGCTCCTTGCGTTAACTCGCAGGCACCATTTCTGGAACCCACCATCACCGGTCGCATTGCTGCGGTGGATTCAGCCAGCGGGAGCAACAACGAAGATCAGGAACATCGCGATACCCACACCGATGATGGGGATAGCGTCTACAAGACCTGCGCCAAGAAAGAACGTGGTCTGCAGCTTGGGAGCGAGCTCCGGTTGACGCGCTGAGCCCTCAATGAGCTTGCCGCCCAGCAGGCCTACACCGATTGCCGCACCCAGACCGCCGAGGCCCATCATGATGGCGGCAGCAACGTAGATCAGTTCCATGGTTTTCTCCTAGCCTTAAAGGTTTTTCAGGTTAAAAAATTTGTACTTCGGTTTTGTCGTGAGTTACTTGGATAATTCAGTGATCTTCATGGGCCATGCTGAGATACACGATGGTCAGGACCATGAAGATAAAGGCCTGCAGTGTGATCACCAGAATGTGGAAGATGGCCCAGCCGATTTGCATGAGGCCCGCAGGCACCATCCAGACCAGACCGGCGCTGAACAGGGCCGCGATCAGGATGAAGATCATTTCTCCCGCATACATGTTGCCGAACAGCCGCAGTCCGAGAGAGAACGGCTTGGCGAGGAGGCCGACGACCTCCATGAACAGGTTCACCGGTATAAACACCGGGTGGTTGAAGGGGTTCAGCGTCAGTTCCTTGACGAAGCCGAAACCCTTCACCTTGATCGAGTAATAAAGCATCAAGATGAACACGCCCACGGCCATTCCCATGGTGATGTTCGGATCGGTGGACGGAACGATCTTTTGATACGGCACGCCGATCAGTTCAAGCGTATGCGGAATCAGGTCGACGGGAATGAGGTCCATCAGGTTCATCAGGAAGACCCAGACGAAGATCGTCAGGGCGAGCGGCGCCACCAGCGGGTTGCGACCGTGGAAGGTGTCACGAACGGTGTTATCGACGAAGCCGACGATGACTTCCACGAAATTCACAACACCGCTGGGTACACCCGAATCCGCTTTCTTGGCAATGGAGCGGAACAGCCAGCAGAAGAAGATCCCGAGACCGATGGACCAGAGCATGGAATCGATGTGGATCGCGTTGAAGCCCATAGCAGCCGCTTCTTCGCCGCCGTGGGCGAGCGTCCACATGCCGTCGTCGGGAACCGTCGAACCGTCGTGACGGTGGTATCCGCCGGGCAGCTTGCCGTAGGTCAGATTGGTCAGGTGGTGAACGATGTAACCTGAGATGGTTTGCGCTTCGCCTTCCGCTGCCATACTGCCCGTGCTCTCTTAGTTCTGCGACGGCTTGAGGCCATCGTTTTCTCAATCTGTACGCCGATCCCGTTCAGGGCCGGCGCAGTTGCCGCGCAAGCTGTCGCAATCAATCTCTAGCGACTCTTAGGCGCTGCTCTTGTGCGCCGCGATTTGCGCGCTGTTGTGCGCGCCATTGCTCTTGCCACCGCGCACGTGACACTTGCGCATCATTTCCGTGCGTTCACCGACTCGCTGGTCAGAAAGCGAGGTCAAAGCATCATGGTGTCGCGTCAAGTCAGCGCATCAATCTGATAGCGCCTACCATCTGCACGACCCACATGGCGCCGTAGCCGATAAACACAAACACGGGGGACGCGGGCCGCAGCACCGCAAAGACCAGTGCGAAAGACACCGCACTGAGCAGAAATTTTCCCCCTTCAGCGGCAAGACCCGCGCGTGCAGCCTCAGCGGCACCGCGGCGTGTTGCCCTACCCATCCGCCAGGCAAAATAAGCCTGCGGCAACACCGAGCAAAGAGCGCCTGCAACAAAGGAAACGGCTGCAGCTTCGCCAAGTGACAATAGGATGGCCGGCACGGCACACAGTAGTGCCGAGAGCTGAAGGAGCGTGGGGCGCAGGAACTGCGCGGGGCGGCCCGGACTCACCGGGATTCTGTTTGCTGGATCATGCCGGCGTCAGACGCGAGCGTACCGGTAACAGACTTTGTGCCCCCGGAACAAAACCTTCCGGAAGAGCGTTCCCCTAACCACTGCTCGCTTCACGCGACGACTGTCCCATTTCGAGCGGCGCGCATTATAGGTACTCGCGCGCTGGCCTTCAATAATCATAGCAGTCGTTGAAAGGCAAAAAGTCTTTATTTCCTAGAAACTTAGCGGTTTCCGACTAATGTCTAGGTAAAGCACTGCAAAGGGACAGGGCCGGCCCGGCCGAAGACCACAGAAAATTTAGGGGCAGAGCTTGCACCATATGTGGGCATTGCAACAAAGTGGGTAACTATATCTGGTGGAGGCTGCCATCAGCCCGTGTGAAGCTCGGCGCAGCTAACGAAGATGAGCGAGAATTCCATCGAGTTCATCGAGACTTGAGTAGCTGAGCACGAGCTTTCCCTTGCCCTTGGCGCTGTGCTGGATTCGCACGGGCGTTCCAAGCTTGTCAGCCAGCTCATCCTGGAGTCGACGGATATCGGGATCGATGGGGGCTTCGGCCCTTTCCTGCCCTCCCATTCCAGCCTGCTTCTGCAGACGCCGCACAAGTGCCTCGGTCTGGCGTACGGAGAGCCCCCGGGCAGCCACCTGTCGGGCTGTTGCCAGCTGGACATCCGGCGCCAGGCCGAGCAGGCAGCGAGCGTGACCCATGTCGATGTCGCCGTGCTCAAGCATGGTTTTCACGTCGGCTTCCAGGGAATTTAGACGGAGGATGTTGGCCACGGCGGACCGCGACTTGCCGACGGCGTCAGCCACCTCCTGCTGTGTGAGTTCAAACTCGTTCTGCAGACGCTCGAGGGCTATAGCCTCTTCCATGGGATTGAGGTCCTCGCGCTGAATGTTCTCGATCAGCGCCATGGCAATGACGGCCTCATCGGGAACGTTGCGCAACAGCGCGGGAATCTCGTCCAGCCCGGCGAGCTGCGCCGCGCGCCAGCGGCGTTCTCCAGCGATTATTTCGAAGCGTTGCTCGCCGGATTCGCGTGCCATCTCGCGCACTACGATGGGCTGCATGATGCCCTGGGCCTTGATGCTGTCAGCGAGCTCCTGCAGGGCAATGGGATCGAAATCGCGACGCGGCTGGTATTGGCCGCGCTGAATCAGATCAACGGGAATTTCCCGCAGCAGGCCCTGCTCGCTCTCGGCGGGAGTCGCCGCTGCCGGTGATTCGGCCACGTCCTTCGCGCTGCTTCCGGCGAGCAGTGCATCCAGACCTTTGCCAAGACTGCGCCGTTTCGCCGCCAAGTCAGACTCCTCCACCTGTTATGCCCTCACGTTCCTCGCGGCGGATCATCTCACCCGCGAGGGCCATGTAGGCGCGCGCGCCCCGGGAATAGCGATCATAGTGCATGATCGGTTTGCCATGGCTCGGCGCTTCCGCGAGGCGAACGTTGCGCGGAATCACGGTCCGATACACCTTGTCGCCAAAGTGCTCGTGAAGCTGTGAGGACACGGCATTGGTAAGACTGTTTCGCGGGTCGTACATCGTGCGAAGAATACCTTCCACCCGCAGGGCGACGTTCACGCTTGAGCGAACCTGCTCGATCGTACTCAACAAAGCGGACAGTCCCTCAAGCGCGTAGTACTCGCACTGCATGGCGATAATGACACCGTCGGCGGCGACCAGGGCATTGAGCGTAAGCAGGTTGAGAGATGGCGGGCAGTCGATGAGCACGTAATCGTAGTCGGCCTGCAGCTGGCCCAGAGCGCTCCGCAGCCTCCGCTCACGCCCCTCCACTCCCATGAGTTCGATCTCCGCCGCCGTGAGATCGCCGTTGGCCGGCAGCAGATCGAAGCCGGCTTCCGGGGCATTGACGAGCGCGAGGCCCGGCTGTTCGGGATCACTCAGCACGTCGTAGATACTGTGCTCGAGCGAGTGCTTGTCCACGCCCGAGCCCATGCTGGCGTTACCCTGGGGATCAAGGTCCACGAGAAGTACTCGCTTTTGCATGGCTGCCAGGGACGCGGCTAGGTTGACGCTGGTCGTGGTCTTGCCGACCCCGCCCTTCTGATTAGCGATTGCGATAATGCGCGTCACGTAGATGCATTCCTCGGGCGCTCTCTATCCTGAGCGCGGGCATTCTGGAAGCTGGTCAGCACGGTGACATGCGCACGATGCAGCGCGCCTCATCGAGGCCAGGCACCTCCACCGGATCCACAGCTAACAGGCGAACGGACGACGGCAAGTCGTCGATTTCTTCCTGCGGGTGCATGCCCTTCATCGCGAGATACTCGCCACCAGGCGCCAGCAGATGCTGACAGCCCGCGATCATATCACCCAGGGCTGCAAAGGCTCTCGAGGTCAGGAGATCGAAGGGCCGCTCCGGCCGATAGTCTTCACAGCGCGCCTTGACCACGGAGAGGCGCGGTATCTCCAGTGTCAGCTTTAGGTGGTCGAGAAAGCGGGTTTTCTTTCCGTTGCTGTCCAGCACAGTCACTTCGCGCCACGGCTGTACCAGAGCGATGGGTACACCCGGCAGGCCCGCACCGCTGCCCACGTCGATAAGGCTGCCCTCGCGAAGAAACGGAAGCAGGGAAAGACTGTCGAGCAGGTGACGCGTGACCATCGCTTCGGGCTCACGTACCGCGGTCAGGTTGTAGCGGCGATTCCAGCGCGAAAGGAGTGCCAAATACGCTAGAAGTCGTTCCTGACAGCCCGAATCCAGCGCGAGCCCCATGGCATCGAGGCCGCGCCGGAGCTGCTCGGCGAGCATTACCTTAGGCGCTCTGCTGTTGGGGGGGTAATCCGCTGGCAGAGGACGACTCATGCGCTGGTTTTTCACCGCGCTTGAGATGAACGAGGAGCAGGGACACGGCTGCGGGCGTCACGCCGGGCACTCGGGAGGCCTGACCCAGCGTATGCGGTCGCGCCGTCGACAGCTTGTCCCGAACCTCATTGGACAGTCCGGATACCGCTGCGTAATCGAGTCCCGCGGGCAACGCGAGGGTTTCATAACGGCGCATTCTCGCGATCTCTTCTTCCTGCCGATCGATGTAGCCGGCGTAGCGTGCCTGGACTTCGACCTGCTCCGCGGCTTGCTCATGCGCGAGGGCATCGGGGTCGAAGCTGGCGAGAAGGCTGTAGTTGATCTCCGGACGCTTCAAGAGCTCGGCGAGAGAATACTCCCGGGCTAGCGGCTTCCCGGTTTGCTCCGACACAATTTCAGCTTCGCGGGTACCGGGGTGAACGAAGCATTGGCTCAGGCGCGTCTGCTCGCGTTCGATCAGTTCACGCTTTTCCGTGAAGGCCGCCCAGCGTGCGTCGTTAACGAGACCCATCTTCCGCCCCGTTTCGGTGAGGCGAAGGTCCGCGTTGTCTTCGCGCAGCAGTAGGCGATGCTCCGCGCGGGACGTAAACATGCGGTAGGGCTCGCGCGTACCGAGGGTGATGAGGTCGTCTACAAGCACGCCGAGATACGCCTCATCGCGACGCGGACACCAGGAGTCCTCCCCTCGTAGAGCGAGTACCGCATTGATACCTGCCAACATTCCCTGGGCGGCCGCTTCCTCATAGCCCGTCGTGCCGTTGATCTGCCCCGCGAAGTAAAGGCCGCCGATGTCGCGGGTCTCGAGGGAAGGACGCAGGTCCCGGGGATCAAAGAAGTCGTACTCGATGGCGTAGCCGGGACGTGTGATGTGTGCGGCTTCGAAGCCACGGATACTGCGAACGAGTTCGATCTGTACGTCAAAAGGCAGACTTGTGGAAATCCCGTTGGGGTAGAGCTCGTTTGTGTGTAGACCCTCGGGCTCGACGAAAACCTGGTGCGCATTTTTGTCGGCGAAGCGATGGATCTTGTCTTCGATGCTGGGACAGTAACGCGGCCCCTCGCCCTCGATTACCCCGGTGAACATGGGTGAGCGATCCAGCGATCCACGGATGAGCTCGTGAGTTTGTTCGTTGGTATGCGCGATCCAACAGCAGCGCTGTTCGGGATGGGTTTCGCGGCTACCGAGGAACGACATAACGGGACGCGGATCGTCACCCCACTGCTGATCGAGCAAGTCCAGGTTTACGCTCCGCGCATCGATCCGCGGCGGAGTGCCGGTTTTCAGACGCCCGACGCGAATGGGCAGCTCACGCAAACGCTCGGCGAGGCTGATCGAAGGCGGGTCGCCGGCCCGGCCGCCGGCGGAACTCGATAGGCCGATATGCATCTGCCCCCCGAGGAAGGTGCCCGTTGTCAGGATGATTCGCGGGGCGTAGAAGCGCAGGCCGGTCTGGGTAATGACTCCGCTAACTCGATCTCCCTCCAGAATGAGATCGTCAACGGCCTGTTGGAACAGCTGAAGCTTGGCCTGGGTTTCCACGCGGGCGCGGATTGCTCCCCGGTACAGAACGCGATCGGCCTGAGCACGCGTGGCGCGAACGGCGGGACCCTTCCGCCGGTTCAAGACCCGAAACTGGATACCTGCTTCGTCAGTGGCCTGGGCCATGGCCCCACCCAGAGCGTCGACCTCGCGCACGAGATGGCTCTTGCCGATACCACCAATCGCAGGATTGCAGGACATCTGCCCTAGCGTATCTATCGAGTGCGTTAGCAGGAGCGTTGACGCACCCATACGCGCGGCGGCCAGTGCGGCCTCGGTGCCGGCGTGACCTCCACCGATGACGATGACGTCGTAGCGGTATTTGTTGTCCATGTTCGTCTCGTACGCGCTGTTTGCGAGCAGCGGTTCTGCACGGCCTGCTACATCGTTGTCTGTCCAGACCTCAGTAAACCCCGAGCGGGCGCGCGATTATAGGCACCGTAGCTGCGGAGGCAAGCCACGATCAGTGCTCCGCCATGTCGACAAGGTAGCTTACCGGATAGCTTCAGTTCAGCCTGTCCACTCTTTCTATATATAAGAAGAAATATATATGTAGAGGTATATGAGATTTTTGTAGTTACTGTTGTATCGGACGTTTCCGTGGATAGTCTCTATATTCTCCCTGGAATCAGGGTGTTAGGACTGATAAAGGTCTGTGCCCGTCCTGCGCGGAAGCTGCGTTCTTAGGTCGGACGGAATGGGGAAAGAATCGTACCCGCTAACTGATCCTGCTTCTGTGCAAAGTTTCTCCTCGCTGATTTCAGGCTTTGTTTCGAAGGTCCTGGTTCTTTACACAGGATGATCAATCGTCGACACACCGGGGTGCCTGTCCTTGGGGATAGTCCGGGGGCATCAGCTTGATGAGTTGTGGACAGAATCAACGAAGGAGTGATCCGAAAAAGTTGACCAGGAACGCGGCTGCTGTAATCAGCTCTTCTGTAGATTGGCTGTGGGCGGAACGCGTGTATGCTGTGCGCGTTTCACTTGCCGATACAGAAACTGCTGAAGATCTCACCGAGCAAATCATCGCTGCTCAGCTTCCCCGTAATCTGGCCCAGCGCATCCTGGGCATAGCGCAGGTCTTCCGCCAGCAGCTCCGGGGCTCGCCGATCACAGAGAGCTGACTGACTCGCCTCCAGGTGCGCGAGCGTGTTCTCTAGCGAGACGATATGCCGCTCCCGGGCGATGAAATCGGAATCCGTGCCTTCACCCAGGCCCGCACTCTCTAGAAGCTGGCGGCGCAGAAGATCAATACCCGCTCCTGTCTTCGCGCTGAGATTAATGCGCGATTCCACGCGACTTGCTTCGGAGCTGGCGATGCCGGGGGATTCCCCGACCGCGTCGATCTTATTGCGGACGATGATGATGGGTACGGCTTCCCCGAGTCGCTCGGCGTGCACGGCGCAGATGTCTTCGTCGCTAGCATGACGATCACCAATGCTTGAGTCGCTCACCAGGACAATGCAATCCGCTGAACGAATCTCTGCTTCGGCGCGCCGCACGCCCTCACGCTCGACGGCGTCTTCGGTATCGCGCAGGCCGGCGGTGTCTACCACGTGCAGAGGCATACCATCGATATCGATGTGTTCGCGCAGCACGTCTCGCGTCGTGCCCGGGATATCCGTGACGATCGCCGATTCTGCTTCCGCAAGTTGATTGAGCAGGCTCGACTTTCCGGCATTGGGCGCTCCCGCGAGCACGATCTTAAGTCCATCGCGAAGACGACGACCTCTTCTCGCGGTGATCAGCAGCTCGTTCAACTCCCCGTGGAGGCCTGCGATGCGCTCACCCACATCGCTCTCAGCGATGAAATCGATTTCTTCTTCCGGGAAATCGATAGCGGCTTCAACGAAAACGCGAAGTTTCGTCAGCCCATCAAGAATTCGATTTACCCGCTTCGAGAACTCCCCGCTCAACGATCGGCTGGCGCTTCGCGCTGCCGCGCGGCTGCTCGCGGCGATTAGGTCCGCGATGGCCTCCGCCTGTACCAGGTCGATCTTTCCGTTGAGGAACGCCCGCTGACTGAATTCCCCGGCCTGCGCACCACGAGCGCCATACTGCAGACAGGCGTGGAGGATGGCGGAAAGCACGGCAGGGCCTCCATGACAATGCAGCTCCGCGACGTCTTCGCCAGTGAAGGAGTACGGTGCCGGGAAATGAAGGACCAGGCCCCGGTCTAGAACCTCTCCCTCTTTATCGCGAAAGCTGACCAGCGTAGCTTCTCGTGGCCGTGGTTCGCGATCGCATATCGTTTGGCTTATATGCAGTGCTTCAGGGCCCGACAGACGAACGATACCTATGCCGCCGCGGCCCGCCGGCGTGGCGATCGCGGCGATCGTATCAGGGGCATCAGCGAGGTCCATACAAGGGCACCGCCACGAAGCTTAGGCCAGTTGCGCCTCGCGCTCGATTTGTCGCGTGATCACGTACTGCTGGGCCATGGACAGAACGTTGTTGACGACCCAGTAAAGGACGAGACCGGCCGGGAACCACAGAAAGAAGAACGTAAACACGATCGGCAGCCACTGCATGATCTTGGCTTGCATGGGATCCGGCGGTGGGGGATTGAGCTTCTGCATGAACCACATGCTCGCGCCCATTAGTAAGGGCAGCACGAAGAACGGATCCATAACGGACAGGTCATCGATCCACAGCATGAACGGCGCGTGGCGAAGCTCCACGCTCTCCATGAGCACCCAGTACAGGGCGATGAATACGGGCATCTGGACAAGGATCGGGAGGCAGCCTCCCATAGGATTGATCTTTTCTTTCCGGTACAGGTCCATCATGGCCTGCGACTGCTTTTGTTTATCGTCAGCGTACTGTTCGCGTATGTCCTGTAGCTTGGGCTGTACGCGGCGCATGTTTGCCATGGAGCGATAGCTGGTGGCAGACAGTTTGAAAAATACGCCCTTGATGAAGATGGTGAGCAGGATGATCGCCGCTCCCCAGTTACCCACGAGGGTGTGGATCTTTGTCAGCAGCCAGAACAGCGGCTGGGCGATCCACCACAGCCATCCGTAATCCACGCTGAGATCGAGAAAGGGGGAGATTTCCTTAAGGCTGTACTGATCCTTGGGTCCGGCGTAGAAGCTGGCGCTCACTTCGATGGTCTGTCCCGGATCGACCTGCACCGCCGGACTGGTAAATCCAGCGATGTTGAACCCGCTTTGCGTAAACCGCGTGGAGTAACTGTGAGATGCGTCGGCGCGGGGAATCCAGGCACTCAGGAAGTAGTGCTGGATCATGGCAATCCAGCCGCCCTCATGCTGTTCGCGATAGGGCTCCTTGCGGATATCGTCAAAATCAAATTTTTTGAAGCGGTCATCGGGCGTCGTGGTAGCCGCTCCAAGAAATGGTTGCATGCCCATGCCACCGTTATCGGATTCAGGCGCCGGGCTGCTGTCGCGCTTCAGCTGGCCGAAGAGGTTGCCCTGCCAGCGCTCGCTTCCCTGATTGGTGATTTCGTAGCTGACGTCCACAAGGTAGCTATCGCGGGTAAACGTGAATCTCTTGGTGACAGCAACGTCCGCTTCACCACTGTAAACAAGGTCTACGCTAAGCTGATCGTCATTGCCAAGATCGTAGCGCGCTGCACTGCTCTGGTAGCGAGCGCGGCCGTTGCTGTCGATGCCGTCTCGGCCGATGAGGCCGGACTGGGCCACGTAGGCGCGACTCGCATTGTTTTCCAGTAGCACAAAGGGAAGGTCCGGGTTGTCGATCTCGGCAAGGAATTTCGGCAGGGCGACTTCCACGATGTCGCCGCCATTCAAATCGATCGCCAGCTGGAGCGTGTCGGTATAAACCTGAACGATATCGGCGCTGTCTGTTACGGCAGTGGCATTGTCTTCTTTCGCCGTTGGATCCATGGATGCTTCGACGGCGGGAAGATCATCGCTGCTCAGCTCCCCTGAGGATTGCCCGGCCATCGGTTCATCCAGGGTAGCGAGGGGCGGCAGGTCCGTTGCCGGGCTGCCACCATCCAGGTCTGAGCCTGTGCTTGGAATTCCGCCATCTGCAGTCAGGCGAGCCTCGGGACGCGTGGGTGCCTCCTTTGCAGCCTTAAAGGCCACCCATTCCTGCAGGAGCATAAAAGAAAGAAGAACGACTGCGCCGATGAGAAGCGCGCGTTGGATATCCATGGATTGTCAGTCCTGTTTGCAGACGGGGGGCACGGGGTCCAGGCCTCCGCACGCCCAGGGATGGCAACGCCCTACTCGGCGTAGCGCAAGAATACTGCCGCGAACGGCACCGTGTGTCTCAATCGCTTCTTTCGCGTACTGGGAGCAGGTCGGGTGGAACCGACAATGATTGCCCAGCCACGGACTCAGGCACCACTGGTACGCTGTAATCAAAAACACGAGCACGGACTTCATGGCTAGGTGGCTTCGGCCGGCCGTGAGGTATCTGTTCCAGCCGCCGATTCCAGGCGAGTGGACGTGCGTCGCAGGATTCGCTTGAACTGATGATCGAGCGCCCGGCTCAGATCCCGTTGGTTGGACGTCGCTGCAGCGGGTCTACTTAGAACTACTATGTCGAGGCCCGGATTACGGTGCTCAAGTCGGCGGAATCGTTCACGTGCCAGGCGCTTAAAGCGGTTACGCCGGACCGCGGAGGGGATGTGTTTCTTTGCGACTGCCAGCCCGAGGCGATGTTGTCCCAGAGTGTTAAGCGAGGCGAGGAGCAGGCACAAGGATGCACCGGCCTTGGCATCCGGCGACGTGAAAACCTTGCGGTACTCCGCGGCAGCTACCAGGCGTTGGTGTCGCGAGAAGCCCTGGGACATGAGCAGAGCCCTGTGTCACTGGTGATGGACGGTCGCTGGAAAGTCCGTATTCCGGTGAATAGAAAGCGTCACCGGTACAGCGCCGGCTCAGGCTGCGAGTCGCTTGCGTCCACGCGCGCGACGTCGGGCAAGTACGGCACGGCCGCTTTTCGTGGCCATACGCGCACGGAATCCATGGGTGCGCTTGCGCTTGATCACGCTTGGTTGGAACGTTCTTTTCATCGTACTGCTCTTCTCGTAAAAGCGGGTCTCGACCAGCATAGGACAGCCACAGCGTGCTGACCGTCTGCGCGGACTGGGCGTCTGATCACCCGGCTTGCGCCATCTGGCTTTCGCCCCACCTTGGTGTATTTGTGTCTGCGCTAATCCCGCTGGGATTGGCGCCAGGCAAAAGGCGCGGCATTGTAGTGAATAGTAGTCGTTGATTCAACGCACGAAGCCGCTGCGAGGTGTGTGCCTTGGCGAACCTTGGGGGCGGAGATTTACACCATTCCCGTGCTGCGAGCCGCGGCCGTCCGTGGCGTTTTTGCACAACCGTACAAAACGTAAGCTGAATGGGCATCAGCGGCATCGATGAACAGTTTTCTCCGATTTTAATAACAAGTTATCCACAGGCGCGGTCTCCAACGTTTTTTTCGATAGATTTTTTGTCATGATTTTGAAATTAAGTAACGTGTTGATATATATAACTTTAATTGAGAGCGTGATTTTCGAAAGCGCTAGCCGGACGTGCCCTGGCGCGGTAACATCCATTTCGTTCGACGTGCCAGGCTACTGATATCAACATATGCACTGTCGCTCTGCGAGAACGATAGTCGAAGGATAAATTCCTCGATATCGAGCTTAATGTAGAGCTGTTGTGGTGAGTGTAAGGCGACGAGAGGCAGCGAAAAGCAGCGAAAAGCAGCGAACGGCTGCCGTGTGCTGCTTAGCGTGTTGATTGGTGTATTGCTGAGTAGGGCGGCTTGACTTGGGCGGCTTGAATAGCCGGCGTGCTTGTCGCTACTACGGAATCCTGTGCAGGAGCGTCGAATCGGGGGCATCGCGCCTGCGCAAGGCAGGTTGATGTTGCGGATTCGGGATCGTCGACGTGGATAGATGAACAAAAAAGCGCTGAACAGCGAAAAAACATCGAAAGAACTATGAAAAAACTATGAAAAAGGGGTCCGCATGGATTGCATGGATCAAGTTTCAAGGGTCGTACATTACCTATCGCACAAACGCAGCGTAGCCAGGCCGGGCGGGGATGTTTCCCGGCTCACCGGTCTCGGATCAACAGGCTGAAAAAAGCCTGAGTAGAGCCAGAGACAGAAAAGGGCGCTAGAAGTCTGAACGGACCTACCCGTGGCCATGCGCGTGCAGTGGCGCACCCAGGTTTGCGACCAGGCACACTTTTGACAAGACCAGACAGATAGGAGCGATACGAGCAAAGTCCTGCGCTTTGCGCACCTGATGAGGTGCGTAAGGGCTGGATCTGACTCGGGGGATGCGGATTTCGCAAGTCGCTCAAGAGAGATTGCATTGACAGACACAGTTTGGAAGGAGTGCGCGCAGCAACTGCGTGAAGCACTCCCGCCGCAGCAGTTCAATACCTGGATAAAGCCCCTCCGCGCGTCGGTGAATGACGGCAAGCTTTATCTGACCGCACCGAATCGTTTTATCTCAGACTTTGTTAGCAGCAAGTACGAGACAATCATCCAGGAAGTGCTCCGTGATGTATCGCTCAGGATCGGAGCCCAGTCAGCGAATGGTGGCGCGGCAGTGCCGAGCCCCATGCACCTTGCTATTGGCACGGGGGTTCCCGGCAGCGTTCCATTTGCGGCCAGCGCTCCGGAATCTGCCCTCGAGGCGACCACGTCCAGCGGCGCTGGCGCTTTGCGCGATGGACGTTCGCTAAGTGCTGGAGGAAACGACAGCGAAGCCCGCAACATGGATGCCCTCCACGACGGACTCTTACCTCCCGGGCGTGTTTTGGAATCTGACCTGCCGGTTATTCGTGGCCCGTCGCTGGCCGTGGTGGATGGACGAAAGATCCAGCCGCTCGACGATGGACTGCAATCTCCAATCCAGGGATCTGCCCAGGGATTTATGCCGGCGGGATCAACAGAATCGGTGGCCAGCGAGGGCAGATCCTCTAGACAATCGCTGGTAGAGCAGACCTTGAGCTACGGACAGGCGGCGCAGTCGGAAGTCCATGAGGCGCTGCAACACCAACACAATCTTGTTACCGGCTATACCTTTTCTACCTTCGTTGAAGGTAAATCGAATCAGCTGGCGCTGGCAGCCGCGTCCCAGGTGGCTGAAAACCCGGGTGATGCCTACAACCCACTCTTTCTTTACGGAGGCGTTGGTCTCGGCAAGACCCACCTGATGCATGCCGTGGGCAACGCTCTTAAAGCTCACAGACCGGGTGCCAGGATCGTGTATCTGCACTCGGAGCGTTTTGTCGCGGACATGGTCAAGGCGCTTCAGCTTAATGCAATTTCGGACTTCAAGCGTTACTACAGGTCTGTAGACGCGCTGCTAATCGACGACATCCAGTTTTTTGCCAAGAAGGACCGCTCTCAAGAGGAGTTTTTCCATACTTTCAATGCGTTGCTCGAAAGCGGCCAGCAAATGATCCTGACCTGCGACCGCTATCCCAAGGAAATCGATGGTCTCGAGGAACGACTCAAATCACGCTTTGGCTGGGGCCTCACTGTGGCGGTGGAGCCACCGGATCTTGAAACTCGCGTGGCGATATTGATGAACAAGGCGAACCAGGCGCGTCTCGATCTGCCTCCTGAATCGGCCTTCTTCATCGCCCAGCGCATTCGATCGAACGTACGGGAGCTAGAAGGCGCGCTGAAGAGAGTGATAGCGAGCGCTAACTTCACAAAGCGCCCGGTCGATGTTGATCTGGTCAAGGAGAGTCTGAAGGATCTTCTCGCGTTGCAGGACAAGCAGGTCAGCCTGGATAACATCCAGCGCACGGTGGCGGAGTACTACAAGATCAAAGTTGCCGATCTCAATTCCCGACGCCGGAACCGCTCGGTCGCGCGACCCCGGCAAGTCGCCATGGCTCTCGCCAAGGAGCTGACCAATAACAGTCTGCCGGAGATCGGGGACAGCTTCGGCGGCCGCGACCATACAACCGTGCTCCATGCCTGCCGGAAGATCAAGGAGCTTCGCGAGACGAGCTCTGACATCCACGAAGACTATAAGAACCTGCTTCGTCTGCTGACTACTTAAGGGAGATTTACGGTACACTTCGGCGGTTTTTCCCACAGTTAAGACCGCGTTAAGGAATCCTGTCCCCATGAAGTTCCGTGTTTCCCGAGAGGCGTTGCTCAGCCCCTTGAACCTGGTCGCGGGGGTAGTGGAGCGGAGACAGACGCTTCCGGTTCTCGCCAACGTTCTGCTCAATCTCGACGGGAAGCACCTTTCCATAACGGGTACCGATCTGGAGGTGGAGCTGGTTGGACGTCTCACCCTGGATGAGGAAGGCACCAACGGCGAAATAACGGTCCCGGCGAGAAAGCTTGCCGACATCTGCAAGAGCCTGCCCGAGGGCGCTGATATCGAAATCAGCGTCTCCGAGTCCCGCGCTACGCTGCGCAGCGGTCGCAGCCGTTTTACTCTCGCAACGCTCCCAGCACGAGAGTTTCCGAACATTGAAGACAGCATCGGCACGCACCAGATGATGCTGAAGCAGGCAGAACTGCGCCGCTTGATCGAGCGCACCAGCTTCGCCATGGCTCAGCAGGACGTGCGCTACTACCTGAACGGGATGTATATCGAGCTTCGCGCCGGGCGTTTGCGGACGGTGGCCACTGACGGTCATCGCCTCGCGGTGTGCACCTTCCCAGGAACGATGAAGGATCTTGAAGACACTCAGCTCATCGTCCCGCGCAAAGGCGTGCTCGAGCTCGCCCGGCTGATGCAG
Organism: Pseudomonadota bacterium; assembly: GCA_039818725.1. GTDB lineage: Bacteria > Pseudomonadota > Gammaproteobacteria > Pseudomonadales > Halieaceae > Congregibacter. Next base: position 99,448 of record JBCBTK010000013.1, read on the forward strand.
GATGATGAGGGAGAGGTGACGATCATCCTCGGAAGCAATCACCTGCGAGCAACAACCCCAAATTTCACATTTACGTCGAAGCTCGTCGACGGAAAGTTTCCTGACTACGAGCGGGTACTTCCGCGAGCGGCGGACAAAATTCTTGAGGGTTCACGCCTGGAGCTCCGCCAGGCGTTTACACGCACGGCAATTCTGTCGAATGAGAAGTACCGCGGCGTGCGTCTCAAGCTCAGCGAAGGTAGCCTCGATATCGAGGCCAACAACCCAGAGCAGGAACAGGCGGAAGAGAGTCTGCCCGTGAACTACTCCGGCGAATCGCTGGAGATTGGCTTCAATGTTGGCTATCTGTTGGACGTTCTCGGGGTCCTGAGTGGTGATCAGGTCCGTTTTTCGCTGGGCGATCCCAATAGCAGCGCGCTCCTCGAAGAGGCGGATGGCGGCGACTCACTCTACGTCGTAATGCCCATGCGACTCTGAGGCGCTCTCCGCGTTCATCCGGGGTCCCGTCGCTTGCTGGCGCTGCCAGGCGGGTGTTGCCGGAAATGCTGCAACCGAAAAGAAACCACTGCGAATCCTTGGTGGCTCGTTCTCCACTCGTTTTGACCACGTATCCCCACATAGCCAACCTATTTCATCCAAAATGATCGCAATATCGGCCTCAAAATTGGACGGAATCTTCTACTGCATGCCTTCGGAGCACGGCTAGAGAAGAGTTCCGGTGAAAAGAGGGCTTCACCCTGCTTCACACACTTGCCGTAAGCGACTTCAGGAATCTCAGTCAGGTCAGGCTCGAGCGCCTTTCCCGGCACAATGTGATTTTCGGTAAAAACGGCAGCGGTAAAACAAGTCTTCTCGAAGCTGCTCATATTCTTGGAACAGCGCGCTCCTTCCGCGGTGGAAAAGCCAGGTCGCAGGTTCAGTACGGCAAGGAATGCTACGTCATCCACGGAATTGGCTCGCACGCGTCCTTAGGCGTTCAGCGTGGTGTCAAAGGCGAGGTTCTGTTACGAGTAGCTGGGGAGACAGTACGGTCGGCGTCGCGGCTCGCTGATGAGCTCCCGCTGCTGGTTATAAATTCTGCGAGCTTTGAACTCCTGCTAGGTGAGCCGGCTCAACGACGGCGTCTCATGGATTGGGGCGTGTTTCACGTGGAACAAGCCGAAAGACAGGTATTCCCAAAGTTTCAGCGCGCGCTTACACAGAGAAATCACCTGCTGCGCCGTGGTAGTATTAACCCTGTTGAAATGGAGGTTTGGACCTCGGATCTGGCGAAGCAAGGCAACAGTCTTGCGGAGGCGCGAGCACGTTTTGTTTCGGCGCTGCAGGACTCGTTTATCCCCATACTCGCCGGGCTGGCACCGGAGCTGGAGGATGTCACTCTGAGTTACCGGCGAGGCTGGGACTCTCAAGCGAGCTACATTGAGGTGCTGGAGCGAAGCGCGACTACCGACCTCGACCAGGGTTTTACGCACGCTGGGCCGCAGCGAGCCGATATACGTGTCCTTGTTAACGGCTATCTGGCGGCGGAAACACTGTCTCGTGGACAGCAAAAGCTTTTGATCATTGCCCTCAAGCTTGCTCAAGGTCATTTGGTATCTAGCGCGGGTGTGCCCGTTACTTTCCTTATCGACGATTTGCCGTCCGAGTTGGATGGAGACCGCTGCGAAAAGGTCTGTCGACGGCTTGCTGAGATGCGCGCGCAAACATTGATTACCTGCATAGACCCAGCGTCTATGCCGGTCGCCTGGTTATCCGCGGTAGGGGATACGGTCGAACTGTTTCACGTGGAACATGGCAGTGTCAGCCGGAAGGAATCGGGCTGAGCAGCAAAGCAGCGCCTCTAATGGGCGCGCAGCGAACGGAGAATGGGATGAGTGAGGGGCAGGACAACTACGACGGGTCAAAAATCAAGGTCCTCAAGGGGCTGGATGCCGTTCGTAAGCGCCCGGGCATGTACATCGGTGACACTGATGACGGCACGGGTCTGCACCACATGGTGTTTGAGGTCGTCGACAATTCTATCGACGAAGCTTTAGCCGGCCATTGCTCCCGCATTGAGATTACGATTCATCCCGACGATTCCGTATCCGTTCGTGACAATGGTCGCGGCATACCCACAGATATGCACGAAGAGGGCGTTTCTGCGGCGGAAGTTATCCTGACTGTGCTTCACGCGGGCGGCAAATTCGATGACAACACTTACAAAGTATCCGGTGGGCTCCACGGAGTGGGCGTGTCGGTGGTCAATGCGCTATCCGAAGGCCTTTGGCTGACCATTTGGCGCAATGGGCAGACCTATCAGCAGTACTACGAGCACGGTGTGCCACAAGCGCCTCTCGAGGTCAGCGGCAACGCTGATCACACCGGCACCCTGATTCGCTTCAAGCCTTCGGCGAACACTTTCACAAACATCGAGTTCGACTTTGACGTGCTTGCAAAACGTCTGCGCGAACTTGCCTTCCTTAATTCCGGAGTGGAAATCGTGCTCCACGATGAGCGCACGGAAAAAGAAGAGACCTATCACTACGAAGGCGGCTTGAGAGCTTTCGTCGACTATCTGAATCGCAACAAAACGCCCATTCACAAGCCCTTTCACTTCCAGAGTGACGCTGAGGATGGCACCGGAGTTGAGGTTGCGCTGCAGTGGAATGACTCCTACCAGGAAAACATCTTCTGCTACACGAACAACATTCCCCAGCGTGATGGGGGTACACACCTCGCGGGTTTTCGTTCATCCCTCACACGCTCACTGAATGCCTACATCGAGAAGGAGGGTCTTGCCAAAAAGGCCAAGGTCACCACCACCGGCGACGATGCTCGCGAAGGACTTACTGCGATCATCTCGGTGAAGGTGCCGGACCCCAAGTTTTCATCCCAGACCAAAGACAAACTGGTCTCGTCTGAAGTGAAAACAGCCGTCGAGCAGGCGATGAACCGCTGCTTTGGGGACTATCTGCTGGAGAACCCTACGGAATCGCGATCCGTCGTTTCAAAAATGCTGGAAGCCGCGCGCGCCCGGGAAGCCGCGAGAAAGGCCCGCGAGATTACGCGGCGCAAAGGAGCCCTGGATATAGCCGGTCTTCCGGGCAAACTCGCCGACTGCCAGGAGAAGGATGCGTCCCAGTCGGAGCTCTATCTTGTTGAGGGCGATTCCGCGGGTGGGTCTGCGAAACAGGGCCGGGACCGACGCTTTCAGGCCATCCTGCCGCTGAAGGGCAAAATACTGAATGTAGAGAAAGCCCGCTTCGATAAGATGTTGGGTTCGGCCGAGGTGGGCACGCTGGTCACGGCGCTGGGGTGCGGCATCGGTAAGGAAGAGTTCGATCCGGAGAAGCTGCGCTATCACCGGATAATCATCATGACTGATGCCGACGTCGATGGTTCGCATATTCGGACGCTGCTTCTGACATTCTTCTTCCGACAGATGCGCGAGCTGCTCGAGCGTGGCCATGTATACATTGCCCAGCCACCGCTCTACAAAATTGCGCGCGGTAAGCAGCACGAGTACCTGAAGGACGATGGTGCCCTGTCCGCCTACCTCACCGCCGCGGCTCTCGATAGCGCCTCAATCTACGTCAATTCTGAAGCTCCGCCGGTGACGGGTGAAGCGCTTGAGGCGCTGGTACAGCAGCTCCAGGCAGTCGAGTCCATTGTGGAACGCAGGTCCCGCCTCATACCCCGGGATGTGCTCTGGGAGCTTGTCTACACGCCGCGTCTGGACGCCGCATCGCTGCAGGACGAGGCGACCGTGGAGGCATTCTGCGAGGCCCTAAGTGAGCGCTTACAAACTCTTAAAGTCAAAGGCGTCAGCTATTCGGTCGAGGTACGCACCGACGCGGACGGGCTTGTCTACCCACTGATCCGGATGCTCGCTCACGGTGTGGAGCGCCCCGTACCTCTGCGTCCGGACTTCCTGCGCTCCCAGGACTACGCGGCCATGAGCAATGTCGGCGCCACACTCGCCGAACTGATCGAAGAAGGGGGCTACTTCCAGCGAGGCGAGAAGACGCTGCATACGCGGGACTTCGCCGAAGGCTGGAGCTGGCTTCTCGCGGAAGCGCGCCGTGGCTACACCATCCAGCGTTACAAAGGTCTCGGGGAAATGAACCCCGAGCAACTCTGGGAAACGACTATGGACCCGGAGTCGCGGCGTATGCTGCAGGTGACCATCGATGACGCCATGATGGCGGACGAAATCTTTACCACCCTGATGGGAGACCAGGTAGAGCCGCGTCGAGAGTTCATCGAAGACAACGCGCTTTCGGTGGCTAACCTCGACGTTTGAGCTCTACCGGCCGCGCCATCGCCTTGTCCCCGCCCTGTTCCGTTTCGTCTTCCGGGGTTCCCGGCGACGCAGCGGACTCACCATCCTGGAGGATGGTCAGGCGATCGTGTTCGATATTCGGGTGCTGCGACGCGGGCTGAGGTAGCTCGCCCTTGGCATTAGCGGTAGTGCTGCGAAAGCGTTCGATCTTTCCGTACAGGCCCTGCTTGCCCACCAGCGCGGTGACCGTCTTGTTGTACTTGTCTGTTACCGTGCTCAGGGTCTTGCCCATATCTTCAAGGCGCTGCCCCACAAGACTTACCTTGTTATAGATATCGCCGGCCATGGTGCTGATTTCCCGGGCTTCCTCATTGCTGCGATAGGCAATCCACAGGCTCGCTACCGTGCGCAGCATGGGCAGCAGCGTAGTGTGGGAAACCATGACTACATTCTTCTGATAGCCCTCGTTGAACAGTTCGCGATTGAACTTCAGGGCTTCGATGTAGGCCGCCTCGATGGGCATGAACATGAAGACAAGTTCGGGACTGTTCGCGTTCGGGAGACCGCTGTAGTCTTTGGCGGCCAGGTCATCAATGTGACGCTTCAGGGCGAGGCCGTGTGCTTTGAGCGCCTCGCTGCGTTCTTCGTCGTTTTCGGCAGCAATCGCCCGGTCGTAATCGACCAGCGACACCTTGCTGTCGATGATCAGGTGCTTACCGTCGGGCAGCTTGATGACAAAGTCCGGTATGCGGCGTCGGCCTTCGTCGTCTCGAAAGACGCTCTGCGCCTCGTAGTGCTCTCCGGGTTCGAGGCCTGCCAGTTGCAACGTCCGTTCGAGCTGTACTTCCCCCCAATTGCCCGTGGTCTTTTTGTCTCCTTTCAGCGCCCGGGTAAGGTTCTCGGCCTGGTCGCTCATCTTTAATCCCACGCCCATCAGATTCCGCAGCTCCACCGCGAGACTCTCATTACCGCGGATGGACTGTTCATGAACCTCGTTGACGCGCGACTGGAAGCGATGAATCTGCTCCCCGAAGGGCTTCAGCAGGCTTTCGATGCTTTGCTGGTTGTGTGAAGACAGCTGGCGCCCGCGCTCTTCGAAGATGCGATTGGCGAGATTTTCAAATTCGACGCGCAGTTGGGCCCGGCTTTCCTCGAGCAGCGCCAGCTGGCGCGCGTAGTTCTGCTTTTCGCTGGCGAGGCGTGCTTCCGTCGCGGCGTATTTGCGGCCCAGGACGTCGCCCTCTTCCTGAAGCCTGTCCAATCGCCGGGTCAGATTCGTCAATTGACCCTGCAATTCTTCTCGCTGCGCCGTGAGCGCCGCGGCCTCCAGTTCGCGCTCTCGCAAACGCGACTGCAACTCGAGGTTCGCTGCGCTGCCGCGGGAGATAGTCGCGTTCTTCCAGAGGGAAACAAACAGGCCGGCGCTGAGCCCGGCGAAGGTGCACCAGAGCAACAGCTCGTTCTCGACGCCTTCAGAACCGAGGCGCTGGAACAGAGACGTCAGAAAGCCGGTGAGGTCTGCGGGAGTCCCTCCGGTCGAAGATGCCAACACATCTCCGGCGTGCTCATCGGCCACTTAGCTGATCCCTGACGTTGCTTAGCGTTGAGTCTAACGCAGCGAGCATATCTACCGGGGCAGTCATTTCCCGCCCCGTCGCCTTTTGCGACATGCTTCAGCCGCGTGCTTCGGATGCTGCGGCGTTCCTCTCAGATGGAACCTCGCAAGATGGCTGAGAGCATAGAGCCCTCAGCCCGCGAGAAGAGAAATGTCCGCGACGGCGGTAAACTCACCGCGCAGGTTGGCCAGAAGCGCCAACCGATTGGCGCGGAGCCGTGGATCTTCAGCGTTGACCATGACCGTATCGAAGAACTGATCGACGGTATCGCGCAGCGTCGCCAGACGGGTCAATACCGCCGCGTAGTCGGTTTTCCGAAGGGCCGCGGCGTTGTCTGCCGACATGGCGTCGATGGCCGCCACAAGCTTTTTCTCAGCGGACTCCTGAAGTAAGTCAGCGCTCACTTCTTCGCCGTCCAGCTCGCCCGCTTTCGCCAGAATATTGCCGACACGCTTGTTTGCCGCAGCGAGGGCGGCGGCCTCGGGACGCTCAACAAACGCCCGTAGCGCCTCGAGGCGCCGGACGAAATCCCGTGGCCGCGTGGAGCCGCAGGCACGCACGGCACGAAACAGTTCGATGGGAATCTGCTCGGCCTCAAAGAGCGCCGGCAGGCGATCGTAGATGTAGTCGAGCGCCGTGGAAACGGTACCCTCGGCGATGACATCCGGCGGAAACGCCTCGGCTGCCATGGTCAGCAGCTCGCGGAGATCCAGATCCAAGTCTTTTTCGATCAGCAGGCGAAGCACGGCAATGGAAGCCCGACGCAGACCGAAAGGATCGCGCGAGCCGGATGGCTTTTGTCCGATACCGAATATTCCCACAAGCGTGTCGAGACGATCGGCCAGCGCGACGGCGACCGCTGTGTCGCCCTCGGGAAGCGGGCTTCCCGCCTGGAGCGGCCAGTAGTGTTGAGCGATGGCTTCACAAACCGCCGGCACCTCTCCGTCGTGGCGAGCGTAATGGCCTCCCGCAATGCCCTGCAGATCGGCGAATTCGAGCACCATCTCGGAGACCAGGTCGGTTTTGCTGAGCAGGCCCGCGCGATGCGCGTTCTCTTCATTGCCGCCGGTGAGCACCGCGAGGCGTGCGGCGAGGCCGGCCGCGCGCCGGCTCTTGTCCAGAAGCGTGCCGAGCTGCGCCTGGAACACGACGTCAGCGAGCTGGTCCAGTCGTGACTCAAGGCTGTGCTCGAGGTCCTGCTTGAAGAAGAACGCCGCGTCGGCCAGGCGCGGTCGGATGACCCGTTCGTTGCCGGCAACCACGGACGCCGGGTTGGAACTTTCAATGTTGGCGACCGTGATGAAGTTCGCAAGCAGAGCCCCCCCGCCATCGACAACCGGGAAGTACTTCTGGTGGCTTTGCATGGAGGAAATCAGTGCTTCCTGAGGAACGTGCAGAAACTCCCGGTCAAAGCTCCCGGTCAGGGCCACCGGCCATTCCACGAGGCTCGTCACCTCTACGAGAAGGTCTTGATCGATCAGAGCGTGAGCGCCAAGATCTGCCGCAGCGCCGTGGACCTGCTCCCGTATGATGTCCGCCCGATGAGCGAAATCTACAATGACGTGCGCATCACGAAGCTGGTCTTCGTAGCTATCGGCGCTCTTCAGGACGATTTCTTCGCCGGCGTGAAAACGGTGACCCCGGCTGCGATTCGACAGGGCCATGCCCAGGACCGAGCCAAATCCGCTTTCTTCGCCGTACAGGGCGACAAGCCAATGAATAGGACGGGCGAACTCAAGGCGCGAATTGCCCCAACGCATGCGTTTAGCGACGGGCAACTCCGTTATGAGTTCCTCGACCAGCGCGGGCAGGGCGTCCTGCACCCGGGCACCGGGAAGCGTTTGCCGGACGCCTACCCGTTCGCCTTTCGGCGTGCTGATGACCTCGAGGTCCTCGACGGCGATTGCCTGCTTTTTCGCGAATCCTTGCGCGGCCCGGGTCCAGTTCCCCGACTCGTCGCGAGCCTGGGCCACGGGAGGCCCAAGGGCCTCGCGCTGCTCGGCTGGGGCCTGCTCCGCAAGGGCGTCGATGCGCACGGCGAGACGTCGCGGCGTGGCAAACCAGTGACTTCCGGAATGGGTAAGGCGGAGCGCCGCGAGCTTCGTTTGTGTCAAGTGCTCAAGGGCTTCGCCGAGTTCCTTCAGGCTGCTGGAAGGCAGCTCTTCGCAGCCAAGCTCCAGGAGCAGAGTTCGCTCGCTCATGCCGCCGTCTCCTGCCAGGCGCGCAGTGCCTCGTCGCGATGCTCCGCGTCAGCCATCGGGAACCCGAGGGTCGCCCGCGCCGAGAAATAGGTTTCCGCGCAGGCGCGGGCGATGCTGCGCACCCGAAGGATGTAGCGCTGCCGTTCGGTGACCGAAACGGCGTGTCGGGCATCGAGGAGGTTAAAGGCGTGGGACGCCTTCATTACCATTTCGTAGGCCGGGAGCGGCAGGCCCGCCTCTACCAGGCGCTGCGCTTCGGTCTCGCTATGGTCGAACTGCTGAAAAAGAAAAGTGGTATCCGCCTCTTCGAAGTTGTAGCGAGACATCTCTACTTCGTTTTGGTGGTACACATCGCCATAGGTCACGGCACCCTGGGGACCCCGGGTCCACACCAGATCGTAGACACTGTCCACACCCTGGAGATACATGGCAATGCGCTCAAGGCCGTAGGTGATCTCCCCCGTTACCGGGAAGCACTCGATGCCGCCGGCCTGCTGGAAGTAGGTGAACTGCGACACTTCCATTCCGTTGAGCCAGACTTCCCAGCCGAGTCCCCAGGCGCCGAGCGTGGGCGACTCCCAGTTGTCTTCGACAAAGCGAATGTCGTGTTCGAGGGGATCAATACCAAGCGACTCCAGCGACGCCAGGTACCGTTCCTGAAAGTCAGCGGGTGACGGTTTCATAACGACCTGGAACTGGTAGTAGTGCTGCAATCGGTTCGGATTCTCGCCGTAACGGCCGTCCGTGGGCCGACGGCTTGGTTGAACGTAAGCCGCATTCCAGTTCTCCGGGCCCAGCGAGCGTAAGAAGGTGGCGGGATGGAAGGTCCCGGCGCCCACCTCCATATCCAGCGGCTGAAGAATGGCACAGCCCTGCTTCCCCCAGAACTGTTGAAGTCTGAAGATCAGTTCCTGAAAGCTGATGCCGTTCTCCTCTACGGGAACGCGCTCATCCTGCTGCTCCACGGCCTTTTCTCGCTGCAAAAAAAGGCGCGTAGTATACCGCCAGCGTTCACGGCAGAATAACGCTATAGCATTGCGTACCGGCCTCTCGTGAAAGCCCGTCTCGTCGTTGTTCTTCTCAGTCTCGCTGCAACTTTGCCGCTGCGCGCGGGCCGCGCCCTGGGTCGCGGTCTGGGCCGTCTCCTGTGGTGGCTCAACGCCGCACCACGGCGCGTCACCGAGCGAAACATCCTGCTGGCGTTTCCCGAACTCGACGCCGACGAGCGTCAGGTCCTGGCAAGGCGTTCCGTCCTCGCCACCGGTGAGCTCGCTGTGGAAATGGGTTTTGTCTGGCGCCGACCCTGGCCCGTGGTCCAGGCGCATATCGTAGAAGTGCTGGGCGAGGAGGCGGTCGTGGATTCACTCTCCCAAGGGCGCGGTGTCGTTATCCTCGGTCCTCACCTGGGGAATTGGGAGGTAGCTGGCCTATATCTGGCAACTCTGGGCGATGCCCTCGCGCTCTACGAGCCTCCCCATATGCAGGCCCTGGAGCATATCGTCCGCAGCGCCCGGGAACGCTCCGGGACCCGACTGGTGCCGACATCGGCGCGCGGTCTCGGGACATTGGTACGAACGCTCAAGCGCGGCGGTATCACGGGCATTCTTCCCGATCAGGTACCGCCGGTAGTCGAAGCGGGCAAGAACAGTGTGTTCATGGGCATACCATCGTTTACCATGACCTTCGTAAGCAAGCTCCTGCAGCGCAGCGGTGCCGCCGCATTTTATGCGTTCGCCGAGCGCGTGCCCGAGGGGTTCCGCCTCCACTTTGTACCGGCAGCCAAGGATATCTACAGCGAAGATCTGGACCGCTCCCTTCTCGCTCTCAATGAAGGCGTAGAGCAGTGCCTGCGCCTATGTCCCGAGCAGTACCAGTGGGAGTACAAGCGCTTCCGCACCCGTCCCCGCGGCCCCTTGGACTACTACGCGCCGGGCTGGACGCCCGAAGCCGTAAATCCAGGATCCTGAGAGCAGCCACACATTTAGGGAAAGCAATCTATGTTCGTGGGTAAGCTGATCGCCGGCCTGCTGGGTCTGATGGCCGCCGGCATTCCGGGCCTGTTCTTTGGCCTGGTCCTCGGCCACCTCTTTGATCGCGGCCTGGGCTCGGTTCTCGGTATGGCCGGCCCGGGTATCGGCGAACTTCGCCAGCACTTCTTCCGCACCACCTTCCTGCTCATGGGTTACGTGGCCAAGGCCGATGGTCGAATTTCCAAGGAGGAAATCGTCCATACGGAGGCGATCTTCCGGCAGCTGGGTCTGGGTGACGAGCAGCGCAACGACGCGATCCTTCTTTTCAAGGAAGGAGCGGAAACCGACTTCTCTCCCGACGCTGCTGTTCTGAGTTTTCTTCGAGCCGGTGGTGCGCATCCGACACTGAAGCAAACGCTGATGATGTTCCTGATAGCGCTCGCTTTCGCTGACGGGGAACTACACGCGGGCGAACGTGAAGCGCTCAAGCGTATCGGCGTGCAGCTCGGTTTCAGCGCCCAGGCCGTGGACCAGCTTCTACGCATGGCCACAGCGCAGGAGCAGTTTCACCAGCAGCCCGGGAGCGCCGGCAGCGCGGCGACGCTGCCGAATGCCTACGCCGCACTCGGGGTTGAAGAAAGCGCTTCCGACGCCGAGGTGAAGCGCGCCTACCGAAAGCTCATGAGCCAGCATCACCCGGACAAGCTCATGGCGCGAGGTGTGCCCGAGGACATGCTCAAGCTGGCCACGGAAAAATCCCAGGAAATCCAGGCGGCCTACGAACTGATCCGCAAGACCCGGGGAAGCTCGAAGGCGGCTTAGACTGCATATCTCACCGATTCGGCGACCCGACGCCCTTTGGATCTTCTATTGCCTCGCGAAACGCCTATTTGGTCTCTCGCCGGTTCTTGCACGTTGCAGCGAATCTTCCTCCTGCGGCAATAGCTACGGCTATTGCCTTAGTCTGAAAATCCCCTGCAACGCACAATCTCTCGCCGAGAATTCCAAAAATCGGTGAGATATGAGGGCTAGGGTCGTGTCCCAATCTGCGAGACCAGCAGAGAGAGTTTGCGATCTCGAAATGCCGGTGGCGAGAGTTTTTACTGGCGCCAGAACATCGGGGTAAACAGCACGAGTAGCGTGAACACCTCCAGGCGCCCCAGCAGCATGGCAAAGCAAAGAGTCGCCTTCGCGAAGTCTCCAATCGACCCGTAGTTCGCGGCGACTTCACCCAGACCGGGCCCCAGGTTGTTCAGCGAAGCGGCCACGGCGGAGAAGGATGTGGTGAAATCCAGGCCGGTCGCCATGAGCACCAGCATGATGACGATGAAGATGAACGTGTAGACGGCGAAGAAGCTCCACACCGCGCTCACCACCGTCGCCTCCACGCGACGATTGCCAACCTTCAACGGAATCACGGCGTGGGGATGAACGAGCTGCTTCAACTCTCGAATCCCCTGCTTGTATATCAGCATCAGGCGCATCGCCTTGATCCCTCCGCCGGTCGATCCCGCGCAGCCGCCCATGAAGGAAAACATCAGCAGCATGGTCGGAAGGAAGCCGGGCCAGAGCGAAAAATCCTGGGTCGCAAAGCCCGTGGTGGTCGTTATCGACACGGCCTGGAAAAGACCGTGCACCACGCTTTCCTCGGGCGGCAGCGTTTCGGAGATCGCCAGGTAGCCACAGGTGATAGCGACGCACACGGTCATCGCGCCGGCGAAGAAACGCGCTTCCGAGTCCTCGAAGTAGCCGCTCAGACTGCGGCGATAGAAGGCGGTGTAGTGAAGCCCAATGTTCAGCGCGGCGAGCAGCATGAACAGGCTGCTGATGAGGTAGATGGCATTGCTATTGAAGTACCCCATGCTCGCGTCATGCGTGCTGAAGCCGCCGATGGCCACCGTAGAGAACGCGTGGCAGACGGCGTCAAAGCTCGACATACCGGCGGCGTAGTAGGCCAGCGCACACATCGTCGTCATCGCCAGGTAGACGGTGAACAGGGCTTTCGCCGTCTCTGTGATCCTGGGAGTGAGCTTGCTGTCCTTGGTAGGGCCGGGCGTTTCCGCACGGTAAAGCTGCATGCCACCGATACCGAGCATGGGGAGAACGGCGACGGCTACCACGATGATGCCGATTCCCCCGAGCCACTGCAGGAGCTGTCGATAGAGCAGAATCGAGTCGGGAAGCGTGTCGAGACCGGTCAGGACCGTTGCTCCAGTCGTGGTCAGACCGGAGATCGACTCGAAGATCGCATCGGATACGTCAACGCCCAGCGAGTCCGTAAGCGCAAAAGGCAGCGAGCCAAACAGACCGAGAACGCTCCAGAACAGCGCCGTAACGAGGAACCCGTCGCGGATGCGCAGGTCGCGCCGCACGCGTTTTACCGGTAGCCACAGGGTCAGCCCGCTCAAGCCCGTGATGAAGAACGCGTAGGTGAAGCCGCTGACGGTATCGTCGTCCGCCACCAGCGCAATAAGCAGGGGCGGAATCATCGTCAGGCTGAACAACGTCAGCAGCAGGCCCAGGATGCGCAGGCTGATCGAAAGATGCACCGGGGCCGCCTGCTAAAAGAAGCCGAAGCCTACGGTAAACAGCTTTTCCACTGCACCGATCTTGCGCTTGTCCACGAGGAAGAGAATCACGTGATCGTCGCTCTCAATCATCACGTCGTGATGGGCGATGATGACCTGCTCTCCACGTACGATCGCACCGATGGTCACGCCATCCGGCAGAGGAATTTCTTCAATGCGCCTTCCCACTACCTTCGACGCATAGGCATCACCACGCGCGACGACTTCAATCGCTTCCGCAGCTCCGCGACGCAGTGAGTGCACCGCACTGATATCGCCCTTGCGCACATGCGTGAGCAAACTTCCGATAGTGATTTCCTGCGGCGATATAGCGATATCGATTTCGTCACCGACCAGCTCGGCGTAGGCCGAGTTGGTGATCAGCGTGATCACCTTTTTAGCGCCCATGCGCTTTGCCAGCATGGACATCATGATGTTGGACTCATCGTTGTTGGTAAGGGCGCAGAAGACGTCCGTGCCCTCGATGTTTTCCTCGGCGAGAAGCTGCGGCTCGGCGGCGCTGCCCTCGATGACCAGGCTGTGCGTGAGCGCCTCGGACAGCGCGCGGCAGCGCGCATGGCTGTACTCGATAACCTTGACCGAGTATTCGTCTTCCAGCGACTCGGCCAGCCGTGCCCCGATGTTGCCCCCGCCGGCGATCATCACCCGTTTGTAGGGTTTATCGACCCGGCGCATCTCCGACATCACCTGCCGGATGTGCTTGCGGGCGGCAATGAAGAACACCTCGTCATTGGCCTCGACCACGGTGTTTCCTTCCGGGAGTATGGCCCGGTCGCGCCGGAAAATGGCGGCGACGCGCGTGTCGACCTTAGGCATATGCTCACGGATCGCACTCAGCTCCTGGCCGACGATCGGTCCGCCGTGGACAGCCCGAACCGCGACCAGCTGCGCGCGGCCATTCGCGAAATCCATGACCTGCAGGGCGCCCGGGTTGGTAATGAGCTGACCGATGGCGTCGGTAATCAGCTGCTCCGGTCCGATGATGACGTCGACCGGGATGTGGTCCGAGCCGAACAACTGTTCTTCGTAGGACAGGTACTCGGTGGATCTGACCCGGGAAATCTTCTGCGGCGTGCGAAAAAAGGTATGCGCCACCTGGCAGGCCATCATGTTTATCTCATCGGAGTTGGTGACGGCGATAAGCATCTCGGCATCGTCGGCCCCGGCATCGAGAAGCGTATCCGGGTGAGACGCCCCTCCGGTGACCGTGCGGATATCGAAGCGATCCTTGAGGGCTCGTAGCCGATCGCCGTCCGTATCGACGACGGTGATGTCGTTCTTCTCATTGGCGAGGTGTTCGGCGAGGGTGCCGCCGACCTGTCCGGCGCCGAGAATAATGATCTTCATGCGCGAGCTGCACCGCTGCGTTGGCTGCACATTACTGCAATCCCGGCGTGCATGACAGGTACGGCAGGCATGGGCAGCGCCTCAGACTCCCCGGGCTTTAATGAGCTTCGCAAAGTACAGACCATCGCCCGCTGAAACATGGGGCAGGATCTGCTGGCCATGGGGGCAGCGTAAGGCACGCGGAAGGTCGAGCGGTATTTCGCTGGCGTCGTCTCGGGATCCGAGGAAAGCGGCCACGACGTCGCTATTTTCCTCGCGCAGGATTGAGCAAGTCACGTAGAGCAGCTCACCGCCGGGGACAAGGAGCGGCCAGACGCCTTTGAGGATCTCCAGCTGCTGGGCCGCGAAGCCAAGGAGATCCTCGCTGCGCCGCAGAACCTTGATGTCCGGGTGTCTGCGAATCACGCCCGTCGCGCTGCATGGCGCATCGACGACCACGACATCGAAGGCGTGGTCGCGAAGCTGAGGATTTCTGGCGTCGCCTTCCTCCAGGGTGGCATTGAAGTTGAGACGACGGAGATTCTCCTCTACGCGCCGCAGACGCTCGACATTTACATCCATGGCCGTGAGATGCACCTCCGGGCAGATCTCCAGCACGTGGCAGGCCTTGCCCCCGGGGGCGGCGCAGGCATCGAGAATCCGCTGACCGGGTCGCAGATCGAGGCAGCCCGCGGCGAGCTGCGCCGACTCGTCCTGCACGGAGCAAACTCCGTCGGCAAAGCCGGGGAGATCGCGCACGTCCGCGGGCGTGGTCAGGCTCAGCGCCGCTTGACTGCTTGCCCCCGGCGTACACGCGACCCCGGCCCTTTGCAGATCCTCCGCGTAGCTTGTCCGGGACCTGCGCAGCCGATTGACCCGCAAGGTCATGGGGGGACGGGCGTTGTTCGCGACCGCGATGTCCAAACGCTGCTGCGGCCACTGCTCGCCAAGCAGGGTCCACAGCCAAGACGGATGAGCATGGCGTGCCGACTCTGGCAGTGCCGCTTCAAGCTCGGCGCCATCACGCTGATAGCGACGCAGCACCGCGTTGACCAGCCCGCGCGCATGTTTGCGGTCCAGCACGGTGACGGCGGCTACCGTGGCGCTTACAGCGGCATGGGCGGGAATACGCGTTTCCGCAAGCTGGTAGATGCCGGTGATCGCGAGGGCACGCACAACGCGGTCTTTGCGCCGCAGGGGTCGATCCAGCATCTGCGCCAGCAGACCGTCCAGCCGTTGGTAGTGCCTGAGGCTCCCCGCGCACAGTTCGCGCGCCAGCGCTCGGTCGCGATGCGGCACGTCATCGAGGAATTCGGCGAGAGCTGTTTCAAGCGTCGCCCCGTCCAGCACGCGAGACAGCGCCTGGGCGGCCCGGGCCCGAACCGCCGCGCCTGTTTCCGCGTTCATGCCGGCACTGAGTTCACGAGTGGCTCAAGGCGTCGGCAAGGCATCGAAGCGCAAGCCGGGCTGGAACAAGTCGCCCCGGCCGCGCAGAACCTCGCCCACGTCCATGGCGCGGGAGCCGGGCAGCTGCAGGCGGGTAAGGAGCAGAGCGCCTTGCGCGCATGCAACGGTGATTCCCTGTTCGTCTACCCGACTTATGACGCCGGGAGCATCTCCCGTCGCCGGTCTGGGCTGGGCGCCCCAGACCTTGATGCGCAGATCGCCGAGAAAACTGAAGCAGCCCGGCGCGGGATTGAACGCCCGCACGCGCCGCGCCAGCAGCGCCGCGTTCTGCTGCCAGTCGAGCTGAGCCTCGGCTTTCTCAATCTTGTCCGCATAGGTCGCCTGCGCGTCATCCTGGACCACGGCCGCCTCGAGCCGCGCGGGCAGGTTGGCAAGGACCTCGATCAGCAGTGCCGGACCAAGCTCCGCGAGACGCTGGTAGAGATCCGCGCTTGTGGTCAGAGCTGAAATGGAACAGCACTGCGACGCCAGCACGGGGCCGGTGTCCAGTCCCGCATCCATCTTCATGATGCAGACACCACTTTCAGCGTCACCCGCCTCGATCGCTCGCTGGATCGGAGCGGCGCCGCGCCAGCGTGGCAGCAGCGAGCCGTGCACATTCACACAGGCGAGACGCGGCAGCGCCAGCACCGCCTCTGGAAGAATCAGGCCATAGGCGACAACGACAAGCGCATCCAGCTCGAGTTCCCGCAGCGCCTGCTGGGCATCGGGACTGCGCAGCGTCGGCGGTTGGAGAACCGGCACGCCGTGTTCGAGGGCCAGGTGCTTTACCGGGCTCGCCTTGGCCTGCTTACCGCGACCGGCGGCCCGGTCCGGCTGGGTCAGTACCGCGACCAGTTCGTGCTGCGTTCCGAGCAGGGCAAGGAGGTGGCGCGCCGCGAATTCCGGTGTTCCGGCGAAGGCCAGGCGAAGCGATGACAAGGCTGACTCAGGCGCGAAGCCGGTGGGCTTTTTCGAGCTTGCGTCGGATGCGCTGGCGCTTCAGGGGAGAGATGTAGTCGACGAAGAGCTTCCCGTCGAGGTGATCAACTTCGTGCTGCAGGCAAACGGCGGCCAGACCTTCGAGCTCTTTCTCGAAGCCTTCGCCGTCGAGCCCTAGGGCGCGAACGCGGATCCGGCGTGGTCGATGCACCTCTTCATAATAGCCCGGTACGGAGAGACAGCCTTCGTCATAGCCTCCGAGGGTTTCGTCGAGAACGCTGATCTCCGGGTTGATGAATACCTGGGGCTCGTCCCGCGATTCTGAAACATCCATGACCAGGATGCGGCGGTGAATATTGACCTGCGTCGCCGCCAGACCGATGCCCGAGGCGTCGTACATCGTCTCCAGCAGATTGTCGGCGAGCTGGCGGAGCTTATCGTCAACCACGCTGACGGGCTTTGCCACCGTGCGCAGACGCGGGTCGGGGAATTCGAGAATGCTGAGGACTGCCATCACTAGGGCTTCTGACGTAGACTCGCACAGTATACCGCGTAGCCTGCGGCGGGCGGCGAACGCCGCTGTGGAGGACGGGGAGCAATCGAACAGATTCCTGCGAACAGTTTTGGGGGACAGCGCATGAGCGCACTCGGCGCGAAGCTTGCGGCCACAGCCGCAGGAACTGCGAACAGACGAACTGCGAACGGACTAGGCAGCGGGCACCGGACGTCGCGTCCTCTTGTCGCGACATTGCCCGCGACGTTAATTGCAACACTGTTTGCGACTCTGCGCTCGAACGTTTTGCTGCCTGTCGTGCTGACCCTGGCGCTCCCCTGGAGCGGAGCGGCCCAGGCCCAGAGCGTGGCCGTACACAGCAACGCTCCCGAGGCCTACACCGTGCGCGAGGGCGATACGCTCTGGGGCATTGCCGACATGTTCCTTGTCGAGCCCTGGCTTTGGCCGGAAGTCTGGGACGTCAATCCGCAGATTGATAACCCCCACCTTATTTTTCCCGGCGACACCATCTATCTGACCTTCGTCGATGGGGAGCCGCGTCTTTCCCTGACCCGCGGCAGGGATGTGAAGCTCACGCCAAATATGCGTATCACGCCGCTTGATCTCGCCATCCCCGTGATTCCCCTCGACCAGATCGCCGCCTTCCTGAAACGACACCGCATTCTTGAGGCCGATGAGCTGGAGCGCTCTGCGTGGGTCGTCGCCGGTGGACAGGAACACCTCATCACGGCGAACGGCGACATCATTTACGGCCGGGGTTACTTTCCGGCGGACGAGCGCGCCTACGGCATCTACCGTTCCGGCGATCTGTATCGGGACCCCATGACCCTGGAGATCCTCGGCTACCAGGCCCAGGACATTGGTAACGCCCAGGCGCTCAGTGATCTCCTCGCCGAGGTTGTGGAGCTGGAAATAACCCGGGTCACCGAAGAGGTGCGATTGACGGATCGGCTGCTGCCAATCGAAGAGCGGGTCCTGGATGCCACCTTCCAGCCCCGCGCACCCGACAGCGAGATTGAAAACGGCTTCATGATCGCCGTCGATGGCGGAGTCACGCAGATCGGTACGACCGACATCGTGGTGCTGAACAAAGGATTCCGCGAGGGTCTTGAAATCGGCCACGTACTGGCGATCTACCAGTCGGGCCAGGTCGTCTTCGACGAAGTAGCGCGGAACAACGTCCGTCTGCCCGATGCGCGCGCCGGTCTTGCCATGGTCTTTGAGGTCAACGAGAAGGCGAGCTATGCCCTCGTCCTCAAAGCCAACCGTCCGCTGAAAGTGATGGACAAAGTCAAGAATCCCTGACGTAGTCTTGGTCGCGTCATGGACGACGCGACTCTTAACCAGTACCGCACGCTGCTCAGCTGGATTGGGGAACGCAGCGGCGGACTGGGTCCCCTGCTTCTGGAGTTTCCCGAACCGGCGGCACTGATTTGTGCCTCCAACGAACGCCTTGCCGCCCTGCCCAATCCGACGCAGGCCGCCGTTGCCGAGGCTCGTGCGGCCTGGCCCCGACCACGCCCCCTACCCCCCTGGAAGGATGCTGGTCGGGAAGAAGGGGATCTTTTTCTCCCCATCGTGGATTCGCGCTATCCCGCGAGTCTTCGCCACGCACCGGATGCGCCGCCCTGGCTGTTCTGTCGCGGAAGCGTGAAGGCGCTCACCAGGCCCGCGGTGGCCGTGGTTGGCAGTCGTCGAGCAAGTCGCGCGGGCCGCCGCGTTGCCGAAACTCTGGGACGTGAGCTCGCGGGGCGTGGCTATCTCGTGTGTTCGGGACTCGCTCTCGGAATCGACGGAGAGGCGCACGAGGGGGCCCTACAAGCCGGCAGTACGGCTGCGGTGCTGGCCTCCGGTCTTGATCTGGCATCGCCGCGGCAAAACCTTGGACTGGCCCGCCGAATCACAGAGTCGGGCTGTTTGCTTTCCGAATTACCCTACGGGACCGCTCCCCATCGGAGTCGCTTCCCGCGCCGCAATCGAATCATCAGCGGTCTGTGCATGGCGACGATCGTGGTCGAGGCGGCGCTTCCCAGCGGCAGCCTCCACACCGCTGCCGCGGCCCTCGAGCAGGGTCGCGACGTGTACGTGCTGCCCTGGTCTCTGTTCCACGAGCAGGGACGCGGCTGTCTTCGTCTGCTGCGCGACGGGGCCATCCCACTCACCGAACTTGCTGAGCTCGACGGCTATTTCCCACCGCTGGAGGGTTCGAAACCAGGCGCGGCGGCGCCGGCGTCCGGTACGGTGCCGCGATCAACGCTACCGCCCGCTTTGAGAACTCTGTCGAAGGTTGAACAGAGAGTTCTTGAACTGCTCGGCGAGGAAGCGCTCACTCCGGAAGCGATTGGCGCGGCCCTGGAGATCTCCCTGCTGAGCCTGATCCCCGTCCTGAGTCTCCTTGAGCTCGGAGGCCACCTGGAACGCTGTGACGGTGGCTATCAGCGAGCGCAGGCCTAGCTCCGGTGCCCAGTTCAACGTTCGTCAAGTTGCGGGCTTACGCGCAGTTGCTAGAATCGCCGGCCGCGCAAGAGTCGCCAGTGAACAAGCCGGGCAACAATAACCATGAGTGAACCTACAGACAGCGTCAGACGTTATCTGCTGGAGCTGCAGGACAGCATCTGCGCCGGCCTCGCCGATGAGGATGGTGCTGCCGAGTTCATCGTCGATGAATGGGAGCGCCCTGAGGGCGGTGGCGGTCGCAGTCGCGTTCTTGCCGATGGTGCCGCGCTCGAGAAAGCCGGTGTGAATTTCTCCCATGTGATGGGAGACAAGCTGCCGCCCTCGGCAACGGCGGCGCGACCCGAGCTCGCCGGCCGAAGCTATCAGGCCCTGGGCGTTTCCCTGGTCATTCACCCGCGCAACCCCTACGCGCCGACGTCGCACGCCAATGTGCGCATGTTCATTGCGGAAAAGCCGGGAGAAGAGCCGGTTTGGTGGTTTGGCGGCGGCTACGACCTCACGCCTTATTACGGCTTCGACGAGGACTGCGTGCATTGGCACCAGACGGCGGCGGACGCCTGCGCTCCCTTTGGAGACGACGTCTATCCTCGTTACAAGAAATGGTGCGATGAGTACTTTTTTCTCAAACACCGCAACGAACCGCGCGGTGTAGGTGGTCTGTTTTACGACGACCTTAATGCCTGGGACTTCGATACCTGCTTTGCCTTCATGCGCGCCGTGGGCGACTCCTATCTTGCGGCCTATCGCCCGGTGCTGGCGCGCCGCAAAGACACGCCCTACGGAGATCGCGAGCGGGATTTTCAGCTCTACCGCAGGGGCCGCTACGTTGAATTCAATCTAGTGTTCGACCGTGGGACGCTGTTCGGCCTGCAATCCAATGGGCGCACCGAGGCTATTCTCATGTCGCTGCCCCCTCTTGTGCGCTGGGAGTACGAGTACCACCCGGATCCGGGGTCTCCCGAGGCGCGCCTGACTGATTACTATCTGACGGGCCGCGAGTGGCTCGCCGCAAGGGAGGAGGTCTAGGCCGTGAAACAGAGTCCACGCTTCGCCGTCTTCGGAAATCCGATCAAGCACAGCCGTTCGCCCTTCATCCACGCCTCGTTCGCGGCTCAGTGCGCGCTGCGCCTTGAGTATCGCGCCGTGCGTGTCGAGACCGACGACTTTGAACGGGCCGTCAGCGCTTTCTTCGACGCGGGCGGTTCCGGGCTCAACGTCACCGTGCCCTTCAAGGAGCGCGCGGCTGCGCTGGCGACGCAGGCCAGTCCCCGGGCCCAGCGCGCTGGCGCGATCAATACGCTCTGGCGCGATGGCGACGGAAATCTGCGCGGCGACAATACGGACGGTGTCGGCCTCGTCCGCGATATGGTGGCCAATCTCGGCTGGTCCCTGCAGGGGAACCGCATTCTGATCCTGGGTGCCGGAGGTGCCGTGCGCGGTATCCTCGAGCCCCTTCTCGCGGAGCTGCCGGCCGCGATTCACATCGTGAATCGCACCGCTTCGCGCGCCTCGCGTCTGGCAGAAGAGTTTTCGCCCCTGGGGGAACTCAGCGCGAGCTCCTACGAAGATCTCGGTGACGAGCAGTTTGACCTGGTGATTAACGGCAGCAGCGCAGGACTCGCGGGCGAGGCACCTCCGCTGTCGCCGTCGGTGCTACGCGAGCGAAGCTGCTGCTACGATCTGATCTACGGCGCCGAGCCCACACCCTTCATGCGCTGGGCCGCGCATCACGCGGCCTGGGCGGTGAGTGACGGCCTGGGAATGCTCGTTGAACAGGCGGCCGAGTCCTTCTACGTGTGGCATCGCAAGCGCCCTGAGACGCGACCGGTCATCCAGGAACTGCGCGGCGTTCTCGCCGCGGCCGCCTGAGTCTGAGCCAGGACCTGAGACAGGACCTCAATCAAGGTGCTTCAGCCTGCCAGCGCGTTGAGTTCCTCGATGTGCCGGTCCTTGAGGCGGACATAGTTTGCTGCGCTGTAGCTGAAATAGCTCATCTCGTTTTCTGACAGCGGACGGCGCTGCTTGGCCGGAGTGCCGGCGTAGAGGTAGCCGCTTTCCAGAGTCTTTCCCGGTGGAATCAGGGCGCCGGCGGCGATAACGACGTCGCTTTCTACAATGGCGCCATCCATAACGACGGCGCCCATGCCGACCAGAATCCGGTCGCCGAGGGTGCAACCGTGAAGCGTCGCGTTGTGTCCGATGGTGACTTCACGGCCGACGGTGAGCGGCCAGCCCCCCGGGTTGTAGTCGCTCGCGTGCGTGATATGAAGAACACAGCCGTCCTGGACACTGGTGCGCGCTCCAACGCGAATCGCGTGCATATCCCCGCGAATGACGGCGCCGGGCCACACCGACACGTCGTCACCGAGTTCGACATTCCCAAGCACCACGGCGCTCGGATCGATGAGAACCCGATCGCCAAGTTTCGGCGTATCACCGGCAAAGCTGCGCAGACTGGTGGTGGTGTAGTGGGCTTGCACGAAAAAACCTCAGCTGTCGAAAGCCGATCATTGTGGCGCGAAGAGCAGGCCCCACACCAGCATTACAATAGTGATGGACAATCAACACCTGGAAGCGGTCCGCCGCACATTCAGGAGATTAGCTCGGAGTTTCGGAGTAATGAGTTGCAAGTGAAACCAACGCCTATGACGAAATCTCCTCACCGTCGGCGATTCATAGCCGGTGCTGTCTGTCCCCGCTGTTCGGAGATGGACCGGATCGTTGTCGACCTGGATACTGATGAACGCGAATGCGTGGCCTGCGGCTTCCGGGACAAGCGCCCCGTGGCGGCACCAAAGGAGGTGAAAACCCGGGTCAGTCGTGCCTCTGCCCGCCGCGTCGAAACCAGCGCCGAGCCGGTCAGGCTACTGGACCCCGACTCCAGCGCAGCCAGCGATCCTGACGGGTAATCATGAAATAGCAGGCGCCGAGACTGATGCCGCGAGCCGCATTGAATAGCGTGAAGGCGAGCCACAGACCATCGTTTCCCCACGCTCTGCTCAGATACCAGACCGGGAAGTAGACCGCCCCGGCACTCAATAGCATGGTCAACATCATGGCCCGCGTTGCCCCGGCGCCAATGAACAATCCGTCGAGCAAGTAGCTGGGCGCCGCTACCAGCGGCATCAGTACGAGCCAAATTCCCTGCGCACGCATCACCGCTAACACGTCCGGCAGACTCGTCAGGCCGGGAAACAGCCACGGCCGTCCTAGCAGAATCATCATGCTGATCAACGCCGCCGTTGCCAGACTCCAGAGCGCGCAGCGGCGACTCACCTCGTGAAAGCGGTCAGGACGACCCGCGCCGAGGGCTTCCCCCGCCAGACCTTCGGCGGCGTAGGCGAAGCCATCAAGGGCAAAGGCCGAAAACAGCAGGAACTGCATCATGATGGCATTCGCCGCGACGATATCCGTACCCAGTCGCTCTCCGGCCGCCGTGAAAAAGGCAAAGGCAAAGAGGAGCGTCAGGGTGCGCAGGAAAAGCTCGCTGTTGCTGGCCAGAACAGCGCGCAATCGGCGCAGATCAAGGATCGCGCGTCGGATCGCCGGGGAGGGCCGCGGCTGACCGGCGCGGGCGATCCCGAAAATCGCGAGCGCCAGACCCGTGTATTCGGCGCACACGGTCGCGAGGGCGGCGCCGCGGCTGGCCATGTCGAGACCCAGGATGAAAAGGCCGTCCAGGGCGATGTTAATCAGGTTCGTGGCAATCAGCACCACCATTGGCCAGCGGGTGTTTTGCTGACCGATGAACCAGCCGACGATCACGTAGGTGAGCATGACCGCTGGGGCGCTGAGCAGGCGCAGCTGGGCATAGTTGGCCGCGAGCCCGGCTAGCTGCGCGTCGGGTGCCATGATCGCGAGACCGACAGCGACGAGCGGGCGCTGGAGCACCAGGAGCACCATCGCGATGGCGATGGCCAGAATCGCGGCCCGGCCCATGGCAATAAACGCCCGTTCATCGTCGCCGTCACCTACGGCGCGTGCCACTTCGCCAGTGGTACCCATGCGAAGGAAGCTGAAACCCCAGTAGAGAAAGCTCAGGATGGCGGCCCCGACAGCTACGGCGGCGAGATGGCGAGGATCAGAGAGATGACCCAGGAGCGCCGCATCGGCGAGGCCGAGCAGCGGTATGGAGATGTTTGAAATGATCGCGGGCCAGGCGATCGCCCATATCTTGGCATCGATATTCAATCTGGTCACAAGATATTGGGATTTTCCTGGCGATTTGTGACAGCGGGATCAAGTGACGAACCAAAGCGCTGCAAAATCAGCGGCTTAAGTAGTCGCTGCTTGCGACCTTCCGCTATAATCGCGCAGCTTCAGATGGGACAGTACTCCGTCACGGTGGTTATACGCGCTTTTTGCGCGATCCGGTCAGAGTCGAAGCTGGGCGCCTTCGCTACACCTGAAGGGTCGCTTCAGCCTTTGTCCAAGCGGGGCCAACGCGTGAGCGTGTAAGGCGTGTAAATAGCACGGCCGGGCCCAGCTCCAATCTGATGACGTTAGTGATGCGAACACGGGGGAGCCACCGTTCGCTGCTCTGACCTGAACAAACGATCGTCGATCCACGTCGACCGCATTGGTGCGGCATTGGTGCGGGAGCCGCGCGCTAAAAGCGCGGCATGCTACAGGGGAACTACTCTGTAGCGCGCACAGGTCTTAATGACCTGCACCACTGGGACTGCTCCTGGGAGTTGCATTGCGACTCGTTCAAAGCGTGGATCAGACAGGTGCATGGAAAGTGCACACTGAGATTCAACTGAGATTGGACGGAGATCCAGTAATGCAGTTAAGCGCGTTGACCAATATTTTGCGCCCCGATACGGCCTGGCAGGCTGTCGTGACCAGGCTGGCACCATGCTTGTTGGGAGCCTCGACAATGCTGGGCGCCGGTTTCGCACAGGCCGCGACGAAAAATCAGATCAATATGCCGACGGGCGTAACCCAGGTCGGCCAGTCGATTTTTGATCTGCACATGACGATCTTCTGGATCTGCGTCGCTATCGGTATCGGCGTCTTTGGTGTGATGTTCTATTCCATCATTTACCACCGGAAGTCGCGCGGCGTTGTCCCGGCTCAATTCCACGAGAGTACCAAGGTGGAAATTGCCTGGACCATTGTTCCTCTGTTCATTCTCTTGGGCATGGCCGTCCCGGCCACATCCACGCTGCTCGAGATCTACGACTTTGAGGACGCCGAGATGGACATTCTCATTACCGGCTACCAGTGGAAGTGGAAGTACGAGTATCTGAGCGACAACGGCGAAAACGTCAGCTTCTTCAGCAGCATGTCGACACCCCAGGGCGAGATCTACAACACGGCGGAGAAGAGCGAACACTATCTGCTTGAGGTCGACGAGCCGGTCGTGATTCCCGTCGGTACGAAAGTTCGTTTCCTGGTCACTGCGAACGACGTCATTCACGCCTGGTGGGTGCCGGAGCTCGCGGTTAAGAAGGACGCCATTCCCGGATTCATCAACGAAACCTGGACTATCGCTGAAGAGGAAGGTATCTACCGCGGCCAGTGTGCAGAGCTGTGCGGCAAGGACCACGGCTTCATGCCGATCGTGGTCAAGGTTGTCAGCCAGGAAGAGTACAACGAATGGTTTGCCGTAAAGCAGGCTGAGGCGGCGCAGATCGCCGAACTCATGGAGCAGACCTTCACCATGGACGAGCTCATCGCTCGCGGCGAAGACGTCTATCAGAGGAACTGCCTCGCCTGCCACGGCGCCAACGGTGAGGGCGGCCTCGGGACCGCCATCGCGGGTTCGGCGATCGTCACCGGCGAGCTGGGCGGCCACCTCAATATCGGTGTGAACGGCGTCGCCGGTACCGCCATGCAGGCCTTCGGCAGCATCCTCAACGACGTCGACCTCGCCGCTGTCATCACCTATCAGCGCAACGCGTTCGGTAACAACATGGGCGACATGGTTCAGCCCATCGACATATTCAACTACAAGAAGGGTTAAGGGAATCTGACCATGGCACACGGACCCGCTAAAGGCATTACCCGCTGGTTGTTTACAACCAACCACAAGGACATCGGCACGATGTACCTGTGGTTCTCCTTCGCCATGTTCATCCTCGGCGGCGCCTTCGCGATGATCATTCGCGCGGAGCTGTTCCAGCCGGGCATGCAGCTTGTTGAGCCGGCGTTCTTCAACCAGATGACCACGCTGCACGGCCTGGTCATGGTGTTCGGGGCGATCATGCCCTCCTTCGTGGGCCTGGCGAACTGGCTGATCCCCATGATGATCGGCGCCCCGGACATGGCGCTGCCGCGCATGAACAACTGGAGCTTCTGGATTCTGCCCCCGGCGTTCCTGATGCTCGCCTCCACGCTATTTATGGAGGGTGGTGCACCGGCTTTCGGCTGGACCTTCTACGCACCGCTGTCGACCACCTATGCGGCCCCGTCCGTTACCTTCTTTATCTTCGCGATCCACATCCTGGGTCTGTCCTCCATCATGGGCTCGATCAACATCATCGCCACGGTGATGAACATGCGCGCCCCGGGCATGACCTATATGAAGATGCCGCTGTTCGTGTGGACCTGGCTGATCACCGCGTTCCTTCTGGTGGCCGTGATGCCCGTACTCGCAGGCGCGGTAACGATGATGCTCATGGATATCCACTTCGGCACCAGCTTCTTCTCGGCGGCTGGTGGCGGTGACCCGGTCCTGTTCCAGCACATCTTCTGGTTCTTCGGTCACCCCGAGGTATACATCATCATCCTGCCGGCTTTTGGGGTGGTCTCGCAGATCATTCCGGCCTTCAGCCGCAAGCCCCTGTTCGGCTACGACTCCATGGTTTACGCCACCGCGGCCATCGCCTTCCTGTCGTTCATCGTCTGGGCCCACCACATGTACACCGTGGGCATGCCCATCGCCGGTGAGCTGTTCTTCATGTACGCCACGATGCTGATTGCCGTACCGACGGGCGTGAAGGTCTTCAACTGGATCACGACCATGTGGCGCGGTGCGCTCAGCTTCGAGACGCCCATGCTGTTCTGCATCGGCTTCCTGGTGCTCTTCACCATCGGTGGCTTCACTGGCCTGATGCTGTCTATCGCCCCGGCGGACTTCCAGTACCACGACAGCTACTTCGTGGTCGCGCACTTCCACTATGTGATGGTAGCCGGCGCCGTGTTCTCGATGACCGCCGCCGTGTACTACTGGCTGCCGAAATGGTGTGGTCGCATGTACAACGAGACCATGGGCAAGACCCACTTCTGGATCTCGTTCATCGGCTTCAACGTCACCTTCTTCCCGCAGCACTTCGTCGGCCTGGCCGGCATGCCGCGTCGCATCCCGGACTACGCACTGCAGTTTGCGGACTTCAACATGATGTCCTCGATCGGTGCCTTCGTTTACGGAGCTTCGCAGATCCTGTTCCTGTACAACGTCATCGCGACCATCGTTGCGGGTAAGCCCGTTTCCGACGACAAGGTCTGGGACGGAGCGGAAGGACTCGAGTGGACTGTGCCGACGCCGGCGCCTTATCACACCTTCGAGGTGCCGCCGACCGTCGACCCGGCCCACGCCCACTCCTGATCGGACTGGGCCAGGATAACCAGGGTTACGCGGAGCAAGCCGAGCCTGTAGATGCTAAGAGTGAGCGACAATCCCGCCATCGACACCGTCGCCAAACTGGTGGCGGTGGCGATTGCCATGTTTGCTTTCGTCTTTGTGGTCATGGTGCCGTTGTACAACGTGCTCTGCGATGCTCTGGGCATCAACGGAAAGACATCCGGTCAGGCCTACACGGCGGTGCAGTCCGGCATCGATGAAAGTCGAGAGATCGAGATCCAGTTTGTGGCGACGAATAACGCGGGCATGCCCTGGGCCTTTCGTCCGCAGCAGACGATCATGAAGGTCAATCCGGGAGCGATGAACGAAACGGTGTTTTTCGCTCGCAACCCGATGCCCGATGCGATGGTCGCCCAGGCCATTCCGAGCGTTTCGCCATCAAGAGCCGCAGAGTATTTCCACAAGACCGAGTGTTTCTGCTTCAACCAGCAGCCGCTGGACGGGCGGACTTCGGCGGAAATGCCCCTGCAGTTCATTATCGATCGGGATCTACCCCGGGATATACGCACGATCACCCTGTCCTACACGCTCTTTGACGTAACGGACATGGCTAAGGGCGCCGTGGCAGCGCGCTGACCGCGCGTGCATCGGCGTTCATTGAGAACAGGCAGGTCGGTGGGGGAACCGGCCGCTCTATGAGATACAAGTGGGGACACTACAATGACTACCCAAGCCTCCGCGGACTTCGAGAAGTACTACGTACCGGATAGCAGTCCGCTTGCCGTCCTGGCGACTACCGGGTTGGTGCTCAGCGTATTCGGCGCTGCCAGTCTGCTGAACGACCTAAGCTTCGGGGAACCCGGTGAGGCCTCACCGACCATCCTCTATATCGGCCTGTTTTTCTTTGCCGCCACTCTGTTTGTCTGGTTCCGCACCACGGTTCGCGAAAACCTGGCCGGTATGGCAAGCGGGCAGCTCAAGAAGTCCTACGTGCTTGGCATGTACTGGTTCATTTTCTCGGAAGTGATGTTCTTCGCGGCATTCTTCGGCACCCTCTTCTACGTGCGCAATCTCGCCGGCCCCTGGCTGGCCGGAGAAGGCGAAGCGGGACGCATGAATCACCTCCTCTGGGAAGGCTTCCAGTTCGCCTGGCCCATGATGCAGACGCCGCAGGAGGCCGTCGGCGGTGCCGCTAGCCAGATCATCGCCAACAACGGCACTTTTGTAAGCCCCGAAACCAGCATGTCGTTTGCCCAGGCGCACGCCTGGTACGCCTGGTTGCCTCTGTGGAACACGCTAATCCTGTTGTCGTCCTCAGTTACGGTGCATATCGCCCACACCGGGCTGCTTAACGGCGACAAAGCCAAATTCAACAAGTGGCTCGGCATCACCGTTGGCATGGGCGTCGTGTTCCTGGGCCTTCAGGCCGCTGAGTACTACGAGGCGTACGAGCACTTCGGCCTCACCCTGGACTCCGGGATCTACGGATCCACGTTCTTCATGCTCACGGGCTTCCACGGTTTCCATGTTTTCATGGGCGCCACCATGCTGGGCATTCAGCTGTATCGCTCTCTGCGCAACGGACACTTTACAGCGGAAGATCACTTCGGGTTCGAGGCCTCGAGCTGGTACTGGCACTTCGTCGACGTGGTCTGGGTATTCCTGTTCCTGTTCGTGTACATCCTCTAGAAACGTCGTTCCAGGTCGCGCGGGCTTTTCCTGCCCGCGCGGCTTTCCGCAGTCAAGTCGGCTACTCCCACCAGATCCACGCGACCATGGGCATCGCGGTCAGCTATGGACTGCTGCGCGTTACTTGCGATCGAGGTCTTCGATGCGACGTCGTGCCCCGGCAGGCGCCGGGCTTTCGGCTTCCGATGCCCCGTCTCTCGACGCAGGACCGGCGTCCCAGGGATTGCGATGGCCGAGCTGGCCGGACGCTACGCCGTAGATGATGAGCCCCATCAGGCTGATGGCGAGTCCCAGCCGTACGCCCAGGGAATTGAGGGTTCTGCGCTTGGTCTTATCGCCCTGATCGATCATCAGGAAGTAGGCGCCGCTCATCAGGCTCAGCACCAACAGAACCATTATGATGACGATCAGAACTTTGAGCACAAACGCACCCTGACATGAGCAAAGCCCTTGAGTATAGCGACTGTGAGCCACGGGCCGGCACGAGGGTCGCGGACCGCGGCTCTGTCGTGCCGGAATGGACTGCGGGCGCTCTATGAGTCTGCGTCTCGACCTGGAGTGGCGGACCACCCTTCTTACGCTGTTGCTCTTGCCCGCGCTGGTCGCGCTTGGCTTCTGGCAGCTCGATCGAGCCGAGGAAAAGCGCGTTCTCGAGGCAAGCTACAAGGCACGCGCCTTGGCGGCCGCGGTAAAACTTCGCGAGCTTGACGACTGGTCCCCTGAGGCCCTCGCCTTCCGCCGGGTGGCCCTGACCGGCCACTACCTGCCAGCGCCGCAGTTTTACCTCGATAACCGTATCCGCGAAGGACGCTACGGGCATGACGTGATCAGCGTCTTCATCGATGAGTCTGCGAAGCTGGCTGTGTTGCTCAACCGCGGATGGGTGGCGGGAGATCCGTCCCGGCGTAGCCTGCCCGAAATTGACACGCCTTCGGAGACCTTGCTGATCGAAGCCCAGGTCTACGTCTCGCCGGGTGATCCCTACGTTCTCGAGGCCGACGAATTCACGGCCCTGACCTCGCCCATGCTGGTGCAGCAGAACAGTACGCCGCCGCTGCGCGCCGCCGTGAGCGAGGCCACCGGCTTTGAAGTGTTTCCGCGCGAGCTGCGCCTCTCGCCGGACGCCGTGTCGGGCTTTCGTCGCGATTGGCCGGTGGTGAATCTATCCGAAGAAAAACACAGGGGTTACGCGCTGCAATGGTTTACCATGGCCGCCGTTTTGCTACTCGTGTTCCTGCTGCGCAGCAGCAACATCCTCGATCTGCTACGGCGTCGCTCACTGGCGCCTGGCAAGGAGTCCTGAAGCCTTGAATTCGAGCACCGACACGTCGGCTGCCCCCTCCTCCGGTGCTGCGGCAACTCCCGCACCGGCGCCCGCAAGCGGGCGCCTGACGCTGCTGCTCATCGCGGGCATTCCCGTCATCATGATCCTTGCCTCGACATGGATGTGGTATTTCGTCGTCAACGGCAATCTCGACCTCGTTGGCGCCCTGGGAACGGCAAACGCCGGCGAACTCGTCCAACCGCCGCGGCAGCTGTTTCAAGCTGGCCTGCGCGATTCCAACGACGCACCGTACGACGCGTCCCGCCGCCGCGGGGGAACCTGGACTCTCGTGATCCCACAGCGGTCGGCCG
The DNA here is from genome assembly GCA_039818725.1 of Pseudomonadota bacterium. Classification (GTDB taxonomy): domain Bacteria; phylum Pseudomonadota; class Gammaproteobacteria; order Pseudomonadales; family Halieaceae; genus Congregibacter. The sequence goes on from JBCBTK010000013.1 coordinate 129,624, forward strand.
CCTGCGATAGCGCCTGCGAGGCCCGCCTGTTTGAAACCCGGCAGATTCACCAGCTGCTTGGTAAGGAAATGGGGCGTGTCAGGCGTGCCATGGTGTCCCCCAGTCGCGACGTCAGTCTGACGGCGGAAGCCTTGACGGACGGTCGACCTCTGCCGTCCGACTTCCAGAGCTATCTCACCAGGGAGCAGCGAGGTCTGGCTGTACTGCACGGTGACGCCGACGCTATTGCCGGTCTCTTTCCCGAGCTCGAGACGGCTCCCGAGAGCTGGTATCTGATGGATCCGGCGGGCTGGGTGATGATGCGTTATGACGCGTCCGTGGGTTACAAGGACGTGATTTCCGATCTCAAGTTTCTTATCAAGAATTCCAGTGGCTGAGTCGGCGTCTATTTCCAGCGAGTCGCGGGGCGATTCCGAGAACGCGGGCAGCGGAGAGAGCGTCCGGGCAGGCTGGCGCGACTACCGCGAGCTGACCAAACCCGGTGTCGTCGCTCTCATGATTCTCACGTCACTCATCGGGATGTACATGGCCGTGCCCGGCTGGGTGCCCCTGGATGCGCTCATCCTCGGTAACCTCGGCATTGCGCTGTGCGCGGGCTCCGCCGCGGCGATCAATCACGTCGTCGACCGGCGCATCGATATCCGCATGGCGCGAACGCGCAATCGCCCGCTAGCCCAGGGCCGCGTGAGCAATACCAACGCCGTTTTGTTTGCGGCCGTGCTCGGCCTTGGCGGCATGGCCATCCTGCTCATCTGGGTGAACGCGCTCACGGCCTGGCTCACCCTGGCGTCGCTGGTTGGCTACGCGTTTGTCTATACCCTGTTTCTTAAGCGCGCCACGCCGCAGAACATCGTGATCGGCGGCCTCGCGGGCGCGGCGCCTCCGCTCCTGGGCTGGACGGCGGTTACGGGTGAGGTACACGGCCACGCGCTGCTCCTCGTGCTCATTATCTTTGCCTGGACACCGCCCCATTTCTGGGCCCTCGCGATTCACCGCCGCGAGGAGTACGCGCTCGTGGACGTACCCATGCTGCCGGTGACGCATGGCGTGCGCTTCACCCAGCTGCACATCCTTCTCTATACGATCCTGATGTTCCTCATCACGCTCCTGCCCTTCGCCACGCACATGAGTAGCTGGTTGTATCTGGCCGGTGCCGTGGTACTGGGCCTGCGTTTCCTCTACTGGGCGATCGAAATCATTCGCGAGAAGAATCCGCGAGCGCCGATCTATACCTTCAAATACTCGATCACCTACCTGATGCTGCTATTCATCATCATGCTCGTTGACCACTACCTTGTTCCCCTGCCCGCCGTGGCCGGCTACCACTCTCCATGAGCGGAGTGACGACGCCGGGCAAGCGCGAGGGGACCGCTGCGACGTCCTCCGCCGAGGCCCCAGCGTCGGTCCGTCGCGGTGTGCGCCTTACCATCGTCGGTGTCCTCGCGTTCATGCTGGTTGTGGTCGGCGGCTTTATTTACCGTATCGGGCAACCGCGCCTGCTGTCGGCTTCGGAGATGCAGGCCAACGGTCTGTACCTCATGGATCCACCGCGGGAGCTCGGCGATTTCGACTTCACTGATCACCGCGGCAGCGCCTTTACCCCCGAAAGCCTCCAGGACCAGTGGACGCTCCTGTTCTTCGGTTTCACCCACTGCCCGGATATCTGCCCTACAACGATGGCTTTCCTTGGGGACTTTGTGGAATCGCTGGAGGGGACGGAAGTGCGAGACACGCGGGTGGTGATGGTAAGCGTCGATCCCGCCCGCGATACGCAGGCCGTGCTGGCGGACTACGTACCCTTTTTCAATCCGGAGTTCACCGGAGTCACGGGGGAGTTCCTGGATCTCTTTCGCTTTGCCACCGCGCTGAATACGCCCTTTCGCAAAGTGCCCGGGCAGGGCGAGGATTACCAGGTCGACCACAGTGCGAACGTTGTGCTGATCAATCCCCGCGGTCACTATCACGGCTTCTTCAAGGCGCCGCTGGATCTGGCCAAGATGAAAGTGACCTATCGCGCTACTCGATATCTTTGGGAGCACTGAAGGTTTTGCAGCAACGCCCCCGAGCCAGCAGAGGAGGCCGTGCTGATGGCTGATTCACCGCCCATTGTTCTGGTTGACGGCTCGTCCTACCTCTATCGCGCCTACCATGCGCTTCCACCCCTGAGCAATTCCAAGGGTGTCGCTACCGGCGCGGTGAAGGGTGTAATCAGCATGCTGCGCCGTCTGCTCAAAGACTACCCGGGGAGCCCCGTCGCCGTGGTCTTCGACGCCAAGGGCAAAACGTTCCGCGACGACATTTACCCCGAGTACAAGGCCAACCGGCCACCCATGCCCGATGATCTTCGCGAGCAGGTGAAGCCCATCCACGACATCGTTCGCGCCATGGGGCTGCCGCTGATTTGCGAAGGCGGCGTCGAGGCCGACGATGTCATCGGTACCCTGGCTCGCGAGGCGAGTGCGGCGGGACGATCGGTAATCGTGTCGACCGGCGACAAGGACATGGCCCAGCTCGTAGACGACCGGGTGACACTGGTCAACACGATGACCGAAGTGACGCTTGATCCCGCGGCGGTGCAGGAAAAGTTCGGCGTGCCGCCCGAGTTGATTATCGATCTGCTGGCGCTGATGGGTGACAAGATCGATAACATTCCCGGCGTTCCGGGTGTGGGTGAGAAAACAGCCCTCGGGCTCCTGCAGGGCCTTGGGGGAATCGATGCGATCTACGACTCGCTGGACAAGGTTGCCACTCTGAGCTTCCGCGGCGCCAAGACCATGGCGACGAAGCTCGAGAAGGAGCGTGACAATGCTTACCTCTCCTATCGCCTCGCGACCATCGCTACCGATCTTAAGCTCCCCCTGAAGCAAGATGAACTTGCCAACGGCGACGTCGATCGCGACGCGCTGCTGGTTCTCTTTCGGGAGCTGGAATTCAAGAGCTGGATCGACGAACTCGAGCGCGGGGAGGATGGGAATGCGGAGTCCACGGCGAGCGATGAACCGGTCGAGCGCAGCTACGACACGATTTTCGACCAGGCTGCATTTAACGATTGGTTAGACAAGCTGCGCGACGCCGAGCTCTTTGCCTTCGACACCGAGACAACCAGTCTCGACTACATGCAGGCCGAACTGGTCGGCGTTTCCTTCGCGCTGCCTTCCGGCGAAGCCGCCTATCTGCCGGTGGCGCACAGCTATCCCGGCGCGCCACAGCAGCTCGACCGCGACGCCGTGATTGACGCGCTGCGACCGCTCCTGGAAGACGACGAGCAAAAAAAAGTCGGCCAGAATCTGAAATACGACGCGAGCGTGCTGGCGCGCTATGACGTCACGCTCCGCGGCATCGCCTTTGACACCATGCTTGAGTCCTACGTGCTCGACTCGACGGCCACGCGCCACGACATGGACAGCCTTGCCCTCAAGTATCTGGGCCGCGGTACCACGCACTTCGAGGATGTCGCGGGCAAGGGCGCCAAGCAGATCACCTTCGATGAAGTAGGGATCGAGGAGGCGTCGGACTACGCCGCCGAGGACGCCGAGGTCACCATGGCCCTGCACCAGAATCTCTGGCCCCGGCTCGAAGCCGAGCCGAGCCTCGCATCCGTGTTCCAGGACATCGAGCTGCCGTTGATCTCCGTGCTGTCGCGCATCGAGCGCTGCGGCGCCCTTCTCGATGAAGATCGGCTCTGGGAGCAGAGCACTGAGCTCGGTCAACGCCTGCAGGCGCTCGAGGAGGAGGCGCACAATCTCGCCGGCCAGGTGTTCAATCTCGGCTCACCCAAGCAGCTTGGAGAAATTCTCTTTGAGCGCCTGGAGCTGCCGGTGCTCAAGAAGACGCCCAAGGGAGCGCCTTCGACGGCGGAGGAAGTACTGCAGGAGCTGTCGCACGACTATCCCCTGCCGCGGGTAATTCTCGAACATCGCAGCCTCGCCAAGCTCAAGGGCACTTATACCGACAAGTTGCCGGGCATGATCAACAGCGAAACGGGCCGTATTCATACGTCCTACCATCAGGCCGTGACGGCCACGGGCCGCCTGTCGTCCTCAGACCCAAACCTGCAGAACATCCCTATTCGCACGGAGGAAGGCCGCCGCATCCGTCAGGCCTTCATCGCTCCGGAAGGCTACAAGGTGGTCGCGGCGGATTACTCACAGATCGAGCTTCGCATCATGGCCCACCTATCCGGCGACGACGGACTGCTGGACGCCTTCCGCGAGAATCTGGATGTACACAGCGCGACCGCCGCCGAGGTTTTCGGCGTCGGCCTCGACGACGTATCCGCGGAGCAGCGCCGCAAGGCCAAGGCCATCAACTTCGGCCTGATCTACGGCATGTCGGCCTTCGGCCTGGCCCGGCAACTTCATCTCGATCGCGGCGAGGCGCAGCGCTACATCGACGTGTACTTCGAGCGCTACCCCGGCGTGCGTGAATACATGGACCGCACCCGCGCCCTGGCGCATGAGCAGGGCTACGTGGAGACTCTGTTCGGCCGGCGCCTGTACCTGCCGGAAATCAACGTGCGCAACAAAATGCGCCAGCAGGCCGCCGAGCGCACGGCCATCAACGCGCCGATGCAGGGCACGGCGGCCGACATCATCAAGCGCGCGATGTTGGCGGTGGACGGCTGGCTCCGGGAAAGCGGCGCCAGCGCGCGCATGATCATGCAGGTTCATGATGAACTCGTGCTCGAGGTGGCCGAAGATCAGCTGGACGACGTCTGCGGGGAGCTCTCGCAGCGCATGGCCGGGGCCGCCGATCTCGCCGTTCCACTGCTGGTGGAAGCGGGCCGCGGCGACAACTGGGACGAGGCGCATTAAATTTTTCATCACGGCGTGGAACTTTTGTCCAAAGCGACCGTCATAAATACTGTGACAATGATCGGTAGATCGTCGTCACAAGGGCGGTGTCCCTTTGTTACACCGCTCCCTTACCCCTGAGAGACCCTGACTGCCCGGTCGCCCCCTAGGCCACCGGGCTTTTTTTCGCATCACGTTTGCGCTGTTTAGGTCAATTCTGGCCAGCTTGGGCGGGATTCGCGCGAGGCGCTGATATTGCTGCGTTCGCTAATGAGTGAGCGCTTACTACGAGGTGTCCGCAAACCTCGTGAGCAGCGCACGACCGTGGCCGCCTTGTTCGGGTTGAGCAAGTTATGACGCTGGGCGTGTCGGTATCTCGGTGCTCGCCGGTAAAGAAACGCTCGCTCCGCGGCCACGCTCGGCCCACGCACAGCCGGCGGACTCGTTCAGCGAGTTAGATCCTCCACGCCTCTACTTCGCTACAAAGTACAAATTTAGTCGGTGTTCGGAACATCGACGACTTCATCGAGAACGTCGTTGCTATCAGTCTCAAGCACGCTCGTATCCGTGAGCCAACGATCGAGTACCTCAATGAGCTCGGCATGCCCTTCATGCTTGAGCGATGAAAAGAGCTGCATGCTGACCAGATCCCCGAGATAGGAAAGCTGCCCCCGAGTCTTCATTAATGTCTGCTTCCCGGCACCCCTGGACAGCTTGTCCGCCTTGGTGAGGAGAATATGGATAGGCATGGCCGCAGCGGACGCCCAGGCGATAAGCTGCTCGTCGAAGGGTTGCAGCGGATGGCGGACATCCATGAGCAGAACCAGGCCTCGTAGACACTGGCGGCGGCTCAGATAGGCTTCGAGCTGGCGGTTCCAGGCTTCTTTTGTCTTGCGCGGGACTTTGGCGTAGCCATAGCCCGGCAGATCCACAATGCGCTGCGCGTCACTCAGGGAAAAAAAGTTGATCAGCTGGGTCCGTCCCGGTGTGCGTGAGGTGCGTGCCAGCTTGCGGTTGCCCGTGAGGCTGTTGATGGCGCTGCTCTTTCCAGCGTTGGAACGACCGGCAAACGCCACCTCCCAGCCTGCATCATCGGGACACTGGTTGAGACGAGCGGCGCTCATTTGGAAGCTGGCCCGTCGATAATCGGGACGGTCCAGGCTCTGACCAGGGTCTATGCGATGCGTATTTGTTGACTTTTCCATCTTAAGTATAATAGCGCGCCCGCAAACGCCGGACCCTAATCGAAGAGCCGCTGTCCAAGGATTTCGAGCGGCTTTTTTTCGGGTATTAGGGGGCCAGATCGTCAGGCCGTAAAGCCGCTATCGCATCTGTAACTAATGTGTGCTTGGAGGAGTTAAATGAACTACACGCTGAAAGCTATCGTATTTGCTACCGCTGTGGCCGGGGCGGCCGGTACCGCCGTTGCGGAGCCGAATCTTGAGAAGTACAACAAAAGCTGTGTCGTCTGCCACGACCAGGGTGTCGCTGGAGCACCGAAGACCGGTGATGCGGCGGCCTGGGCTCCTCGCCTGGAGAAGGGCATGGAGGGCCTGGTCGCTTCCATTAAGAACGGTCTGAATGCCATGCCACCGATGGGCATGTGCATGGATTGCTCCGACGACGAGTACATGGAACTGATCAAGTACATGGCCGCAGCGGCTGAGTAAGCCCTGCGCGCACCGCGTCCGAGTCCCCGCCTGGGGATCGGCCGCGACAAAATAGGTCGCACGACCAGAACGGGCCCTAAAAGGCCAGAAAGGGACTATGGAGTTATGAAGAAGCTGCTCACTCACGGAGCGATCGTCGGCGTGGTTGCGATGGCTGCACTGGCTACTCAGGCCGCTGAAATCGTCAAAGGCGATCCCGCTGCCGGCGAGACGAAAGCAGCGCTGTGCAGCGCCTGTCACGGCGCCGACGGCAACAGCATGGTCCCGACTTTCCCGAAGCTCGCTGGGCTTGGGGAAAAGTACCTGCTCCAGCAGATGCAGCATATCCGCAGCGGCCTGCGGCCCGTGGCGGTAATGGCGGGACAGGTCGACAACATGAGCGATCAGGATCTCGCTGATATCGCCGCCTATTACTCCGAATTCCCGCGCAGCGTTGAGAAGGCCGACCCCGCACTCGCGGAGCTTGGGGCGCAGGTGTACCGGGCCGGAATCGCGGACCGCAACGTTGCGGCCTGTATCGCCTGCCACGGTCCGCGCGGTGCGGGCAACGCGCCGGCAGGCTTCCCGGCGATCGGTGGACAGCACGCGGGCTATATTGCAGCCCAGCTAAAGGCCTATCGCCTCGGCTACGAGAGCCCCGACGGCCGCGTCACCGGCGGTGAAACGATGATCATGCGCAGCAATGCCTTTGGTCTGTCCGATCTCGAAATCGACGCCCTTGCGTCCTATATTTCTGGGCTGAACTGAATCTGGCGTTTAAAGGGGCGTTGACTCTCCGAAGCCGCTTCAAAAACAACCAGCACAGCATGGCCCGCGTGGCGGGCCCTTTTTTTGCGCACGTGATCCCCGGTGACGCTATCTAGCTGCGAGCTGGCAGCTTGTCGTGACTGAGTCCAGAAGTCACACCCTCCCTTCACAATCCGCCACTCGCCGCGTCGGTTCCGTCGCGCGACCCTGCAGGAGGTCGAACTTTTCGCTAGGATGCCGGTCCCTGTACTAGCCAGCTTTCTTTGCTACGGAGTAAATCATGTTGAATCGGGTTGCTGCCTTGTTTGCGACCGTGTTGGCCCTGCAGTGTCTTTCTCTTGCCGCTCACGCGCAGGAGTGGGTAGAGGGTGAGCACTATGACCTCATCTCGCCGGCGATACGCGCCAGCGAGGAAAAAATCGAAGTCACCGAGTTTTTCTGGTACGGCTGTGGCCACTGCTACAACTTCGAACCCCAGCTTACGCAGTGGAAGAAGGGCCTCGCTGACGACGTGATGGTCGTTGGTTCACCAGCCATGTGGAACGGCCTGATGGAAGTTCATGCCAAGGCCTTCTACGCAGCGGAAACCCTCGGCGTTCTGGACAAGGTGCACATGCCGCTGTTTCAGGCACTGAATGTCGATCGCAAGCGTCTGTCCAGCGAAAAGGAAATCGCCGATCTGTTTGCCGATCACGGCGTTGATCGTGACGCGTTCAGCAAGGCCTTCAATTCCTTTGGTGTGGGCAGCCAGGTTCGTCAGGCCAATGCCCGGGCGCGCGCCGCAAAGATCTCGGGAACCCCGGAGATGATGGTGGCCGGTAAGTACCGCATCAGCACACGCAAGGCCGGCAGCCAGGCGAAGATGCTTGAGCTCGCTCGCTTCCTCATCGAGAAGGAGCGGGAGGCCCGCGCCGCGGCGTCCTGATACCTCGCCCGCAGCACAGGAGTAGTGGGCGGGGCGTGCCCCGGGTGGCTGCCCTTTGAACGGCGGCTGCTCTCAAGCAAGTCCTGGGCAAGTCGGCGCGAATTGAAGCAGAGAGCCGGGCACGCGCCCGGCTTTTTACATCCCGTTTTTGTAGATTTCCAGGGAAGCGTGACCGCTTGCGCGCACCGCGCCCAGAGCCTCGGCGTAGGCGCCCAGGAGTCGCAGGCAGTACAGCAGCCGCGAGTGGAGATAGTCGTGCGGCTCGGCGTCGTTTTCAGACGCATCCGCATTGAAAACCTTGCCGGCGTTACGCACGATCAGGTGTTCCGGTAGATAGCAGATGCGCGAGTTCTTGTAGCTGCTCATGCGCAGCTCGGCCACCGGATAGGCGCCGCCACCAGCTCCACCGGCGACCGCGATAATCAGCGCCGCCTTATGGGCGAGCTCGCCCGTACCGGCCAGCAGCAGAAAGAAGTTCTTCAGCCCCGCCGGGACCATGCCGTGCCATTCCGGACTTACGATGATGAAGCCATCGCAGGTCGCGAGTTCCCGGCGCAGTTCACCCAGGGCTTCGGCCCATTTCGGATCGCCGCTCCACATGCCCTCGTCCCACAAAGGGAGCGGATTACCCGCCAGTGAAAGCAGGAAAACCTCTTCCGCCACGCCGCTTTCCGTAAGTAGTCCCGCCGCGTAGCGGCCGATTTTCTCGCTCTGAGACTCATTGCGATGACTCCCGCAGATAACGCCGATCTTCATTTCCTGTTCCCCTGGTTGAATAGCTGATCGCGCAGGTCTGCGAACCGCGATGTGCGGACCCGAAGACTGTGCGCCAGCCGGGATTTTCCGACTAAGACCCTGGCCTTAGCTAGGGGTCGAGGAGGAAGATTTCGCCCCAGATAAGTAAAAAGCTACAGTTACGCCCACAATGCGATGGTTAATTCTCATCGGCGGTATCGTTTTAGTGGTGTGGGGGCTGCTTCTGCCTCCGCAGTCTCCGTCGCAGGCTCCGCTGAACCTCCTGCCCGTGTCTTCGACGCAGCGCGATACCCAATCGGGGCCCGTTGTTGGTGGAATCGCCCCTTCCGGGGCTCAGGCTTGGCTGGGCATACCCTATGCCGCGCCCCCCGTCGGTGAGCTTCGCTGGCGAGCCCCCGCGGCACCCCGGGGTTGGCTGAATCCTCGCCAAAGCACGAAATTTTCATCGCCGTGCCCCCAGTTCGCCAGCCGTCTTGCGCTGTCGACGGAACGGCCCGGCACGCTAATCGGTAGGGAAGACTGCCTTTACCTGAACGTTTTTGTTCCGGCGGGAACATCCTCCGCCGCCGGCCTGCCGGTTATGGTGTTTCTCCACGGGGGAGGCAATACGCTCGGTACGGCGGCGAGCTATGACCCGTCAGCGTTTGTTCAGGAGCAGGGGGTTGTCGTTGTCACGCTCAATTATCGCCTCGGCATCCTGGGCTGGTTTCGTTACCCGGCCCTCGGCGATGAGCGGAGTGTTGCCGGCGAGACTTCCGGGAACTTCGCGCTGCTCGATATGATCGCCGCCCTGCGGTGGGTGGCAGCGAATATTACTGGTTTCGGGGGTGACCCGGGGCGGGTGACGCTCTTCGGCCAGTCCGCCGGCGCGCAGAATATCTACGGGCTGCTCGCCTCGCCGATGGCCGCGGGCCTGTTTCACGGCGCGATTATTCAGAGCGGCTACCCCGGCTCGATCTCCACAGACCGGGCCAACGGCCCCGCCCGGGCCTCGGCGGCGCTCGGTTCGAACGGCGCCGACGCCCTCGTCGATCGCTGGCTGAAGGCCGCCGTGGTGTCGCGGACGCAGTCGTCAAACGCGCCGACTCCACCCCCAGGGGAACTGCGTCGTTTCCTCCGCGGCCGGAGCCTGTCCGCGTTGTTTCGTGGCGTTGTCCGCGATGGAAGCAGTTACCGGCTCCCGCGCCTGTATCGCGACGGCGAGGTACTGCCCGAGGAGCCGCTCCTCGACGTCCTCGGTGACCCCGAGAAGTGGAACAGCGTGCCGCTCCTGATCGGCAGCAATCGCGACGAAATGAAGCTCTTCCTGGCGCTGTCGGACCGGCACGCGGTGGAGCGCTTCGGCCTTATCCCCACGCCCCGGGAGCCCGAGCGCTACGAGCGCCTGGCGCGCTACCACAGCGATGCCTGGGCGGCATCCGGCGTGCACGCGGCGCTCCGGGCGGTGAGCAATGGCGATCCCACGCTCCCGCTCTATGCCTATCGTTTCGATTGGGACGCAATGCGCAAGAACTGGTTTGCGGATCTTCCAAGACTGCTCGGCGCCGCCCATGGCCTAGAACTGGATTTCATCTTCAGACCGATCTTCTCCGCGCAGGCCCCGGGTGTGGTTTATTCGGGCAATCGCCGTGAGTTTGAGGACCTGGGGCGCAGCCTTCGTGATTACTGGGCCGGCTTCGCCTACGCAAGGCGCCCCGGGAGCGGGCGCAGCGGAGGCCAGGTGTTCTGGCCCCGGTGGAAGGCCGACAGCGCGCAGATGATGATTCTCGATGGCGCGAACGATGGCGGGGTCCGGGCCGGGCTGGCGGCGCCGCGTCTGATCGGGGATTTGAAGGATGACCTGGTTGTTGAGACCGAGCTGCCGCTGCGCATGCGCTGCGCGCTGTACGTCGATCTCTTTCTCGCAAACGCCGGCCTGCCGGAACTCTTTGATGCCCGGGAGTATCAGGAACTCGGCTGCGCCGCCTTTCCTTCTTCCTCGGTCCGCGGGCTTTCGCGCTAGCTGCACGTAGTGAGCAGCTTTTCTCCGATCGGCTAGCCCCGCCCAACCTGCCCGTCGACGTGATCCAGGGGCAGGGCGGTACGTCGGATAACGCGTCTGAGAACAAAACTTGAATGCACGCCGGTCACGCCGGGGATTCGCGTTACGCGGCCGAGAAGAAACTGCTCGTAGTACGCCATATCGGGAACGACGGCCTGAATCAGGTAGTCGGCGTTCTGGCCCGTCACAACGCAGCAGTCGAGTACTTCGGGGTAGGTTCTGACCTCCGCTTCGAAGGCTTCGAAGCGATCCGGAGTATGGCGGTCCATGCTGATGCCGATGAATGCGGTAAGGCTGAGGCCAAGCTTCTCCTGATCGAGGAGCGTCACCTGGGCCTTGATAAGGCCATCATCTTCCAAACGCCGTACGCGACGCGCACAGGGCGTGGGGGATAGCCCGACTTCCTCTGCGAGTTCGAGGTTACTGATCTGCGCCCTGGTCTGCAGCACCTCCAGGATGCGGCGATCGAGGCGATCGAGCTTCAAGCCAGCCACGCGAATGCTCCCAATGTGGAGCAAGCCTAGGACATATCCTGGTCTTTATCACTAACATCCGACTAATTATTAGTGTATTTAAACCGTGAAGCGCAATATTTACAGTGAGTTTGCGGATTTTCGCTCTCCCACCTGTCCTATACTGCTGTTCTGGCGAAGCTGCTGCCTCGCCTCGGGATGCCTACCCGCAGCCCGTGCCGGCCACGCTCACAAGGCAGGCCTGCGGGCAGCGACGCCAGCCTGAGCAGCTTGAACGAGAGCCCCGCATGAAGCGCTTCGATCATCGGCGTTATCGCCCCTTTAGCCCCGTCCCAATGCCGTCTCGGCGCTGGCCGGATCGCCAGCTCCGCAAGGCGCCCCGGTGGTGCAGCGTGGACCTGAGAGACGGCAACCAGGCGCTCATCGAGCCGATGACGCAGGCCCAGAAGTCGCGCATGTGGGATCTGCTGGTGAAACTCGGCTTCAAGGAAATCGAAGTCGGCTTCCCGTCGGCTTCGGGCCACGATTTTGCCTTCGTTCGCGATTTGATCGAAAACGACCGCATACCGGCGGACGTCACGATCCAGGTGCTCACTCAAGCCCGGGAAGATCTGATCGTACGCACCTTTGACGCGCTGCGCGGTGCTCCACGGGCAATCGTTCATGTCTACAACTCGACGTCGACGGTGCAGCGGGAGCAGGTCTTCGAACTGGATCGTGCTGGCATCTGCGCGATCGCGGAGAACGGCGCCCGCCTTGTGCGTGAGCATGCCGCACGCTTCCCGGACACAGACTGGACGTTTCAGTACTCGCCGGAGAGCTTTACGGGGACGGAGCTGGACTTCGCCGTAGAGGTCTGCGATGCGGTTACGGCCGTCTGGGAACCCACCCCTGATCGCAAGGTCATCATTAATCTGCCGGCCACGGTCGAGATGAGTACGCCCAACGTGTACGCGGATCAGATCGAGTGGTTTTGCGACAACGTCGCGCGCCGCGACAGCATCATCCTGTCCCTGCATACCCACAACGATCGCGGCTGCGCCGTCGCGGCCGCGGAACTCGGCGTAATGGCCGGCGCCGATCGGGTCGAGGGTACGCTCCTTGGGAACGGCGAGCGCACGGGCAATATGGACATCGTCACCATGGCCATGAATCTCTACAGCCAAGGTGTGGATCCGGCGCTGGATCTTGCCGCCATGGACGAGATTATCGAAATCTCGAAGGCCTGTACGAATCTGCCCCTGCATCCCCGCCACCCCTACGCGGGGGAACTCGTGTTCACGGCGTTTTCCGGCAGTCATCAGGACGCGATCAAGAAGTGCCTGGCCCGGCGCGGCGACGACAGCGACGTGTGGGAGGTCGCCTACCTGCCCATCGATCCCGCGGATATCGGGCGCTCCTACCAGGAGGTCATCCGCATCAACAGCCAGTCCGGCAAGGGCGGCGTAGCCTACGTACTGCACGCCGACCACGGCTTCGATCTTCCGCGGTGGCTGCAGATCGACTTCAGCCCCGCGGTACAGGGCTACGCGGAGGACACGGAAAGCGAAGTCAGCTCCGATGCCATCTACGACCTGTTCGTGCAGACCTACCTGCCAGCGCAGCCGCGCTGGGAGCTGCACGACTACCAGCTTGCCCGCGCCGACGGCGTTGATCGCCTGACCCTGGCGCTCCGCGAAGGCGCGGCTACACACCAGCTTTCCGGGGCGGGTAATGGCGTGGTCGCCGCGTTTGTTGACGCGCTCGAGCGATTCATCGGCCAACAGATCGTGCTCGTGGAATACAGCGAGCACGCGCTGTCGCAGAGTGCCGATGCCGAGGCGGTATGCTATATCCAGCTCAATATCGGCGGTGAGCGGAGCTGCGGTGTGGGCCTTTCCCACGACATCGTTCAGGCTTCCCTCAACGCTATTCTCAGTGCACTGAGCCGCTCCCCGGCTCTCACCGGAAGCAGCGAGGCCGCGTAGAGGCAGCTCAGAGCCTGGTGTTAGCCTGGTGTTAGCCGAGAGTTAGCCGACCTTTAGAAGAGTATTAGCCGGGCTAAAGCCGCCCCTTGTCCCGTCCGCCGGATAGGCCGCTCTCAGTAGGGGTGGCGTTCGAAATAATCGCGCGCCGCTTCCATCACCCGCGGTGCCAGCAGAATCGAGCTGACCATCGTCGGAATGGCCATCAGCCCGTAGCTCCCCGAGATGAGGTTGAACACCACGTCGATTTTGACACTGGCTCCGAAGATTACGGTGGCGACAAAAAACCAGCGGAACAGATGTTTGTGCTGGGCACCAACGAGAAATGCAAAGCACTTGGACCCGTAGTACCAGCCCGTGAACATTGTCGTGCTGCTGAGGATCAGGGCGACAAACGCCAGCGGCAGCAGTCCAAACGGTCCCATCTGACTGCGGAAGGCTTCCGCAGTCAGAGTGATGCCGGACAGGTCGCCCGGTGCCTGCCAGGCCCCCGTCAGCAGGATAACGATGGCCGTGCAGGTGCAGACGATCATCGTGTCGAAAACCGGGCCGAGCATGGCCACGAGTCCCTCTCGGATCGGTTCGCTGGTGCGCGCCGCGCCGTGCACCATGACCTCGGTGCCGACCCCCGCCTCATTGGAAAAAGCACCGCGGCTGATACCGATCAGCATCACGCCGATGAAACCGCCGCCCACAGCCTCGGGCGAGAAGGCTTCCGAGACAATGGAGCCGAGCACCGCCGGTACGGCGGAGAAATTGCTGACGATCACGTAGATTGTCATCAGCAGGTATACAGCCACCATACTCGGCAAGACGGCAACGGCGACGGCGGCCACCCGCGGCAAGCCGCCGAAGATGACGCCGGCCACCACGCTCGCTATGCCGCAGCCAATGACCGGGCCCGCCCAGGCGGGAGCGCTGCCGCTGAAGGTTGCGCTGGCGATCAGGGCGGTCAGCTGGTTGGCCTGGAACATAGGCAGGGTTCCGATCATGCCCGCGGCGGAAAAGAGAACGGCCAGGGGCAGATAGGCACGCGGCAGCGCTTCGCGAATCACGTACATGGGCCCGCCCTGCAGCTCTCCGAGGCTGTCGTGCCCGCGGTACATGATGCCCAGGGAGCAGGTGAAGAACTTGGTGGCAACGCCGACGATGGCCGAGACCCACATCCAGAACACGGCACCAGGTCCCCCGGCCACGATGGCCAGAGCCACGCCGGCAATGTTGCCAAGCCCCATGGTTCCCGACAGCGCCGCGGCAAGGGCCTGGGCGTGGGAAAGCTCGCCGGGTTCCTCGGGGGTATCGTGGCGCCCCGCCATGACGCCCACGGCGTGACCGAAGTGCCGATAGGGCAGGCCCCGCGACAGGGTCAGGAAGAAGAGTCCGCCTCCCAGAAGCAGCACGACGAGCGGCGTCCCCCAGACAAAATCGACGAAATCCTGGGCGATGGTCTCGAGGGACATCCGTGGTGCCTGCTCCGCAAAAAAGCCGCGAAGATAGCACACGGGCCCCGCGCGCCCTCCGCGCAAGCAGGAGCATGAGTCGCTATCATCAGGGGCTCAGCGCACCGTGCGCGCCAGAGCGGTAGTCCCCGGAGTCCCAACATGCCGAGCGCCCCTTTTCATCTCGCCCTTCCCGTGGACGATCTCGATGCCGCCGCCGGGTTCTATGAAGGCGTGCTCGCCTGTCCCCGGGGTCGTTCTTCCGAGCACTGGACCGACTACGACTTCTTCGGTCACCAGCTCGTCGCGCATCTTGTGGACGAAAGCGACATGCCGAGCGTCGCGCGCAATCCGGTCGATGGAGAGTCCGTTCCGGCGAGTCACTTTGGCGTTGTGCTGCCCTGGGACAGCTGGGATGAACTTCAGGAGCGACTTCGCGCCGCTTCCGTGCCCTATGCCATCGAACCCACCACGCGCTTCGCGGGTCGTCGCGGCGAACAGCGTACCTGCTTTGTACGCGATCCCGCGGGAAACCACCTCGAGTTCAAGTGCTTCCGCAACCCCGAGATGCTGTTCGCCAGTGACGGCCTCGATTATCCCTAGGCGCAGGCCCTAGGCACCCGATTCCAGGCATCCCCACGTCCGTCTATTGATCGAACCTATGCGCCACCCCCTTCGCCCCGCGAGTCTTTCAGGCCCGCTCGCCCCAGCGCTTCGTCGTCGCGCGATTTCCCGATCGCTGCGCAGGGGCTTTGCCGCCATACTGATGCTCGTGCTAGCCGCGTGCAGCAGCACCACCTTTGTCTACAACCGGCTGGATTTCATCCTGCCCTGGTATCTCGGACGCTACGTCGACCTTGATCGCGAACAGGGTGATTGGCTGGACACGCATCTTGAAACCTACCTGTCCTGGCACCGTCGCGAGGAGCTGCCGAGCTACGACCTGCTTCTCCTTGAACTGGAGAACGACCTCGACGCGCCCATCACCCTCGAGCTGCTCAAGGAGCGCAGCAAGCAGCTCGAATACGCCTGGTATCGCACCCGCGACAACGGCCTGGAGTTGATGCTCGAACTGGGGGTGCAGCTCCGCGACGAGCAGATCGATGAGTTCATCGAGGCGCTGCGAAAACGTCAGCGCAAGTACGAGCGCAAGTACCTGGATCGCAGCGAGGCCGAGTTTCGCAAAGACGCGGCGGAGAGTCTGCGCGAAACGCTCGAGGACTACTTGGGACGCCTGAGCCCCGAGCAGCGTGGGCGGGTGGACTACACCGCCTCGATGCTGGCTCGCTCGGACGCTACCTGGCTGCGTGAGCGAGCCGTGTGGATCGACACGATGGAAAAGCTTCTTGAGCGCAACCCCGGTTGGCAGGAGGAAGTTCGTCAAACCATCGAAAACTGGGAGGCAGAGTTGGACGAGGAGGCGCTCGAGCTCTACAACGGCAACACGCTACTCGTGCAAGAGCTTGTCGTGGAAGTCGCGAACGCGCGCAGCGAACGCCAGGACCGGCGGCTGCGGCGACGCATCGCCGGCTTTCGTGAAGATATCGCCACGCTCACGGCGCAGACGGAATAGGGCACTGCCTCGACGTCTGCCCCTCGGCCCTCAGCCCTCTAGCATAGATCCCGGGAGTGAGGCTCAGGCGCGACCTTCGAGCGTCTTGCGAAATACCTTGGAGTTGCGCTGCAGGTTGTAAAGAGCCTGCCGCTGCGGAGGCAGGGAATCCAGGCTGTCGGCGCTGAAGCCTTGTTCGATGAACCAGTGGGCCGTTTGCGTGGTGAGCACGAAAACCTCCCGCAGCCCCCGGGCCAGCGCTTCCGCCTCAAGCTCACGCAGCAATTGCGTGGCCCGGCCCTCACCCCGGTAGTCCGGGCGGGTGACCACGCAGGCGATTTCCGCACTGCCCTGATCGGCAAACGGGTACAGGGCCCCGCAGGCGGTCATGCGCCCATCGCGTTCGAAAATCCGGAAGTGGTCGATCTCGGCCTCCAGCCGTTCCCGGGACCGGCGCAGCAGCACCCCCGAGTCCTCCAGCGGCTGCAGCAGTTCGATGATATCCGCGACGTCGTTGATCGTCGCCCAGCGCGAGCGCTCGTAGGCTCGGCGTGTGACCAGGGTGCCGCTGCCGTCGGTGCTGAACAGTTCGGTGAGCAGGGCGTCGGGGTCGTCCCAGCCGACAATATGGCAGCGCGGTACGCCGCGCCGGCAGGCCCGGGTCGCGATGGCGAGCAGGCTCGCTTCACGGTCGTCGGCGATATCGAGTCCCGGGACGTCTTCGGCCACGCACTGACGCAACAGTCGTCCCTGTACATGCACGCCCTCGCCGGCGCTGAGCACGATGAGCTTCTCGGCGTCCAGGGCGACGGCGGCGCTTGTGGCTACATCTTCCGCCTTCAGGTTGAAGGCTTCGCCCGTGGGTGAATAGCCGATGGCCGAGAGCAGCACGACGCTGCCCGCATCCAGCTGGCTGCCTATACCCTCGTCGTCGATGCGCCGAACCTGCCCGGTGAACTGGTGGTCGATGCCGTCGATTACCCCCAGCGGTTGGGCGATCACGTAATTCCCCGTTCCCACCCGCAGCCGGGCGTCCTGCATGGGCGAGTTGGGAAGCCCCATGGACAGCAGCGCCTCCAGCTCCAGTCGCTGCGCGCCAACGGCCTGCGTGAGAAACGGGATCATGGCGGCATCGGTGATCCGCCGCCCCTCCTGGAACCGGCTCTCGATACCGGCCTCAAGGAGACGCCCTTCAATCTGTGGCCGACTGCCGTGAACGAGGACCAGGCGTACGCCCAGACTGCTGAGAAGGGCGACATCGTGCAGCAGACCCGTAAGCGCATCGCTGGCCCAGGCTTCGCCCGGGACGAGCAGCACGAAAGTGGAGCCGCGGTGCGCCTTGATGTAAGGCGCCGTATTGCGGAACCAGGTAACAGCCGTCTTTGCTTTGTCCACGGGAAAGGGGCCGCTCAGCCGAAGATACCCTGCAGGGTGAAGAAGAAGATGATCGCCAGTATCGCGCCGGCGGGGAGAGTGATCAGCCAGCTCAGGAAAATCGACCCGATCACCCGCAGATCTATCGCTGCGATACCCCGGGCGAGTCCGACCCCGAGAACCGCACCCACAAGCGTGTGGGTTGTGGAGATTGGCAGACCCGTTCCCGATGCGAGGACCACCGTGGAGGCGGCGGCCAGCGTTGCCGCAAAGCCGCGCGACGGAGTTAGCTCGGTGATCTTGTTTCCGACGGTGGCGATGACTTTCCAGCCATAGGTCGCCAGGCCGATCACGATGCCTGCGGCTCCCGTGAGCATGATCCATCCCGGCATCGCGGCAACGGCGGACACTTCGCCTCCCGACTGCACAATATTGGCAACGGCCGCCAGGGGACCGACCGCGTTGGCAACGTCATTGGAGCCGTGGGCGAAGGCCATGGAACAGGCCGTGAACACCATCAGTACGCCGAACACGCGTTCCACGCTGGCAAAGCGATCATCCTCGTTTTCTTCGTAGCGAATGCGCCGCAGACTCAGGGCGCCAGCCACGGCAATGATCACCCCGAAGACGATCGACGGCGGCAGGGCGTTGGCAAAACTGGACCCGAGGCCGAAGTTCAGATTCAGACCGATGTGCTTGAGGCCCTTGGTGAGCGTAACCATGGCAATCATGAAGCCCACGAGCCAGATGTAGACCGGTATCAGACGCTTGGCGCGGGCAAAGGGATCGCGCGTGCCGAGAATAAACACCTGCACGCTCATGAACAGTGCGAAGGAGATAAGCCCGGCCAGCACCGGCGACACGACCCAGCTGGATGCGATGGTCCCCACCTGCCCCCAGCTTACCGACTCTACGGATATGCCGACCGCGGCGAAGCCGACAATGGCCCCGACGATAGAGTGCGTTGTCGACACGGGCCAGCCGCGCACGCTGGCAATGAGCAGCCAGGTACCCGCGGCAAACAGGGCCGACATCATCCCGTAGACAAGCAGCTCCGGCGTATCGGTGAGAAGTTCGGGATCTATGATGCCTTTGCGGATTGTCTCCGTGACTTCGCCCCCGGCCAGGTAGGCGCCGAGGAACTCGAACACGATCGCAATCAGGATCGCCTGACGGATCGTCAGCGCACCGGAGCCCACCGACGTCCCCATGGCGTTGGCGACATCGTTGGCCCCGATGCCCCAGGCCATGAAGAAGCCCGCAATGCAGGCCAGGCCGAGGAACTGCGGTCCGTAGTTGAGAATAATGTCCACGGGTTCTGTCTTCCGAAAGTCGCCGCCGTTCAGCGTGCCAAAAGGAGGTCGAGCTGGTCGCCCACGTCGCCGCAGCGGCGCGCTAGCCCAGCAAGTTCGGCGCTAACCTGGTAGGTGAACATCGCGTTCAAGGGCGTCATGGACGACTCGTGCGCGGCGAGCGCAGCAAGCACTGCGCCGTGCTGCTCTTCGCAGGCTTCGAGCTGGGAACGAAGGGCATCAAGGGCCTCATTGACCGGCCCACGCTCGCGCTGAACAAACGCGAGTTCGAGAATCTCATCGAGCTCGCGGATCGCCGCAAGCGCGCGCCCGCTGGCGTCGGCAAGATGACTGCAGAATGCGTCGATCGGCCCCCGAAGCGCGTCTGGAAGCGTCAGGCCGCGTGCACCGAGGGGAGCCCCAAGGGCCCCGCTGCGGGTCAGGATGTCCTGCTGGAGGTCCACCAGCTGCAGCAGGTCCGCCCGGGGCATCGCCAGCAGCAGCCCGCGGGGCAGGTGCTCGCGAATACCGTGGCGCAACTCGTAGCCCCTGCGTACCGCGCCTTCCATGAGGCGCTGGATATCCCGCGCACGGGACTGGTCCCCATCACCGACGGCGGTGAAGAGCTCGCAGAGCAGCTGGATAGCCTCTTCGGCCAGCTGCATATGCTGCTGGACCGGGGCGATAGGTGATTTGCCAAACAGGCGGCCAAGGGGACTGGCCATGTGCGGTTCCCGATTCGACGTGCCGACGCATTATAGGAGCACATCGGCCAAGCTGTCTTGCGCGAAGAAAGCTTTGGTGAGGCGCTTTATTGGAGCGATTTGCCGTTGTCTTTTATAGCCGTCTTTACGAGTCCTCTGCACCACAGATCAACCCGGGACGCCTCCTCCCGGGGCGCGACCCGTTCAGCGATCTGTCCACGCCGATAGGCGCGAAAAACAGCGCTGTTTTTCCTGCGCTCTGGCGAGGCGAAGGCACCAGAAGCAGTCAATTAATGACCTAAACAGGGGCGCGGGCTTTCCTGGTCCGACGCTTGCAGCGGCGCCGTGGGGGATCCGTGGGCGCTCCCCACCTGAATCAATAACTCCAAGCAGGCGTCGGAACGCCAAGGTGAAGCAACTATGAAATAGGAATTTCTATGAACTCTATCTTCAAGCATCTCTCGGCCGAGGCCGTACCTTCGCACAACCACAGCGCCCGTCGCGGCGTTTTCTCCGCCAGAACGGGGACCGCGGGCCTCGCATTGATTTCCGGCGTGGCGCTCATGCTGTCCGTTCAGGCTCATGCCCAGGATGGCGGTCCCATCAGCGGCTCTGTTTCGTTCAACTCCGATGCGTTTTTTGGCGTTAATCCCTACGTCGGTGTGAGCTACGACACCGGGAATCTGGACCTGACCTTCTACGGCATTTACTGGGGCGCCGGCACAGGACAGGACTGGGGGAACTGGACCGAGTTTGGTATCGGCGTGGGCTTCGAAGCGCTGGATGGCGACCTCTATGTCAATCCTCAGCTCGGCTTCACGTCCGGCAATCTGTTGTCTTCCGGTACCGCGGAACCCGGTGTCGTCGGCGACGGCATCGTTCCCAATCTGACGATGAATTACGGTACCGACGATTGGGAAGGGCAGCTCTACTTCGGCTGGTATCTTCCCCTTCGCGACGAGGCTCCCGACGAGGGAACGACCCTGGAGTACATTCACTACTGGCTGAGTGGGGGCAAAAAGCTGAGCCGCTACTTCTCTATCGGTGCGCATTTTGAGGAACTGCGCCTGAGCGGTGGCTCGGATGTTGATAGCCAGGATGGCTATCAGTGGCTGGGGCCCTACTTCCAGGTCGGCAACGACAAAATGGCGCTGCGCTTCTCTTTTGGCGCGGACCTCACCGACGATGAAACCTCCTTCTCGGCATCGGATTTCTACAAGCTGCAGTTCAGCTACAACTTCTAGACGACGCAGCAGCACCATGCCTTGTGCGTGCCGGCCCGTATCGGCGCGTGCAAGGCGCACTAAGCTCCCAGTTCGCGGCTGCGGTGTCCATGGATCGCTGTGATAGCATCCGCCCCACCTAGTCCGCCCTTCCGGTGCAGGAATAATCGGCATGCTGCAGCCCGGTCGCCTCAACCCCGAGGTCGAGCACAAACTGTCCATGCGCGAGCTCCTCGAGGGGCTGCTCTCGGATGGGCGCATATCCGCCGCTGACCTGCGACGTCTCCAGGGCCTCTCGCCGGGATCTATTCATCCCCTGGTCCTGCTTTCTGAACAGAAACTTGTAGATTTCGCGGCCAAGGATCGGGTCCTCGATATGTCGGCGCTGCTGACCTGGCTTGGTGAGCGAAGCGAGCAGGGATTGGTGGAGATAGATCCCCTGAAGATCAATGTCGCCGCGATTTCCGAGGTTATGTCGCGGCCCTTCGCGGAAAGGCATCGGATCCTTGCGGTGGCCGTGGGACCGGAAGAAGTCACCATTGCCAGCGCCGAGCCCTACCAGCGTGCCTGGCAGAGCAATCTCGAGCAGGTCCTGCGCAAACGCATCCGGCGCGTTCTTGCAGATCCCCGCGACATCGCCCGCTACACGGCGGAGTTTTACACCATGGCGGGGTCCGTGCGCGGAGCCCGGGCGGCGGGCCGAGACAGTCCGGGTTCTACAAGCAACCTTGAGCAGCTTCTTGAACTCGGCTCGGTCCGGGAACCCGATGCCAACGACCAGCACATCGTCAGCATCGTCGACTGGCTGCTGCAGTACGCCTTCGAACAACGCGCCAGCGACATCCACATCGAGCCGCGGCGCGAGGTCGGCAAGGTGCGCTTTCGCATCGATGGCGTGCTGAACACCGTGTACGAGTTGCCGGCCCAGGTCTGTGCGGCGGTCACCAGCCGCATCAAGATTCTGGGGCGCATGGACGTGGCCGAGAAGCGCAGGCCCCAGGATGGCCGTCTGAAAACCCGCAGTCCCGGTGGATCAGAGGTGGAACTGCGTCTCTCCACCCTGCCCACGGCCTTCGGCGAGAAACTCGTGATGCGCATCTTCGATCCGGAGCTGCTCAACAAGAGCTTCGAGGAGCTGGGCCTTGCGGACGACGATCTCGCGCGCTGGCACACCATGACCGGTATGGGCAACGGCATCGCCCTAGTCACGGGACCCACGGGATCGGGAAAGACAACCACGCTCTACTCGACGTTGCGGCAGCTGGCCACCAGCGCGGTCAATGTCTGCACCATCGAAGATCCCATCGAAATGGTGGAGGAAGCCTTCAATCAGATGCAGGTGAACAGCAGCATCGATCTGGATTTCTCCCGAGGGGTGCGCACCCTGATGCGCCAGGATCCGGACATCATCATGATCGGTGAGATCCGTGATCTAGAAACCGCGCAGATGGCGATTCAGGCCGCACTGACCGGTCACCTCGTACTGTCCACGCTGCACACAAACGATTCCCCGAGTTCCGTATCGAGGCTTCTGGAACTCGGTGCGCCGGCTTATCTCGTAAAGGCAACGCTGCGCGGCATCATGTCCCAGCGTCTCGTCCGCGTGCTCTGTGACGACTGCAAACGTCCCGTGGCACCGGACCCGGACGGCTGGCAGGAACTGGTCCGTCCCTTTGACGTTCCCATGCCCGACACGATTTACGAGCCAGTGGGCTGCAAGACCTGTCGCGGCAGCGGTTATCGCGGCCGGCGCGGCATCTACGAGGTTCTAGTGAACACCCCGGCGATTCAGGACGAAATCGTCACGCGCATCAATACCGCGCGACTGCGGGATATCGCCACCGCCGAGGGAATGCATTCGCTGCGGGTGAGCGGTGCCGCCCGCGTCGCCCGGGGTGAAACCACGGTAGAAGAAGTGATGCGCGTGGCACCGGCCATCAGCAGCTGAGGCTCCACCGGTGACCGCCTCACCGGGTTCGCTGCCGGCTCCCCTCGCGGAGCTCGCGGAGAGCGCCTGGCAGGCCATCCTCGAACGGGCCTCGGAGGGCGAACAACCCGCGCTTCGCGCGCTGCGCCCGGAAGCAGAATCCGACGAGCAGCTCACCCTGCGCTGGGCGCAACTTCAGCGCGTGCTCGCCTGCTCACGCTTTGCGGCCGAGAGCTTTTCCCGCAGACCCTGGCTCCTCCTGGCCCTTACCGCCAGCGGCGAGCTTGAGCGACCCCTGCACGACGGCGAGCTTGAGAACGCCCTCGCCGACCAGATGCGCGACGCGCAAGAGGCGGGGCGCATCCTGCGACGTTTCCGCCAGCGTCAGATCCTGCGCATCGTCTGGCGCGACCTGAATCGCAGCGCTTCGACCATCGAGACCATGCGCGACGTGAGCCGACTGGCCGACGCCTGTATTCGCGAGGCCCTCCGCCAATGCATGGCCGAGCAGGAAGAGCGCTACGGCACGCCGGTCGGGCGCGAAAGCGGGCACACGCAGGAGTTGGTGGTTGTGGGCATGGGCAAACTCGGCGGCAACGAGCTAAACCTGTCCTCCGATATCGACCTCATATTCGCCTACCCCGAAAACGGCGAAACGCGGGGTGGTCGCCGTAGTATCAGCAACGAGGAATTCTTTACCCGCGTTGGGCGCGCGTTTATTGCGCTTCTGGATACGGTGAACGCCGAGGGATTTGTTTTCCGCGTCGACATGCGCCTGCGCCCCTATGGCGACAGTGGCGCCCTCGTGCACAGCTTCGCGGCCCTTGAAGCCTACTATCAGGAGCAGGGACGTGACTGGGAGCGCTACGCGCTTATCAAGGCCAGGCCGATTACGGGAAGCCAGGCCTCCATCGGCATGCTCTTCGCCTGTTTGCGACCGTTTGTGTATCGACGCTACGTCGACTTCAGTGCTATCGAAAGCCTGCGCTCGATGAAGCGCATGATCGTGGCGGAAGTGCGCCGCAGAAGTCTCGATGGCAACGTCAAGCTCGGCAGTGGTGGCATTCGCGAAGTTGAGTTCATTGCCCAGTGCTTCCAGCTCATACGCGGTGGTCGCGATCTGTCGCTGCAGCAGCGCGAACTTCTGCCCGTGCTCCAGGAATGCGTGGCGCTCGAATGCCTGCCCCAGGAGGACGTGAATGAACTGCGCGCGGCCTATCTGTTTCTGCGTGACGTCGAGCACGCCGTTCAGGCCTGGGCCGATAAGCAGACGCAGGAACTTCCCGTCGACGAGCTGCCCCGGGCGGCGCTGGCCCAGAGTCTGGATTTTGACGGCTGGGATTCATTCCTCGCTGCCCTGAACGCGCATCGAGAGCGCGTGGCGGGACACTTCGCGCGCCTGATCGAGAACCCCGAAGAAAGCGATCTCGCACCGCAGACGGCCACGCTATGGAGCGCCGAATGCACGGCCGACGAACTCGCGGCTCTCGGTTTCCACGCTTCCGAAGAGCTTTCCGGGGCCCTGCGGGAGCTTTTCGCCTCGCGTCGCGTACAGCAGCTGCAGGCCGAGGGTCGGGAGCGCCTCGACCGCTTCATGCCCATGCTCATTGCTGCCTGCGCTGACGACGAAAATCCCGACGACGCCCTGGCGCGGGCGATGCCGCTCGTTACGGCGGTGGCGCGTCGCAGCGCCTACCTCGTATTACTTATCGAGAATCCGCCGGCTCTCGCCGACCTCGCCCGTCTGTGCGGCGCGAGCCCGTGGATTGCCGAGCTCCTCGCCGCGCATCCGGCGCTGCTCGATGAGCTCCTGGATCGCGCGAGTCTCTATTCCGCGCCGGAACGTGACAGTCTCCAGGCCGAACTGCGGCAGCAAACGGCGCGCCTGGTCAGCGACGATCTCGAAGGACATATGCTGGCGCTGCGCTACTTCAAGGCGTCGCAGGTCCTGCGCGTGGCGGCGAGTGAACTCGCCGGGCGCCTGCCCCTTATGAAGGTCAGCGACAAGCTGAGCTTTATCGCCGAAGTCTGCCTGCAGCAGGTGCTTGCCCTGGCCTGGGCACAGATGACGGCGCGCTTTGGTGAACCGCAGCGCGCTACGACTGACACCGCCTTTGCGATTCTGGCCTACGGCAAGCTCGGTGGCATCGAACTGAGCTATGCGTCGGATCTCGATCTCGTATTCATCTACGACGCCCAGCGCCAGGGCGTCACCAGCGGTACTCGCAGTATCGACAACGCGACGTTCTACACCCGGCTCGGGCAGCGCATCATTCATATCCTCGAGTCGCGGATGAGCTTCGGCCAGCTCTATGAAGTCGACATGCGCCTGCGGCCCTCCGGCGCTTCGGGTCTGCTCGTGAGCAGCCTCGCGGCTTTCGAGCAGTACCAGGCCGAGGACGCCTGGACCTGGGAGCACCAGGCCCTGGTGCGCGCCCGGGCCGTGGCCGGGGACCCGGATCTTTGTCAGCGGGTCGAGTCCCTGCGTCGAACGCTGCTGGGCCGTGCGCGGGACCCGGACGAGCTGGCCCGGGAGGTCGTGCGCATGCGTCGCCGCATGCGCGAGCACGCCGGGGTCAAGCCGCACGCAGCAGAAATGGACGTGAAGCAGGGCTTCGGCGGTATCGTGGATATTGAATTTATGGTGCAATACGCCGTCCTCGCGTGGGCGCACCGCGAGCCGGCATTGGCCGACTGGTCGGACAACGTTCGCATTCTCGACACCCTTGCCCGCAGCGGACTACTGCCAGAGTCACGCTGTCGTGCCTTGAACGATGCCTACCTCGACCTGCGCAGTGCCACCCATCGTCTGGCGCTGCAGCAAAAAGCCGCTAGGGTGCAGCCCGAGAGCGTGCAGGAACATCGGCAGGCGGTGCTTGATGCCTGGAGTGCGTTCTTCGGCGACACCGAGCGCGAGCTCACGGCGTCGCCCGATGAGCCGAGTTAAGGTGCGGCGCTCGAAGTGCGGGTGCCGGGAGCGCTGAAGAGTGTGCCGGGACGAATGTCGAGAAGAGTGCCGAGAAGCATGCCGGGAAAGGCACCGTAGCAGCAGCAGTAAAGCCACCCTGGATGGGTGTCTCAAAAAACAACAAAGATCGCAGTACGAACAGGAAGGACCGGGAGCAGGCAATGAATTTCGCGGAACGTGAGGGCGTTATCTGGCTTGATGGGGAGATGGTTCCCTGGAAGGAAGCCAAGGTGCACGTCCTGACGCATACGCTGCACTACGGCCTCGGCGTCTTCGAGGGCGTGCGTGCCTACAGCACGCCGGATCGTGGCACCTGCATTTTCCGGCTTGCGGAACACACGGACCGACTCTTCAATTCCGCGAAGATTCTGTCCATGGACATGCCCTTCGACCGCGAGACCTTGCACGAGGCCCAGCGCGCGGTGGTCCGCGAGAACAAGCTCGAAGAAGCCTATCTTCGTCCCATGTGCTTCTACGGCTCCGAGGGCATGGGCCTGCGCGCCGACAGCCTGCAGACACACGTCATGGTGGCCGCCTGGGAGTGGCCTTCGTACATGGATCCGGAAGCCGCCAGCCGCGGCATCAAGGTACGAACCTCGTCTTACACGCGGCATCACGTCAACATCACGATGTGCAAGGCCAAGGCCAACGGCAACTACATCAATTCGATGCTTGCCCTGCGCGAGGCGCTGGACAGCGGCGCCGAAGAGGCCCTCCTGCTGGACAACGAAGGCTATGTTGCCGAGGGCAGCGGCGAGAATGTGTTCATCGTGCGCCGCGGCGTCATACACACGCCGGAGCTCACGTCCTGCCTCGACGGTATCACCCGCGCCACTGTATTTGCGCTGGCCGAGGAAATCGGCGTGGAGATCGTCGAACGGCGCATTACTCGCGATGAGGTCTATGTGGCCGATGAGGCTTTCTTCACCGGCACGGCCGCCGAGGTCGTTCCCATCCGAGACCTCGACGGGCGCAGCATCGGCAGCGGTTCCCGCGGGCCCATCACCGAAAAACTGCAGTCGATGTATTTCGACGCCGTACGTGGCAACCGCGCTCAGAACGCCGCTTGGCTTACGCCCGTAGCCTGAGGATTGCACGTCCATGGGGGAGATCATGGCTGAAGAGCGCACGCTGCCCAGCGGCGTTTTCACACGTCGCTGGCTCGCTGAGGAGCCGCGGGCCACGGTGCTCATCGCCCATGGCCTTGGCGAGCACTCCGGGCGTTACCAGCACGTCGCCGAGGCGCTGGTAGCGCGCGGCCTGTCCGTCTGGGCGCCGGATCATCCCGGCCACGGCCGCTCTCCCGGAACGCGCTGCCATATCTCGCGGTTCAGCGATTTCTTCCCCGCCCTGGACGCGCTTCGCGATGAAATCGACGAGCATGCGGCGCAACTCCCCTGCTTTCTCATCGGCCACAGCATGGGCGGTCTGATCGCGGGCTGCTATCTGCTCGAGCGCCAACAGCGTTTTGCCGGCGCGGCGTTTTCCGGCGCCGCCTTCGAGGTGCCCGAGATGCCTTCGGCGTCGGCCGTCTTCATCAACCGATTGCTGGCCGCCGTTTTTCCTGCTCTCGGCGTATTGCAGCTCGATGCCAGCGAGATCAGTCGCGACGGCAACGTCGTTCAGCGTTACCGCGACGACCCCCTGGTGCACAGCGGCAAGATCTCGGCACGCCTCGTCGTACAGCTGTTTTCATCCATGGCCGAACTCGAGCAGCGTCGCGGCGATATCACGCTGCCCGTCCTCGTGATGCATGGAGAGGCGGACGTAATGACGCCGGCCGCGGGATCGGAGCGCTTCTATGGTGGTATCGGCAGCCAGGAAAAAACCCTTCGCCTCTATCCGGGGCTGTTCCATGAAATCTTCAATGAACCCGAGAGGGATCAGGTCATCGGCGAGCTTGGCGACTGGCTAGATGCTCGAATCGCCACGACCTGAACGCGTCCTCGTAACCGGCGCCGGCGGTCAGCTCGGACAAGCTCTGGTCTCGCAGTGCCCCGCGGGGGTGAATCTCCTCGCCTGCGACCGAGCGAGCCTCGATATCTCCAGCGCCGCCGCCATCGCCGAACACCTGGACCGCTTCCAGCCGCAGCTTCTTATTAACGCCGCCGCCTATACAGCGGTCGACAAGGCGGAATCCGAGCGCGCCGACGCGTTTCGTATCAACGGTCAGGCTCCGGGCCTGCTTGCAGCGGCCTGTGCTGAACGCGCCGCGCGATTCATTCATGTTTCCACGGACTTCGTTTTCGACGGGCAGAGCGGCAGTCCCTACGAACCGGACTCGCGCACCAGTCCCCAGAGCGTCTATGGCGCAAGCAAGCTCGCGGGAGAGGAAGCCGTGGGCGCGACCCGCGCCGACGCCCTGATCTTGCGCACCAGTTGGGTGTACTCGGCGGGCGGGGGCAACTTCCTCAGCACCATGCTGCGCCTGCACCGGGAGCGCGACGAAATCGCCGTCGTCGCCGATCAGATTGGGACTCCGACGTCCGCCGCGTCCCTGGCTGCGACACTGTGGTCCTTCGCCGCCCGACCCCAGCTGCGGGGCATCTACCACTTCAGCGATGCGGGAGCGTGCAGCTGGTATGACTTTGCCGTGGCCATCGGTGAAGAAGCGCAGACCCTGGGAATTCTCGAGCACGCCGCCCGGGTGCTGCCGATCCGCACGGCAGCCTACCCCACCCCAGCGCGGCGCCCTGCCTACAGCGTGCTGGACAAGACATCCACCTGGCATGACGCGGACATCGAACCCCGGCACTGGCGCGAGTGTCTGCGCGACACTCTCAAGGAGATGAGCGGGAATGGCTGACACACTGCTGGTCACGGGGGCTGCCGGCTTCATCGGAGCAAACTTCGTGCACTATTGGTTGCGCGAACATCCCGATGATCGCGTGATTGCCTACGATGCGCTGACCTACGCCGGTAACCGGGCCAACCTTGCCAGCCTCGCGGAAGACCCACGGCTGAATTTCGTACATGCGGACATCCGCGACCAGGCCCGGGTGACCTGGCTGCTGCGCGAGGAGGAGGTGGGGACCATCGTGCACTTTGCCGCCGAGAGCCACGTGGACCGATCCATCAGTGGGCCCGACACCTTCATCGAAACCAACGTGATCGGCACCCACAGCCTGCTGAAAGCAGCCCGTGCTGTATGGCTCGAAGGCAGTGGACGGCCTCATCGTTTTCATCATGTATCCACGGATGAGGTCTATGGGTCCCTGGCCGCGGATGCTCCCGGGTTCCATGAGGCCCAGCAGTATCAGCCGAATTCGCCCTACTCGGCGAGCAAGGCCGCATCCGACCATCTGGTGCGCGCTTACCATCACACCTACGGGCTGCAGGTCTCTACTAGTAACTGCTCAAATAACTACGGCCCCTTCCACTTCCCGGAGAAGCTCATACCGCTGTGCATCACAAACATCCTTCGCGGCCAGTCCCTGCCGGTTTACGGCGACGGCAGCAACATTCGCGACTGGCTGTATGTGGACGACCACTGCCGCGGCATTGAGCTCGTGCTCGGCGGCGGTGAAGTCGGCGAGAGCTACAACATCGGGGGCAACAACGAGTGGGACAACCTCTCCATCGTTAAACTGCTCTGCGAGCGCGTCGACGCCCGCTTAAAGGCGGGCCCCACTCTCGCTGAACGCTATCCCGACGCCGCCGCATCCCGGGGCGAGGCCAGCTTGGATACGATCCGTTTCGTCACCGACCGGGCGGGCCACGACTGGCGCTACGCGATCGATGCGAGCCGCATCACTGCGGAACTGGGTTACGAGCCACGGGAGACTTTTGAATCCGGTATCGAGAAGACCCTGGACTGGTATCTGACCAACGAGGACTGGTGGACGCCTTTGTTGGCGCAGGACGACTAGGTTCTGTCATTTGTGTCTTATGACCGTCATGACCTGGCTTTGGGCTAAGCTGTAGCGCCAATTTGTTTCCCCAGGGAGCCGGTCTGGCAGATGGCCGTGCCCTTCGAGCTCCTCGCGTAGCTCCGCCAGCTCATCAGTCAGTCGTAGCTCCCTTGTGGACTCCGTAGCGGTCGTCGGCAGACCGGCCCCGCTCTACTTGAGCTGCTCGCGTAGCTCCATCGGCACTACGATTCTTAACAGCGCGCTCGACGGACGCTCAAGCAGAACGGCGCCGATCTGCCACCCAGCGTCGAGGTGTGGCTCTGCCGAGATGACCGAGGGCCGGGGATTGGCACTGGAGAGGGGAGGTAGGTGGCCGTGTCCTTCGAGCGTCCGTCGAGTGCTTCGAACAATGCTCAGGCCCCTCTGGAGCTACGCGAGCAGCTCGAAGGATACGGCCACCTGCCTCACCGTCTTCCGAAGGCAGCCTGCAGAGCTACGCGAGCAGCTCGAAGGACACGGCCACCTGCCTCACCGTCTTCCGCAGGCAACCCGCACAGCTACGCGAGCAGCTCGAAGGACTCGGCCACCTGCCTCCCGTTCTTCCGAGGACAAGCATCGGGAAAGCTACGCGAGCAGCTCGAAGGATACGGCCACCTGCCTCACCGTCTTCCGCAGGCAACCCATAGAGCTACGCGAGCAGCTCAAGTAGAACGGGACGGGCCTGCTGCGTCGGCGAAAGGGTCCGCCCGAATGCGAACATGAACCCAAAGTCTATGGAGCGCCGCCCGAACCTCAACGCAGACGTGGTGCCTCAAGAAAGCTCAGACCGGACCGGTCCTTGGCAGACAGTGACGGCGGAGCGCCGTCTACGAGCGGCCAGTCGATGGCGAGGTCCGGGTCGTCCCAGGCGATGCTGACTTCACTCTCCGGATCGTAGCGATCCGTGCATTTGTACTGGAAGTCGGCGAACTCCGAGGTCACGTAGAAACCGTGGGCAAAGCCGGCAGGGATCCAAAGCATGTGGTGTGTTTCGCTGTCGAGGCTCACGCCAAAGCTTTGCCCCAGCGTCGGAGAGTCGCGACGCAGGTCCACCGCTACGTCGTAAACGCTGCCCTGCGTGACGCGAACCAGCTTTCCCTGCGTATGTCGCGTTTGATAATGCAGGCCGCGCAAGATCCCGCGTGCGGATCGGCTGTGATTGTCCTGTACGAAGCGCAGATCGAAACCCGCGTCGGCGAAGGTGGCGGCGTTCCAGGTTTCGACGAAGAAACCGCGTTCGTCGCCGAAAACTCGGGGTTTCAGCATATAGACCCCGGGTAAGGGCGTGGCTTCAAATTCCATCCCGCACGGCTCCAACTTCATGCAGAATCGCCCGCAGGTACGCCCCGTAGCCGCTCTTTATCAGCGGGGCCGCCAGGCCCTCGAGCGCCGCCGCGTCGATGTAGCCCTGCCGATAGGCAACTTCCTCGGGACAGGCGATCTTCAGCCCCTGGCGCTCTTCCACCACTCGGATGAAATTCGCCGCATCCAGCAGCGAGTTGTGGGTCCCCGTGTCCAGCCAGGCGGTGCCGCGGCTCATCACCTCGACCTTGAGTTCGCCGCGGTGGAGATAGGCGAGATTGACGTCGGTGATTTCCAGCTCGCCGCGCTGCGATGGTTCAATGCCTTTGGCGATGTCCAGAACATCATTGTCATAGAAGTACAGACCCGTAACCGCATAGTGCGATTTCGGGTTCTCCGGCTTCTCCTCGATATCCCGGGCGATGCCCTCGTTGTCGAAGTCCACAACGCCGTAGCGTTCCGGATCGTTAACGTAATAGGCGAAAACAGACGCGCCCTTCGTGCGGCCCGCAGCGCTGCGCAGACTCTTTGAGAAACCGTCGCCGTAGAAAATGTTGTCGCCGAGTACGAGCGCCACCGGACTGTCGCCGACAAATTCCGCTCCGAGGATGAACGCCTGGGCAAGGCCGTCCGGGCTGGGTTGCTCCGTGTAGCTGATACTGATGCCCCACTGCTCGCCGTTGCCAAGGAGGTCAACAAAGGCCTGCTGATCCCGCGGGGTGGTGATGATCAACACGTCGCGAATCCCGGCTTCCATGAGCGTGGCAAGCGGGTAGTAGATCATCGGCTTGTCGTAGACGGGCATGAGCTGCTTGCTCACGGTGCTGGTCAGCGGGTGCAGTCGCGTGCCTGAACCGCCCGCCAGAATAATGCCCTTGTAGGCCATCGACATGTTCTGTTCTTGCCCCTGGAATACGCCACGTCACCGACGCTGCGATGGCGCCGAGTATACCGGCGCCCGCGGCCAGCGGCTGGTTTTCCGCGGTGAATTGACGCAGGGTTGCGACGCGGAAAAGGAGCGGAAACGGTGATGAGCGGCGCCACGCCCAAGGGCAAGACGGTAGTTCTTCAGTCCCAGCAGGATGTGGCGCTGCGCGGCTGGCAGGGTCGCTGCAGCAGCAGCGTAGAACGCTGGGCGCAACGCCAGGATTTCAGCTACCGCCGGCAGGGCGATGCGCTTTTCGAACGTATCGATCCTGAACTGCGGTGGCGCTTCGCGGGTCAACCCGTGGTGTTGAGTGATCTCGCCCGTCTCCTATGGCTCAGCGAGGCACTCGAAGAAGGTTTTGAGCGGGCCATCTGGATTGACGCGGACGTGTTCGTCTTTCGAGACTTCTCGGTGCCCGAAACGGGCGACTACTTCGGTCGCGAGTGCTGGGTCCAGCGGGATGGAGGGCGGCTGCGCAGCTATCGCAAGCTGCACAATGCCTGGCTCCAGTTTTCCAAGGGCTCCGCGGTACTTCCCTACTACATCGACCGGGCCCGGACGCTACTCAGCATGACCGAGGCGCCGGTGGTTCCACAGTTTATCGGCCCGAAACTTCTTACGGCATGGCACAACATCGTGCCCTTCAATGTGGAGGAGCGGGTCGGAATGCTGGCGCCCGTCGCGATGGCGGAGCTCCTCGCGGGACCTGCTGAAGCGGCTGCGGCATTGCCGGTGCTGTGCCGGGGTCACGCGGCTCCGCTTTGCGCCCTGAACCTCTGTGCGTCGTACGAAAATCGCAGCGCGGACGGTGTCTGCCACTCCGGCGACGACTTCCATGCGCTTATCGATGTCCTGCAGCAGCCCGGGACCGCGGCACTACTCGATGCGCTAGGCGCAACGCCATGAGAGCGTCACCTCTTGTACCCCGTTCTTCGCGGTTTACAATGCGCGCCCGGCCCGCGTGCCGTGGTTCTCGTTCCCGCACTGATCATCCATGTCTGACTCCCTCTACATCGCCCTGCTGGGTTATCGCAGCCAGCCCTTTGGTGGCGGCCAGGGAATCTATCTGCATTACTTGAGTAAGGCCCTCGTCGATGCCGGGCATCGGGTCGATGTGATTTCCGGTCCGCCGTATCCCGAGCTCGACCCCCGCGTGCGCCTGATCCGCATCCCGAGTCTCGACCTGTTCGTCAACGGACTCGGTGCCCTGCGCCCCAGGCATCTGTTGTCGTTCACGGACACGATCGAGTGGCTGAGCAAGCTGACCGGGGGTTTTGCCGAGCCTTACACCTTCGGCCGTCGGGTCTATCGTCACCTGCTTCGCGAGGGCCGGGACTACGACCTGGTGCACGACAACCAGAGCCTCAGCTACGGTGTACTGAAACTCCAGGAAGCCGGCTTCGCTCTGGTGACCACGATTCACCATCCGATCACCCATGATCTGCGCATTGCGCTGGACGCGGCCCGTGGTCTACCCGAACGCCTGTTGATTCGCCGCTGGCACTCCTTTCTGCGCATGCAGGCACGCGTGGTGCGCCGGCTGCGTCACGTGGTCACCGTGTCGGAGCGCTCGCGAACGGACATTGCCCGCGATTTTCAGCGCCCCCTGGACCAGGTTGACCTGGTGTACAACGGCATCGACACGGCGGTTTTCCGACCGAACGCTGACATTCAGCGCAGTGACCGGCTGTTGATCGCAACGGCCTCGGCGGACGCCCCGCTCAAGGGACTCCGCTATCTCCTCGAGGCCTATGAGCGCCTGCTGCCGCGCTTCCCCGATCTTGAACTTCTCGTCGTCGGACGCCCCCAGCCCGGCGGCAAGACGGATCGCCTGCTCGATGCGCTGGGCATCCGCGATCGCGTGCGATTCATCTCCGGCATCAGCACCGGCGAGCTGGTGCGCCACTACGCGCGAGCGACGCTGGCGGTCGTGCCTTCGCTCTATGAGGGCTTCGGTCTTCCCGCCGGGGAGGCCATGGCCTGCGGTCTTCCCGTCGTGGCGACGGACGGAGGTGCGCTGCCGGAGATCGTCGCCGACGCCGGCGTGGTCGTACCCGCGGCCGACTCAGATACCCTGGCCAGCGCTATCGCTGACCTCTTGGACAGCCCCGAACGTCGCCGGGAACTCGGCGCGGCGGCTCGTGAGCGAATTCTCGACCGCTTCAGCTGGACGGTCTGTGCCCGGGAGATGGTCGCCTACTATCGCAACGTGATCGCCAGTGAAGACGTTTGACCGCAACTATCTGCCCCTTAGTCCCGGCGAGCGCGTCCTGGACCTGGGCTGCGGTGAGGGCCGCCACGTCATCGCCACGAGCTGCCTGGATGGCGCCGACAGTATTGGCGTGGACCTGTCGCTCGTGGACCTCGCGACAGCACGCACGCGCCATGCGGAATTTCGCGAGACCCTTAACAGCATGTCTCCCGAAGCGTCCCCACAGACTCCTGTGGACCGCGACCCCCTGTTTGCCCTGCTTGCCGGGGACGGACTCCAACTCCCCTTTCCCGATGCCTGCTTCGATGCCGTGATCTGCAGCGAAGTCCTCGAGCATGTCCCGGACTACGAGGCAGCGCTTGTGGAAATCGAGCGCGTGCTCAAGCCCGGGGGCAGTCTATGTCTCAGCGTCCCGCGAGCCTGGTGCGAGCGGATCTGCTGGTTTCTGTCCCGGGAGTATCACCAGGTGCGCGGAGGGCACCTGCGTATCTTCGACACGGCCCGCCTGCGGACGCAGGTCGAGGCGCTGAGGCTTGACTGCTATCACAGCCACGGCGCCCATGCGCTGCACAGCGTTTACTGGTGGCTGCAGTGCCTTTTCTGGAAGCGGCGCGAGCGGAGCTGGCTTGTGCGCCAATATCATCGTCTGCTGGTCTGGGATATGATGTCCAATCCGCTGCTGACTCGCACTCTCGAGCAGCTCCTCAATCCCTACCTCGGTAAAAGCGTCGTGATGTACTTCCGCAAGCCCGTCCCTGCCCCCAAGCCGGTTCACGCTTCCCGGGCAGCTGATGCTTCGATGGAGTCGGCCGTGGCGAAAAGCGCGGGCGCGTGAGCGGACCCTATTTCACACCGGGACTCTTCCCTCGCGACTTCCTCGCGCCGACCGTGGCGTCGATCCGGGATACGCAGCTGGAAAGCGGAGAAATCCCCTGGTCTGCCGGCAACTACGCCGATCCCTGGGATCATGTCGAAGCCGCCATGGGCCTGTCCATCGGCGGTGAACGGGGTGCCGCTGAACGCGCCTACCGCTGGCTCGCCGGGGAGCAGCTTCCCGATGGAAGCTGGTGGGCCGCCTATCGCGATGGCAGGCCGGATAACGAAGAGCGCCGCGAGAGTAACTTCGTAGCCTACGTTGCCACCGGCGTCTGGCACCATTTCCTCGTCAGCGGCGATCGCCGTTTCCTGGAAGAGCTGTGGCCCGTCGTGGACGCGGCCATGGAATTCGTCCTGGCGCTGCAGTCCGAGCACGGCGAGATCGATTGGGCCGTGGACGCAACCGGCAAGCCCAAGGGCGACGCCCTCATTACCGGCTGCAGCTCGATCTACAAGAGCCTCGAATGCGGGCACAACATCGCCGTGACCCTGGGCGAAGAGCGGCGCGATTGGCTGGTCGCTCGCGAGCGCCTCGGTCGGGCTCTACGCCAGCGTCCGGAACGCTTCGACCGCAGCTGGGAGAGCAAAGCGCGCTACTCCATGGACTGGTTCTATCCGGTGCTTGCCGGCGTGTACGAGGGGAATGCTGCCCGTGAACGCATCGCCGCGCGCTGGCGGGATTTCGTCGAGGATGGCCTAGGCTGTCGCTGCGTTGTCGAAGAGCCC
Organism: Pseudomonadota bacterium; assembly: GCA_039818725.1. GTDB lineage: Bacteria > Pseudomonadota > Gammaproteobacteria > Pseudomonadales > Halieaceae > Congregibacter. The sequence goes on from JBCBTK010000013.1 coordinate 165,406, forward strand.
TGGGTTACGGTCGCCGAATCCTGCGAACTGGTCCTGGCGCTTCTGGCTGCCGGCGATCACGCCCGCGCCGTTGAGCTCTACAGCTGGCTGCACCAGTGGCGCAGCGGCAGCGGAGACTACTGGACCGGCTACCAGTTTGCGGAAGAAATACTCTGGCCCGATGAGCGACCCACCTGGACCGCCGGCGCCGTGCTACTGGCCGCCGACGCGCTTACGCACCACACCGCCGCGTCGCGGCTCTTCACTCGCGTTGAGCTGCGCGGGGCTGACGATCAGCTGCCCGCCCGAGGCCTGCGCAAGGGCTAGGAAGATTTCCGGGCGGCGCATCGGTGCCGTTGGTGTTGCCTGAGACGTTTCCAATTTTATTGCGGCCTACAGACGCCGCAGAACGCGCAGGCTTTCGACCGCGTCAAGCTCCTCGAAAAGACCCGAAGCCAGCGCCAGGCGCCAGACCGTGATCGGGGCCTGACCGCCGGCCTCCGGTGCCGGGTACACGTCGTGTATGGCGAGAAGGCCTCCCGCGCGGAGCTGCCCCGCCCACGCGCGGTAGTCCGCAAGAGCCGTATCGAGACTGTGGCCGCCGTCGATGAATAGCAGGCTCAGCGACCCCGTCCAGGCCTGGGAAAACTGGGTTGAACTGGCGAGCACGGGGATCACCACGTCTTCGAGACCGGCACGCTCGAGGGTTTTACGGAATTCGCTGAGCGTGCTGAAGCGGCCGTCGTCATCGACCAGGACCGGGTCGTGGAAGAGTTCACCGGGCTGGTGTTCTTCCGATCCACGATGATGGTCGAGGGCGAGGAGGGCGCGGCCGGAGGTGCGGCAGCCCAGGCCGAGAAACACGGTAGACCTGCCGCAGTAGCTGCCAATCTCCAGTGCCGGGCCAGCGCCTGCGAGTCCCGCGGCATGTCGATACAGCGCCTCGCCTTCGGCGGCGGAGAGGAAGCCCTTTACGGTGTCAATGTCGATCGGTAGCTGCAGGGTGTCTCCTCCCTAGACTTGCGCATGCAGAAGCTGTACCGCGAGCGCCCCGGGCCGGTCGCGGGCCACCGCAGGCCGGAAGCTGAATCGACCGGCACCATAAAAGACCGGCACGGGACCTGACAAGGTACCGGACGCTGTGGTCTTGGGCCGCGGCGCTGGTTATGCTCGCCGCGAACAGGAGCCCTCCATGCGCCATCTCTACAGCGCGCTTTTCTTACTGCTACTGCCGCTCATCGTGCTGCGTATGCTGTGGCGATCGCGCCGGGCGCCGGCCTACCGGCAGCGGCTGGGCGAGCGCCTGGGTTTCCTGTCCCTGCCCGATGCCGGTCCTGAACCTGCGCCTCTTCTGTGGATTCACGCCGTGTCCCTGGGCGAGACCATCGCCGCCGGTCCGCTCATCGAGCGTCTGCTCCAGACACGACCGGGCTGGCGAGTGCTGGTAACAACGACCACGCCCACGGGTTCAGCGCAGCTGCGAAAGCTCTTTGGTGAACGCGTGCTGCATGTCTACGCACCCTGGGATACACCCGGCGCCGTGGCTCGTTTCCTCCGCCGCGTCCGCCCCGATCTGCTGGTGCTCATGGAAACGGAGCTATGGCCCAACATGATCAACGGCTGCCGTGAAAGCGGCTGCGCCGTCGTCCTCGCCAACGCCCGCCTGTCGGAACGTTCCGCCCGTGGCTACGCGCGCATAGCCGGGCTTACGGGAACGATCCTGGGCGGCCTCGACCGCGTTGCCGCGCAGGCCGAAAGCGACGCGCAGCGCTTCGTAGATCTGGGCCTCGATCCGCAGCGCGTCACGGTGTGCGGCAGCATCAAGTTTGATGTACAGCTGGACGCAGACCTCCGGCGCAACGCCGCCCTGCTCCGGGAGCGCTGGCAGCTGACGGACCGTCCGGTGTGTCTGGTGGCAAGCACGCATCGCGGCGAAGATCCGATTGCCCTGGAACTGCTGGCACGCCTTCGCCAGGATCATCCCCGAACGGTGCTGATTCTTGCCCCACGGCATCCGGAGCGTTTTGACGAGGTAGCGACGCTGACAACAAATGCCGGTTATGTCCTACGGAGGCGATCTGCCGGCGATGAGCTAGAGGAAGCCAGCGACGTGATGCTCGTCGATACGCTCGGCGAACTCTTGCAGCTCTTTGGCGTCGCGGACCTGGCGGTCATTGGGGGGAGTTTTATACCGAACGGCGGGCACAATCCCCTGGAAGCGGCGCTCTGGGGCATTCCCGTTATCGCGGGTCCGTCCATGTTTAATTTTGCGGAAGTAAGCGCGGGCCTCGAGGCCGCAGGCGCATTGCAGCGCGTTGCCGACGGCGAGGAGCTTGGCGCCGTGGCGGAAGCGCTGCTTGCCAATCCTGAGGACGCCCGGCGACGCGGAGACGCCGGCCTTGCGGTAGTGCAGCAAAATCGCGGCGCGCTCAGTTCAATCCTGGGAATCGTGGAGGAGGAAATGGTGCGTGCCGAAGCGAAACGGCGCGCTGAGCAACGCGCCATGTGAGGGTTCGTTGAAGGTTCGTAGTGGAAGAGCACTCTAGCAGCCAGCAAGCCGGGCAATCGAGGCGAAGCCCCGGCCATCTACCTCAATGCCAGGCTGTTTCCCCGGGCCACGTGCCGAGGCACGCCGTCACGGTGCGGTCGGTACCACCGTTGACGACGTGGGTGCCGGCGCTTCTTCCAGGAAGCCGTCGAGGCGAATCACATCTTCCGGGCTCAGGAGGCCCGCCTGCTCCTTGAGACGCAGGGTATTCACGATGTAGTCGTAGCGGCTGTTGGCGTAGTCGCGGATGGCTGAGAAGTAGACGTTTTCGGCATTCAACACATCGACAATGTTCCGCGTGCCTACTTCGTAACCCGCGCGGGTGGCGTCGAGGGCGCTTTTTGAGGATACGATCGCCTGGCGTCGCGCTTTTACCCGGGCCACGTCGTTTACCACGGTCATGTGCAGGGACCGCGCGTCCGTTACGGTCTGGCGCGTCAGATTGATGCGCTGCTCCCGGGCGGCATTGAAGTTCTGTGCAGCCCGGCGCCGCTCAGCGCTGAGTCCGCCCCCGGTGTACAGGGGCACAGACAGTTCGACGCCCCAGGCCACCTGCTCACGCTCCTGATCCGGTGGGAACAGGAACAGCCCCGCGGGATCCTGGAAACGCGTACCGTCCGTTTCGAAGTCCTCGTAGCGCGCCGTGCCATTGATGGTTGGCGCGTGCGCCAGGCGTCGCGCCTTGGCGGTCTGGCGGGCGGCTTCCTCGGCATACTGCGAGGCCTTGAGATTGAAATTGTTGGCGAGGGCGAATTCCACCCAGGAGCCGCGATCGGACGGCTGCGGCATTTCGGCGTCGAAACCTTCCTGGAGGATGTCCAGCGTATCGTGACTCTTGCCGGTGAGCACGGTCAGGTTTTCCAGGGCCACGGCAACGTTGTTCTCTTCCGAGATGCGGTCTACCACGGCTATGTCGTAGGCGGCCTGGGATTCATACACATCCGTGATGGCGATGAGGCCGACTTCGAAGCGCTGCCGGTTCTGTTCGAGCTGGCGGGCGAAGGCCTCTTCCCGAGCGACCGCGGCGCGCAGGTTGTCCTGCGATCGGAGCACGGCCAGGTAGGCTTCGACGACACGGACGATAAGGCTCTGCTGATTGGCTGCGAAGGTGGCCTCGGCCTGCTTAGTCAACTCCTTGCCGGACTGGAAGGAAAACCAGGCGGGTAGATTGAAGATCGCCTGCTGCAGGGAAACGGTGTAGCCCTGGGTCGCGATGTCCGTGTTGTCAAAGGTATTGCCGATAATCGGCGCACCATTGGGATCAAAGCCGAGGATGCCCGGGCTGATCGTATCCGTGTCCGTGTCGTTATAGCTGTAGGCGGCGTTTACCTGGGGCAGAAGCTGCGACAGCGCCGCCTTCTCATCTTCGAGGCCGGCGAGATACTGCGCCTGCTGTGCCTTGAGGGTCGCATCGTTTTCCAGCGCCAGCTCGTAAATGTCGCGCAGGGACTCGGCCTGGACGGAGGTGCCGAGGAAGGTGGTCAGAGACGCCGCAATAAGGGCGCGGGAGAGTCGCATAGGATGTTCCTTGCCTAGTACTTGCCAGATACATTTGCCGGGTACTAACCCGACCTTGTTCGGTGCTGTTTGCATGGGTCCGCAGCTCGATGCACACGCAGTGCCTTGCTGCCGCATTGCTAACCCGCGGCCTTCACGGTCGCCCAGCCCGCGACGCCCTCGTAGGCGGTCGTCATCGACGGCCTTAAAGGACGCCCTTCATGGCCGACTTCACCCACAACCGACTTCACTACTTGCCGACTTCGCTACTAGCCGACTTCACTACTAGCCGTCACTCACGGTCACTCGCGGCCTTCGCTGATGGCCCTCGCTGATGGCTGGTGCGCGCCACACATGACCGAAGCAGTCGCTTCACCCGGGAGATGCCTGCAGGGGTTTCAGGCCGCCGCTCACATCATTTGGACCGTGCGAACGACCGGATCCGTGAAATCCCGTTTCCGGAGCGTCAGGATTGCGGGGATCGCTTGCAAAACCGTAGGAAGTCTACCAGTAATGAATTCTGTGCCGCAGTCCTCATTACTGACCTACGGAGGGCTGGGCTTGGCCACAATCTTAGGTGTTACACTGCCAAAAAGGCCAGCCGCAGCGCACGCACTGGCCGCACGGCGGGCTCGTCCCGTCGATTCCGCTGCTCCTACGCAGCGGCAGTGGTCACCGGTTCACTCATCGGCTTCGGCCGGGTATGCAGCAATGTACAACCACGTACGACTAAGCTGCGATCAGGGGACACCGGAGTAGGGAACCACTGACAGCAACAACTACAATGAAGAAAAGTGCGCGCCACTGATCGGTCGCCGTTCCATGAGCGCGCCGCGGTGGCAGCGAGAATGTCCCGGCCGGATGCTTGCCCCTTATGGGGTGTCTGCATAAGTGATCGGGCGCCACAGACGGGATATACCTCGGGCGGCTCAGCCCGCAGACATCCGCTGGCTGATCGCATTGGGGTTCGAACACAGGGGTCAGCAGCGGTGTAACAATCCGCGGTTCCTCGGCTGCCCCAAAAACTGCGCCCGGCGTCTTACGCTGGGGGGCCTGGTTGGAGACAGGTTGAATAACAGGCAGATGACAGGCCATTGAGAGTGAACCCGTGCTAAAGAGCCGCTACAAAGTCGATTTACGTGGTTTGCACGCTTTGTGCGATGCCAACTACGTGCGCCTGCTTCGCCTGTTTCCCGACTATGAAAGCTGCAATAGTCGCCGCTTCAGCCTGCCCTGGGCCCGCATCCAGATCGATGTGCTGGAGCGTAGCCGCTACACCACACTGTTCCGTCTGCAGAGCTACCGTGCGGCGGTCCCCACGGCCGACGCCGGCGCTGCGGCGCAGCAGCCGGAGCCCGCCCTTGAGCCCGCCGTATCCGAACACGGATGGCTGCTGCCACTCCGACTCGAGGCCCGGGCCTATCACGACGCCGGCATGCTGGAAGTCGTGGCTTTTCAGAGCGAGGCGCGCACCGCTGCGCGCTACGACTATCCCAATCGCGCGATGCACCAGGAAGACGAGAAGCGCCAGCAGAATGCTTTCCTTGCCGACTGGCTCGCCCATTGCCTGCACCATGGACAGGCTGATCTGAACGGCAGATTGCCGCGCGGCACCGAGCCGGCCTGAACCCCACTGCCATGGCAAGTGAAAACAGCGTTGTGGAACTCGCGAGTCGCGGTGATACGGTGCGCGTTCTGCAGCTCACCGATACGCACCTGAAAGCGTTCGAGGGTGGTCAGCTCCTGGGACTGGACACGGATTATTCACTCCAGGCAATTGTCGATCTTGCCAAGCGCGAGTACCCCGAACCAGACCTCATTCTCGGTACCGGCGATCTTGCAGACTCCGGCGCCGGCAATGCCTATCGACGCCTGATTACATACTTCGACCAGATAACACCGCGACATTACTGGCTCCCCGGGAACCACGATTTGCGCGAAGTTATGATCGATGTGGGCGGCGCGCAGCGCGTGCCCGGTGAGCTGCGCGTGGGACGCTGGCAGATACTCATGCTGGATTCCCAGGTACCTGGAGAAGTGGGTGGCCATCTCGGTGTCACCGAGCTAAAACGCCTGGAAGACTGCCTTGAGGTTGCCGCGAGCGAAGGCCTGTTCACGTTGATATGCCTTCACCATCAGCCTGTTCCTGTGGGCTGTCGCTGGCTGGATGAGCAGATGGTCTCCGATGCGCACGGGTTCTTCGACATCGTGGGGCGCTTCCAAGGCGTTCGCGCCGTTCTCTGGGGCCACGTGCATCAGGAGCTGGACGAGCTGCGCGATGGTCTGCGACTGCTTTGCACGCCCTCTACCTGCGTGCAGTTTCAGCCTGGGCAGGTGGACTTCGCCCTCGATATGCTCGCTCCCGGCTATCGCTGGCTGGAGCTGGGGCCGGACGGCAGTTTGGAGACCGGCGTGTCGCGCGCTGAATCACAGGTGTTTCCCGTGGACCGCGATGCCAGCGGCTACCTCTAGGTAGTGAACCTGGCGGAAGCCGGGAAGAATCGCCCGCATTAGCAATTCTTTTCTTTACGGTCATTCACCCATCGGGCGGTACTTTGCCCAGCGGAAATCCGCCGGTGAAGCCCAAGCCCAGGCTATTGCCGCATCCAGAATCATCGTTTCCGCGCTGGTGTGTTTTCCCGGGGCCGCCCAGGCATTAGTATCCGTCTACTTCCGCGGTGGCCGCGATCTCCGCCGCTTCTTCCAGCTAAACGGTTTCAGCCCTTGAGCGAATATTCATCTGAGTCCATCGAGGTCCTCACCGGCCTCGAGCCGGTGCGCAAGCGCCCCGGCATGTACACCGATACCAGCCGTCCCAACCACCTCGCACAGGAAGTCATCGATAACAGCGTTGACGAGGCACTGGCGGGATATGCGCGACAGATTGACGTGATCCTTCACGCCGATGGCTCCCTGTCGGTAACCGATGACGGTCGCGGAATGCCCGTCGATCTGCATCCCGAGCAGGGCAAGCCCGGGGTCGAGGTCATCCTGTCCACGCTCCACGCCGGGGGCAAGTTTTCCAGCAAAAACTACCAGTTTTCCGGCGGTCTGCACGGCGTGGGCGTTTCCGTGGTCAACGCCCTCTCCACGGTGCTGACGGTAACGATTCGCCGCGACGGTCAGGTACACGAAATGAGCTTCGCGGGTGGGGATAAGAGCAGCGAGCTCGCCGTTGTCGACAGCGTCGGCAAGCGCAATACGGGAACCCGCGTGCGTTTCACCCCCGACGCTCAGTACTTCGACTCGGTTAACTTTTCCGTGCCGCGGCTGCTTCACGTGCTGCGCGCAAAAGCAGTGCTGTGTCCGGGGCTGCGCGTCACCTTCCTCGATGAGAAGAAAGCCGAGAAAGAAGAGTGGTACTACGAGGACGGGCTTGCGGACTATCTCGTCGGCGCAACCCGGGGCTTTGATACTCTCCCGGCGGAACCGTTTACCGGAAGCTTCAGCGGCAGCACCGAAGCCGTGGACTGGGCCGTGCAGTGGCTGCCGGAGGGCGGTGAGCTGATTACCGAGTCCTACGTAAACCTGATACCGACGGCGCAGGGCGGCACGCACGTGAACGGTTTGCGCACCGGGCTGCTGGAAGCGATCCGTGAGTTCTGCGAGCTGCGCTCACTGTTGCCCCGGGGTGTGAAGCTCACACCGGAAGACGTGTGGGAGCGCTGCGCCTACGTGCTGTCTTCGAAGCTCGAAGAGCCCCAGTTTTCCGGGCAGACAAAGGAGCGCCTGAGCTCCCGGGAAGCCGCTGCCTTCGTTTCCGGCGTGGCGAAGGACGCCTTCAGCCTGTGGCTAAATCAGCACACGGCGGATGCAGAGGCGCTCGCCGAACTGTGCATCAGCAATGCCCAGCGCCGGCTGCGCAGCGCAAAGAAGGTCGTGCGAAAGAAGGTCAGCGCCGGGCCGGCACTGCCGGGCAAACTCGCCGACTGCTCCGGTGAGGACCCGGAGCGTTCCGAGCTGTTTCTGGTGGAGGGAGACTCCGCCGGCGGCAGCGCCAAACAGGCGCGGGATCGCGAGTTCCAGGCCATCCTCCCGCTGCGGGGCAAAATCCTGAACACCTGGGAGGTCGACTCCTCGGAGATTCTCGCTTCGCAGGAGGTGCACAATATCTCCATTGCCCTGGGTATCGATCCCGGCTCCGACGATCTGTCCGGCCTGCGCTACGGCAAAGTATGCATCCTCGCCGACGCGGATTCCGACGGTCTGCACATCGCCACGCTCATCTGTGCGCTGTTCGTCCGCCACTTCCGCCCGCTGGTCGCCGCCGGCCACGTATTCGTGGCGATGCCGCCTCTCTATCGCGTCGATGTCGGCAAGGAGGTGTTTTATGCCCTCGATGAGAGCGAGAAGCAGGGCGTGCTTGACCGCATCGAGGCGGAAAAGAAAAAGGGCAAGGTCGGAGTGCAGCGCTTCAAGGGGCTCGGTGAGATGAACCCCATGCAGCTGCGAGAGACCACCATGAGTCCCGATACACGGCGCCTGGTCCGGCTGCGCCTCGATCCCGGGGACGGTACCAGCCAGATGCTGGATATGCTGCTGGCAAAAAAGCGCTCCGGAGATCGCAAGGAGTGGCTGGAGAGTAAAGGGGATCTGGCCGAGGTGCTCTGACCGGGCTGCCTCCGGGCGTCGACGCTACGACTGCATCAACTCCGCGACGCTTACGCGCTCTACAATCGCCTGGAGCTTTCGTTAAGCTGCCCACGTGCCTGATCTTCTGCCCATTTTGTTTCTTCTTGGAGCTGCCCAGGGCGGCTTCCTGGCTTTCGCTCTGCTGACCCATCGCGGTGGAAATCGCCGCGCCAACCGCTACCTGGCGTGCTATATGCTCGTGTTTGTCGCGGCCCTGATTGACTACTTTCTCGATGCGGCGGGGCTCACACCCCACTACGTCTGGCTGCGCACCCTGATCTGGCCAAAGGAGTTTTTCTACGGCGTTCTGATTTTTCTCTACTGTCGGGAGCTCACGGCACCCGGTCGTCCCCTCAAGCCGTGGCTCGTTCTGCTCCTCTGGGTGCCGCCGCTTCTGCACTGCGCAGTGACCTGGCCGCTTCTGTGGCTTCCTGGTGATCTTCAGTATCAGATTCTCCTGAACGTCGAGGGTCTGCCGCCGCTCTACAACGCCTGGCGTCTGCTGCTGGGCGACGTAGAGCTCTTCATCACCATCGTCCACTTGAGCGTGTTTCTGCTCATCTGCCTGCGCATGGTGATTCAGCACCGGAAACGGCTTGAGCACGCTTACTCGAATCTCGATCGCATCGGCCTGAACTGGCTCCGGAATCTGCTGATAGGTACGCTCTGCGTCTACGGTCTGTGGCTGGCTGAGGAATTCTTCAGCGAAGACCTGCTCGCGGGGCGAGAATGGCTGGATGTCCTGCTCGGACTCAGTATGGTCGTTCTTATTTACACCATGGGTCTGCTGGGGTTACGTCAGCCGCAAATTTTTGTGGCAGAGCGCAATGGCGGGGAGTCAGCTTCCGGGGCCGGTCAGGCGGAAGGCAATGGGGAGGCCGCGGCGGCAGCGCGTGTGCGCGAGAGCGGCGGTCCCGGATACGAAGAAGTGTCTTCCAACCAGGCAACGCCGTCGGCGAAATATGCCCGCTCGGCACTGTCACCGGATCTCGCCGCGAGTCTCGTGCAGGAGCTGGAGCAACTCATGGCGACCCGCGCACCGCACCTGAACCCGGATCTCTCGCTATCAGAGCTCGCAGCCACGCTTTCCGTATCCACTAACTATCTCTCCCAGGCCATTAATCAGCAGCTGGATATGAATTTCTTCGACTTCGTAAACAGCTATCGCGTCGGTTCCGCCCTGCCGCTCCTGGCCGGCACGGACCGCACGATTCTCGACGTCGCCATGGAATCCGGCTTCAACAGCAAATCCGCGTTTTACGCCGCGTTTCGCAAACATCAGGGCATGACACCCGGCGCCTACCGCAAGGAAGGCGCACGCCTGAACGCTGCCTGAGCCCGTCATGGTTCTGACCGGCAGGGTCAAACCCGACCCCTCGCATCTATTCACGGCCTTGCTTCGAAACAGCTAACTCATTGATTCAGCTGTGAATTTCTGGTTCTGACGGGCAGGTCAGGACCCTTCGCCAGCGGGAATCCGGTGCGGTCATGCAGGTCGGGACGATGTATTCGCGCCTGCCGACGATGCTGCGTGTGTCACTCGACCGAGGCACACCAACGATGCAACGAACCGTACAAGCCACCTCAAGGCCCTACTCAAGACCCACCTCAAATCCCACCACCCAAGCTGCCGCCATAAACTGGTCCTATCCCGCGCCGCGGATCGGCGCAAAGGGACTCCTGGACAAGGCCTTCGGACCTGGCCACACGCGAGCGGAGCTCGTCCTCCAGATTCTGCCGCCCATCGCCGCCGCGCTGGCGGTGCCGGTTTTGGCCGCGTCATGGCACCTTCCCTGGACTCTCGCTCAGCAGCTCCTCGCCGCGTTCCTGGCACTAGACGGCGTCGGGGGAGTCATCACCAACAGCACCTCCTCCGCCAAGCGCTGGTTTCACCGCGCTGGACAGGGCCCGATCCAGCACCTGTCCTTTGCCATGGCGCATCTCACGCACTTCGCGCTGGTTGCCTGGGTGTTCGCCGACGGCAGCCTGCCCTGGTTCATCGGTGCTTCGGCGTTTCTCATGATTGCCGCACCGCTCGTGATCTACGCGCCGCTGTACCTGCAGCGGCCCACGGCGGCCGGTCTCCTGGCCCTGGGGATTGTCTACAGCAGCTTCTGCCTTCCGGAGATCGACGGCATGCAATGGCTGCTCCCGGTCTTCTACCTGAAGTTGCTGGGCGCGCACCTTACCCGTGAAGAACCCTATCGGCCGCATGACGCCGACCCCGGCGGCCAGGGACCTGCGGAGCGCCCTGTCCATCAGATTCCTTCAACCCACTAATGCCAGGAGGACCCATGGCAATGTCACAACAATCCCGTTTTTTGCTGCCTGCACTGACGATAGCGCTGACCGCCTGCGGTGGCGGAGGTGGCTCAGGAAGCACCTCGCCCGGAGCACCAAACCCGCCCCCAACGGCGATCGCCGCGCAGTATCAGGGCACCTGGGTTGCTGAAGGCTATGGGCGCGCTCTGGAAATCGGCCCGAGCGAGCTTCGCCTGCTCGACTACAGCTCGGACTTCTGTCTGAGCGTCATTTCCGAGTCCGACATCGACACCGAAGATATCGAAACGCTGTTCCGGCTCAGCGAGGGCGATCTCGAGTGGTTTGCCGAGGCAGGCACGGCGACCTTCGGCGCACCGGGCACACGTTTCATGGCGAGTGCGGGGCTGCCAGCAAGCTGTCAGGAGGGGTTCGATCCGGTCGCCGGCGACCCCGGCTACGAACGCGATCCGCGGCGCGAACTCATGTTGATGGCGCAGCTTCTCGAGGAGTACTCCGTATACCCCGCACTTCGCGGCCTGGACGTCGCGGGCCTCTACCAGGACATTGCCGCGACGCTGGAGCCCCAGGCGAGCGATGAAGAGCTTGCCGAGGCGTTATTCGAACTCGTCTCGCCCTTCGGAGACATTCACGCCACCGTGGACACCAGCGTCGGTCTCGTAAAGGTGTTGAACAAACCCGCCCTGGTCGACCGCCTTTTTGCCGAGTGGCGTAGCCTCGAGGGCGTGACACCGCCTCTCTCGGCTGCGCAGATCAACAGGGCAAACGCCTACATCGAAGAGCAGCTTGAGCTGGACCGATTGATCACGCTTTCGTACGCCGACGAGCCGGCGGATGTTCGTCGCGCGGCCAATGACATAGTCACGTGGTTCACCGCCGACGGTATCGGTTACCTCGCCATCGACAGCATGATTGGATTCGGCAATCCGCAAGACAGTTCGGATGAACTGCGGCGGCTCGATCAGGCAATGGACCGGGCCTTGGCGGATCTCCAGGATGTGGAAGCACTGATCGTGGACGTTCGACGCAACGGTGGCGGCCGCGACTTCCTGAGTCTGGCCCTGGCCAGCCGCTTCACGGCAAACGAAACCCTCGCCTACACAAAGCAGGCACGCATCGGGGACGGCCGTAGTGCCCTGCGCGAGGTGTACATCGAGCCGCGGGGCTCGATTCAATACCTGGGTCCCGTCTTTCTCCTCACCAGTACACAGACCGCCAGCGGAGCCGAAGTGTTTACGCTTGCGATGCGCGAACTTCCCCAGGTGACATTGGTGGGGGAGGCGACCCAGGGAGGATTGTCGGATCAACTCGATAAACGCCTTACGAACGGCTGGTCCGCATCCGTCGGCAACGAGTTTTACCTGTCTCCGCAGGGAGAATGGTTTGAGGGCAGCGGAATTCCGGTGGACCTCGAAGTCACACAGTTCAGCCTTGAGGCGCGCCTCACCGGTGTGGACATGGCCATTGAAGCGATCATAGAAGGGTTCGGAGAGTGAATGCCGTGCATGCGAAACGAGAGCGAATACTGCTCATCAATGGCCATCCCGGCGAGACAAATCTGTCGAGGCAGCTGCTGGACCGATATTTCGAAGCAGCTACGAGGGCGGGGAAAGAAGTGCGGCGCCACAATCTAGCCGAGATGCCGTTCGACGTTGACTTCGGGCAGTCCGACTATAAGCACAGTAAGCCGCTGGAGCCCGTGCTTCAGTCGCTCTTCGATGACCTGGTCTGGTCACAGCACGTGGTTCTTGCCACGCCCCTTTGGTGGGGTGGTCTGCCCGCGAAGCTGAAAGGGCTATTCGATCGAATCCTGCTTCCGGGCCGCGCCTTTGATCCCAGGAGCCGAAACGTCTTGGGGGCGCCGGCACCGCTGCTCAAAGGCCGTACTGCTCGGTTGATCCTGACCGCGGATACGGCGCGCTGGGAGCTGCGCTGGTTCTACGGCGACGGAGTTCTCAAGCAGCTGCGCAGACAGGTTTTCGCCTTTGTCGGCATCCGACCTATGCACTTGTCCTACTTCGGGCCCGTGGAAGACGCGGACGGCGCGCGGATTCAGGGCTGGGAACGGGAGATGGAACGGCTCGGATCTATCGCGGGGTAGAGCACAGAGCCATCCTTTACCACGAAGCTGAGCGCATCAGCGCAGGGACCCGGCGTGGAGTCGCCAGGATCTGAAGTGCTCCCTACCCCTGACGAGCGCTCGGAGCACAACGAAGCAAAAGGAGGAAAGCGTGAACAAGATACTTCTGGCCGGTGCCACCGGCTACCTCGGCAGTCATATCGCTCGAGAGCTGTCGCGACGGGGAATGAGCTACCGTGCGATAGCTCGGAATCCATCAAAGCTGGAGGCGTTGGACGTTAACGCCACGGAATCCTGGCGCGCCGAAATGACCGACGCGGCGAGCCTCGAGGGATGCTGCGACGGGATTGATGCCGTGATCTCTACCGTGGGGATCACCCGGCAAAAAGACGGTCTCACCTACATGGACGTGGACTACCGGGCGAACCTCAACCTGCTTGAAGAAGCACAGAAAGGCGGGGTCAGGAAATTCATCTATGTGTCGGTGCTTCATGGCGATCAGCTGCGCCACCTGAAGATCTGTGAAGCGAAGGAGCGCTTTGTGGACAGTCTGAAATGTTCCGGGATGGACTACTGCGTGGTGAGACCGAACGGGTTCTTTCAGGACATGACCGAGTTTTTCAATATGGCGAAACGAGGCCGCGTCTACTTGCTGGGGAACGGACAGTGGCGAAGCAACCCGATCGACGGCTCGGACCTCGCCTCCGCGTGCGTCGATGCCCTGAGCGGCGCGGAGCTTGAGATCGACATCGGTGGCCCCGAGGTGCTCACGCAGGAGAGCATCGCCGACCGGGCCTTCGCCGCCATCGGCACAGCGCCAAGGATCACCAAGATACCGGCGTGGCTGAGCGCGCTCACGCTGGTGGTCCTGCGCGGCATAACCAGCAGCAAAACCTATGGCCCGATCGAGTTCTTTCTCACGGTCATGGGCATGGACATGCTGGCACCTCGCCACGGAAGCAAAACTATCGCCGCTTACTTTGCCGATCTGCAAAATGCGGCAAACGCGGGGAAGGTGACTGTCCCCTGAAAGGCGCAGGTCAGGTGTTGCTCTGGGGTATGCCGTAAGTAATACGGCGCGACAAGGAAAGTCGTTGTGGGCGGTGTATGCAGGGCGCTGCCGTATACTGAACGCACGAACTATTCCGGCCCCCTATGCGACTTACTCCTGTTCTGCTTCTGACCTGCTGCGCGCTCTGTGCCGAGCTGCGCGCGGAGGCGCCCGACGGTTTCGTCGACATCGAGCGCGCGGTTCCCGGAGTTGTCGTCGAGGCGCGGTACTTCTCGGCCAACAATTTCATGGGTGAAGTGATCGACGGCTACAACGCGCCGCGCATCTACCTGACCTCCGAAGCGGCCCGGGCCCTGGCCCGCGTTCAGGCGCGGCTCAAAGACTTCGGGATGCGCCTCAAGGTGTTCGACGCCTATCGTCCCCAGCGAGCTGTCGATCACTTCGTACGCTGGACAAAGGATGCCGAAGATACGCGGATGAAGATGCGCTACTACCCGCAGGTGGACAAGCGCGATCTGATTCCTGAGGGGTACATCGCAGCGAGGTCCGGCCATTCCCGGGGCAGCACCCTCGATCTGACCCTTGTGTCGGGCGCGGGTGCGAGCGCGCCCGAACTCGATATGGGCACGCCCTTCGACTTCTTCGGTCCCGAGTCCCACGGGGTAAGTGATGCGGTGACTCCGCAGCAGCGTGCCAATCGCTTGCTTCTGCGCACGGTGATGGAGGCTGAGGGGTTCAGGCCCCTGGCCGAGGAGTGGTGGCACTTTACGCTGGCCGACGAACCCTACCCCGAGACCTATTTCGACTTCGTGGTTGAGTGAGATGGCACGGTGCGCTCAAGGGTTTCGATCCTCTGCGATTTTTCGCCGAACGCGAGAGGCTGTCGTCTGCTCTGGGCCGCGGTGGTCGTATAACGGAGAGTCTCAATCATGGACTTGAGTTTGGAAAAAGACGCGGAGATCGGACGGGAGGTCTTTCTTCGCTTGCATCGAATGGCCGAGCGCCTCGCAAAACGCCATGGCATAGGGGCGGATCGCGCTGGCGACTTCATCGTTCTGGGTTCTCTTTTTCTGACCGCGGATCTCAATGAATGCGATCTGACCCAAGCCCTGAGTATTGCCCAGGAGCTGGTGTGCTCCGTGGCGGAAGACACGCCGTCCTTGGAGACTCGACATTGAGTACGGGAAGCGGGACACCGGTCGTGTCCACGCTGCATCCCCAGCTCGCCGCCGACTGTCACGTCCTCGGAGCCTGGCCTTCGGGACAACTGCTCCTGCACCGCAACGCCACGCTGCACTGGTTCATCCTCGTACCCCGCACGCAACACCTCGATCTTCTCGATCTCGAGGCCCCGTTGCGTGAGCAACTCTTCGACGACGCGACGCGCCTGCACCGCTATCTCCGGGACAATCTCGCCTATCCCCGGGTAAATGTCGGCGCGCTCGGGCTGGTGGTGCCGCAACTGCATCTGCACGTGGTGGGACGTCGGGAGAGTGATCCCTGCTGGCCGGCACCGGTTTGGGGTTGCCTGGGCGAGGGGCCGGGCTACGCAGAGGACGAACTGGACGCGCTTCGGACAGCATTCGGAGCAAGCAGCACTTAGTCGGGAGTTTTCCCTTTCGCGTGCGGAAGCGCCGGATATCCGGCCTTTGATAAAACCGTCAGGACCGGAGCCGCGCTGCTCTTGCCTTGCAACTTTGCGGCGGCGACCGGATCATGGCCCACCCTCCCATAACAACGAGAATACCTGGATGCTGATCGTCGAGTCCTATGGCATCGCCGTTGCGATGTGTTTCATCACCATGCTTTGCTGGGGGTCCTGGGCCAACACGCAGAAGCTTGCGAGCAATGAATGGCAGTTCCAGCTTTTCTACTGGGACTATTCGCTAGGCGTGCTTCTGCTGACTTTGATCTTCGCATTCACGATCGGCAGCAGCGGCGAAGAAGGGCGCGCATTCCTGCCCGATCTCTCCCAGGCCGGCAACGCAGCCATCCAGTCGGCGCTCATCGGAGGCGTGATTTTCAACCTCGCCAACATCCTGCTCGTAACCGCTATCGACATCGCCGGTATGGCGGTGGCCTTCCCCGTCGCCATTGGCCTTGCCCTGGTTATCGGCGTGGTAACCAATTACATAGCGGAGCCGGTCGGCGATCCGGTCTTTCTCTATTCGGGCGTAGGGCTGGTCACCGCCGCGATCATCGTCTGCGCCATGATTTACAGCCGCCTGCCGCAGGATGGCAACCAGTCCGTGGGCAAGGGCCTGGCCATATCCGTGATCGCCGGTATCGCCATGGGCTTTTTCTACCGCTTTGTCGCGGCCTCCATCTCTTTCGACTTCGCGAATCCCGAGGCCGGACTCATGACGCCCTACACCGCTGGCGTGTTCTTCGCCATCGGACTGCTGCTGTCCAACCTGATCTGGCTGATCCCTCTGCAGTACAAACCCATCTCGGGAGAAGTGGCTCCGATTGGCGAGTACTTCAGCAAGGGCACGCCGCGCCTGCACCTCGTTGGCATCCTCGGCGGCATCATCTGGTGCGTCGGCTTCTCCTTCAGCTTTATAGCGTCCGGTGCCGCCGGGCCGGCGATTTCCTACGGCCTCGGTCAGGGCGCGACCATGGTCGCCGCCTTCTGGGGTGTGTTCATCTGGCGCGAATTCAAGGATGCGCCCGCGGGGACATCGGGCATGATCGCGGCGATGTTCGCGCTGTTCATCCTGGGTCTGGGACTGATCGTTTTTTCCCGCTAGGGGCAGCCCCAGGCGGCGGTGGCCTCAGTAGCTGTCGCCGCCGGTTCCGCCGCTCACAATCGCAACGCCCGCGCTGCAGCCGAGTCGCGTCGCCCCGGCCTCGAGCATGGCAATGGCGGTGGCACGATCACGGATGCCGCCCGAGGCTTTTACACCCAGGGCCTGCCCCACGACTTCGCGCATGAGGCGTACATCGTCCACGGTCGCGCCCCCGCTTGAGAAACCCGTGGAGGTTTTTACGAACGCCACGCCGAGGTCGCGGCAGATTTCGCAGGCGCGACGCTTCTGCGCATCATCCAGCAAGCAGGCTTCCAGGATGACTTTGAGCGGCACCGCGCTACAGGCTTCGTGAATCGTCGCAACCCCTGAGCGCACTGCATCCCAGTCGCCGGCGAGAGCATCACCGACGGAAAGCACCATGTCGATTTCACCAGCACCGGCGTCGATCGCGCGGCGGGCTTCGTCGGCGACCGCTTCCGCTATCGCCGCGCCGAACGGAAAGCCAACGACTGAGCAAGGGGCGACGGTCGAGCCGGCGAGGCGCTCAGCCACGCGCTCGATCCAGCGACTGTTTACGCATACCGCGGCAAAATGGTGCTCGAGTGCTTCATCGCAGACGCGATCGATCGCCGTCGGCGTGGCCTCGGGCTTCAGCAGGGTGTGATCAATGGCCGCAGCGATACTGGCCGCACTCCAGCGCTGGTCGTCGACGCTTGTATCTGGGCTCATCCTGTCTCCCGACGCGCTTGGCAACGCGCGTAGCTGGGGTGGTAACGAAAGAAGGCGGGTAGGCTACACTGTCGCGCC
>JBCBTK010000014.1:0-145261 GCA_039818725.1 Pseudomonadota bacterium
ATACCTTTGATTAACCCCTTAACAACAGGGAATCGTGCAATGCTGCCCAAGCGAGGCTATATTATTAATGACCGGAAGTTGCTTAGGTCGTTATCTGCACCAGAAAAATACAAATTATTTGTTCGGAAAACCATAGGTGCAGGCGGCGTCACAATTGCATGCGCTAATGTTTTCTTTATAAATATCTCGCCGATCAAGAAATTTGACAAGAGTCTTAAAGTTAGTAAGTTCGCCACCCTTGACTCGTCGGAAGAGAAAGGAGCGTTGGGTTTTCTGCTCGCCGTAATGATCAACGAAACCGCTCACTTGTATTTTGGCGCCTATCTCCCGGAAAGCTTTAGTAAGCTCACGTATATGAGCGAGGAAGCCAAAGAACTCCTCCACAAAGCGACAAAAGAATTCTCTTCTGGCAACTTCGAGTCTGCTAGAGACAACTTCATATTGGTAAGAGAAAAGTGTCCCGCGCTAGCTAATGCTTCAAACCTCGCAGCTCTCTCTGAGCGTAGACTTGGTAACTACGAAGCATCCTCTGAACTGTATAGGATATCAATTGCTCTACGAGAAAAGTCACTTGATTCCCGAATGAATCATTTGTTAAATCAGTTCGAATTGGGTGACTTCGATGAAATGCAAGATATTCTTGAATGGATATTGAAGTTTGTTGGGGAGGGTCCAGAATATTTCTTTTGGGAAGCCGTGCTTGGTATCAACAAGCCTGCAAAGGAAATTGATATAGAGAACGCACTAGAAATGTCAGCTAACCAACATTATAAAAACAACAGCAGCTTGGGAATCCAGTCCGATCTTGTGTTAGTTGGGCGTGCGTTGGACAGAGGACATACTCAACAAGCATCTTCGCTACAAGAGTCGCTTAACAGCCCACAGGTAGAGAGAACAATGATGCGAATTAATAAATATTGCGAAAATAAGCCAATTATCGATGATCTTTACGGAAAAACGTGCGAAATTGACAACTCAACAGAATTTCTTAGGAACGCGTTAAAAACCTACCTGTATTTCCGGCGCATACAGTAACTGTAGCGTTTTAACAAGAAGCTAACAGTGCCATAAACGCCGACCTCAAAAAGGTGCGCTGCGTAGCACTTTTGGATCCGGTTATGGCTGGTGTTAGGCGGCTCCGTGACTGAGGCGTCTGCGAGACTACAAGCATAGCTTTCGTACCGAATTAGGCAGCAAGCTCCTCCAGAGTGGGGGAGATTCTGTCAGCTATGGATTACTTTCAATGCAGTATATGGCGGCGAGCCAGACACTCGTGAGCGAGCCAGGGCCATGGCGTCTATTTGGCAGAACATGAGTGAGAGTGCCGCCAACCTCAAGGCCAGGTAGTACAGTCCGTTCGATCGCCGGACGTCCAATCCGCTGGGCGGCCTGGTCGGCCGCTGCTGCCAGCGTTAGGTTTGCTTCGGGTCGAACACCGCCTCCTGAGCGGACAGCTGCCGACGTCCGCTTTTCCAACGCGACAATGCGATTCCATCCACCCAAAGGAGGAATCGAAGGATGTTCTATCTCGTTGATGACACGGTACCACGGCCACCCTGGAACAAAGGCAAGCTGATTGGGCAGAAGAAAGCCCTCAAGCTCAAAGAAATCTGGACGATCCGGGTCCGGCTCCAGATGGCAGGCGATATACGGGGTCTGGCCTTGTTCAACCTCGCAATCGACAGCAAGCTGCGTGGCTGCGACCTGGTGAAGATCCGGGTCAGTGACGTAACACATGGCAGTCGCGTGCTGCCTCGCGCATCAGTGATACAGCAAAAGACACACCAGCGGGTTCAATTTGAAATCACTGAGGAGACCCGGGAAGCGATAGCCGCATGGATGCAGAAGTCGGATTTGCGGTCGAGTGACTACCTGTTCGCCAGCCGATCCCGGAAGTCGCAGCATCTGTCCACTCGGCAATACTCCCGGATCGTGCATGGATGGATTGGCCAAATCGGGCTCGACCCGTGTGACTATGGCACGCATTCGCTGCGGCGGACGAAAGCATCACTGATCTACCAGCGGACCAAAAACCTGCGCGCTGTGCAGCTGCTTCTCGGCCATACGAAGCTTGAAAGTACGGTGCGCTATCTTGGCGTTGAGGTCGATGATGCGCTGGAGCTGGCTGAGCAGACAGAGATCTGAGGAAAAAGCTGCCGTTCGCGGGCGGCCGCTATTCAGGCTCCGAGCGGCCAGAAGCGGACAGGCGACAAAGGTATTAAGCGGCCGAACGTAACTATCTATAGACTGAAGTCAACGCCCGCACCGAACACTCTCGGCGTTTGATTGCTCAAAAATGGAAGGGCGATATAGCTGACCTCACCGGTCTGAGGAATAACGTTAGCTACATTGGAATAGACCAGCGCATCCTCGTCGAACGCGTTTTGTACAAACGCGTACACCGTCCAAGAGTCTCGCTCAAAGCCTAGACGTCCGTTCACGAGCATCCTCGACCCCAGGCTCTCGTCTACACCCGGCACCAAGTCCGCTTCGGTTAAGCCTTCAACGTTGGCGCTAGACTCAGTTTCGCTTTGGTAGCTGACATTCATACTGGCAAACAGACCATTACCGTGCTGGTAAATCGCTCCCATGGAGGCAGAAAAATCAGGAGCCCCCGGTAGCGCATTGCCAGCTAAGTTTTCAAAGGGGAGCCCTGCTGACGAATAAGGGAAATCAACAAACTCGGCGTCTAGCAATCCAATGTCTGCATATACGCTTAAACCTTCTCTGACCTGATAGGTGAGCGAAAGCTCTGCACCTGTTATCTCTGTCTCACCAACATTCGCTACGCTGAAATCACGGTCTTGGCCAGACGGACCTGGGATGGACACTTGCTGATCTTCAAGCTCGCTGTAGAAAAAGTTCCCATTTACAGTCAGACGATCATCAAAGAACTGTGAGCGAAAACCGACCTCGAAATTTGACAAGTATTCAGGATCATATGTGCCGATGATCGTTCCGCTCGCTGACGCCTGCAGAAAAGAGCCGCCCGCGCGGTACCCTCGCTGATATGACGCAAATAGCGAGACCGCATCGCTTACCACATACGTTATTGTTGCTCTTGGAAGAACCGCATTGAAGTCGTTTACCTGAAGGGGATTCTCAACCGTTGGGGCGACTATATTCACCAAAGTTTGACAGGGTATCGTCACAAAATCGACGGGTGCACCGACCAGAAATCCGGGAACATCAGTTTCACAGCTTGGCGGATCAACGGCAGTTCCTGAAGTTCCCACTCCTATGGTTTGGAATTCTTCGTAGTCGTAACGTAGTCCAAGATCCAGAATCCAGTCCTCGCTGATATCCCAACGTACTTGTCCATAGAGCGCATAGTTCTCGACGTCGCTACCTATGGGTTGTGTACCCGTAACGATAGTGTCGGCAGGCCGCGCCGGGAAAGGCACCTGTGAAACGAAGGTTGTGGCGAACGTGCTAAAGCCGTCGACCTCTTCCGAGAAGTAGTACGCTCCGACGAAACCTGATACCGAATCGAAGTTGAACTCCAACCTCAGCTCTGCCGATGCGGTTTTTGTATCGCTGGCGAATGACTCGAACAGCCCGAACTCTGCGAGGTTCTCGAGTGACCCGGTAAGAAATACAGAGTCCACATCCTCGTAAGTCAACAATCCGTGGAGCGTGTATCGATCGCTAAGCTCATAGCTGAGATCGGCTACGTAGCGATGAATTTCTATATCCGCTTCGGTAGTTCTTCCGAACGAGACTCGATCGGTTGGATCGAAATCTAGGTAAGCAGGGTTATCAGCACGTACGGGAGCGAAAACGAACGGCGCGTTAGCACCGCGGTCTGAGTCAGTGTATTCGTAAATCAACTCCGTGCGCAGCTTTTCGATGGCACTTGGCTCGACGAGTAGTTTGCTACGTAAAGTCAAGATATCAAAACCATCGATACCCCTTTCTCCCGTCACGCCGTTGTCAATGAATCCATCGCTTTGCTGCAAATCGGCAGAGAAACGGAATGCCAACTGGTCTTCGATGATTGGCCCTGAAAGCACTCCGGCATATTGGTTATTGCCGTACTCGCTGCCCCGTACACGTCCGAGGACTTCCCAGTCGTAGACCGGATCACTAGTGGTAATGACCACTGAACCCGCGAGGGCGTTCCTACCTTGGATGGTAGATTGCGGCCCTCGGAGGATTTCTACTTGCTCGATATCCCACACGCTTCCCGCGTCTTGGCCTAGGGCCACACCGGCTTTTGGGACACCATCTTGATAAATATTGGAAGTGACGCCCTGGCCTGCGAACCCAACACCGGTGCGGCTTATCCCTCGAATAGTCAAAGTCTCAGGCAGACCCAATGTGACATTAGGAGTTCGAAGAAAAAGATCATTGAGCTGGTACACCGCGTTCTCATCAAGATCGTCGCTACTAAGCACGACCACCGATACGGCGGCGTCCTGAACGGATAGATCCTGTTTTGTGCCGTAGACAACGACTTCTTCTATTCGATCTTCCTTAAGTCCTGAAGGTTGCTGCGCCGCTATGTTTACGGACGCGACGAGGAGACCCAAGAACGACAACGTTGCAGTAAGGCTTTTCATTGGCCGCTGGAGATGCTGATGTGGACACGCAACCTTAACTGCTAGTGCGAATGATTGCCATTTATTTTTGTTGTTCCCCACATTGCCTCTGCCCGCTTTGGGTCGATAGCACGCGTTCCGTGGCCGGCCTCTGAACGTCTGCTCACCGGAAGCGGGCGTTCAGGCGTCTCCCCGGTATCTGCAGCAGTCGGCCAGGAGAGGTCATTCGCTCGTTGCTCTGGAACGCGATTCGAATAACGCGACGCTTAATGGCAAGAGCATCCGCCCAGCAATGAGCATGGGTGCGTCGGTCATGTTCGACGGCAGCACAATCGGCGACAGTGACGCAAGAAAACCACCGGGCACTTTAAGGTAAGAGCCGAGAAAGTTGACACCTGTTTATCACCTTACTCGTCTTCGAGTTCTTCGCCCTCGCCTTCGCCATCCCCCTCCTCATCTTCCTCGTCTTTCGTGCCTTTACAGGTCTTGGGCAAGTAGCGCTTTTCTAAGGCGTCTACTGTGACGAAGTCCGGTATGCAGTCCCATTTGATGGTGTCGTCGTCCTGGGCTCGCGCAATGAGCAGGAAGGCAGATTCAACGTCTTCAAATCGTGCACCAAATTCTGTCATGTCCACCAGAGCCCTGAGCGTTCCGTTGCGTGACTTATCGGCAGCAGGTACTCCCAACTCGCCCGCCCGATAGTCCATACCGGTGAGAATGCCTTCCGGAATGAAAGAGCTCAGGTTGATGTCTGCTTCTGACGGCGGCATCTCCCCGTAGGTACTGAAGTACTCCTCAATAACGGCCTGCTGCTCCAGCCCCAGATCAACGGCAGCGGACACTGCGTCGTCGATTCTTGAATTGTGGTAAAAGCCAAAGGCAGTACCGATTAGCCCTACGATTACCATCGGGTAGACGACCATCTCGGCGGTTGTGAGTCCCCTCTGCCGATTCCCCGTTTGCGGCTTTGTCATGAAGCTAGCTTCCAATCTTGCAGATAGTGACGTCCTGCATTTCTGCAGGCGTACCGCACGATGCAACTTTCGCACCTCACCGCCGTTCTATTTTTGTCGGGCTTCTTGTTCAGTGCCGATGCGTTCTAGTTCTACGGGAGCCTTCCCTAGCCAATCTGGATTGCACGTGGCGTTCGCGGAGATTTCACCGACGACCGCCTTGCGGGGGCGCCTGTTCAACAAGGGCGACTGGAGTGGTGAGGTTTGTGATACGGGCGCGCTGCGTTTCATCAAAACGACTTCAGACTTCATTGCTGCCTTCGAGTAATGCATGCGGGAACACGGTCGTGGCTGACACCAAACGCTCCTAACCCAGCCAGGCACAGTAATTGCTGCCTGGACACGTCCAGCGGTTTCTTAATGCTCTGCGCGGCCTATCGCGCTCGAGCGCACAGATTCGGTGCGTTCTGCTGTTTTTCGTCTCCAAAAAGAGACACGGACTGGTATGGAAACTTGGCACAACCTGATCAATAAGTTCGATCTGCTGTTAACGAAGGTCAAGCTCGCAAGTGCTGTGAAAATAGCCGGGAGAGAGATTCCTCCGGTATTCATGGGCTTTGCTTTGATCGCTGTCTGTATTCCTATCTGGGGCTACCTCGAACTCGAAGGCGATAACAAACTCGTTGGAGCCTTAGTCGCTATTGCGATGGCCTGGGGCGTTGCCCAGTTGGGAGTTCTGGATCTGGGTGATGGTGTCGGGGAGAAGCCGGGCACTTCGCCTGCCGATAAGTCCCAGGCAATGAAGTATTCGATGGACGCCAGCAAAACTCAGCCCGATCAGCAGAAGAGACTGGCCCTACTCGTATTTGCCGGTGTCCTCGTTGCATTAGTTGGCTTCTATCTGGCGAGAAACCTTGACCGTTACGAAGAACTGAACATGGAGTTTCGCTATCGCGAACTGGTCGATCTGGCAAAGCCTATCCAAGCCACGATAGAGGCTGCTCTACAATCCGGGAGCGCCGTTGACATGGGTTTTCTCGATAGCGGAGAGGCAGGGTTGCCCGATGAGGTGCTCGTTTCTGAAGAGGCTCACGGAGTTTCCGTCATCGACGGCCGGATTATTGCGACATGGATCAAGGATGAGTCCGACCTGGACGGGGTGACCTACATTCTCACTCCAAAGATCGAGGACGGGGTAGTCGAGTGGGCAACCACTGGGACCTGTGGCAGTAAAAAAGCCTGCTAGCTCACCAGCAGTGCAATTCACAACGAATCAATTCAACCAACTTATCAGCCAAGTAGCTCAGGGGCAGCGGTGGTGACTGATCAATCCATAAACCCTATCGATATGGTTTATCCGCTTGACGCGGTGGACCGATCATCGTCCGAGACGGGCCCCTCCGGCGAGCCGATAGTGCGCACCGAAGAAGGAATTATCACCGAAGGCAGTAAAGTGACATGGAACAAGAAGACGCTTCTTTGGGCGCTGCCCCAGCCGCTCCTGGTTACCGGCTCCGTGTTACTCGTCGCCGGCATGGTGGTCAATGAGTGGGGAGGAGAGTATTACCGAGCATGGACACTGCTCGTTGCAGTGGCTTCCACGCCTCTTCTGCTTATAGCCGAACGTTTTTGGGCCAAGAAAAAATCCTGGCTGCTCAAACCCGACGAATTGGCGGAAGACGCGTTCTGGATGGCTTCGGGGGGCCTGCTTTGGGCCCCTCTCATTTCCGACCTGTATCGCACGCCAGTTTCGGAGGGCTTCAAAGCCCTGCGTGATATGTCTCCATTACAGATCGAGTTCCAACCAACCACGGTGCTCGGGCTCATAGGGGCCATGCTCGTTATCCGATTCACTTCCAGCTTCTTCTACTACTGGCTGCATCGGATTCAGCACGAGTCACTGTTCTGGTGGCGTATGCACGCAACACATCATCACCTGACCAAGATGAGTGCCATGCGTGGCAACCGTACCCATCCGTTCGAATACCTGGCGCTTGGCATCGGCACTCCAATGGCTCTGGCCCTGATGGGTGCTAGCGACGAAGTGTTCATCGTTTCGGCAGCCTTCGGAATGTGGAACGGCAAATTTAACCATGCCAACCTGCCCATGGTTTCAATGCCGGTGTGGGACTGGTTCTTTGCCACCGCACAACAGCACCATTGCCACCATGCGCTGGAGCGCCGTCAGGCAGATTCCAACTACGGTTGTGACATCATTTTCTGGGATCGCCTCTTCGGCACCTACTGCGGCGATGCTGAAGTGGGACCCGCCGGTGCAGGCAAGGGCGTTCGCCTTTCCATCAAGGACCAACTCATGTTGGCCTTCTATTCCGACAAACGCCTGAAAAGTTTATAGGCAGTCGACAAGAGCTAAGGCCGGGCGGTTCGTTCACTGAATCGATCGGCCAGCGGAATGAAAAATCCGGCTTTCGTTCAGTCGAGCTCTTCCTAGTGTCACCGTCCGACATATCTGGGCGTCGGCGTGAGAAAGCCGTCCGGAATGCGCGATCATGGTTTTGTCGCTGAAGAACCTTATGAGGCGCTGAATGGCGTTTTGAAGAGTCATTCGACATCCTGAAGGGACAAGCTCCAAAACCCATACTCCCATGTTTGAACATCCTTACTGCACATACACATCCCCGCTGGCATCGACCGATCACCCGGGATCGAAAGTGAGCGGTGCACCGGTCTGACGTTGATGACTGCCTCCTCCGGAACGGGCGCCCAGATCAGGTGAAGCGTACGCCCGAGAAGGGCCAGGAGCGACCGACCGCCAGCCAACAACTTCAACTACATTCTCAGGTATCGAACGTCGACTCACCCAATGGCGGCGGGCCGGCAATGCGCTCGCGGCTTCCGGTGCCAACGGTTGCTCCTCAGGCCCGCGAAAGTGCTAACGTGTTGGCAAGCAGGCGGCCGAGCCAGGGCCGACTGGCAAACCTGTCTGACCTGCCCGACGAGACGTGTTCCATGACTGCCGCACTTTTTCAGTACATCCGACCCTCTCAGTACATTCGGTCCTCTGCCGCCTCGTTTATTGCCCTGTTGCTGATCGCATCCGTCGGGACCGATGCTTCTCGGGCTGCCAACGTCGCTGAGGATGGGGACTTTCAGGCGGCGACGCGCCTGTTTTCTGCGTGGATCGAGGACCAGATTGCGTATCGCGGTATACCGGGCATCGTCGTCGGCGTCGTTTCGGATGACGACCTCGTTTGGACACAGACCTACGGGCACGCCGATCTCGAAGCATCTCGTCCCATGACTGTGGATACGCGATTCCGCATGGCCTCGCACAGCAAGCTTTTTACGGCAACTGCCATCATGCAGCTGCGAGAGCAGGGCAAGCTCCGGCTCGACGATCCGGTACAGGACTACCTGTCGTGGTTCAGCGTCATCCCCAGCAACGAGAGCGACCCGCCGATTACGATCGAGCACCTGCTGACGCACAGTTCGGGCCTGCCACGGGAAGCCGGGCCGCACTGGAGCGATAGGAATTTTCCCTCCGCCGAGGAATTCAGGACGCTCACACCGGATCGCCAGGCAGCCTATCCTCCCGAGGCCCGCTGGAAGTATTCGAATTACGCCTACACGCTCGCCGGTATGGTGGTCGAAGCTGTCAGCGGCATGAACTGGTCAGCGTATCTGCAGGCCAACATCTTCGCTCCCCTGGGTATGTCGGCGTCGTCGGTCGATGTGGAGGACCCACTCCTCGCTACCGGCTATGGACGCCGCATGCCGGATGGCGGCCGTGAGGTGATGCCGTTCGTCGATGCACGCTCGATGGCGGCCGCCACGGGGCTGAGCTCCACCGTTGGCGATATGGCGAAGTTTGTTTCCGCGCAGTTCCGGGAGGGTGCCCGCGGTGGCGACCGCCTGCTGTCAACGGCGTCCCTGCGCGAGATGCACCGCGTGCGCATGATGGAGAACAACTGGAAGCGCGGGCAGGGCCTAGGCTTTTCAGTCATGCGCGTGGGCGAGGATCTTCATATCGGTCATGGCGGCGGCTACCCGGGCTACACCACGCACACCCGGATTCACATGGACGGCGGGGTCGGCGTCATCGTTTTGACCAATACCAACGATTCCTATCCCTCACGCATCTCCGAGCAGTTGATGAAAACGGTGGGCAGGGCCGCGATCAAGGCCAAGGAGGAGGACCCGGACCTTGCCTGGGATCCCGCCTGGGCGCGCTTTGCCGGGCTCTACCGCTCGCCCTGGTCGGATACCCGCGTTGTTCTTATGAATGAGCAACTGGTGTTGCTGCGCGGCGGCTCGCTGGAGATTGACACCGACGTCAGCTTGCGGCCAATCGGTGGCGACCGCTTCGTGATGGAGGCGCCCCTTGGCGGCAGTACGGTCGGAGAAATCGTGCGCTTTATCGAGGTCGATGGCGAAGTCACGCGCATGATCACCGGCGATTCATTCGCCACCCGTGTCTCGCGCTGACCGCCTGTCGGAAGGAAGGCTTCGTTGCCTCGAAGCGCAGCCGGAAGCAAGGTTGGCGTTCACGGAAGCAAGGAATTCAGGTAGGCGAAAACACCCGACTTTTTGTAACGGCCAGGCGCCACCCGCCTATCACGCCGCTGGCTACCATCGACCAGGCCGCTGGGCCTGCCCTTCTGCATGCGTTCCAATTTAATCCGTACCGCGCCTGTCCTGAGCGCAAGGGATCGCCTACCTGACGCGAGACTTGGGCGTCCCCGCCAGAGCATTCCTGATGTGTCTCTGAGCGCCTTGCGTCCACGATTGACCGGCATGGGTCGAGACAGTACGCGTTCTGTGGTCGACCTCTGGAAGCCTGCTTCCGGGAAGCGATCGTTCAGGGCCAGACTCGGCTACCGCCATCTCCGGCCAGCCGCGGACGGCCCGACTATGCAGCGAGTAGCCGACGCTGCTGTCACGACGAGTGTTTCAAAGTACCGTGCAAGAGCGTTGCCCGTACAAGCAAATAAACACTTTTCCTTCGTTCTACGGTTTATCCGGGAATAAACCCGAATGCGTGGCGTTGTGGCTACTAACAGCAGGTTACTTCAACACAGCACGTTAGGAGCCAGACGATGAACCTCACCCTTACGAATACTCAGAATGCACTGACTGTCGCGGCTTCCAACAGCTCGCGGTTGCGCACGCGGATCGCGAGCCTGATTGTTGCGCTCATGCTCGCCTTGTCCCTGACGGCCTGTGGAACCGTGTCCAGGCAACAGCAGGGTCAAGTCATCGGCGGTGTTGTCGGCGGCGCCATCGGCTCACAGATCGGCGATGGCCGGGGGCGAACGGCGGCTATCATTCTCGGCTCGATTGCAGGATCCATGATCGGCGGCCAGATCGGACAAAATATGGATGAAACCGACCGATTCCGGACCGCGCAGGCGTTGAACAACAGCAAGACAGGCCAATCCACCAGCTGGATCAATCCGGACACGGGCTTCGCCTACAACGTGACGCCGACTCGCACTTACAACCAGGGCACGGGACCCTGCCGGGAGTTCAATCTCGATGCGACGGTCGGCAATGGCGAGCAAAAGGATGTCTTCGGTACCGCCTGCCTTCAGGCTGACGGCAGCTGGATGATTCAGTAAACGAAAAGGCGATCAGTTTCGCGGTGCCACGGCGCGTCACGGACGATCGCAGTGGCTCATCCAAACCTGATTCAGGGGTTGGCATGGCAGCTATCACCACACTACTCTTGCAACCCCTCAGTATTCGTTGCCGCGATCGATTCTTCGCTCTACGAAATCAAACAAAATGGAGAAGTGTCACCGGCCTTGAGCGTCCGTCTGATCTCGTCGGTATCAGAGCGCGAATCGGCTACGAGTTGAACGAGAAACTCCCGTAGTGCCTTTTGACGAATACTCTTTAGGTTAACCGCGGCTTGAAGTTCATCAAGCTAAACCTAGCGAATCGCTATCTACGGCGGGTGTTTGCCGTCGGTAAGTGCTCTGAACACAGAGTCGGTATCGTAGCTCTCTGCTGCATCCTCCTCGAGAATCGCCACCGCATCTCTCAAACGTTTCAGCTTTCTCTTCTGCCAGGCGATTGTCGATTCTCTCCATCGAGAGGCGACTTTAATCTCGCGTGCCAGGTTTTCTAGGGCAGAACTAAGCTCTCGCTGCGGATGCCGCTCAGATATCCCAGCTGAAATGTGTGTTGCTAGCAGTACGCTTCCGAAAACTACGACCACATCAATCGAAGCTGCGCGCCAGTTTGCTTCGCAGCTGCTGCTTGAATCTTCGAAGGATCATTCTCGAACCCGTCTACGTAAAAACTTATCTATAGAGGGCTCAGTCCATTAGAGCGCTGCTCTATAAGGCAGGAACGGGTCGAACTACGACGACCACCGCCCAGCCGCTGAGAGGCTGCTTTCGCAAGAGCTGACGCTCTCAGCCATCCCGCTTAATAGCCGGCTCCCGCCAGCAGCGGTAATCCAAGGAATCGATTTCACGCTCCAATCAGCGCTTGAAGCGCCGACGCACTGCGAATAGCAGGAGCGCGGCTTGCGCGCCGATAATGATGAACGCCAGCATCGCAAACAAATCCGTTGCCCTAGATGCTGAACTGTAATAACTATTTCTCTGGAATGTTGTTATCGACAGCGTGAAGATCAGCGCTCTGCCGTAGTCCATCAGCCAATCTTTCGGCGCAGGGAGTGGATGCGTGGCGTCTGGCAAAAGCTGATAGCGGATGAGCCCGTCCGGCGCGGGACTCGAACCCGCAGATTGTACGGCTGCGGTCGGCGCGATACCCGACCACAGAAACAGCATCGCAAACAGCAACACGAGGGATATCAGAACAAATGCGGCCCTCGCGTAGCTACTGCCATAGATGCTCGATAGCTTATATAGGCCGAAAACGTTGCAGTGTTCGCGAACCGCCCTGAGCTTCGGGTTTTGGATTCCGATCGCAATTTTTCGGCGGCGCATTTCCATCTCGCAAATATGAAAGGCTTCGGCTGTATCGACATCGCGTCGCTGTTCATAGTTTCGCACAAGTTGCGCGTAGCTACTGGCGAGCTTCTCGATCTGCGGCGAACTATGTCGGATATCAATGCCGTGCTCCTTGCGAGCGTTTTCGTCCTTGTCAATTTTCAATAAGCGCACCTCGCCCCAAAGACTGTCGCGCCCTAGCATCGTGTTCCACGCAACGTTGGTGAAGCGAATTTTCTCCAAATCGGTGTCGTAAAAATCGGCTTTGGCAAGACTCAGATTCGTAAACGACACACGAGCGTCGGTGGCGATACTGAGGTTTTCGAACAAGACCATGCCGTGGAATACGGGTTCGCCGCCGAACCCCTCAAACGCTGCACTACTTTCAAACTGCGCGCCGCAGAAATTGGTGTACCCATAAAAATTACCGCTAAACGTACAATCATCGTGGAAGTGCGTGTTGCATAGAAATGCCTGGTCCAGAAACTCTACCGAGCTGAATCGAGTGGCGCCATGAAAAACTGCATCATGAAACATCGCTGTGTTGTCGAATTGCACGTAGTAAAAATTCACGGAACCTAGGAATTCAACTTTCTGGAAATCCGCTGCGGGAAGCGTGCACTGAAAGAACGTTGTGTCTCCATAAAAACGAGCATTATGAAAATTCACTGGTTTTGTAAGTTGCATTTGGCTGATTCCGAATCGCCCTGGAATCTCGAAGCCGATGAATTCGTGTGCGGAAGCCGAGTCATCCCTCTCGGTCTTCTGAATCAGAATCGTAAGATCTTCAAGGCAACGTTTGGCTAGTTGTTCGGTTTTATCCAGTTCGGCCTCGGACAGGTGGCCGCGATCCAGAACCGACTGCTTTGGCAAATGGTGGATGCACAGGCCGTCGTGCTCAGGAGGGTGTGGACACTTCCAAACTCGCGGAGGGTCGTCAAAATAGAATTCTTTTTGAAATCGACAGGTCGTCGATGGTGTTTGGGGTGACGCAGAACCTCCTTCTATGCAATCGTTTTCAGCCAAGTTGATATCCTCGCGGGATGGCCTAGGAACTTCCCGGCATTCTATCCGACATCCTTACCCTCGGGCATGCATAAAAGCTCTGTATCTGGTGCAGCTAAGTCCGAAACCCATTGTGCGTCTACTGCCGTTCGAGCCTACTGGGGGTTGCGTTTCTGGGCAATAGGTCGATAGCACGCGTTCTTTGGCCGACCTCTGGATATCTGCTTCCGAGAAGCGGTCATTCAGGCGCTAGGTTCAGGTCGGCGGCAGTCGGCCAGAAGCTGACATCTGCCGCTGCCATACTTAAGACTGCATAGTGTTCGTAGCCATGCATTGCTTATCTAGTAGTTAATGCTTGGTCAGTACGTTCATACTCAGCGAGCCGTTTCACCGAATGCACTTCGCTCGATCCGTGCTGCGCTCATACTGGACCATGGATGATGTCATCTGAAAAAACCGACAAAGAGGCTAAAGCAAGAAAGCGACGGAATATCCGCGCTCGTGCAGATGCCATCAAGGACTACCGCTGCAGAAAACTAATTGCAGTACTAGAGAATCCTTCGGACATGCGAAACATAGGCACTGTGATCAGAAACGTTGACGCACTTGGCGTGGAAAAAACGTACATCGTCGATCCTGAGCGCAGGCTTCCTGAAGACTGGCAGGACATGCGCACACAGAAGACTCTATCGAAGTCCAGCGTTTCCGCTATCAAATGGAGTTTCGTTAAACGATTCGACACTACAGCAGATTGTCTGGATCACTTACGTGAAAACCTCTTCGTATCAGTAGTGACCTCCCCCCACATAAAAGGACACAATAATGTAGTACTCCACGAGGCCGACTACACGGGCTACAAAAGGCTCGCAGTATGGTTCGGTAACGAAGCGTTTGGCATCAGCGATGAAGCGGTAGCCAACGCAGATGCATGTGTGAGTATTCCGATGTTTGGAATGATCGAGAGTCTGAATTTAGGGACGACATCGGGAATCGTGCTCTACGAGATTACTAAGCAGAGGCGGGCGTGGCAGCGGAAGTATCGACGCACCAAAAAGCAGATGAAAAGAGAGATTGCTGCTCTGCAGGAGCACGACTGAATGACCGCAACGGGTCGTACTCAGACGGCCTGCTTGAGCTACGCGAAAGTCTGCTTTCTCGAGAGCACACCATCAGCGAACCTACGGGGGATTCGTACTCCCGGCCAGGTACCGTAGTCCTTGACACTTAGGGTTGGATCGTGAACGCCATATTTGCGGTACCGCACACATTTGCCTACGGTGCTGGTAGCCTGAGGAAGCGCAAGTTGATGGAAAGCGAAGTCCTGAAGCGCCTCTGCTCGTCACCTGATTACTCGAGGCGGAAAAGCGCGAGATGCCCGGATAGACTTTCCTGTATCCAGCCGGGTGCTACGAGCGTCCGAGGCAAACCGCGCCCCACTTGCTCCGTCTACCGCTTACGGAAAACTCCGAGCAACTGCCGTAAAGAAAGCAAGGTTCGATGCGCCTGCTTGGAGCATAGGAAAGCCGCCTTATCACCGATTCGCTGGCTTATTATCTGGTTGGGTGGACTCTTTTTTGCGAACAGCGTGCATGCCGAGCTGACTTATGTTTGGCCAGAAGACGAGACTGGCGTGACCATCGACTACCCCTTCGCAGCTCAACTTGAGGGCGCTGAGGCATTGGTCACCTACACATACCTCATTGATGAAACCGGTCAGATTGCAAACATTCAGATCACACAACTACTGGGCGAGGACGTCTTCGAATCAGAAATCATTGAATGGCTTGAAAAGAAATCCTTTTCTCCCGCTTTGTTGAACGGTAAGCGAATTGAATCGTGGGAACTCCAAAAGCGAGTATTTTTAATTGATGGAAGAACGCGAGGAGCTAGGCGCAATTTCGTGGTTCGTTGGAAGAGGTTCATAAGGAAGCTCGGGGAGGGTGACTACGATGCCGCCAACGAATACATGCTGAAAATGGAAGAGGTTAGCGACCGTAGCCTATACGAAGAGCTATATCTACAACACGCGGCAGCCACTCTGGCTCTTGCCCAGGCTGAACGCTCGAAAGCCTATCACCACCTGCAGAACCTCAATAGCCTAATGATCTACCCATTTGGAAAGCAGGGTGGGCTCATCGGCCCGGCGGACCTCTACTACAACCTCCTGTTAGAGAAATATCAAATAGAAGCCGAGTTGTTGCTACTAGGCGATGCAATGGTGACCCGCAACGCATTGCGAGAATTGAGTCCCGAATCCGAAAACACACTGATCGTGGAGGAGCACTTAGCTGGGCTGCTGGAAATGGTTTCCGGCAAAGAGTATCAAGTCGACGCTCGCCTCGACTCCAGTATTTATTCAAATAGTGAGGGCGGCTGGGGCACGTGGCTGGCAAGCAACAGCTTCACGCTCAGCAACGTTGAGGGGCGATTGAGGAGAATAATTCTAGATTGTGACGGCGGCCAGCTGTTGCTTGAAACGAGCGAGGGTGGCCCGCTAGAAGTGCCGAAGGGCTGGGGCGCATGCAGACTCATTCTGTTGGGTGACTTGGGCACAACACTTAAGCTATCGCAGCGTCGACAATAATCTGGACGGTGCCGGGCTGTTTGTTCGGCCTTTGTGCAACCTTAAGCTGATTGCCTGCGTCTGCTTCGGGTCGTGTGGAGTCCATCACTGCCTAACTCTCGAACGTCCGCTTCAAACCACATCTAACGATTCCTGTCAGATCCAGTCCAAGCCAGTACACATTCAGGCAACCAGGTTGCCCTCGATGGCGTCGAGGAAACCGTACATATCAACCACGGTCTCCGCCTCGGGCTTAGTGGTCTTGCCCTTCAGGTCTCCAGTGATCGTGCCCTGCGCCACGGTGTCGATGAGCGCTGTCT
Source organism: Pseudomonadota bacterium (assembly GCA_039818725.1). GTDB lineage: Bacteria > Pseudomonadota > Gammaproteobacteria > Pseudomonadales > Halieaceae > Congregibacter. Next base: position 16,306 of record JBCBTK010000014.1, read on the forward strand.
TGAGACGCGCGGCGTAGTCTCCAAGAGCATCGTTGCCTTCGCGCGCCGCCAGTTCCTCGAGGGCATTGGCTACGGCGAAGATCAGTGCCGAAGAGTTGAAGTTGGCTTCCTTCCCGTCCGTTTCCAGATAGCGCAGATACAGGTCATGGGCCGTGCCGTGCGGCGCTTCGTATAGAAGCGTGCCGTCCTTGCTTGAAATGATCGAGCTCGCCGTTGCAAGGCTGCCACCGAGCGCCGCGGAAATATCGGAGAAGATGTCGCCATCGAGATTCTGCGCCGGATACAGTCCCCAGCGCGGCGGGTCACAGATCATCTTTGAAAGCTGCCGCGAGGGGCGCATGATCATGAACGACGGGGGTGGCGTATCGAGGGCCGCCAGCTCCTTACGGATCTCCAGGATGATCGAGCTGTAGACCTCGTCGTACTGGACGAACTCGCGCTTGAGGCCGAAGTACACCTCTTTCTTATTGACGGAAGCATCGCGGAATACCTGGCTGACCCAGTCCTTGATGGACTCGCGATCGTTGGACATAAAAAGAATGGGGTCCGTGGCCTTCACGTGGCGCGCGTGTTTTTCCACACCGTCGACGATCACCTTGATGATGCCGTCCTCGGGCGCCGGAGTGTTGTAGCTGCCGTACTGATCACCGCCGCCGGCGCTCATGCGCGAAATGGACACGTGGGCCTTGCGCTCGGGCAGGCCGTAGCGCTTGAGCTGCTGTACCAGCTTGTAGAGCTTCATGCCGCTCACGTTGTCGGGCACGCCCCAGAGTGCCCGCTGCGGTGGATTAGAAACAATGCGCGCGGCCTGGGCGTCGATGAGTTCGTAGTGGTAGGCGAGACCGGCGGCCTCGACCTTGTCCTGGTAGTCGCCCTGATAGATGTCTTCGATCGCGGCTCGCATTACGCCGTCGTAGCCCGGCACCACCGTGTCCTTCAGGCCGAGATAGATATCGCGCTTTTCGTCCAGGGCACGCTGAAAGAAGCGATGCGCCCAGGCTTTAACATCTTCGAGGCTGTTGGTCGCCAACATCCAGGGATCGCCCTTGGCCAGCGTGCGCCGATGCAGCTCGACGGGGTCACCGCTGGACCCTACGAACATAACCTTGGCGACGCCGGTGGCGCCGGAGAGTTCGCTGTAGCTGAAGTCGATGCCACCGCTTTCCATGGTGTCGACTTCGATATCACGATCGACCCAGTCGGGCCGCACGCTCTTGAGATTGCGGAACTCGATGTCTTCGCGAGTGATGTTCCCGCCGATGCCTTTGCGAATGGCGCCGTTGGGTGACTTGGTGGCGAGCTTGTCGAGATCGGCTTCCTTGATATCTGGATGCGCGGCGAGGAGATCATCGAGCTGGCTCCGGTTGACGGTCATGCCGGCGTTCTTGACGCCCACACCGTGCTCCTTCAAAGCCTCGATCGCATCGAGTACCACCTGGCCGTTGCTCGTAAAGCGCTTCTCCGCCGACAAATCGACTTCCACAAAATCAATGTCGAGGCGGGAGGTTACGAACTGCTCCAGAATTCGCTCGAAGGCAATCTGTGCCATTTCGTCGCCATGCAAAACGACGAGTGGTTTCTCGACCTTGATCCTGTCCCCCACGGGTGCTGCTCCTGACGCTGTTCAAATGGGCCGCTAGCTTAAACCGCCGCGCCGTTTTCTGCGCGCATTAACTGAGGCGCGAGCCTAACCCTCAATCGAGGCTGTCCACGGGGCGGGTAATCGCCATGACGCTGTCGCCAGCGCGAATCGGCGGCCCGGCAAGGCCATAAAGCGCAAAGCCCGAGACCGGAGCGAGGACCGTTTCCACCACACGTCCGCTGTAGTCCCGGATCACGCCCAGGACTTCTCCCTCCTCCACCAGACGCCCCGAACTGTGGACCGGGTGCCAGATACCCGAGTGCTCGACCGGCACGGAAGACTCACCTTCGAAAAGCTGTGCCTCAGCCAACTTGAAATCCGCCACCTCCGCAAGCATGCCGAGGGTCGCCATACCGCTGCGAAAACCCTGCACGAGAGCGTCAACCTTAATGGGATCGCGTTCACCGTTCTCACCGATCTCTACCAGGATGGTGGGTTTTTTCGCTGCCACCGCCTGGCGATTCAGGGAGCGACCCCTATCGATCGCCGCCTGGGAGCGCATCGAATAGCGGACGATATTCGGGAAGTTCATCGCCCGGGAGAAGGCGAGCGCCTTTTCGTACCCCGTGGCAAGGGGTCCGCCGTACACGCCGACAAAGGCCTCCAGCCATTCCGCGCCGTCACCGCTGTGGGCATCGATAACGAAGTCCGCTTTGGCGATGAGCTCTGTGGAGAGCACATGGGCGATGCGCTCGGTTTGCGAGCCGTCGGCCGCGCCGGGAAAGGATCGGTTGAGGTTCTTGCGGTCGTAAGGATTGACGTAGGGAGAGCGCTCTTCGAAGGCCGGCACGTGCGCCGCGCGCACCAGCACCAGCGAGCCGGTGAGCACGCCGGGATCGAGCTCCTCGGCCAGTCGCTCAGCGGCCAGAATGGAATGGAACTCGTAGCCGTGTACCCCGGCCACAACGAGGAGGACCGGGCCTGGCTGCTTGCCGGTCAGCACCGTGAGCGGAATGAAGGTGGCGGGATCGCCTTTGCCCGCGGGTACTTCAAGACGCAGGTCGACTCTCCCGGGCCCATCGATGAGGCGGCCGCCGAGTTCGAGCGCTCCGAGCTGCGGCGCATGCCAGGCGATGGCCAACAGCAGCGCAAATATGAGGCGCTTTGGCGTCATGGCTCGATCCTCTCGTCCACTCCAACCGCCTTCGCACCCGGACGCCGTGGATCGGAGTAACCGTAGAAGAGGCCGTCCTTCCACATCACCGTCTGCAGACTGCCCATACCCGGGCTGCGCTCTCCCGCCGCAATATTGTGGCCCCGCTTACCCAGCAGCGCTACGGTATCGGGACTGATTCCGCTTTCGATGCGAAGGACATCCGGACGCCACTGGTGATGAATGCGCGGCGCCGCGGCGGCATCGGCGATGTTCATGCCGAACTCCAGGACGTTCAGTACCATCTGCATATTGGTGCTGATGATCCTCGAGCCACCGGGACTGCCGGTCATGAGCAGCGGCTTCCCATCCTGGGACACCATAACCGGCGACATGGAGCTCACCGGACGTCGGCCGGGACGAATAAGGTTGTTCTCACTCCCCATGAGACCGAAGGCATCGGGGATATCCGCGCGCACCGTGAAATTCCCCATGTTGTTGTTCATGAGGATGCCCGTGCCCTCGATGACGACACCGGAGCCGAAGGAGTACATCAGGGTGTAGGTCGTGCCGACCATGTTGCCCTGGCTGTCCACCACGGAGAAATGCGTGGTTTCTTCGCTCTCCGCATCGCCAATCACGGCACCAAGATAGGCACTCAAATCGCCCGGGGCGATCGAGTCCGAAGGCAGAGCGCGCTGCATGGATACGCGGGACGCGAGGTCCTTCGCATAGGTCTTGCTGACCAGGCCCATGGTCGGAATCTCGACAAAGTCGGGATCACCCAGATACTTGCTGCGATCGGCGTAGGAGAACTTCATGGCTTCGGCCATTACGTGAAGAGCGTCCGCGCTCTCCGGCCCCATCGAGGCAAGGGGAAAGTTCTCAAGAATATTGAGCATCTGAACCACGTGCGTGCCCCCGGAGCTGGGAGCGGGCATGGCCGCGATGTCGTAGCCGCGATAGCTTCCCCGGACCGGCTCCCGTTCCACCACACGGTAGCTATTCAAGTCTTCCATGGTGATGAAGCCGTTGTGCGCCTGCATGTCGGCGGCAATCTTCTCCGCCACGCTGCCGCGGTAGAACGCATCGATACCGTTCTCGGCGATCTCCGAAAGGGTCCAGGCGAGGTCTGGCTGCGTGAACAGCTCACCGACCGCGTAGTTCGATCCATCCGGCTTGTAGAACTTCCTGAGACTGGCGGGATTGTTCTTCAAGCGCTGACTCCGCGCGAGATCACTTGCGAGGTCATGCGTAACGACGATGCCATCCCGGGCCAGGCGAATGGCGGGTTCCAGCACTTCGGCCAGACTCATGGTCCCGTAGTTCTTCACCAGATGCGCCAGCCCCGCCACGGAACCGGGCACCGCGGAGGAACGGTGCGAGAAGCGATAGGTCTCGTCGGGAACCACCGCACCGTCCTCGTCGAAGAACATGTCCTGCCGCGCGGCGGCCGGGGCGGTCTCGCGAAAGTCGAGGGCAATGGTCCTGTTCAGCTCCGCCACGTGCACCAGGGTGAAGCCGCCTCCGCCGATGTTCCCCGCCCGCGGCAGGGTGACCGCAAGCGCGAAGCCCACCGCCGCGCTGGCATCGATGGCGTTTCCGCCCTCGCGCAGGATCTGTGCGCCTATCTCGCTCGCCAGGGCATTGCGGCTCGCGACCATGCCTCGCGTACCCACGACTGGGTGATTGATGGCCTCGTATTCAAAGAGCGGCTGCGGCGCGGATTCCTGGGCGTGCAGGGCTGGCATGGGGGCGGTCGCGCATAGGGCCGCAACGACGAGGGCAAGCAGCCGACTTGGCATAGTCAGGTCTCCAGGTGCTGGTCAAATCTCCACGCACATCGAGAGCGTGGACGGCTCACGACCCGGGCAGCGGGCGGCTACCTATCGTCGTAAAGGCGGTGCGGAACTTATCCAAGCACAGCCGGCACCAGCAGTACAGCCACCAGGGTAAGCAGCACTAGCGCCAGGAGGTTCATGATCAGGCCGGCGCGCAGCATGTCCGCAATGCGCAGCAAGCCCGAGGAGTAAACAATCGCATTCGGCGGTGTTGCCACGGGGAGCATGAAGGCACAACTCGCCGCGAGGGTAACCGGCACGCAGAGCACCAGCGGATCGACGTTGGCACTCAGGGCGATGGCGGCGATCACCGGGAGGAAGGTTGCAGCCGTGGCCAGGTTGCTCGTGAGTTCAGTGAGGAAAACCACCAGACCCGCGCTGGCGAGCACCAGCGCGATCACACCGAGCGAACTCAGGGGCGAAAGGCTTTCGCCAAGCCAGGCCGCAAGGCCGGAGCTGGACACCTGGGCGGCCAGGGCGAGTCCGCCTCCGAACAGAATCAGCACACCCCACGGCAGCGCCTTCACGTCGGGCCAGGTCATGAGCGGACCGCCCTCGCTGCTGCCGCTGGGAACGACAAACAGGATCAGCGCCGCGGCCATAACGATGCCCGTATCGGTCAGACCGGACAGTCCGGGTAGGGACGTCAGCATGCCGCGCGTGATCCACAGCAGCACCACAACGAGAAACACCAGCGCCACGCGTTTCTCCGCCGTGCTCATTGGCCCGAGCTCATGCTCCAGCTGCACGATCATGTCCTGGGTCTGCTGCGTTGCCGGGATATGGAACCGGTACACCACGCTGGTAAGGACCCACCAGCCCAGCGGAAGCAGCAGGGCCGACAGCGGCACACCGATCATCATCCAGTCGACGAAGGCGATTTCTCGGCCGTAGGTGTCCTGCAGGAAGCCCGCGAGGAGTATGTTTGGCGGGGTACCCACGAGCGTGGACAAACCGCCGATCGTAGCGGCGTAGGCCAGGCTGAGCATCAAGGCGATCTGGAAGCGCCGCGAGTCTTCTTCATCGACATGCAGTCCCTGCTCGCTGATGAGTTTGCCGACCGACAGGGCAATGGGGAGCAGCATCATGGTCGTGGACGTGTTGGTGATCCACATCGACAGCAGCGCCGCCACAAGCATGAAGCCGAGGATGAGGCGCTTACCGTCGGTGCCCGTGCGGCGAAGAATCCACAGCGCGAGGCGGCGGTGGAGCGTCCATTTCTCTACGGCGAGCGCGACGATGAAGGCGCCGAGAAACAAATAAATAGTCGGGTGGGCGTAGCTCTGTACCGTGTCGCGGGTGGACGCGATGCCAAGAAGGTCGAAGGCGACCAGCGGTATAAACGCCGTGGCTGGAACCGGGATTGCCTCCGTGGCCCACCAGGTGGCCATCCACAGCGCGACGGCCGCCACGCGCCACGCGGGCTCAGGCATCACATCCTGCTGACCCGTGAACAGGATCAGACCGGCGCACAGCGCCGGGCCGGCAATCAGTCCGACTCGCTGGTAAGGCGCGCGCAGGTTTGCAGCATCAGCGGCTGCTGAATTCGCCATGGAGTATCTCCGCAGAGTGTTGTGCATGCCAGCCGAAGTACCGTCCCTGCGATCACAGAGAGGGAGCCGGTCAGCGAGGTGCCATGGCGATCAGTGTACCGGAGCGCTGTCGCTCTGTTGCGGCGTCCGTCCCGCTCAGAACGCGTGGTGAAGTCCCAGCTGCAGCTGCGTACGATCCAGGTTCTGCGTGTCCTGACGCATCACACCCACCTGCAGACGCAGGGTGTCGGTCATGACATAGCCGACGCCGGCGTAAAGGCGGTTGCGGTCGAAGTAATCGACCTCACCGCGACCCGTGTCGCGCTCGCCGTTGATGAACAGCTCGTTGTAGAACGCGAGGTACGAGGTACCGGGACGAAACTCTTCCCGATTCAGCGGGATATTGGCGAACAGAGCGTAGCGATAACGGGTACGAAAATCCTGCCGGTCGACCCAGCGCTGCTCGGTGCGTATGCGGTGCGTAAGCGCCACTCGTCCCACTTTCTGCGGAATCAGTGCCTCCTGGTAGAAGCGATTCTCGTCCGTGTCCACGCCACCGTCGCCGAAGGGCCGCGCTGTGATGTAGGCGAAGCCACCGCTCAGAATCCAGGAGCCGCCACCCGGCCGGTAACCAATGCTGCCGCGGCGCATGATCTGCTCCGTGTCGGCGCCGACTTCCCACAGGCGGAGCTGAAGATCCGCCTGCGCCACCCAGCGACTGTCGCCAAGGTTGGCGCGGAGGAAGTACATGTTCCAGAGGCCGAGTTCATCTTCGGCGTCGGCTTGTACGTTCTGGGTCGCTGTGACCAGGAGGCACGCCAGGAGTCCGAAGACTGTATATGTGAGAGTGTTTCCCTCGGAGATTTTTATTGTCATGGCTCTTCCCGTGAGCAAAAGGCGCGCATAGTCGTGCAGATCAGCCGCCGGTTTCCAGTGAAATACCCACATTTGTCTAGGTGTTATTAGAGGAATGCAACACGCGTCACGCAAAAGCGCGATCTTTCCCCCAGGCTCGACAGAGACATCCAGGTACGAACAGAACGTTCGACAGCCGCTGGAGCGACCGACTGCCTGATCAGGATCAATAGCGTGAAGACCGCTCCCCGTGGGACACGAGGTACGCATAGCCGAACAGAGCGGGGCTTCCAAACGAGAAAGTCGAGCGTTCTTCGGCTAGCGGCAGGTTCGCGATCTTCTTTAGTCTGGCCTGTCGGTCAGCGCAGTGATCGCTATCGGCTGCGTTCCGCACCCAGGGCAAGTCCGCCGGTCTTACGCATAGCGCCGCGAGCCATGCGCCGCTACGGGCGTCGGCTGGCACCGAACTGGGCACGGTGACGCGACGGCGATACGCCGCGGGCAGAGCGGAACTCGCGGCGAAACGTCTCCAGGCTCCCGAACCCACAGGTCGTGGCGATATCCACGAGCGGCGAGTCGGAGGATTCCAGAAGCTCCGCAGCGCGACTGACGCGAGTTGCCGTGAGCCAGGCTAGAGGTGTGCAGCCGGTGGCCTCGCCGAAGCGACGCGCGAAGGTGCGTGCGCTCATCCCCGCCTCGCCAGCCATGCGCTTGATCGGCCAGGGTTCATCGAGTCGCTCGCGGATCCGGTCAAGGAGGGGCCCGATCCGCGCCCCACGCGTGCGGGGAACCGGGGCTGGCACGAACTGGCGCTGCCCGCCGTCCCGGTGCGTGGGAAGGACGAGTCGCCGGGCGACGGCATTCGCATACTCCGCCCCAAAGTCGTTCCGCACGATGTGAAGGCACAGGTCGATTCCCGCTGCAGATCCCGCCGACGTCAAGATATCGCCGTCGTCGACGTACAGGACATCCGGCAGGACTTCGACCGTGGGGTATTGGGCGGCCAGTTGTTCCGCGTAGCGCCAGTGCGTGGTCGCACGGCGACGATCGAGCAGACCGGCGGCCGCGAGGACGAAGACACCGGAGCAGATGGAAGCGAGCCGTGCGCCCCGCGCGTGAGCAGCGCGCAGGGCCGCTATCAGTTCCGCGGGGACGTCCGCATCGCAGCCGCGCCAGCCGGGAACCAGGACGAGACTCGCGTTCTCGAGCCCTTCCAGACCGGTGTCCGCACGGATGGAAATGCGGCCGGCGGCGGCGAGGGGACCTGGCTCGGCCGCCACGGTTTGGAAACGGTACCAGCGCCGGAACTCAGGCCTTGGCAGGGCAAAGATTTCGGTGCCTATCCCAAATTCGAAGGTACATAAACCGTCGTAGGCCAGTACGCAGACGAGAGGTCCGTCGCTGCTGCGGCGCATTGGCAGGTTCCAGAATCGGTATAGGTCGGTTGGCACAATATGACCGCACATTGACGTATTTGCCAATCGTTCCGCCGAGACCTCAGTGGCAAGCTGCTCTTTCGACACCAGGAATACGAGGCCCGATGCCATGGCTCTGCGATCCCCCTTAGCTACTTACCCCGTTGCTAGCGCGAAAGACGCCGTGCGCCATTTCGAGGCTCGGTTGTCCTACGAGACTGACTGCTGGGATACGCACGAAGCGCTTTTGGGCGCCGCGCATGATTTCGTGCTGCTCGATGTTCGCAGCCCGGAACTCTATGCCCGCGGACACATTCCGGGAGCACTCAATCTGCCGCATAGAAAAATTACCAACCGGCGCTTGAACTCATGGGCGGGCTCTACGCTGTTCGTCGTCTACTGTGCCGGGCCGCATTGCAACGGCGCGAACAAGGCGGCCCTTCGCATCGCGCGCCTGGGACGACCGGTCAAGGAAATGATTGGCGGAGTCTGTGGCTGGATCGATGAAGGATTCGCGCTGGCCAAGGGCGGGACGCCCTCGAGCGTGGCCGAGGTGGAGCGTGAACTTAACCTGGCCGATTGATATCCGCTATCGTGTGCGCGGCGGCTGCGATTCACCCTGAGCGCGGCCTCGAATCATGCAGGCGTAGCGCTATGCGCTTTGGTTTTGTCACGATTCCCGGCAAAACTACGTGTCACAACCGGGCACCTGCAACGCGCCATAGTCACGTAACCTCCGTGACCGAAGCCAATCTGGAGAGAAAACATGATCGTCACCAACACCGAGGAGATCGCCGGCCGGGAAATCGTAAGCTGCCACGGCGTGGTCTCCGGTAGTACGGTGCGCGCCAAACACGCCGGGCGGGACATCATGGCCGGCCTCAAGAACATCGTTGGCGGAGAGCTGAAGGGCTACACCGAGCTACTCATCGAAGCGCGGGAAGAGGCCATGGACCGTATGCGCAAACAGGCGGAGGAGCTGGGCGGAAACGCCATTGTCAATGTGCGCTTCTCAACCTCGTCCGTAGCGGCGGGGGCGTCGGAGATCTACGTCTATGGCACCGCGGTTTCCGTGAGGTAAGCCGTCATGCTTGATCTTTACATCTTCGTCGCCCTGATACTGCTCGGATTCTTCGCAGGGCAAACGCTGGAGCGCCGCCACTATCGCTCTATTGAACGCCGGGAACGGGAGCTGCTGCAGGTCCCCACCACCAACGGCAGAAAGCCCCTCGGAGAGTTTGATGGGGCGGTCAGAAGCGAACTGGTGCACGGCGCCTGCGTGGTGTCCGTCGACTACTTCAAACGCATCGTTGCGGCGCTGCGTCAGCTTTTTGGTGGCAACGTGCGCAGCTATGAAACCCTGGTGGATCGGGCCCGGCGCGAGGCCGTGTTGAGACTGAAGGAAAGCTGCCCGGATGCGCAGCAGATCGTGAATCTGCGACTGGAAACGTCTTCGATCACCAAGGGACGAGCGCAGCAGATCGGCGCGGTGGAGGTGCATGCCTATGCCACCGCCATCTTCGTGGATTGATGAAGTACAGCACGAAGCAACCCAGCCAGAATCACAACGTCAGTCACGACAAGCCCCTTCGAGAGTTTTTCGCCCTGCTCCTGGGTGCCGCCCTGCTTTTCGGCGCTTTTCTGCTCATCGCTGGATTCCTGGTCGACCGCGCCGCGCTGTACATCGACCCGGCCCTGGAGGCACGGCTGTTCAGCAACCGCTTCTTCGACTCCCGCGAAGCGCCTACGGAGCGCGAAGCGGTACTGCAGACGGTGCTCGACGGACTTGCCGCATGCATCGACGTGGGCTATCCCGTGCGCCTGCGGATCGTCGAATCCGACGATCTCAACGCATTCGCCTACCCGGGCGGCAGCATCGTCGTCTTGTCAGCCCTCGCCGACACCCTGAACACCAAGAACGGCATGGCATTCGTGCTGGCGCATGAACTGGCCCATTTCAGGAACCGGGATCATCTCCGCGGCATGGGTCGCTCGCTGGTTTTCCTCGCGGCATCGGTGGCTGTCACCGGAGCCAACTCGGGCTTGTCCTCACTGCTGACGCCCGCCCTGGGTCTGGAAGGTGCACAGTTTTCACAACACCGGGAAAGCGACGCCGACGCCACGGCCCTGCACGCCCTGAACTGCTTCGCCGGTGACGTGCGCGACGCCACGGAGTTTTTTCAGCTCGTCCAGGCCGTGCACGGAGACATCGATTGGTCGACGACGCACTACTTTTCGAGCCACCCACAGGTCAGTGATCGAATCGCAGCTATCGAACGCCTGGCGAGGGAGTTTGGCTATGTCCTGTACTGAAGCCAGCGCGCGCCAAGCCTCCATGTTTTTGTAGAACCTCGTCACTGCGCGAGTCCTGATGCCGCAAGGCAACCAATCGATTGTCTGGGTGTCGAATATCCAGCGCCGGCTTTCGTCTTTCACTCTGGCCATAAGGACCAGACCGAAGGATCAAGCCGGGGAGATAGATCAAGTGTCAGGCCACGCGCCTAGGATTCAACGGATGTGCAATAGCTGTGCCGCGAATGGTCTGCTTGCCCTTACAGCGCTGTGCTTCGCATCAGTCGCCGTGGCGTCGCCGATCGAACGATTGTGGTCGGGCGACATTTCAACCGCGAAAACTGAAATCAACTACCAGCTCACCGACTCCGAGACTGTAGCGGTATTTGCGCGGGCAGAAGCCGACTACTCGTTGGGGAAGATTTATCTTGTAAACATCGAAGACGAAAGGCTCCGTAGCGTTAAGAGAATTGGATTCTCTGATGAACGCTACAAGGATTCCGACCCCTGGCTTTCGCCTTCCGGTAACGAGCTGTACTTCATCTCTGACAGACCTTCCTTCGTCGGCGATGTGCGCGATGACAGCGACGACTATGATCTGTGGAGGGCCCGTCGATCGGGGACGCACTGGACCGCACCGGAGCACCTTGGATCTCTGAACTCCGGGACTGGAGAGTTTGGCCCCGAGCTTCACCAGGGATTTCTTTACTTCAGTTCGCAGCGAAATGGCCGCTACCAGCTTTTCCGCGCTAGACAAACCAGATCGGGCTTTGCCGACGCCGAGCTATTACCGCAGCCGTTCAATGGCCCTGCTCTGAATAGTGACCTCACGCTAAGCCGAGGCGGACAGGTGGCGCTTTGGTGGAGTACACGACCCGGAGGATACGGAAGCGGCGATCTGTACGTCTCACGCCGGTCGAAAGAAGGTTGGACGAAGGCGCAGAACCTGGGGGAGAGCGTCAACTCACCGTACCTGGATTTCACGCCAAGCCTCTCGCCCAACCAATCCACTCTCTTTTTTGCGACCAATCGGCCCTACCCGGGACAGGACCAGGGCGCGTCCGATGTCTATCGTATTCCCGTGGTGGATGTACCAGAGCTCAGAGCCGCGCTTGCGACGGCTACCCTTGAGCGCCTCACGGAAGCCTTTGGAGGTGTCGCCACGCTTTCGCGCATCAAGACGCTTTCCTATCGACTCGAAATCGATAGAGCGATGGGCGCCGATGAGGCCAGTGATGTCTTTCTAAACTTTGAGAGCGAGTCGATCGCAGAACGCGTTATCGGCGATAAGGCCTACCGTACGGCGGGCGGGGCGCCAGGAGCTTCCCATGCTGACTCCGCACGGCAGGATCAACAGGACGAGGACATGCTTGCCTCCCTGTACAACAATTTTCTGTTCTACCTCACGGCCGAAGATCTGGAGCTAAAGGGACCCGAAGACATCCGAGGCCATAGCGATCTAGTCTGGTTTCGACTCGCTGCCCGGGGCCAAACGTCGCCATTGCTTGGCATCGACCCCGCGACTGGACGTATCCTGAAAGTACTTGCGGACGGTGGGATTGTCGTCCTCGAACTCGATTACCTGAGGCACGAAAGCGGACTCGTCTGGCCTTACCAATTTCTGGTCGTACGCGGGGAACAGGCCGTACTCGAAGGGCGGTTTTCCAACCTCAGTATCAATGCAGCTAAGCCTGATGAGCACGACACCGCAAAGTGACGAGTCTGCGGGTAAAACGATGATATCGGCCGCTCGTGCGTGCCGTCAGGCGCATTCATCCAGAATGGGATCAACGGAGTCTCCACCCGGCGGCGGGAAAGGGTGCCGGAACGTGAAGGCGTCTTTAGATGGGCCTGAGTCTTTAAGCATGGAAAGCCGCCCCTTGGCTTCAGCCACCGTGGGTAGGTGGCCCTCGCGTATCCACCACAGCACGAGGTAAAACTCGATCTTGTCGAACCACTCTCGGCGCCGGTGCATGATGTCGCGGTGCGCCGCGTTCCGGTAAACGAACGCGCCGAGCGCGTCCATATCGGCCCAAACCGAAATGTTGACGATCACGTTGGGATCATCGAAGGCCTGCAAATCCATGGCATCGTTGCCCTCACCCTTGAGTCGCCAGATAAACCCTGGCTGCGCTTCCGCGACCGCGTTCACCCGATCAAGGCTGTCAACAAACTCGGCATTGTTCGGATGTTCCTGGGGCAGGCTGAAGCGGGCAATGTTGAGCTGTGCGAGATGGTGGGTCACGCGGGCATTCCTCATCAGAGTCGTTTCTGGAAAGCGCTGAGCATAGCGTTAATTGAGTACCGCGACGGCCTGCATTCGATCTTTTGCGAAGTCGAGGAAGCTCCTGACTTTGGCCGCGGCCCTGCGGCCCTCGATGTGGACCAGATGTATGGGCAACGGCTCGGGCTCGAAGTCGTCCAGAACGGTTTTCAACGTCCCTGCCTCGAGGTTTGGGCCGATCTGGTACGACAGTACCCGGCAGAGCCCCCAACCGCTTTGGGCAACGGCGATCGCGGAGGCGACGCTGCTCACCGAGAGCCGCGGCCTGAGCTTTACCACGTCATCCAGTTGGCGCCCGAAGCGCCAGTCCGGGACCGGACTTACGGGAGATGCGGACACAATACTGTGTGCCTGGAGGTCCCCCGGTTCCTGGGGCACGCCGTGCTCCGCAAAGTACTCGGGTGAGCCGCAGACAACGCGACGCACGCGGCCGACCCTCACAGCGGAGAGGCCCGAGGACGGCAGCTGCCCGATCCGCACCGCTATATCAAAGCCTTCTTCCACCAGATTGACGATGCGGTCGAGCATGAGCACATCGGCACAAACGTCGGGGAATAAATCGAGATAGTCGGTGAGAATCGGCATCACATAGATGCGCCCGAACTCGTAGGAACAGGTGATGCGCAGCTTGCCCACGGGATTGCAGGCCGCTCCGCGGGCCGCATCGTCCGCGGACTGCAAATGGCCGAGTATCTGACGGGCGTCCTCAAGATACGCCTCGCCCACGTCCGTCAGGCGCACGCGCCGCGTCGTCCGCGTGAACAGTCGCGCGCCGAGACGCTCCTCCAGCGTGTTGATTCCCCGCGTCACCGAGGGCGCGCTCAGACCAACGGCCCGGGCTCCCCCGGCGAAGCCCCCGGCATCGGCGACGGCAACTAAGATTTCGAGCGTTTTGATTCGGTCCATGGGGCGACTCGCCAGTCCATAATTTCAGAAATCGGAATAATGATTATCCAAGTAAATCATATTATTTTGGCAGTGGCCGGAAGATAGAGTGAATCTCGTCTCGGTGAGATATCGCGACTAGGGCCTGGCCGTGCTCGCAACGGTTCGCCGAAGGGCGACGGCTTCATCCACGACGTCTGACACGTCCAGCGTGTTTCTTATGCGGGCGCCATCGATCTTGAGCGGCACAGTCAGATCCAGATGAGCGGTTCGCTGCGACATCGGATGTGTCGGATCATCGGTCAATCGCAGCTCGCCGCGCCAATCGAGGACCTCGGCGAATCTCCGCGCCCACGCCAGCTGACTGCTGGGCGCCTCCTCCGCGATATTGAACACCTGCCTGTACGCCAGGGAGCTACCCAGCGACGCCGCAACTGCGGCGCCGACGTTTTCGATATAGCCGTGCGTAGTGACCCACGCGGCCCAGCGTGAAGGGATCGTCAGCTCCGGGAGCTTCTGGCGCATCGGATCGATTGCCCAGGCAAAGCGGTTTTGCGGATCGCCCGGCCCATAGACCATCGGCAGGCGAAGAATCGTCCATGACGATGAGAGACTCTGAACCTCAGCCTCGATCGGAATTTTGTCGTAGTCATCGAGGTACTTGTCGGAATCCGTCGAGAGACGCGGGGTGCTCCGGCGATATGGATACAGCTGCTGGCGTAGCGCGGAAGACTCATCCGCCAACCCCGGTAACGCGGCACCTGAGCATCGTCTGCGGATGAGATCGTAGTTTGCATACACGTCAGCGGAGCTGATCATGACGTACTGCTCGATCTGCGTATCCAAACACGCCAGCAGCGGGCGCGTGTCGCTTTCCACCATGGGGATAATATCCACCACGACGCAGATGTCGTGCTCTCGCACAACCCGCAGTACCTGATCCGGGTCGGTCCTATCGGAGCGCAGGTATCTGCCCTGGAAAGAAGAATGCGGCTGAGACGATCGGCCTGTCCCAAACACCTCAAGACCGCGGGCGAGGGTCCAGGCGGCTACCGAGCGGCCGATAAATCCACTGCATCCGATGATCAATACGCGCATCAACGGAGTCTGACGCGGGCAAACCCAGGCGGCAATGAATCCGCCCGCCGCATCCGGCTTGCATTCCCGGGTCTTTCGTATAACTGTAGGCAGCCGCCTGAAGCCGTGCGCCCGCTCCTGCCCCCGATGAGATTCACCCGCTATTTCCTAGCGTTGCTTGCAGCGCCATTCATGGCTGTCTTCGCCAGCGCTGACCAGCTCGTCGTAGGCGCCAATATCGGGAACGTGCCCTGGGAATTCGCGAACCAGCGCGGCGAGTTCGTGGGCTTTGAGATCGATCTGATCACGAAAGCAGCCGGGCGCCTCGGTCACAGCGTTGATGTCGTGAACATTCCGTTCAACGGACTCTTCTCGGCCGTGCAGTCGGGACGCATCGACGTAGCGCTCTCTTCGGTGACCATCACGGAAAAGCGCCTGGGCTCGGTGTCCTTCGCTCAGCCGTATTACGACAGCGCGCAGTCTCTAACCGTTCCTGCTTCGAGCGATGTCACCGGTCTTGAGGACCTGCGCGGCGCCATGATCGGCGTCGACACGGGCTCTACCGGTGACATGTGGACGATGGCGAATGCCGAGCGCTTCGGCTTCGGCGAGATTCGCCGCTACGAGGGTCTGGCGCCGGCGATGCTGGATCTGCAAACGCGGCGCATCGACGCGTACATCTCCGATATTCCCTCGCTACTCTACTTTGTGAAGAACAAGCCCCAGTTCAGGGTTGTTGAGCGCATCGAGACCGGCGAGCGCTACTCGATGATGTTCGCCCGGGAAAGCCGCTGGGTTGAGCCGATCAACTCGATGATATCCACCCTCAAGGAAGAGGGCTTTGTTGCCGAACTGCACCAGCGCTGGTTCGGTGAAGTACCGGCCACGAACAGTTCCACGGTACAGGTCGCGGATAGGCCGGGAGCGGCGCGCTAGTGACGCGGGCCTGAGCGCCGGCAAACCGAACACAGCATCACATGGGCTTCGTTGAAACATTCCTGAACTGGGAGGTATTCCTCCGCACCTTTCCACTCTTGCTCCAGGGCCTGAAGATCACGGCCCAGCTCGGGTTGGTGAGTATCGTCGCCGGACTTGTGCTCGGGATGGGTGTAGCGTTGGTCCGCTTGTACGCGCCCACCCCGCTGCGACTGCTCAGCAAGATTTACATCGATGTCTTCCGCTCCATCCCACTCCTGGTTTTGCTTATCGTCGTCTACTACGCGCTGCCCTTCCTCGGACTGCGTCTGTCGCCGTTTATGTCCGCCGTATGCACGCTCACGCTGGTGTCGGGCGCCTATACAGCGGAGATTTTCCGCGCCGGCATCAATGCCATCCCCCGGGGACAGTTCGAGGCGGCACAGGCGCTGGGGCTGGGATTTCGCGCGACTATGCGCGACGTGGTGCTCCCCCAGGCGATTCGCATCGTCATTCCTCCGCTGACCAGCAACTCCATCAATGTGATCAAGGACACGGCCCTGGCGTCGGTGGTGGCGATGCCGGACCTCCTGAAACAGGCGACCCAGGCCCAGGCGCTGGAAGCCAATCCCACGCCGCTTATTGTTGCCGCGCTTATCTACATCGTTTGTCTCTGGCCGCTTGTACTTCTCGTGGGCAAATTGGAGACGCGCATGAGACCGGCTGCATGAGTCTTACCCAGCCTATCGTCGCGATCCGTTCCCTGAGCAGACGCTTCGGCCGCTTCCTGGCGCTGGATCGGGTCGACCTCGATATCGCCGAAGCCGAGGTCGTCTGCATCATCGGTCCCTCCGGTGCGGGCAAATCGACGCTGATTCGCTGCATCAATCTTCTGGAGGATTTCGGCAAAGACGGCAGCATCGTCGTCAATGGCATGACCGTGCAGCGGAACGCCGGTCTCGCCGCGATACGCGCCGAGGTCGGCATGGTGTTCCAGTCCTTCAACCTGTTCCCGCACAAAACGGTGCTGGACAACATTACGCTCGCGCCCCAGCGCGTCCGGGGAGAGGCGCGAGCCGAAGCCGAGGAACGCGCCCTTAAGCTTCTTGCGCGCGTGGGACTCGAAGAACAGGCCAACAAATTTCCCGCCCAGCTTTCCGGGGGCCAGCAGCAGCGCGTGGCCATCGCCCGGGCCCTGGCGATGCAGCCAAAAGTCATGCTTTTCGATGAACCGACCTCGGCGCTGGACCCGGAGATGGTGGGCGAGGTGCTGGAAGTGATGCGAGACCTCGCCGGCTCCGGTGTGACCATGATCGTTGTGACCCACGAAATGGAGTTCGCGCGACAGGTGGCGGACCGCATCGTATTCATGGACAGCGGTCGAATTGTCGAGACCGGGTCCCCCATGGAAGTCTTCGACGCACCGCGCGAAGCGCGCACTCGCAGCTTTCTCAACGCCGTCCTAGGCTGATCCAGGGAGATATCTCTTGTCCGACCCAGCGCCCCTGAACCTGGAATTCGTACGCAGCCACTTTCCCGGGCTGGCGGCCGATTGGGCCTTTCTCGACAACGCCGGCGGCACACAGATCCTTCGCGGCGCGGTGGAGCGCATGAGCGAGTTTCTGTATCACCGCAACGTGCAGATTGGCGGCAGCTACGAGGTATCACTCAAAGCCCTCGAATCGCTTAACGCAGGACGGGAAGCGATGCGCCTGCTGGTGAACGCCGAACGACCGGAGGAAATCGTCTTCGCCCCCTCGGCGACGGTGGCTATGCAGAATCTGGTGAGAGGCATGCGCAGCCAGTTTCGGCCGGGCGATGAAGTAATCGTGACGGTCAGTGATCACGAGTCCAACATCGGGCCCTGGGTCGCGTTGGAGGAATACGGCGTCCGCATTCGTACCTGGGAGATCAATCGGGACAGCCTGGAACTCGAACTGGACGCGCTGGCCGAGTTGATGAACGAACGTACCCGCCTGGTTGCGGTGACCTATGTTTCGAACATTCTCGGCACCGTGAATCCCATCGCCGCAATCGCCGACTTTGTTCACCGTCACGGAGCCCTGATCGCCGTCGACGCGGTCGCCTTCGCCCCGCACCGCGCCATCGACGTGCGGGCCTTGAACGTCGACTACCTCGTATTCGCCCTCTACAAGGTGTTCGGCCCCCACTACGCCGTGCTGTACGCGCGCCACGAACTCCTCGCCGAACTCGACAACCTCTACCACTACTTTTACGGCAAGGACAAAATTCCCGCGAAGCTCGAACCCGGGAATGCCAGCTATGAGCTCGCCTATAGTTCAACGGCCATCGTGGACTACCTCGATGAGCTCGGGAGGCTCCAGGCACTCGGGGCAAGCAAACGGGATCGCGTGGTCGCGGCCTTCGAAGCCATCACACGGCACGAATGCGAGATCGGGGAACAGCTGCTCGCCTGGCTGCGGTCGCGCGGCGATTGCCGGATCATCGGGCGAGAGTCCGGAGACGATCCGGATCGCGTGCCCACCATCAGTTTCAAAGTCGCCGACGCGAATTCCGGCGCCATCGCCGAACGCATGGACGGCTATCGGCTTGCAATCCGCTTCGGCGATTTCCACGCCCGCCGCCTCATCGAGTACCTGAACATCGATGGCGACGGCGGCGTGGTGCGCGTGTCCATGGCGCACTACAACACGCCTGAGGAAGTTGAACGTCTGGTGGGCGCGCTGGAAGAAATACTGCGCTGAGGACGCATCGACTCACCTGTTTTTTCACGCGTGTCGGCGTAAGCTCGACCCGTAGTGAGAAACAAGTGTTTCCGATCTGTAGCTGTGCGTTTCGGAACGTATCGATGCGAAAAAGCGCGCGGCGGCCCTACCCGAACCGGAGAGTGGATGAGCGAAGAGAAAAAGGCTGGCATGAGTGCCGTCGGCGTCATCACCATTGGCGTGGTCGTTGTGTACCTTGGGCTCGAACTCTACGGTTTGCACCATGCTCGCGAGCGTATGGCGCCGGAAGCCGTCTATGCGGAGTTTGTGGGCGCCAGGAGGGCCATCGAAATGTGCAATCCAAACCCGCCTCAGGCCGAGGATTTTGAACGCAACTTTCGGGCGGTCACGGCAAGGGCGACCAGAGAGCTGGAGGCACAGGAACCGTCCCCCACCGTTTCAGAGATCACCGAAGTGCTCGCACAACGCCGAGCTTCGCGGGAATCCGAAGTGGAAGCCCTGGTGGCGGACCAGGGATGTAAAGGTAGTGAGGTTTGGCGGCTGCAAAAGCTCTACGAGGCGCGCAGCCGGCTGAACCTACGCACATGATTCAGTGGCTTCGCGGCGGGACCCGGGTCAGGTGCCACCCGCGTTGAACGCGCGCTGTCGCCAGTCGCCATATTTCAGCGATTTAGCAACCCTACTTTGAATCTGCTATCGCCTCGCGAAATGCCTGTGCAGCGTCCATAGATCGTTGAGATCTGGCCGCTAGTCCGACGACTCGTAGTCCGGTAGTTCAGACAGAACCGCCGCATCGAAGGGCTGATCGAGAAAAAGCTGGCCGTAGTAGAAGTCGCGAAGACGAGCGTGGAATGCCCGTATCTGCGCCTCATACGCCAGGGAGGCGGTTAGATCCGTTGCGGCCAGACGCTGCAGGGAACGTTCGAGCAAGGCCGGCGGTGTCAGCAACGCGAACAAACCGGCGAGACGGTCACGCCGGATTCGAGCGGCGCGATAAGCGTTCGACAGATCCTCGGTCTTCTGGTCGCCGACCTGTTGAAACGCGTAGTACCACTTCCACTGGAAGCCGCCCCCGACTGCCGCGTGCTCGGCCCATTGGGGATGGCGCTCCACAAACTCAGACATCGTCGCCTCCACCGGGAGATCCCAGGCATCGTTCACCGCTTCCCGCTGCGTCAGGAGAATGTCGGCGCCGGAAGGGGCCGGGACCAGGCGATCGACCGCCAGTCGACCCACTCCAGGAAGCACCACGGCGAGCAGAACCCAGACACCGAGGAGTGCGGCGAGGATCACCGGCGCGGGGCGATCTGAGCGCGACAGGAAATAGCAGATGATGGCCCAGAAGCTCACATAGGTCAGGAGCAGAAGCGTCGCGAGCAGAACGGTCACTACCGAAGTACCGCTGATCGCGGACCCAACAATCATCGGCAGTGCCGCGGCAACAAACACGGCCAGCGCACGGAGCACCGCCCGCGATCGCCAGGGAGATGACTCCCGTCCCGACGTCGTCACAAGAAGCGCGTAGCGTCCCGCCGCGCGATCACTCGCCCGCAGGTCGTGCATGAGCACGACCAGGACGAGGGGGATCACGAACGCCGCGAAGAAGGCGAAGTCGAAACGCCCCGTGAGCGCGAGCTCGGGGTTCCCGGCATCGTGCTCATAGATCTGACCTTCGAGGGCAAGCATGCGGATCCGGTGTTTCCAGGGTTCCCGGTCTCGCCGTCCGAGGGCGGCAAAGGCAAAGTGGGAAGGCGGATCGTAGGTCAGGTGAAAGCTGTAGTAAGCGGCGCTACCCCAGTCCTCATGGCGCGCCAGCGCGTCGAGACGATCTTCCCGATCCCCCGCAAGCAGGCGCTCGATGGACCCACGCTGCTGCGCGACCTCCGTGATCCCCCCGGCCACGGCAAGGGCACCGAGGAGCAGTACGAGGCCCAGCCAGAACAGCAGCGCCCGATCACGGCGCTGAAAGCTCCATTCCCAGGCCAGGCTGCTGAGCGCGCTCATGGACGAAGCCTCGCGCCGGCCCAGAAGGCCGCCAGGACCAACGCCCCGAACCAGGCAAGAAGCGACATGAACGGGGCCAGGGCCTGTGCCAGCCGATCACCAAGGCTCGCCGGTTCGTAGCGGAAGCCCTGCAGCACCTTCCAGTTGTCGGCGTTGACCCGAGCACGGCGATTGGCCTCCGCGTCTCGGCTACGGTTCATGTCATCGTCGTAGCTGAGGACCTCGGCATGCACGCGATTGAGCCCCTGCACGAAGTCAAAGCGAAGAATCTCGGCTTCGCGCAGAAAGCGCTGGTGGTTGTTGAGATCGGTGCCGGATACCGCGCGCGACGCCACGGCCGTGGCAAGGAACGGCGTCAGCCAGCCCTGGCGCACCAGCAAGGCGCTCTGCCGTCGTTCCTGCGCCATACGAGCTTCAGCGTACTCATTGAGCGTGTTTGTCAGCTTCTCTTCCGAGTAACCCGCCACGACGCCCCGCCAGTTGACCGGGAGTTCTTCTACCGTATCCACGTCGTAGCGAACGAGGAGTTCCGACCTGAGCTGCGCAAACGCCGGGTCTTCCGCATTGTGTCCATCACCCAGGCGACGCAAATCAGCGAGCATGGTCAGGTCCGTCTCAATCTGACCGGCAATGGGCAGCGAGCGGGCGGCGAAGCTGGTCGCCAGCGACGGCAGCAGAAGCGAAAGGCCAAGCCATAGCCCGGTGAGTACGGCGAGCACCATCGCGCGGCGTGGCAGCAAAGCCGAAACAAACAGCGAAAGCAGCGCCCACACGCCAAGATAAAGCAGATACACCAGGCCCAGCATAAGCACCGCGGCCAGGCTTTCACCCTGAAAAAGGGCCACGAAACCGCTGGCGAAAAGCGGGAGCAGCATGAGGAGGATCGCGGAGAAAAGCGCCAGTGCTTTACCCAGCATCAGGCTCACACCGCTTACCCCCTGCGCCAGCATCGGCGCCAGCGTGGAGGACTCCCGCTCCCGCGCCAGCGACCCGTGGCCCAGCAGGAGCACAAGCAGCGGACCGAACAGCTGGTACACGATGGCTGGCGTCAGCCAGGCAAGGCCGCCGAGATCGGCGCTGGCGCCACTTTCCGTGAACGTTGCTGAGTTTTGCCGATGTCCCTCCAGGAAGATCGACTGCCCGGTCACCGGATCCAGGCCCGGGTCAAAGACGGACAGTGGCGTCGGTGCGCGAAAAACATAGTGGCCATAGTGGACCATGCGGTGCGGATGTCGGTCGGGCTGTTCCAGGAAGCTGCGCTCGGCCTCCTCCTGGTGATGCGATCGCTCGTGGCGATCGCCTTCCATACGCAGGGTCGTGAGCACCACCGTAGCCAGCAGCAGGAAGAGGAAGAGAATGGCGGCGGAAAGCGCGAGGTTTGAACGCAACCAGTAGCGCCACTCGGCGGCGGCGATGGTCAGCACTGTATTCATGGGTCACTCCGTTCAGAAAAGGCCCGGTGCACTTCCGCCGTATCGATCTTGCCCTCCTCGGGAGCGCTGAACTCCCCGACCAGGCTACCGTCGCGAAGGAGGCCTATGCGATCTGCGACCTGGCAGGCGCCATAGACATCGTGGGTAACCATGAGGACCGACTTTTCGGCGCTGGCCAGGCCGCGTACGAGATCGTGGAACTCATCAATCGCCGTGGGATCGAGGCCTGAAGTTGGCTCGTCCAGGAGCAGGATATCGGTATCGCGCAGAATCGCGAGGGCGATGGCCACCTTCTGGCGCATGCCTTTGGAGTAGCTCGAAAGGCGCTGCGAACGCGCATCGGCGCGTAGCCCGACCCGGTCGAGGGCCGCATCCACGGCTTCACTATCCGCTTCCGTTCCCGCCAGTCTCAGGAAGTAATTGAGGTTTTCGCGGGCGTCGAGATGTTCGTAAAGGGACGCGGACTCGGGAAGATAGGCGATGGACTGTCGCGTCGCTTCCGTGTCTTCGGCAACGCCCACACCCGCGACGCGGACGGCGCCGGCACTGGGCTCAAGTAGACCCAGGAACGTAAGCAGGGTTGTAGACTTGCCCACCCCATTGCCACCGAGGAGGCCGTAGACCTCGCCTGCGGCGACGGAGAAGGAAATACCACGCAGAACCTCGCGGTCTCCGCGGGTTACGTGAAGATCGTGCGCCTCGAGGCGCGGTGCTTGCTGTGTCATGAAGAGTAACGCTCAAGGAGTCGGGTTCATGCCGGATAGGTACGGCCAACCGGCACTGGTGCCTGCCTTCCGCAGGGGCCGCGGCGGCACGCACTGTCGCACTGTATAGACGTTAGAATGTATCACAGCTTTATGCCTTGCCATGTTACGGGATCACCGGCCGGTATATCGGCTTGCGCTGCGACGCCTAACGCGACGGGAAAGCGAATCGAAGCTATGGTAGCGCTCTGCTAAACCAGGTCCCTAGCTATGATCAACCGAAGCACTTTCCCGCGAAGTCTGGCCTGCTTCAGCTCGCTCATGATTGCGCTCATGGTGGTGTTCACTTCTGTCGCTTCGCGAGCCGACGTACCGGACTCGGCCGCGGTACGCTCGCTGTCAAAGGCGCAGCTCCCGGCTGCGATGGACGCGTATCTCGAGTTTCTGCGCATTCCCAATGACGGCCACTTCCCCGAACAGATTATGGCCAATGTCCGCTGGGTCGACAGAGCGCTCACGGAGCTGGGATTTGGCACGCGCGTACTGACTTCGAACGACGTTCCCCACGTGTTTGCTGAGCGGAAGGTGGACGGTGCCCGGGGCACGATCCTGTTCTACCTGCAGATCGATGGGCAACCCGTGGACGACGATGCCTGGAATCAGGCGAACCCCTTTGAACCCGCGCTCAAACGCTGGACCGACGACGCCTGGGTGGAGTTACCCCGGAATAGCTGGCGCAGCGACTTTAATCCCGACGATCGCGTCTTTGCCCGCTCCGCAAGCGATTCGAAAGGCCCGGCCATCGCCCTTCTCGCGGCCCTGCGAATCATGGAAGCGCAGGGATGGATGCCGGACTACAACCTGAAGCTGATCGCGGATTTCCAGGAGGAGCTGGGCTCCCCGACGCTGCCCGCTCTCGTGGAGGCGGAGCGCGAGCTGTTCGCCGCCGACGTCATGCTGATCATGGACGGCACGCGGCATCTTTCCAATCTCCCGACACTGACCTTTGGTGCTCGAGGGCTCGCCACCCTGACCCTCACCGTTTTCGGCGCAACGCGAAACCTGCACTCGGGTCAGTACGGCAACTTTGCTCCGAACCCCGTTTTCGCTCTGAGCCGTCTGTTGGCCAGCATGAAGGACGAGCAGGGACGGGTAACGATAGCCGGGTACTACGACGGCGTTTCCCTCTCCGAGAGCGAACGGCGGCTTCTGGCGCAGGTCCCCGAAGACAAGGGCGACATAGAGCGAAGCCTGGGCATTGCACGCGCGGACGCCGTGGGGACTACGTACCAGGAAGCGCTTCAGTTTCCGTCGCTGAACGTGCGCGGTCTGCGCGCCGCCTGGACCGGGGACGAAGTCCGCACGCTCATACCCCGGCAGGCGGTCGCGGAGATCGACATGCGCCTGGTGCCGGAAACCCCGGCGGATCGGCAGCTTGCCCTGGTTCTCGCGCATATCCGCGAGCAGGGGTTTCACGTCGTGAACGAAGAGCCTACGGCCGAGGAGAGAGCGCAGTACCGGAAACTAATTCGCGTGGAACAGCGCATCGGCTCAAAACCGTTTCGCACGGACATGGCGTCACCGCTGGGTAACTGGCTGGCGTCGGCCCTGACGCGCGTCTACGGAACCGCCTTCGTCAAGATGCGGACCACGGGCGGTTCTCAGCCCATCGCTCCATTCATCAACACCCTGGGCGTACCGGCTATCTCTGTTCGTATCCCAAATCCAGACAACAACATCCACGCGCCTGATGAGAATCTGCGCCTGGGAAACTTTCTCGAAGGGATAGAAACCTGCCTGGCGATACTGACCCAGCCATGGGACGCCGCCGGCCTATGATTACCGCTCCGATAGCACGGCGAATGGATGGCTGCCGCCGGGACGGTGGCACCATCGCAAGCATTGACGCATAGACAGACTGCAGCCGTAACCCATGATGCAAGAGTTCATCGCCGCCGCGATCGTGGCGCTCACGGTTTGGTTTGTACGATGGTTGACCCGCCAAAGCCATCCAGCAATTCGAGCTTTACTGAACTGGTTTCCCGCGATCCTGTTCGCCTACGTAGTTCCTGCCCTCTTTACGCACAGCTTCGGTTTCGACCTCGGTGGCGTGGAGCTGCACCGTCTCAGTCGGGACTGGATCATTCCGGTCGCGATCGTCACGGTGATGAGCGCCCTGCCCTTTGCAAAACTCCGCGTCGTCGGCCTGCGGCCGATCGTGGTGTTCGTCGCCGGCTCGGGGTTCATCGCAACGCTCCCCGTATTGCTGGTATTTCTGCTCACGACTTTCGATACCGGCTATCGCGACCTCTTTATTGACCAGGCGTACTGGACGGGCCTGGTGCCCATCGTGGGTGGCTGGATCGGGGGAAGCACAAGCCAGCTGGTCCTGAAAGAGGTCGTCGGTACCGAGGAGGGCCTCTTTCTCTCCGTACTGGTCCTGGACAACATACTGGTTAACCTCTGGACCATCATGATGTTTCAGTTCATCCAGCGCACACCGCGGCTGAACGACATGTTTGGAATCCGGGACCCGGTACGGCTTGTCGATGATACGGAGCACAGCGATCCGCCTTTACCAGCCCTGCTCACCAGCGCCGTGATACTCGCCCTTGTCCTGGCAATGAATGCCCTCGGGCTTCCCTTCCTCTGGAAGGTGATCGGGCTATCGATCCTTGGACTTCTACTCGTGAACACGATCCGTCGCTGGAACGTGGATTTCGTGCTGCGAGTCGGCGGTGTGGCGATCATTCTGATCATGGCGATCCTCGGCCTGCGGTTGAACTTCTCGACCTTTTCCCTGCCCCTTGAACTGGTCCTGCTCGTCGTGGCCTGGCTGCTCCTGCATTACCTGCTGATGCTTACGGTCGCCCTCGCCCTTCGACTAAACCTCGTGTGGCTGCCCATCGCCAGCATGGCGAATCTGGGCGGCATCTCCACGGCACCCGCCGTCACCGCCGCCTATCGCAGCGACCTCATGCCGCACGCCATACTGCTGGCAATCCTAAGCATGGTGAGCGGCACGGCTTGGGGGTTGCTCACGATCCAGCTGTTTCGCACGGTGTTTTCCGTATAGGACGTGCCCGGACCGCTACCTTTCCAGCAGCTCGCGAAGCTGCGCAAGGACGTCCTCGTTTCTCAGGTGATACACGTGGCCGGAGAGATGCGTGGTCGCATAGTCCGTAACATCGATTACCCGCACATCGTCGATGGGGCCGGTCCCACCTTGGCCCAGCCGCGCGCCCCCGTTTACAACCCCGGACAGACGCAGCGGTAGATCGCGGCCGGATACAAACAGCGCGATGTTACTGACCTGCTTCCGAAGCAGCGGAAGAACCTCGAGAAACTTTTCCCGGTCCATGTCGGAGGCGATCAGAACGAGGTCGCGCAGCGGGACCGCGGGAGTCGGCGCCTTTTGCAGCGCCTCCACGAGTCCCCGGGTGCCAAGACTGTGGGCGATCACGCTGATAGTCCCGGGATCGTGAAGTCGCGAAAGATCGCGCAGCAGCTCGATAAAGCGCGGCGTACTCGCCTCCAGATCCGCGACATCGGCGCCGTAGGTAAAGGGGGTGGAGTTTGCGGGCCAGCTGAAGAGCAGGAAGCCCAGGTCAGACCCGAGCCGGCTCTTGAACACCGCCGCCCGTCGGCAGCTGCGGTCAAAGTCTTCGTAGTAGCCGTGGATGTAGACCACGAGGCCCGTTCCCCGGAACGGCTCGAGACCAGCCAGCGTCTCCTTCGGATCGACATCGCTAACGCCCACCAGTTCACCGCGACCCGAGCGCGCCTGGATATCAACAACACAGCGACCCGAGGACAGCGGTCCAAGCTCGTTGCCATAGCTGCGACCGGGTTCAGGATGCGCTTCCCGGAGTCGATTGCTGACGAACGCCACTTCAACCAGGGCGTCATTCCCGGGTGGGAGGGCATCGGTTCCCTGCGCCGTGCCGCCATCAGCGTGGAAGACGCCAGCCAGCAGCAGAGCAAGCGTCGCAAGCCCGCTATCAAACTTGGGGCGCTGACGTCCTTCTCGGATCCGCGAAGCTGGGCTCAAGCCTGGGCGCGAAGCGGTCATCTCATCTCGCGCAGCCGGGCACGGATGTACTTGCAGGCGGACCGGTAGTGGCTCGGGCCGGCGCTCTCGGCGTATCGCCCCTCCGTCCATTTACCGTTGCCACCCACCATCGGCCCACCGTAGAGATCGATCTCTCGTCGCGTCTTCAGGTGTTGCATCAGGAGTTTGTGGGCCGCAGCGAGCCTTTTGAGGGCCGCACTCCAGGAAACATCGTCGTTCTCTTCGCGAATCCGCGCGTTGAGCGCCTTGAGGTCGGCCCAGCTATAGCCCTCGGCCGGCATGTGCACCGCGCGGCCCGCAGCGGCGGCGTCACACCAGCCCAGGAAAAGACCGATCCAGTGGGCCCGGTGGACGACGACGTCGCGAATGCTGGTCGCCTCTGAGTCTTTGTCCATGGCCTCACGCTCACCACAGGATGCCGTGAGCGACTGCAGTTTCGTGAACTCCTTCTGCGTGACCTCTAAAAGCTGCGCTTGAGACGTGGCTGCCGGCATAGTGCTCCTAACGGCATGAGACGACGAGGCGGAATTCTTCAAAATTTGACATGCTGGTGCAACGCCAGCGAATAAAAAGCCGGAGGTTCCCATGACCCCAAAACAAATCGCCGTAGCGTTCGCGCTCGCCACCGCCCTTGCCTTCGCCCCGGAACAGCTTACCGCCCAGGAGCTGCAGCTTCTCAACAACGGCGAGGTCGCCGACGCCGAAGTGCTCAACGACAACTTCGCCGCACTCGGCAGCGCCATCGGGAAACTCCCCTACGCGATCGAAGATCATGTGATGCTGAAGATCGAAAGCAGCGCTACCTCTTCATGCGTAAATGACCAGGCGTACCGTCGCATCAGCCTGAATGGCAGCCTGGACCCGAATGAGTTTGTCGTTCCCGCGGGCCGGGTGCTTCTGATCACGGACGTGAGCTGGTCCGGGGTCCACGGCACTGCCACGTTCGTACCGGGCCGTGTACTGCAGATGTTGCTCACGTCGCGAAATCCCGATGGGAGTAATTTCGTGGTGATCTACTACTCACCCAAGATCGAGATCACGGAAGCGAACAAGAACGGACGCCTCGGCGCCAACGAAAACCTCACGACCGGTGCAATAGTGGGACCGGGCAGGATTGTTTGTTCCGCGGTGGGTAATCAGTCGCAGCAGTCCTCTTCCACAAACTCGATATCGAATTCGATACTCATGGGCTACCTCGTGGATGCGCCGCCGCAACGATTCGTGCCATCGGCGTCCCCGGCCCCTTCCGGACCAGCGGGCTGATGAAACCAAGTCCGCGTGCCGGCCTTCGCCAGGTCACATGAATACGAGCCTAACGCGCGTTCCCGGGGAGAGACGCTCAATGATGACGTCACCGCCGTGTGCGTTCATGATCTGGCGACTCAAGGACAATCCGATGCCGCTGCCGTCCCGGCGGGTTGTAAAAAACGGTATCAGTACCTGATCGAGCAGATCTTCGGGAATACCGGGCCCGTTGTCCTCCACATCGATAAGCGTACGACCGTAGTCCAGGCGCGCGGACACGGTGATCACCGGCGATGAGGTCTCCTCCAGGGCTTCGATGGCATTCTTGACCACGTTGATGAGTACCTGCTCGAGGAGCTGGCGGTCACCGTCTATGCTCAGCGTGTCGGGATGTACATCGATCCGGGTTTCGATCCCTTTCAGTGCCTGCTTCTCAAGACTCATCGTGGCGTCAAGCAGCGAAAGGACAGAAAGCTCGGCGAACTCCGGCTCGGGAACATTCATGAGTTCGCGATAGCGCGACACAAAACTGGTGAGTCCCGCGCTGCGCCGGCTGATGGTCTCGATGGCGTCTCGGATGTCTTCCCGGGCGGACGGATCATCGAGCATCCCCCGGGCAGTCTCGGCGAGCGACGTCACCGGCGTCAGCGTGTTCATGATTTCGTGCGTGAGGACACGGATCAGATTGCGCCAGGCGCTGCTCTCCCGGGCCGACAGCTCGCCGGAGAGATTCTCGAGCGAATAGAGTCGCTCCAACTCCCCTTCCCGGCGAATCTCCGAAACGGATACGCGCAGTTCGACGGGGATATCGCGCATACGCGTTCGCAGCAGCCGCTGCTGGCCGGAGGGAATGGCGCGGAGACTGGCGGGCAGCCCGGCGTCCAGCTGCTCGAGTTCGCCCAGGTTTTTCAGCGTCGGCAGAGCGGTAAGACGGCGCGCGGGATTGTTCACTATGGTGAGCGCGCCGTCGGCCTTTGCGGCCAGCAGCGGCACGGGGACATGGCGCACCACGGTGTCGAGATAGCTCGCCTGCAGATCCCGCTCCGCGCGGGCGTGCTGGAATCGCTCCAGGATTCGATTGAACGCATCCTTGAGCTCACCGTCGAAATCATCTTCGGCGAAGCGCCGGGTGAAGTCCTGGTAGGTAACCGCGGCGAAGAATTCTTCCAGGGCATCCACATGAGTCTGCACGGTGTGGATAAGCAGCACGACCTGGAGGACGGCAAGCATCGCCAGGAGCAGCGGCACCGCCCGGTACGACGAGCCGACCAGTGTAAAGGCCAGGAGCGCCAGCGTGAATCCCAGCAGGAGCACCTGGACGACCGTTATCCAGCGGAAGCGCCTCTGCATAGGCTGTTTCACAGCTCGAACTTCTGCATGCGGCGATAGAGAGCGGCCCGGGTAATGCCCAGGGCCTCGGCGGCCCGCGATACGTTGCCCGAGTGTCGCGACAGCGCCTCCTGCACGAGGCGGCGCTCGTTGTCTTCGAGGTTGAGGGAACTGCCGGCGACCTCACCGCGGCGACGTGCGAACTCGAAATCCCCAGCGCTCAGGACCTCGTTGTCGCCAAGAATCACCGCGCGCTCCACGGCGTGGGACAGCTCGCGGATGTTTCCCGGCCAGTGCCAGGCCTGGAGTGCGCGCAGGGCGTCAGTGCTGAAGCTTCGCTCGGGCAGGTGGTAACGCCGGGCGGCTTCCCGGGCAAAGAGATCGGCCAGGGCGGGAATGTCATCCAGCCGTTCGCGGAGCGGCGGCAACTCGATGGTGATGGTGTTGATGCGATAGAGCAGGTCCTCCCGAAACTCGCCCTGGGTCACGAGGTCCTCCAGCGGTTGGTTGCAAGCCGCGATCAGGCGTATATCGACCTCGATCGGCGTATCCGTGCCCAGGGGCGTGATCTCTCGGTTTTCCAGGGCCCGCAGCAGCTTGGTCTGCAGCGCGAGCGGCAGGTTGCCAATCTCATCGAGGAACAGCGTGCCACCGCTGGCCGCCTGAAACCGCCCGGCGCGATCGCTGTCGGCACCGGTGAACGCGCCTCGCCGGTGTCCGAAGAGTTCGCTCTCGAAAAGCGTTTCCGAGACGGCGCCGAGATCGACGCTGACCAGCGGCGCGGCGGCTCTCGCCGACTGGCTATGCAGAGCGCGGGCAATCAGTTCCTTCCCCGTTCCGTTCTCACCGCGCACCAGGACCGTGGCGTTCGTAGCGGCCACCCGCTCCACCACCTTGAGAACGCGCTGCATGGCGGGCGACCCCGCCACCATCGTGCTCGAGGGCGCCGGCTCGCCCAGGGCGCTTACCTGAGTCCGGCTGCGGCGCAGACTTGCGGCGACGGTGAGGGTTTGTACGAGGCGTTCGTTTTGCCAGGGTTTGAGGACAAAGTCCGCCGCCCCGTCGCGCATCGCTTCCACCGCGGTGTTGAGATCTCCGAAAGCCGTCATGAGGACCACCACGGCGTCCGGGTCCTGGCGCCGGATTTCCCCCAGCCACTGAAGCCCTTCGCGCCCGGTATTGCGCCCGATCGCGAAATTCATGTCGAGGAGAAAGACGTCGATGGCGTGCTCCGCCATGACGTCGGGAATAGCCTCGGGGCTGCTTTTCGTGATGACGCAACCGAAGTGCTGGCGCAGCAGCAGGCGGCCGGCGGTCAGCACATCTTCGTCGTCGTCGACGATGAGCAGGGAAGCGCTCGAGATCATGCCGCCACTGTAGCCCGGCAAGTGTTCGAAATCGAACGCTGCTTTTCGTTATCGGACACTCTACAGCGGCCCGATGAATATAAGTCATTGTTTTTATTGGGACTCAAACTGGAACGGGACTTGCGAAGGTATTGGCATGACCACGCAAAACAACCTCAGTACGGGCATGGACCGGCGCATCGAAGGCAAACCAAAGCAGCGCTGGCTGGCTGCGGGGGCGGGATTGGTCGTCGTGCTGACAGCCATCACCTGGCTCGCCACCCGTGACCATTCCACTGCCTACACCCTCGACGGTCAGCGCATCCGCACCGCGGTGGTGAGCACGGGTGTGTACGAAGACTTCATCCCCCTGCGCGCCAACGTTGAACCGGAGCGCAGCGTCTACCTAGACGCCATCGAGGGCGGTCGGGTCGAGCGTCTGCTGGTGGAAGAGGGTGTGCTCGTCGAGGCCGGGCAGGCGCTGGTGGAACTGAGCAATACAACGCTGCAGCTGGATGTCATCGCCCGCGAGGCTGAGGTGAGTGAACAGCTCAACAATCTGCGCAACACGGAACTCGCCATCGAGCAGAACCGCCTCAGTCTGAAGAGCGACCTGGTCGAGATCGACTACCAGCGCCAGCGCCTCGGGCGTCTCGTGGAGCGCTACCAGGAACTGCAAGGCAACGAATTCATCTCACGCAATCAGTACGAAGACGCCGTGGACGAACTCGAGTACTGGACCCGGCGCCGGGAGGTCACTCTCGAGAGCCAGGTCCAGGACGAGCGCATTCGCGTGGCGCAGATGGAACAGCTCCGCGCGTCCGTCGCACAGCTCGAGAAAAACCTGACCCTGGCCCGGGCGAACCTGGAGAACCTTCTGGTGCGAGCGCCGCGAGCCGGTCGTCTCACGGCCTTCGATGCGGAAATCGGCGAGTCCAAGGACCGCGGGCAGCGCCTGGGACAAATCGACGACGTGGATCGCTTCAAGGCCAGCGCGCTGGTCAACGAGTTTTACCTGAACCGGGTGCGCCTCGGTCAGAGAGCGAAGCTGGTCATGGGTCGGGAAGAGTTCACGCTGGAGGTCAGCAAGATCTACCCGGAAGTAGCGAGCGCCCAGTTCGAAATCGACCTGCGCTTTACCGGCGCCGCGCCCGAAAACATTCGCCGCGGCCAGACGCTGCAGATCCGCCTCGTACTCGGCGACGCGGACGAGCAGGCCACGCTACTGGCCACCGGGGCCTTTCTCAACGATACCGGCGGTGCCTGGGTGTTCGTTCTGAATCCCGAGGGCAGCGTTGCAAGCCGCCGCGAGGTAAAGCTGGGACGGCGCAATCCGAATCAAATCGAAGTGCTCGCTGGGCTGCTCCCCGGGGACGAGGTGATCACGTCTTCCTACGGCAGCTTCATCACCGTCGACCGAATATTTATTGATCGCTAGAAAAGGAGTCCCGCCATGATAGAGATGCACAACCTGTCGAGGGTGTATCGCACCAGCGACGTGGAAACCACGGCCCTGGGCGGCATCAACCTGAACATAGACAAGGGCGAATTCATCGCCGTCATGGGGCCCTCCGGTTGCGGCAAATCCACGCTTCTCAATGTGCTGGGTATGCTCGACTCGCCGACCGCCGGAACCTATTCATTTCAGGGCGAGACAATATCCGGTCGCTCCGAGCGCGAACTGGCCGCCCTGCGCAAAGAGCGCCTCGGTTTCATCTTTCAAAGTTTCAATCTGATCGATGAGCTGAGCGTGCGAGAGAACGTACAGCTGCCCCTGCTCTATCAGAAGATCGCGGCGAAGGAACGCAAGCGCCGCGTCGACGAAGTTTTGGAACGGGTCAACATCGCGCACCGCAGCGAACACAGACCTCAGCAGCTATCGGGAGGGCAGCAGCAACGCGTCGCCGTAGCCCGAGCGGTGGTCACCAATCCGGCCCTGATCCTGGCCGACGAACCGACAGGGAACCTGGATAGCGCCAATGGTGAAGAGGTACTGGCGCTCCTGAATCAGCTCAATGCCGACGGCACGACGATCGTGATGGTGACCCACGACAAGTCCCATGCCGATCACGCCGGCCGGGTCGTCAACATGCTCGACGGACGCGTTCTCTCCGAGAACGTTATGACGCTGCACCAGGCGGAGGAGGCGCGTCATGTTTCGTAACTACCTGACCATCGCCCTGCGGACCATCTCCGCCAACCCGCTGTTCAGCATCATTAACATTCTGGGTCTGGCCATAGGCCTTGCGTGCTGCATCGTCATCACCGTGTTTGTGAGCTACGAGCTCTCCTACGACAAGCACTGGACCAATGCGGAGCGCATCTATCGGGTTACGCGCGATTTCTTTGGCAACGATCTTCGCCTCGCCCGCGTGGCGCCCCCTATCGGCCCGTTGCTCAAGGAGGATTTCACGGAGATCGAGGACCTTACCCGCCTGCTCCAGCCCGGCAGAATCAGCCTGTCCCGCGGCGACCAAACCATCGTCGAGGAAAGGCTGGTCATCGCGGATTCCAACGTCTTTGAGTTCTTCGACCTCGAATTTGTGCAGGGCAATGAAGGCCTGGCCCTGGCATCGCCCGTCAACATCGTCCTCTCGGAGCGCGCGGCGAATCGCTATTTCGGCAGCGCCGATCCCATGGGGCAAACCCTCAACATCATGGGACAGGCGGACCTGACCGTGACCGGTGTGTTTCGTGATTTGCCGGAAAACACCCACATGGCCTTCGAGTTGGTGGGATCCATGGCGGGCGTCCCTCTACTTCTGGGACCCGACGAGCTCGAGAGCTGGGGCAGCAACAACTACTTCACCTATCTGCGTCTGCCCGAAGACTACGATCCCGACAACCTGAGCTCACGCTTTGAGGAGTTCCTGATCAAGCACCGCGGCGAGGAGGCACCGAACGATACGGCGCTCGCCCTCCAGCGCCTGACGGACATTCACCTGACATCGAACCGGGATTCGGAGTGGCGCACGAATGGCAGCATGGGCACGGTCTATACCTTCAGCGCGGTGGCGCTGGTGGTACTGCTGATCGCCTGCGTGAACTTCATGAATCTCACCACGGCCCGGTCTACCCAGCGTGCCCGGGAAGTGGGCATTCGCAAGGTCGTGGGAGCCAATCGCGGTCAGGTGCTGCGCCAGTTTCTCGGCGAGTCCATTCTCCTTACCGCCTTTGCCATGCTGCTCGCCGTGGCCATTGTCGAGCTGGCGTTACCGCCGTTCGCGGCGTTTCTTGAAAAATCCCTGGCGTTTTCCGCCACGGAGCCGTTCACACTACTCGTGTTGCTCGGGGGCACGCTGGTCGTGGGACTGTTTGCGGGCTCCTACCCCGCGTTCTATCTCTCGCACTTTCGCCCGGCGGAAGTGCTCAAAGGCTCCAGCTCGGCAAGCGGCTCCGCCTTCCTGCGTAAGGCTCTGGTGGTTTTTCAGTTCACCACGTCCATCACCCTGCTCATCGCGACGGGGGTCGTCATGGCGCAAATGCACTATGCGCGGAATCTGGATCTCGGCTTCGATCGATCGCGTAACATCACCACAGCCCTGCCGTTCTTCTCAGAGCTGTGGGAGACCTACGAACCCCTGCGCACGGAGCTCGAAGCGCATCCAGGTATTCGCTCGGTGGTGTATTCGTCGCGCATACCCAGCATGCAGAATCTCGACGGTTCGGGTTACGTGGCCGAAGGCAAACAGGCGGTTATGGAGAACGTGCTCGGGCTCGCCGATCTGAAAGTCGATGCCCACTGGTTTGATCATTACGGCGTGCGCTTCCTCGCCGGTCGGACGTTCCGCCCGAACGAGATGCGGCCCGACATGCCCAGTGAAGAGAACCCGACCGTCAAGGCCTGGGCCATCCTCAATGAATCAGCCGCCCGACGCTTCGGCTGGACGCCGGAGGAAGCTGTGGGCAAGGTGATCAATCAGCCGCTTAGCCGCGAAATGACGCGTTTCGCCGCCCGTGAGATCGTTGGGGTCGTGCCCGACCTGCACTTCTCCTCTCTCCACGACGAGCGCAAGGCCACGGTGTATGCCGAGCCCCATCCCCGCTACGGCCGTTACATCTCCGTCAAGCTGGAGCCCGGCGATCCAGGCGCGGCTATCGCGCACCTGGAAGCCGTCTGGTCGCAGGTCCTGCCCAGCGAACCCCTGAACTGGCAGTTCCTCGACGACCGCTTCGATGCGCGTTATCGCGCGGAGCGTAAACAGGCGCGACTGTTCGGGCTGTTCTCCGGTTTTGCCATTTTTGTCGCAACCCTGGGACTGTTTGGTCTGGCGTCCTTCACCACCGAACGCCGAACAAAGGAGATTGGTATCCGCAAGGTCATGGGCGCATCGGTCACCGACATCGTTCTTTTACTGACGAAGGACTTCACGCTGTTGGTAATCGTTGCCAGCATTGTCGCCTCACCGCTGGCCTACTACTTCATGAGCCAGTGGTTGACCCGTTTTGCCTACGCCGCTCCGCTCTCTGAATGGGCCTGGCTGTTCGGCGCCGCGGCAGCGGCTGCGCTGATGATCGCCTGGCTCACCATCGCATCTCAGGCCAGTCGAGCGGCCCTGGCCCGACCCATTGAAGCCTTGCGCTACGAGTAGGCGAGGCCAGCTTCGAACTCGATCGATACCAGCCGGGAGAAAGGCCTGGCACGGCAAGTCTTCCCCACGATTCCCGCTATGCGGTGCCTCGAATCCTCGGGGCGCTGACGGCCGTAAAAGCTTGGAAAGGCCCGCTTGCGGAGCCTTTAGTACCAATGATTATCATTCCACCGCTTTTGTCGGGGATGTGTTGGGCATTGGCAACACTTTAATGTCAACAAATATGCCAAGATTTCATATTTGCTCCGCAAAAGTGTGATTAACTTCACAGCGTAGTCAGATAGGTGCGCTCCCTTTCTCGCTTCGGCGAGTCCGCTTACACGAATCCATCAATCCGATATGAAATCCACCCGCGGCACAGCTGTGCGAGCGCGGGCGTGAGGAGGTCGCTATGCAGGCTCAATCGGGTCTCGAGTTTTCAACGCTTTGTCAGAATTTTGAGCGGTACTTCGATTTGTCTTTGGCCACCACGGAAGCCCAGAAGCGTACGGTATATAAGCTTCGATATCGCGTGTTTTGCGAATCGCTGGGCTACTTGGATCCAGAGGCCTTTGAGGATCATCGCGAGAACGATGTCTTTGACGACCATTCGATTCACTGCCTAATTACGCATAGAGCTTCCGGGAGGTCCGCGGGCTGCGTCCGTCTCGTTAACGCCGACGCAACCAGCGACATGCCCCTGGAGCGGCGCTTTGAAGGCGCGTTGAACCCCGAGATCGTAGCGAAAACCATGCATCGCCGTGGTCGTATTGCCGAGATATCGCGGCTGGCGGTGGGGCATCCGTTCTCGATGCGCAAGAGACCGGGAGCTACGAGAAGAACGCGCGACGATGGATTCAAGTTCTCAAAATCGGAACTGCAGGTCTTCCCGCTCGTTGGTGTGACGCTGATGCTTGCGGCAGGCGCATCAGCAGACCTCCTTCGACGTACCGAACTCTTCACCTTCATGGAAAGGTCGCTGCAAAAGCGCTTGAGACGCATCGGTGTCGAAACCATGCGTGTGGGAGAGGACATTAACTTCAACGGCGTAAGAGCGGCTTACTTCTTTAACATTGACGATGCCGTGCGTTCCTTTCCCCACGACATACGGGTCTACTACGATCGGATTCGCGATCATCTCGAAGAGAGCATGTGTGCTACGAACGCTCCGCAACGCCCAATCTATGGCGGCGCGATGGGCTTCGATTACCCCCGACACTCAGGAGCGGACCTGGGCCTCGCCTAAGGACGGCAGGATACGACGGCACGGAGGCCGACCCTCGACGTCGAACGGAAGCCGCTAGCTTGCAAGCGAGGCGGCTCTACATTCCTTCCCCAATCAACGTTCAACGACCGATTACCGAAACTACTCCCTTCACTGCTTCGTGCCCAGCCGCGCCAGATTGAAGTTCGCGAGCCGGGTGAGCCTGTAAGCGGGCTTTTGCTCTCCAGAGACATTTCCTTTTGCTCCTCGGTTAGAGGAACATGCCCTGCACAACTAACGGAGAGGTGTTGCCACGATGCGCTTGGCGACCTGGAACATTAACGGGCTTCGGGCGCGGCTCGACTTCATGGCGCTTTGGCTCAAGTCCCGTGAACCCGACGTGGTGGGCCTGCAGGAACTGAAAACGCCTACCGAGGAATTCCCACACGATTTCTTTGCCGAGCTCGGCTATCACGCGTTAGTGCACGGACAAAAGAGCTGGAACGGCGTGGCCATACTGACGCGCGAGCCCGCCGCACTGGTCACGGCGGGCCTGCCGGGCGAGGAAAACTGGGGAGCCAGGCTGATCACCGCCCGAGTTGGCCGCGAGCTGGAATTCACCACGGTCTACTGCCCCAACGGCAAGAGCGTCAGCCACGACGACTTCCCGAACAAGCTCAACTGGTACGACAGCCTTACGTCGCACTACAACACGGGCGAGACCGGGCGGCGAGTGCTCTGCGGAGACTTCAATATCGTGCCGCGGGCGCTGGATAGCTGGCGCGGGGAAGCCGCGGATGGCGACATATTCCATACGGTCGAAGAAAGGCGGCGTCTTGACGCCCTCATGGAGGTGGGACTGGTGGATCTTTTCCGCCACCAATACCCGGACCGCGATGCCTTCTCCTGGTGGGACTATCGCGGCGGCTCCTTCCACCGCAACCACGGTCTGCGAATCGACTTCGTTCTTGGGACGCCCGCCGTCAGCGAGCTGGTGCAGGACGTGACCATCGACCGGGAGTTTCGCAAGAAGCAGGATGGACTAACCGCCTCCGACCACGCACCGGTATTCGTGGACCTGTCGATCTAGTATCTCGGGACTGAAGTGACCGTCCTTCACTCATCCAGCTGCTGAAAGCGTCGGTTAAGCTGCGCTCGACCTTTACCGGCATGGAACAAATATCTTGAGATCACGGTCCCTGGCCCGCTACCTGCTGTGGTTGCTACTCACGGCGCCGGGCGCCGTGCTCCTTTGGCGCTACAGCAGCGGCAGCGTCTTTTATGGCGAGGTGATCCATCTCAGCGGCCAGGGGGCCGTATGGCTCCTGATCATGGCGATGGCCGTCTCACCGCTGAGGCTGCTTTTCGCGAGCGCTCCCTGGACGCCCACCCTGCTTCGTTGCCGGCGCTACCTCGGCGTTGCTTCGTTTGCCTATGCAGCCCTGCATACGGGGATTTATCTTGCTCGGAAGCAATCCGGCGAGCGCATTCTCGCCGAGGGTCTGGAACCCGGTCTGCTGACCGGCTGGATCGCGCTTACGATCTTCCTGCCTCTCGCCCTCAGCAGCAATGACTGGTCGGTGCGCTTGCTGCGCCGCTGGTGGAAGCGCCTGCATCGGGCGGTCTACCTGGCCGCAGCCCTTGTGTTTGCGCACTGGTATCTGACGGCGTTCGATCCGGCCGACGGCCTCTATCACCTGGCCTTCCTCACAGCGCTGGAAGCACTGCGCCTGGTCCTGGCCCGGTCGCGCCGCAGGCAAGCGTCTCAGGCGCTGTGATGCGTTCGGATCTCCCCTTCCACCACGTCTTCCCGCACAGCGTAGCAATAGTAATGTAAATCATTTACCCTCCGCGACCTTAGGTTTTGAACGAGGGAGAACAACGATGCGTTACCTGGCTTTCCTAGTTGCACTTGTCCTATTTGCCGCATCGGCTCAGGCCCAGGTGGGACGCAATCAAGGGCTCCTCGACCCCAACCTCGCGAACCGAGCGGAGCTCCTTGGCCTGCCGGGCATGGGCGAAGACCTTGTCGACGCTTTGATTGCCGCGCGGCCAATCACCTCAGCCAGTGAACTGGACGGCGTCCTCTCCAACGGTCTCGACGATGAACAGCGCAGCGCGGTCTACGCCGGCCTGTTCCGCCAGATCGACCTCAATAGCGCCAGCGACGACGTGATCATGCTCATCCCCGGCATGAGCAAGCGCATGGCCCACGAGTTCGAGGAGTACCGCCCTTACACGTCCCTGGAGCAGTTCCGCCGCGAAATCGGTAAGTATGTGGACGAGGACGAAGTGGCCCGCCTCGAGCAGTACGTGTTCATTCCCATGAACCTCAACACCAGCTCGGAAGAGGCATTCATGACGATCCCGGGAATGAGCAAGCGCATGACCCATGAGTTCGAGGAGTACCGTCCCTACACGAGCATGGAGCAGTTCCGTCGCGAGATTGGGAAGTATGTGGACGAGGACGAGGTGGCGCGCCTGGAGAGTTACGTCACCCTCGAGTGATTCGCGTGTGAAAGTCTATGCAAATCCAGGTTCCGGATCTGCGTGCGTTGAAGCCGTTCTGGCTGAGCTGAATCTCCCGTTTGAGCGAGTCCTGGTCGACTACACGGAAGATGGGATCGTTGACCCCGACTTCGTAAGCATCAATCCACGCAAGCAGATTCCCGCTCTCGTTCTCGATGACGGCGCCTGCCTGACAGAAACCATGGCCATCCTCATGCACCTGGCCGACAGTCACCCTCAATCGCAGTTAGCGCCAACACCGGGAAGCTTCGCGCGAGCAAAGCTCCACCAGTGGATGAGCTTTATCCTGGCTAACATCTACGAAGGTGAACTCCGAAAGAACTATCCGCACCGCTACGCGGCCTGCGATCCTCACTACGTCGAAGAGGCGGCCGAGGCTTTCGTGATGGAAAACTACCGGATTCTGGAGGACGCCTGCGGTGGCCCCTATTTCTTCGGCAAAGACGTCACCATAGTGGATATCTACATCTGGATGTTCATCAACTGGTTTGAGGAACTGGATGCGATCCGAGAGGCCTGTCCCCGAACGATCGCCGTGGCGGAAGCGGTGATGAATCGCCCGAAGATCACGCCCATACACCGCTTTAACTTTGGCGAGGGATTGGGCTGGGGCGGAGCATAGTCACACGATGGATGCGCGGCCGCAAGGCGCACGTGTCTCGTCCCAAGACCGCTGGCCAAGGTCTCCAAGGGGAGCTCGAAGGGGGTGGTAATGAAATCGTCGATTGAGTGGCTTGGGCAGATGGGCGCCACAATTGTCGTGATTGTTTCCCTTACCTTCCTAATGCATCCATGCGTCGCGAACGCCGATCCCGCGCTGCCTTCGACGCAACCCTCCACGCCACTTCCAGCACCACCCTCCACGCAGGACCTCAAGTTTTTAATCGGCCACTGGGATGTTGAGCGACGCTGGGAGCCTGGTTCGGACCGCGAGCGCGCTGCCCACGGCACGCTATCGTGCGAATCGGTGCTCGATGACGCGTACATCGGATGCCGTTACAACCTGACAGCTGATGACCGGCCACCGATCAACGAGGTGGTCTACCTGAACTTCAATGGCATCTACGGGCAATATGAATCCCTTTGGATCAGTGCATCCTGGCCAATCAAGAACACGATGTCCGCCAAACCCCCCACGATCCCCGGAACACTTCGCTGGACGTCAGAGTTTCTGATTGAAGACGGCGTTACCGAACGCGTGCAGACGCTGTGGAACATTGACCGTAACACCCTGGAGCGACGAGTAGAGATTCAGACTTCTCAAGACCCGACGGATTCGTGGTTGTTCTGGCTTCAGGAACGCCTGGTGCGAACACCTGCGCTGTGATCGCGCACAAACGCCTTTGCGTTTGATCAACCCCTCGTCGCCTGCGCCGATTACGGTCTTGCGGCTGAGCGACCTCTTCCTGAAAGTAGCCGCTCACTGATCTTCGGTTCGACGCGCTACCGCACAAAGAACTGTTCAATTTCACCGCACCTGCTCTGCGGCAGTGCTCAACTTAGCGCACGGCCATCACGTAAGGTCACGACGCCCTGGAACTTGAAGCTCGGGATCAGTTCCGCAGCTACATGGAGGTGATCTATTCGGTTTTACGATTTACTCGCCCACGAGTTCTCGACGGCCGACGAGAGCAAGGAGCCCACCGAGGACAAGGAACACGGTTGAAGGCAGAGGAACCGCGGAAATCGTAAGGTCGTCAACAAAGAAGGAATTGGACGGCCCCGTCGAGGTGAAATCGAAGATGTGAAAAATCTCGATCCGGGACAGCTGTTCGGTTGGGTTTGCGAAAGCTCCCGATCCGATAGATACCCCGTCCACAAAACCTTCGACAGTCTGCGTCGGAAAGTCGAGAACAAGCTCAAGATCGATCCATCTTTCAGTGCTAATAGGCACTCCCACAGGACTAACACCGTCGAGGCCAAGATTAGCCGTCAACCCGTCAATAATGGCCAGTTGAGCGATGAAACCATTGTCACCCCCCAAGGCCATCGGCGAAATGAAATCCCATACGTCGGTATCGTCGAGATAGACCGAGTGTTTCACTGATACCTTCGGTGCGGAAGTCGAATAAGGCCCGTCCCGAAATGTCAGACCAAAAGGGTCTTCACCCGCGCCTTGGCGAACCTCAAGCGATTGAGTGCCAGTACGCGCGAAACCTGACGTGACTATTGGGTCAATGCCAAAACTGTTGGCCCAGCCTTCTTGACCGTCCAGCGGACCTATTGCGTAAGGCGGTGCTTCATAGCTCGTCGAGTAGAGCAGCCCTGCAAAAGCCGTCGGGGACCATGCAAGTGCCCATAGCACGCAGTAAAGAGCGGTTGGCAGAGAGGATCGATGCGTCATCACATTGCCTTTCGACAGCCTGCGTGGGACTGAAGTTATGGCTGCACAAAACATTCCGATTGCGCAAACCATGCCACGAATCAAATAGTTATGTTATATCGTAACATCTACAAAAGCCGAAGAAGCTGAGGTTTGTAAAGCTTATCGACAGGCGAGGGTGGTCACTGGCTTGCGAGATTCGTCGTTTTTCCGCGCACAAAAGCGATGGATTCGAATTCTCTTAAACGGCCCGACGAAGCCGAAGCGGAGTAAAAGGAACAGCATCCGGCGTGACTCAACGCTAAGGCGCCGGTGGTAGTAGGCTAGTAACCTGCAAAGGTCCCTTCCGCCGAACAGCCTCTATGAAATCTGCTTCAGAAACGTACGCCGCACGTCTGGGCAGGGCCGGTGGACTGGCTAAAACAAAAAAGGCGCCGCAGTCTCCTACGAGAGCTGCGGCGCCCGAACGACCGTTCGACTCAGCTTTTTACGAGCCGACCACGCCGCCATCCTTCTTGGTGATCACGATCGTGCAGTCACGCGGTATGGTGACCCCGTCGGTGGGCGCGGGGTAGTTCGTACGCGTGGGGTCCCCATTTCCCGGGTGCTGCATATTGACCATGGCGACCGTCTGGTCCGGCGTCTGCGCCCAGCCCGTGATCTCGTCACTGTTCACACCCACAAACAGTCGCTTCGGCGTGGGCAGCTCGCCCGCTCTCCGATTGAGCTTCACGGTGGTATCGAAGACCGTGAGCTGGTCTTGCAACTCGTCGGGCTGACCACCGTCCGTGCCGATAAACAGGCGTCCATCGCGATCGGCGTAGGCGGCGTCCGGATCGGTGAACACGCCTTCCGTACCCCGCGTCTGCGAAGCGAGGATGAAGATTTCCCACTCAAATCTTCTCTCGCCCCTGTCTCGGGTGCGGATGATATGTCCGTCACCGTTTGGCGCTTGCGGGTTGGCCGCATCGGCCACGGTACGCTGCGAGTTGTTCGTAAGCGTCCAGTACACGCTCCGTTCATCAGCGGCAATGGTGGTCCACTCCGGTCGGTCCATCGGTGTCGCGCCGACGATATCAGCCGCCAGACGCGTATTGACCAGGAGTTCGGCCATGCTGCTGAAACGATCTTTAAGCAACGGATTGTTAAGCGACAGCTCCAGCCACACGCCTCTGCCGTCGTCATCGAAGCGGGCAACGTACAGCGTACCTTCCGCAAGGGGGCTCTCGCCTTGAGCGATTGACCGCTTCCACTTTTTCTCCGAATCGAACTTGTAGCAGTAGTCGAAGCGCTGGTCATCGCCCATGTAGCAGATGGCCTTGCCATTCCTTTCAACGATCGCGACACCCTCATGCTTAAAGCAGCCCATGGCCGTATGCTTGACCGGCTTCTTGGAGGGATTCTGCGGATCGATCTCGACGATCCAGCCAAAACGGTTGTATTCGTTGGCGTACTCCGGATTGGATAGATCGAAACGCTCGTCGAACTCATACCAGCCGTAGCCAAAACCATCCGAGTCGAAGCCGTAGCGTTGCTGCTTCTCGTTGGGCTCAAAGTTCTCGTCAGTCCAGCCAAAGTAGCCGTTGAAGTTCTCT
The DNA here is from genome assembly GCA_039818725.1 of Pseudomonadota bacterium. Lineage (GTDB taxonomy): Bacteria > Pseudomonadota > Gammaproteobacteria > Pseudomonadales > Halieaceae > Congregibacter. The sequence continues at coordinate 59,200 of JBCBTK010000014.1, forward strand.
TCGCAGGTCAGGTAAGTGCCCCAGGGCGTGTAGCCGTTGCCGCAGTTGTTGACGGTACCGAGAAAGGCGTTGTTAGCGTCGTTGGCGAGATACTCCGAATCCGCTACCGGGCCATCAAACTCAACGGGCGTATTGACCGTGATACGGCGATTGCGGGAATCGAATACGAGGTCCCAGTGTCCCTGCGAGTCGGCCGCGACGCGAACCACGCTGCAGCCGTGCGCCGACTGGGAAAGACGTACGTCGTCGAGGCTCTCCGGGGCGGGCTTGCCGAGCACGTGCGAGTTGGTCCCAAACTCGTGATTGATACACAGCATACCGTCGTTGTTACAGGAGCCACCCTCAGGAAACAGCCACATGCCGTCGTGGCCGATGCCGATCTGCTGTTCCTGTTCCGTCCAGAAGGGTCGCGTGTTGGGATCACCGGTGTATTCCGGGACGCCTGGCGCGATGGGTGTGCCCCAGGGGATCAGCGATTGGTATTGGTAGTCATCGGAGATGACCGGAATCGTGGCGCCCATGCTCTCGTTGGTGTACTGGGCCCGAGTAACTTCCGCAAAGTTACACAACTGACCATCCTTCAGTTTGGTGCGCCTGGGCTGGGCACAGGAGCCGTCGCTTGCAAGCAAGTCCTGGGGGGCAAGAATACCGGCCACAGCGACCGCGAGGCTGCCTTGCATCACCTTGCGGCGAGTCATGTTGGCCTCCAGAACATCGTGGAAGGGCCGGTTGCCCGATCGATTGGTGGGGACGTTCTCGTGCGAATCGTGAATCGCTTCGTTATCGCCGTCAAAGTGTTTAGGGATCATATTAGCTGGCGTCTCCTGAGGTGAACTGGGTCTGGTGGTGGCTCTCCGAAACCACCGGAGCTACGCTGACGTCGCGCGATTGCAGCGACGTTACCGAGACGTTGCATTTCGATTTACTTTTTATGACGGGGAGACGCTGCGCCGCGTGTCCGAGCTGCCGGACGACGTTCGCATAGCGCTGCTGGTCGACGAGACACTGTGCGCACCGGCGGGCGCGACAAGTTGGCGCGACTGCGTGCCCGATCAGACCGAGCGGACTCGCGCCATGTGGTTCGGCCACGGGCGGCCGAACCGCTTGGCGGTTATTGAGAGTTAGCTTGAATCAACGACCGACCAAGGACCTAGGCTGGCCCGATAGGGACTGTCGAAAAATTGGCTTTGAACGCCGGCTTCCTAGGCTAGCTACACCTGACCTGAAAGTATCCGGCGGATAAGGTACAAACCCGTGCATCCACGTCAAAGCCGTTCACACGATGGCCATGCGTGTTCATCGACCCATCCGCCTCCTCATCTCCTCTCTCATCTTCTCCTGTCGCTCCTCCTGCAGAGCGAGGTATTCCTCCATCTGCTCGTCGGTGAGAATCTCTGAGAGTTCAGTTCGGGTTTCCTGCTGCAGATCCTGCATCTCTCCGCGCATGCCCCGAAGCTTTCGCGGGTTGGGTCGCTCTCCGTTGCCGATACCGTAGGACTCCATGATTGCCTGGCGCTTCCCCACGCTTTCCCTGATGATCGGCTCGATATCGGCTTGCTGCTGCTCCGACAGCTCAAGACGAGCGACCATCTCTTCCAGATACTCCGCAAACTGAGCGCGGCGCTCCTCGCCAACCGTTTCCTCTTGCGCAACCGCGACTGACGCGATCAGGCCGAGCGAGAACACCATGGCGGCAAGTGGCCCGCGTAAGCTGCGGCGCTCGATTGAGTGCAGTGGTGTCATCTATGTCTCCTTGCGTAGAGAGTTCTTCAGGTGAACTTACTGTGCCGCCGGATAGCGACGATTACACGAGATAACGTCCGACGCGATTCGCAGCATCAAGGGCACCTCCTTGCGCGGGACCTGGCGGCGCGCGAAGGACCGGCACTCAGCTTGCGTCCACAGTCTCGGACAGGCGGATACGGATCGGTCGCGTAGCCTCGTGCTCAAGCCAGACAACAAGGTGCGTACCCTCGAGCGTGCGCACGTGACCGACGCGTAATTGCTCTCCCCGTAGCACCGGCGCGCCGTCGATCTCGGCGGTGACGTTGGTATCACCCCAGTTCTCGATGAGAATCGGAACGCCGCAAAGCGGTGACGCGCCACTGGCGTCAATACGGAGCTCCAGTTGGTTACTTTCGCCGCGACGGGCGAATCGAAACACCCGCTCCGCGCGGTCGAAGCCCAGGCTTTCAAAAGCGTCACCGATTGCGACGGCAGGGGGCGCCTGCGACCAGGCTCGGGCGATGGTCACGAGATCCTCGAAAGAGCGCTCGGTCATGCCGTACAGCGAACGGACCTCACTGCGCTCGTTACGGGTTGTGATCGGCGGCTCGGAGATCGGGAACCCCAGAAAGCTGGTTGCGCGATCCGGTGCCTGGGCGGTGCGGCCGTCGGACCACAGCTTCCCCACGGGCCAGTGGCTGCTCGAACCGGGGCGCGCCAAAGAACGTTCATCGAGGTCCCAGAGGTAGGTCATGCGATTCCCGGGCTCGAAGACGATGAACGGCTTCTGTTCGGACCTGAAGTGATGCATCTGGATGACGAGGTTCTCGGGAAAATCCGTCCGGGTGCGCGACGCTTCAGAGGTATACGCGAGGGTGCCGGTGTCGCCGTCGAGGTTGCCGACCGTCGCGTACACCGGCTCGATGAGGTCGCCCTGCACCTGCCCCGGATGCAGGAGCGGGATCGACTCCTGGAACTGCACCGGCTCACCCAGCGTACCGGTCGTCCAGGACACGCGACGCACGCCCATGGCGTCCGGGTAAAAGCTGTAGTACTCGTCGACCCAAGCACCCATCTCGGAGCGCTCGTCGACATTCATTCGCCGATCGCGCACATCCACGGGCGCATAGCGCCAGTGCACGACTACCCGGGCATCGTGGTTCTCGATGACACGCACCTGCGAATAGCGGTTGTGCTTGTCATTCATGTGCTCCCAGGTGTAGTCGTCGTCATAGCCTTCGACGCTCTGGTCAGCCATCCACAAACCATTGCCCGTCACCCAGGCCGGCGAGTACTGGGTGCCGCGCCAGAACACCACGCGCGCGGGGGACGAGTCGAAGCGCACGACCACGTCTGCGTGGTCGCCGACGCGCGATAGCGCATCCCACTCCGGGTGGTACGTGAGGGTGGTCTGGTAGGCCCCGAAACGACCTGGCCCGGGGGGTCCGGATGGCATAACGCGAGGCTCAATGGCCGGTTCTCCAGGGGCGTAAACCTCGGCAAGCGCACGGATCTCCGTATCCGTGATCACTGCGGCGAACACGCTGATCTCATCGAGCAGGCCATCCAGCGACATGTGGCCAGGCCGGCTGCCCTTGAAACGGTGATAGCCCGCCGGCCGGACGGGTTCGCGGGTCGCGCCGATCAAGAGGTCGAGGTCGCTGGCCTGCTGCAGGCGGCCGCTGGAATTGCGCCCGCCCTGATTGCTGATTTCGGGCATCGCGGCTTCCGCGACTCGCCGTCCATTGAGAAACACCGCGAGGCCGGATGCCGGATCGAAGCGCGCGGCCACGTGCGTCCAGCGACGGTGTTCAAGAAGATAATCCTCGCTGGTCGCAATGAGTTCGCGCCCGTCTACAACCACCCTGAGCCTTAACGCCCCGCGCGCGGTCAGATCCAGGCTTAGGCCGCGGCGTTCATCGTTCCCCTGGTTGATGATGGGAACCCGGCCCCAGGGATAGGCCGCAACGGCCAGCCAACCCGCGATCGTGAATCCCTGGGTGAGGTCGGGGATGGCTTCCCTGTCCCGCCTGACCACGGTCGTATAGCCATCGAAGAACGCGGCCGAGCCATCGACTCCCGGGACAAAGCGATGATTGCCGGCGAGTTCGGCCGACGGCTCGTCAAAGCGCCAGTGTAATTCCGGTGCGACGGGAGACGCATTTGACCATGCCGCCGCAAGAAACAGCGGGATTGTGGCCGCGACGCTGTAATTGATCACACGGCCTGCCGGCGGCAACTCCCGGCAGGTCGAGCGCCCACTGTCATGGCGCCTGATCGGTAACCCCGGGAATGGCCAGGAAGCGTCCGTCTTCGGAGCGCTCGATGGGTACTACGTCGAGAACCGCGGCGGGTGCGATGCCACCCAGGATGTGCGGAAATAGCTCGTCATCCGAACCTTCGAAGTCGGGTTGAATATCACCGACCGGGGCGGTGCCCTCGTAGATCGTCTTCACCCCGGTTGCCGCCAGGCTTTCCACGGTCATGCGCAGGCACAGCCAGTCGCCCGGCACGTCCTGATAAAAGTGATTAGCGACAGCGAGCAATTTCGCGGGATTGGACGTCGCATGTGTAAAGCCGTCGGCGTCGTAGGTGGGAGGGTAGTAGGTCTCCCCCGTGGTGTTGGCGGTCTCCCAGAGACCGGCCTGAATCATGTGGTAAACGAAGGGGAAAGCGGGGCGCTCTTGCTCCGGATCGGCCACGGGTTCACTCCAGGTTGAAGGGCTTTGCATTGCGGCAGCGACGAGCACCATTAGGCCGCTGCGGATGATGGCCCGCGATGCCGTACCGAGTCTCGCCAGAGGTTTCGCTAGGGGTGCCGCTGTCAAAACAAAGCCGCCGTTTGGGTTGCTGTGGAAAGAGCTTAAAGAAATGGAGGCAAGCGCGCCACGCCGGGAGCTAAACGGACCCTCGAGCACCGAACGCCGACGGCTCCCGTGTCCCACCTGCCCGGAAGACAACCCCAAGGCGCGCGGGAGCCGCTCAGCAATGGCGCGCCATCCGGGCGCCGTGCACGCTCCAGCTTCAGGCGATTTCCACGACGACCTTGCCCACCGCGTTGCCACTCGTCAGACGATCGTAGGCCATTCCGACCTCGGCAAGACCGAAGCGCGTGTCATCAACGAGCGGCTTCAGTCCGCCCGCATCCACGATGTCGCTCATGCTCTTGAGTATCTCTGCATGTGACTCCCGCCGGTAGTTGTGCAGCATGGGAATCAACATGAACACCACGTGCAGCGAAAGGCCCTTGAAGTGCGCCGGGGTCAGATCGATTTCGAGCATGGAGACCGTCGTGACCACGTGGCCGTTCAGAGCGGCCGCCTCGAAGGATCGGGACATGTTTGCGCCGCCGACCGAGTCATAGACGACGTCAAAGCCTGCTCCGTTCGTGTACCGCGCGACGTAGTCCTCAACAGTTTCCGAAGTGTAGTCAATGGCGGTGGCGCCGAACTGACGAATAGCGTCCAGGGACGTTACGCCGCCGCCGGTGGCATAGACCTCGGCGCCCCGGTGTCGCGCCAGTTGCACGGCCACGTGACCGACGCCGCCGGCACCACCGTGTACCAGCACTTGCTGTCCCGGCTGAACGTTGCTGCGCTCCAAACCCTCGAACGCCGTGATGCCAACCAGGGGAAGGGCGGCCGCATCGCGCATGGACAGGGACATTGGCTTTTTCGCGACGAGCCGCGCGTCGGCCACCATTTGCTCCACCAATGCGCCGGGTAGCTGCGCAAGGCCACCGGCACAGCCATAGATCTCATCACCGGCGACAAAATCGGTGACGCCCTCGCCTACCGCTTCGATCGTGCCGGCAAAGTCCATGCCCAGCACCGCAGGCAGATCTGGCGTCAGGGGCGCCAGTTCCTGCCCCAGTTGCCGGATCATCGTGTCGACTGTGTTTACGCTGGTCGCGGCAATACGCACCAGCACTTCACCGGGGCCCGCCTCCGGTTCAGGCAATTCGGCGGCCTCGAATACGGCGCTTTCACCGTAGCTCTTCAGAATCATGGCTCGCATCGCGTCGTCCTCGCTTCGCTTTCTTTCAGTGGATGTCCTGAACGCCCATAACAAGCTCGTTCCAGTTGCGCTGATTTTCGATGTCGTGCTCCAGACCCTGCTCATCGGCGATGGCGAATCGTTTCAGCGCTGGAGTTTTGCTGGTGGCCTGGTACAGCCAGTAGGCTTCGGCCTTCAGCGCCTCGTCGATGGGCTTGTCAATGGATTCGTACACGGCCTGCTTGCAGGCGTTGATGGACTCCGCCGGGAAGCGGGCAATTCTTCTGGCCAGCGTGTCGACGTAGTCGCCAATCTCATGGGGCTCCAGGGCTTTGTTTATCGTCCCCAGGGCTTCCGCCTCGTCGGCATCAAAGTCGCGGGCGCTGAGAATGATCTCCAGGGCCCGCCCCAGCCCGGTTTGCCGGGCCATGCGTGAGGCACCTCCGCCGCAGGGCAGAATGCCCATGCCCACTTCCATCTGCATGAACTTGAACTTGCCGCGCGCCGCGAAGCGCATATCCAGCGCCATGGCAAGTTCATGGCCGCCTCCGCGAGCAAAGCCCTCGAGCTTGGCGATGGTGGCCTGGGGCACTTTGCTGATGCGCTCGCAGACCGACTGCAGGTCCAGCAGCTGGGCCTCTTCGCGGGAAACCGCTTCGTCCGACATGTCCTTGAGCAATTCGGTGTCGTAGTGGCACACCCAGATTTCCGGATTTGCGGACTGGAAGATCACGACCTTCGTGCCGCGATCCCGTTCGAGCCGCATGGCGAGGCTGTTGAGGTCCGCCAGCATTTCCTGGCCCTGGACGTTCACGGTGCCGAAATCAAAGGTAACGGTGAGGATGCCGTCACTCTGCTGCGTGGTGAACGTCGTGAATCCTTCGTACTTCATGCTTCTTCCTCCTGTTGTGCGTGGTCGAACGCGGTGCGTCGCCTACGGGTTTGCCCGGCAGCTTTCAGAGCGGCGTCGTCAGTAGTTGATCGATGAGTTTTTCCACAGCCGCTACGAGCCTGCGGTTCTTTTCGGGGTTCAGGGCGTCCGGATGGGGGTCGGCGAAACGCTGGTGGTCGTTGTCGTAGTAGCGACCGTCGGCGCGGGCAAACTCCTCGTCCAGAGCGGCTCTCACAAGCACACTGGCGCCTATGGACAAATCGTGGCCGGCCACGCCGTAGGCTTCCTTCACCATCTTGCTGGCGAGAAGGGATGCGGGATTTACCGCGACGATGACGGGAGCCTCGGGCCCCAGCGTGTTAGCCAGCTGGATCGACCACATGGTGAGCGCCAGCTTGCTCTGGGCATAGGCTTCGCCGTCACCCAGGTTTTTTTCGCCGGCGAGGGCAGCGAGGTCGACCGGCGCCTGCGCGGCAGAGGAAAGGTTCACCACGCGGCTGTCCGAGGACATCAGCTCGAGCAGAGACTGCGTCAGTAGATAGGGCGCGAGCGTGTTCACCACAAAGCGCAAGTCCAGCCCATCCACCGTGGTAGGTCCGGAGACTTTGTACACACCGGCATTGTTGATCAACACGTCCAGGCGGGGATGCGCCGCGCGCAGCGCTTGCGCCAGGGCGGCAACCTCTTCCAACTTTGACAGGTCCGCGCGGAAGGTCTCGATGTCGCCGGCACCGTCCAGGTCCCTCAGCGCGGCGTGGGTGCGAGCCAGTTTGTCGGCACTGCGACCGTTAATGAGCAAGTGGTGGCCGGCGGCGGCAAGTAGCTTTGCGGTTTCGAAACCGATGCCGTCCGTGGCGCCGGTGATCAGAATGGTCTTACTCATGCTTCGGTTCCCTCGCGATCGCTGAGTTCCAGGTTATCCGCGAGCTGGCGCAGCGTGTCCTCGGGAGCCGCACGGTTGAAGCGCAGATTCAGAGCGACGTGGTTTACGCCGATACGTCGGCGCGATTCGAGATAGTCGCGCAGTGTGTTCACGCCCATGCGAAAGCCCAGATGAATGGGTGAGGCCGCCGCGTCGGGGTCCTCAGTCAGATCGAGGTACAGAGGCTCCATCACCGGCTTATCATCCAGTCCCGCGGCCGCGATGCGATCGCGGAAGTCCTCGATGATCTGTGCCTGCTGGTTCAGGGGTCGCGGGTAGGTCATCCAGCCGTCGCCGTGCTCGGCAATCCAGCTCGGATCCTGCCGGCTGGCACCGGTGACGAGCAGAGGCAGGCGATCACCGACGGGCTTCGGCAACATGTCGAGATCACCGGCAAGGGAGCCCTGGGAGTTGGCGAAGCGTGGCCGGGACTTGCCCATGGAGCGGATGTAATCGTAGCTGTCGCGAAACAGCTCAGCGCGCCCGGCAAACGACGCATTCATGGCCGGAAACTCCTCCGGCCGGTCCCCGGAGGCAATGCCCATGAGCAGTCGCCCCTGCGAGAGGTGGTCAACACTTGCGGCGGCCTTGGCTACCTGTGCGGGATGGCGCAGGGGCAGCACGATGCTGGCTACACCGAGAGCGATGGTGCTGGTGCCGGCCGCAAGCGCGCCCAAGTAAACAAAGGGATCGTAGATCTGCCCGGCATCACCAAAGCTCGGCACGTTGAACGGCACGTCACGCAACCACAGGGCAGGAAAGCCGAGCGCTTCCGCCAGTTGTACACGCTCAAGGTGCTGAGTCATGGCCGGCACGGGTGTTTGTGGGTAACTCTCAATAGGCACGACCAGGCCGACAGACAGGCGGCCGGGCCTGAATACCGCGTTGTACGCTCGGTTGATCGGGCTGAAGGTCTCTGCGGGTTTCACTTTCATCAACATGTCGCTGGATCCCTGATCGCTGATGCATTCATCGTATTGCCGCAGTTAATCCAATAAAACAGCCTTTCAGGAAGTTCAGTTTTCGGAATTTCTATATAATTGCCGCAGAGGGGAGCGTTGTGGATACCGAAGGCATACGGCTTTTTGTGACGGCTGCAGAGCTGTTGAATATCAGCGCCGCTGGCCGGCAGCTGGGGCTCGCACCCGCGGTGGCCAGCGCCCGTCTGGCGAAGCTGGAAAAAGAGGTCGGTGCCGACCTGCTGCACCGCTCCACCAGGAAAGTGTCCCTATCCCTCGAAGGTGCGGAATTCCTGCCCTTTGCTCGCGAAATCCTGGCGCAGAAAGATGCGGCGCTGGCCGCCCTGGGGCATGGCCGGGGCACGGTGTCCGGCAAGCTACGCCTCGCGGCCTCGAGTACCTTTGCGCAGCTCTACATTGCCCCGGTGCTGCCGGATTTTCTGGAGCGTTATCCCGAGGTGCGCCTGGAGATGAAACTCTCCGATACCCAGGTCGATCTTATTGAGGGCGGCTACGACCTGGCTCTTAGAAACTTCCCGGCGGTCGACAGCAGCCTGCGCGCGAGGAAGCTGGGGGACGACACTCGCATTCTCTGCGCCTCTCCCGCATATCTGGAGCGGCACGGACGACCGGCTTCTCCTGAGGAGCTCAGCGATCACCAGCTGCTGATCTTCAGCAACGAAACGCCTCGAATCCTGGCGGCGATCGGCGACCTGCCACCGGGCAAGTTTCCACCCCCCGATAAGCGAAACCGTGTGATCTGCGACGACGGCGCCAGCATGCGCGTCGCCACCGTCGCGGGCGTGGGTATCTCCATGAACTCGCTGTGGAGTGTGCACCCGCAGCTGCAGGATGGCTCGCTCGTGCGTGTGCTGCCGGACTATCAGATACAGGACCAGTCCGCGATCTGGTTGGTGTACCCCAAATCCAACGTACTCACGGCCAAGGTGCGCGTGTTCATTGATTTCATGCTCGAGACCATCGGCGATCCACCGCCCTGGGAACGACTCGAAGCACGATGAGTGGACCGATGAAACGCGGCCGCTTTATTTCACCGGGCGCTGCGGCGGCTCGCGGCGCGGCCATAAGCGATACTATGCCTGCGCGCGTTGCTCGGATTGCGATTCCTAGAGAGGACCCGAACCCGGAGCGACGACGACAACGTCAGATGTGCGCAAGAGCGAGGGTGACCAGACCGGTTTCGCGGGTCACGCTCTCTAAACGGATAAAAGGAAACTCGAAGGAATGGGTGGCAATCTAGCGGCTGGCGCAAAGCGTCGCTTCAGTCGCGAGAAACGCAGGGAGATGATTCTCGACAGCACGGCTGAGCTGGTCGCCAAGGAGGGCACCGCCGAGCTGTCCCTGGATACCATCGGTCAGCGTGCGGGCGTCAGCAAAACTTTGATGTATCGGTACTTCCGCAATCTGGTGGATCTTCTCCGGGAGTTACTGGAACGCGAGTATCGCCACCTGCGGGGGAAACAGTTTGCCGCGGCTGAATCTGCCAACACCTATGAGGATCTCGTCCGACAGGTAACGCGAGCCTACCTTGTCTACATCGAGGATCGCGGGCTGATCATCGAGAGGCTCCAGGCCTATCCGAATATCGCCGGAGCCCAGGATCCCACGCATTTCGATCGCGAGCCGTCTGTGGAGTACTTCTCCAAGCTGACCGCCGATCTGTACGACATGCCGATCGACATCGCCACGGCAGCCACTGAAATCTCCTTCGGACTCCCGGCATCCGCTGGTGAGTACCTCATTCGCAGCGGCGCTGATCGTCAGATCGTGGAAGACGTTACCGTCGCCATGATCCTGGGTAGCCTTGCCGGTGTGCGCGACAACGTTCTGGGAAGAAATCTGAAGGTCCGGCCTCCGTCGGAAATAATCGGGCCGCTTGCGAGGCCGAGACGCCATTACCGACCTGAATCTAGTGAGGGCTAAGCGAGTGACGCCTTCACGGCAATTCGCTCGCCAGGCCCAACTGCTTGCTCAGAAGCGGTAGCGCATAAGAGCACCGTAGGTGCGCGGCTGGTTTCGAAAGCCGACCAGCGAACCGGGCAGGCCCACAGCGGGGGACACGAGATTGAGGGTATCGGCGTCAGTCACGTTCCGCCCCCAGATCGAAAACTCCAATCCGCTCGCCAGCTCCAGGGTCACCGTGGCGTTGAGGTTCTCCACATCCCGCTGGAAATCGGAGACTCCGTTGACGATTTCCACTTCGCTTTCCCGGTAGTAGTCCGCATGCATTCGCAGCGATCTGCCGCTACCTAGGCTGAGGGTGTAGGTCGCACCCAGGGCCACGGACCATTCCGGTATGCCGGCCGGGCGCTCGCCGCTGAGGTCGGCCGGCACCACCGTGAAGTTTGGCGACAGCGCGGATCCGCCGGTGAAGCGGTCGTACTCGGCGTCGAGATAGGTGGCGGCGGCCGTAAACGCGAGACTGGGTGTCGGAGACAGTCTCGTGTCGATCTCGAAACCTCTTACGGACAGCCGTTCGGCGTTACCGAGGATAAATCCCGTTCCGGTAAAGACGTTTGTTTGGAAGCCCTCCAGGGTTTGATCGAAGAGCGCCATATTCATGGAGAAGTTGCTCCAAAGACCCTTGAGACCAAGCTCGTACACCTCGGATTCTTCCGGTCCGGCAAAGCGCGAACCCGTTCGTAGGTTAGCCACGGCGAGCCCGGCATCGCGAATCGGCGACGCGGCGGGAGGCGGCGACTGGAAAGGCGAGCCCGGGGTGAAGTCCGAGGCGAAGGGGCGGCTGTCGTTACTCAGATTGAAGGAAGACGCCTTGAATCCCGTGGCGTAGGTTGCGTAGACGCTGATCGCGTCCGATGCGTCGAAGGCCAGGCGGACGGTGTAGGTCAGGTCGTCATCGTCGGTTTGTCCGTCTTCGACAGCATTGGGATAGTTCAGGTAAGGAGGGTTGAACTGCAATCCCTGCAGAGCCAGGAACGGGTTGCTTTCCGGGCTTGAGGCGAGGACGCTCGCCAGCTCCGGAGGTGCCCCCTGAACGAGGGCGGCGTTGAACCCTGCCTGAACAAGGTCGATTCCGGAGAACACGTCGGTGCTGATGTTGTTGGAGGCCGCCTCTTTCTCGTCCTCCGTGTAGTTGGCGCCGAGCGTCAGCACCAGCCGGTCGCTGATGTCCACATCCACCTGCCCAAAGATCGAGTACGCGGTGTTTTCGTATTCGTAATCCAGCATCCGTCCCTGGCCCACGCCACCGAACTCGCCGGCGGGAATACCGGGTACGAGCGCGCGCAAAGTAGGCTCCAGGGCGCTGTAGGCACCCCCGGTAACCGCGTTGGCGAAGCGTACAAAGCCTTCTCCGTTTCCAAAGCGCGCGCCCTGATCTATTTCCTCATAGAAGAAAAAACCGCCTACGAGAAAGTTGGCGCGCCCGTCGTAGTTTGAGGCGGCGCGTAACTCGCCGGTGTAGGTCTCGATATCGACTTCATTGATGTTCACGCCAATGGAGTTAAGGCTGGTGAAGTCGCTGTCCTGATTGAAGAAGGAATCGTTGCGCCGATAGGAGCCGATCCCGGTCACGTCAATGGCGCCGGCCGCCCAGTCGCCCTGCAGCGACAGGCCGTAGCTCTTTATCTCGTTGGTTGGGGGATAGTTGACGGTGCTTTCGAGGGACAGCGGTTCATCGGGAATAAACTCGCCACCGATCGCTCGTACTACACCGCCCAGGGGGCCATCTACGACGTTCGTGGCCGCGCAGCAGACCTCGTCGATTTCGTCGTAATCGGCAATGAGGCGGAATTTCAGATCGCTGTTTGGCTCATAACGCAGCTGCCCGCGAACGCCCCATCGATCCCGGTCATTCAAGTCCTGGTTGATGATGATGTCGTCGACGTAGCCATCGCGCCGGTTGATCGTGCCTCCCAGGCTATAGGCCAGCTTGTCGCTGATCGGCCCGGTGATGCTGGCCTTGCCAAAGACCGCATCGTAGTTGCCATAGGACAGTTCCACGACACCACCGGGTTCAAACTGCGGCTCCTGGGTAACGATGCTGATGACACCCGCCGAGGCGTTCTTGCCAAACAGCGTTGACTGCGGGCCGCTCAGGACTTCCACGCGCTGGAGATCCGGCAAATCGCTAATCTGCGCCGCGGCCCGGGACCGGTAAACGCCGTCCACGAACACGCCCACGGAGGGCTCGATTCCCGGGTTGGCCGAACCGTTCCCGAAGCCACGGATGATGAAGTTTACGTTGCCGGACAGGCTCGACTGACTCACGCGCAGGGATGGCACCAGGCTTTGGATGTCGATCAGGTCGCGGACCTGGGCGTCCTCGATCTGCTCCGCTGTTGTCACCGTCACTGCGATGGGGGTTTCCTGAAGCGTTGATTCCCGCTTCGAGGCCGTAACGGTCACGACCTCCATCACGCTGTTGTCCGCGCGAGCCGTTTGGGTCGTGTCGGTGTCTTGCGCCAGTGAGGCACCCGAGTAGGCACCGAGAATGAGGCATCCTACCGTGAACACGGGTTTAGGGTCTGAGCAGGTCATAAATCCCCCTTCACACCTTCATAAGTGTTATAGTTGTGTACTAAGGATTGCTTTACGCCCGAAATATAATAGTACAAAGCGTTTTAAATCGCCAATAAGTGAACTATAAGTAAATTTACGGCGAACAAGTGAGGCATTCCACATGCCCGGGAGTGGCGCTAATGTCGAAGTCGAACAAAAAAGCTGAGCAGGAATTCCTCAAGGCCAGGCTGGCGAGCCCCGCCCTGCTACTGACGCTCATGGCGTTGGTGTTGACCGCCTGTTCTCGCGGGCCGGTCACTTCTGAGTTGCCTGCCGATTCCGTCATCAAGGGAATCAGCTATATCGGGGCAAGCGTGAGCGATCTTGCTCAGACCATCGAGCTCTATCGCGACGCCGTGGACCTGGAACTCGTCGATCAGTCTCCGATCTCTTCAAGTTCCGCCTTCGATCAGCTTGCGGGCCGCGACGGCGTCGTGGCCAACACCGCCATGATGCGAAGCGTGAACGCGCAGATTCGGTTCATGTCCTTCGACGATCCGTCCGCCGCGGCGCGCAGGACAGCGCCCATGGATGTGATCGGTCCCGGGATCATGCACGTGTGCTTCCAGGTCGATGAAAAAACCCAGGCCTACCAGAAGTTCCTCGCCGGCGGCGCGCAGTTCATGGGTGTCCGGGAGATGCAGCAGCTGAACGAGCGCAATCCGGTGTTCTATGCCTATGCCCGCGACTTCGACGAACTTGTCGTAGAGCTCGAACATGTGGACGTCGAACAGCTGGCGCTGCCCGCGCCGCCGAAGAATCAATACCGCATCCGCCAGGTGGCCCTCGCCACGCCGGATATGGACCGCCTCACCGATTTTTACTCGGTGCTGCTTGGCCAGCCCAAGTTCCGCTCCTTTGGCAAATGGTTCTTCATGCGCCTGAAGGGTGAAAAGTTCGACAACGTGGCGGGGCTCGACGGGGGTGCGGCAGAAGCGGCGTGGTTCCAGGTGCGCAACCTCGAACTTGAGATTTTCCAGTTCCACAGTCATCCCACACAAGACCTGGAAACTCCGCGTCCGCTGGAGGCTCTCGGCTACAACATGATCGTGTTCGATGTGTCGGACATGGGAGAAGCGCGGGAGCTATTCCTTCGCGCCGGGGGAACGATCGTTACCGAACCCGCGCCGATGGACGGCGGCGAAATCATGTTCGGACGCGATCCCGACGGGAATCTCCTGGGCCTGCAGCAAAGCCCTGCCGAAGCGCTGGTGTCTTCCCGGATTTTCAAGAACAACGGAATAGAGTGAAGGGGAAACTTTCAGTGTTTGAACTTAAAGATCACGTATCGATTGTCACCGGCGGGAACGGCGGATTGGGTCTGGCCTACGGTCGGGGCCTGGTAAAGGCCGGCGCTCGCGTCGCGCTATGGGGGCGAAACGAGGAAAAGAATGCGGCGGCAAAAGCGGAACTGAGCGCCCTGGGAGGTGACGTCGAAAGCTTTGCCTGCGACGTCACCGACGAAGCCTCCGTCGCGCACGCCTTCAAGAAGACTCTTGAACGATTCGAAAAAGTCGACAGCTGCTTCGCCAACGCCGGCGGCGGCGGCTTTCGCGGGCCTTCCCACAAGGTAGGCCGAAAAGCCTGGCTCGATACGATCGATCTCAATCTGATGAGTGTGGTGCAAACCTGGGCGCCCGTGACCGAGCACATGCTGGAGAACAAGATTCCCGGCCGGCTGGTCGTTACCTCGTCCATCGCCGCGCTGATCGGAAGCGCCGGTGCCGCGGGCTACTCAACCACGAAAGCGGCGGTCATTGGTCTTGTGCAGGCCCTGGGGATGGAACTTGGCCACGCCGGCATCCGCGTTAACGCCATCATGCCGGGATTCATCGAGACGGAAATGTCCCTCGACACAAGCGAGGCTTTTCAACAGTCGGCCCGGCGGCGCTCCGCCATCGGTCGCATTGGTGAGCTTGAAGACATGGAGGGCATCGCGGTGTTTCTCGCCTCCCGGGAAAGCGATTTCATGACCGGCCAGGGTATCGTCCTGGATGGTGGCGCGACGATTTTCCCCCTGTAGCGACTGACCGCTGCCGGCTGCGAAGCGACTTCGGAACAGGGGCGCGAGGCTTCATATGATTCTGCACTGGGTGTATCTCGTTTTGCTGGCGCTGTTGGGCATCCTCCTGGCTCTGGGAGGCGGCTTCCTCATCTACCTCGGGGGGAGTGCGTATTACGCCGTGAGCGGCGTGGCCGCGATCGCCGTGGCCATACTGTTGGCGCGACGTTCGCCCCGAGCCGTCGTTGTCTTTGGTGCGCTGTGCACGGGCACGTTGATCTGGGCCCTCTTCGAAGCACAGCTGCATTTTCTGGGGCTCCTGCCTCGTCTCGCGATGTGGCTGGGTCTGGGGTTGTGGTTTCTGAGTCCTGCCTATCGAACGCTCGTACATGAGCGAAACGGCGAGGAGTCAGCTTCATTCTCGCCCCCAACACGCTGGTGGTATGGCGCGCCGGCCCTGGCGTCGACCCTGCTCCTGCTCGTCGCCAGTTTGCAGGGCTATGAACACAACGCGACCGGGACGGTGCGGCCTGACGACAGTGTTACGGCGATCGAAGACTGGCGTCACTACGGGAACACGGAAGGCGGCACCCGTTTTGCCACCCTCGAAGACATCAACACCGCAACCGTCGGCGATCTCGAAGAAGTGTGGCGCTACCGCACGGGGGTGGAGGAGGACTTCAAGGCCACGCCTCTGAATGTGGATGGTCGGCTGTATCTGTGCGCCGCGCGCAATGTCCTGATCGCCCTGGATGACGCGACCGGCCGGGAGCTGTGGCGCTACGACCACGGCATTGAACCTCCCATGGATAACCAGTATGCGCGGACCTGCCGCGGTGTTGCCTATCACGCGGCGCCGGAACCTTATAGCGGCCAGTGCGCCGAGCGAATCCTGACTTCAACCGTCGCGGCGACACTGATAGCGGTGGACGCGATCACCGGCGAACGGTGCACGGACTTTGGCCAGGATGGTGTGGTCGACCTCTGGGAAGGCATGGGCGAGCACGAGCCGTTCGAGTATTGGGTGACCTCATCGCCGCTGCTGGCCGGTAACAACGTGGTGATCGGAGGACAGGTCGCCGATACCCAGGATCTGGGACTGCCCTCCGGCGTGGTGCGCGCCTTCAATGCCATGACGGGCGAACTGAGCTGGGCCTGGGATCTCGGAAATCCGGGAAACCGCGGGCTCCCCGACGCAGGCGAGAGTTACACGCCGGGCACGCCGAACGTCTGGTCGATCATGAGCTACGACCCCGCCCTCAATCTGATCTTCGCACCCACGGGCAATCCCTCGCCGGATTACTACGGCGGCGTGCGTCGCGATTTCGATGAAGCGTACTCGTCGTCTGTGGTTGCCCTCGATGCCACCACGGGAGAGGAACGATGGACGTACCAGACCGTGCATCACGATGTCTGGGACTACGACGTTCCTGCCCAGCCCGTGTTGGTGGACGTCCGCCGCGACGGTGAGCTGGTCCCATCCGTGGCCGTGCCGACCAAGATGGGCGACATCTTCCTCCTCGATCGCCGCAGCGGTGTGCCCGTCTATTCCACGCCCGAGAGGCCGGCGCCGCAAATCGGGGCCATCGAAGGAGAAAAACTGTCGGCGACGCAGCCCGATTCCCCGCTGCCGGATTTTCATCCGTACCGCTTTGAGAAAGATATGTGGGGGCTTACCCCCATTGATCAGATGGTATGTCGGATTGAATACCGGACCATGAACTACGAGGGCATGTACACGCCGCCATCGCTGGCGACGGGAATCACGCAAACAGGCACCATGCTCTACCCCGGCAATTTCGGCGGCTTCAATTGGGGCAGCGTGTCCGTGGACGCCGACAACGGTCTCCTCGTCGCCGCGCCGATGATGCTGGCGCATCGCCTGGTGATGGTAACGCCACAACAGGTGGCGGACGCCGGGCCCATCGCGCAGCTGTTGCTGGGCCCGAAGCACCCGGCGGTACGGATAAGTCAAGACGCGCCGATGCCTGAAATGGGCGATCCCGACCCCACGAGGCCCTACGATCATCGCCAGATTAAGGCCTACGGCTACCCGTCGCCGTTCATGTCCAGGCTGGGTACCCACGTGCCCTGCTTCGAGCCGCCCTGGTCGCAGATTGCGGTGATCGATCTGAATACCAATGAACTGCTCTGGAGTCGCCCGGCAGGGGATATGAGCCAGTCAGGCCCCTTCAATCTGCGCTCCGGCGTCCCCTTCGAGGTGGGTACCGCGGTGCGCGCCGGCACACTCACGACGCGCGGTGGCCTGACGTTCCTGAGTTCGACCATGGACGCCAAGGTGCGCGCCTTCGATCTGCGGTCGGGCGAAGAAAAGTGGCAAGTGTCCCTGCCCGGAAACGGACTCGCGACGCCCATGACCTATCGCTCCCGGCAGGACGGCAGGCAGTACCTCATTGTTACCGTGCCCAATCCAACCTGGCGCTATCCGCGCGATCCGGCGACCAACAAATACATTGACTCGCAAAGTGAGCGTGACGGCAAAGGTGGGTACGTCATTGCTTACGCGCTCCCGGATTAGGGTCGGCTCGCAACGTTCAACGCAGAGGTGCTTTGCGCAGATTTTCGCGGATCGCCGCGTTCACAAGCTCCGCCTCGCGAATATGGGGCCAATGATCGACGCCTGGCAGCTTGAGCAGCTCGGCGTCGTCTGAGAGCGCGAGTAACCTATCGATCGCGGTCTGATTGTAGATAGGGTCCTGGTCTCCCCAGATGTACAGGGCAGGCGCGCCGATGCGTGCGTCTCGTGAGGGCCAGAAGTCCGCCTCAGCGATGTCTTGAGGCGCGGGTATGTTGGCTCGATACCAGTTGATGTGAGCATTTACTCGCCGTGGATCGCTCGTAGCTTCTCGAAAGAGCTCCCCCTCATGTCTCAGGAGCTTCCCGTCGTCAACGAGAGGCTTGTAGGCGCCACGGAAGATCGAGTCGGCCGTATTGAGGGCCACGAGGAGCAGAGGATTGGCCTTCTTGAAACGCTCAACATAGCGGGCCGTGTCTTTTGCCTCGCTGTCGGCTTCCAAACCGTAGAGGATCGCGTTCAGCGGCGGTGCGCTAATGCCCGTGACGGATAGAACCCGATCCGGGTAACGCTGCGCCAGACCGACAGCGAGGGCGGAACCCCAGTCGTGACCTACCACGTGTGCGCTGTCCAACTGCAAGGCGTCCAGTAGCGCCAGGATGTGGCGCGACATGGCTTCCAGCTTGTAGTGCGCGATGTCTCTCGGTGCGTCGGACTTCCCCGCGCCGAGACCGTCGATGGCAATCACGCGGTGGTCCGCGGCGAGGTTTTCTATTTGTCGACTTAAGGAAAACCAGAAAGAAGGAAAACCGTGCAAAAAAACGATCGGCGGACCAGCCCCCGCCTCGATGTAGTGGAGATTGAGCTGCTCGTATTCGAAGTACGCTTCCTTGAATACCGGACCAGCGGACGATCGCTCATTAAGCAGAAGCACTGCCTGATCAGGGGTTTCGCGATCGATTCCCGGCGGCAATACTGACCAAGCAAGGGCCGCCGCAATCACCACGATCAGCGTGGCCGCGAAGCCAATCGAGAATTTCTTCAGCAACGACATAACTCCGGTATCACCAGCTTTTTCGTCAGCGCCAGTCATTAAGTTAACACAGAGTAAACATAGACGCGGGCGCCCGGTATTCAGCGCTTAGGTACGCGCGCCATGCGCCGCTTGCGCCATCTCTGGACCTAGCGCCTCGGGATACTTTCTTCTTGGCCCTGAACCAGACGTACCGCGGGCCGATGCTTCGTAGATGTGCGTTGTGGGGATCGCCGGCCCGCCTGCCGCTCTTGCGACCATGGTCTGATTTATCTACGACTTTGGGTCCGCATGCTAGGGTGAGGATGTTTAGTCGTGATAGAGAGGAGACGAAAAACCCGATTGAAGTTAGGCTTATGTGTTGGGTGATTGCATCGGTCGTTTCTGTGGGCGCCGTGTGTACGAAAGCGGAGCGCTTGGAGCGCCTCAAAGAGCAAAAGAACCCGGGCTGGGAGACAAATGAACGTGACTAAAGTACACACATCCCGTTGTCGAGGCATCGCAATGACGCAGACCGCTACCGTGATCGGCGGCCGCAGCGCAGCGCGCCTCGGCAGACTCAGTGTTCTCGCACTCATGCTCCTGGTCCCGTCCGTGCATGCGGCGGTAAACGCTCTGGACCAGGTGGATCCGCTCGACTCGCCGTCCTGGAAGGAGATGCATCGCTACGTGCTGGGTCAGGGACCCTTTGTCTTCGATGAGCGTGTAAAGGTGATCGCTCCGGGCAGCGCCGAGAACGCCATGAACGTGCCCGTGAAGATTGATGCTTCCGCGATCGGCGACGTGCAGCGCATGGTGGTCTTCGCGGACCTCAATCCGATCACCCGGATCATGGAACTGGAACCGGTGGATTCGCTTCCCGTGGTGAGCTTCAACTTCAAGGTGCAGCAGGGAACGCCGCTGCGTGCCGCCGTGCTGGACCGCGAAGGTGTGTGGCACGTCGGCGGAGTCTACCTGGACGCGGCGGGAGGCGGCTGTACGCAGCCGAGCGTGGGCAGTGCGAATTCCGACTGGGCCCAGCAGCTGGGAAATGTCAGCGCTCGCCTGTGGCCTACTGACGACGGGCAACGCATGCGCGTGCGCATCATGCATCCCATGGACACGGGGCTGGCGCCAAGAATCCCGGTATTCATCATTGAGAAGCTGGAGATCACGGATCGCTGGGGCGAACGACTTGCGCTGCTCAGCCTTCACGAGCCAATTGCGGAAAACCCGATCCTGACGCTGGATCTGAAGCAGCGCGACGAAGTACAGCTCTTTGCTATCGACAACAACGGGAATCGCTTTGCGGCCAGCGTCTCTGCCGCGCCGTGAGCTGAGCCACCATGTTCCGAAGCTTCGGGCTCCTGGCGGCCCTCTTCCTTTCCATCACCTGTTTGCCGGGCACGAACGCGGCTGAGCGGAACTATGACCTGCAGCCGCAGGAAGTCGCCGAGGGCGTCTTTATCCTCGAAGGCAAACTCGAACACTTTAGCTTCCGCAATGGCGGAAACATTGTGAATACCGGCTTCATCGTAGGCGATGACGGTGTTGTAGTTATCGATTCCGGCCCGTCGCGGCTCTATGGCGAGCAGCTCCGCGAGGCGATTGCCCAGACCACCGACAAACCCGTGGTCGCCGTCCTGATCACCCATCTCCATCCCGATCACTTCCTCGGCAACCAGGCCTTTGGCGACGTGCCGGTTCTCGCGCTGCCGGGAACCGTCGAGGGCATCGAGGCTCAGGGTGAACTGTTCAACGATGCGATGTATCGCATGGCGGGACCCTGGATGAAGGGAACGGAAGTCCGCATTCCCGACGCCCTGGACTCGGAGGCGCGCATCACACTGGCGGGTCGCGAACTGGAATTGCTGCGCCTGGCCGGCCATAGCGGCAGCGACCTGGCGGTATTTGATCCCCAAAGCGGCGTGCTCTTTGCGGGCGATGTGGTGTTTTACCGGCGGACGCCGACCACGCCGCAAGCCAACATTTCGCGCTGGTTGGATGACCTGGACGTGCTTCGTGCTGTGCCCTTCCGGGTTCTGGTGCCGGGGCACGGACCGGCCGTCACGGACCAGAGGGCGATCGAACAGACATCGCTGTACCTGGACTGGCTGGCAACAAATCTGCGCGGGCAGGCGGAGGCCGGTGTCAGCATGGCGGAAGCGCTCGAGCCCGATCCCTCCGGCGCGCCGTTCTTTTCGCTGGCCGTTTTCCTCGAGGAGTTCCAGCGCTCGGTCGCCCACCTCTTTCCGGCAATGGAGGAAGAGGCGCTTTCCCGGGGTCGGGTTGTTCAAACAGAGCGATGAAGCTTCGTTCGCTGGCGCTGCCGTGCCTGCTTCTCTGCACCATGACCGCTGTTGCCGACGAGCGTTTTTTCAACGCGGAAGGCTACCGTGACAAGCACTACCGCCGCCCTACACCGCCGACGGCACCGGCCGGGCAAACACTGACCACGGAACAGCTCGCGGCGTTCATAGCCGACGCCGCGCCCGTCCTGATCGATGTGCAGGCAATCACCGTCCGACCGGAGATTGAAGAGTTCGGGCTGTCGTGGCTACCCGACTCCCCGCGCATGCACATCGAAGGCAGCACCTGGCTGCCAAATGTCGGCTACGCCGAACTCGATGACCAGATGACCTACTTTTTTCGCTCAAACCTGGAACGGCTCAGCGGGGGCGAGCTGGAGCGGGCGCTGGTCTTCTACTGTGTTGTTGACTGCTGGATGTCGTGGAATGCAATCCGTCGCGCCTCGGCCTGGGGATACAGAAATCTGTACTGGTATCCCGGCGGAACTGACGGGTGGGCGGATGCAGGCCTGCCGCTGGTCGCCGGAGACCCGGAGCCACTGGAAGCCTTGCCTGCCCCGGAGCAGATGACATTTTTCAAGACCGTTCACCGCCTGGATCTCGCGGCGCTCGGCCGCGAAGCCGCGGACCAAAACAAAGACATACTGCTGTTTTTCGAGGCTGAGGACTGTCAGTTCTGTCTCCGGATGCGGCGATCGGTTCTCAATGACGAAAAGCTGATCGCAAGCTCGCAGGAGGACTTTATCGCGGTCAGCATCGACATTGCCTCTACCGCGATGGCCCGCGCTCCGGATGGGGAAGCTGTGTCGGTGAGCCGGCTCGTCACCCGCGACTATCGGGTCGTGGGCACTCCGACGCTGGTTTTCCTCGACGCGGAATTCGACCTGCTGCACCGCCATTCCGGTCTGGTGGCCACCGCCCGGGAAATGGACAGGCTGCTGGAATTTGTAACGCAGCGAGCTTACGAAGAGGAATCCTGGCAGACCTTCAAGCGGCGCTGATTCTTCCCGCGCTGGATGCACTCGAAAGAGATCGACCGGTCACCGGCGATTCTGGTGCGAGTCTTCACGCCCCAGCCTCCGCCTTCCCTTCGTATTTAATGCGTATTGCAGCTGTAAGTACCCTCGTCCCGACATGCCTACTGAGGTCTTGTCACGAGAGGCGAATGGTCCAGCACCCATACTCCCGGGAGCTCGGCGAGCGCAGATCGCGATAGGGAAACTGTGTGGGTCCCGAGTTTTCGGCCGTCGGGCTGACGCTCGAACCAACCATCAATCGGTCCGAGATCATTGGGTCGATCGGGGTCGGTCTCCAGATCATCATGCCGATAGTGCATGGGCACGACGACGAGAGGCTGCAGCCGCCGTCGATAGCGCTCAACCTCCTCGAAGGACAGAATGTGTTCCTCGTCGTCCACGGGGAGCATAAGCACATCGACGTCCCCAATTTCGGCGGCCACGGTGTCGTTCAGGGGCTCGTTGTCGCCGATGTGCACGATGCGCAATCCGGCTATTTCTATCAGCCATAGGGTGTTTATGCGTCCGAACTCCTCGCCATAAGGCTCCGCGTGCCGTCCCCGTATGCCGCGGATAGAAAACGCGCCGACGGTATGGCTGCCGGGATCCTTGATGATTCTGGTCCCCTCGCTCCAGGGCGGTGTTTCACCGCGGGCGTACCCGGCATCGTGGTCGGGGTGGGGGTGGCTCAAGAGCACGGCGTCACTTGCCGGCAGTCCCGGGGGAAAATCGTAGCCAAGCCACCATCGACTCTGATAGGGATCGACCAGAAGAGAAGTACCCTGAGGGCCGATCAGGCGAAACGCCGCGTGGGCGATGTACTCCAGCGTAACCCGTTCTTCAGGCGCGCTTTTCGAATCCTGGGCGCTTCCCGACACCGTCCAAAGCAGCGCGAAGATGAGCAGATACTTCATGTTGTTTTCCAGGCTCCGGGCGTCGGTCAGCTTCCCAGGAGTGCGCCGACTCCAAGTACCCTTGGCTAAGTGACCTGGGCAACACGCGGTGCCAACGCAGACTCCGCTCTATTGTACGGGCTGTTGTTCCGATAAGTGACGGCGGCCGGCGACGAGATCCCAGGATCGATGCCCCGCGGTACGGTCTTCACCGCGAAGCTCGCACGCCTTCCGTACTCCGCAAGGAATCCGGCCCTTGATCCGTTCGGCGGCAATCGTCACTGCGATATCTCGGCAAACTGATCCAGCGTCCGCAACAGCGCCAGCGCTCCCAGGAGGCCCGCGTCATCGCCATGAGCAGGTGTACACAACAGCCGGTTCACCGCCGCCATATCAAATCCAAGATAGCCCGCCATCCGCTCCAGGTAGCGCTCGCGAACGAGTTCGAGTAGATGTCCCGCCTGCATCAGACCCCCACCCAACGCAATCCTTTCAGGCCTGATCACCAGCGTGATCGCCATACACAGCTGGGCGAGATAGTCGGCCTCAATTGTCCATCCCGGATGGGATGGAGGCACGTCCCTGGCAGGTCCCCAGCGTGCTTCGAAAGAGCTGGCCGACGCGAGTCCCTCAAGGCAGTTTCCGTGGAAACGACAGTTTCCAGGGTAGCTGTCGTCGGGATGGACGGTGACGGGAAGATGCCCCATTTCCGAATGGCTTGGACTCGCGATGAACTCGCTTCCCTGTCGCAAGCCAACTCCTATGCCGGTACCCACAGTGACGTAGGCCGCGCTGCGCGTTCCCTTGCACGAGCCATCCCAGGTCTCCGCCAGAAGCGCGGCATTGACATCGGTATGCACGCTGACCCGGACACGCAGCGCCTCTTCAAGGGCGAGCTTCAGATTAAACCCCGACCAGCCCGCTTTGGGAGTGTCCAGGATGGTGCCCTGCTGGGGCGAGTCGGGATCAACGTCCAGCGGGCCAAAACACGCCAGGCCAAGCGCCACCAACGGCGAACCGGCTTCTCTTTCCGCGAGGCGAAAAAACTCCACGCACTCGGCAACGGTTGAGGCCGGGTCCCGCGTGTCTACCCGCCGTCGCCGCAGCAGGGAGCCATCGGCGCTCGCTAGCGCGCACTTAAAGGTGGTCCCTCCAGCGTCAATCAGACCGAACATGTTTCTGCCAGCTCAAAAATGACCAGTTTTCTGTTTATGGATTGCGACCAATTTATTTGCAATCGATTGTATTTTTCACTATACAGCCACTTTGGGAGTCGCGCCACGCGGCAATCCCTGTCGTCAGAATGAGGAAGTCAGCGACGATGTTTGAGACCGCACGAGTGCCTCCGGCGGTGACAGCCCCTTTCGTCCACACCATCACGCACCCGGACTTATGGCTTTGGGATGTATGGACGTGCAGGGATGAGGCCACGATACATCTGTACTGCCTCGCACTCGCAAAGATGGATGGCGAGACGCTGATAGCGCCCGCC
Organism: Pseudomonadota bacterium; assembly: GCA_039818725.1. Classification (GTDB taxonomy): domain Bacteria; phylum Pseudomonadota; class Gammaproteobacteria; order Pseudomonadales; family Halieaceae; genus Congregibacter. Next base: position 83,496 of record JBCBTK010000014.1, read on the forward strand.
CAGCGCAACAGCTACCGCTTTCATATTCGACATTTCACCTCGCAAGACGAAGGCCAGCGCTGGTTTGACCGCGGGCCCTATATGCAACCCGGAGAAGATCCTAGCAGCGGCATCTGGAGCGGTTCTGCACTGCCGTGGGACGATCACCTGTTGATGGCCTACACCGAAGTTCGGCAGCCCGAGGCAACCCGGCCGTTCGTACAGTCAATTCTTGTGCAACCGTCGCATTCCTACGAGCACTGCGGCAGTGCCGCCACGGTGAGACTTTCGGACCCCGAAAGGGACTACGACTCGATCAGAAAGCAGGGCTACTTCCTCCCCGAGCGAGGCCTGCTCGGCCATCGGGATGGAGAACGGGGCGGACCGATCCTGGCGTGGAGAGACCCATTCCTCTTTGCCACCAGAGGCTCTCTCCATGCGATCTGGAGCGCCAAAATAGCACCGCAAACTCCGGCCCTAGCACTGATGTCGCTGAACTACGGGAACCATGGCGAACTCGAGGGCGAGCTGCTACCGCCCATTGAACTACCCGATGCGGACGAGTACACGCAGGCGGAGCTGCCCAAGTGCTGGTTTGACGAGCATCGACGCAGCTACTTCCTATTGGTTTCTGCCTGCAACCGGAGACACGAACGGCAGGGCGACAGTGAGGTCAACAAAGAAACCCGCCTGTACCGCAGTGAGTCCCTCGCCGGGCCCTGGCGGCCCTGGTCCACGGCAGGCAGTGTGCTGTCGATGCCGGCCCATGCCTTCGGATGCAGCCCTTTCCAGTGGTCTCCGGACGGCTCCCTGATACATCTGGCAGCGCCGCTCACGGACTGTGCGCCGCAGGATCAGTCCCTCTCAATCATTGGGCGCACCCAAGTCGACATCTCCATCGATACCGTTATGGAGAAGCAGGCCGGCTAGGTCGAGTCGCGAACCACCAGTTCTGTGGAGTTGGTCCGGGATCGCACGTCCGTGCCCGTCAGTTTGCGCAGCAAAAGTTCAACCATGATTCGCCCGCCGTCGGCGATATGCTGATCGATGGTGGTGAGCGCGGGGGTCATGATGCTCGCCTGTCCGATGTTGTCATAGCCAACCACGGAGACGTCGCCGGGCACGTGCTTTCCATAGGCCTGAAGCGAGTGAATCGCCGTAATCGCGAGCACATCGGATGCGGCGAAGACCGCATCAAATTCAAGACCTGAATCCAGCACCCGCTGCAAGTCCGTGAACGTGCTTTTTCCGCCGAAGCCTTCCGGGAGGATGAGGTCCGGATCGTGCTCCAGGCCTGCTACGCGGTGCGCCTTCTTTAGGCCTTCGTAGCGCAGCTGAACCTCCGGCAGGGCGCTGTCGCCAACAAAGAGCACGCGTTCTCGGCCCCGATTCAGGAGGTGCTCAACCGCCAGTTCGCCGCCGCGCACGTTGTCGCTACCGACAACGGTGTAGTTCGCCTCCGGGACCGAGCCGCCCCAGACCACGACCCGCTCGGTGAGTTTTCCCAGCTTGTTCAGGAATTCGGTGCGGCCCGCCTGACCGATGATAATGAGCCCGTCCGCTCTGCCAGTCTGCAGCAGGCGCTGCTCGGCGCCGTCCTGCTGCTCGGCGCTGGGCACATTGACGATCAGGTCGTAGCCCTCCTGCGACGCGGCATGGGCAACGGCGCCCACCATCTCGAGGAAAAACGGATCCGAGATTGTCTGACCGGATTCGGGAACCAGCGGAATCACGAGGCCGATGGTCTCCGAAGACTGCCGGCGCAGGTTCCGGGCGGAGGCGTGAATGACGTAGCCCAGGTCCGAGGCAATGCTCAGGATGTGTCGCTTGGTTTCCTCTTTGACCAGCGAGCTGTCGTTCAGCGCGCGCGACACGGTCGACGTATCGACGTTCGCGGCACGGGCGAGTTCGGCCATGGTGATCCGCTTTGCCAAGGATTGCTCTCCCTCAGATTCGTCTCGGAACTAGTGTGCTACGGAACGATCGCTCGAAACAGGGTGCGAAATGCAATCGATTGCACTATAGTCTGATATCTACCCCACGACCATAATAATCTCCGAGGGTTGACTCGATGGAAGCACCCGCTGCCGCGCCGATGGCCACGCTAGGCCAGCTCCCAAAGCCGCATCTCTCGCCCGCTCGAATTCTCGAGATGAACCTCGGCTTTCTTGGCTTGCAGTTCAGCTTCGGTCTTCAGCAGGGCAACATGAGCCCCATTTACTCCTACCTTGGCGCCGACGAAGCGGTGCTCCCCATACTGGGGCTGGCCGGTCCCATCACCGGGCTGCTGGTTCAGCCGATCGTCGGCGCCATGAGCGACCGCACCAACTCCCGCTGGGGCCGCCGAACGCCCTACTTCATCGCGGGAGCGCTGATGTGCACCGTTGGGCTCTTTTTTATGCCCCTGAGCTCTTCCATTCTCATGGCGGCGAGCATGCTGTGGATCCTCGATGCGGGAAACAATATGACCATGGAGCCGTACCGCGCCTACGTTGCAGACCGCTTGCCCCCCGATCAGCGACAACTGGGATTTCTCACGCAGAGTGCTTTCACGGGTCTGGCACAGATGCTCGCCTTCCTGGCCCCCTCGATCATGGTCTATGCCCTCGGCGTCGACCGCGATGCCGTTGACGATCACAACATTCCCTACACCACCCGCTTCGCATTCATGGCCGGGGCGGTCATCTCCATCACAACGATGCTGTGGTCAATCACGCGAGTGCCCGAGCTGCCCCTCAGCGCCGCCGAAGCCGCGGCCATTGACGCGCAGCCCAAGGGAGCCGGGGTGATTCTGCGGGAGATCAAGGACGCCCTGCGCGACATGCCGGTGGAAATGCGCAAGCTCGGCCTCATGAGCCTGCTGCAGTGGTACGCCATGGCGGCCTATTGGGGTTACATCATCTATTCGATCAGTCGCTCGGTTTTCGGTACGAGCGAGGCGGTGTCCGATGGCTTTCGGGAGGCGGTGCTGACAAACGGTGAAATGGCGGCTTTCTACAACGGGCTCGGTTTCATCCTGGCGTTTGCGATGGTACCCATGTCCAAACGATTCGGCGCCAACCGCGTCCACGCGGTGTGCCTGGTCATCGCCGGCTGCAGCATGATCGCGCTGCCCGGCGCTTCGGAAAAGTGGATGCTGTTCATTCCCGCCATCGGTATCGGGGTTGGCTGGGCGTCCATCATGGGAAACCCCTACATCATCCTCGCCAATGCGATACCGCCGGCACGAAACGGGGTGTACATGGGTATCTTTAATATGATGATTGTGATCCCCATGATTTTGTTCAGCCTCTCCATGCCTCTGATGTACGACAGCGTGTTCAATGGCGACGCCAGAAACGTGTTGCGACTCGCCGGCACGCTGCTCTTCGGTGCCGCCGCAGCGGTATGGTGGGTGGAAGTCGCGGCGGAGCCCGCCGCCGAAGACGCAGAACAGCAGGGTGCACGCAACTAGGGCCTGTTAACACTAACTACGGTGGCCCTGTTGCGTCAGAAATAGCGCCAGGCTAGGCGCGAGGAGAGAAGTTTGGTGGTTCCAAATGAACGACGAGTAACGACGACTGGCGCTATTTCTGACGCAACCCAAAGGGCTGACCCTGTTTTCGCGCCCAGCGGCGTTAGAAATCGCTTATGTGGGCCCACCACACGGCGCGATTCCTGCCTTGCTGGGCGAGAAAACAGGGTCAGCAGGGCCACCGTAGTTAGTGTTAACAGGCCCTAGGGAGAGGCGCCTTGGGAAAGGACACAGGAGAGCGGGAGTGCTGCTGGTGGCGGGGCGGTGTGATCTATCAGATCTATCCCCGTTCTTTTCAGGACAGCCAGGGCAACGGTTTCGGCGATCTCGCTGGCGTCACCCGCAGGCTGGACTACGTACGCCGTCTGGGCGTCGATGCGATCTGGCTCTCCCCGTTCTTTGTCAGCCCCATGAAGGACTTTGGCTACGACGTGGCGGACTACTGCGATGTCGACCCTCTGTTTGGCGACCTCGGTGACTTTGACGCGCTCATAGACCGGGCCCACACCCTTGGCCTTAAAGTAATGATTGACCAGGTCTGGTCACACAGCTCAGACCGGCATCCCTGGTTCGAGGAGAGCAGGCAGAACGCCACCGGGCCAAAAGCGGACTGGTACGTATGGGCGGACGCGAAGCCCGATGGCACAGCGCCGAACAACTGGCTCTCGGTTTTCGGGGGACCCGCCTGGACCTGGGACAGCCGACGGAATCAGTACTACCTGCACAACTTTTTGACCGAGCAGCCCGACCTAAACTTCCATAACCCGGAGGTCCAGGACGCAATTCTGGCTGTCGCGAGGTTCTGGCTCGACCGGGGTGTCGACGGATTTCGCCTGGACGTCTGCAACTTCTATTTTCATCACCAGTGCCTCAACGACAATCCACCCCGCGAGTTCGCCCATGGAGAGCCGCGCGGCCCAAACCCTCACGAGTGGCAGCAACACATCTACTGTCGCAGCCAGCCGGAGAACCTGTTGTTTCTAAGCAGGCTTCGCGAACTCACCGACAGTTACGGTGATATCTGTCTCATGGGGGAGATCGGCGATGATGAGGGCATTCGCCGGCTCGTGGAGTACACCGACGGAAAGGACAGGCTCCACACGGCCTACTCCTATGAGTTGCTGCAGCCGCGCTGCGACGCCGGCTACATCCATGAGGCCCTAGATCGCTGGGTTGCCGAGGGCAAGGGATGGCCTACCTGGGCGCTCGGCAATCACGACTTCCCACGCCTCGCCACGCGGTGGACAAAGGGGCCTCCCTGCCCCGATCGCCTGCGCCTCTTTGCGGCCTTCCATCTTTGCCTGAGCGGCACCATTTGCCTGTACCAGGGAGAGGAACTCGGTCTCGAACAAGCCGATGTTCCCTATGAGCGAATTCAGGACCCAGAGGGAAAGGCTTTCTGGCCCGGCAAACCCGGGCGCGATGGCTGTCGCACACCCATGCCCTGGGAAACGGATGCGAAGCTGTCGGGCTTCAGCGACGCCGAGGAAAGCTGGCTGCCCATTCCCGAGGCACATGCAAGGCGTCCCGTAGACCTGCAGGACACGGAACCTGAATCCCTTCTCCAGTTCTACCGGGCCATGACGCGCTATCGCTCCAGTAGTCCAGCGCTTAGGGAAGGGTCGATCGAGTTACTGGATCCAGACGACCGGCTACTCGCATTCATCAGGACCAGCTCGCATCAGCGCGTGCTCTGCCTGTTCAATTTCAGCGGCGAGTCTGCGACCTGGAGCATCGACGCGCCCGGTGCGATGCGCATCTTCGATTCCGCATGCCCCGTGTCCGGAGTGGAACCTCCACCACGTGGTGGAACCCCTGAAGTCGGTCAGGTACGACTGGCGCCATGGGGTTGGGCCCTGTTTGATCTCAGCCCGGCGGTCGCTACTGTCAGGCCCTAGGACTATCCACCGCTACCCCGGGACCGGGCGCGATATCGAAGGCGACGGTCGTGCGCTCGCCGGCGTCAAAGGGCACGGTGCCGTGCCAGCAGTACGAAGGAAACAACACCAGGCGACCCGCCTCGGGCTCGATTTGCCGAACCGGAGGGAGATTCATGCCAAGCTCCGGCGGCGGATCTCCGAAGCTCAGGTAACCCGCGGGAGCCTCGCCGAGAGTTGCCCGATCCGGCACATCGACATACAGCGCTGAACTGAGCCAACCGTGCGTGTGCGTGTGCGTGCTGTGAAATCCGCCACCACGCAGTTGCACGGACCAGGCTCCGGAAAAATGCAAGCGCTCGGGACAGAACGAACGCAAAGGGTGCCCGCTGGCGTTCGACTCCAGCCTCTCCCGGTACCGCATGACCTTCCTGGTGACCTCTTGCCGCAGTCGCTGAATCAAGGGGTCTGGGTGGGAAAATAGATTCCGGCTTGTTTGAACACCGCCGCGCACCGATTGCTCCAGGTAGGGTTTGCGCTGCACAAACAGGGTTCGCAGAACGTCGCGCAGCTCGCCAAGCGCGGGTTCACTCAGCTCGACGGAGTCAACAGTGATCAGCCCGCCGTCCTCTTCCAACCAGCGGTAAGAATCCGCATCGCACAGCCGCCAGCAGAGAGCGAGATAGGGCCAGAACATGCGCTGGCTCGCCCCCGTCGTGTGTCGCAGCGCCAGCTCGGCCGCCTGACCGGGTCTCCCCCGCCGCAGGAGGTAGCGAACCAGGCATAGGTCATAGCCGGGATCGCGTTGCTGGGCGAGCGGTCCGCGGAGGTCATCGTCCGACAGCTCGGAACCGGATTCCGCCTGCAGAAAAACCTCGGCCATCCGGTACTTCAGCGTAGCGCGGCCCTCACCTTGGACATCCTCCAATACCTGACGAGCTAGGTCGTAGTCCCTGGCCTGGGCGAGTACGCCAAACCATGCCATGGGCAGGTCGATGTTCTCAGGATGGGTCTTGCAGGCTTGCCGAAAGCTCTCGTCGAAGGAATCCGCGCCGCCGGTAACCAGGAGCGTCGTCAGCGTGAGATGTCCCTCCGTCCAGGTCGGCCAGACGGCCAACTGCTCTCGAAGCAGGCGCCGGGCCTCCTCGCCAAATCCCTCCGCGGCAAGCGCAAGCGCCCAGTTCCTGATCAGTTCGGGATTGGCGGTGGCCAACCTGTTCGCTTGTTCAAACAGTGCACTCGAGGGCCGCCAGGCCTCGTAGTAGCACTGGGCTCGAGCGAACGCGATATTGGCATCATCGGCAGACAAGGCCGCGGCTTCGTCTATTGCCCGGCATGCGCTTTCCATCTGCTGCACGTCACGGAAAGCCAGCGCCAGGCGAAACTTGAGCTGCGCATCGACCACCAAACGGTCGACGAGAGAAAGGACCTCCGCCGCCCAATCGGCGCGCCCGGAGCGGCTTAAATGTGCGGCGAGCTGAGCGTAGTTCGCCGCATCAGAGCGATCCAGTCCCCGGCGCTGTTGCAGCGCGGCCAGCGCGGACTGGTAAATCGCAAGCGGGGTCGGTTGAGGGTCAGCCATTCACCGGCGCGGCCTGGCAGTGCCTGGCGATAAACTCGTCGTGTGTGGACTGCTGCTGGGCGGCGGCCTGCATCGCTGAGCGCAGTTTGCTGAGCCAGTCTCCCCCGTCGACGCCGCGAAGTTCCAGTACCGGGTCGAGTCGCTGTGGGTAATGGTGTTGCCCGAGGTGCACGGCCAACCAGCTGTCCTCACTGAACAGCTCCATTTCCCGCGCGATGTGTCGCCCGTAGTGCCGGAAGTGCTCGAGCTTGAGCGAAAGGCTCTCGGGCACTTCCATCGTCGCGCAGCGCTCCCAGAAGCCCCCATCCGATCGCGTGTTGAGCTTGTAGTGCAGAATGAGAAAGTCGCGGATGCGTTCGAACTCGGTTGCCGCTATGCGATTGTATTCATCCCGGACCAGAGCGCTGAACTGTTTGTCGGGAAACAGCGCCAGCAGCTTGGTGATGCCGGCCTGAATCAGGTGCAGACTCGTAGACTCCAGGGGCTCGAGGAACCCACTGGACAGGCCGATCGCAACCACGTTCCTTTCCCAGAAACGGGAACGCCTTCCGGTGGTGAACTTGAGCAATTTCGGGTCGCCGATCGCGGGCGTATCGAGTCCTTCGAGCAGCTCCTCGGCAGCTTCATCGTCGCTGAGGAATTCACTGCAGAAGACCATCCCGTTCCCCGTGCGATGCTGAAGCGGTATGCGCCATTGCCAGCCCGCCGTTCTGGCCGTCGAGCGCGTGTACGGCGGAAGTGCACTGAGCCTTTCACTGGGGACGGCGAGCGCCCGGTTACAGGGTAGCCAGTCGCTCCAGTCCTCATAGGACACACCCAGCGCATCGCCCAGGAGCAGGCCACGGAACCCGGTGCAGTCAATGAACAGATCGCCGGTCACCTCCGCACCGGAGTCGATCCGAAGCCCGCGCACGTGGCCCGTGGCCGGGTCCATGTCGACACCGACTATCTTTCCCTCCAGTCGTTGCACGCCGCGGGCTTCCGAGTACGCCCGGAGATACTTCGCGTAGAGCGCGGCGTCAAAATGAAAGGCGAAGCCGAAGGTGGACAGCACATTGCGCGGATCGCCGGCCGGCAGCGCGAACCGATCGAGGCGGGCCAGATTCCACGCCATCGAATGCGCATCAAAGGACTCGCTGAGACCGCTCCGCCGACAGGAAAGCCAGTGCTGATGCACGTTGCTGATATCGAAGGCCCGGCCATGAGGGCCAAAGGGGTGAAAGTAACGATCGCCGATCTTTCCCCAATCAACAAACTGGATACCCAGCTTGAAGGTCGCCTGTGTCTGACGCACAAACTCCATCTCATCTAGGCCGAGCATCTGATTAAAGGTGCGTATCGGTGGGATCGTTGCCTCGCCGACTCCGACCGTGCCGATCGCGTCCGATTCAATGAGGGAGATTTGAACGTTTTGATGGAGACTCGCTGCGAGCGCCGCAGCGGACATCCACCCGGCGGATCCTCCCCCGGCGATGACGATTCGTTCAATGGCATCTGGGTTTCTCATCGGGATCCCTGCACCAACACCTTGTCTGGTTTTCCTACGGTACAAAAAAACCCGGCCACGGGGCCGGGTAAAGTTCAACACAGCGACATGCGCCCGCTAAGCCGCTCCGCCAGGGAAACCGGACTAGAATTCGTAGGTTATGAATGCGCGGAAGGTACGGCCAAGCACGGAGCCTCCGGTACCGACTACCGGTGTGACCGATTCATCGACGATGGCACCGCCTTCGCGAAGCGCGATGTCGTCAAGCAGATTGTATCCATCCAGACCCAGAATGATGTTCTCGATGGGTCGCACGCGAACGTAGCCGCTGATGGTGTTCACCCCTTCCCAGGTACGTCCGCCGTTGATGATTTCAGTCTGTCCCGAGAGCGAGAATCCACCAGAGAACATCTCGTTCAGATCGTAGTTTGCCGTCATCGAATACTGGAACTCGGGTATGCGCTCGGCATCCGAAAACGACGAATCGCCCGCCCCCTTCACTTGCGCATCGGTATAGGTACCCGTGCCGATCAAGGAGAGTCGATCCCAGTTCAGCGTGCCGTAGATTTCGAAACCCTCGGACTCGAACTCATTGCTGAGAACGCAGGTCGGCGCACCGCCCGGGCATCGCGTTCCCGTGCCATCAATCTCAAAGGTGTTCTGGGAAAAGTCGGCCTGAAGAAGTGTGACTTCGATGGAGTAGCTTGCGTCGCCAAAATCACCGCGATGCTTGATGCCGAGTTCGGTCTGGTTGACCTCATCGACCGCCGAAGTTCTGCCCGCCTGCGTGAGGGTACCGTCGCCATTGATATTGCCGGCATAGGTCTGCCGGTCGGCATTGAAACGGTTCCCCTGCGACGTGCGCACGAAGATACTGGTGTTGGCGGTCAGCTTGTAAAGGCCGCCAATGGTCCAGGACGTGTAGTCCTCCGAATAGTCGAGAACTTCCAGCGGGTTGGTCGGCAGCATGGCCGTTATGTATCCCTCCCCGGCGACGTAGTCCTCGGCACTCGTGCCCACGACCGCGCCATTGGGGTCGACAAAGAACTCGTCGCCCGGCCCGAAGGTGCTTCCCGTCGCATCTATCGTGTCGAAGCGCACGCTGGCGTCTACATTGAAGTAGCTGTTGTCGAACTCGAGGGCGGCATAGGGCGCTGAATTCACGTAGGCGAGGTCGTAGTCACGGGAGCAGCAGCTGCCCCAGTTGTTGTTGTAGCCCGAGATGCCGGCCTGACTGAGCGCATTGCCCGCGCTGTCGAAGAGTTCGAGAGAGGCGGCGTTGTCCCCGCTGATTTCACGATTGCCCCGGTTGACCTGCCAGTTCGCTGCGATGGTCTGGTCCATGTAGAAGTAGCCGACCAGCGCCGTCAGCGTGCCCGAATCAAAATCAAACATGCCGGTGACTTTTAGATCGTTCACGAAGCTGCCGATGTCGCCTACTTCCGTACGGAAAATCGCGTTGTTGTCCAGGTAAGGGTCGTTGAACGTTTGCCCCGCATTCGGGCCGTTGGCGTAGCGAATTTCTGCGACGCTGGCGTAGGGAGTGCCGTTGATGCTGAGGTCCGAACCCAGAACCGATGCTGTCGGCGTCACACCGAAGAATGGGTTCGCAAAGGCGCCGCTTATGTCCTGGTAGCGAAACTTGTTGTTGATCGTCCAGGTGTTGTCGAGCGCACGATCCAGCTCGAACCCGATAGCCACCTGCTCCGTGGTGATTCCATCCAGTTCCGCTCGTTGGAACCCGGATGGCGTAAGTACCTGCATGGACTGGTTGAGCGCCGAGTATGCGGAGTCCGTCAGCCCGTCAAAGCCGGGAAAGGTACTGGCTGAGCCCGGGCTGTTGCCACCGGAGCTGAAGTTGAACGGGGCGCCGGTGTAGTTGGGCTCCTGCGTGTCGGCGAACTTGGCGTTGACGCGGAAGTAGCCGCTTCCGTCGGCAAATTCCTTGGTGATATTGCCCTTCAGCTGAAGGCTGTCGATCACGTTGAAACCGGAATCGAGAGGCCCTTCGCCGTCCCGGAAGTAGCCACCGATGTGGTAGCGGACGGTGTCGCTGATCGGCCCACCCATACGGAAATCAACCTGCATTTCATCGAAGCCGAGACCGCCCTTGAGGCGGACCATGCCGCCCTCTTCCTCGCCGGTGCGGGAGATATAGTTGATGACCGCGCCCGGGGCCTGGGAGGCGAACGTTCCGGCGGTACCGCCGCGAAGCGCCTCGACCGCATCTACGGTGGCATCGAAGTTGGTCCAGTAGTCGTTGTTGCCGAACTGGATGTCCCCGAAGAGCACCGTGGGCAATCCGTCTTCTTGTATCTGCACGAAGGGTGAACCGCCCGTGGCCACCGGGAGGCCGCGTACCGCGATGTTGGCGTTACCGCCGGGACCAACCGTCCCGGCGGTCTGAATTCCCGGGAGCAGGCGGAACAGGTCCGCCTCGGAAATGGGCTGAAACTCCTGGATCAGATCACCAGACACCTGTGTTACCGCCACGGCGCTCTCTATCTGCGAGCGACCCGCCACGGTGCCGGTAACCACGACTTCCTCAAGAAGCGGTTTCTCCTGGGATTCCTGTGCATAGGCCAGGTTGCCCGCTTCCAGCGCGGCAAGCATGGCAATCGTCGATGAGGCAGTGAGGATTTTGTGCTGATAGCCGGGTGCTTTGGATGATGTTGGCACGGTGTTCTCCACTCATTTATTTCATTATTCGTGAGGACATTCGACGGAGTCAGATTCGAGAAAACTTGAACTCGCTTACGAACTGCCACCTGCAAAATTGCAATCGATTGCAAACATATAGCAGCCTTTTTGGCTGTGTCAACAAGGTTTCGTTGGATTGCTTGTGCAAAAGCCTCGCTTTAACCTGCAATCGATTGCCCCGATTAGCCAAGGAAGAGCGCGTGTCCGGCCCGCAAACCCACTACCAGTTCCAATCCGCGGTGGGCTGGATCAATGACCCCAATGGCCTCGTAGCGCTCAACGGCCGATACCACCTGTTCTTTCAACACAACCCTGGCGGCAATACCTGGGGCCCCATGCATTGGGGGCATGCGATCTCTGCTGATCTTGTCAGCTGGACCGAGCTGCCCGTGGCGCTGGCTCCCACATCGCTGGGCGACGCGTTTTCAGGCTCCATCGTCGCCGACCACGGAAACCACTTTGGACTGAACCGATCAGGAGACGTTGCGTTGGTTGCCTTCTTCACCCGACACGATGTGGCGGCGAAGAAATCGGGGCAAAGCAACTACGAAACCCAGGCCGTGGCCTATAGCCTGGACGGCGGCGTCAGCTGGATGGAGTACGAAAACAACCCGGTTCTGCCGAATCCCGGGGCAACACCAGACTTCAGAGACCCTCATGTGTTCCGTGCTGAGGCTGATGATGGCTGGATAATGCTGCTCGCCGCGGGAGATCGAATACAAATCTACCGCGGAACCGGCCTGGACCACTGGACCATCGCCTCGGAGTTTTCCGTGCCCGGCTGCGCGACCGGCGCGGTCTACGAGTGCCCGGTGCTGTTCCAGGTGCCGGTGTGCGGCTCACCGGACGCCAAGTGGGTGCTTGTCGTGAGTTTCAATCCCGGCGGACCCTACGGGGGATCAGGAACCCGCTACCTTGTGGGAGACTTCGACGGTTACCGCTTTACCGCCGATCCACAATTTCTTGAGTTCTGCGCCACGGCTGGAGCGCAGTGGTTGGACTGGGGTCCCGATCACTACGCAACCGCCGTGTGGGCAAATCTCCCGAATCATCACGATCGTCCAGTGGGCATCAGCTGGATGAACAATTGGGCCTACGCCAACGAGACGCGGGAGCGACCCTTCCGCGGTCGCATGACGCTTCCTCGCTCGTACGGCCTGGCGGCCCATGGAAAGACCTTCGTTATGATCAGCAGGCCCGCTGTCGGCGTTCCCGGATACTCTGCCTTCCCGCGAAACGAGGGCGATTCAGGCAGTGGACCTGGCGGCATGTACAGGCTCGATGCCTATTGCCCCGTGGAGGACGCCACCGGTTCGAAGCTGTCTCTGGATGGCCCGGGCGGCGCGCTCGTCTCCATCGAGTTCGATCCGGACGCCCATGTCTGGATCGTAGATCGAAAGCGCTGCAAGCCGGCGAACTCCACAGATCTGCATGATTCACGCTTTGTCTTTCCTCGCATCAGTACAAATCCCGAGCTGAAGGCAAGCGTTTACGTAGCCCCCTCCGGCATAGAGGTCTTTCTTGATGACGGCATGCAGGCAGCGACCTTTCTTCTGCGATCGGGAATGCTGCGCAGCGAGGTCCGCAGCCAGGGTTGGCACATCCGTCATGAGTGACAAGGGACGCACGGACGTCACGCCCCAGCCCCGCAGTGAACGGGTCGCGCTGTAGGTGTATCGCAGGGGCAAGCGGGCAACGCACTGGGACGCCCCGAAGCAGAAGCCGTTCTCAGGTTGGAATCGCGGCTCGTGCGGTTTCGGCCTTTTGCCACCAGAGCAGGACCAGTGTCAGGAGAAGGATAGGCGGGACGCAGGCCAGCAGCAGGTTTTGCCACCCCAGCCAATGCAGCGCGGCTCCCGCCGACAGGGCGGCGGAAGCCTGAAACCCAAATACGAGCAGTTCATTGAGGCCCTGCACCTTGTATCGCTCCGCCGGCGTGTAAGTGGAGGGGAGGAGTGTGGTCCCGGAGATAAACAGGAAGTTCCAACCTATGCCGAGCAGCACAAGCGCACTCCAGTAGTTGAGTACAGCGCTACCCGTGGTGGCCAATCCGATGGTCGTCGCATAGGCCAGCAATCCTGCGGCAATTACCCGGCCCGCTCCCCAGAGGCTGATCAGCCAGCCGCTGAAGAACGATGGAAGGAACATGGCCAGGATGTGGCTCTGGATCACCAGCTTGGTCTGGGCCAGGCCATGCCCCTCGTGCACATGCATGTGCACGGGCGTGGCCGTCATGATGAAGCTCATCAAGCCGTAGCCCCCAACGGCGGCGACGATCGCCATGACCAGCGTTGGATTGCGAATAATCTCGGGGAGGGTGCGGACTTCTCCCGACACCTCGCTCTCACGTACCCGGGATGACGGTGTGAACAGGAACAGGACCGCACACACGCAACATATTGCCGCCATCAGCAAAAATGTGCCGACAAACTCAGTCCCGGTCAGATCCTTGCCTCGGGTTGCCAGCTCCGGGCCAATGACCGCGGCCGCCAGGCCTCCCAACAGCACCGTTGAAGCGGCCTTGGGCATCAGGTTTGGTGTTACCGCTTCCATCGCGGCAAAGCGCAGTTGCTGAATGCCGGCCACGGCACAGCCGAAACCCAGGGCGGCACCGCAGAACATCACGAAGCTCAGCTCGATGGCCGCCCGGGCCGCCAGGAGTGACGCCAACAGCGCCACCAGGGTGACGGACAGGAACACGGTCTTACGCCCGAAACGACGCATGCACCGGGTGACGGGAAGCACGGCCGTGGCCGTGCCCAGGATCATCGTGGCCATCGGCAGGGTCGCGTAGGCGGGATCGGGTGCCAGGGCGGCTCCCAGCACACCCCCGACGATCACCATCATGCTGCCCACGCTCATGGCCAGTGCCTGGATCAAGGTATAGAGCCACACCAGTCTGGGGAGCGCGCTTAGTAGCATAGAAAAAAGGCTTCGGTCACGTTGTAGTACTCACTCCGCCAAACCAGAGCACAGCGGCGTGAGCTGCCGGTGACCGATACGCTCACGTTCCGTTGCCGGTTGAATTCATTCCACTTGCTGAAGGCACGGGGTCGGGACCTGCTGCGCGTTGCTGGCGCCGCTCAGAGCAGTTCAACCACACAGTCCGTGCACAGCACACTGGCACGGGGTCGGGAGAGCGACTCGAATTCCATCAGCAGACCGCGGACGCGCTGCAGAATACCGCCATCGATAGGCGGTAGCTCCACTCCGACAGTCGCCGAAAACTGCTGCAGGAGCAGCATGCCCGGCGACGGCGGTTTCACCACGTAGTTCACGCCGTAGTCTTCTATACCCGCGCGCTCGGCGGCGTCGGCAATGGCGTCTTCCATTGAACCCAGGGCATCGACAAGCCCCAGTTCCAGTGCCTTGCTGCCGATCCACACGCGTCCACCGGCGATCGAGCGAATGTACTCGGGCTCCTTCTGGCGGCTGCTGGCGACCGTGTTCACGAAGCGGTCGTAGGCGCCGGACGCCCAGCGGGCGAACATCGCGTCGAGCTGCTCATCGACCGCCAGGTTGGGCCCCCATCCCGCGTGGCGGCTGGTAGTGACGCCATCGAAGTTCACACCCACGTACTCGAAGGCATTCTCCAGGGTCGGGAAAGCCACGGCCACGCCGATGGAGCCGGTAATCGTAGTCGGTTCGGACCAGATCGCATCCGCCGGTGTGCTGATCCAGACGCCCCCGGAGGCGGCGACATCACCCATGGACACGACGACCGGAAGCCCCTTTCGCTTCGCCGCCACAAGTTCGCTGGCGATAACATCGGACGCGATGATCGAGCCACCGGGGCTGTTTACCCGCAGCACAACGGCGCGCGTACCCTCGTCTTCGTGAGCGCGCCGCAAAAGCTGAGCGATATCGTCCGAGCCCGCCACGCCAGGCCCCAGCTTGCCGGTCTGAATACCGCCCTCGGCGAAGACCACGGCCACCTTGTCTTCGGCTGCCGGCGTCTCGGGGGGCAGCTGCGCGAGGTAGGCTTCCAAGCCGATATGCGGATAGGTGACGAGTTCCTGATCCTCAGCCTCGCCGAACCGCTCGATCATGTAGTCGCGAAACTCCGGAAAGGTCTTCAGCCCATCGATAACACCTTGGGTCTCGGCGAAGGCCAGATTATTGTAAGCACCCTCCCTGATCAGCGGCAGGCTGTGCTCATCGGCGAGCGTTTGAAAGATCTCCGCGTCGATGCCGCGACCCGCGGCCATCTCGGCCTTCATGGCGGCCCAGATCGGGGCGTACAGCTCGCGGCGCTGCAGGCCGTCTGCTTCCGACATATCAGTGCGCGTTAAACCCTCCACGGCAGACTTGAAGTCGCCCTGAGAGTAGTTGTGTATGGTGATCTTGAGCTTCTCGGTCAGTTCCCGCGTGTAGTCGCGGTAGCCGCCGATACCGGTGATGGCCACAGCGCCGGACGGATGCACAAAGATTTCGTCCGCCTGGGACGCCATCATGAAGGCACTGGTTCCCATGACCTCGCTGAAAGCAATCACCGGCTTGCCGGACTCGCGCAGGGTACGCAGCTCCCGCGCTATGTTCAGCGCCGTCGTTGGCCCGCTGAAACTCACCTCGGAGAAATCAATGACCACCCCGGCGAGGCGTTCGTCGGCCGCCGCGGTGCGAATCAACCGCAGCATGTCGCGGGTCTGGTATTGCCTGCTCTTGGGTAAGGCAAAGGGAAAACTGAATTCCGCGGGATAGACCTTCTGATCCAGAATCTCAGCCCTAGGTGCGATGATCAGCACCTTGCCCTGGGGATCGATCGCCTTCGGCATTTGCCGCACCAGTGTTATAACGAAGCCGATGAAACTCAGCAGCAACACAAGAGTCACAAGGTTGAGAGTCCATACCCGTAGCGTGGTAAGGAATGCGCCCAGACGGGCAAAAAAAGCCTTCATCTTAAACTCCGCGTTTTCCGCATGCAGCCGCTTACCGACTGGTGTCGAATATCGAACTCCAGACAAGATAACGACCCTTGTTGCGCTTGCTAGTTCCTGAACAATTCTGATTTAAACGGTGCAAGGCGGCTCTCGAGCGCCCTTTCCCGCTCATCAATCTCCCTACGACCATCCCCAACATCATCATGCACTCAGCCTCTGAAAACGGCGCGGAAGCCGCCGAAATCAATTCTCTAACTTCGCAGCCCCAGCAGTGGTTTTCCTGCTAGCGTGTGGAAGCACAGGCTGATATCGGGCATCACACGCATGCAAGGAAAATCGGACGAATCGAGCAGTGTTCTGTTGAGTTCGCGCTGGCCGCTCCTCAGATCGCGCCGTTCTCGGCGAAACACGCCCGCTTTGCGTGCTCGACCCATCACCGTGATTGTTCTGATTACGCTCTTGGGAGCGAGCCGCACCGCAGCAGCCAAGGAGTGCGTAATTCTGCTGCATGGACTCGCTCGCACCCCGGATGCGATGCAGCCAATGGCTGAATTTCTATCGGCGGAAGGTTTTGACACGGCAAATGTGGGATACCCCTCCCGAGAACAGTCGATAGAAAAACTCGCCCCGGCAGCAATAGAACAGGGCATCAGCCAATGCGCCCAGGCGTACCGGGTTCACTTTGTCACGCATTCGATGGGCGGTATTTTAGTTCGCTACTACCTTGGCAAAAAACCCTTGGAACGCCTCGGGCACGTCGTAATGCTGGCGCCGCCGAACCAGGGCAGCGAGGTCGTCGATCGTTTTCGCAAAGTGCCTGGCTTCGACTTGATAAACGGCCCGGCTGGACTTCAGCTCGGCACGGGAGAAAACAGCCTGCCCCGACAGTTGGGGCCTGTGGACTACAGCGTCGGCATCATCGCGGGCAGCGAAACCTTCAATCCACTGCTATCACAGGCGCTGCCGAATCCGGACGATGGGAAAGTGTCGGTCGACGCCACCCGTGTGGAAGGTATGAGCGACTTTCTTGTGGTCCCGCACTCACACCCCTTCATCATGCGGGCCGAATCAGTAAAGCGCCAAACCAGCTTTTTCCTGCGCTACGGCCGCTTTGATCACGACCTTGCGCCTTCCGAAGACCGGGTGAGCCTGCGCAGCGACACGCCGCAGGCATAGGCGCCCACGAGCATCAAGGCAACGATTCCGGTGTTCGCCACCTCCCAGATATTGCCGTTGAGTCCGAGGAGGGAGGCCAGGGCAATACCCAGTCCTGCGAAGACTGCACCCAGAACGAGACGTGCCGCGCCAGGCGGCCGATCCTTGCCTGAAAAGGTCAGATGCTCGAGTCGGGAGAGCAGGAGTGCCACGGGTACAAGAAGAACGGTCAGCGCAGCAAGCCAAAGCGGTCGCGTGGACCACCATTCGAGCGAACCCACGGTAGCACCGAAGCCAAGACCGTCGGCAAGGTAGCAAAGGGCCATCAGGCCCACCAGCACGGTCATGTGCCAGAGGTACACCGTCATGATCATGCTGTTGATCAAGACCGTTGCGGTCCAAAGACTGACTCGCTGAAGTACGCGCTGAACAGGTTTTTCCAGCGCCATGAGCAGACCAAACTGAAACACTCCCAGAGCAATCAGCGTCACCTTAGGCGGTAAGGTATTGCTTACCTCGTCACCGGGAGAACCCGCCATGGCGATCGGATAGGGACCGAGAAAAATCAGCGCGCTTAAAGTAACGAGCGCGCAGAGCGCTATCGCAAGTAGCTTACGCGGAGAACCGAGGCGGCCGTCGTGCCAGGCAAAGCCGAGATGATGCATTGCCAACCACACCCAGAAGTAATTACTCCAGCCCAGCCACGTCCAATCAAAGGCGAAAAATGCAGTGTCGACGACCACAGCAGCGCCGACGTATACCAGCAGTGATCCGTAGCCCCAGCGCTGCCAGAATCGATGGCTCAGAGGGGCGAGCAGCACAATCATGGTGTAGATCGCCAGGAACCACGTGGGGACCAACGCGGACTGACTGAAAAAGCGAATCTGTGCCTCCGGAATACCTGCGAGGTTGAGCACAAAGGCGACCATTGCCCAGAAGACCACCAGCACCGTGAGAGGGGTGAGCAGGCGCTGCAGGCGGCCGGTGAGCCATTGGGCATAGCTGAGATTTCTTCGCCTCGCACTGGCGAGGGAAATCGCGTTCGAGTAGCCGCCGACGATGAAGAAAATGGGCATCACCTGGAACCCCCAGGTCAACCAGGCACTCCAGTCGACAACATCGAGGGCGAGCACAGGCGTCAGAGTCTGGCTGGTTTTATCGTACACAGCGGTTGTCATCAGCCAGTGACCCAGGATGACAAAGAGGATTGACAGTGCGCGGAGAAGATCCGCGTAGCGGTTTCTACTGGGAGGCGTCGCAATTGCCAGCGTGCGCGCTTGAGACCAGATATTCATCATGCGGATCTCCAGACCTGCATTTTGTGGAAGATGCTTCCCGGGTTCGCCCATAGCAGTGCCAGTGGTGTAGCGACTAATCCTGCTAAGTGGGCGGGAACATAGGGCGGCCAACTGAAATCAGTAAATAGAGACTGCTGCCACCATAGCTCGACTCCCAGCTTGCACAAGCAAAGGCAGGCTAGGAAGGCGACACCAGGAGCACGAGTCCGGCGCCAGGCCTCATAGAGTCCAACGCCCAGGAGGGTATTCAGGAGTCCGGACAAACCGCAGTACTGATCGATGGTCGCCACGGGTGACAGCAGGAGCGCGTTTACGCCGATCGTTCCTGCAATCACGGCTGAAACAAGCAGCCTGGCTGAGTGCTGTTCCAGGATAGTACCTAAAACACCCAGGGCCACCAGGTTCCAGACCAGATGCGACCAATCCGCGTGGATCCAGTGGGCGGTGATCAGACTCAAACTCGCCACTGGTGATCCCGAAAGCAGTGCGCGATCAAAGTAGAGAAGGCTCTGAAGAGCCTCCGGGAGAAGCTGCAGACAAAGAGCCAGCGCGCATAGGGTCAGCGTGATGCGTGGTATATGAGTGCACGACATCGGGCTTGCCTATGCTCGCCGCGTGGTCCCAGCGGCGCGATTCGCCGCGCTGCCCGGGCGCGAGCGCACACCCAGTATCCAGAGTAACGGCAATAGAAGAACAACGCTCAGCAAACCCATTGAACCACCGCCCTTGGAAGGATAGGCCCGCGTCCCCCCAAAGGCCGGGGCAGACGTGTCCTGGCGATGACTTTGTACCGGGCCACCAGCACGCTTTTCCCGAGCCACACGCTCGCGCTCGATGCGCTTTGCATTGTCCCGGCTAATACCCAACTGCTCATAAACCGAATCGCGCACAACGACCAGGGAGGTGTAGTTGGTCACCAGACCGTAGGCCAGGGCCATATCGACAATACTCTGCCGACTGTCGGCGTCTTCCCCCAGGAAATCGATACGATTCTGCACGGCTTCGATATTCGCGAACGCCCACAAGCGCTCGAGCTCGGGGTTCAGAACACTGTCTTCGGGGAACACCACATTCGCGGCGTAGCGGCGCTCCTCTCCGGCTACCATGCCGCTAACGCTCACTTTTGCGTCTCCCGCGCCCCAGTAGCGCCCCAACAGCGTGAGCTGTTGACCACGGTAGAGCGTGCCCGGGTTTGCCGGCGTGATGTCGGTAACCTTCACACCATCGAAATCGATATCTAAATCGCGATAGGCCTGGTGATTGAGCTTGTCCGCGGTCTGCGCGAGCAATCCAACCACGTCGTCACTGTTCGATACATTGACCGAGAAGCCATGTGAGAGCTGCGCCATGCCCTCAAGCAACGGTCGATTTGCGCTATTTCCCATGACGTAGGTAAACAGGCGAACGTCTCGCCGCTCCAAGAGCTTCATAAAGCGCTTTTTCTCTGTCACACCCACGTTGGCGACACCGTCCGTGACGAGAATAACCGCGCTGGGGCGATCGCTGTCGAGGCCGGCCAGCCCCTGCTGCAAGCCTCCGTAGAGATTGGTACCGCCTGTGGGCTGCGTGGACTCGAGTTCACGCATGTAGCGCTCTACCGTGCCGCCATCGGCGGGGACGAATCCACGGGTGAGTTCCCGCGAGCTGTTGTTAAACAGGATGACGCGAAAGCGATCGCTCGGATCCAGCTTTGCGAGCCCTTTGCGCATACCTTCGATCAGGGTTGCGTACTTGCCGCTCATCGAACCGGAGTAGTCCAGGACAAAAATCCAGTCTCGTCCACCGCTCAAGGGGGAAAGGTCGTCCCCAGGGGTCAGCGTCAGCATAAACGTGCCTGCCGAGCTTCCCGGCTCCCGATAACTCACCATGTCAATCGCTCCGGGCAAGCCCTGTTCATGACGCCAGTACACGACGATATCTTTGTCGAGCCGCAGGTTGCCGCGCGACGTAGTACCCACGTCGGGATCATCCTGGGAGCCGGGGGCCCCGTTCCCCAAAGACACCTGCCATTGTTGTGCATCCTTGCGATCTATCTGCGCCTGGGGATGCTGGGGAAGACGAAAATCCTCTACTGGATAGGACGAGCGCATGGACAGGTCGAAGCTGAAGCGTTCCTTGACCTCATCTTCATAGTTCCAGAAAGCGAGTTTTCCCTCGTCCGTTCCACCCTCTTCGAGAGGGTAAACGTAGCGACCGATCCCCAGGTCGGTGTGGACCGGCTGCAGGTAGACCATACGAACTCGCACCTCATCGTTCGCTTTGACGGGGTACACGCTGGATTCAAAGCTGTAGTGATCGTTCTGCTCCGTAAGCGCCGTTTCTCGTCCCTGGGCCTTTTCCTGTTCATAAAGATCTCGAGCCTGCTCCCGCTCCAAGACCTCTCCGCTGACGGGTTGGCCATCTATCCAATAGGTGAACTCACCCACCGCGGCCTTCTCGGGAATCGGAAACGAGTAGATTGCTTCCAGGGCGTGATCGTGTGGGTTCGCGAAGATCTGTTCGACGGTGGTGATCGCGTAGCCGTCTTCGATAACAACATCGACCTCATGCGCCTTGATTGCCAGAGCACCTAGCCCGGAGTTAGCCGGCGTCAGGAGGCCCGCCGCGTTTGCCGAAATTGGGCACAGGACGGCGATCAGCAATGCCATCGTTGCGCGGCGGATTACGGTTAGTTTCATGATGTGGCCCTCGATCGCAGGTTGACTCGGTATCGGCGTGTTTCGAGGGTCCAGCTTGACAAAAAGGGCGTAGAAATCACCCTTATCTAGAAAAGTAGACGTGGATGCTCTAAAAAGTATCGAAATTTGATACTGATCAGGAACTATGAGTCAGATCGTCCCGCTACTTACAACACTGAAGCGAGAGCTCAAGGCCCGCGGAATCACCTACGCCGGAGTCAGCAGGAGCCTGTCTCTATCAGAGAGCACCGTTAAACGAATGTTCTCCGAGGGGCGTGTCAGCCTTGAGCGTCTGGAGCAGCTTTGTCAGCTCATCGATTTCGAGCTTTCAGACCTGGTACAGAAAATGGCAGAAGAGCGACAACGCACCACCACACTCACGGAAGAGCAGGAGCGGGAGGTTGTGGAGGACAGCGAGCTGTTGCTGGTGGCGATCAGTGTGCTTAATCACTGGACCTTCCATGACATTCTGTCTACTTATGCTTTCGACGAGCATGAGGTTGTGCAATTGCTGGCACGGCTGGACCGCATCAAACTCATCGAACTGCTGCCGGGAAACAGGATCAGGCTAATCGTTACCAGCAGTTTCCGCTGGCTACCCAACGGCCCCGTTCAGCGTTTCTTTCGCGACCAGGTGCAGCCCGAGTTTCTGCACTCCACCTTCTCCGGTCCGGGAGAAGTCCTGCTTTTCCAAAGCGGCATGTTGTCCGCAGGTTCCAACGCGGCGCTTCGCAAGAAGATGGAGCGTATCCTCGCGGAGTTCAATGAACTCCATGAGCAAGACGCCAGTCTCCCCTTGGAGGATCGCTTCGGGTCCAGCATCCTGCTCGCCCTACGTCCCTGGGAACTGGAAATCTTTCAAAAGTTTCGCCGGAAGCCCAGCTCGAAGGTATTCAAAGCTGGGTGACCATAGAAGCCACGCGTACTCTCAGAGCATGTGTTGGCTTTGGCCGACCAGGTCAGCCTGCGCGGGACTCTGCTCGGCCCGGGCGACGGCTTGTTCTATCTTCGTCGCCCGCGCACGCACGGGTACCCCGCAAGAGTGAAGATGCCCAGTTCATCGGTGTTCAGGACCTCAATTACCCGCTGCCCGCCCATCTGCTGACCTCCCGGCGCTCAATGAAACGTCGTCGTTGTTAGCCGTGTCAGGTTGCGTCATCGTTGAAGCCGCTCCGTGGTAAAAGCGTCGCGCTACAGTCCTGATCGCCTGTGGAGTGATGCCGACCTGCAGGAATACCAACGCTTAGCGGAAGCCGCGCCATGACGAATGACAGACAATCCGGATTTGGCACCGTCATTTCCATGATAGAACGCGCCGTCATCGTGATCATTATTCTGTTGACGGTGGTGGCCGTACTATTTGAGATTTTCGCGATCTGGGAGCAGCGCAGCGTCACCATCGCCGACATACTGCTTCTCTTTCTCTATACCGAAGTACTCTCGATGGCAGGCGCGTTCTACGCCAGCCGTCAAATACCAACGGTGTATCCGCTGCTTATCGCCATAACGGCCCTCTCACGTCTGATCGTACTGCAGTCCAAGGAAATGGAGCCGTCCGCGATCCTCTACGAAGCGTCAGCGATATTGATTCTGTGCGGTGCCGTCGCACTACTCTACCAGTTCGGCGGCGAGCGAAGGAACGAATACGGCACATCCGATGAGGAATAGTCGACTTTCCCCCGGCTGGCAGGAACAGGCCCTGCGGCAACAACCGACTTAGGCTCGTGGGATCAAAGGACGCCTCGGGAATCGTGGCCCGATTGCTTTGGCAGATGTCTCCCAGAAAATCCGCGCGGCTGGCGAAAGCAAAGTCAAAGGATTGGAGCCCGGCTTACTGAGCTCAAGCGGCGTCAGCGCGAAAACAGGGAAAACAGCGGCTTCAGCACACCGGAATCCTTGCGCATACGCTGCTGCAGCTCGCTGCGCTTTGCGTCCAGCCAGTCGCAGCGCGTCACCAGCTCGACGTCCTTTCCGGCCGCGCGGCGCCGCTCGATTTCGGCGCTGCGGAATTCGCAGAAGTCGTGATAGGCGCTGATCTCCTTCTCCAGCTCCTTGGCGACCAGTTCGATCATGATGGCGTCGTCGATAAAGCCAAGACCCGGTACATCGTCTGGAATCAGGCCCATGGGATCGGAGAAGTAGGCAAGGGCATAGCTGACTCGATCGGCCTCCTTCGCCGGCAGCGACCACTGCTCGTCCTCGAGCATCGCTATCAGCATCTCCAACGTTTCCAGTCGGGTCAGCAGATAGCGCTGGGCATCGGCGGAGCGCAGCCGCGTGACCATATCCCTCGCCGCGGCGACGATGCGCTCCCGGTCCCGGCAGTCTGTGTGCGAGCACACGTCTGACATCAGATCGCGGAAATGCTGCAGATCCTCGTCATCGAGCTCGAACTGAACGGTCAGGGGCATTGTCCACTCCAACAGGTGCATTGCCGCGGCAAAGACGGGCGTATAATCATGCGTTTCAGCAGTGTATCGACGCCAGCGTGAGCACACCAGAACCAGATCTCGCCGTCCGCATCCGGGGGCTGTGTTTTTCCCGCGGCCCGAACAAAATATTCGATGAACTGGATATTGACATTCCGCGCGGGCGGGTCACATCGATCATGGGTCCGAGCGGTACCGGTAAGAGCACGCTCCTCGGCCTGATTACGCGGCAATTGGTAGCCGATCGTGGCTCAATCGTGGTCAATGGAAATGAGATTGGCGAGCTGTCACGGAGCGAGCTGTTCAGGCTGCGCAAACGCATTGGCATGCTGTTTCAGCACGGCGCGCTGCTTACGGACCTGAGCGTCTACGACAATGTCGCCTTTCCCCTGCGCGAGCACACGGATCTCGATGAGCGGCTTATCCGACATATCGTCCTGAGCAAGCTCCACGCCGTGGGACTTCGCGGCGCCGCCCCGCTAATGCCCTCGGAGCTTTCCGGCGGTATGGCCCGGCGCGTGGCCCTGGCCCGGGCCATTGCGCTGGACCCGGATATCCTGATCTACGACGAGCCGTTCGTGGGCCTGGACCCAATCTCCATGGGCGTGATCCTGCGCCTCGTGCGGCGTATGAATGATGCTCTGGGGCTCACCAGCATCGTAGTCTCCCACGATGTTCAGGAGATCGGCACGGTGGCCGACTGCAGTTTCCTGCTGTCCGGCGGCAAAGTGGTCGCGGCGGGCACCCCCGACGAACTTGCCGAGAACGGCTCCGCCACGGTGCGCCAGTTCATGCAGGGCATGGCCGACGGTCCCGTACCGTTTCATTACCCCGCTCCGGATTACTCCGCGCAGCTCATCGGACCCGGGGAAGAATGACCACCCTGGTTCGCGAACTCGCCTACTCGTTGCGCAGTGCTGTCGAAGCCTTCGGCGCCGCGCAGCTCTTCTTCCTGCGCGTGCTGGCGCAGACCCCTCGGGCGCTGCTCAGGCCGCGGCTCATCATCGAACAGATCCACGCCAGCGGCTCCCAGTCCCTGATCATCATCATGATATGCGGGCTCTTTGTGGGCATGGTCATGGCGCTGCAGGGCTATGACTCCCTGTCCCGCTTTGGTGCCGAAGAATCCCTTGGCGGCGTTGCGGCGCTGGCTCTGTTTCGGGAACTCGGGCCCGTGGTCACCGCCCTGCTGTTCTCCGGGCGGGCCGGCACCTCCCTCGCTTCGGAGATCGGCCTCATGCGCGCCACGGAGCAACTCTCCGCCATGGAAATGATGGCCGTAGACCCGGTGCAACGCGTTGTGGTCCCTCGTTTCCTCGGCGGGGTAATATCCATGCCGCTGCTGGCGGCGGTCTTCAGCGCCATTGGCATCTTTGGCGCCTATCTCGTGGGCGTGGGGCTCGCGGGGGTCGACCAGGGCGCGTTCTGGGCACAGATGCAGCAGTCCGTGGATCTCTTCGACGACCTTCTGAGCGGGGTCATCAAGAGCGTTGTATTCGGCATCGCCGCGACCTTCATCGCCGTCTTCGAGGGTTACAATGCCATGCCTACCGCCGAAGGAGTCAGCCGGGCAACAACGCGGACGGTAGTGATTGGTGCCATCGCCGTATTGATCCTCGATTTCATGCTGACCGCCGTAATGCTCGAAGGAGTCTGATCATGCAGCAAACCAGGGCTGTCGAATTCGGAACGGGGCTGTTCGTGATCCTGGGTTTCTGTGCGCTGTTCTACCTCACCACCCAGACGTCCAACATCGGCAGCTATCAACAGGACGACTACTACGAGCTGACGGCGCGCTTTGACAATGTCGGCGGGCTGCAGGTGCGCGCGCCGGTCACCGTGGCCGGCGTGCGCGTGGGGCGGGTGAGCGACATCGAGTTCGATCCCGAGCGCCTTGAGGCGGTAGTGACGCTGCAGATTGCCTCGCGCTTCGACCGGCTGCCGAACGATTCCGACGCCAGTATCCTCACCTCCGGCCTCATCGGCGCCCAGTACATCGGCATTGGCGCTGGAGGCATGGACGAGTATTTCCAGAACGGCGATGAGTTTGAATTTACCCAGGGAGCGTTGATCCTGGAAAACCTGATCGGGAAATTCCTGGTCAACGCCGGAAAGAGCGATGAATAGGCGCGACGCGTCAGGGAGGCCGCAGATGACACAAGTTCCAGCCATTGCCCTACGCCTGCTCTGCACCGCCGCTCTGCTGCTCGGTTCCGTGCAGCTGCGCAGCGCCGGAGAGAGCCCTCAGCGCGTGGTGGAAAGCGCCTCGGAAGAGATCCTGAAAATCCTGGGCGAGCGGCGCGAGGAGCTGGAAGCCGACCCGGCGGCTCTCTACGCCGCCGTGGATTCTGTGCTCCTGCCCCGCTTCGACCTCGTGTACGCCGGGCGCGTCGTGCTGGGCAAACACGGCCGCGACGCCAGCCCGGAACAGCGACGCCGCTTTATCGATGCGTTCTACCGCTCCCTGGTGCGCACCTACGCGAGCGGACTGCTCGAGTTCAAAGCGGAGAATCTGCGCATGCTGCCCTACCGGGGCGAGGAAGGCGCGACGAAGACCCGCGTGCGCACCGAGGTCATCCTCGACGATGGGCGCGTGATACCCGTCGACTACACGCTGCGCAACCGGGACGGCGTATGGAAGGTCTACGACGTCGCCGTGGAGGGGATCTCCTACCTCACCAACTACCGCAAGGAAGTCGACAGCCTGGTCCGCGCCGAAGGGCTGGATGCAGTGATTGTCGATCTGGAAACCCGCAATGAGAACGCGACCCAGGGCGATGGCTGAGTTTTCCTTCAGCGACGCCGGTGGTGGACGTTTCGCCCTGTCGGGGGTACTCGGCTTCGAGACCGCGGGCGAGATCGTGGCGCTCAGTCGCACCCATTTTGCCAAGCACTCGGTAATCGAAGTCGATTTTGCAGGCGTCGAACGCAGCGACAGTGCCGGCCTCGCCGTGCTCCTTGAGTGGGTGAACTGGGCAAAGATCTCGGTGCGAGAAATTCACTACATCAACATCCCCAAGCAGATCCTGGCCATTGCCGAGATCAGTGAAGTGGATTCGATGCTGAGCGCCGGCGCGCGCTGGACCGGGGAGCACTGAGGGTCAGTGCGCGCGCCTCGCGGCGGTCGCTTCGTCGCTGCTGGCGCGGGTTAGGCAACTATCGGTCTGGAATCAAAGCTGCTTTTCTTCCAGCTCCCAGACCTCCGCTTCCTCCCAACCCTCTTCGTCCTCCCAGTCTTCTTCGTCTTCCCAGCCCTCACCTTCGAGCTCGTCGTCAAAATCTCTGAGCGGCGGATTCCCGTCGAAGATCTCGTAGCGCATACGCTGGATGTAGGCCTCGCGCAGGAATACGTAAGGGTCCAGAGACTCCGTTATCGCCCTGTCGGCAGCGAGGAAGCGGTAGCGGATATCCACGTAGTCGAGTGCCCACAGGTTGTCGACAAAGAAGTTGTCGGCGTCGTACAGGATGAAAGGGTGGGTGAAGAAGTCGAGAATCCGGCCCGACGCATCGCGCACCGTGGCCGGCCCCAGAAAGGGAATCACGAAGTAGGATCCGCTGGGAACGCCCCAGGCAGCCAGGGTTTGGGCGAACCCCTCCGTATGTTTCGGAATCCCGGCCGCCGTCGCCGGATCAAGGAAACCGGCGAGGCCCACGGTGGTGTTGAGGACCACCCGGCGCAGGGAGTTGCCCGCGCGCTGCGGCTTGCCCTGAAGCACATCGTTTACCAGCGTGCGCAGCTGCCGGAGATTGTCGAAAAAGTTGCCGACCCCCCGCACCACCGGCGTCGGGAGCTTGCCGTAACCACGGGCAACGGGGCGCAGAATCGCGCGGTCGAGGCCCTGATTGAAGCCGTGGATTCTGCGGTTTGTGCTCTCAAGCGGATCGGGAATGGGGTCCGGATAGGTAGCGGGGCCGCTGGCGCAGCCGCTTTGCAAAAAAAGCGCACTGAGTAGCAAGGGCAGCAGATAGTGACGCGCTATCACTGCAAGATCCGCCGATAGGTCACTACCTGCTCGCCTGCTGGAAGAGCACCCGGCGAAGTCGCCGGTCCGCGCATCTTGCGTCGGCGCTCTGCATTCACGCACGTCGTCGTAAACATACTCTTGATCATGGCAATCCAACTCGCCGGCTCCTGAGAGCCGTGTCACCGTTTCGGGCAGGTTACGCCGCTTTCCAAGAACCTAAGTGTTGTCGGTCACGACCGCATCTTATCCCAGCCGAAAGGATCCGACTGCTGGTCACTCCATATTCGCAGACCCGGATGGATTGATCACGCCGGGCTTTGGCCGGTAATAAGTTCGCGGGCTCCACGGCCGCCTCGGCGATCAGCTCCGGGCCGGCCAGCGGTTTATTGCCATGGCGGCGTAACGCTAGCTTTGACGTAGACTAGTCATCATCAATCACATAGGCCGCGTTGCGGCATAGATTCTTCTTCGAGACCGTGACTCCCGCATGCTGAGCAAACTTCCCCGCGTGGGAACCACCATATTCACACGCATGTCCGCCCTTGCGCAGGAAGCCGGCGCTCTCAATCTATCCCAGGGGTTTCCGGACTTCGAACCGCCCCGGAGGCTCGCCGACGCGCTCGGGGAACATGCGCTCAGTGGCCACAACCAGTATGCCCCCATGGCAGGCCTGCCGCGGCTGCGCGAGGCTATCGCCGATCAGATCCGACGCTGGCGCCGTGTCGAGGTGGACCACGAGTTGGAGATAACCGTGGTTCCGGGAGCGACAGAAGGAATCTTTTGCGCCATCACGGCGCTGGTAAATCCCGGCGACGAAGTCATCGTCTTCGACCCGGTCTACGACAGCTACGAACCCGCCGTTGAACTTGCCGGAGGACGCTGCATCCACGTGCCCCTGAATGATGCGGATTTCTCTATTGACTGGGAACGGGTTCGCGCCGCGGTCACACCCAGAACTCGACTGCTCATGCTAAACAGCCCGCACAATCCGAGCGGCGCCGTGATCGGAGCCGGCGATCTCGACGAACTCGAAGACCTCGTTGCTCAGCATGGCCTGTACGTCTGCAGCGACGAGGTGTACGAGCACCTGGTTTTCGACGCTGCCGCGCACCACAGCGTTCTGCAACGACCGGCCTTGCGTGAACGGAGCTTCGTTCACTACTCCTTCGGCAAGACTTTCAGCGTTACCGGCTGGAAGACCGGCTACTGCGTCGCGCCGCCGCTTCTCACCACCGAGCTGCGCAAGGTGCATCAATATGTTGCGTTCGTCGCCGTCACCCCGGTGCAGCACGCCCTGGCAGACTTTATGAGCGCCGAACCCGATTACGCCGCGGGACTCGCCCAGGACTATGAGCGACGTCGCGACAGATTCCTTGCCGCGCTCCAGGGATCGCGTTTCACCTGGCGACCTGCGGCGGGGAGCTACTTCCAGGTACTCGACTACCAGGAGATTTCCGACCGACCGGATACGGAGTTGTGCGAGCTCTGGACACGGCAGTACGGAGTCGCATCAATTCCTCTCTCTGTGTTCTACGACGAGGGAAGCGAGGCCCCGCGCCTGCGCTTCTGTTTTGCCAAATCCGATGCCGTTCTTGACGAGGCCGCGAGGCGACTATGCGAAATCTGACCGTCAGCCTGATTCAGGCGGAGCTGGCCTGGGAGGACCCGGAGGCAAACCGCGAGGCGTTTGCGAAGCGCATCACCGCGCTCCCGGCGGACTCGGACCTGATCGTGATGCCTGAGATGTTTACTACGGGCTTCTCTATGACCGCTGCCCGTCTGGCCGAGGCGCCGGGCGGTGCCACGCAACAGTGGATGCAGTCCATCGCCCGGCAGCGGAACTGTGCACTGGTCGGTAGCGTGGTCGTGGCTGAGGGGGATGCGGTATTCAACCGCATGCTGTTCGTCACTCCCGACGGCTGCGAGCACTACGACAAGCGACATCTGTTCCGCATGGCCGGCGAGCATGAACCCTATACTGCAGGAAATCGCCGCGTTGTAGTGCACTGGCGGGACTGGCGAATCAAGCTCGAGATCTGCTACGACCTGCGTTTCCCGGTCTTCGCACGAAACCGGGATGACTACGACCTGCTGATCAATGGGGCGAACTGGCCCGTGGGACGCGTGGCGCACTGGCGGGCGCTGTTGCAGGCGCGGGCTATCGAAAACCAGGCCTGCGTCGTCGGGGTAAACCGCGTTGGAGATGACCCCAATGGCTACCATTACAGCGGCGACAGTCTGGCCTTCGATGCTAGCGGGGATTGCCTGGCAGACCTTGGCAACGAGCCCGCATCGGCGACCGTCAGCTTCGATGCGGACTCGTTGCTAGCCTACCGCGAGCGCTTTCCGTTCCAGATAGATGCCGATGCGTTCCAGCTCTAGACACCCTGGACATAGCGGACGCCACAACTACTTCCCCTCAGGCTAGATGCGCGCATGCCCGACAGGCTGCTTGCCACTTTCGGGCGTGATCAAGGTTGGTGTTGGGTGCGACGCGGTTGGTTTCAACGTCGCGTCGCACCGAACGAAAGCAGGGATGTCCAACCCGACGATCGCTATCGCAGCGATCAGCCGGCGGCGTCATCCAGCGCCGGTGACAGGCGGGTGACGATGACGCGACCGGAGCTCGAATCGGGCGCGGAGGGGTGGAACTCTACGGCTGAATCCCAGGGTATGCCTGCGGAGAAGCGATTCAGGCTGGCCTCATCGACACCGCTTGCGCTCAGAAGGCACTGATCGGACTTGCAGCTCATGGTGTCGATCAAGAGCTGGCCATCGGAGTCTCCAGAGGACAGGGCACTGGCCCATAGATCAGCCTCGGCTTCGACGCTGAACAAGCCGTCGTGCGGTGCGCTGATAAAGTTTTGGTCCAGCGCCTCGAGGTTTTCCCGGTAGGCCAGCTCCAGTTCGTCTTTACTGGCGGCCTGGCGCTCGGCATTGAGCTGTCGGTCGAGCTCCGCAACAAGTTGCTCCAGCTGGTCGATACGCGAATCTGCCAGCCGTACGAAATCCGCCGGCGGAGTTTTGGTTCGTGCCGGGAACTCGATTGCGCGCTCGGAGGCCGCGGCTGGCGCGGGCGCTGTCACCGTTAGCGGGTCCGGCCGGAGGTCTTCTCTTTCTGGCGACTGCAGTTCGATTACGGCGAGCGACACCGTCGCTGCAAGCGCTGCATTGGCAGTCAGGGAAACAAGATTCTTCATTGGGTGCTCCATTTCAGTAGGCTGCGGTGCAGAGCCGGGCAAGCAGAGTCCGAAGACACGCTGCCCGGTTCTCGGCTTCAGTTGGACTCGAACGCATTGATGGCGTAGCCGAACTTCCAGTAGAACGATGGATTCCCTGCATAGACTCGGCCTCTTTGAACAACGACAACGGTGAACTCCAGCCAACCGGTATTGCGGTTGTAGCGCTGGTCGCGGATGTATGCGCTCGCCTCATTCACTTCGCGGTACACGATGGAGGTGCCATAGCAGCGGTCCGGATCTTTGCCGAAACAGCTCTTGGCCAGGGGTTCGGCCCGAAAGCCGGTCATGCTTACGGTCACACCCTTGCGATGGGGACCGATATAGTGGCGAATGCTTTTACCGCCGGAACCACCCGCGCGGCCGGCATAGCTCCAGCCATCGACAGTGTAGGCTCGCGCCATGGGCGTCGCCGCCACGGCCGAAGTGCTCTCCGCAAGGAAGGCGAAGGCGAGTACCAGGGCCGTCAGGTTCAGGTATTTCATGGTTCAGAAGCTCCTCTCGAGTAGTGTGTGAACGCCGTCTCGGCGACGGTGCGCACTCTCGGTTATCGAGCAGAACCGTGCTTGACCAGAAGCTGACATTTCGATGACTTGGATTGACCAAGTTCTGACATGGCGAGAAGTGGAGAGATACCTAGGGGGCTACCGTCGCGTCGATCGGCAAGGGATCGGCATGAGCGACATCAACGGATTCAATCCGGCGTGATGCGGCTCCGTTCCTCTAGCTGAAGGGCCAGGACCTTCAGGGTCGAGTTGTAATCGGAGCTGTCCGCAAGGTTGCTGAGATTCGGGTTATAGCGGGTTTCCCACCACCAGTCGGCTTTCCAACCTTCGGCGATAGCCTGCTTGAGCGCCGCGACCGCCGCATCGACGTCACCCCTGATCGCCGCGATCTCCACGTCCGCAATTCCGTAGCCGCAGCATCCGAGCCTGGGGATCGTGACGATGTACCGATCCACGCCGTCAAGTAGCGCGCTCGCTTCCACGGGAGCGCCGGTTCGCTTTAACACGTACGCAAGATCGAGCGCTGCCGAGAAATTCACCCAGCTTACGTCCAGCGGCACAACAAACAGCTCGGGGTGCGCCCTTCTGAACAGGTCGAGTGCTGCGGCAGCGTCACCCAACTCAAGATAGGCATCGCGCGCAATGCGCAGGAATCGATCCGTAAAGCCGAACTGCGTTACCTGTTCGAGGTAGGCCTCCGCTATGGCCAGACGTTCCTGCGGCGCCTCGCGGTTAAGAGTCATCAGCATGGCTCTAACCTCACCGGCAGCGGCGGACCGACCCAGCTGTTCGGTACTGACAACCCAGCGGTCGGCTCGCGACGCCTCACCGAGATCCAGATACAGGCGCGCCAGCAAAGCGGGGGCCCAGGGGTTAGCGGGATCAGCGGCGAAAGCCTGCTCAAACCGTGCGATGGCGGTCTCGGCATCACCCGAGACGTTCCATTGCAGCGACGCGAGCCGGTAGAGCACGGCGCCATAATTCGGTGCTATTTCGATGGTGCGTTCAAACTGCGCCGTCGCCTCGGCAAACTCGCCCAGCTTCTCGTAGGCAACCGCGACCGCGTTGTTGATGTGGGGGGCAAGAGGGTCCAACTCCAGGGCGCGCAAGTGCATCTTCAGGGCCTCGGCGGGCCGCCCGGTGTCGTTGTAGATGGTGCCGTAACCGAACCAGGCGCGCGCATAGTTCGGACTCAGCGCCACCGCACGCTGCAGTGCTGCCTCCGCACCTGCGATATCGCCATCGTTGAAGAGTATGGAACCCAGTGTGGCCTGCGCTTCTCCGAGTCTGCTGTCCAGGGCCATCGCCCGATCGATGGCGGGTAACGCCAGAGCCTTGATCTCGCCTATCGGTCGATTCATATAGTAATGTTGGAGGCTTATCGCCTCCGCGTAGCCAACATGGGCCAGCGCGTAGCGCTCATCCAACTCCCGCGCCGTCAAAAAGTGCCGCTCAGCGGCAAGAATCGACTCCGCCGTCCGTTCCTGCAGTCGCTGTACGCCAAGGAGGTACTCGCGGTAGGCCTCAAACTCCGAGGGACTCCCGGGCGCCCCGCGTTCAGCCTGAAGGAGCGTCACCTGCAGGGCGGCAGCGACTTCCCCGGCTATCCGATCCTGAACCGCAAACAGATCCTCCACGGGTTGATCGTAGGCTTCGGACCAGAGACTGCGACCGTCGCTGGTGGCGACCAGTTGGGTCGTGATGCGCATCGCTCCGTCCAGTACCTGGACACTGCCTTCCAACACCACTTCGACGTCGAGCGCGTCGCCGATGATTCGAACGTCCTCAGCATCCCGGAAAGCAAAGGCGGAACTGCGTGCCATCACCTTGAGCCCATCAACGCGCGACAGGACATGAGTGAGTGTTTCCGCCGTCCCGTCGGCCATAAACGCGTCAGCGGGATCAGCGCTCAGATTAAGAAAGGGCAGAATTGCGATAGCCGGCGCGGCGCCATCGGAGGATGTCCGCCCAAACGCTTCGGTCTCACGCGGCTTTTGAACGACCACGGTAAGCACAACGGCCACGAAGGCGAGAACCACAACGAGCCCCAACGTGACGATCGGCCACGGGTTATGCCGAACGGGCGCAGTCTCGGTTGTGTCGTCAGCCGCCCCGGGGGACTGCGCTCCCGCATCATGAAGCCTTACGGGTACCAACAGGCGGTAGCCACGCTTGGGAATCGTGCTGATGTGCACCGGGCTATCTCGCCGGTCGCCAAGAGCGCGCCGCAGATCACCTATGCAGCGTGTCAGCGGCTCATCCGAAACCGCACGCTCGCCCCACACTTCGCGCAGCAGATCCTCACGTTCCACAACCTTGCCGCCAGCGCTGGCGAGGACCACGAGTACGTCCATGGCTTTGGGCTGTACGCGGTTGATCTCGTCTCTGCGCTGCAGGTGACCGTCCAGGGGACTGACGGTCCATTCGCCCAGCAGAAACCCCGAGCGCAAGGCTTCTGCGCCAAATCCATCGCTTCGGGATTCGTCGGGCATGTCGAGCGGAGTAATCGCCGGTTGCGGCGCGCATGTGGCGCGGGTCGGCGTCAGTATAGCGTCCGCGATCCCTAAGCAGCCTCAGATCGGAACTGAACTCCCGGCGTGCCCAAATCGGGCGTCAAACACGGTTTTCTTACCCGTCTGAAAGCAAGATCGGAGCGTTCGGCGTCCATTTTCGGAGTCGTGACGGCGAGCCTTGGGGCGACGCCGGGCTGGTAAGGGCGTGAAACCAAGACGACTTCAGAAATCAATGAAAACCTATATTTTTCAATAAGATAAATAGCTTTTCCGCACGTGCCCCAATCCTGCATCAGCGCGAAAACGGAAAAAAAGAGGGAAAAACCGTGTTTTCCCGCAGTACTCCGGCCGCCCGAAAAACGACTATCTCGGCCGATCGGGGCAATCCCGCCGCGATCGCACTATGGAGATAAATCATGTTGGAGGTACGCATGGAAAACCTGGCTCTCGCCGTGCTGACGGCCCTGATTACGTCGACGTACGCAGTCTGCCTGGCCCAGATCGCCGGCATCGCCTGATGGCACCTGTGTAAACCCGGCTCGCATTACCGCGGCCGGGTTTTCCGCGCACCAGAAACGATGCGCACTTCCACCACGGAGACACACTATGACTACTTTGGGTTTTGCAGAATACATCTGGATTGACGGCACAGCGCCAACGCAACAAGTGCGCTCGAAAGCGCGAACCGTGCAGGTCCCTGAGCACCCGCTCGCGAGCCACTTTCCGTCCTGGAGTTTCGACGGCTCGTCCACAGGGCAGGCATCGGGACACGATTCAGACTGTATTCTCACGCCAGTCCGCGTCTACGCCGACCCCTTGCGCGGTGCGGGCAATTTCCTCGTTCTATGCGAGGTCGCCAATCCGGACGGTTCCGCACATTTATCGAACTACCGCACCCTGCTCCGGGAAGCCATCGCGGCGGCCTGCCCAGCGATGGCTCCCTGGCTCGGCTTCGAACAGGAGTACACGCTGTTTCGTGACGGTCGCCCCCTTGGCTTTCCGGCCAGCGGCTTCCCCGCGCCGCAGGGGCCTTACTACTGCGCGGCCGGCAGCGACAGGATTTTCGGCCGGGCGGTGGCGGAGGAACACGCCGGGGCATGCCTTGAGGCCGGCATCCGAATCTATGGCATCAACGCCGAAGTCATGCCCGGGCAGTGGGAATTTCAGGTCGGTTACCGGGGCGTTGACGATGAGCCCTGCGACGCGCTGACCATCGCTGATGACGTGTGGGTTGCCCGCTATCTTCTACACCGCGTTAGTGAGCACCATAACGTGCAGGTCTCATTCGCCAACAAGCCCGTCGCCGGTGACTGGAACGGCGCGGGTATGCACACCAACTTCTCCACGGCCGAAACCCGCAGGCATCGCTACGGTATCGACGCGATCCGGTCGATCGTGGCTGCCCTGGAAGGCATGCACGAGCACCATATTTGCCAGTACGGCGATCGCCTTGGCGAACGGCTCACGGGTCTTCACGAAACCTGCGACATCAACACCTTCAAGAGTGGGGTGGCACACCGCGGCGCATCCATTCGCATTCCTCAAACGGTCGCGCTCCAGGGCCATGGCTACCTCGAGGATCGACGACCCGGAGCCAACGCCGACCCTTATCGGGTGGGAACCTGCCTGGTGTCTAGCGTTTGTGCCGCAAACGCCGATCAGCACGCAGCATGATGAGTTGGAGACCGAAATCATGAAATCCCTGCTCAAAAAGCTACTGATGGGAGCGGCAGCCGCCGCTCCCGCATCCTGGGCCGTTGCCGAGAGCGCGGTCGGAACCGAGACGCAGTATCTTTTCAACGCGCTGTTCACGCTGCTCTGCGGCGTACTGGTCATGTTCATGGCCGCCGGCTTCGCGATGCTCGAAGCTGGCATGGTGCGCAGCAAGTCGGTGGCCGTGATCCTCGCGAAAAATGTCTTGCTGTACGCCGTCGCCGGAATCATGTTCTTCCTCGTCGGCTACCAGCTGATGTACGGAGTCGGCGATATCGCGCTGTTCGGGTCCTTCAGCGTGTGGAGCCCCAGCGAAGCACTCGGTCCCGACCTGGCGCTGGGACAGCCCTCCGCGGCGAGCTGGTTCTTCCAGATGGTGTTCGTGGCCACCGCGGCGTCCGTGGTATCCGGTGCCCTGGCTGAACGCGTCCGCCTTTGGCCCTTTACCCTTTTCGTAGTCGCCCTTACCGGATTCCTCTATCCGGTGGTAGGTCATTGGACCTGGGGCGGCGGCTGGCTCGCGACCCTCGGATTTGTCGACTTCGCCGGATCCACGATCGTCCATGCCGTAGGCGGCTGGTCCGCGCTGGCCGGCGTTATCCTGCTGGGCGCGCGCCGCGGTCGTTTCGATGAAGACGGCCGGCCTCAGATCATCCCGCCATCCAGCCTGCCTATCGTGACCCTGGGTACCTTCATCCTGTGGCTGGGCTGGTTCGGTTTCAATGGTGGCTCGCAGCTGAGCTTTTCGTCGCCAGCGGACGCCCTTGCCGTGGCCACCGTTTTCGCCAATACGAACGCCGCTGCCGCCGCAGGCGTGGTCTCCGCGGCGCTCATTTCTCAATGGCTGTATCGGCGTGTCGACCTGACGCTGGTCCTCAACGGGGCCTTGGCGGGGCTCGTCAGTATCACCGCGGAGCCGCTCGCACCCACCATCGGCGAGGCGTCGATGATCGGCGCCGTGGGCGGCCTATTGATGCTGGTGAGTACGAACGTGCTCGAAAATCTGCTGCTGGATGATGTGGTGGGCGCAATCCCCGTACATCTGGCCGGTGGCATCTGGGGCACGCTCGCGGTGGCGATCTCCAATCCCGACGTGAGTTTCTGGACGCAGCTGTGGGGCGTCGCTGTGATCGGGGTCTTTATCTTTGCTTCCAGCTCCCTGGTGTTCTGGACACTCCAGCGCACAGTGGGCCTTCGCCTGGAGCGGCGGCATGAGCAGGAGGGTGGAGACCTGTCGGAAATCGGCCTGCGGGCCTACAACATTGGTCAGGAGGCAGCATGACTACCAACTCCAGTGCCCGGTCCATTTTCCGCGCGATCGACTCAGACGGCAACGGAAAGATTGATCGCGGCGATGTCGAGAGCTGTCTGGCGCGCTCCGGCATCGAGAGTACAGATCCCCGGCTGGCCGGCCTGCGCAATCGTCTCGACCTCATCGGTGCGAAGTCCATGGGTCCAAAAGCTTTCGCGGAGCTGATCGACGACGGGGGGCAACTCTTTTCGCGCGCAACACGCGGCGAGCTGGTCATTCCGGAATTCGAGTCCTTTGCCAGCGATACCGCGAGGGTCTTCGAAGCGGTCCGGGAAGAGCGCAGAGGCAGCGTGGCGCAGTACATCCCGCAGCTGTTGCGCATGCCCGAGGACGCCTTCGCGGTAGCGATCCATACCATCGACGGTCAGCACTTTGCGCTCGGAGACGCGGAAACAGGTTTTACCTTGCAGTCGAGCTGTAAGCCGTTGCTCTACGCGGCTGCTCTAGAGGAGTGCGGTGTGGAGGTAGTGCACCGGCACGTCGGTCGCGAGCCCAGCGGACTGTCGTTCAATGAGCTCACGCTTAACCGCGCCGGGCTTCCGCACAATCCGATGATCAACGCCGGCGCCATCATGACCAGCAGTCTGGTTCGTCGAGGTGAACCCACGGCCGACCGCGTTGAGTTCCTGACAAATCTGGTCTCGTCGCTAGCGGGCCATCAACAGTGTCACGTAAACAACGCCGTGTGGCATTCGGAGAGGGAGACCGCGGATCGAAACTTTGCGCTGGCGTATCACATGCGTGAAAGCGGTGCGTTTCCGCCCGGCACCCAGGTTGTCCCGACCCTCGACTACTTCTTTTCGGCGTGCTCTATCGAGGTCACTACACCGATGATGGCCGCGATCGGCGCAACGCTCGCCAACGGTGGCGTTTGTCCGACGACCGGTGAGTGGGTCTTCCGGCAAGAGACCGTGAAGCATTGCCTGTCGATGATGTACTCCTGCGGCATGTACGACTACTCGGGAGAGTTTGCCTTCTGCGTTGGTGTTCCTGCGAAGTCAGCGGTATCGGGCATCATTCTCGCGGTGATACCCAACGTCATGGGAATCGCGGTCTGGTCGCCGCGATTGGATGAGCATGGCAATAGCGTGCGCGGCGTTGAGTTTCTGAAGGGTCTCATCGCGCAGTTTAACTTCCACAACTATGACAGCCTGATCACGTCCACCAAAAAGGACCCGCGCTTTGTGCAATCTGCCCGACACTCGGAACGTACCGGCCGCGCCATCAATGCGGCGAGTATTGGCGACGTGGACGACCTCAAGCGACTGGTGGCCTGTGGCCAGGACGTCAACGAGGCCGACTACGATGGCCGTACACCGCTGCATCTCGCGGCGGCGGAGGGACGAGCGGAAGCGGTTCGCTTCCTTCTGATACAGGGTGCGGACCGCTCTGTGCTGGATCGCTGGGGGAACACGCCGCTAGACGACGCCATCAGACATGAGCGACAGGACGTGCAGCGATTGCTCAACGTCGAACGCTCGGCCGGCGCAAGTCGGGTGCGGAAACTCAGCGCCGCCTGACGCCGAGAGCGTCGCGTGTCCGCTTCGTGCGGTTTATGCCGCTGCCGGTGGGACGTCAGAATCCAACTGACGTCCCACCGGCAAACCGAGTCTCAGCCAGGCTGCTTGACCTTGCGCAGATAGGGCTTCACCGTTTCCCATCCGTCCGGATAGATCGTCTTGGCTTCTTCATCGGATACGGCGGGGACGATGATCACATCTTCACCCCGGTTCCAATTGACCGGCGTAGCGACTCGATGCTGCGCGGTGAGCTGCATCGAGTCGATCACCCGGAGGATTTCGTCGAAGTTCCTCCCGGTCGTCATGGGGTAGGTGATCATCAACTTGATGTTTTTGTCCGGCCCAATGACGAACACGGAGCGCACCGTGGCGTTGGTCATGGCGGTGCGGCCCTCGGCCGTGCCGCTTTCATCCGCGGGAAACATGTTGTAGCGCTTGCTGATGCTCAGGTTCGTATCGGCAATAACGGGATAGGTCACCCTGGTGCTACCGACTTCTTCGACATCCGCGAGCCAGCGCTGATGGTCGTCGAGGGGGTCGATGCTCAAACCGATAATCTTCGTGTTGCGCTTCTCGAACTCCGGTTGAATCTGCGCCATGTACCCCAGTTCGGTTGTACAAACTGGGGTGAAGTCCTTGGGGTGCGAGAACAGTACCGCCCAGCTATCGCCGATCCATTCATGAAAGTCGATGGGTCCCTGGGTTGTGTCCGCCTTAAAGTTCGGAGCCTGATCGTTTATACGTAGATACATATGTCCTCCAAAAATCGGTGGCAAAAGCGATGTCTGACTCTGCTACCCGCCACACGAATCGAGATAGCAAAAATCGGGTGGAACTGGGAGCTTAGGCCCTGACTATCACCACTTCCAGATAGTTTGAAGGCACGACCATGGTTCCGTCCTCCGAGACGTTGAATTCTCGGACCAGGGAAAGGATGTCTGCCTCAAGGGCGTCCTGCTTCGTTCGTGAGTTCCCGGTTCGTAATCCGGATGCGAGCCAGGGCGTGGAACAAGCTTTCACGCAGACGGGCCTCAGCTGAGCGCGAAGGCGTGAGAACACTGAACTTGCAACGCCGCGCGCCCTCGGGGAACAAGTGACTCAGAGCTTGACCAAAGGCTGACGTTTCGACAGGCCGACTAAGTTCTTGTCCGTCTGGAGCTGCACATAGTCCTGGGTAGCCAGCTCTGGTGCAGCGTCAGCCCTGGTCTGGGGATAAACCATCTACTTCGAATCGCGCCACTTCGCGGGCCGGCGCGCCCTCGGGCGCTTTGCAATCCACCGCAACGCAGGCCGCCGCCAACTTTGCCGACGTGATTGAAAAGCGCATGTAGCCCTGATCCTCGGTGTTCAGGTATCGGACATGAGGGTTCGCAGCTTTTGCCTTCCACATCAAGGCCGCGTCTCCCGGATAACGGGATGTCAGCCCGCTCGTAGCGAACTCTACGGGTGCCGCTTGGAAGCGCGGGGTACCCGGCACGGTCACATCATTGAACCAAAAACTATGCCAGTCTCCGGAAAGTACGACGGGGTTGCGTACGGCACTGTCTTGGATGTGCGCCAGGATCCGGGCGCGCTCCTCCGGATAGCCATCCCAGCCGTAGAGGTAGTGGGCCTTCCGGGGCGGATCAAAATCAAAGGGTGCCATCACGCAGGTTGATACGATGAAGTTCCATCTGGCTCTGGACGCACTCAGAGATTCCAGCAGGAAATCGAGCTGCGCCTGGCCCAACATGGTCCTGCCGGGGGTTCGAAGCTCTCCGCAGCTGGCCTGAATCGATGGATTCAATGATCCTGGAATCGGCGTCGTCGTACCCGCTCCACAGACCGATTGCGAATCTCGGAACTGGCGTGTATCGAGAAAGATAAAGCGCGCGAGGTCGCCCAGGTCGGAAACGAAATGGCGTTGCATTGAATGGGTGACCGGGGCAGGCCGGGACACCAGTCGAAGCGGCATATGCTCAAAGTAAGCCTGGAATGCAGCGGACTTCCGTGCTCCAGCAGTCGAGGCATCATCGATGCCGTCATGGTTATCGGGTACGGCAATCCAGGGGTGCGCCGCATGCGCTCGTTGAAGACTCACTTCGCGCTTGTACTGACCGTGCAATTGGCGAAAGTCATCGAGGGTCTTGGGATCAACAACAAGGTGGCGGCGGACAAAGTCCCTGGATCCCCACCGGGCTCCCGGTGCGCTCGGCCAATCATAGATGTAGTCGCCCAGATGAATGACGAAATCAAGATTGTCCCGCGCTACATGCTCATAGGCATTGAAGTACCCCTGGGTGTAGTCCTGACAGGCGGCTGTGGCGAAGTTGATACACGCGTCCCTGTCCCCTGAATCATAGTCAGCTAAGGTGCGGGTCCGGCCCGTTGGACTCCTGTGAATCCCGGCCGTAAATCGATAGAAATAGGTCGCACCCGGCTTCAATCCATCGACCTCGACGTGTATCGAGTGAGCCAATTCGGGCACCGCATTGGCATGACCCTGCGCCTCGATGCGACGGAACCGAGGCTCACTGGCAAGCTCCCAATGCACCCGTATCGATTGATTCTCAGGGTTTCTCCCTCCGGTCAATTGCGGGGCGAGACGGGTCCAAAGCACCACTGATGAAGAGCCTGGATCGCCCGAGGCAACGCCCAGGGAGAACGGATCGTGCTGGGAGTCGTAGTCCTTACCCAGAGTTGAACGAGAGAAGGCGAGCAGGCCGAGAATGCGGGCGAGATCACGGCGCGTGAACACAGCGGCGTGCGTCGCTACCGGGAACTCTGCGCTCTGTCCCGCCACGGCTCCATGCCGTTGTGGCGGGGCTGATCCAGCACCGTTCGTCCGCTACGGTGCTCAAGCTCGTAGGAATCAAAAAACGCTTCCAGCCTCTCCACCATATGGCTGCGTAGCGTCTCCGGAGGCTCCCGGGACTGTCGTTCACTCACAGGGTGAGTGAGGTCGTACCAGTAGTCGTCGAATTCTTCAGCATTGCGGTAGTAGCGCACCAGTTTCCAGCGCTCATCGCTGATCATGCGCGCATTGCCATACTCGGCGAAATGCCATTCGCGAAAGGCGAGGGGGCGCTCGCCTTTGAGAAGGTTAACGAGACTCCGCCCGGGACCGTCATACGCATCCCCGGGATGCGCGGAGCCGCTCAGTTCCAGAAGCGTTGGGAAAAGATCGAGGAGCGAGACGAATTCATTGCGAACCTGGCCTCGTTCCACCAGTTCCTTGGGACCGGCAACAACCAGAGGAATGGCCAGGGAGTAGTCGTAGAGGTTTTGCGGGCGGGTGGCGTTACCCTTACCGTACAGTCCGTACTGACCGGTCATATGGCCGTGATCAGAGCTATATACGACAAGCGTGGTCTCGAGCTTACCAGTTGCTTCGAGGGTATCCAGAAGGCGCCCAACCTGTTCGTCCAGTAAGGTAACCGCAGCTAGATAATGGGCCATCATCTCGGATTGTTCTTTGGCCGTGTAATTTGTGGCACTCGCCGGCGACCATCCGGAATAGTCTCCAATCGGCACCATTCGCTCCGCAACAGGTCGATAGCGCGAGACCAATCGATCGGGCAGCCCCGCAAAGGGAAAGTGGGGCTCCACGTAGTTCACAAAGATTGCGAAGGGTTCGGATGAGTCTTCCCGTATAAAATCCGCTGTTCGATCGGTGATGAAGTCCGCCTGCACGCCAGTGTGACTGATGGCGTCTCCGTCATCGGAGAAGAACACCTCGCCACTGTGAAGATACTGGTTCTGCCAGGTGGCATTTCGCTCGTCATAGCTGAGCCAGCGATCAAACCCTCTCGCGGGCCTCCATCCCTCGGTGGTCGCATGCCACTTGCCGAATAATCCGACGCGATAGCCCCGCTCGGAAAGGAGTTCGGAAATGAGCACTTCATCCTCAAGCCAAGCATTGGCATCACTATCGGTTTCGGACAGAAAGTCATGGACGCCGTGCTGCGACGGCATGCGGCCTGTGTAGAAGCTCGCGCGCGCCGCGGAACAGACGGGCGTTGGAGCGATGGCGTGATCGAATCTCACACCACGCGCTGCGAGATAGCTGATGTTGGGTGTTTCGATTCGGGAATCGTAGTCTCCCAGTGCCCACCTCCCCTGATCGTCGCTGAGAATGACCAGCAGGTTTGGCAAAGAGGCTGGACCGAGCTGCTCACGGGCACCTGCATACGAAACCCAGGACAAAACCAGCGTGGCGCTTAGAGCCATGGCAATCGGCTTGGTGAAGACCATTGGTCCCCCTGCTGTACTCAACCCACTGTGAGACTGCGGAAAGGACGGCTAATACAACCGATCAGAACCGCGTTGTGGAGCTCTGGCCGGAGCGAAAACCGGTGCTGTGCGCGAGCCAGTCTAGAACAAAAGGCCCGTCTTGCGCTTCGTTTCAGCCGGCGCATTTCGCGCAGATCGTTACGCCCGAGGCCTGAGATCCTCCTGCCTCGAGTGTGATTACTTCCCATGAATTTCCGGTGCTCAGAGCTACAATTTTCGTATTTGACGATTATTGTCGTGCAGAAGCTGGTACCGCCACGAGTGCCATCGTCATTCCCTTCACCCCATGGAGATACTCTCGATGAACTCATTGTCACGGCACTCCCAGCCAAAAAGCGTCATCGCCCTCGCCATTTCAGCGGCCATCGCTTCCCCCCTCGCCTTCAGTCAGGCTCTTGAGGAAGTACTGGTGACTGCAACAAAACGTGAGGAAAACCTGCAGCGTGTGCCAATTGCCGTCACCAACATGTCCGGCGATCGCCTGATGGCTCGATTTACTGCTGGCGATGACATACTGGCACTGGCCGCAGCGGCGCCAGGGCTTTACGCGGAATCGTCAAACGGGAGTCTCGCACCGCGCTTCTACATGCGCGGTCTCGGTAATGCCGACTTCACCCAGGCCGCTTCTC
Organism: Pseudomonadota bacterium; assembly: GCA_039818725.1. Classification (GTDB taxonomy): domain Bacteria; phylum Pseudomonadota; class Gammaproteobacteria; order Pseudomonadales; family Halieaceae; genus Congregibacter. The sequence goes on from JBCBTK010000014.1 coordinate 126,743, forward strand.
AGCCCGTGCTCATCATGATGGACGAAGTCGTGCTCGAGAAGGCTGCCCTTAAGTCCTTCCCCATGTTCGACCTTGATCGCGTCGAAGTACTCCGTGGTCCCCAGGGCACGCTCTTCGGCCGAAATACGACGGCCGGCATCGTCAAAATGGACTCCCGGAAACCTACCGAGGAGACCGAAGGCTACGTGCGTAGCGCCATAGGACAACTGGGCACCTTCAATATCGAAGGTGCCTTCGGCGGAGCGCTGAACGAAGACGGCACCCTTACCGGTCGCATCTCCGGCCTGTGGCAGGAGCGCGAAGACTGGGTGAGCAATGGATTTACCGGCGAGAACGATGCCCTGGGTGGCTTCGAGGACAACGCCTTGCGGGCACAGTTAATGTGGCGGCCCAGCGAAGACCTGAGCATTTTGCTCAGTCACCAACGCCAGGACCGGGACGGCACCTCGTCGCTGTTCCGTGCCAATGTTCTCAGCAAGGGCAGCAACGACCTCAACAGCAACTTTGATCGAGACCGAGTGTTCTATGACGGTGGGGACAACAATCCTGCTGTAATAAAGTCGAATGGCACCACATTGAAGATTGACTGGAGCCAGGGTGATTACACGTTCACGTCGATCACTTCGTACCAGGATGTAACCGATCGTGACGGTCGCGGCGACATCGATGGCGGCTTCGGCTGCCTGTTCACCTGCCCCGACATTCCCGCGGGCCCCAGGAGCGTGCCCGATAACCCTGCAGCATCGCCATTCGTCGTCAACGTCGACACCGGTAGCGAGCTTGACCTTGATCAGTTTACGCAGGAGTTTCGCATCGCCAGTGAATACGACGGTGCCTTCAACTTCCAGGCGGGCGTTTTCTACTTCAGGGATGACTTCAAGGGAACCGCGCTTTCCCAGAGCGCCGGCGCAACGGTTTACGGCATCGACTCCGAAGCCGAGATTGAAAACACCACCTGGGCCGTGTTCGGACAGGGTACCTATGATTTCACGGAGCAGCTGCGCCTGACGGCGGGCATCCGATACACCGACGACGAGAAAGACGCGGACATCACGGACTTCCGGTCAGGTACCGCGGAACCTCAGCCGACCATCAGTCTCAGCGACGACGAGATCAGCTGGGACATCTCGCTGTCGTACTACGCCACCGAGACCACCCATGTCTATGCCCGAGCGGCTTATGGCTTCCGCGCGCCGACCATTCAGGATCGTCTGGCGGATGACCCGGAAATCACAACCGCTGACTCGGAGACCATCACCTCCTTCGAGATCGGCTTCAAAAGCGAATGGGAGCGCGTGCGCTTCAACTCGGCAGCCTACTACTACGTCGTGGACGATATGCAGCTAACGGCGGTTGGCGGAGCTGATAACTCCACCCGCCTCCTGAACGCCGAGGAAGGAATCGGTTACGGCCTGGAGCTTGAACTCGAGTACGCGATCACTGACGCGCTTATCCTGACCGCTGGCTACGGATACACCCACACAGAGATCAACGATAACGATCTGGCGGTAGGTCTGCCTGATCACGGCCTGGTCACGCCCACGGACCCGCTGACGCCCGATGGCCTGGCCCTTATCGACGGTAATCCCTTCCAGCACGCCCCGGAGTGGACGGCCAACGTTGAGTTGTCGTACACCCACGATCTGGGTAGTAACGGTGAGCTCTACTTCTTCACCGACTGGCGCTTCCGCGGGGAGACGAATGACTTCCTGTACGAAAGCGTGGAGTACACGTTCGATACACAGTTTGAAGGTGGCGCTCGGATCGGTTACCGCAGCACGGCCAACAACTACGAGTTGGGTCTGTTTGCGCGCAACATTACGGACGAAGAGAACGTCATTGGCGGTATCGACTTCGCCAACCTTGTGGGTTACGTGAACCAGCCCCGGGTAGTTGGTGCTGAAGCACGCTACAACTTCTGAAGTTCGGTAAGTCAGCAAGGCCCCGGGGCGCGTCACGCTCCGGGGCCTTTTTTTATTTTTTCACGCCTGGGCACGACCCAGAAGCGTGTCGTTCCGGTCCATCGAGTCGGAGCAGCGAGCGCATCGATCACAGCTGCGTTTCTCTACGCGTTGAGCGTCTATCCCGAATCGCTGGCGTCAACCAGGGGGACGTTTCGCTGCACCACCTTGTCTAGCCATCCCCGTCCGCATTCCCGGAGCCCGATTCGCTTGCCGAACGCGCGACAAAAAAGAAGTCCCCTACTTCATCGCCAGCGCGCCTGATCGCTTTGAACTCGGGATCGAGTTCAGGCTGCCGGATAGCCAGCTCGTTCAGCAGTGACAGGAACAGGGCCGGTGCGGTAAGAACGCCTGTATTCTTACCCAGCGCATCGATCAGGGCATCGGCGAATACGGACGTATCCGTTGTATTGCGGCGGAGCAAAGGCGCGTCCACACCGGATGTCATCAGCAGTCGCGCCCGGTTTGGGAGGCGCAGATCGATGTACGGGTCGCTGCGCAGCATCGCGGGATCGCTGGCAAATAGGAAGGCAGGGTTGTCTGCCAGCAGGCCGGCGAATGCGGAATCGGCGATAACAAGAATGCGCCGGGCCTTGAGTCTGGCCAGGTGTCCTGTGACCTGCTCGGTGGGCACCCAGAAGGTATCGTCCGGCGGCGCCTGTGCGTTGATCGGTAACCAATATCCGGAACTGTAGGTAGCCGAAGAGCGACGATTGCCGTGACCCGAGTAGAAGATAAGGAGATTGTCCTCTTCGCGCAGCACTTCATTGAGCTGGTTCAAGGCGCGCAGCATGGCTACATCGTCGCCGTTGCTGATCAGCTGCAGCGAGAACTGGTAGTTGTCCGTCAGTACCTCGGCCAGGCGCCGCCCGTCGGCGACGGGGGTTTCAAGGGGGCTGAGATTTTCGTAATCGGCGTTACCGATAATCAGCGCGAAGTAGCGGCCAAACTCCCGGCCCTTCGCCCTGACGCTCGGAGCGTCCGGCGGCATGATCGCGGTGGGCCCTTGACCTGAATTTTCCGAGACGGGGTTCGACGATTCGTCTTGCTTTGCCGGGTCCTCATCGCCGGTCGCGCTGGCTGGCTTCGCTCGTTGCTCTGGTGCCTTTCGCGCTGACTCGGTCCGGCGCGCCGCTTCAGCCTTTCGTGCCGCCGCGGCCTCACGTTCGGCCTCAGCCCTTCGCTGCGCTTCGGCCTTTCGTTCCGCCTCCGCCATGGCGCGAGCCCGGGCATGGGCATCGGCTTCCACTTCCGATCGCAGCACCAGCTCGTCATCCGCTATGCCCCAGGCCCTGCGATACCAGTTCATCGCGATACGCTGATCGCGGGGCACACCGCGGCCCACTTCGTACAGCATGGCAAGGTTTACCTGCGCGGCCTTATATCCCTGCTCCGCAGCCCTGCGGTACCACACCGCTGCAAGCTCTTCGTTCGGTTCCGTCCCGAGTCCTCGCTCAAAAATCTCTCCGACTGCGTTCTGTGCCTCCGCATCACCCTCTTCGGCCGCGGGCAGCCAGACCCGGAGCGCGGTTTTATAGTCCGCGCGGTCAAAGGCGACGTACTCTCCGCCTCTTATATTGCAGTCCACAGCCGTGGTTCGTGTCGGTCGCCGCGCGGTTACATAGGTCTTGTTGCCAAGGCGCCGGATCTGTCCCGGAAGGAGACAATCTACGATGTAGTAGTCCTTTACCTCGGCGGCCTGCGGCGCTACCGACATTGGGGGTGCGGTCGCGCAGCTGCCCACGGTGACGGCAACGATTGCGGTGATCAAGGCAGCTGGCTTGGACCGATTCACGTATAACTCTCCTAGCGTAGTCGCCGACTGGTTTCCTGCAATCGAGGTCGCAGGTACCTACTGATCCCGGTCTTGCCGGCTTCTTTCCAAGCTAGCACAGATGGCATTCGGCCATCCGACAAGTCCTGGCTTTCGCCCGAAACCCCTCACCGCGATTACCTTGGAACCGGGTTCAGCGCGTCGGTCAGCCTTTGGTGCAGTGACCGGAAAGCGCTGTCTCCGGCAAAGTAAGGATGGCCGGCGTAGGCTTCGAAGAACGCGAGCAAGAACTCCAGCTCGCGTCGGGTTCCGGCCGCCTCTACCCTGGACTCCAACTGCTGGACAACGTCGTCAAGTCCGGATTTCGCATCCGGGTTGCGCGGATGCAGTTGCCAGCTCTCGAGAAAGTACCTTGAGGCGCCGTCAAGATCCCCGATGGCCAGGGACTGATTCCCTTTGGCCAGCTTGTCAGTAATTTCTGCCTGCACCGGATCAGGTAATTCGTTGAACGGTACGCTGGGGCCCTGCTCCCTTTGTGCCTGATAGGCAAAGAACGCGGAACTGACCAGAAGCAGGAGTACGGCACCCGCCGCTAGCCTGCGACGGCGCCTCGACCCACTGAAGACATGCAGAAACTCTCTTGCCGTGCGCGTTCGATCGCCGCGGTGAAAACGCAGTGACTTCTCGACGGCAGACCACTGGTGCCGCGTCATGGTCTTCGGGCGCTTCGCCTTGAGTTTCTTCGCCAGCGCTCTATCCGCGGGAAGTCCGCCAAACGGATGCTGACCCGCGTAGAGTTCATAGGCCATGAGACCCAGGGCGTAGAGATCATCGGCCGGCGCGGGTTCTGCACTGCGTTGCAGCATCTCCAGGGACGCGTAGCGTTGCGTCAACGCGCCCAGTTCGCCCGCATCGAAGGAGTCAGCGGACGCTGCCTCGTCGGCAATCCTGGCGATGCCGAAGTCGAGAATCTTGACGCGGCCATCGACGGTCAGGAAAACGTTTTCCAGCTTGAGGTCAGAGTGAATGAAGCCTTTGCTGTGCGCATAGGCGAGCCCCTCAGCGAGCTGCACCACGATTGATCCCGGATCGATCTGCTCTATGGCTTTCGAGCGTGTGTTGATCCAGTCGGACAGGACGTCCCCCTGCAGCAACTCCATGGTCATGTAGACATGGGATCCATCGCGGTCAAAGTCGTAGACCGTTACGATGTTCGGGTGCGCCAGAGCCTGGGTTTTCTTTGCCTCGCGCTGCAGGCTGATCAACGCCTGGGGGTGCTTGCTGAACGCCTCACCCAGAAACTTGATGGCAACGTAGGGCTGGTCATCACGCAGTTCCTGCTTGCGCAGGTCCAGCGCCCGATAGACTTCTCCCATGCCGCCCCTACCCAGGTTTTCCTCCAGCACAAAGCGGTCTTTGATGGTTTGAAGACGCTCGCCGGTTGGGAGGAGCTCCCGGGAGTCGCCGCGGTCCTGCACGGCTTCGCTGTCCTTGGCGACGCTAGTTGGCTGAAGGTACGTTTCGGTGTCGCCGATTGTTGAAGCAGGACTGTCCGCGACGGTAGTGAGAATCTCAGTTTCCTGCGCCTCACTTCCGCCATGCCCTTTGTTTTTATCGTTGTGCATCGCTCTACACAGTCATCCGCTGCGGGCCGGTGTTGAAACGCGAGTGCTGAATCAAGCTAAGCGCCCTGCCACCAACTCGCTGACGGCGTGCTCGGTGACGGCGGGGCGGTGTTCGTAGGTACGTCTCACGCGTCGGCAGCGTCGTGACTTCGATCACCGCTCAGATCGTCCGCTCCGCCTACATCTCGCGGCGAATACCCAGGGAAAACTGGTGCCGGCTCCGGTCCTCGTAGCCGAACATGCCTTCGTAATTCATGAAGCCGATCCAGCCATTGGGGAAGATCGCCACCAGGCCGGCGCCCGCCATGAAGTAGTCCCTGTCGGGGCCATCGCCGTCGATGATGTAGGTGTTTTGCGACGCATCGAGCACGAACGCCGTTGCGGACGACTGCGCGTCCTCGTCAAACTCGTGCTGATACTCCACGTTCAACTGCGGAATCAGTACGCCCCAGTTCGTGCTCACGGCTTTGTTGAGACGCAGACCCAAGGCCGAGGTGAAGGAATCTCGCGTGTTGTCGCTGACAATCATATTGAGGCCGGAGCCGTTCAGATCGCGCTCCTGGTAGCCGTCGATCTCTGCACGGATTAAGTTCAGGCCCGCATAGGGCGTCGCCGACCAGGATCCGTTCACATAGCGATAGCCGAAACCCGCGCTCGCCCAGTACGACTCGCCATCGGGATCCCCGCGCGCGATGACATCGGTCTGACCTATGGTTCGCGTGCTTTCCTGGAACACCACATTGCGCTGGAAGCTATGCTCGCTCCAGCTATAGCCCAGGCTTCCCTCGGCGTACCAGGCATCGCTGAAGTCGTAGGCTCCAAACACCGTGAAGGAAAGGGTGTCGCTTTCACTGACACCCGAGTTTTGCTGCGGCGTGAAGTTGCGGCCGGCTTCGTCCTGATTAAAGTCGAGCTCGCTGCTGTCCCAGCCAACAAAGGCGCCGACGACGGCTTTGTCTGACAGACGCTTGTCGAAGCCGAGTTCGATGGCCCAACTATCGCCATCGAAGCCCCGCTCAAACTCGCCCGCGTCCTGATCGAAGTTCGTGAAGCTGCCGTCGATAAGAAGGCTGAAGGGTCCGATGGATACTTCAGCGGCGGGCTGACTGGTCTCCTCACCATTGAGGCGATCAACACGCTCCTGGGCCCGGCCAATCTGGCTCCGGGCGTTGGCGAGGGGCGACTGGTTGCTACTCGTGGTCTGGTTGGGATTCAGAGAATCTTCGCTGTTTCCGGACAAGTCGCCGAGGGCATCCTGAGTTTCGCCACAGCGTTCGGCAAGCTCCCCGGTGGGATTCTCACAGACCGCGAAGAAGAAATTCTGAAACTCCGCGTTGGTGCCATGGGCCGTGCCTGAGATGACGGCCAATACGCAGAAAACACAGGAGAAAAAACTCAGGTTAATAGGCTTCATCGAAAATCCCCCCCCAATCAGACAGAGGCGCATCGAATCGGCGTTCGCGCAATCCGTGCGCTTTTACCTGATACCGTCGTGAAAAAGTCGGCCGCAGTCAAGTTCCGCAGTCACGGCGACTCATAGAGGTAAACCTCCCATTCGGTTTGTGACGGGTCTGGATAGCTCGTGTTGCCCTGCGGTAGCGTGGCGTCCTTGACGAACAGCCAGGCGGCCCTGCCCACACCAACGCTGATCAGTTTATCGTGACCTCCCCAGCCGGCGTCGACCTCGAAGGGATCTACCAGCACATTGCCCTGCGCGTCGATTTCCATCAGGTAGTACGCCGAGGGGATACGCATCGCCTCCTCGCGCTTGCGACGACCGGCATTGGCGATCCGGGAAAACTCCCAGCCGTCAGAGATGCACTGGAACTTTCCATAGCCGACGAGGTAGCGGCCGTTCCGGAGGTCCACCATCTGGGGAGAAGCCAGGCTGCAGTCAGGATCCTCGGCGATCCATTTCATTTTCGCGCCGCGGGCGATCGGGTCTTCATCCCAGAGATAACCAAAAAGCGAGTAGCCGCGCTCGCTTTGCGTTTTAAACAGCCCGATCTTGCTGATGTCATTAACGTCTTTGCGGCCGCTGGCCATCCAGTCGCTCGAGCCCCCATCGGAGTCTTTAAAGAACACGGGGTAGGTGCTGCCCACGGTGTATTCCCACTCCTCGGCTAGGCTTTGCAGGCAGTAGCTGGTTTCAATGTATTCGGCGCAGGCCTGCAGATCACCGAGATTGTTATTGACCGACCACGGGGTGCCCGCCCATTCCGCAATCCGGTCTTCGGCCCAGGTGAAACCGGCTACGCGCTCAGCGTCCACCGTAGCGGCAATGCCGAGGGTCAGGTTTTCATCGATCGGGAGCATCGTGTGGCCTGCACCCCCGGTGGCCCCAAAGGCGTCCGAGGGCACCATGTAATGACTGTAGCCGCTGATGAAGGTCGAGGAGTCCTCGTACTTGATCGCGATGTTGCCACCGTCCTGCACACGGTATCGATTGAAGTCGGTGGTACACAGAGCGCCGTAGGCGCCGAAGACGTCCTCGCCCGCAAGATCACTCAGGTGTTCGTTGTGGGTGTAGGGGTTCCAGAAAACCCGGGCATGCATAACGTGGCCCCAGCCACACTCCCAGAACCAGCCCCGTTCGTCGGGGGTAAGCTGAAAGCCGTCGATGGCCTCGGGATTGGTACTGTCCCGATCAATCACCAGCATCGCCGCGCTCTTGTGCCGCTTACCGGTGCTGCGGAAAGTGCTCGCCGGAATTACGGTGGCATAGGTGTTGTGCGTGGGCTCATAGACGAGATCGTGGGCTCCGCCGACCGGCTGGCCCCCGAAAGATCGGTGGATCACATATTTGTCGGGAGTCGCGCCGAGCTTGACGCCGCCCGACCCGTCCGACTGGCCGCTCTGGGAGGCCTCCCATTCAAGCAACCACATCTCACCAGCGTAGAGCGCTTCCGGATAGTCATAGTCCAGATTGTTCGGTTGGATGATGTTGGCGATGTTGTCATCCATGCCGTTGCGACCGCTTTTCGGGTTCTTTGATGGCGTGGTGGTGAGATCGACAACCGATCCCTCGAAGTGCTCCGAGTAAGGCTCCTCGTAGGACGGTGCGCACAACATGCCCACCGTCGAGCAGTCCTCACTGACGGCGATACCGTGAGCCTCGTTGCATACCGGCAGCAGGCTTTGGTTGCCGGTAGGTTCGAAGGCGCCGGTTGCCGGGTTCAGCTTGAACTCAAGAACCGAACCGAGGCGCGGGCTGCTCGGCTTGTAGTTGGGACTGGTGCCGTCTCGAAGTTCCAGGGTCATGGAGACGAACAGGCGAGGTTCGTTCGTGGCGGTGGCGCAGGCCGCGGTGTAGGTACGAAAGGGAACTCGCTCCTGATTGCCGCAGCAGTTGGACTTGCCTGTGGCGATGTAGCCGGGGAGATTGGCGTGCTCCGCAGCGTTGGCCCTCGACAGCTCAATCGATGAACGTCGAAGGAAACGCGTCTGATCTCCCACCCGGTGTATCTCGGTCTTTGCGCGCGCGAATTGGGGAGTTCCGAGCTCGCCGAGCCTTGCATTTTGTGTCGTCCAGTCTTGCGATGACCAGGCAAAGTCTGCCGTGCAGTCGGGCCAGCCATAGCCTCGCGAATCCGGGGCGAGACTGTTGGCGTCGCGCGGATTCGATCCACACATCTGTTCGTCGGCATCGCGTTGACCATCACCGTCGTCGTCCCGGTCCTTGCAGTCGGGTACATCGTCTCCGTCGAGATCGGCTGCCAGGGAGGCGGCATTACGAGGGTCCGAGCCGCAGGCGCGCTCATGAGCGTCAGTCTGGCCGTCGTTGTCGTCATCGATATCGTCGAGATTGTTGATACCGTCGCCATCCGCATCAAGCAGATCGTCCGCATCCTCGGCGGGCTCATCTTCAACGGCGGCGTTTGCAAAGAGTGTGGTAATGATCCACGGCATCGCGCGATTGAGCCGTTCCGAGTAAGCCGCATCACCGGCGTTCGTCGTCTTGGTGACGCCGACAAACAGACAAGCGCAAGCCAGCGATGACACCAACGTGGCTCTAATGCGATTCAGTACGACTCTGCCCGTCATTACACTCCCCTGGTCGTGCGACAGCGGTGAGCCAACGAATCTGAGGTGACTATTTCTAGGAGTGCACGTTCCAGGATTGCAAGTTCCAGGAGTGCACGCAGAGCTGACGACGACAAATCGATGTTGTCACCGGCAGCCCCGCTGTCCTAGGTGGATTCACCCGTAGACCGGTGGCTTTGCGTCCCTGCTTTTCAGCAGGTTTGCCTTTTGCTTGAGAGCAACCAAAGTAATGACGCGGTGAAGAGCAGTCAAGCCAACACGCAAGAGGGTTTGCGGCGCACTATATTGGATTGGGCCGCTGGCGCGGCATCGACGCGCCCGAGGAGCCGATATCAGCGATCGGTGCGAAACTGACCAGTCATGATTCAAAAATAAAGAGGAAGAGCAATGACTATAACGATCGACTATGCCGACAAAGCTGTTGTTGTCGTAGGAGGCACATCGGGTATCAATCGCGCCATTGCGGAGTCTTTTGCGCAACAGGGCGCGGCGGTAGCCGTCGCCAGCCGCAGTCAGGAGAAAGTCGACGAAACGGTAGCCGCTTTGTCCGACGCGGGCGCAGCGAAAGCGCTGGGTGCCTCTTTTGATGTTCGGGATCCAGAAGCGGTTCAGAAAGGTCTGGCCGCTTTCCACGCCGAGCTGCGTGACTTCGACATATTGATCTCGGGCGCGGCGGGGAACTTCCCGGCGTTGGTCGCGGATATGTCGGTGAACGCATTTCGGGCCGTGGTAGAGATCGATCTGATGGGCACGGTCCACGTCATGAAGGCCGCTTACGATCTGCTGAAAAAGCCCGGAGCCAGCATCATCAACATCTCGGCACCCCAGGCCTACCAACCCAGCGAGGCCCAGGGTCACGTCTGTGCGGCCAAAGCCGGGGTCGATCAGATCACGCGTGTTCTCGCGCTCGAGTGGGGTGCGGAGGGCATCCGCGTCAATTCAGTCGTCCCCGGGTACATTGCAGACACCGAAGGCGTCAAACGGCTTACCCCGGTGGGCACGTCCGCTGGTGATACACAGGAGTGGACGCCGCTGAAACGGCTGGGTCAGAAAAAGGACGTCGCGGACATGTGCCTCATGCTGTGTTCACCGCTCGCCGACTTCGTCACGGGCCAGGTGGTTGAAGTGGATGGGGGAATCTACCTGCGCGGTTCGAGCGTTCTCGGCAAGGCCCTGGGCGATATGATGCGCGCCCAGAAGGCATAAGAGATGCTAGCTGCTTGCGGACCGATGCAGACCCGACGACGGCTTAGCTGACGACGCTTACAACCGAGCCGTAACGCTCGCAGGAGCAGCCATGCGCGTGCTGCTGCGAGCGCTGCTCGAGCGGACAATCAAGCCGCCGCTCGACCCAGCGTCCGTTCCGAGTATCCTTACGCCCCCAACCTCTCCAAAGGCAATTCATCATGCGATTCTGTAGGACCGTCCTGGCCACAATCACCCTGGCCCTGGGCCTCATAGCGAGCGGCAGCGCCGTGGCCGCAGACAGCGGGGACGACGCGCTGCTGTCGGAGGCGACCTTCAAGGGCCTGGCCCTGCGCAATATCGGGCCGGCCGTCCGATCGGGACGCGTAGCAGACCTCTCGATCCATCCAAAGGACGAGAACACCTGGTACGTGGCGGTAGGCTCCGGCGGTGTATGGAAAACCGTGAACGCCGGCACCACCTTCGAGCCGATTTTTGACCACGAGGGCTCCTACTCCATCGGTGCGGTAGCGCTGGACCCCGAGGACAGCAACACGGTCTGGGTCGGTACCGGCGAGCACGGCGGTGGCCGGCACTTCGGGTTTGGGGATGGCATCTACAAGTCCGCCGATGGCGGCAAGACCTGGACCAACATGGGTCTCCTGGACTCACAGCACATCGGCAAAATCATCGTCCATCCGGACAATCCCGATGTCGTGTATGTGGCGGCCCAAGGGCCCCTGTGGAGCCCGGGCGGGGATCGCGGTTTCTACAAGTCGACCGACGGCGGCATGACCTGGTCCAAAACCCTGGGTGACGAGGAATTCACCGGTGTGACCGATATCGCCATCGACCCGCGGAATCCGGAGAGGGTGTATGCCGCTACCTGGCAACATCATCGCACCGTGGCTTCACTGATGGACGGAGGACCGAAATCCGCGATCTACCGCAGTGAGGATGGCGGCGATACCTGGAACAAACTCTCCGAAGGTCTGCCCGAGGGCAAGATGGGCAAGATCGGCCTCGCCCTGTCGCCCATGCAGCCGGATATCGTCTACGCCGCCATTGAGCTCAACCGACGCGCCGGCGGTATCTGGAAGTCCCTGGATCGCGGTGAGTCCTGGACGCAGCAGTCGGATGTCATCTCCGGCGGCACAGGCGCGCACTACTACGTGGAACTCTATGCCTCGCCGCATCGCTTCGATCATCTGTACCTCATGGACGCGCAGATGAAGGAGTCGACCGATGGCGGCCAGACCTGGGGCCCTGTGAATCGGGAGCATCGACACGGCGACAACCATGCCCTGGCCTTCAAACTCAGCGACCCGGATTACCTGCTCCTGGGAACGGATGGCGGCGTATACGAGAGCTTCGACCTGGCAGCGAACTGGCGCTACATGCCGAACCTGCCCATCACGCAGTTCTACAAGGTGGCGCTGGACGATGCCGAACCCTTCTACAACATCTACAGCGGCACTCAAGACAACGGCACCCAGGGCGGCCCCTCGCGCACCGACAGCGTTAACGGCATTCGCAATGCAGACTGGCGGCTGGTACTGGACTGGGACGGTCACGCGCCGGCGACTGAACCTGGAAATCCAGATATCGTCTACGCCGAACGGCAGGAGGGCGCCATATCGCGCATAGACATGACCACCGGCGAAGTGGTCGATATCCAGCCGCAGCCTGGAGAAGGCGAGGACTATGAACGCTTCAACTGGGATGCGCCGATTCACGTAAGTCCGCACGACCCGGCGCGCATCTACTTCGCCAGCCAGCGCGTGTGGCGCTCGGACAACCGCGGCGACAGCTGGCGGCCCATATCCGGTGATCTTACCCGTGACGAGGAGCGCTTTGAGCTGCCAATCATGGGACGGCGACAGAGCTGGGACTCCTCCTGGGACGTGTTGGCGATGTCCAACTACAACACCATCACGTCGTTATCCGAGTCCCCGCTGGTGGACGGGCTGTTCTACGCCGGTACGGACGATGGTCTGCTGCAGGTGACCGAGGACGGCGGCGCGAGCTGGCGCCGGGTTGAAGTCAGCAACATGGGTGTCCCGGAGCGCGCGTTCATCAATGACATCAAGGCTGACCTGCACGATCCGGATACGGTGTATGTATCGCTCGACAACCACAAGTATGGCGACTACACACCGTACCTTGTGAAGAGCACCGATCGCGGGCGCAGCTGGGAATCCATCAGCGGCGACCTGCCCGAGCGTCATCTGGTCTGGCGCATGGTGCAGGATCACAAGAAGCCGGAGCTGCTCTTCGCGGCGACCGAATTCGGCGTGTTCTTCTCCATCGATGCCGGGGGAAGCTGGATCGAACTCGAGGGCGGCGTTCCCACGATCAGCTTCCGGGACCTCGCGATACAAAAGCGGGAAAACGATCTGGTGGGCGCGTCCTTCGGCCGTGGGTTCTTCATCCTGGACGATTACAGCGTGCTCCGGGAAGTCAGCGAGGCCTCGCTTGAGCGGGAAGGGTCGCTCTATTCAACGCGTAAGGCATGGCTGTATATCCCCAGATCCGATCTTGATTTTGATGACTACAAGGGTTCGCAGGGAGCCTCGCACTATGTGGCGCCAAACCCGCCGTTCGGCGCGGTGTTCACCTATCACTTGAGCGATGGACTCATGACGCTGGCCGAGTCGCGTCAGGCCGCTGAGGAGCCCCTTGAGGCCGCCGGGGCGGACGTCGGATTCCCGAGCTGGGAAGGCGTGGGACAGGAGGCGATTCAGGCAGCGCCCGCCGTTCTCGTCGTCGTCAGGGACGGACAGGGCAACGTTGTGCGCCGCATAGAGGGCCCAGTGGATAAGGGCTTCCATCGCATCGCCTGGGACCTGCGCTATCCGGCGCCCGACGTCATCGCCCTTGGCCAAAGGAGCGATGGCGATGATCCGCCGCAGGGCCTGATGGCTGCCCCCGGCACCTACACGGCTACGCTCTACAAGAGAGTCGACGGACAGGTAAGCCAGCTGGATGAGCCCATCGAGTTCGAGGTAGAGCGCCTGTACAAAGGTGCCCTGCCCGGTGCTCCCGAGGCCGAGGTCGCCCAGTTCTGGCGGTCCTGGGAAGACGCCGTGCGGGAGTCGTCGGCACTCAGCCTGGAACTGGAGCGCGCGATTACACGCGTTGATTCGATGAGCCTGGCACTGACGCGCTCGCGCGCGGATGCCGGTCATTTCGACGCTCGTCTGCATCAGTCGCGTGAAGCCCTCCACGCGCTGGATGCCGAACTCAACGGTAATCCGGCGAAGCGGGAGGTAGGCGAGAAAACCCGACCCACGGTGTCACAGCGTCTGTTTGCCGTGGAGCGCACGATCTACCGTTCCCTGTACGGCCCTACGGAAACCAGTCAGCAGCAGTTGGAGCTTGCCAACACGGCCATGGCATCGATCCGCTCGCGCCTGAATGGCGCTGCGTCGGTACTGGATGAACTTGGGGAGGCGCTGGTCGCGGCCGGCGCACCTTACGTGGAAGGTGTGAGTCTGAACTAAAAGACTCGCAGCTAAAGTCGGTCGTTTCAGAAGCCCCGCTTGTTCGGGGCTTTTTTTGTGCGCTATGAGGGGAGAACCGCACTTACTGACGCCCACTAATGGCGCCCGCGTGGTACCTCCTGGTCGACATCGGCTCCGGAGGTGCTACGCCTCGGCGTGAGAAAAGTAACGAATGCTGGGCGCTGCGGCCAGAAGGGTTCCCAGCGTATCCAGGTCGCCACGCTCCTGCCGCCAAGCGAGGTACTTCTCGTAGTGCGCACGACTGTCCCAGGACTCGATTAACACCACATTTTCGGCTGCGTCCTCGTTCACGACCACGTCGACGCCTCTGCAACCATCAAAGGCGCGTGTGTCGCCCAGTATCGACGCAAAGACGTCGACGAGTTCTTGACCTCTTCCGGTCTGGGCGGTTACTTCAAGAAGAACTGTACAGCTCATTACTTACACTCCGTTTTTTTGTTGATTTGCGGTCAGTGGAGGGCCACGGTTCCGTGCATGGTAACAGGGCTGACGCATTCGTCATGTCGCGCAGAAAGCCCTAGGGAGAAGTGCTTGCCCGTTCAAACATTCACACAACACCGCTACGTGTACCGCCTTGCCGTAGTGGCCATCCTGTCACTGATGACCGGTTGCGCGGAGCGGGCATCGAACGTGAGCCTCGACGAACTCGCCCGCCGCCCGACCAGCTACAGTGGCCACCGGGTGAGTACCGTGGGCGAGCTGCGCTACCACTCACCGCCTCCACACTTCTGGCTTGAGAGTGCCAGCGGTGCCCGGGTTGAAGTGCTGGGACTAACGGACCCCGCACTCATTACCGGCGCTGAGCTTCGGGTTACGGGCCGGTTCCGCTACTCCCGAGAGCGTGGGAGACGCATAGACGTCGAAACGCAGGAGATACGCAACTAAGGTGCTTGCATGGCTCGCTCGGGGCTAGACATTGACGTGATGCATGTCTGCTACCAGGCGTATCCGCAGTCTCTCACCCTCAATGCCCGGTCCGATATCAGCCCGAAACTGCTGATGTACTTGACTGTCAGCTCCGTTTTCTGGTGGTTGACTTCCTTTTGCCGGCCGCGCGCGCCCTACTGGCACTATCCTTAGCGCGGACGCCTGTGCTGGTGCGCGACTTGGCTTTTTTGGTGGTGACGGTATTCGCTTTTGCGCCGGCCTTAGCTTTCGTCTTGGCCCGGGTCTTCGCCTTAGTCTTGGCCTTTGCGCTGGCCTTAGACGGCGAACGTTTTCGTGATGGCCGAGACTTCAGCCCCGCGGCGTCTTCCAGTTCCTGCAAAGCATCTTCCATGTAGTCAATGAGACGCTGCACCTGCGGAACGCTGCGGCGGCAGGCGATGATGCCGAAATCAACCTGATCGGCGTAGCTGACGAGCGTGATATTCAGCGCCATGCCGTCGGTGATGATAGACAGGGGATAGGAACCGTCCATGCGCGCGCCGTTCCAGTACATGGTATTGCGCATGCCCGGCACATTGGAGATTGTAAGATTGTAGGGCGGCAGGCGCGTGATCATCCCGAGAGGCATCAGGAGCATGGATGGCGCTGACATGGCAAAGGTGAGCAGCTCGATTTCCCTGGCCGACATGCCGGCATAGTTGGCCTTGCCGGCTTCCACGGACGCTTTGATCGCGCTGAAGCGCTTGATGGGATCGGCGATGCTGGTGCACAGGTCAGCGCTAATTCCGGCGACGGCGTTTCCGGAATCCACATCACCTTCCTCGCGCAGGGATACGGGTACGAGCGTTTTCAGCGAGTCTTTCGGTAGCTCGCTGTGGTTGATCATGTACTGGCGCAACCCCCCGGCACACATGGCCAGCACGGTGTCATTGAACGTCGCATCGAAGGCCTTGCCGACGGCCCGGATGCGCGCGAAGGGCCAGGTCTGGGCCACGAAGCGACGGGCGCCATCAATCTTCCCGTTCAGGGAACTGCGCGGGACCCGGACGTGGGGCAGAGAGAGTTCGCTCCGCCGGCCGGCCAGGGATCCTGCGATGTTTTTGAGTGCATTGAATGCGTTGGCGCCGCTGCCATAGGTGGACTTAAGAACATCGGCCACGGTACGCACCTCCGCATCCGCGTATTCCGGCTTTTTGCCAGCCTTAAGCGCCTTCTTGTACTCGTTCCAGGAGTTCAGGGACAGGGGCGATTCGCTGCGGACCCGACCCGGGTCTGACGACAGCATACTGCGCGTGACGTGTATGGAGCGGGCGCCGTCCACGGCCGCATGGTGGGTTTTCGTGAAAATGGCGAACTGGCGATTCTCCAGGCCCTCGATCAGGTGCATCTCCCAGAGCGGGCGAGTGCGCTCAAGCAGCGTTCCATGAAGACGACTGACGAGAGTAAAGAGCTCGCGGTAACGGCCGGGCTTGGGCAGCGCCGAGTGACGGATGTGGTAGTCGAGATCGAGGGCCGGATCCGCTTCCCAATAGGTATTGCCGGCAAGGCCAAGGCGGCCCGTTTTCAACCGATCGCCGAACGGCGGTAGCAACGCATCCGCATCCTTCAGATTGTCGGCAATGCCAAGGAGGAACTCCGTCTCGTCGGCGCCATCGGGAAGCGTGAAGAGACTGACGCCCGCCACGTGCATGGGCATTTCGCGGCTTTCGCTGAGCAGAAAGCCTTTGTCGACCATGGACAGTTTTTTCATTCTTATCTCCAGGCGGTCGTATGTGAGTCACGAACTGGTTAGCGATTCAAGCTCCTATCAGGCGCTATCCTAGACCGGTTGGCGCCCGGGGTTGGATTTCAAAACCATTGGCCGTGCTGACGTCCCAAGTCTCGAATATCAACTGTTGGAGAAGCATCAGAGCTTGCACCCTGAGCGCAGCGAGACAACCCGATCAGGCTTTGCGCAAATATGATCGCTGGCGCTAGCAGTTACCTGCTCCCCAAATCAGCGGAAGCCCTCCGGTTCTGTTTTGGCCAAGCGCTACACATCGTGAAAGTCTGAGAAATCAAGTCCAGCCGCTTTCATGAAGCGAGCCTAGAGCTTCCGTGAATCGTTTCATTTCGTCGGGAGTGCCAATAGACAAACGGTTCCAACCGTATCCTAAGCCCATGTCCCGGCCGACCAGGATTCCAGTATCGCGCATCCTCTGCTGGTAGGACTCAAGGGGCATCCTGATCTCGTGGATCAGAAAATTGCCCTGCGTTGGTATGTAGTTGAGTCCGAGAGCTGCCAATGCGTTTTGAGTGACTCCTCGCGCAGAGCGGTTGCTCTCGAAGCTAAAAGAGCGGAACTCCGCGTCTTTGAGGGATGCACGTCCCGCCTCAAGCGCCGCAATGTTCACCGACCAGCTCGAGTAATACTCCTGCAGCGCCTTGATGACCGGGGCAGCGGCCATAGCGTAGCCGAGCCGCATGCCGGCCATCGCGTAGATCTTGGAAAACGTGCGAGCGACGACAAGGTTTTCACGACCTTCTTGCACCAGTCGAACACAGCTGCGATACGAGTCATCGTCAACGAGTTCGTGATAGGCCTCGTCGATCAGAAAGAAAACGTTGTCCGGTGCCCGCCGAATCCAGGAATCGAGAGCCTCGTAGGGGGTCAACAAACCTGTAGGGTTGTTAGGCGTGACAAGATAGACAAGCACGGGGCCCTTAACCTTTGCCGCGGCTGCTTCCATCGCTTCAAGGTCGATGCGAAAACCTTCGAGCATGGGCACGTCGATGCGCTTCAGTCGCGCCGCATCTCCGATTTGCCCTACGGCACCGAAGGTAATCTTCGGCTGTACCAAGGTGCCACCGCGCATGGCCTGCTGCCAGACAACGGCCTCCAGGATGCCCGTAGACCCATTGGCGATGGTGACGTTGTCCTTTTCAACCCCTTCTATCGCCGCGATTTCCTGCCCCAGAAGACCTTCTACACCGAAACTGTAGCGATGCCCCCGTTCGAGAGCCTCGGCAGCGGCTGCCCGTGCTAGCGGTGACATACCGAGAGGGTTCTCGTTTGCATTCAGACGCAGCAGTGGTGGCGACTCCTTGGCCCGAGCCATAGACCAGGGTAGAACCGCGGCCGTTGCGACCGCTGCGGATGCAGCTATAAATCGACGTCGATGCATTTGGGGCTCTCCTTAAGCAAAAGCCGGGTTCGCATATCCAGCATAGCAGCAAGTCAAATCACAGGTACGAAATGCGATGTTCCATGCCTAACTGCTGACAGCGACGCACATTCGAATCCGCTTACGCGACTATGGTGAGGCCGGGAGAGTCGGCAATGGGGGTGGCGTGCGCCATACCTCACACCCGGCGCGGTGTCATCTGAACCACAATCACTAGCAGCCTGTTGAAAATATCTGGCTTTCGTTGAATCGAGCAGTTCTCAGCGTCGCCTTGCAACATGTGTGAGCCTCAGCGAGAGAAAGCCGTCCCGCATTCCCGATCATGGATACGTCGCCGTATAGATGCACAAGACG
>JBCBTK010000015.1:0-130938 GCA_039818725.1 Pseudomonadota bacterium
GCCCGGCCAATGCGACCGCAAAGAAAAAACAGCTCGGCGACCTCATGGTGATACCAGATGGCCTGTTCGCGGTTGAACCCGTCGGGGAAGTTCTGTCGCTGTGTTTGCGCCTCAAGGCCGGCCTGCGCCTGGCGACGCCACTCCTCGCACACCGGCCACAGAGGCCAGGTGCAGGCGCCGATAAACAGTCCCGCGAATTCGCCGATGAGATGGTTATTTGACGAGGAGTAGAGCGAGAAGTGGCCTGCAATGAAGTGCAGGTGCTGAAAGATAGAGTCCAGCCAGGCCCGGCGCAGCTCTTCACCACCCTCGCGCGCGAAGAGCCTCGCACCGTCACCTCCGAGAAGACTCCAGGCCGCGGACCAGTGCATGAGGCGCACCGAATGCTCGAGAGAGCTGGTCCAGTTCACGCCGAGGGGATAGGGACACTGCTCGAACCAGGATCGAAGCAACGTAGCGACAGCGTCGAGGTAACGCTCCTCGCCAGTCAAATACCAGGCCTGAGCCAACCATAGGAGTTCCCGGTGCCGATTAATCTCCCACAGATACTTGATATCGCCGGCAACGGCCTCATCGCGATAGTTCAGAGTCTTGCCAAACGAAAGGGGCGCAACGCGTCCAGTCTTTGGATCGCCGTTCCACTGCGGTGGAAAGCCAAGCTCCAGGTCTTCCAGGGCGAATACATCAAAGCGCCCCGCCATAACCCGATCAGCCCTCCCGAGATAGGGCTCCGCGTCCAGATCCTCGAGCTCCGGCTGCAGCCAGCTCAGAGTGGCGTCGCCGCTTGTCGGGGGCACCACCTTGGCAAGACCGAAGCCCAAGGCCTCCGCGCTGGTATGCAGCTTTGTCTGCACCCGATAGGCCACCTCAGCCATACTCATACAACGCAGGCGATTTACAGTCCAGGCGATGCGGTTCACAACGTTGTCTCTTCTGGGTAGGCGCCATCCGCAGTGCGGACGGACGTGGCTAGTATCGGCTTCGGATCCTGATCGCGGCGAAACGCGAATGGCTTTCCGGGCTTCGTCTCAGCAACTAACCGGCGGAGTCATACTCTTTCCGCTGCTGTGCAACTGGCCCTATGCGCCGCCACGTCCGTATGGCGATGTCCCTTACAAGCGCAACGCACACTGCGGGGACGCTCGCCAGCAAGGCTCCAAAGCCGCTCGTACGATCGACGTCATACCCATGTCGCCGCATAGTCTTGCGACCGAAAAACTGAAGCAGCTGAACTTCTCCGCTGGGCAGCTCCTGGCGCCAGCTATCGATGCGGGAAGCATCCGCTGCAGCGCCAACTTTGCGATGCAGGTGCTTTTGCGTCTCGGGAATGCGGTGCGCATAGTCAACACAGACTCCCGTCGTGGCTACTCCGGCCGGACGCGAGTCAATGCCAAGGAATGCAAGCGCATGCGCGACCGTCTCGTGCTCGCGGACCAGCAGATCCTCGTAGCGCAGATTGAGTGTTCTTGCCGCCGGCATTTTATCGATTACCGCCAGTGCGCGCTTCCATCGATGCGCAAGCGTGATCGGATCCTGCACCATCGGCCGACCAGAGCGAGAACTGATCGACTTGCGCTGTGATGCGTAGACCGCGCGGGGATCGCGCACTACATGGATGACTCGGAGAAAATCATGTCCCCGCACCAGGTTGGGCAGACCGTGCTCCCAGCTCGGAAACTTGTATACAAAGGCCTTTGCGTCCGTTCCCCCAGGCAAGGAACGAAGTATCGTATAGAACAGCGTGGGGCGTTCGAGAGGAAAGGCACGGTCGGCCAATGCCGCCGCAAGGGTGTCCCGGGGGATGCCCCACTGTCTGAACTTGAGCTCGGAGTAGAGTTCATCAAAGACACGCCCAAGGGCTGCCACGTTCGGGATGGGGGCGTCCCCCAGCAGGGTTCGCCCTACGGCCTCACTCTCCAGGGTGACAATCACCCCATCGGAGGCCGCAAGGCGCGAGGCTAGAAAAGTAGAACCCGAACGGTTTACGTACGTGAGAACCGCTACCGGCACGTCGGGCACCTCGGCCGACATGTCGTCTACCCGAGTGTCTCCCTTTACAGCCGGGCTTCCTACGCCAACTTCGCTTGAAGCCGCCATCACAGGAGGACCATTCACCGGAGAATCTCTACAGGTCGCAAACCCAGAATCTGCGGCCCAGTCGGGCCCGATAGTTCACTGTCATCGCCGGAATCGCGGCCAGATCGCCTTTCACGCGCGACCGCCGCGAAGTTTTCAGTCCCACTGCCCGGAACAAATTCGGATACGGGCTGACGCTGCAACTTGCAAAAGTACACAAGCGCACCCAGCACAAGCCCGAGCGTCAGCATTGCGCGCATGTCTTGAAACGGCATCGTGCCCAGAGAAGCGAGCAAAATCGCCATCACGTAGGGCGCCGTAGCCTGAGCCAGCGCATCGCCCGATCTAGTCAGAGAAAAAGCATCTACAACGAAGCGCCAAAGGAACCACAGCAGAGCCACCAGGCCGAGGATGCCCGTCTCCACCAGGGCCGAAAGGTACTCATTGTGCGCATAGAGCCCTACGTACTTGGCTCCCTGCGACGGGCCGATTCCCGCGACCCATACGTGACTCCCGGAGTTCAGAAACAGGGCCATGTAACCATTGATCAGGTCAACACGACCCGACATAAGATCCACGCTTTTCGCGTTGCCGGAGAAATCCAGGTACTGCGACGGGTTGGCTACAAAGAAGACCAGGTCCGACATTTTATCCACCACGGTGGAGCCGAACAGGGCGACTGCGAACATGCCACCGCCCAGGCTTGCGATCATCCAGGTAGCGCGTCGGGACGCGCTGCCACGCAGGTAGCGCGTCCATAGATAAAAGCCCCAGTATCCGGCCGTGGCGACCCAAAGGCTTCGATAGGCCGCGTAACCCAAACCCAGGTGTACAGCCACGATAAAGCCGGCACCAACGAGGCTTTTCAGCGCGCTATCGGCTCGACTGATGAGATATACACCGGGGATCAGGAGCATGATGAGAAGAAAGCTGATATCGCTCTCGTGGTTGAAGGTGCCGACATAGCTCCAGATACCCGCACCCCATTTGGGTTGATCGGTGATAACGGTGTACATCTGGTTGCCAAAAGCGTACACACCGGCGGCAGCCACGGCCCAAATCAGCCGTTCGCCATGCCCCTGCTCAAGCGTCGAGACCGTCAGGCCGATCATCACCCACAGGTATGACCAGCGTAGCGCAAGAGCGATCATCGCCGTCCAGCTCTCCGCGATCGTTGCGCTAAGCAGCGCCGTGGCCACGATCGCAAGCAGAGGCATAGTGTAGCGATGGAGAGTGAATTTACGCTGAATCAGCAGGTGCAGCGCGGCCGCACCAATAAATGCCACCGAGTAGAGCTGCATCACCGACAGGCCCGCGGCGACTTTTTCGTACGTCACTGCGGACTGGCTGTCCAGTATGACGCGACTGATCACGTGGATCGACAGCAGGTAAATAGATGGCGCCCGCAGTAACCACAGTGACGACGCGAGACCGAGCAGAATCAGGAGCACGCCGAGAGCAGGCGCGAGGGTTTCGAGGTTCACACCCCGTTTCTTGCGCCGACTCGGCAGCTCACCTCATTGATGGCCTGACGCATAGCAGGTTTCGCCCAGCTGTCCGGCAAGGTCTCAGTCTCAATAGATATTTCTTGAGAACAGTGTAAACGGTGTACGTAACAGAATCTCGATATCGAGCCACATCGACCAGCGGTTTATGTACTCCAGATCGTATTTCACACGCTTGGCCATCTCGCTGATCTCAGCCGTCTCTCCCCGACAGCCGTTGATCTGGGCCAGCCCGGTAATACCCGGCTTTAAGCGATGGCGGGACGTGTAGGCACCGATACGGGACGAGTAATAGTCATTGTGTTGGAGCGCATGTGGTCTCGGGCCGACGAGCGACATGCTTCCGCCGAGTACGTTGAAAAGCTGAGGAAGCTCGTCAATCGACGTACGGCGTAGAAAGCGGCCCACGCGAGTGACTCGGGGGTCCGTTTTGGTTGCCTGCGTGACCGTTTGATCTGACTCCTGGTGCACGACCATGCTGCGAAACTTGAGCACTTCGATGACTTGTCCATCCCACCCGTGGCGCTGTTGGCGGAACAAAATGGGTCCGTGCGACGACAGCTTGACGGCTACAGCGGCGGCGACCATGACTGGGCTGAGTGCAAGGAGCATCAAGCTTGCTCCTACGACGTCCAGCGTCGACTTGACCGCAAGGCGGCTTTCCGCCGACATGGGACTTTCGGAAAGCGAGAGCAGCGGGACTCCCGCCACCTCTCTTGAGCCATGATTGATCAGCGGAAGCGAGAAAATGTCCGGTGCCCAGATGACATCGATATTGCTCTTCAACAGCTTGTGGTGCAGCGATTCGAGCATGTCACTCTGATTGAGCGGAACCGCCACGTACACACGCTTAATCCGGTGCCGCTCCACCAACTCGAGAATATCCGCGGTTCTGCCCAGTACCGGACACCGTGTCCTGTTCCAGGCGTCGCGTCCGCTCTTGTTGTTATCCACAATTCCGACTACTTCATCAGGAAGCCAGCGGTTGCCGCCAATGGCATCGACAAGGTGTCTGGCCAAACGACCGGACCCGACTACAAGGGTCCGTTTTGGCTCTCGCACGCTATCAGAAAAGCGACTGTGGAGCGCGTCGATAACAAGATAGACAGCCGCTTGGGAGAAAAAGCCGACGACCGCCCAGCTCCCGAGCACGAGACGCGAGTATTCATCGGTCGTTTTGGTAATGAAACCACCGACGAGTACGAGCGCCACCACGGTCAGCCATGCCTTGGAAATTCGCAGAAGGCCATTGCGACGTCCACCGCTGCGGCGAAAAACGCCCACTAGCGAGTAAACGCCCCACATCATGAACCCGGTCAACAGAGCCAACTGACGATAAGCGCCGGGAAGCTGCCCTTCGCGAATGTAGGCGAGGCCCAGCAAGAGAACCATCGCCGATAGCACGGCGGCGAACATCTGGACGCGAACCGAAAGGGTGTCGTGGTAGTGGAAAAGCCGCTTGATCGGGATCCCAGCGCTGTGGCTATCCAGGGTAATGATCTCTTCCGCGGTTTGTGTGTTCGCACTCATGTCTACACACCTACATCCTTAGTGCCGACGCACGCTGTCGGTTCAACGGGGCGCGTCGGATATCCGGCGGCCCTAGCCTGCTCCAGGCTCTAGTAAAACGAAGCAGAAAGGGGCGACTTCCCCCCAACGCACCCAGACGGCGCGCTTATTTCCTCAAAAGACAATAAGCTTTTCTGGCTACTCTCGCTGTGACCGCAGTCACACAAATGCCAATCCAGCGCCGAATAGCTTCTAAACCGGACGGCTACTCGGGCGCGGCGTCATCTTGACCGGATATTGCTACCGTTTGGCGACATCGTGGACCCGCGATTATCCAGCGACGAACCAATCGAGTGCAACCGCCCGGAAAAGGTGCGCCGAACGCGAGAATTCCCGCACTGACACCCACCGACGCCAGTGCTGGCCGCGTTGCCAACACGATCGTCTTTGGGCAGATCACGCAAGCCGCGGTCATTTGTTCGAGCGTCCTTGGCACCACGAGCCCTGTGCGGCATAAGCACAGTTCATGCCTGATAACTTATGCTCAACGCATAGGGCGATGAAAAAGTGATCGAGTGCAATGTACGAGGTGCGCCTCTATGAGACGGTCGCATCAATGTGCAACTATCGTGCTTCGAAGCTTCCGTGCGCCTGATCGACAACCCGATGCAGTAGGAAACGAGCGAACTCTGGAGCTGGCGGACGCCTGAGGGCCTCTCGAAACAGCCCTGCGCGGCACTAACCAGGGATCCTAGGAACGACGACACACTGTCGCCACGTGATCACGATTTACTTTTGGGGAAATGATGGAACGAGGGATCCTCTACGTAGCAACGGGACAGAGCTACGTCGACGCGGCGGTACAATCAGCGTTGTCGGTGAAAGCCGTGTGCGGACAAGACCTTCGGACACATCTGTACGCGGATCGAGAGCCGAAAGGGGACGCGTTCGACAGTTGGGAGCTGGTCGAGAACCCCCACGTGCGTTCCAAAGTGGACTACATGCACAAAACCCCGTTCGAACACACCTTGTATCTCGACTGCGACACGCAGGCTCAAAACAACTTCGTTGAATTGTTCGATTTGATGGACCGCTATGACGTAGGTCTGTGCCACGCCCAACGGCGCATCAAAACGCATGAGATGGTGTGGCGGGAAGCCGTGCCCTATGCTTTCCCACAACTCAATTCGGGCGTGTTCCTCTACCGCCGCACCGAGCCAGTTGTCGATCTCCTGCAACAGTGGTCAAAGGCCTTTCACGAGAGCGGCTTCAATAAGGATCAGATTACGCTGCGTGAGCTGCTTTGGAATAGCTCACTGCGTATGGCTATCCTGCCTCCCGAATACAACATCCGCTACCCGAAAATGCTCAAGCATTTCGCGAAGGATGTCGTCCCTAAGATCATTCATGATCCCAACTTTGTTCAAGGAAAGACGAGCCTCAGTCGAAGGGTGAGCAACCGGCTGAAAACCATCGCCGCGAGCACCAAGGCCTGACATTGCCGCAAAACATCGTTTTTCACCTGGGTCTGCACAAGACGGCGACGACCACGCTGCAGCTCGATCTTTTCCCAAGGCTAAGCGAGGCTCACTATATCGGCAGGCAATTTCCCGCGGATCCGCAGCGGCCGATTGATCAGGTTATCGATGCCCTGACCTGTACAGACCCCATCTACTTTGATGCGGAAAGCGTGCGGGCGCGACTAGAGGCTTGCAGTGATCCGGGCAAGCTCAATCTCGTTTCCCATGAGTTGCTTTCCGGCCCGCTTTGGGCCGGCATCGGACAGCACGGCCTGGACCACCGCAGCGCAATTCTGCAAAACATCAAGGCCTGCTGTCCCGACGCGCGAATTCTCCTCGTGCTGCGGCGACAAGACCGCTGGGCAAAATCCGTTTATCGCCAATACGTGGTGGCGGGCGGTGTCGAGCGCAGTACTGCACTGTTTGAGGGCGAGCGTCCGATTTTCCCGATGAATCGCTTTCGCTATGCCCCCTATGTCAGCGCGTTAAAGGAGCTGTTTCCACGCGGTGTAATGGTGCTGTTTTTTGAGCAGTTTATGCGCGAAAGAGAAGCATTCCTGGGGCAGCTCGGCGATTTTCTGGAAACTCCCATACCCGACGTGCCCCTGCGCGCAAAGAACAGCGCCAATGTTGGGCCTACAGGCATGCACCTCAGCCGTTTCCTCAATCACTTTTTCCGGGGCAGAATCAATAGTGCGGCGCCAATTCCTGCGATACCCAGGCGTAGCAAAGGCCGATGGCAGCGCGAAGGCCTGGTTTCGCTCCTGCACAAGGCCTGGCCCGAGTCTTCGGCCGGCACTGCATTATCTGCCATGGACGCCCGCGTCTTCGACGGAGTCCTGACCCGTTGTCGCGACGATAACCGGGAACTCGCAACGGCTCTTGGCGTCGACCTGTCTCCCTATGGATACTACTGAAGGCGGTTGAGAAACTTAGGAAGCTCAGAATTTCGGGATCGCAACTACGCCTGTTCGTTGGAGGCTCGTCGCTCGCGCGGGAATCGTCAGCTTCTGTGAGCGATCGGTACCCCAGAGGGCGTCCATTGTTGAACCTCAATCTGGATTCAACGACGCACCCTGGACGACCTGTGAGGGGTTCGCGGAGAACAGCCAATGAGCTTAATGTGACTATGTCCCACTATTGAGCGTAAAGAATACCGTGGCGCGGCAAAAACCCTTAAGCTCACACGGTGTTCGCGTACGGTCTCGCGTATGCGTCCACAACATCCGTAACCACAGCCAACGATTGCCGAGGGGACGTCGTTCCCTCTGGGCGCAACGCCGTGTTTTTCTTGGCTTCAAACGAGTAACGCCGAAATGAAGCAGGTCGCTCAGAACTACCGTAAGGGCTCAGTGACGCTCGAAGAAGTTCCCGTACCTGCCTGCAAAAAGGGTGGCCTGCTCGTAGCTACCGAGTACAGCGCGGTTTCGATGGGTACTGAAGGCATGAAAGTCCGGGAAGGCAAGATGTCCTACCTGGGTATGGCCCGGGCGCGCCCCGATCAGGTAAAGAAAGTGCTCGCAACGCTGCAGCAGCAGGGTGTTAAAGCGACGTACCAGAAAGTCATGAATCGTCTCGACTCACTCACGCCGCTGGGCTATTCCGTCTCTGGTCGAGTGCTCGAGGTGGGTGCTGGCGTATCCGATATCCGGGTTGGACAGCGCGTCGCTTGCGGCGGCGCGGGCTACGCCAATCACGCAGCCATAAACTTCGTACCCCGTAACCTTTGTGTCCCTGTTCCCGAGGGTGTGGAAAGCGAGCACGCAGCCTTCGCGACGATCGGCGCGATCGCCATGCAGGGCTACCGACAAAGCGATATGCAGCTGGGGGAAGTAGCCTGTGTGATCGGTCTCGGATTGATCGGGCAACTGCTCGTTCAAATACTGCAAGCTGCGGGCGTCGCCGTCATAGGTGTTGACCTGCAAGAACAGCGCCTTGAACAAGGAATTAAGCGCGGAGTCCTGGACGCCTTCAGTCCCGACGACCCCGATCTGGGTGTTGCGGTGAGCCGCTACACGGGCGGGCGCGGCGTCGACTGTGTCTTTATCACCGCTGGAGGGGCGAGCAACCGGCCCATCGAACTCGCCGCCGAAGTTGCCAGGGACCGTGCCCGGGTCGTTGACATTGGTAAAACCAGCCTCGATTTGGATTGGAACGAGTTCTACGATAAAGAGCTCGATCTGCGCTTCTCCCGATCCTACGGGCCCGGGCGCTACGATCCGAACTATGAAGAGCGCGGCATCGATTACCCGGCGGGTTACGTGCGCTGGACGGAAAACAGAAACATGCAGTCTTTCCTCGAACTGCTGGACCGCGGCGCGATCGATCTCAAAGCTGTCATCGGTGAAGCCATCGAATTCGATGATGCTGAAGCGATCTATCAGACGCTGGCGACGAACAACGACGCCCTGGGCCTTGTTTTTCACCACAAGGCCCAGGGCGACTTGCCCCGCAACAGCGACCGCATTGTCTGGCAAAACGACGTTGGCCAGTCGAGCGGCGCGGCAGAAGGAGGAAAACGCCTGGGCGTCATCGGTGCGGGAAACTACTGCTCGTCCATGCTGCTACCCGCGCTGGCCGCGGATGCGCGGATCGAACTCGCTGCCGTGGCCACCTCTTCCGGGCTGACGTCCAAAAACGCCGCCAACAAGTTTGCCTTCGAGCGCGCGACCGCCGACTACAAAAGCCTGTTTGAAGCCGCTGACATAGGCAGCGTCCTCATCGCCACGCGGCATGCGTCCCATGTGCCGATGGTCTGTGCTGGCCTCGAGGCTGGCAAAAACGTGTACGTTGAAAAACCGCTTGCGATCGACCGGGAAGGGCTCTTGAGAGTCTCCGATACCGTGCGCGCATCAGGCAATGACCGGCTGGTGGTGGGCTTCAACCGCCGCCATGCCCCGTTAGTGCGGCGCATGAAAGAGTTGCTCCCGCAACAGCCAATGACCGTGCACTACCGCGTGCAGGCCGGGCCGCTGGAAGCGGGATCCTGGTATCTCGATCCTGAAGAAGGCGGCCGATTCATAGGAGAGGCGGGGCATTTCTTCGATACGCTGAATTTCCTGACAGGTGCTCAACCCATAGCCGTAACTGCAACGGCCATATCGCCGGAAATGCGAACCCCCGAGGACGGGGAAAACATCACCGCCACCGTTGAATACGCCGATGGCTCCGTGGGATGTCTGATGTACCTCACGCAGGGTAGCCCGAAGGTTGGCAAGGAATACATCGAAGCCCACGGCGGTGGAGCATCCGCCGTCATGAACGACTTCCGCAGTCTCTCCGTTTTCCGCGGTTCCCAGCGGACAAGCTCCAAGGCGAGTACCGTAGATAAAGGTCAGAAACGTCAGATGAGCGAATGGGTAGGCGCTGTGACAGGCGGTGAAGCCATGCCCATATCGCTGGACGAAGTTATGACTGCCACGCTGGCTACCCTGGCAGCCGCGGAGTCAGCCCGCAGCGGAGTGCGGATTGTTCTGGCTGATTATCTAAGGGCCTGACTGTAGGTAATCACCGCGCGGGCTGGGTAGACGACCGCGCTTGCGGCGGCTTCAGTAATGCTCTTAAAGCTTCTCTCGGGGTTGCTCTTAAGGTCTATCTTGGCTGATACAGAGCACACATAACCACTCTCGCAACACATCCGGGGCGCTGGATTGAATCGCCGCTATACGCGGTGGGCCGATTTGGGGCTGACCGCATTTCCGGGAGCGCTTGCCTAATAGGGATGGCGTTCGGGCGCGAGACAGATAATTACTGTGGTTCTTCCTCGTCTCTACGGTCTAGGATCGCTGGAATCAGGTTGATGATATTGAGGCCCGTCGCGATTGGACCATCATCCGGATCCAACGGATCCGATCCGCTTTCCACCTCTTCCGCGTCCGTGGAGCCGTCGCCGTCCGTGTCGGGATTTAACGGATCCGTGCCAGCAACGGCTTCGTCGATATCGCTGAGATTGTCGTTGTCGTCGTCTTCATCGCACGCATCTCCCGCGCCGTCTTCGTCGCTGTCCAACTGATCCGGATTGAACGCCAACGGACAGTTATCAACGCCGTCGTTTCTAAGGTCACCGTCATCATCAGCGTCCGTCGGCGTCGCGCCGGAGACATCAAGCGTGAGTTGCCCCGCATTGGCGAGACTCCGGTCTGACACCACCAGGGTGTAAACCCCAGACCCCACCAAAGTTGGGTCGATATCTGCCCGAACCGCACCTTCTTCTGAATCGACTTCATTGCCATCGGGGTCAAACAAGACGAGCGAAGGTTCCACGGGAGACCCGTTGTTCCTCAGCACGAGCTCTATCGCATCTCCGTCGGAAGCAACCAGCTGAAAGGCCTGCGCTTCACCCACCGCGATATCGATCGTAGTGCGCACGCCGTTCTGCAAAGGTCCCGAATCCACTGAGGGTTGTGCTTGAACCTCAAGGCGATAGTTCCCCGCGAAGTCGTAGTTCTTGGAACTCAGGAGCAGCGTATGTTCGCCACTTGATCCCGTCAGGCCATCGATCTCCGCGAGCGTAGACCGGCTGGAACGAAAGCGCAGCGAACCGTCGGGTTCGTACAGCTCAAGCGTTGGCTCGAAGCTCGCCAGGGTCGTCTCCGTATCGTCAACATCGAGGAGGTCTATATCCAGTACCGTGTTTGCGTCGGCCGAGAACTGAAAAGCAAGCACTTCGCCAGGCGCTACCGCACCCGTGAGGACATCACCCGCCGCGACCGTGCCGGCACCCGAGGCTCCGGGAAGCTGGGTGAAGTTCAGTCGATAGGTTCCGGCCGTGTTGAAGCCTTTTTCGCCAATAAGCAGCGTATATGTCCCCGCAGACGGCAATTCCTCATTGACGTAGGCCGTTTCCTGATCCTGATCCGTGTCGATCCTCGCCCCGTCGGGACCGTAAAGATCGAGCCGGGGCTGGAAGCTGTCAGCACCGGTATCGGTCAACGTGGCCACGACATGGCCTGGACTGGCCAGTACAAACTGGTGTGCAACTGTCTCGCCAGGAGCCAGCGTTCCCCCTTGAGCGAGCGTCTGTCTCACACTCGCCTCGTTACTCAGTTCGATACCGTCGCTCGCGCCGGGCATCAGCGACAGGTCAAGGCTGTACACGCCCAAGCGTCGGACTTCGTCGTCACTCACCAGGAGCGTATGGGCCCCGGTCTGCGTGAGCGCAACGTCGACGAACGCCGGCGAATCGTCATCCGTTTGGATTTCGATTCCATCCGGACCGAGCAACGACAGGCGCGGAGCCACACTGCCACTCACCCGTGACAGCGTTGCCACCAAATGGTTTCCCGCAACGGCGTCAAAGCGGTAGGCGACCACCTCGCCCACAGCGACACTACCCTCAGCGGCAACACCGTTGACAAAAGGCCGGCCGTCGTCCGCGTCGGGAACGAGTGTGAGTTCCAGGGCTACCTCACCTGCATCGAGATATCCGGCATCGTTTAGAATGAGCGTATAGGTGCCGGGAGTTATCAACGCCTGATTGATCCTGGCAACAGTGCCGTCCTCTTTCTTGCACAGGGAATCGGAATCTTCGCCTTCGGGACATTCGATTTCGACGGCATCGGGGCCGAAGAGGCGCAGCACGGGCCGGAACCCCGATTCGCTCGAGTCGGCGTTGCGGGCTGCTGTCGCCACGACCTGAGTCGTTCCCGAGGTCACAAACTGATAAGCAATCACCTCACCCTGGAGAACGCCGACGTTTCTGGGGACCGAATTTTGCAGCGCCTCAATGGCGTTACCATCATTCGCGCCCGGAGCGCGCGTGAAATCCAGACGGAAGGTGCCGCCGTTACCCGCTGAGTCCGTCACTTCGATCGTATGATTACCGGAGGCACCCAGAGTTCGTTCTACGCGAGCGGTTGTCGGATTGTCATCAGAACGCAGCTGCGTCCCTTGGGGGTTGCGCAGTACGATGGATGGGGTGAAATCGGAACCTTCGATCTCGGTGAGTGTGATGAGCACCCAGTCGCCCGGATCACCGTTAAACTCAAAAGTGATGGTCTGACCAGCCCCCAGTGCGCCGACAACTTGCGCATCGTCACCGGGGATCGGTGTGTTGGCCAGCACCGCAGAGGCACTTACCGCCAGCAAGGCCGCGCCCAGATGAGCCAAAACGGTTTTGCCGACATGCTTCACGGCGCTTAGCCTCCCTGCGGGTAACGCTCGTCCGGGAGTGATAAGCGCTCGACACCCCGGGACAGGCAGAATTCTCTTGCTAGTTCGGTGTCGCGCACAGCCTTGCTGCCTCGAGCAATTTAAATGAGTTTTCTCAGTGATTTGGGAAGACTTCCGAATAAAGTACATCTTATATCAACCGTTTGTTCACACCGCAAAGACCCGCTAACACAGAAGCACGACAACCTCCTGGCTGCTCGCGATAGTGTGAGTGAGAGAACGGTACGACGGCCAGGACTTTTGTCACATATTTGCCTACGCAAGAAACAAAACCCATATCATCAGGCGAGGCGTGCCAGGCCGCAAAGACGAGGGCTAGGGAAGCGCTCCACTGGAATGCATAAGCTCGAAAACCGCCTCGGCCAAGCGTCGGTAGCCCTGAGCGTTGAAGTGCACGGGATCGGACTTCATGGCGCGGTTACGCATCAGCTCAGGCAGGGTGGAATCATCAATTGGTACCTCGGCGCTCTCAGCCACCTCCCGATAATAATCCGCAGCGCTGAGTCGTAGATTTCGACCCGGGACGCCAAGCATCAACACCTGGGCACCGCTGGCTCGGCTCGTGGCGATCATGGCCCGCAGATTTTCCTTCGTCAGGGCGACATCCAGGCGCCTCAGCGTGTCGTTGCCACCGTGAACGAGCAGAACCAGCGCGGGTCGATGGGTTTCCAGAAGTCCCGGCAAACGTTCGCGGCCCGCGGTGCTGAGTTCACCGGGGACGCCGGCGTTGACTACGCGCAGACCGCTCAGTTCTTCAAGGACTTCAGGATAGGACGATCCGGCGGGAGCTCCGGTACCGAAAGTCAGGCTGTCGCCGAAGGCAAGAACCGTCGCGTCGGGCGGCAGGGCCGTGAGGCGGGGGCCGTCACAGGCAGCGAGCAGGCTGAGAAGCAGTACCGGGAAAAGGTGAGCCTTACCGAAACCCGACCGCGTTCTGAGTTCGCCCATCCCGTTCCTGATTCAGCTCTATCGACGACTTTTGCCCAGCGGCTAGTATACGCTTGCCTGAAGGGGCGCCGCGGTCGGCTCGCCAACAGATGAAGCCAGGCGGAAAGCCGGAAAAGCAAGCTACGAGAAGGTCAATGAACTACGAGATCGCGAAGTTTCTCCACATCACGGGCGTCGCCATGCTGATGGGAAATATCACGGTAACGGCTATCTGGAAGTTTTACGCCGACCGCGACGGACGACCGCCGGTACTGGCCTTCGCCCAAAAGCTCGTCACCTACACCGACTGGTCCATGACCGTATGGGGTGTCGTGCTGATCATGGGTGGCGGCTACTACATGGTCCTGAAGTCCGGCATGGCTCTCACCCAGCCTTGGATGCTCTGGAGTCAGATTCACTTCGTGCTGGCCGGTGTGATTTGGCTGTTCCTGATCGTACCCATTCAGATAAAGCAGGCGAAGCTGGCGCGGGGCTTCAGCGGAACAGACGTCGGCGACGAGTACCGTGCCCTCTCCCGCCGCTGGCTGACTTGGGGTCTGGTCAGCACCGTGCCCCTGGTGATCGCGACCTGGTTGATGGTGGCCAAACCAATGTAACGCAATGCGTATGCGGCCCGTTAGCGGCGACCCTCACTGACCGCCGCCTGCAGCGTTTTTTGGATCAAGCAGCGTCGAAGCTGTTCAGCGCTTCCCGCGCTACCTCCGCGCCCCATTCCTGGACGAAGTGTCCCGCGTCGGGCAATTCCATGGGAGCGGGACAGCCGCGGATGGTGGAGCGCAGCTGTTCCATCTGTGCGGGACCGAGCACCGGATCGGTCATCCCCACCGCCATGAAACTGGCACCGCTCCACTCTTCGCTCCACCACGCCCGGGCACGTTTGGACACCTCAACCCCTTCCATATCGGGGCTCACCATCACCAGCTCGGGGAAGCGCCGTACGCCCGCCTTGTAGCTCACGTCTGGGTACGGTGCGCCGTAGGCAGCGGCTTCAGCGTCGCTGAGCACCGGCGTCGAACGCTTCATCAGCTCCGCAACATCCATGTCGGGCTGGCTCGCGGCATAGGCTTTCCAGGCCTCGAAGCCCTTCCCCGGAGACTCACCGACAGCCAGCGCGGTGTTCATCACGATCAGGCGGTTGAAGCGCTCAGGCATCTCCGGCGGGATGGTGAGGCCGAGCAGCCCGCCCCAGTCCTGACAGACGAGCGTGATGCCCCGGAGATCGAGATGCTCTATCAAGGCGATCATCATCGAACGATGGAAGTTGTAGGTGTACACGGCGTCGTCCACCGGTTTGTCGGACTTTCCGAAACCGAGCCAGTCCGGCGCAATCACGCGCGCCCCCGATTGCAGGAACACCGGGATCATCTTGCGATAGAGGTAGCTCCAGCTCGGCTGTCCGTGGAGGCACAGAAACGTGCGCTCCGCTGACGCGGGGCCTTCATCCACGTAGTGGACCCGCAGACCCTCGTAGCCCGGAAGTGAATCCACGTAGTGCGGCTGAAAGTCATACCCCGGCAGATCGGCAAAGCGATCATCCGGTGTGCGCTTGCATTCAATAGACATAGCCCGTTCTCATCCTATCGAGGTGTTAAAGCGCGTCGATATCGCGACGCAGCTGCTCCCGGCCGTCCGTCGCCAGGCGCTCAAGGGTTTCGATACGCTCTTGCGCTTCTGTCAGCTGCTCTTCGAGACGCTGGTTGGCGGCCTCCAGCGCCTCAAGGCGACGGGTAAGCGACTTCGAGGCTGACTTGGAAGTTCGAATAATGCGTACAGTGCCGTCCGCTGCGGCCCAAACCAAGATGGCAACACCCAACAGCACTGCAAATACGTCGCCCATGGCACCCGTCATCACGTTCACGTTAGTCCAGCAGTATAGTTCAGCCCCGTAGGTAGCCGAGACCAGCATTCAACGGACACCCCGTCACGTACAACGACACCCCCGGACTCGCCAGGGGGTGGGCCGTTCCAGCACCGCTATGCTTAATCTCCGCGTTTAGCCAGCATTGGGTCCGCGCGAACGATGAGTAACGCGCTTTCTTCCCGGCCATTCGCCTTGACGGTCACCCGGTATGTTCCGGGTTCGGCGGCTGCGGCTCTGAGTTCGCCGGCGTAAAAGCCGAAGTAAGCGCGATCGCCGACGATACCCGAGTACGCCAGCAACTGCTCCCGCGCCCGGTAGAAGTCCCGCACGGACTGCGCATCCGCGATGCGCTCATTCACCAACGCGAGGTGATCGAGGAGAAGACGTTTGGCATCATCCCGATCGCGGTAGCTCTCGTCCTCGTACAACTGCGGATAACGCTGCGTGGCAAGCAGATCCTTTTGCATGTGGCCAAGGAGTTCCAGTTCGCGCTCGTCGGACGCTGCATTTATGGCAGCCCGGATCTCCCTGGCCATGCCGTCCAGCTGGTCACGATGCGCGGCCAACTCGGCATCCGCGGGTGGGAAGCTGAAGTCCCAGTAGCTTGTATTCATACCTTCGCGCGCCTCCTCTTCCCAGCTGGCGCTGCGCCCGGTAGCGAGATCTTCAACGCTGATCGTTACCGCCCGTCCCGGCTTGCGGCGAAGGTGGTAGCTGATGGAGGCACCTTCCATCGGGTTTTCGCCCTTGAAGATGAGATGGGGTTGCTGCCGGCTGGCCGAGAGATCAAGCCACTGTGTCGCGAGCGGCGGCTGGAACAAATGCAGTCGCTTGTCGCTGACGCCTTCCGACCACTGCTGGAGTGGAGACAGGTCATCGACGATCCAGATAGAGCGTCCGTGCGTGCCGGCAACCAGCGCATTGTCGCGGGGGTGAATCACGAGGTCGTGTACCGCCACGGGGGGAAGTCCCTCCATGAAGGGCTTCCAGGATACGCCACCGTCGCGGGAATGAAACACGCCGAACTCAGTGCCAACGAACAGAAGCAGGGGATTGCGGTGATCCTCCACGATCGTGTGGACCGAGTTACCTGGAGTGTCAGCGGAAATACCGCTCACGATCAGCTCCCAGCTCTCCCCGAAATTCCGGGTACGGAATATATAGGGCCGGTAGTCATCCCAGAAATGGCGATCAGCGGTAACGTAGGCCGTGCCCGGATCGTGCTTTGATGCCTCGACCCGCGTTATCCAACTGCCATCGGGAAGTTCGCGGATATTGGGTGTTACGTCGGTCCAGGTCGTCCCTCCGTTCCGGGTGAGCTGCACGAGGCCATCGTCGCTCCCGGTCCAGACCACATCGGGATCCAGAGAGGATTCGTCGATGGTGTAGATCGTGTTGTGGTTTTCGGCTCCGGTGGCGTCCTTGGTGAGCCCGCCGGAGTTGCTGCTGTTGCGCGTTGCCGGATCGTTCTTTGTAAGGTCGGTACTGACGATACGCCAGCTATCCCCCTGATCTACGGATTTGAAGAGATAGCTTCCGCCCACGTAGATGGTGTCCGGGTTGTTTGGGGACATCACCAGGGGTGAATTCCAGTTGAAGCGGAACTGCGGTGGTAGCGCCGCACCGTTGATGCTGCGGTTTTCGATATCGCGCCAGATCCAGCGTTCCTCCGGATTGATGGAATAGTTGAGCGGTGACTCATCAAAGTCCGGGTCGTAGTGGTCGTCGAAGTTAACGATCGTCTGTGGCGTCGGCGTTATGAATGTGTGCTGGTGCGTTTCCATATTCATACGACCAAAGAAACCGACATGCGCCGTGGTGTACATCGTGCGCCAGTCCGTGGGATCGATCTGCATATGAAAGCCGTCCCCGCCGTTCGCTTCGATAGCGTGGTCCGTGAGAATTCCCATACGATCGCGGCTGTTGCTGGGGATGCCCCAGCCGCCGTTGTCCTGGAGGCCGCCATACACCCAGTAGGGCTCGCGCATGTCCACGCCAATCGCGTAGTACTGACCGATGGCCATGTTGTTGAAGGACAGCACGGTCTCGCCGCCATCGATAGACAGGTGGGCGCCCTGATCCGTCGCCATGTAGAACACGTCCTCGTCGTCCGGTGCAATCCACAGGTCGTGATCATCACCACCGCCACCCTTCCAGGGACGGCCGCGTTCGTAGGTCTTTCCAGCATCGGTGGAGTGAAAGAAATCCCGGGCAATGACGTAGATCTTCTGGTCATTCTTCGGGTTGATGCGGATACGTCCGTGGTAGTACGGCCTGGAGTTGTGGCGCAGCTGATAGGTCCAGCTCTCACCGCCGTCCTCGGAGCGATAGACGCCCGGCCCCGGAACGCTGAGATCATCGGGCAACTCATCGGAGGCCTCCACGTAGGCCATCATGATGTTCGGATCACCCAGGAAGTAGTCGAGATCAATTTGTCCCGTGTCGCCGGTGGGCAAGCCCTGCGTGATCTTGCGGAAAGACTTCCCGCCGTCAGTGGAACGAAAGACCCCGCCGTTGGGGCCGCCGCTTTGCATGTGAAACGCGGAGCGGCGACGCTCATAGAGTCCTACAGTGACGATGTCCGGGTTTTCCGGGTGCAGTACAACGACCGTGGCGCCAACGCGTCCCTCCAGCGGCAGTCCGTTGGAAAGCAATTGCCAGCTTTCACCGCCGTCGCTGGTTTTGAACAGACCTCGTTCCCCGGAGGGGCCGAAGAGGCTGCCCACCGCCGCCACGTAGACGATGTCCGGGTCGGTGGGATGGGCAGCGATCTCCGAAATCTGCCGGGTTTCCTTCAGGCCCATGGGCTGGAACGATGCACCGCCGTCCTCGGACTTGTAGATGCCATCACCCCAGCCGACGCTGTTGCGATTTGTCGCTTCCCCCGTGCCTACCCAGATGGTGTCGGGATCGCCCTGGAAAAAGGCGACGTCGCCAATGGAAAGACTGCCGTAGTCGTCAAAAATACTTTGCCAGGAGATGCCACCACTGGTGGATTTGAAGACACCGCCAGAGGCGGTGCCAACAAGCACCGTACGGTAATCGGCATCCAGGGCATCGATCGCCGCAATGCGTCCCATCATGTTGGCCGGACCGATGTTCCGCCACTTAAACGCAGCCTGGCTTTTGCGCGCTTCTTCGTCGTTGCCATCCTGCGCTGGCGAAGGATGTGCCAGACTCATGGCCAGGCCCATAAGCGCAAGTACCGCAAGTCTGCGTCCGCTAAACAATCCGATCATCGGAGTACCTCTGTTTATTGTTGGCGTTCTGGTCGCCCTACTATGGCACGTGTGTGCCCGGGCCATCGGAATCAACAGATCCCGGACCGACCGTATCCCGATAGACCTTCCCGGCTTTCAAAACCAGCTCAACCTGCCGCAGCACCGAGATGTCGGACACCGGATCACCCCGAACCGCGATCAGATCCGCAAGCAGCCCGGCCTTCACCCGTCCCACGCGATCCTCAATATGAAAGAGTGAAGCATTTACCGACGTGGCGGAGCGCAGCACCTCCAGCGCCGCCATGCCGTAGTCGACCATCATCTCCAGCTCGCGGACATTGTCGCCGTGAGGGTAGACACCGACGTCACCGCCGAAACAGATCGTCACACCGCTTGCCAGCGCCGCCGCAAAAGAGCGGCGCTTGGTGACGATACGGCCCGGCTCCGGGTCCTCACCCTTGATCCAGCCCCCGTACTGCATGATCGCATCCCCGGCGGCGAGCGTGGGGCACAGGGCCACGCCGCGCTCCTTCATGAGCGCGAGCACCTGCGGTGTTGCGCCGTCTCCGTGCTCAATGACTTCGACGCCAGCCAATACGGCACGTCGCATGGCTTCAGCTGTGGAAGCATGGGCCGCCACACCGCGTCCGCTGCTGCGG
This sequence comes from Pseudomonadota bacterium, assembly GCA_039818725.1. Taxonomy (GTDB): domain Bacteria; phylum Pseudomonadota; class Gammaproteobacteria; order Pseudomonadales; family Halieaceae; genus Congregibacter. The sequence goes on from JBCBTK010000015.1 coordinate 19,471, forward strand.
GTGACGTCCACAATCGTGCGCAGCTCTTCTTCGGTGAAGGTCGGCGCCGCCTGCCCCTGCGGTCCCCAGCGATAGTCCGCATACACCTTCACAAAGTCGATGCCCCGTCCGATCTGGCTGCGTACCACGCGGATCAGGTCGTCGTAGCCGTCAGCGGGCTCTGCGCCCAGGGGAACGGATACCCCCTCGTGGAAGCCCTTGGGGCCGTAGCTGCCCGTCGCCACGATCGCCCTTCCCGAGACCAGCATTCTCGGACCGGGAATGATGCCGGCGTTGATCGCATCGCGAATCGCTACATCAGCGTAGCCCGCTCCCTCGGAACCCAGATCCCGAATCGTCGTCACTCCGGCCTCGAGGGTTGCAAGCGCGTGGCGCGATGCTCGCAGAACGCGTTCGGCCTGCGATTCTTTCAGCACCTGATCGTTCCAGGAAGTCTCGTTATAGGGATGCAGGAGAATATGCGCGTGGCCTTCGATAAGTCCGGGCATCAGCGTATGCGCATCCAGCCTGACCACGCGATCGATGGGAAGGTCGGGCATCTCTTCCCGGGGCCCCGCAAAAGCAATGCGCTCGCCCTCGACAACAACGGTCCAGTTGTCATGCATGACGCTGCCGTCAAAGACCCGCTGCGGAACCAGCTGAAGCGAAGCGGCACCGGCTGCATGTGGAAAAAAGAAGCTCAGAAACACCACATGGATCGCGACCCGCACGGGGACCGAGAAACTGCGCATAAACCCTCCTGGGTCGAAATGGCGTACCGCTAGTATGCTCATGGTGGTCGCTCCGGCAAGCGCCTCCGCCGTGGAGCAGTCCGAGACAATGCGCTAGCATCATGGAAAAACCGCGAGACTCCGATGTCGAACCTGGAACTCAATCCTTCGCTGACGCTGGGCATCGAAGAGGAATACCTGCTCGTCGACCCCGAAACTCGCGACCTGGCCACCGACCCGCCCCAGGCGCTGTTCGATTCCTGCGAGTCCTGTATGGGCCATCAGGTCACCACCGAGTTCCTTCGCAGCCAGATTGAAGTAGCCACACCGGTATGCCACAGCATCGAGGATGCGCGCCGCGAGCTGAAAAGCCTGCGCCGGGAGGTGAGTCGCGTCGCTGCGGACTACGGACTGCGCATCATTGCCGCCTCCACACACCCGTTCGCGAACTGGGAGAAACAAAAACACACGCCGAAGGAGCGCTACGATGCGCTGGCCCGCGATATGGGTGGTGCCATTCGCCGCATGCTCATCTGCGGCATGCACGTCCACGTGGCGGTGGAGAATCCCGATCTGCGCATCGACCTCATGAACCAGGTCAGCTACTTCCTTCCCCATCTCCTCGCCCTGTCTGCTTCCTCTCCGTTCTGGCAGGGACAGGACATGGGCATGATGTCATCGCGGCTGACGGTCTTCGACGGCATGCCGCGGACCGGGATTCCGGATCGCTTTGAAAGCTTTGCCGAGTACGAACGGCTCCTCGATCGTATGGTCGAAGCTGGCGGACTCGAAGACGCCTCGAAAATCTGGTGGGACGTGCGCCCGTCCTGCAAGTATCCAACGCTTGAAATGCGAATCGCCGACGTATGTACGCGCGTCGACGACGCCATCACGATCGCGGCGCTGTACCAGTCCCTGCTCCGCCAGCTCGTGCGGCTGCGGCGACGCAATCTCCGCTGGCGTGTTTACCCCCGCACCCTGATTCATGAAAACCGCTGGCTTGCACAGCGGCACGGTGTAGACGGGCAACTCGTGGACCTCGGCAAACGACGCCGCTCCAATTTCTCCGTGCTGATATCGGAGATTGCCGAACTGGTCCGGGAAGATTCTGAGGAGCTCGGCAGCAGCGAGGCCGTTGAGCATGCGCGAGAAATCGTCGCGCGAGGCTCCAGTGCGCAGCGGCAGAAGGCCGTGTGCGCCGAAGCCATGGAAGGAGGAGCGACGCAGCATGAAGCCCTGTGCGCTGTCGTGGACTTCCTTATCGAGGAAACGGTTTCTGGATTGGACTGACCGACGTTCAGGAGTTACTACCATGCTTCGGACCAGGCGACTTTCTGCCCGGCTATGTCTCCTCGCTGCTGCCGGCGCGGTGTTCCTCGAGCTGCTTGCACCACCGTCACTCCGGGCCGAGATCATCGACGGCAGACCCGATGCCATCGTGTGCTCCGTCAAGGATCCCACGGGTGTTCTACCCTGGGCGCAGCTTGTGTATTACGTGAGCGCACGCACTACCGACGGCAGGACGCTCTACAAGACGCTGACCTCTGACCCCGTCGTGATCCTGGTGCGCGAAGATGGCATTGTAGACGGGCAGAATCTCGCGGACTGCGCTGGACTCAGCATCGAGGAATTGTTCGCCGAGGGGCGCGCCTTCATGCTGACGCCGCAGCGAGGGCAGGCTGACCCGTCGTGACGCTGATTCGCGCTTTCGGGAAGGGACTTGCGCCTCTATTGTGCTACCGGGGGTGATGGGTTGTGGCTCTGGCTGATGCGGGTGTATTTTGTCTCGGGCGTGCCGCTCCCGGGCTGCCTGGTCGGCGAGCAATGATCGCCAAGGTTCCAGTCACCGGAGCTGGCGTGCGCACGGGGTTCGCGCATCGGCGAACGCGCTACACCGGGAGGATCGCCTGATGTCGTCACCTGATCATCGCTGGGAAATCCCGCCGGCTATCAAGGGATTCCGCGAGCCCCCGTTTGCCGCGCCAGCGGTATCGACGGCTCTTACGCCCATTCTCGCACTGGCAATTACGACGGCCCTGGCGGCCAACGTCGCTAACCCCGCAGGGACCATGACCGTCAGGAACGGCGCCACGGTGTTTCTTTTAGGCGGGACCACCGATGCAGACGTGGTCGTGGAAAGCGGCGGGCGCGTCAGCTCCGTGGGTGGTGCAACACCGAACAGCGGCTGTGCTTCGGTGACCGGCCTTGAGCTTCAGCCGGGCTCGATCATCGAGATCGCCGTCGGCGGCACTACCGAGTGTGATGACCACACGGGCTTTCTCGCGTCCAATGTTTCTCTCAGCGGCGCTTTTCTCGAGGTAACGGATGCCGGAGGCTACATACCGGCGCTAAGCGACGAGGTGGTCTTTCTTTTTTCCGGGCCATCCGCGGGTAGCGGGCAGTTTGCGAATGGCGGCCCTCAGGAAACCGTGACCATCGGCGGTGTCGCCATGTCCATTGAATCCGACGGAGGGTCGGGGAATGACTTCTCCCTAGTCTACCGCAGTCGCCCTTCGGACCCGATCATTGAAAACATCGATACCGTGGTGAGTGGGGAGGCTGAGGTGACCTTCACCGTGGAGAACGTCGGCGCCTCGTCGCTCACTTCGGTCAGCGCTCTCTGCACCAGCGGCCTTTCTCAGGGAAGCGGTGTGGGGACGGGCAATCGCGTAACCATCACCGGGCTGAATCCGGATCTCGAGTACACCTGCGTTGTGACCGCTCAGAACGCCTCTGGGGCATCGACATCCCTTGTTTCAAGTCCCTTTGCGCCCGTTGCTCTGGCGGGGCTGCCAGTCTGGCTGCTCCGCGAGGCAACACAATAATCACGCCCTCGAATCGCAAAGACCCTGTGCATTGGCGATGACGCTGAGCGACCGCGACAGACAGTTCCTCCGATTCGCCTTTGAAGAGGCGAGGCTGGGTTTTGACGAGGGCGGCTGCCCCATTGGGGCCGTGCTTGCCCGCGGCGATGCCCTCCTGTCCCGGGGAAGAAATCAGCGTGTCCAGAAAGGCGACCCCATCGCGCACGGTGAGATGGATGCTCTACGCAGGGCCGGACGCCAGAGAAGCTACCGCGATGTCACGCTGTACACATCGCTGAGCCCTTGCATGATGTGCTCGGGAACTATCGTCCAGTTCGGCATACCGCGCGTCATCATTGGCGAGAACCGTAACTTCGGGGGCAATGAAGAGTTTCTGAGGACCCATGATGTGGAGGTCATCGTCGCTGATGATCGGGACTGCATTGATCTCATGGCCCGCTTTATCCGCGAGCAGCCGGACTTATGGCACGAAGACATCGCTGAAGACACTGAATCAGAGCCCAAGGGATATGAGTAAGTGCATGATTCTCAGGATTTTCGAAGTGCGCGCCCGGGAGGGTAAGACCGAAACGCTGCGTCGAAAACTGGAAGATACGTCGGTTTCCGTGGTTGAAGGCCACCGCGGCAACCACGGACACCTGTTCGGGGACGAGCTCTCGCCGGATGGCAGGGATTTAGTGTTTATCTCCCTTTGGGAGGATATGGATGCCGTACAAGCGCGCTTCGGAGAACACTGGGACCAGTCCTATCTTCCTGCCGGCTACGCAGAACTCATTGAAAGTCACAGCCTTAAACACTTCAGAGTACGCGGACGTGTGGACGCGGATGCCCTTGCATCGTTGGCGCTTGCGTCCTCAGGCTGAGCTACCGTCATGAATGCTGTACCCCAAAGGACGGCACTGGCGAACGCCATCGCATCCTGGGACGGAAAAACGACGAGCGACCTCGAACAGACTGGCTCACGCTTCGCCAGGCAGCGCGACTACATGGAAGAGCTGGCAGCCATGGCCGCCGACCCGGAACTCCAGCGCGGCTCGACCTGGTTGGTTCTCAACGCACTGAAGACCGGCTCTGTACTGGATGCACAACGGGAAAACGCGCTGCTCGACGCCCTACCCCTGCTCGATGACTGGCAGTCTCGCCTGCACCTGCTGCAGTGCCTGCAGTATCTGGAGATCCCGGAGCGGCGCAGTCGCGAGGTCGAGGGCTTTGTGCGTCGATGTCTTGCGGCATCGAACAAGTTTGTCCGCGCCTGGGCCTACAGCGGATTTCATGAACTGGCTCTACGCTTTCCGAGCTACAAAGAAGAAGCCGCACAAATCATCACCATGGCTCTGAAAGACGAGGCGCCGTCTGTAAAGGCGCGAATCCGACAACTCAAGCTACAGGACCAGTAACTGCCGTGCCCGAACTCCGATATCTGAAATCCCTGTGCCTCGGCATCGCCCTGCTCGGCGGCGCAAGTGAACTCGCGAGCGCCGAGGGATGGGACTACGCCGATGTACGCGATGCCTATGCGATGCTCGAATGGCGCAACGTTGGGCCAGCGCGAGGCGGACGCTCCATCGCGGCGGCCGGCAGCACCCAGCGCCCGAACGAGTACTTTTTTGGCGCCACTGGCGGGGGACTGTGGAAGACCACGGACGGCGGCGGCAGCTGGTTTCCCGTGACCGACGGACAGATTGGCAGTGCATCCGTCGGCGCTGTCGCCATCGACCCGAAAGACCCCGACGTGCTCTACATCGGCATGGGAGAGGGCGAACTGCGCGGCAACGTGCTTCAGGGTGACGGCGTGTACAAGAGCGTTGATGGAGGAGGCGAATGGCAACACCTGGGTCTTGCCGAGACCCGAACGATCACGTCGATCACGGTGCACCCCAACGATTCGAGCCTGATCTACGTGACGGCGCTTGGAGATCCCTTTTCCGCCTCCGAAGCGCGCGGCGTCTACCGATCCCGCAATGGCGGTGAGACCTGGGAGCGCATTCTGTTCACCTCGGACAAAGCCGGGGCGATAGACCTGAGCCTGGATCCGGCGAATCCGGATGTTCTGTATGCCACGCTCTGGGAGGTATACCGCAAGCCCTGGAAGCTCTGGAGTGGCGGCAGCGCCTCCGCCATCTTCAAGAGCCTGGATGGCGGCGACAGCTGGACAGACATCACTGGAAATCCCGGCCTTCCGCGCGGCCCGCTCGGCAAGATGACCATCGCCGTGTCTCCGGCCGATGGTAAGCGCGTCTACGCAAATATCGAGGCGGAAAAAGGCGGCCTGTACCGCTCCGATGACGCGGGAGAGAGCTGGCAGCATATCAATGGAAGCCGCAAGCTCTGGCAGCGCAGCTTCTACTTCATGGGATTGAAGGCCGATCCGGTCGATCGCGATACGATCTACGTCCTGAGTTTCAAGCTGGAAAAATCGGTCGACGGCGGTGCCAGTTTCAATGACGTTCCCACGCGCCACGCCGATGTGCACGATCTATGGATCGATCCGGCGGATCCACAGCGCATGATCGTGGCGGACGATGGCGGCGCGAGCGTATCTGTGAACGGCGGCTATAGCTGGACCGAACAGGACTTCCCCACGGCGCAGATCTATCGCCTGTCCACAACCAACGAGTTTCCCTACCGCCTGTGCGGTACGCAGCAGGACAATACGGCGGTCTGTGTACCCAGCCGGCCTGCGAAGCGACTTCGTTCCGTGCGCCATGTCGACAGTTTCAATGACCACGAGACCGTAGCCACAAGCGAGAACGGCTTTGTTGCGGCGCACCCGGAGGAAGCCGGCGTATTCTTTGTCAGTACCAGCAACCGCATTCTTCGCGTCGATACCCAACGCCAGCAATGGACAAATGTGTCGCCCTACCCCTACGCGGTGATGGGACAAACGGCGGCCAGCATGCGCGAGCGCTGGAACTGGATAACCCCGGTTGTGTTTTCTCCGGCAGACAACAGCACGCTGTATGTCGGTTCCCAGCACCTCTGGCGCAGCCGCGACTCGGGACAGAGCTGGAAAAAGATCAGCCCGGATCTCACGCGTAATGACAAGAGCACCCAGGGTGAAACGGGGGGCCCCGTGCGCCTCGACCAGGATGGTCCCGAGGTCTACGGCACTATCTACGCTATCGCGCCCTCAGCCCGGGACGGCCAGCTTGTCTGGACCGGCTCCGACGATGGGCGGGTTCAGCTGACCCACAATGGCGGTAGCAGCTGGGAAGACGTATCGCCGACGGAACTGCCCGAACACAGCCGCATTGCTGACCTTGTGGCATCGCCGCATCGCGATGGCTCGGCGTACTTCGCCGCTAAGCGCTACGAGATGGGTGATCGTCAGCCCTATGTGTTTCGAACCGACGACTTTGGCCGCTCCTGGCAACGCATAGACGGAGCACTTCCCTCCGATGAATTCGTGCATTCCATTGCCGAGGATCCCGAGGTACCCGGACTGCTTTACCTCGGAACGGAACACGCCGTGCATATCAGTCCGGATCACGGTGAGAGCTGGCTGCCCCTGTCCTTGAATCTTCCACGCACACCCGTGATGGGCATCTCTGTGAAGGGAAACGAGCTTGCGATTGCAACGCACGGCCGATCGTTTTTCGTGCTGGAGGGGCTGAGGACGCTGCGCCATCTAGTGACTGAGGGACCACCCGGCGGTTCGCTCCTCTATCCACCCGCTGATGGCTATTTCGCCGCCATCCCCGTGAGCCTCCACCTGCATCTGGCGGAGGCCGTGGCGCAACCGGAACTCAAGATCCTGGCCAGCGATGGGACGGTGGTACGCCGGTTGCCCGTACCCGACACGCTCGACCCCGGGGATCATCGCTTCGATTGGAACCTGCGGCACGACGGGCCCGAGGGTTTCCCCGGCATGGTCCTCGAGGCTCCCCTGCCCTACCGCGGTCCGAACGCGCTTCCGGGACGCTACCGAGCCGTGTTCACGAGCGCGACGTATGAGTTCACCCGGGAGTTTGCGGTGTTGCCCGATCCCCGGCAGGGCGAGTTGAGCATGGCCGGCCTGGAACAGCAGCTCACACTTGCGCTGGAAGTCGGGGAAGCGGTGGCCACTGCAAACGCCATGGTGCGGGAGATAAGACGACTACGAAATGCAGTCGACGCCGTCACGCAGGGCGGTGGAACCGATGTCGTCGCCGCGTCCGCACGGCTTCTCGATTCCCTCGCCCCCATAGAGGAAGTCCTGTATCAGGTCCGGAACGAGAGCCCAAAGGACAAGATCGCCTATCCCATACAGCTCAACGATCGTCTCTCGATGCTCTACGGCGATTTGACCCTCGGCACTGGAAAACCCACGGCACCGCAGCGCCAGGTGTTTTCGGAGCTGATGCTGGAGCTAGAGTCCGCGCGCACGGCTTACGCAAAGACGATGGCCACGGAACTGGCTGAGTTCAACACAGTTCTTGAAGCGGCCGGTCGAGCGGCGTTGCCCGTTTCTCCGGACTGAAAACGGCTGCCCTACGAGAGCCGCCTAGCGCCTCCGCGTACGGGCGGGACGGCGCATTTCCCGGGACGCGCCCATATTCCGCGCCCGATGTGCGCGATCGAAACCGCCGCGATCAAAGCCGGCACCCGGTCGCGTACTTCCGAAGTCTCGGGTCTGCGGTCGGTTGAGAGAGCCCGCCCCCGAACTGCGTTGACTGAGGGTGGCGGCACCGCTCTGGATATCGCGATTCCATTGCCCGTTAGTGCGCTGCTCCCAACCACTATCGACGCGACGCGCTACATTGCCATTTCGATCCGCAAACACATTGTTGGCACGCTGCGTTGAAGGTCGAGCTTTGCGCAGCTGCTGGCGTTGGTCACGACTGGCGAGGCGCTCCCGGTTTTCCGCGTTCCTGTACACATTGCGCTGGCGATCGCCGATATTCAGTGAGTTATCGCCAATCCGGTTTCCTATTTCGGCACGGTTGCCGATATTCACGGTGTTACCGATATTGATATCGCCGGTGTTGATGATTGTCGGACCCCGATATCCACCCCCGTACCAGCCGCCACCGCAGCAGCCCCAGCCTCCGCCCCAGCTGACGCCCACGCTGAAGAAGCCGTTGCTCCAGCTCACGCCAAAATTCCAGCCGGTCCAGGGGTTGTAGCCAACGTGAAAGCCCCAGGTGGGCGGGCGCGGATAGTAGAAGCCACCCCAGTACGGGGGGTAGTACCAGCCCGTGCCGTAGACGGGCACTCCGTAGTAGGGAAAGGACCACAGATATCCCGGCGTATAACCCACGTAGACGACCTGCGGCGTAGACTCGTAAACGTGCACGTGGGTCACGTTGTACACCGGTGAATCCGCTGGAATCCGCGCTATTTCGTCTTCCGGAACGTCGTCAGCGACGATCCAGGGACCCGTCGCGGAAACCGACTTGAACCAGACTCCGGAATCGACGGCGTAGAAAACCTTCCCGATCTCCAGGACCTGGCTTGCGGTATTCACCGCGTAGGACACGGACGTCCCCTTGATTGCCTCGAAGCGCGGCTCGCCATCGTACTCAACGGTGAGCGTCGCCTCAGCGCGGTTGATGGCTGCCGTCTGCGGAATGGCGGCATCCAGCATGGCCTGCTCGGCCTCCTCGGTACCGGCCACGGATGAACGAAGCCCCCCGATGTCAGAAGCCGGCGGAATTGTCGCAAACGCCTCCGGCAGTTCCGTGGCAGGCACGAAGGTCCACGGACCTGCCTCCGTCTTCGACCGGAACCATCGTCCGGACAGCAGCAGGTAAATGTTTCCCGTCGGGAGGTGGCGCAGCCACGGCGTCTCCGTATTCTTCACGTAAAGAATTTCCCCGCCCGCCAGGGACTGCCAGTCGGGCTCTCCATCGCTGGAGATAAGCTCCGTTGGCTTCGTCGCCACAACAACCGCTGGCGCCTGCTCCGGTGCAGCTTTGGCTGCATCGCTGTCCTGGATCGCTTGCGCGACCATTCGCTGTAGATCCTCGGGAGCACTGTCTGTCAGAATCCAGGGCCCCAGCGGTTCGTCCGCTTCATACCAAAAAGCGCCATTGCTTAGGTAAAGCTTGCCGCGGCTCTCACGAGCGACCAGGAAGGGCGTATTGACGGCGCGCTCGTAGGGGGAGTCCTCGACCTTCTCGAAGCGCGGATCGCCGTCGAAGACGAGCAGCACGGACAAGGTTTCCCGGAACACAATCTTGGGAGGGTCATTGTTCAGATTTTCCAGACTCTTGCGCTCGATGTTGGCCGTCTCGAGCGACGCGGACAGGCGCTCCAGCGATATCTCGAGCCCGTGTACCGGAAAGGCGGACTCAACCACGCGCATAAGCCGCTGCTCACCGGCGTCGCGGGAATCTGGCCAGCCCGCTTTGGTGACTTCGATATCGATGATCGTCGCCGTCCCGGCGTCGTGATCTGTCTCGATGCGGGACTCGAACCACATCGCGCCGAAGATCGGGCTCTCGGCGTCCTTGAGTTCGATGGAGATGGCGGAGCGCGCGCGCAGCTTGTTTCCCTCGAGCTCCTCGGGCTGCGGCTGATAGATAACCAGCGTTCCTTCCTCAGAGGCGATTTCCTGCGGCCAGCTGAGTTCCTGGGCAAGCACCACCGTGGAAAGGAACAGCATCGGGAGAGTCACGAGTGACGCGAAGACGCAGCGGAGTGAACGCATGGAGCAACCCAGGTGGAAGAGAGAGCTGGGAACATAGGCCGAATCATCGACTTCGTCTAGCGTGTCGCTGCCCTTGGGTTACGCTGGCTGCGGAGCGTTCACAAAACGCGCCCCCTATCAATGCTGCGACGCAAGGCAGTACCGTGGCGGGTAGTTAAGCTGGGATGGCTGAATAAAAACCCAGGTATACGTCGCGGTCGTGGCCAGGCTGTGTCAATGCCATCTCGGACTCAATGCAGAACACTGCTTAAGGAGGGAGACATGCAACAAAGGGCGAAACAGTACGAGAACGTTCAATGGCTCCTTTCCCTGGTCCTGCTCGGTGCCGCCGTACCTGCGCTGGGGCAGGCGATCGCGCTGGGTGATGCACCGGGCGCAGTTGCCGTGCCCATTGCGCCAGTCGAAGTCGATGGCGGAGTCGACAATACGTCCATGGACGAAGTGTCGGAAGCGGCGGCACTGAACAGCCCCGCACCCCCGATAAGCAACGACGCCGCACTGGTCGATGATTACTGTATCGGCGGCGGCTGCTTAACCATCGGCGGCTTTCCCGATGCCTCCACATCCACCGGCTACCTCAAACTGAAGGGAACCGACACGGCCATCATCTTCAGTGATGCGAATACCACGAATTTTCCGAGCCGCGACTGGCAGATTACTGCGAACGACGGATCTCCCCTGGGGGAGAATTTCTTTGCGATATACGACAACGGATCGAGCAACGACTCAGGTGCCTTTAACGCGGCTGAAGCCGGTAGCGTGCCTTTCCGTATCGATGAAGCGGCACCCACCGATGCGCTGCGCATCATAGGCGGGAGTGGCGACATCGGCCTGGGTACGGCTACGCCCGCTGACGCGCTCGAAATCCTCGACGGTAAACCCACAATCCGCCTATCGGACTCATCCGGCGTCGAATGGGCCATTAACGACAGCGCAAACAGAGACGTATTTGATCTGGTCAGTACGGCCTTGGGAAGCGACCCCGTCCGTCATCTATTCATCAGCCGCAATTCGCCGGCAGACCGGCTCGTGCTGCAGCCCGAAGGCGTTGGCATCGGGCGCTTTGCGCCCGAAGCACCCCTGGATGTGGAGGGCGACGCGATTGTCCGTGGGGACCTTTCAGTCCTCTCCAGCCGCGATGCAAAGACCGATTTTTCCGATGCCGCAAGCGAGGAATTGCTCAAACACCTCGCCCAACTACCAATCCTCAGCTGGCGCTACAAGCACGAGGAGACCGGCATCAGACACCTCGGCCCAGTCGCCCAGGATTTTTACAGTGCGTTCGGCCTGGGCGCCCAGGCTGACTTCGTCTCTCCCATGGACGGGGTAGGCGTCGCACTCGCCACGATTCAGGCGCTCGACCGGCGCGGACGCCGCATGGCCGACGCACTGGCCCAGAAGGAAGCCCGGATCAGCCAACTGGAAGAGCGACTTGCTGCGCTGGAGGCCATCATCGGGGCCGGACGCTCCTCCGAGTAGTAATTATGCGCTGCGGTCGTCGTCCCTGTATGTGCAGCACCTCAAGCCCATCGAGCGCTGCCGGGTTACAGATCTGTATAACCGCCGGTTGAACATCTGAGCTAGGCTGTACAGCGCACGACGCCGTACGAGATCGAATGAACATCCTGCTGGTAGAAGACGACGAAGAAACCGCGGCCTTCATCACCCGGGGGCTGCGCGAGTCCGGCGACGCGGTTATCCATTGCAGCGACGGACGCGCGGGCATGCTTGCGGCGACGGAGCGCAGCTTCGACGCCATCGTCTTCGACCGCATGCTTCCGGGAATGGACGGGCTGGACGCCGTTCGTATTCTTCGCGAATCCAGGATCGAAACGCCCATCATCATGCTCACGGCCCTCGCAGGCATAAACGATCGCGTGGACGGACTCGAGGCCGGCGCCGACGATTACCTCGTGAAACCCTTCGCATTCGCGGAACTCTACGCCCGTATTCGAGCGCTCTCACGTCGCAAGCCCCTGGTACAGGAGACGCATGAACTGCGGGTGCACGACCTCTATCTAGACCGGACCACGCAATCGGTTACCCGCGGCGACAGTCGCCTCGACCTCCTGCCCCGGGAATATCGTATTCTCGAATACCTGATGCTCAACGCGGGACAGTTGGTGACGCGAACCATGCTCCTGGAGCAGGTCTGGGGATACAACTTTGATCCGAAGACTTCCCTGGTGCAGACCCATGTGAGTCGACTTCGTGCCAAGGTCGACAAACCGTTCCGTGAAGAATTGATCCGGACTGTCCGCGGTTCCGGTTATATGATCGATGCGCCGTAGGAGCGTATTCAGCTCATCGGTGTTCCGTCGCACCTTCGGCAGTTCCGCCCTGCTTCTGCTCTTGCTGCTCGCGCTTTGCTGGGGCGCGTACTGGTTCACCCACAGCGCTACCGTGAGTCGCGAGCGCGACCTGATCAGTTTTGAAGCCGAGGCCGCCGAAGCGCGCTTTCGTCGCGGTGGCATTGAAAATCTCGCCGATGACCTCGCCTTCGAGGACGAGCGCATCTGGGATGAAGACTGGCTGTACTACTTTCTTGAAGAGGAAGAGTTCGTTTTCCGCCTTGTGGAAGGCGAGGAGGAAACGCTCGCCGGCTATCCAGGTCTGGAAGCGGACTGGGAGTGGGGCGACGTTTTCCTCGAACACGATGAGCTGGATGATCATCCGATCATCGCCTATCGGCTCTGGTTGAACGACGACTACTCTCTGATAGTGGCGCGCTTCCTGCCTGGTGAACTGCGCGATTGGGTGGAAATACTGACTTTCGGCAGCATCATCCTCGTACTCTTCATCCTCCCCCTCTCTTTGATTACCGGCTACCTCCTGAGCCGCAATGTGTTTCGGCGCCTTTCCGCCATCGCCGATACGGCGATAGCGGTCGGCGAAGGCACGCTGGATGAGCGGGTGGAACGCCGGGGAAACGGCGACGAGTTCGACCGCCTCGCCGAGGCCTTTAACGAGATGCTCGACCGGGTGGCGATGCTGACCCGGAACATGCGCAGCGTGTCCGTCGGTGTCGCCCACGACCTGAAGACGCCGGTGTCAAACATAGACGGTCGGCTTCAGCTCATTGAGCGCGACATCGACAATCCGGAAGCGATCCAAGAACACCTCGAGCGCAGCCGCTCGCACATCGCCGCCCTTCAGCGGACGCTGGATGCGCTGTTGCGCCTCGGGGAACTCGAGGCAGGAGCACGCAAGGCGGCCTTTACCCTCGTCGATCTGTCCAACCTGGTCCAGGACCTTGTCGACAGCTTCGAACCCGTGCTCGCGGAGCTGGATAAAGCGCTTGAGGCCAACCTCGTTCCCGGCGTGTTTGTCTTTGGAGACCCGGACCTCCTGTCCCAACTCATCATCAATCTCCTGGACAATATCGCCGAGCACGCCCGGGATGGAGCCAGGGCCTGGGTTCAGCTGCAGCGTAACGGCGAAGAGGTTCTCCTGGTGGTGGGCGACGACGGCCCCGGCGTTCCCGATGCCCTCCACGACCAGTTATTCGAGCGTTTCGTGAAACTGGATAGCAGCCGCGGAAGCTCTGGAAACGGTCTCGGTCTGAGCCTGGTAAAGGCCATCGCCGAGCTCCACGGGGGGAGTGTGCAACTCCAGGGCGGTACTCGCGGCGCGGTCTTCGAAGTTCGCCTGCCGTCAAAACGGTAAGTTTCCTGCTGCGATCCGTGCGTGATTCCACTACCGCACTGGGGTAACGCCGTTAACCGCATTCGTTGGCCAGGATTTCACTTATTCGGGCAGCCCTAGCGGATCAGATAGAACGACTCCTGGCGACCTAGAATCCACTCCCAACCTTCCTCCGTGAGCAGAGCGTCCTCCTCCATGGAGAACTTGACTTCCTGTCCATCCCACTCGGGAACAGGCGCCACCACGTTCAGCTCCACCGAGTGCCACGTGCTGGGCTGGAAGGTATATTCCCCGCGAATCGGTACGCCCTCCTGGTAGTCGGTCATACCCAGGGGCACACCGGCTGCGTGGCCGTGATATCCGATGGAATGCCAGTACACCGTCGCGTCCAGTTCCTCCTCATCGGCCTGGGCGAGCGAGGCCGCCAGGGCGGCATTGCCCGTGCGTCCGGGGCGCGACTCGCTGCGGGTGATGTCCTGCATCCGCATGGCCTTGCGCAATCCGGCCTGGAGACCTTCGGGAGGCGCGACTTCTTCCGGACGCAGCACATAGGCGTTGTGCTGTGTATCTGTCGCAAATCCCAGGTAATGGATGCCGAAGTCGGTCCAAAGCATGTCACCGCGCTGGATCACTTCGTCGCCGCTAAAGCGGCCGTCGCGACCCCGTCGCTGAATGCCTATGGAAGGATGAAACCAGCCCTCAAGACCGTATTCGGCGACCTGCTGGCGCATCCACCAGCGCACATCATTGGCCGTGGTAACCCCAGGCACGATGACTTCGTTGGAAAAGGCGCGACCGATGATTGAATGGGCGACGCGCATGATGTGTCGATAGGCGTCCGTCTCTTCGGGAAGGCGTGTTTCCAGCCAGCCCACCACCAGCATTTCGGCGCTGACGATTCGATTCGTATAGCCGTCGAGCGCCGCGAACAGCGCATCACGCTGTACCGCGGTGAGGCCGTCGGCATGATTCCAGCGTTCCGACATGTTCACGCCGATTCGGCGCGGGTTGCGCTCTTCAACGAGGGCCCGTAACCCTTCGAACTGCTCTTCGTTGTGCGTGGGAACAACTGTGTACAGACCCTGGTAGTTGAAGCGGCCTACGGAGAGCGCTTCCACGCCGAGCTCTTCGCCGCGGTCGTGGAACACCAGGATCGTGCGTCGACGTGACGAGTAGGTCTCGAAGGGCGACAGGGACCGGAACACGGGATCATCGTTGTATTCCCGAGAGATGATGATCCACATATCGATGCCTTCGCGGCGCATGATCTTTGGCAGCACCGTCTCAAAACGCTTCTCGAGCCAGCCGCGCACGAGTCCAGCCTGTTCGCGATGTGTGAGCACGCGCTCTTCAGGCACGAAGGACGTTTGCATGGGTATCACGTAAGGACGCGCTGCCGGGTCCTGCGAGCCCTGTGCCACTGCGAACTGGGGAGTCGAGAGCAGCACCAGCAGAAGGGCGCCAAGGCCGAGGACAGAAAACACAGGACGGGCATGGAGACCCGGGTACGGGTTTGTATCGAAGAGCGTCATTGAGGAATAAACCGCTTGCGTTTTGGAAGAGAGCCGCAAGCATATACCAGCCACCCGCGGCGTACTCCAGTCGGCGTCGACTACGCTAGGCACCGACGCTTTGACGGCACTTGTTACGGAGTTCTAGCCAGAGTTGAGCTTAGCGCCGATCTACACGCCATACCGTGACAACAGCCGCTGCACCGATGCGCGGTACTGCCCGCCAAACAGGCGCGTGTGTACGAGCAACGGATAGAGGTTGTAAAGATCCCGTCGCTCCTCGAAAAATCCGTCTTCAAGCGGTCGCGTTCGCTGGTACGCGGCGAAGAACGCCGCACCGAAGGTGGAGAAAAGGGTGGTGAAGGCCAGCTCCACCTCGGCGTGCCCCCAGTAGCACGCGGGATCGATAAGCGCCGCAACTTGTCCATCATTAAACAAGATGTTGCCGCCCCACAGATCGCCGTGGAGCAAGGATGGATGCCCGGGCTCGAGCAGCCAGCGATCGAGGCCTTCAGCCAATCGCTCCACTCGCCGGCGATCGGTCACATCCAGTGTTCCCGCCGACTCGGCTTCTCGCGCCATGGCGATCAACCGGTGTTCCGCAAAGAAGGGTATCCACAGATCGCCGCAGGAATTTGCCTGGGGCAGTCCAGCAATTACCGTATCCCGGGTCATGCCGAAACTGGGCTGACGCCGACCGTGCAGAGCGGCCAGCAGCACCCCGGCGGCCTCTTCACCATCTTTGCCACAGCGCCCGTCGTGCACGATGAACTCGAGAAGCAGACACTCCCCTGAAGAGGAAAGCACGAGGGGCGTGGGCCAACCGGCTTCGGTGAGGGTTTGCAGCATGAACGCTTCCAACTCGAGCGCTGCGGACCTGGGGCCCTGATCGGCGGCACTGTTCCCAGGGGCGAGCTTCGCCACGACGTCGCGGCCATCTTCCAGGCGCAGGCGATACACCGGCGATACGCATCCTCCCCCAAGGGGTTCTTGAACGAGGACCGCGGCACCGAGCGTTTGCTCGATGGAATGTTTCAGCTTGGCGGGCAGCAAGGTGCGTATCTCAGCGCGCCCGCAGGTGCGCGAGCAGGCCGCGACTGGCATCCTCCACCAGGTCCAGGACGTGCTGAAATCCGTCGCCGGCGCCGTAGTAAGGATCGGGAACTTCTTCGACGTCGGCGTTCTGAGCAAAAGTGAGGAAAAGGTGAATCCGGTCCTGCCTTGGCGTGGGACAGATCGCATGCAGGTCATCGAGGTTCGCCCGGTCCATGGCGAGAATGAGATCGTGGCGCTCAAAATCCGCTTTCGTCACCTGGCGGGCGCGCTGCGCCGAGAGATCGTAGCCCCGGGACGCGGCAGCGGCCTGCGCCCGCTGGTCGGGTGGTTCCCCCACGTGCCATGCGCCGGTGCCTGCGGAATCGATGGCGATCTCATCGATGAGTCCTTCCGCGCGAACGAACTCCCGAAACACGCCTTCCGCCGTTGGTGAACGGCAGATGTTGCCCAGGCAAACAAACAGCACTGAAGTCACCGAAACACTCCCCTGGCCGGTCTTTGCGACCTAGTCTAAAGCTCCGATCAAAGCGGGCAAGCCATAGCCGGACGTTTCACCTCATCGCGGCAAAAAGACTCGTCTGAAGAAACAGTGAAACAGGTCACGTTTTGACACCACGACTGCAATAACTCCGAAACAAATCAAACACGCCCCGCCTCGACCTCGGTAGTCTATTCGGAGCTGTGCGATCCGGGGTTTATGCAAGGGGGAATGAGCCGCATGATCAAGGCAGTGATAGGGACGGCATCGGTTGTAGTGCTCGCAGCCAGCGCCGGCCTGCTTCGCGCGGAGCGCCTAAGCGATGCGAGCATCGAGCGCTATATCGCCAGTCACCAGGAAGGCTGCGTGACCGCGCTCACCGGACAGGTTCTTAGCGCCGGGTACACCCTGCCCTTCGGCTTCGTGGACAACTTCTGCCTGTGCATGGGCAAAGCCATGTTCGGAGGCATGACGCTGGCACAGGAGCAGGAACTGCACTCGATGAGCGATGGCGTACTGCCCGAAAGCGTGATGATGCGGCAGACGCAAATCCGTAGCGAATGCGCTGCGAGTACGACCGCCCTTTTTGTTTCGGACCTTCAGGACGCCTCGAACTAATATGGCAGGACCCTAGAACTCCGCATCCGCTCGCAGCAGCGTCGCCAGAAGCACGTTGGCTCCCTTTGTGATTTGCTCGGGGCTGGTGTACTCCTCGGGAGCATGGCTCACGCCCTTGAGGCTGGGGACGAAGATCATTCCGATGGGACAAATGGCGGCAAGGCTCTGGGCGTCGTGGCCCGCGCCACTGGGCATGGACAGTGCCGACAGGCCCAGGTCCTCAGCGCTGGTCGCCACCATGCGCTGCCAGCGTTCGTCGGTGGGTGCCGCCAGGGACTCATAGAACTGCTCAAAGCGAATCGTTGTTGCGGTCTCCGCTGCGAGTCTCGCGCTGGCATCTTGAATCTGATCGAAGATGCGTCCGATCTTCTCCATCGACAGATCGCGAATTTCCAGGCTCATAGTCGCCCGACCTGGAACCACATTGGGCGCCCCGGGGAACGCCTCGATGCGCCCGACCGTGGCGACCTGCGAGCCGGGCATACTCGTGACGGTTTCACGGATCAGGGTTACCAGGCGAGCGGCCGCGTAGAGCGCGTCCTGGCGCTGATCCATGGGGGTCGTTCCCGCATGATTGCTAACGCCGTCTATCGCGATGTTCCAGCGCCGGATGCCAACAATGCCTTCGACAATCCCAATATCAAGCCCGCGCTGATCGAGAATCGCACCCTGCTCGATATGCAGTTCCAGGTAACCCGCTGCGTCACCGGGCTTGCGCGCGACTTCACTGATGCGGGCAGGATCACCCCCGAGGAAACGCATGCCATCGCCGAGAGTGCGTGTGCCAAGGCTCGGCAGCGCATACTCAAACTCCTTGACCAGACCGCCCATGGCACGGCTGCCGGTTTTGCCGCCCTCTTCATTGGACCAGACAATAAACTCGAGGGGGTGGCGAGTCTCTATGGACGCGTCGTGCAGTGTACGGGCTACTTCAATCGCGGCCATGACTCCCACCATGCCGTCGTAGTGGCCGCCATTGGGAACGGTATCGATGTGTGAACCGGTCATCAGGGGCGCCAGCCGGTCCTCGGTTCCGGGCCGGACTCCGATCAGGTTGCCAGCAGCATCGATGCGCGTGGCCAGTCCTGCCTCATTCATCAGCCCTGCCAGGTACGACAGCGCATCCCGGTTTGCTTCGCTGTAAGCAACGCGCGTTGATCCCGCGGCCGGTGTGCCGCCGAAGCTTCTCAGCTCGCCCAGCGTTGCATTCAGCCGCACCCCGTCCACCTGGACGTGTTCCGCGGAGCTACCCAATGGAACCCCTAGGGCGAAGGCGAGCATCGCTAGAACATGCGAAATCCGCACTTCTAAAACCCTGCCGTGATCCGTCGCGAACCTCACCTCGGTAGACCGCTCAACTGCACGCCTTAAACCCGCCCCCAGAGTGACTCGATGCCGCACACGCTGGTTCGATAGGCGCAGCAACCTCTCGCAACAACGCTGTACGCCATTCAACCAATTCACAGACTTACGCATTTGGAATGGGTTTCTCCATTTTCTTTTCCCAGCTTGCTCTCTACAGCCACGGCTGACGTGAACCAAACTCGGTGGCCCGAGTCAGTCCCGCGGCATGTAGGCGAGGAACGCGTCGTTCAAGGCCGCTTCGGCCGCAAACAGCAGCTCTTCCCTGGCCGCCAGCCAATCGCGATCTTCGCCAAGCCTTACTTCGCCGGCGGCGAGCAAACGCGATACCTCGCCGGGCGCCGGGCTGCCCGTACCCTGGCGGGTCAGCACCATGTCCCTGGGCGATACCGAGGCCCGGAACTCAGCCTCCGTGAGCGGCAAATCAGGCTCGGCAATCGCATACTTCTCGGCCACCCGGCGGAAGATGGCGGCGGCCCGCGCATAGGGAAAGGTCATGGGCGTGTAGCCTTCCGCCCGCGCCACGGTAACGATCTCGCTGGCGAAGCTATGACCCACGCGAAAGGGCGTGCCGTGGATGCGCTGCATGGCTTCGGCGGTGTTCATGGAGGTCGTCCACTCGGCTTCCAGCTCCGCCAGGGAACGTTCGCCGTCAATGCGCAGGGCAGCGAGGACGCGACGGAGACGCTCCAGCATGTCGACCGAATCGACCATCACCTCCGAGACCGCGTAGGACGCCTTGTAGTCCGTCATTCCGGGCGTGACATTGTGAATTCGCAAAAGCACCTGCTGCAGGTCGGAGGCCACGTCGGATGCGCTGTGGCGGGCGTTCATGAGAATGCCCGGATTGCGCTTCTGTGGCATAGAGCTTGAGCGGTAGGTCGATGAGGAATCCAGGAGCAACCAGGGTTCGATCTGATGGTACTGAACGTGAACGTCCTCAAGCATGGAACCGACGCGTAGCGCGATATTGGCGAGGTGCGCCGCCACTTCGAACTGCACATCCATCGGCGACACCTGGTTGGCGTCGTAGGAGTTTTGCACAACCCGGGAGAAGCCAAGCAACTCCGCGAGACGTTCCCGATTCATGGGCCAGCTTGAGTTGGCGAGCACCGCCGAGCCCATGGCACTGCGGTTCACCCGCGCATAGGCCTCCCGCAGGCGTTCACAGTCCCGGGCAAAGGAATTGGCGAAGGCCGAGAGGTAGTGTCCGTAGGTCGTCGGCTGGGCCTGCACACCGTTGGTATAGGCGGGGACAAAGGTTTCCGTATGGTCGGCCGCCAGGGACAGCACAAGCCCACGAAGGACGTTCAGCTCGCCGATTACATCGAGGAGCTGGCGGCGAAGACGCATGCTGCGGATCGTGGCGTACATGTCCTGCCGGCTGCGACCCGAATGCACTAGCGTGGCTTCCGCCCCGGCGCGTTCGACGATGATTTTCTCCAGCTGCATCACGTCCGTGGGGCGGCGTCCGTCGGGAGCTTCGGCCTGCTCCATCGCATACCAGATCCCATCGGCTATCTGTTCCGTGAGTGTTTCGGGTATCACGCCCTGCTCCGTCAACATCACGAAGGAAGCCATATTGACGCGATTCATCCAGTAGAAGCGCGTCTCGTCCGCGGCGCGGGCGCTGGTTGAATCACCCCTCGGGGCACCGTCGAAGCTCATCGCTTTCTCTCGACACTCCCCGGCCGAGAGGCAAAGCGTCTGGGCGTGTCCCTTCACTGACAAGAAGCTCGACAGAACGACGGCCGCTGCGATTGATGTTTTCATTATTGGTCTTTCCGTCTCTTGTTTATCCCGATGCCTGTCCCCGGTCCGTCTCCCGCAGTGTTCGACGGAACACGATGGTGCCGCAGCGCAGGATGGCTCATCGTTACGAGCCCGGACGAGGGCGATCGGTCTGCCCGCCGTCCATCGCAAAGGGTATACGTGGGCAGACTCGCGTTTGCGTGGCTTCACCCAGCGTTCGTATGTCCAGAAACGTCGTGGCCGCATAGGTCACGATGGTTTCGATGCCGTCTACACGGCCGGTGTCCATCTCTGAATGCTCTACTTCGATCTGGAAGGGCTCACCGGGAAAGAGCGCGGCGGCGGGTATGGTGAAGCGCGTGTCGCGAAAGGTAAGCGCATCCGCGTTGCTGATAGCGTGCCCACTGTGGACCGTTTCCTCACCCTGGCAGTTGCCGAAAATCACGTAGATCATGTCGTCGGCAATGCCCCGCGGATCGAGCTCACCTTTGGCGAAGGGCGACCACTCCACCAGAAGATCGAGTTCCGGGTCCACGGCGTCGCTGGCGACAGGTTCGCCAGCCTGTCGAAGGGCGAGCCGTATCGGACCGGGATTGCGTGGCTCTCCTTCTCCAGGAACAAAGCTCACCGGGAGTGCATC
Source organism: Pseudomonadota bacterium (assembly GCA_039818725.1). Taxonomy (GTDB): domain Bacteria; phylum Pseudomonadota; class Gammaproteobacteria; order Pseudomonadales; family Halieaceae; genus Congregibacter. Next base: position 40,699 of record JBCBTK010000015.1, read on the forward strand.
GACGCGCCCGGCGGGGGTATGGAAACTGAAGTCGTAGGTCCCATCGGGGTAGTGCATCGACAGCTCACGCATGGATGCATACCGCTCGCCGGCAATGAAGTGAATTCGGCCCTCAGGGAATGGCAGCCCCTCGTCGGCATTGCCGGGTCCCATCAGCACTCCGCGGCTTACACCCCCGAGAACGGTCTCAAAAATCTCGGCAAAGAATACGGCGTTGAGCGTCGTGAACGCGCCCTCAGCCGTTTGCCGCGTATTCACCGACTTCCCCAGCACCACATAGTCGGCGTGGGCCTCGGGTCCGCCGGGGTCGCGCCAGCGTATCCGATACGCACCGGGGTCAATTAGCTCGACGGCAGCGGCGTCGACGGTCGTCAACTCCAAACCCTGCGCCCGGTACCGCTGCACCCGGTCTTCGATATCGTGGGTCAGGAGCTCCAACTCTACGGCCTTTTCCGCCGTGAAGGAGTGCATGCCTCGGGCTCCGTCGACAAGCCCGAAGTAGGCGGAGGTCGTCAGGGGATAAATCTTCGCCCAGCCCTGGTCCGTTACCAACGGCAGCCCCAGGTCGTTCGCAACAAAGGCATCCGCCTCGGCGAGATCCTCATAGTAGAACCACAGGACGGTGGCTTTGAATCCGAGACCGCTCGGCAGATCCGCCGCGGCGGTGTCCACAACGCGCGTTGGCAAAGCGTCCAGCAGTGGCATGAGCTTCTCGTTCTCGGGATGAGGATTGAAGCGCTCAAACTCGAGAAACCAGCCTTCGGGATCCTCGAGGACAAAACCGTGATGGGCACGACCCGGTTGTGGGTCGTATTCGGTGCTGCGCATATTCAGATTGCGTGAGGAAAGCGCCTCCCACCACTCATCGAGCTGATCCGTTACCAGTGCTATTGCCGCGGTACGCGGTGTATCCGGTGCATAGCCCCCCGATTCCAGCGTCGCAAGAGTCAGCAGCGCTCCGGGCGCTACCTCAAGCACCACCTCATCTTTTCGAGTCTCAACCGGGATGAGCCCGAGATGTTTACGGTAGAAGCTCACGGCCGCCTCAAGATCCTGGTAGTAGAAACGGGTCTCCGCCGCAACGATGTCCGAAGCGCTGCCGTGGGCGCAGACAGGCAGCCAGACGGTGATACACAGCACTAAGAGTTTGCGCATGAATTAGGACTCCGGGACAGCACGCAGCGTGGGCTATAGTAACCGGGCTTGGAAACCATCGTGCCTGTCCGGGGCGCGTTGCGGTGATACGTGTACCAAGCGCCAATCAGACAGGAATCGTCGCAGAACGAGGATCGTGCAACCGTGAAGGCTCTCCGTACTCCCATTGTGAATCTCGCCCTCGTCGCTTTGCTGGCCCTGGGTCAGCTTACGGATCAGTCGGCTGAAGCCCGTACGGCTTCATTGGAAACAACGCGCTTTGATGTTGTTCTCAGCGGTGGAACGCTTGTAGACGGCCTGGGAACCCCGCGCTTCACCGCGGACCTGGGTCTCCGGGGCGAGCGCATCGTCGCCATCTCCAGGACGCCGCTCGATCCAAAGGACGCGGCCGAGGTCGTGGACGTGAGCGGTCTGGTCGTTGCTCCGGGCTTCATCGACAACCACGCGCACATCCAGACGACCATTCACGAGCATCCGCTGGCCGAGAACTTCACTCGCCAGGGCATAACCACGATCATGGCGAGCCTTCACTCCGGCGACCAGCCCTGGCCGCTCGATGAATATGCCATGTCTTTGAATGTTGCCCCGAACGTGGGCTTTTTCGCTGGCCATACCTGGACGCGCAAAAAGGTACTGGGTCTGGAAAATCGCGCGCCCAATGAAGAAGAGTTGCAGCGGATGCGGGAGTATGTCGCCGAGACCATGCAACAGGGCGCCCTCGGCCTGGCAACGGGTCTCCTCTACGTCCCGGCCAACTATGCCGAGACCGAAGAAGTCATCGAACTCGCCAAGGTGGCGTCATCCTACGGCGGGATCTACGTGACGCACATGCGCAACGAGGGAACGGGACTGCTGGACTCGGTGAACGAGACCATTCGCATTGCCGAAGAAGCCGACATCCCGACGCAGATCAACCACCACAAAGCTGCCGGCATTGGCCAATGGGGATGGTCGGAACAGAGCCTCGCACTGATCGACGAGGCCCGGGAACGCGGGATCGACATCGTCCACGACCTCTATCCCTACACGGCCTCCAGCACCAGCTCCGTAATCATGTTCCCGCAGTGGGTGCTCGCCGGCGGGCCCAGGGACTTCGGCGGTCGGGTCACGAACCCGGAACTGCTACCGCGTATACGCAAAGAGATGCACGAGATCTTCATGACGGACCGCACCGGCGGCGATCTCAACCGCCTGCAGATTCGGGTGCTTCCTTCCGATGAGTCCTACAACGGCAAGACCCTGGCGGACATGGCCGCGGATCGGGGGCTTCCCAATTCTGTCGAGACGGGCATCGACCTTCTCATCGAACTGCAGCTAAAAGGCGGCTTCTCCGCGATCTATCACGCCATGGATGAAGCCGACGTGATTCGCATCATGCAGCATCCCCTGGCGATGATCGAGACGGACGGCGACCCCGTGAGCTACGGCAAGGGCTATCCGCATCCGCGAAGCTATGGCGCCTTTCCCCGTGTGCTCGCGCGCTACGTGCGCGAACTCGGAGTCCTCACCCTCGAAGAAGCCGTGCGGAAGATGACCTCCATGCCCGCGGACCAGTACAATCAGCCGCAGCGCGGTCGACTCCAGAAAGGGGCGTTCGCTGATCTCGTTGTCTTCGACCCGGATACGATTCAGGATCAGGCCACCTACACAGACCCGCATCGCTATCCAACGGGCATCGATCACGTAATCGTGAATGGTCGCTTTGTAATTCGCGCGGGCGCGCTTACGGGGGATCGCCCCGGAGTCTGGATACGGGGGCCCGCTCGGCCGGACCGCATAGCGACGACAGACGCGAACGACTAAGCGTCATCGGTTTGTATTTGTGTAACTGTAGCGGATGCCGCAGCCATAAAACCGGTAGTTCGAAGTCCCATCAGTGTTGAGAACAAAACCGCGAAGCCAGTAAACATTGTCCTGTTTGTTCACGATGTGTTCCGTCCCGAGGTTTGCGCTGGTACTGCTCCCAACGATCACACCAGTTCCGGCGGCGGCGCCGGTGCGGGTCGAGTCGAGGACCAGCTCCGTGTCAGTGCTCAGCCTGGGCCGTCGATAGACGGCGCATGACCAGATCTGCGTCAGATCGTTGGGGACGTTGTCGTACCAGTAGGTGATTACGCTCGTTACGGCGGCCCCGTCAGGCAAATCAACAGGCGCGCTCCCATAGAAAGATGAGGACGGGCTGGCCGGTCTCACCCAGCCCGCAGCGGATGCTTCGTACTGATACGTGTGGGAATCGGGACTGAGCGCCGCGCCCGATACATCGTACCTCCCGACGCGTGGATCGTGCGTGTAGTCGCCTGACCCGATATCAAGGTCGCCTTCAACGAGGTCTTCAAGAACATGCTGATGACCTCCGGTGCACAGCCTGCCCGCCTCGCAGATTCCCGAGCGGCTTACCCGATTGCAATCTCCGTCGCTGTCGAGGAACTGGTCTTCAGCACAAACCTGGGAGACATCGTTTGCCTTGATCCGCTCTTCAACCTCGTTTATCGAGTTACTGAGCGACTGAAAGTTCTCGTTCAGAACGTCGGCATCGGCCGTCGTTCCGTTGACAAGTGGAACGATGGGCTGCGCGCTGGCGTCCACCGACAAAAGCAGCAAGCCGAAGCGCAGCATGCCGATATCAAGCGCGAGTCTGATCCCTGTTCTTCGTTGGCTCCGCATCTCCGTCCCCTTCGCGGAAGCGCGTATAGGTACAGGGTATCGCGTCCTACACGGATCGTCGTCTTGCTCGCTCATCTATCCGCCCTGTTCGGCCTCAACTTTGAGCACAATCTGCGTCATAAGCCACAGGCTCGGTATCTCGGAGGTGCTGAGCCTGGCACACGCGCTGGGCTCTCTTCCGTCGACTCTAACAGTGATTGCAATAGCCGGGAGTCATTTCGGCCTCGGCGCGAAACTATCCGCCTCGGTGTCGCGCGCCGCCGACAGGCTGGTAGCTGAACTCACGCAACTCCGCGCTCCCGGACATGAAAGCCCGCTTGACGGCTAGCGCTGCCGCAATGGAACGCTATTAGGGGTACAGTCATGTCCGTGCCAACCGGACAACGCCAGGGAGCTACAAGAGAAATGACCACCTCGAACGGCAAATTCATTAAGCGACTCACCCCGTGCATTGCATTCGCTGTGACGCTGCCCATGCTGGCCGCGGCGCAGGAGTTTTCGGCCGGACTTCCTCTTGGGAGCATCAACGAAGCCGGAAAGAGAATGGAGATGTCCGACAATGTGAAGGTTTTTGGCAGCTTCCATTTTGCCGAGAGTTGCACGTTCGATCCCGAGCGCAACTTGATCATCGCCATGAATGCTGGCGTGCGAAGCGAAGGTTACGAGGCAGACGGCTTTGCGTCGCTGATCAATCCGGATGGCAGCGTGCATACCGCTAAATGGATCGGTGCCACCAGAGATGGTCTCGAACTGATCAGCCCCATAGGCAGTGCACTTCGAGACGGCGTTCTCTACACCGTCGACAGTGGATTCCTGCGCTCCTTTGATCTTGCAACCGGTAAGCCACTACGTTCGATCGAAGTACCCGGCTCCGGTTTTCTCAACGGTATTTCCGTGGCGGAAGACGGTACGGCCTACATTTCGAATACGCGCCCGGAATCGCGGGTCTACCGCGTGAGCAATGATGGCGAGATCAGCGTGTTTGCCGAAGGCGACGAGCTTGATCGCCCGAATGGCGTCGCCCTCGACAACGATGGCAACGTCGTCGTGGTGAATATCGGTTCAACGGCGGTGCTGACCTACACACAAGACGGAGCCCTTCTGCGCACCGAGCACGCGGCGGAGTCCGGCGGTGACGGAGTGGTGGTGCTCCCCGATGGCACAAAATATGTCAGCAGTGTGCGCTACGGCAGCGTCTCGAAGCTGGTGTCGGGACAGCCCACGGAAGTCATCGCCACGGGCATACCGAACGCGGCGTCGATGTGCTACGACTCGGTCCAGCATCAGTTGGTGATCCCTCTGAACCCCAATAACGCCCTGGCGTTTATCAAGCTCTAACGCGGACTGGCGGCAGGGAAGGCTCACCAACCGCTTCTAGCATCAGGGTATTCCCGACAACCCGGCCTTCGCAGACCGAGAGACTTCCACCGGCGTGTTAAAGGCGCCCCTCAAGCTCTCCGACGCGGGCGCTTAGGGCTTCGACGGCCGCGATTGCCTGCGTCGTCGGCCTCGCATCGGCGGCCTGCAGAATCTTGAGCATGTATATCAGTTTCTCCTGCAATCCCACGATGTTCTCCGCCTCGAGCGGAGACGCCGTGATACTGCCGTAGCTGATGTTGGGGTTCTCCGCATCCCCTTCGCCACGCAGGGCCAGCAAACGCTCACGCCGTGACCCCGAAGCGCCAACCAGTTCCTCGTCGATGCGGTCGCGAAGCCGCTGAACCCTCTCGCTGGCGCGCAGCACCTGGAGCGAGTAGCGGGTCTGCAGTTCGAGGTCTTCGCTGGAGATCTCTACCCGCGGGTCGAGTACGACCGACAGGCCTTTTTCGTAGACATCGCCGTCTACGGTCAGGCGAACGGTGTAGCTACCCGGATGCACAAACGGCCCGACAGGATCACTGGGAGTGTTCCCGTAGACGGCGGCAATGTCGTAACCGCGCTGCACACCCTCGGGCGCCGGATAACGCAGGTCCCAGACAAAGCGATGATGGCCATTCCCCGTACTCAAGACTTCCGGGGGACGTATCCAATAGGTGGGATGGGGGAGCGTGTTCGGATCGAGAACTTCGGGAGTGTCGTCACTAGAGAACGCTAGAACGCTGTCTCCATTTCCGTCGAGGATCTCCAGGATCACGCGATCGACGGCCTGCGGCAGGAAGTAATCGAGGATCGCTCCATCGGGTGGGTTTTCACCCGCCGGCTCCTCTGGCGGGAGCGGCGTGTCCAGGAACAGATTCCCGCGCACGCGTACCGCCGTCGCCGGGGAAAACAGATGAGCCCGGTCTGCCCGCGCCGCTGCGGCGAGTTCACGGAGCGGACTGATGTTGTCCATGATCCATATGGAACGGCCGTGTGTACCGACGACGAGATCGTCCTCGTGGATAACAAGGTCGCGCACCGACGACGCGGGCATATTCCTACGCAGCGGACTCCAGTGGTTTCCGTCGTCGATTGAGAAGTACACCGCGCGTTCCGTACCGACGAAAAGGAGGCCGGGCTGCTTCGGGTCCTCGCGAACAACGTTTACCGGCCCCGAGCCCTCAAGCCCCATCACGATGCGCTCCCAGCTATTCCCACCGTCGTGGGTGCGGAAAACATGCGGGCGCTGGTCATCGAGCCTGATCGCATTGATCGCGGCGTAGGCCGTATTGCGATCGAAGTGACCCGCATCGAGATTCGACACCTTGTCCCAAGCGCGCAGTTCTGGCGGCGTGACATCGCGCCACGACTCCCCACCATCGGCGGTGACATGGATAAGGCCGTCGTCGGTGCCGGCCCAGATCAGGTCCCGGTTGAGGGGTGACAGGCCCAGCGCGTAGATCACGCCGAGGCGCTCCATGGTCTCGTGCTCTGGCGTCCGGAAGTCTCCGATGCTCTCGGGCACGGCGGGTTGCTCCCGCGACAGATCCGGGCTGATGATCGACCAGGCATCGCCGCCATCGGTTGTTTTCCACAACACGTTGGTGGCGTAGAGCAGCATGCTGGGATCGGCCGGATGAAAGCTCAGCGGCATGGAACGCTTCACCCGGTACTCGCCGGAGCGCAGGGCCTCGGGCGCTATGTTGTGAGTTTGTCCCGTGCGCTTGTCAAAGCGTACGACCCGTCCACCGTAGAGAAAATGGGGGTTCAGCGGATCGGCCACCACGTAGGCGTACTCATCGGCGCCCACACCCATCCAGTCGCGAAAGGAAATCTGTCCGCCCGGGCCGCGACTGGCCACCCCGATGGCCCCGCTCTCCTGCTGACCGCCGTAGACCCAGTAGGGAAACTGATTATCGGTCGAGACATGGTAGAGCTGCGCCGTCGGCTGGTTGTACCAGCTGCTCCAGGTCCTGCCGCCGTTCACCGTAATCGTCGCACCCTGATCCGCCGCGTAGATGCGGATGTCGGGCTGTTCCGGGTTTATCCAGATGCGCTGGTAGTCGTCGCCACCGGGGGCACCCTTGTTGGACGTCCAGCTAACTCCCCCATCCTCGGAGCTGTAGGCGGCGATGTTGGCGAGGAAGAGCAGGTCCTGGTTGTCCGGGTGTACCCGGAGCTCACCGAAGCCACCGCCCTGACGCCAGAGTCGACGATCGCTGCTCGTGAGCTCCCAGCTTTCCCCGCCGTCGTCGGAGCGATAGATGCCACCGCCCTCGCGGGCATCGACCACGGCATAGACCCGCGCCGAGTTGCCGGGAGCAACGCCCACGCCGGTCTTGCCCAGCCCCTGTTCCGCGCCCGGCAAACCTTCACTCAGACGCCGCCAGGTCGTTCCGCCGTCTGTAGACTTGTACAGGCCGCTGTTCGGACCCGAGAAGCGAGCATTCTCCCAGGGACCCTCCCGGTGCTCCCATAGGCTCGCATAGATCGTCGATGGGTCATTGGGATCGAACTCGATGCGGCTGGCACCGGTGTTCTGGTTGAGGTACAGCACCTTGTCCCAGCTCCTGCCACCGTCGGCGCTGCGAAACACGCCACGCTGCTCGTTGGGTCCGTAGGGATGGCCCATTCCAGCGACATAGACGAGATCCGGATCCTGCGGATGGACGAGAATACGGCCGACCTGCTGGATGTCTCCGAGCCCCGAATGGCGCCAGCTCGCGCCACCGTCCTCGGATTTGAAGATGCCGTCGCCCGTACTCAGGTCCGGTCTGTGCAGGCCTTCGCCCGTGCCCACGTAGATGATGTCGGGGTGGGACGGTGAGACCGCGATATCCCCCACGGAGCCCGTGGGCGCGTCGTCGAAGATCGGTTCCCAGGTTCGTCCATAGTCATCGGATTTCCAGACTCCGCCATTGTTCACCCCGATGTAAAACACGTTGGGCTGTGACGGGACGCCCACCGCACCCACGGTGCGGCCGGCGCGGAAGGGCCCGATCAGACGGTAGCGTAGGGACTGGTAGAGCTCCTCACTGATCGGGATCGCTGCGTCGTCCTGGGCCTGAGCGTGAAGACCGAAGCATCCCGGCATGACTAAGACCCAGCACAGGAGACGAGAAAGCAGCGCGCGTGTCATCGCAGGACTCCGATTGAGGCGTATTCGCCTCACGATGCGGCAACGTCGACGGAATTGCAAAAACCGCGACTGGCAGTTGCAGGAGTCGGGATCTCTGTTGACGCATATCAAGACCCGGCGAAGAAATCGTCCGCCGGCAAGGGAGCTTCCGCGGCCCGCCTTCAACCGTCGGTCTACTGGGGTATGCTGCGCGCGAAATGCCAGCCGGATCGCGACCGTGGCCGAAGCAGAAGGCGTTATACAGTTCGCTTACACCCTGGAGCCCGGCGCTGCGACTATCGCCACGCCGTTGCTGGCGGAGCTTCGGGCCTGGCGGTCGATCCTTCGCGACCTTGAGCTCCTGGGCGAGGACCCGCAACGCTACGGTGGCTTTGGCTACGGCAACCTGAGTCTTCGCTGTTCGAGAAGCGACTTTGTAATCACCGCGAGCCAGAGCAGTGGGGAAGCGACCCTGGAGCCGCAGGATCTCGTGCAGATCTCTGAAGTGGACTTTGCGACGTTTCGCGTAAGGGCGTGGGGCTCCCGACCGCCCTCTTCGGAGTCCCTGACCCACGCCATGCTCTATGCCGCCGACGACACGGTGCAGGTAGTCTTTCACGTTCACAGCCCGGAGATATGGAACGCCAGCCAAATCCTTGATCTACCGGCGACCGCCGCGGAAGTTCCCTACGGCACCCCGGAGATGGCGGAAGCCGTTAGAGCCTTGATGGCCGGGCTGCCGCGGCGTCCGCTTCTTTTCGTTACGGAGGGACATGAAGACGGCGTGTTCGCGGTGGGAGCTACGCCGAACGAATGCGGGTCGCAGCTGGTCTCCTGCCTCGCTCGCGCAAGGGCTCTGGGTTCGGGCGGCCTGAACGGACAATGACGGAGGAAACGCCAGAGTGCGCAGTTCAGACGATCTAGCCGTTCCAGACACGCTGCGCTGGGAATCACGTCAGCTTCAGCTTCTCGACCAGCGGCTCCTACCCGGGCAGCGCACCTACCTGCGCATCGAATCCCTCGAAGACGCCTGGCATGCGATCAACACTCTCGCGGTCCGCGGCGCGCCGGCGATCGGTATCGCCGCGGCCTACGCATTGACCCAATCCATGTTCGATGTGAACGGCTCATCGTCCGACTACGAAGCAACGCTGCTTGCGAATGCCGACTACCTGAAGAGTGCCAGACCCACGGCGGTCAATCTGGCGTGGGCCGTGGAACGGATCGTGCAGCGCTACCTGGAGAGCCGAGACCCGGCGAGCCTGGAGGACGAGGCCCTGCGCATTCACGAAGAGGACCTGGAGGCTTGTGCCGCTATCGGTCGACACGGCGCCTCGCTTATTGGACCGGGCAGCGGCATCCTCACGCATTGCAACGCCGGCTCCCTGGCGGTCTCGCGCCTCGGCACGGCCACGGCGCCTATGTATGTGCAGCACGCGCGGGGCGTACCGTTCCGGGTGTACGCGGACGAAACTCGCCCTCTTTATCAGGGCGCGCGACTGACGGCCTGGGAACTGTCCCAGGCCGGCATCGACGTGAGACTGATCTGCGACAACATGGCCGCCACGACCATGGCCGCGGGAAAGGTCGATCTCGCCCTGGTCGGCACCGATCGCGTCGCGGCGAACGGCGATGTCGTCAATAAGATCGGCACGCTCAATGTGGCGATCCTCTGCCGCCATTTCGCTATTCCCTTCTACGTGGCCTGTCCCCTCTCAAGCTTCGACCCGACCACTCCGACCGGTGCCGAAGTGCCCATTGAGCAAAGAGCCAGCGCAGAAGTCCGGGGCGATCACGCCGCCGATGTTGCGGTAGAGAATCCGGCCTTTGATGTCACGCCAGCCGAACTGGTCAGCGGCATCATTACGGAGCGCGGAGTATTCGCTCCGCGCGAGCTACACGCGGCGCTGCCCGCGAGTCGGAACGCCCGGGGTCTCACCGATAGCTGACATCGGAGCACCCCTTCAGGCGAGGGGTCGTGGTGATGATCCAGCGCAGGTAGGGACGTCGGGGTTTCAGGCGACCGGGCGGACGAGTTTTCCCACAAAGCGGGATCGCAGTTCCAGGGCGAAGACGGTAAGCGCCGGCAGCATAGTCAACGTGACCAGCATCGACCCCAGAATACCGAACATCACGATGGCGCCAACGCCGCGATAAAGCTCCGTGCCGGCTCCCGGGATCAGCACCAGCGGCGCCAGACCGAACAGCGTCGTGAGCGTCGACATGGCGATGGGGCGGAGCCGCGTACGCAAGGCCTCCCGTACCGCATCCAGAGGCTCGCGCCCCGCCTGCACGTTCTGCAGCGCGCGGTCGACCACGAGGATCGGGTTGTTGACGACCGTTCCCATGAGGATCAGGAAGCCGAGCATGGAGATCATGTCGAAGGGCTGGCTGATGGCGCCAAGACCCACCAAAGGAAGGAGTCCACCGACGCCGTTCAGCAAAGCCAGACCGACAATGCCGCCCGCGACCCCGACGGGAATCGTTACCAGGATCAGCAGCGGGTAGCCCCAGTGGGTAAAGATCGCAACCATCAACAGATAGATGATCAACAGAGCGACCAGATAGTTGCCAACCAGGGATTCCCGGGTCGCGTCGAGCTGATCCGCGGCTCCGGTGATGGCGATAGTGACGTCCTGTGGTAGCGCGCCGGTTTCCTGCAGATAGCTCACGACTTCTTCCTGGACGATCCCAACGCCGGTTTCAAGCGCCGTGGAGCGCGGAGGTATGACGTTCAGCGTGACCGTACGCTTGCCGCCCACGCGCCGGATCGAACTCGTGTCGACCGTTTCCTCGAGGCTGACCAGGCTACCCAGCGACACCACATCTCCGCCCTGCGTGTAGATCGGTACCTGGGCCAGACGATCGAGGACCAGGTCGCGCCCGCTGGCGCTGTACAGGTAGATATCGATCTTATCGTCGCCCAGGAAGAACTCGTCGACGTAGGCGCCATCGGTCAGGGCGGCCACCGTGAAGCCAAGATTCTCCGCCGAAATCCCCAGGGACGCGGCCCGCTCCCAGTTGGGACGAAGCTGGATCAGCGGCTGCGCGAGGCTCAACGCCGAGGGCTGGCTCTGTATACGCGGATTCCCGAGAACCTCGGATGCCCGGGCTTCAGCGGCCCGCGCCACGCGGTAGATGGTGGCGAGATCGGTGCCGGAGATGTCGAGATTAATACTGCGGCTGCCGCCGTCATTCCCTGAAATTATCGACCCGCGCGAGGCGAAGGCCCGCATGCCCGGAAACTCACGGAACAGGTCCTCCAGCCCGTCCATGAGCGCCTCCATATGGCGCGTCTCCATCGGCTCTCCAATCACCCGGAGCCCGCCGGTGTTCAGGAACATGGCGGCGTACTTGAGCGGCGGTATGCTCGTCTGCCCCGCCTCGAAACGATCGCTGTCGGCCTGGATTTCCGGATCCAGGCGCCGCTGAATCTCGTCCGCCACCTGGCGCATGGTCTCGAGGTTATAGCCCGGCGGCGCGCTCATCGCGGCAAACACTTTGGGCTCCTCACCTTCGGGAAGATACTCGGCCGCTGGAGTCAGGAACATGATCACGCCGGTGCTGACGGTCAGGGCAACGGCGATGGTCGCCAGACGTCGGCGCGGAGACGCGATCATCTGGTCCGCCCAGAAAAGCACCATACGCGCTGCCGGATTCGGACCGTCTCCCGCGTGCGCTCCCGCTATTTCCATGCGTGCCGCGGCCGTCGGAATGAGCGTCACGGCAACCAGCATGGACGCAATGATGGCGAAAGAAACGGCGATGGCGATGTCCGAGTAGAGCTGCCCCGCTTCCTGGGCGACGAACGCCACCGGCAGGAACACCAGCACCGTGGTCATGGTGGAGGCGAAGACCGCCGGCCAGACTTCGGTGACCCCTTTCAGGGCCGCGTCAAAGGCGCCCAGGCCCTGGCGTCGCTTCAGCTCGATGTTCTCCAGCACCACGATGCTGTTGTCCAGCGTCATGCCGAGCGCGAAGGCGACGCCCGCGAGGGATATCACGTTGATGGTCCGACCGAAGACCAACAGGCCGAGGAAGGCGACGATGACGCAGATGGGAATGCCCAGCACGCCGATGAAGGTCGCCGACGGTGACCGTAGGAAGAGGAACATGATGAGCGTGGCGAGTCCCGCGCCGATGGCGAGGTTCTTCCACACATTGGCGACCGACGCCTGCACATAGCGCACGTCGTCGGACTGCAGGGTCATCTGCAGACCGGCGGCGGCAAGCTCGGTACGATTGAGTTCCTCCGCGACGGGCATCATCTGTCGCTTGATGTCGATGACGTTGGAGCCGGCCTCGCGCCGGATGGCAAGCATAAGGTGCTGGCTACCGTTGTAGCGCGACTCGGAGCGGGTTTCGAAATGATCGAGTTCTACGCTGGCCACGTCCTCGAGGCGGATGATCTGGTCGCCCCGCCGCGACAGGATCAACTGGCGCAGGCTTTCCAGATCGTCGAAACGACCCACGGTGCGCAGCAGATACTGGCGCTTGCCATCCTCGACATCGCCTCCGGAACGGTCCCGGTTTCGGCTGCGGATGACGGAACGAACTTCGGGGAGGGTCAGACCGCGCTGAGCGAGGCGCGCGGGGTCGATCATGATCTGAATCTGACGCCGCGAGCCACCCCAGATCTGGATTTCCGAGACGCCGGGAACGCTGGCAAGCTGCGGACGCACCGTATCGCGGATGTAGTCGAGGCTGAGGTCCATATCGATGCCGCGGGGGTTCCCCTCCAGGGGCCGCACGGAAAAGAAGATGAAGCCGTTGCTTGAGAAGGAGCTGGCGTAGATCTGGGGTTCATCCACATCTTCCGGGTAAGAGGGCACCTGGCTGAGCGCATTGCTCACCCGGATCATCATCTCGGTGATGTTGGTTCCCAGAGGAAACTCCAGCTCAATCTCCGCCGAGCCGGTGGACGCGGTGGCGGTGATGCGGGTCAGATTCGGGAGGTTGCGCAGGTAGTCTTCCTGCTCGATCAGAATCTCCTTTTCGACATCCTGAGGCGTCGCACCGGGCCAGCTGGTGCGTACACTGATCACCCTCACATCCAGATCGGGAATCATCTGTACGGGGATGCGCAGCGCCGCCACGATGCCCATAACGCAGACGATCATGGTGACAACGGTGGTCAGGATTCCGCTGTGGATGACTCGATCAAACATCTCAGTCTCCGTTCACTACGCGCACAGTCTGATCATCGCGCAGGGATTCATTGCCGACCACGACGACGCGTTCTCCGACCTCAACCCCACTGCGAATCTCCACGAGTCCGTCAAAGCTAAGACCGGTGTCGACAAGGCGCTCGTCGGCCCGCTGTACCCCGTCAACTGTCTCGACAACCCAGGCCACGCTGCGACCGTCGGAATAGCGCAGCACCGCATCGCGGGGCACGGCGGTCCGGGTCCGCCCCGTGGCCAGCGAGATACTCGCCGTAACCGATACCCCGGGGTACATCGCCGGATGCGGCTCCACGACTTTCGCCCGGACGAGGAAGGTACGCGCCGTTGGATCGGTCACGGGAACCGTTGCGGCAACCATGGCCGGAACGAGCTCTCCTCCGGAGAAGCGCAGCTGCAGAGGCGCACCTTGCTGGATTGCGCCCAGGTAGGTTTCGGACACCTGAAGGTCCGCGGTGAGCTGGTCCGTGGACACGAGCTGTAGAACCGTAGATCCCGGCGTTACCCACTCTCCCAGATCCGTCGCGCGGGCGCTGATAACACCCTCGAAGGGTGCCTTGAGCGTATGCCGCTCTAGGGTGGCGCGGCGCAGACCGGCGACCGCGGCGGCCCGTGCGAGTTCGGCCTCGTCTTCGATAACCTCGGACTCGAGATCGCGAACGGCGGTCTCGGCAATAGTTTGCTTCTCGACGAGTTCCCGGGCCTCACCGAGCCGACGCCGCGCGTCCGCGGCCGCCTGCTCCGCACGCCGGGCGGCGGACTCGTCGCTGGCGAGCTGGAAGCGCGCCAGTTCGTCGTCCAGCCGTAGGAGCACGTCGCCCCGCTCGACGCGGTCACCGGCATCTACGAGCAGCTCCGCCACCAGCCCCGCCGTCGCCGGCGAAAGGGACGACGCGCGCAGCGCCGCAACGCTGCCGGCGATCTCAAGCTCCTGGCGAACGGGCATCTCCCGCACGACCACGACTTCCACGGGCGCGCTCCGCCTGTCCTGGGCATGACTGTGGGCGGCCTGCCCCAGGGAAAGGAGCAGAAGCGCCAATAGGGTCCACTTCATAAAACGGCCGGGCTACACTGAAAACGAGATGCGCAGTCTACAATGGACGAAGGATTACGGGCACTGATGACCAGGGCAAAAGCACTACGCTCACCCAGCTTCGAAGAGCTGTACTACAGTGCCTGCGAACGCAAGGGCGGCGAGTCCGCGCTGGAAGCGCTCCTGAGCAAACCCGCTTCAAAGGCGCGGCTGAAAAGGCTCGCGGCGGATCGCTACCTCGCGGAATTCACGCGCAAGGTTTTCCAGTCGGGCTTTGTGTGGCGCGTGGTGGAGCAGAAGTGGGACAACTTCGAGGAAGTGTTCTGGGGCTTTGATATCGAGCGTTTGCTCATGATGCCCGACGACATGCTCGAGCGAAAAGCGCAGGACCCGGCCATCATCCGCAACTTTCCGAAGGTGAAGACGATCCGGGAAAATGCGCTGATGATCGATGAAACGCAGCGCCGGGAGAGCAAAAGCTTCGGCAAGTTTGTGGCGGACTGGCCCCGGGACGATGTGGTCGGTCTGTGGCTGTACCTAAAGAAGCACGGGAGCCGCCTCGGCGGCAACACGGGGCCCTTTGCGCTGCGCACCTTGGGAGTCGACACCTTCCTCCTTACCCAGGACGTCGAGGGCTTCCTGCGTCACCGCGAGATTGTCAGCGGCGGCATCAGCAGCCGGAAATCCCTGGACGCTGCCCAGGCATTTTTCAATGCCCTGAGGGAAGAATCCGGCCGCTCCCTCATGGAGTTGAGTCGGATCGTGTCCTTTGGGTTCGGGCGCAATCACGTGGGAGTGGCGGCATCCGAATAAACCCTGGCGTCGCCGTCCCATCGCCAACAGGCGTCGGTCCGGCACCGAACCGGCTCCGAAATCAAGCCGGGTCGAGCTTCAACCCGCTGGTGTCCACAATCATGGCCTGGGTGATCTTCGGCCTGAAGTAGCCTTTTTCCAGAATGAAGGGCAGCTTGGGTGCTGTCACGGGACGGCTGAACAGGTAGCCCTGGATGATGTCGAGCTTGAGTCCCCGCAGAAACATGAGCTGCTCCGAGGTCTCCACGCCTTCGGCGATGACCCGCAGGTCGAGGCTCGCTCCCATCGCGGCGATGGCCTCGACCAGGCTCTTGTTGTTCGCGCTCTTATCAAAATCCTGAACGAAGCTGCCGTCGATCTTGAGCGTGTCGAGGGGGAAGTGGCTCAGGTAGCTGAGCGATGAGTATCCGGTTCCGAAGTCGTCGATCGACAGGGAGACTCCCAGCTTCTTGAGCTGGCGCAGCGACTCGATGGAGGCGGCGTCCGTTTCCATCAGTACGTTCTCCGTGATTTCCAGTTCGATGTGCTTGGGATCGACGCCGGTGGAGTTCAGGATGTTGTTGACCCGTTCCGCGAAGGAGCGCGAGATGGCGATCGGTGAGATATTCACGCTCACCTTGGTAAGGCGATGACCTTCCTTGTGCATGGCTGCGACGGTTTGACAGGCGGTGCGAAGCGTCCACTCACCAATCTCCAGCGTCAGACCCATCTCTTCCGCCAGCGGAATGAACTCTCCGGGGCTCACCATGCCTCTTTGCGGATGCAGCCAACGCACGAGTGCCTCCACCCCGACCACGGAGCCGGTGGCCAGCGAGACCATGGGCTGGTAGTGCAGCATCAGCTCTTCGCGCTCCACCGCCTTGCGCAGATCGCTCTCGAGTTGCAGGCGCTCCATGTTGGTGGTCGACATCTCGTCCGTGTAGTAGACGTAGTTGTTCTTCCCGGTCGTCTTCGCCTGGTACATGGCCGTATCCGCGGCCCGCACCAGGCTCTCCACGTCCTTGCCATCACGGGGTCCGATGGCGATACCGATACTGGGGGTCACGATCAGTTCGTGGCCGTCGATGGTCATGGGGGCACCGAGGGCCTTGAGGGCTCGTTTGGCGACGTTTGCCGCCTCCTCGGGGTCCTTGAGGTTGTTGGCTACAACGGTGAACTCGTCACCACCGAGACGCGACACTTCAACGCTGATATGACGATCAGTGAAGTGCCCGAGGAGATCGCTGGTCCGCGTGCAGTTGGCCAACCGCGCACTCACTTCGCGCAGCAGCAGATCGCCGGCGCTGTGGCCCAGTGAGTCATTGATGCGCTTGAAGTTATCCAGGTCAATAAACATCAGTGCGAGGATCGACTCCTCGCGACGGCAGATTTTCAGAAGAAGATTCAGCTGCTCGTTGAAGAAGCGCCGGTTCGGCAGACCCGTGAGACTGTCGTAGTAGGCCATCTTGTGGAGATCTTCCCGGGTCCGGGTGACCTCCGTCCGAGCTTCGGTAAGCTGTTGCTCGCGCTCCGTGATCACCGAACCCTGCTCTTCGACCTTGAGGTTCAGCAACTCGCGATCGACGTTGAGATTGGCCCGGTAGCGTTTCAGCTCCGCAAAGGCGGTATTCAGCAACACGGCGATGTGGGCCGCCTCTCCCTTGGCTCGAAACTCGATGTCCGTGTTGAGTTTCTTGCTCACCGCCTCGCGGGCACTCTCCACGAGTTCGCTCAGAGAACCAAACAAGTGGCGACCATAGAATCCGGCGAGAGCCGTTGCGAGGGAAAGGCCAATCACGCAATACAGGATCGTCAGGGCGATTTGGTCGCGAAGCGATTGCCACAGATTCCCATGATCTATACCCAAGGCAATATAGCCAACCACGAACACGCTCCCGGGTGCTTCTGGAGCGGCCCAGGAAGCCAATAGCGCTTCGGAAGTGATGATCCCTTCGAGGGGATTCACGGGTGAAACGATCGGCACCGTTACATCGCTGACTTTTCCCCGCGCCAGCGACGGGAAAAGCCGGCTCAGCCACCCCTGGGGCGCATTGAACGGGGCAGGCAGAGCACGTACGCGCTGTCCGACGGCCAGCGCCGGGACTCCGGTCCGGAGCCCACTGAGCATGGGAAGGGATGCATCCGTGCCCGGGTCGCGCACCAGCGACGCCAGTACGTCGCCCGCGCCGTCTAAAGCCACGGCATAGCGGATTCCCGGTTGCTCCAGGAGCACCCCAAGCTGACGTTCGAGCTGCTCGCCGTCGCGCTGGCTGACGAACGCCGGCAGCAACGCTTGCCACAGATCGGGTTTTTGCAGGGCACTGACGCGCTCGGCGCGAGCCAGATTAAAGTCGCGCGCTGACACGGCCCACACCACGACGGCGCCCAATACGAGGCCGATCAGCAAAACTACCCGGGCGTATTTGCCAACTAGGAACAATTTACGTGTCCTCGCTGCGGTTGGAATCCCGCGTGGTATCAATCGCGGAGTTTACCCGCTAGACGGCTCCGTCCTCCAGCGTACGGATAAACGGTGCTCGGGCGCCGCGACGCCATGTCGCATGGGGCCGGCGCCAGGCGCCAGGGCACAATTCGCTACAGCCGCAAGATTTACGAGCAACTTTAGCGCGAGGTTCACGATTTTTTTGAAGGTATTACGCGTTTTTCAACTTGGGGACGAATCACGACCGATTTCATGGGACCTGGATCACGACTTCAAGCCAATGCAAAAAGACTTCCGGCACGTTCGCTGGCTTGAGTATCCCTCTCCACCCGCAGAGTCCCCGTAACGCGCGAGGCGTCTAGGTCACCAGAAATGCGCCGGCGACAAGCACAGGGGTGACGATCAGGGTGCGCATGGCGAAAGTGACCACAAGATCGAGAAAGGAAATCGGCAAGCGCGAGCGCAAGACAATCAGGCCGTATTCCGAGAGATAGATGAGTTGGGCGACGGAAAGCCCACCAACCACAAAGCGCGCGAACCCGGAGTCGAGACCCCGGGCTACAAACGCCGGCATGAACTGATCCAGGAAACCCACGATAAATCCCTTGGCAGCGAGCAGCGCTTCAGGGAAGGCCAGAAGCTGCAGCGCCCCTACGAGCGGGGCGGCCAGCCAGTCAAACAGTGGCGTACGAAAAACGAGTACCGAGGCGAGAGTGGCGACCGTCATAATCGGCCCGAGCAGACCGAAGGTGTAGTCAAGGCTGGCCTCAAATCCCGCGCGCAGATAGTCCGCGACTCCGTAGGCACGCCCCGCCCTTTCCCGCGCCGCCCGCAGCGCTCGCTGCAGCACGTTTTCACCCTCAAGCGCTGCCGTCGCCAACGCGCGGTTTTCGACCAGCCTATCCTCGGCTTTGCGCGCCAGCGGACCCACGCGCGAAATCACCAGCGCGGCGCCAATGCAGGCGACGACGATTGTGAGGTACCAGGGTGCAAAGAGGTCGTCGATGCGGGCCACCTTTGCGATCACCAGCGCAAAGGGCAGAGACACCACCGAGAAGCTACAGCAGATCACACAAGCTTCCCTGGCGTTATAAATCCCCAACTCGTACTGCCGGATGGTCAGCAGAAGCCCCACTCCTGAAGACGAAACAAAGGAAACCAGGGAGTCCACGGCCGCGCGTCCGGGCAGGCGGAACAGCCGGCTGAAGGGTGCTTGGAGCAGCACGCCCACGAACTCCATCAGGCCATAGTCCGTTACCAGCCCCATGAGAAAGGCACTCGCGGCGTAAATCACAAGAATGGGCATGCATATATCGCGGAACACGGCGACTCCGGTCTCCGCACCTCGCAGGAATTCGGGACCCACCTCGAGAAACACGCACAGCGCGATAAGCGCTCCCAGGGTGCGCAGAGTGATCCAGAGCGGCGGGACAGCGAAGCAACGCCGGGCAAGCTTCGATGTGCCGATGTGGGTAGTTCGCAGAAATGGCCAGAGAAGCGCACCCGCAGCTCCGATAGTAATCACCGTCACGAGGAGAAGCTCGTGCACCGGTGCAATAACCGAGGCAATCGCATCGGTGAGAACAGCGAACAGGATAGTCACGCCACTATCCAACAGGATCGGCGTAAGGAACAGCGCCACACCCGCCAGCGATGGCACTACAAACACCGCTATCGAGGCCGGATGTGGTTCAGGGTCTGGTGTCACGAAGGTGAGTTGTCTTGCGGGTGCTGCTCAGACAATAAGAATGGTTTAACCCAAGTGCAAACGCCCGGCTCCCGGGTGTGCCCTCTTCAACCGGTTGTCCAGGCGCTGCGGACTGCGCTACTCAAAGCAGCTTCTCGAGAGAGGCACCCAGCCTGCGCCGCGCAAAGAGCATCAGCGCAACGCCCACCGCAGCAAGATACAGCAGCGGTACCGCGTTGCGGCCAAGAGTTTTCGCCAGACTCGCTTCCTCGAAGCTAAAAGGCGGGAGTGCGTCGAACTCATCCAGGGACAGACGCTGCTTCGCGACTACAACGGGACCAATGACCCGATGCAATTCATCCAGCGCTGCGAATGCCTGGCGCTGAAAGTCCATCGCCCGATCGAGATCACCTCCGGCGAATGCGGCGAGGGCACGATCCACGATCATACTGGGGGAAGCGAACTGAATGAGTCGCACGACCCCATCGCGGCGACGGCGCGATTCCTCGAACTCTTCGAGTATGGGCGTCGTGCGCTTCGACGCCTCCGTGTTGGCCAGGAAGCTGCTTCGGTAGTACCCGGGCACTGCCTCATCGCTAACGGTCATATCCGGGTGATCTGCAAGAAAACCGGCCGTAAGCGAAGCCGTCTCGCGCACGGCGATCACCTCCCCTTCACGCATTTCGGAGAGAAACGCGAGCCGCGACGGTGGCGGATAGAACCCCTCGGCGAGGGCGCCACCGATGGCCGGCACGGCAAAAAGAAACGCCGCCCAAACAGCGAACAGCGTCGAGGCCACGGTTTCGCTGCGTTTGAACAACGCGCTCGCGGCGGCAATCAGGCCAAACCAGAAAACGCCGTAGAGCAAGGCAGTCGCCAGCCACGCAAAGTAGTGCGCTATCCGCTCTCCCTGGCCTCCACTGAGGGGCGAGAAGGCAACGGCGATCAGCGTGACCGCGATCAATACGGCCCAGAGCGCCAGATTCCGGACAACCAGGCGCTCCCAGATCGACCGACTCAGCGCTCCGCTTTGCACGGCGGTAATGCGCGCCCGCCCCCGTTCGCGATCGGCGGCGAGGATGTCGAAGGACACGGCGATCATGATCAGCGGCATCAGGGCAACGACGAGAAAACTGAGATCAAGATTGCCGATGCTCAGAGGCGTCGGGTTGTCGAATTCATACTCCGTGAACAACGATGCCGGGTTGGACCAGCCGCTGATTACCGTCGTGCTCGGGTGGAGTCGTTCCCGACCGGAGACAAAATCGGCGAGCGGCCCTGGAGGCATGACCGCGGGAAAGCGGAGATTCATAGGGCGTGCGTCAGTGGGTTTGATGTCGCTGGCGCCGTTCTCTATGGCTTCCAGGGCGCTGCGCCAATCCTGCAGACCCTGGTCATACTTCGCTGCGAACTCGGCGCGGGCCTCAATGGCGGCGCTCACGTTACTCTGACCGACGAAAGTGGCCAGCAGGGCCAACACGCCGATCAGCAAGCCCGCGATCAGGCCGGGCGTGGACAGAAGAAACAGGCGTCGTTCCAGGAATACCGTGGTTGATGCGGTCATGGCTAGATTCCCCATCTCACGCGGCTCAGGGCCAGAACAGCAAATGCCGAGGCCCCCAGCGCGTAGGCAAAAAGTACAAAAGCGCTGAAAATGTAGCGTGACGAGACACTGGAAAAACTTGGGGGCTGGTGATGAAAGTCCCGAACCTCACTCCAGAGTCGCTCGTCCGCCGCGTAGGAGAAACCCGCATCGCCCGCGTTGTACTGCAAATCCGTGTTCAGCAGATCTACGATTTCGCGACGATGGGCCTCGGCCGCATTGCGAAAGGCGTCGTGGTGGACCCGATCGGTGCCAGCGAGACCCGCCGACAGCGTATCCAACGCAAGAACCGGCGAAAGCAGTGAAAACAGCGCGATCACGCGCTCCTGTCTCCGGTAGACGTTGTCGACATCGCTGTAAAACGCTTCGAACAGCGGATGTGCATACTCCTCGCTGTACTGGAGCCGATATCCGCCGAAGTTAAACGGGAGCTCAGCGAGGTCATCCACGCCGTACTCCGACAGCAGGTCTTGCTCCATCTGCGCCTGCGCCGCATCATCACGGGAAAACGTCCGTGATGCGTCGCTCAGCGCTTCGGACAACGCCGTCGCATCCGGTAAGGGATGTACCGCGAGGGCAAGGGTCGCCGCCATGCGCGGTAGAAACACGAAGGCGGCCGCCCAAACGGCGACCAGCGCCAGCAACGCGGTGCGCTTCTCGCGTGCGAACGCCGAGATGCCCAGGGCGATACCGCCAACGGCCAAAAGGAATGCGGCGTAAGTCAGCACGAGACCAAATACGCGGGTCGCCGTATCCGGCAGCGCCACTCCCGCACCAAGACCGGCGACCAAGAGTCCGATAAGCAGGGCCGGCCCTACGATCAGCAGCACACCCATGGCGGCGCCTAGGAGTTTACCGAACGCGAGATTCCTTGCCGTCACGCCGCTGGCCAGCATCTGTCGCAAAGTGCCCTGTTCGCGCTCGCCGGCGATCGCGGCGAAGAGAATGAGGAAGAGAAACAGAGGCGCGGCATACTGCAGAATCCAGGCCGGGGAAAGATCGGCGAAGCGGCCGGCGTCGCCGAGGTCTTCGGCGCGACGGAACACCGCCGGATTCTGGTAGTGCGCTTCCATCCACAGGGCAATGCCCGCGTAGTCGGTAATCCCCGGATCAAAGCTGGCCAGAGCGGGTATTGGTTTAAACGCGTAGCGTGAAAAGTGCGCGGCCGAGTGTGGGTTGCGCTCCCCCTGATTCAGAAAGACTTCCCGGTCGGTCTGTTCCGCGGCGGCGCGCTCTCGTTCGAAAGTGGCCATGCGCTGTATCGACAGCGCGGCGGCCGCGATGCTGAGCGCCAGCATGGCAACGGCGAGGGCAACGAAAACACCGTTCCTGCTGAAACCCCGCAGTTCATTGACAGCTATCGCAAAGGTCATTACGCCGCCCTCCCGGGTGCTTCGGCCGCGGGGTCTGCCGCGCCGTCGTGCATATGCGCAAGGTAGATATGTTCTATCTCGCGGGCATCGAGCGTTGCGGGATCGAGAAGTTCCACCAGCCGGCCCGCTTTCATGATGCCGATACGGGTTCCGATCTCCTTGGCCCGAAACACGTCGTGCGTCGCCATCAGCACGGCCTGCCCGTCATCCTTGACTCGACGCAGTACTGCACAGAGGTCGTTTGCCGCCGCGGGATCGAGGCCCGATAAGGGCTCGTCGAGCAACAGTCCGCGAGCCTGCTTCGCCAGCGCTATGGCGACGCCGACCTTCTGACGCATGCCCTTGGAATAAAAGGAGGCTCGCCGATGTACGGCATCCGCGTTGAGTCCGGCGTCGACAAGGGTGTCAAGAAGTTCCTGCGCTGACTTGTGTACGCCCGATAAACGGAGGAAGTAATCGAGGTTTTCCACACCCGACAGCTGAGGATAGAGAGCGACCTGTTCGGGTATGTAGGCCAGGGAACGGATGGTTTCCTCGGGATTTGACGCTACCTCCTTGCCGTCGACAACTGCCGCACCGCTGGTGGGTTCAAGAAATCCGAGAAAAAGATTGATGGTGGTGGTCTTGCCGGCACCGTTAGAGCCCAGCAGGCAGACGATTTCTCCCGAACCTACCTCGAGGTCCAGTTGATCGAGGGCGGTCTCCTGACCGAAGCGTTTCGTTAGCGATTGCGCGAGTAACACGGGCGACTCCTCTCTAGAATCGGGCGGTCCGATTTCCTGTGGCTTAGATTCCTTGGGTCGCAGACGCCGTCAGAAGGGCTGGCCGCAAACCCAGGATCGAATCAGCTGAGACAGGAAGGCCGGGGCGGCGGAGCGCGAGGAAGATGCGGGCGCCCGCTGTAGGCGCGGGCGATGTCGGGCAACAAGCAGCGCGATGCTCGAATGGGAAACCCTCGCCGGCTGCCCGACAGCATGCCCTTCATCTCGGATGGCAGTGCAAGGGGCGACGTTGAGGTAAGCGCGCAGGCCACACACTCATCGCCGGCGTGCCCAGCCAACTCATGGTGGGTACCGAGATAAACAGTCGCTATCAGCAGTGTGGCGATCAGAGCAAGTGTGGGCCGCACCAGACCTGACCGGTGCGATGGAAAACCTGACACGGCTCCTAGCGCGGCTGGAGTACGGCACGCCATCACTGAGTGAGTCTCAGGGCAGTTCGACACCATCAGAAAAATAGCACAGGGATCGGGATCTCAGTGGTATCGAGCCGATGACAGCGGCAAAAAAATACCCGATGGAAGCGCCCCGAAACTTTTTTTTGCGCTGATTCAGTTTTCTTTACGGGTCGCATGCGCGACGTGCGTCTTGGGTAGGAACCTTGTGCGCGCATACACCCCTGATGAGAGCGAAGAACCCGGTCCTGGTCTGGTTTCGTTTCAAGGAGCCCGAGCCACTCCCGTCCCGACCCCGCGCGGGCTCAGCGTACTCTTTCCTCGCGTTCATCGCGGCTTTCACGCCGCAGCCCGGGTACAGCCAGCTCCCTCCTGCCGCGGAAGCGCCGCTCACCAGTAACCTCACGCAGCAGTCGGTACAGTCCTATCCACGAGCGTTCTTCAATCGCTTCAATCCCCAGACCGCCGAGGATCTGATCGACAGGCTGCCGGGGTTCACGCTTGATGCTGGCGACGATGAACTGCGCGGATTCGGCGGTGCCGCCGGCAATGTACTCATCGACGGAGAGAGACCTTCATCCAAAGTTGGCGGAATCGAGGATGCCCTGCGCCGGACCCCAGCCGATCAGGTCGAGCGGATAGAAGTTATTCGGGGCTCCGCGGGCCTCGGCGAGGCTGCCGGGCAAGCTGTCGTCGCAAACATCATCCGACGCCGCGACCGCAGCGCTGGCAGCTGGGAAGGCTATCTGGAGCGACCGGCGGATGGCATCTTCTACCCAAGCGCCGAAGTGACGCTGGCCCGGCGTGTTGGCACCTGGGATACGTCCACCAAGCTCAACTCCTTCTGGGAACGCTATCCCCTCAAAGGCACACGGCTGCAGCGGGATGCTGACGGAGAGCTGACTTCCTCTCAGTTCGAGGACCGGCCCAGTGCGCTGGGGCAGGTGTATCTGTCGTCCGAGGCGAAGACTCTCCTGGCGGGAGGAACGCTGTCGCTGACCGGCCGGGCGGGACGCAGCGAATTCAGACCCTACACCGAACGTCTGGGCTACGACGGCAGGCTCCCGGACGACACACCCGACAACCGCTTCCGCATTACCTATGACAGCCTCCTGACTGAGGGGGAACTCGGCATCGACTGGAATCGAGCCCTCGATGAGGGCTGGAACCTGAAAATTCTGTCTCTAACGGCGCTTCAGGGCCTCGACGACGACCAGCAGGTGCGCACGGAGCAGCCGGTCGGTGATGTGGTATCGGGATCATCGTTCCGCCTGGCGGAGGACAGCGTGGAAACGGTGTTGCGTACCGTGCTGTCGAAAGCAACCGACGGGCCGCTCATCCCGGAGTTCGGGGGTGAGATCACCTTCAATCGCCTTGACAGCACCCTGTCGCTGGAAACTTTTGTGGGTGACCAGACCTCGTTGATCGAGCTGCCCGCTGCCGATGTGACCGTGGAAGAACTCCGCGGCGAGCTCTTCCTGAATACTATCTGGCGTGCATCGGCGCATGTCAGCCTGGAGACGGGGCTGGCTGCGGAGGCATCCCAGATCCAGGTTTCGGGGGGCGCTTCAAACCGACAGAGCTTCTTCTTCCTCAAGCCTTTCGCCACTGCGATTTACGACTGGCGTCCTGGACTGCAGCTGCGAGCGGGCGTGCGCCGTACTGTGGGTCAGCTGGAATTCAGCGAGTTTGCAGCCTCCGCCTCAGCGGAAGATGACCGTTTCCTGGGCGGAAATCCGGAGCTTGGCCCGGATCAAACGACCCGCGCCAGCTTTACCGTAGACCTACGATCCGACGCCCGGGGCGCGCTTAATCTCGAAGCATTTCACGAATGGCGCTACGACGTGATCGAACAGGTCGCGCTGCCCTCGGGCGCCTTCGGTGCCGCCAACGCCGGAGACGGACGCGTCTGGGGATTGACGGGGAACGCGAGCCTGCCGCTCGCGCCGTTCCTGAAAGGTGGGCTGATCGAAGTCGAAGCCGATGTCCGGGACTCCGTATTCCAAGATCCACTTACCGGCCGGGAGCGTGAGCTTTCGGATGTGCGCTCACCGACCGTTCTGGTCGAGTTTCGCCAGGACCTGCCTCGGCACCGGTTTTCCTGGGGCGTGTCCTACCGTGCGGCGCGAGACAACGCGGTTTTCTTTGCCGATGAAGAGAGTTTCACCACCGACGAAGACTCCTACCGGGTCTTCGTGGAGACCACGCGGTTCTGGGGTATTCGCACAAACCTCGAGTTGCGCAACGTAGACGGACGGAGCTTCTACCGTCAGCGGCGATTTTTCCGACCGGATCGGAGCGCCGAGTTCGTGGGCACGGAAACCATCGACCGCGAGCGCGGCGTGTTCGCAAGACTCACCTTCACCGGTCAGTTCTAGGATGAACGCGGACGCGCCGAAACCGCCCCTTGCCCCCATTACCGGTAATCCCACGCTATTGCTGCTTTCTCTCGCTGTATCCATTCGATCCCCACACCCATCAGCACCTACCTGGAGCACCGACCATGCGTCCCGAAATCTTGAGTTCTCCCGCCAGGACATCGTTTCTCGCGTTGCTACTCGCCCTTCCGCCCGTGCATGCACAGGAACAGATTGACCCCGAGCGCATCGAGGAGGTCGTGGTCACCGCTACCCGTACAGAGGAACGGCTCCTGGACGTACCCGCGTCTATCGCTGTGCAGGACGTGCTGGAACTGCGCCGCAACGGCTTTACCTTCGGCAGCGATGAATACCGCGGCGTGACCGGCGTTTTCGTTCGCCGCGGCGAAGGCGACGCCGATGAATTTCCCTTTGTTTCTTTCCGCGGTTCCACCGGCACCGAAGGCTCGGTCAGTCTCGTTGATGGCATACCCTTCATCGGGTTGTTCGAGGAAGTCCAACTCAACGAAATTCCCTACGATGCGGTTGAGCAGATCGAGATCGTTAAAGGTCCGGTTTCAGCGCTGTACGGCCGTGGAGCGCTGTACGGCGCGACCAACTACATCACTCGGACGCCCGACGAGAACGCTTTCGTCGCTCGCGTCACCGGGGGCAGTGACGACTACTACCGCGTGGACGCTTCCCTGGAACGCAGCTTCGGTGAGCGTGGGGGCATTATGGTCGCGGGATCCTACGAGGACTACGAAGGCTGGCGCGAACACGCGCGACGACGCATAGGCAATCTGTTCGCCAAGGGGCAGTTCGCCCTGGGATCCGATACGACGATGGGCGTCTACCTGAACTACAACGATCGCGACACGGAATTGCCCAATGGGCGCGCCCTCGACGCCAACGGCGGCATCCTCGACTTCGACGGCGGCGATACCGGCTTTCTGGGTTTCGAAGATCCAAACAACGACACGCACAATTTCCTGGCAGCGCTCAACCTTGAACACTTTGTTTCAGAGGAGCTGAGCTTTGCCGCCAAAGGCTCATATCGACGCATTGATCGGGAAGTCTTTCTGAACTTCTTTGACCCCTTTGGCCGCAATCTCGACGCTGGGATAATCGGCTACAACGGTTTTCGCGGAGACACGACCCAAGACGTCGTCTACGGAGAGCTGACCATGCGCTGGACCGACGGTCGTCACGACGTCGTGGCTGGCGTCACGGGCGAGCGCTCCGAAAGCACCGAGCTCAACTTCTGGACCGGGCAAAACGGCTTCACCTTTGAATGCGGATTCACCTTTTATCTCGTCGAGGTCGATGCCCAGACCGGCGAAGTGCTCAACGCCGATCACCCATGCTTCGTCGTCGATCAACGACTTGATGACCGTGAATTCGACAACACGTTCTGGGGTGCGTTTGTACAGGACAAAATAAGTCTCACGGAACGACTTACGCTTACCCTTGGAATCCGCTTCGATGACTTCAGCAGAGATGCGAGCTTCAATCCCATAGACGGCGTAACGCCGGGCGGCGACCAGTCCGGCGACGCCGATGCGTTTTCACCGAAGGCCACCCTGTCCTACCGCACCGACTGGGGCCAGTACTACGTGGCCTACGGCCGCGGATTCAACTCTAACTTCGGGGCAAGCTTCGAGTGGAACCCGGTGCAGTACGCCCGTCCCGAGGCGCGTCCGACAACAATTGACAGTATCGAGCTTGGGGTAAAGGGACGCTTCCTCGAAAACCGGATCAGCGCAGAGGCGATCGTGTTTTACAGCGAACAGGAGGACCGCCGGCAGATCGTGAACAACCCGGCCGCCGACGGCGATTTCTCCCAACCGCCGAACCTGATCACCTTCGGGGATCTCTATACGAGCCGTGGCATCGAACTGTCGCTGGTGGCTGAGGCCACGGATTCGACCACATTACGCGCGAACTACACGTACCTCGATCCGGAGTGGGATGAATTCTCGGTATCGACGTTCTCAGGCACCATCGATTTCTCCGGTAACACGCCCGTGGGTGTCCCGGAGCATCTACTGTATCTGCAAGTTGACCAGCGACTTGGCCGTGGCTTCTCCCTGCGCGGGATATTCGAGTACTACTCGGACTACTACTACACCGTGGACAACGAGTTCGAGGACGGCGGCTATTCTCTGCTCACCTTGGGAGCGCGAATCGAACCCGAGGTGCTGCGAGGATTCGCCGTAGACCTTACGCTCACCAATGCCCTCGATGAGAACTATTATTCGTACTTTGGAAATCGCACGTCGCCCACCTACGCGGTTCCTGGCCCACCGCGACAGCTACGCATGGCGATAACCGGGAGGTTCTAATGATTCGCTGTCTTGTTGTTATGGCACTGCTAACGGCCACCGCCTGCACTTCAGATCATGAAAGCGGGGTGGCTGAAGCGGTGTCGGTCGAAACTACGACCGCGCAAACTGAAAAAACCGCTGTGCCCATGCCCTTCGCGCGAACGTTCACGGTGCACCAGCGGGGCGACTACCGCATCATCGACCTCAAGGCGCCGGTCGTAAGCTGGGGGGGAGGCGCCAAGGGCGCGGATCAGAGTGCTCGCGTGGTGTTGGTACCCCGGGACGCTGAGCCCCCGGCTCTCACCGGGGATTTGGATGGCGCGGTGATGGTGCGCACTCCGGTGGAACGGATCGCCGTCAATTACGGATTCCTGGAGGCTATTCTCTCCACCCTCGGTATAGAAGACCGACTCGTTGCCGTGGGCGGTGTCAAAAGCTACAAGGACAGCATCCGCGAGAAAGCGCGGGATGGCAGCCTGGCACAAATCGGCTACGGCTGGCATTCGCCCCCCATGATCGACCCTCTGCTGGGTGCCAGACCGGATGTGTTCTTCATGGTTCTGGGCGATCTCGGCCACGCCGAACACTACGATCGAATCAAGGATCTCGGTGTACCGGTCGTGCCGATCTTTCTTGAGGAAGAAACCAGCTACATGGGTCCCGTGGACTATGTGCGACTCCTGGGCATGTTTACGGGACGTGAGGCTGAAGCGGAGATCTACGCTCAGGGCGTGACGGAGCGGGTCAACAATCTCAAGGCGCGGGTCGCCGGGCGTCCGAAAAAGTCGGTCATCAGCGCCTGGTTCGCCGGGGGTGGACGCTGGATGGTAACGGTGCGCAATGCGGAGAACGAACTCCTCAGCGATGCCGGTGGTGTGAACCCCATGGCGCTGCCCGACGACATGCGGCTCGACGATTTCACGCGCCTGGGCTCAGAGAAGCTCCTGGCGGACGCCCGGGAAGTGGACTGCTGGATCATCCGGGATTCTCATTCGCAGGCCTTCGACGACACCGGTTTTCTGCAGCACTTTAAGGCCTGGCGGGACGGCTGCCTCTTCGCCTCTGACGGATCCAACAAGCCGGAAGCCGACGCCTTCGACATCTATGAAACCGGTCCCATCCGACCGGATCTGCTATTGAATGATCTTGTCGGCATGCTGCATCCAGACCTCCATGACGGCGATTTCACCTACGTGCAGCCGGATCGGGAGACGCCGCGCTCATGACGGCTACGCAGATCAATGCGGGTGACGGTATGCGGCAGACTCGCGGCGCGTTCCTGCTGTTTTTCCTTGCGCTGGCCGCCGTTACCGCGTTCACGCTCTCCTACGGGCAGGTAGCACTTGACGCCAACCAGCTTTGGTCAGGGCTGTTCGATCCGCAAAGCGATCCCGTGTCCGCGCAGATCGTTCGCGACATCCGCCTGCCGCGCGTAGCGACCGGGCTTCTCGCAGGCGCGGCCCTGGGCGTGTCAGGCGTTTTGATGCAGGCCCTGTTTCGCAATCCCATGGCCGACGCCTGGTCGCTGGGCCTGCTTGCCGGCGGGCAGCTGGGCGTCGCCCTCGTGGTGACGGCGGCGGCCTTCGCGGGACCGGCGGCCATCGCCTTTCTGACCGCCTTCAAGGGTATTGGTTTGTCCGTCGGCGCGTTGGCGGGAGTTGCTCTCTTTGCCGTAGCGATGGTCGCGCTGTCGCGTCGCGTCGGCAATATCACCCTGCTCGTGGTTGGCCTTATGCTGGGTTTTACCGTGCAGGGACTGGTAAGCGTGGTGATTCACTTCGCGAACCGCGTCGGCGGCCGCGTTTACAGCGGCTGGAACGACGGCACCTTCGCCGCCACCACATTCGACGATCTCGCCTACATGACGGCCCCGATAGCGCTCGGCGTTGTCATTGCCATAGGCAGTGCCAAAGGGCTCAGCGCCATGCTCCTTGGGGAGACCTATGCCCGAAGCATGGGCACGGACGTCCGGCGCTTGAGGATCCTGGTGTTGGGCGCCGTCGTGCTTCTGGTGGCGCCGGTCACCGCCTACTGCGGTCCCGTAACCTTTATCGGGCTTATCGTGCCTCATTTCGCGCGCGCCATCGCCCGGACATCCCAGATTCTCCCCCTGCTGCCGTTGGCGGCCTTGAGTGGCGCCCTCCTCGCGGTGAGCGCCGACACGGTGGTGCATCTGCCCTGGGAGCAGCACTTCCTGCATCTCAATGCCATCCTTGCCCTCGCCGGCGCCCCGGTAGTGATCAGCCTGCTGTTGCTCAGTCCATCGCTGCGGGGGAGCGCCTGATGCTCACGCTGGAGAGTCTCGTGTCCGGGTACAGCAACGCACGCGGCGTGGTCGTCGGCGACGTATCGCTAACGCTGCCAGCCGGTGCCTTTGTCTGCGTAATCGGGCGCAACGGCGCGGGTAAATCAACACTGATGCGAACCATCAGCGGCCTGCAGAGCGCGCTCTCGGGCACGGTGCTTCTGAACGGACTGCCGATCGCAGAAATGAGCGCCATCGATCGCGCTCGCGCGGTCTCCGTGGTCACGACCGAAAGAGTATCGAGCCCGGGGATGCGGGCCCTCGATGTGGTTCAGCTCGGCCGCCAGCCCTTTACCGACTGGCGGGGTCAGCTTGAGGAGAACGATCAAGCGATAGTTGCGGAAGCATTGGCAGCAGCGGGTGCATCGCATTTTTCCCCGCTGGCCGTCGATAGCCTCTCCGACGGTGAACGACAGCGCGTGATGATCGCACGCGCCCTGGCGCAAACGTCCAGCGTCATGGTCCTCGACGAAATCACAGCGTTCCTCGATCTGCCCGGGCGGGTCGAAATGATGGCGCTGCTGCGGCGCCACGCTCGCGAGACGGGGAAGATTGTGTTGCTTTCGAGTCACGATCTGGAACTGAGTCTCGAACTCGCCGAATACCTCTGGATTGTCGATGACGGCGTTCTGAAACACGGCTCGCCGGACGAGCTGATGGCGAGCGGCGCCCTGGGCCACGCCTTCGACAGCCACGACGTCGCCTTCGACAGCGCTGCTCATCGCTTTCGGCTGCGTGCCACCAGAGCATGACATGGATTCCCGGGTGACGACGAAGCCAGGTCCCCTCCGAGACAATCACCACGATAAACACCGGACCGTGCCGACTAGCGACGGAGCAAGACTGGATTGCCTCGATGTTCTGCGCGGCTTTGCCGTTCTCGCCATTTTCATAGTGAACGTGAAGATGATGGCCAACGGCTTTAATCACTACCATGACATCACGCAGTGGGAGGGTGAGCTGGCAGAGTTCATCGGACTTCTGCAATCCCGACTGGTGCACGGCAAGTTTGTGACTATCTTCACCGCCCTATTCGGCGCCGGGATCGCCCTGCTCCTTGCGCGGGAGGTCCCGGTCCCCCGGCGAATTGTCCTGAGGCGTCTGGCGTGGTTGGCCGTGTTTGGCGGGCTTCACCTTATCTTTCTCCGTGAGGGCGACATCCTGATCTGGTACGCGCTCGCCGGATTTCTCGCGGTACCGTTCGCCCGATGTTCCGTCGCGACGCTTATCGTCGCTGGCCTCCTCCTGCAGGCCGCGGCTTACACCGTATACGTGGTCTTCCCCTTCTCGGTTACAGACGCGCCCATACTCTGGCGCCTCACACCCGATGCGCATGAAGGGGTAGCCGCCATCATGCTGGGTTCGCCGGGTGGGATGATCGCGGCCAGGCTCGAGGCCGCCCAGTACTACATGGTCGATCTTTTTCTGCTCGGCGGTGTCTGGATCGACACGCTGGGCCTGATGCTGCTCGGCATGGCGCTCCTGAAAACCGGTTTTCTGAGCGGCAAGCGACCGCTCAAGAGCTATGTCCTCTGGGGCGCCGTGGGATTGGTGATCGCCTCGGGCTACTACATCGCTCGGCCCTACCTCGATGCCGATGCCCCAGTGCAGGGTCTGGTCCTTGGCGTTACGCGTTACGCACATCGCTTCGGCGGCGCCCTCGCCTGGAGCTCATTGATCATCGGGCTGGTGATCGTCGGCTGGACCGGCAGCGGTCTGGCAGCGGTGGGTCGGACCGCGTTCACGGTCTACATCTTCCAATCGGCTATTGGACTGCTGCTTTTTTCAAGTCTCGGTTTCGGGCTCTTCGGTCAGCTGTCCCTTCCGGTGTTGATGATCGTGGCGCTGCTGGTATGGGTCGGTTTTCTCATAGCAGCGCCCCTGTGGTTGCGGGTCTTCCGCTTCGGTCCGCTGGAGTGGATATGGCGATCCCTGACCTACGGAGCCTGGCAGCCTCTGCTGCGACGGTATGAATAGAACCTACTAATTTCTCCCGGGCGATACTGGGCTACACTCTGCATCGTGTTGAGAGCAATTCATTCAAGAGGTATCGCATGGACGCTCAATCCCATCTTGCACCTGGCACACTTGTCAGTCTCTGGGCACTGCCCACCCTGGCAGTCTTGTTATCCGGCTGCAGCAGCGTCCACGTAACGCCGGATTCCACGAAGCTTTTCGAGAGCACGGAATACGTTCGCTACGCCTGGCGGAGCGAGCCACCCTCGCGATCAAGCTATACCAAAGATCTGACGACAAGAAAAAGTGGGTTTATTCGTCGCAGCGTTGAAGAGTCGATGACTGAGCTCGGTTATAGGCTCGTCGACAAGTCAGAAGCCGAGTTCTTTATCGAGTACTTCGCTGCTTCGGGATTCAACGAGGGTCAGCTTGCTTATGGCGGGTCGAATGAAGGTCTTTACGGTAGCTCGGTAAATCGCCAGATTGATGGGGCCTCGGCGGACAATGCGCAGCAGCTGAGCGATTCATTGCTCACAAGCGGCATTCAATTGCTGTTCATCGATGCCACCTCAAGCGATGTGCTGTGGCGTGTTGAGATCACGATGGTTGTCGAGGACGCCAACCGAATCGATGAAGACCAGGTGGAGGAAGCCGTGCGACAAGGCCTGCTCTCCTTGCCGAATGCTACCAGCGGCACGACCCGGTGATGGTCGCCATCCCAGACCTACGGCAACTCAGCTTTGCTGTACACCCGCCGCGAAAGCAAACATACCCGCATCGCTTTGGCGCGACCGGATAAAGACACGCGCTAGCGGCGCCGGGGATCAATAGCGCGGACCAGTATCTCTGCTTCCCCGCCGTCAACAAGTTCCAGGCCGTGCGCATCGGCCAGCTGCAGAAGTGCTTTATCGGCGTCTTCGAGAGCGTAGGTGGCAGTGATTTGCGGTTGCGCTCCCGCCAGGGGACCCACGCGCAGCGGACGTTCAGTGAAATGAGCCAGCTCCCAAAGCGTATCTTCCAGAGGGCGCTCGTCAAATACGAGTTTCCCCTCGCGCCATGCGGCGATGCTCTTGAGATCAGCCTGGCCGAGGCTGCCTCCTACCCCTTTTGCATAGAAAGACTGACGCGCTGCGGGGATCTCCCGTACGCCGTCCTGCGCTGAACTCGTGAGTCGCAGCACTCCCTTCTTCACCTGGAAGAACGCGTCATCGAGGCCGTGGGAATGAATGGCGAATTCGGTATCGGCCGCATAGGCGAAGGTCTGGCCGGCGTGCACTACGAACTGCGTTGTGAGGTCCTTGGAGATTTCGAACAGTACGTCACCAACCCGCACATCAACATGTATGTCGCCACCCTGATCAGCGACCAGGACATCCGTATTCCAGTTCAACCACAGTGTGGATCCATCGGACAGATCAACGCGGCGCTGCTCTCCCCTGGACGTTGAATAGCGCTCAGCCCCTGCCTCGAATTCGGCGCTGTGGATTTGAGTGCTCATGCCTTCGGCAATCTCGACTCGCAGGGCATCGGCGCTGTCTTGCGGGGCATTGGTCACCCAGATCAGCAAGGCCGCCATTACAGACAGAACCGACGCGCTGCGCAGCGGATGATCCATCGAACTGGCGACCAGGGTCTGTACACCGAGACGACTCCTATCGCTGACGCTGAGAGGTTCGACTCGAACCTCTGCAAACAGGTCCCATTCGGCCTGTGCTCGGTCTAGCGCCGCAGCGTGGGGTGACGATTGCTCTCGCCACTGCCGCAAGCGACGCGATCTGTCAGGATCCGGGAGATCGGCCACTTCCGCAAGCAGCAGGAGCGCTTCCTCCTCAAGATGGTTGTTTGGATTGTTGTCACTATGCACGCGATCAATCCTTATGCTTATTGCGGTAGCGTCGCGAGGTGCGCTTAGCCGGCGCGGACACATCTGCGCTACTTCGCAGGCGCCGATGACAATGCAGCGTAGCTGCCGCTATGCGTTTCTCAACCGTTGACAGGCTTACGCCATACTTCGCGGCGATATCCTGTTGCCTCATGCCATCGATACGAAAGTTCAGAAACATGGACTTTGTAAGGATCGGCAGTTCGTCCAACGCCTGTTCGACGATGCCTATTGCCTCCGCAGCCTCGGCGGAGCGCGAGGGATCGGCCTCATTGACCTGCTCGACTTCAGCCGCGGCTACCGACTCATAGCTCTTTCGAGTAGACGTGCTGCGCTGATAGGAGCTGGCCATGTTCGCCGCAGCGCGGAAAACATAGGCTTCGGGATTATGTACTTCGCGCGGCGTGGAAGAGATCAGGTGCTCAGACAGCATCTGATAGACATCGCGGGCCGCATCATCACAACCCAGGCGCCGCGCCAGAACTCCCAGAATCCTTGGCTCATGCTCGTGCAAGGCCTGCATCAGTCGGTGACTGGTCACGATCGCACCGTACAGCGCCGCCAGAGCGCCTCCACCGGTCCCTGGCGGAAGTGGGACAACCACACCCAGCTTGTTGCGAGCTGCAACATCCAGGTGGCCAGCACCAGCATGAACATCTCGTCGTGATCCAGAGCGTAAAACGGCAGCAGTTCAAAGCTGTGGAACACAAGGACGAAGATCACCGAATGCATCAGATAGTTGCTCAGGGCCATGCGACCAACGCGTTCGATCGGCTCAGTCCGCGGTCCCGCGTACCGGTCGAAGAAAAGGTGCGCCGCGCCCAGTACCGCGAAGCTGCCTATGCCGCAGCCTAGAGCGAAGCTAAGATTGCGTAGAGGCAGCTCGACGGTAAATCCAAGATACGGCCCTACCGTCGGGTTGATACCAACGCGCGCCAACACCCCGTATGCCACCAGGGGAATACCGGTGAGGAGTGCGATTACCAGCATGCGCCGGTAGAAGAGCCGCGATCTCGCACCCTGCAGAATGCCAAGTTTGAATAACGCCATGCCGATCAGCATAAATCCCAGCGCATTCCATATTCGAAAGTAGGGTAGCGCAGTCCACTGGATGAACTGGTTCCTCCAGCTATTGTAGGCAAGCAGGTCCGCGTAGCTGCCTGCGTAGGCCTCCACAATGCTCGAAGGCTCATCGCCGTAATCGACCCACCAGCCGAACAGCAGCCGATAGACGGTCGCGTCGTAGATCTCGGGCCACTCGTTGAAGAGCATATTCACGGACTTCAGCAGCAGTCCGACGATGATCAGGGTGAGCGGTGCGCGAGCCATGGCCAGCAGGAGGAACGGAGCACACACCGCGTAGGTAATCAGGATATCGCCCGGCCACAGCAGATAGGCATGCAGAACGCCAATCAGAAAAAGGATGAGCATGCGCTTCAAAAAATAGGGTGCGAAAGGAACAGGCGCGTTCGGCCGGGACGCGAGCAACAAGGCGCCGGCGCCAAAGAGCATGCAGAAGATCGGCAGGAATCGCTGATCGAAGATCAGATATTGCACCAACCACGCCAGCACGCTCGCCGCATCCGGATCCAGAACCCGAGACATTGAATCTCCCGCGTGCCACGGGACGTTAGAAACGAGCATTCCCAGGATCGCAATGCCACGCAGGAAATCGAGGCTTCTGATCCTCGCATGCCTTCCCGCGATATCGACCCTGGAAAGATGCGCACTCAAGCCACTTAGATCTCCCGAGCGTAACAACATGCAGAGAAACAGCTACCAGCTTCCCAACTTGGTACCGATGAACTGATGGCCTGGACCCTGTCGAAAAGTGAGCCGTTATAATGTATCATTACGCGCTGGCGTTTAAGCCCTCGCGCCCGCAAAATATCGCCCTCCCGGCACCGCAGTCCAGAAGCGGAGGGCATTTCATTCCCCGCGCCGCAATCATCCATCTAGCAGGTACTCACTATGGATCGTCGCAGCTTTCTTCAGGGCACCGCCGGCGCCTTCGCGGCGATGCTCGCGTGTAACGCGCAGGCGCGAACCGGCCTGGACCTGCCAAATGTGACGGGCTACGGAGACCTCTTACCGGATCCGGAGGGACTGCTCTCTCTTCCGCGCGGCTTTCACTATGAGCTGATTTCCAGCCTCGGTGACCGCATGAGTGATGGCGGAACCGTTCCCGACAAGGCCGACGGCATGGGATGTTTCGCGCTTGGCAACGGCGAAATCGCGCTGGTACGCAATCACGAACTGGTGCCAACAGACGATCCGGGCGGCCCAATCGAACAGGGTTTTGGAACGCGTGACGGCGAGTTTGTACCAGGGGGCACCACTCACATCGTGCTGGATGAGCAAACGCTGGTACTGAAGCGCCAGTTCCGCTCCCTTGGCGGCACCATCCGCAATTGCTCGGGTGGCGTCACCCCCTGGGGTAGCTGGTTGAGTTGCGAGGAAGCACCCACGGGCCCTGGACAGCGAGGCGGCGACGGACTTGCCCGAAACCACGGGTGGGTATTCGAAGTACCGGCCGACTCCATTGGATTGGTGAAGGCCGAACCTCTGATCGCTCTTGGCCGCTTCAATCACGAGGCCGCCTGCGTCGATCCGAAAACCGGGTTCGTCTATCTCACCGAAGACCGCGACGACAGCGTGCTCTATCGCTTCCTGCCCAGAGCACCCGGCAGGCTCAGCTCAGGCGGTCAGCTCCAGGCCATGCGCATCGAAGGCATTTCCGATACGCGAAACTGGACGGCGGCGAGCATGCCAAAGGCCGAGTCGTACCCCGTCACCTGGATTGATATGAACGACGTCGAAGCCCCGAACGATGATCTGCGCCACCGCGCCGCTGCGGCCGGCGCATCGCTCCTGGCCCGCGGTGAGGGTATCCACATGGGCGTCGACGATCTCTATGTCTGCTCCACCAGCGGCGGCGCCAGGAAACTCGGACAGGTATTTCGGCTTATACCGGGCCGGCGCGACCGTTCCGATACGATCAGCCTCTTTTTCGAAAGCGAGTCCGAAGAGCAGTTTAACTTTGGAGACAATCTGACTGTGGCACCGAGTGGACACCTGATCGTCTGCGAGGACCAGTACACTCCGATTGTCGACAACCACCTGCGGGAGATATCGCCGTCCGGAGAGGTGTCCGCCCTGGGTCGACTCCACATGCAGACCGAACTTGCCGGCGCCTGTTTTTCGCCCGACGGGAAGTGGCTCTTCGTGAACGCCTACTCGCCTACGCGAACCTTCGCCATTACGGGCCCCTGGCGCCACCTCACTTTGACCTGAGAACACTATGCGTCCCCTGAGCACCCTGCTTCGACCTTCAGCCGACCGCGCAGCGATCGGTCTGTCGCTGCTTTGCGCCGTGCACTGTCTACTGCTACCCATTGCCGTGGCCTTCTCGCCGGCGGTCGCTGCGCTGGGCATTGACGACGAATCGTTCCATCAATGGATGATCATCATTGTGCTTCCCATCAGCGTGTTTGCGCTTTTCATGGGCTGCGCCAAGCACAGAAACTTCTCCATACTGGCCATCGGGGTGGCGGGACTGCTTGTCCTTGGCCTCACCATTGTGCTGGGGCATGAGATCCTGGGAGAGACGGGCGAAAAAGCGATGACGCTTCTCGGCGCCACCCTGATTGCGATCAGTCATTGGCGCAACTACCGCGCCTGCCAGCACGCCTCAGGATGCTCCAGCCCCGACGACGCCGAACAAGAGCCACGTGCCGCAGAATCGTAAACCGCTAAGCGGAATCCCGACCAACATCGTTACCGGATTCCTCGGCGCGGGGAAGACCTCGGCCATCCTCAACTTCCTGGCGCAAAAGCCGGCCGGTGAACGTTGGGCGGTACTCATCAACGAGTTTGGTGAGATCGGCGTAGACGGGAGTCTTCTGGAAGGCCGAGGAAGCGAACCTGCAGACGTCTTCGTTGCCGAGGTTCCCGGGGGCTGTATGTGCTGTACCGCGGGGCTGCCGATGCAGATTGCGCTTACGCAACTGCTGCGCCGTTCGCGACCGCAGCGCCTCCTCATCGAGCCTACGGGCTTAGGTCACCCGATCGAAGTACTGCAAACCCTGGCCTCAGAGCACTACCGCGACGTTCTGTCGCTGCAGAAAACCCTGACTCTTGTCGATGCCCGGAACCTGGCTGATTCGAGATACACCTCAAACGACACTTTCCTCCAGCAGCTCAACATCGCTGACCTTGTCGTCGGCAACAAAGAAGACCTGTACGAACAGCGCGACCGAGACGCTCTTCGAGAGCTGGTAAAACAGCACGGGAACGACAACGTTGAGTTACTCACGTGCTCGCATGGACGCCTCGATCTCTCCTGCCTTGAGGGAAGCACCGCGCAACGGTTTGAACCACGCAGCTCTCACGGACATGCAGGCAAACCCGGACCGACCGTAGCGGAGCGGCCGCTTCCGGAACGGGGCGTACTACGCGCCGAGAACGCGGGCGAAGGCTTCCAAAGCCTGGGCTGGCGTTTCAGCCCGGACAGGGTGTTTGACCGCGAGCGCGTCATCAACTTCCTCCGCGAGCTTGACGTAGAGCGTGTGAAAGCGGTCTTCATCACACAGGCGGGCATCTTCGGCTACAACGGAACCCGTGACGGAGTCTCCGAAACAGAACTCGATGACTGCATCGAGAGCCGCATAGAAATCATCGCCCAAGCTCTTGAAGCAGACCTCGAGCAACGCCTGTACGCCTGTCTGCACACCGCGCCCGAAGGGACCGGGTCGAAGGTTTAGCGGCGCGCAAAGCGCATTCGAACTGATTGAACCACCGCGCCGCAGTTTCCTCGACCGTCAGGAGTGAGAATGACTGTGATGGTGGTGATGGTCGTGACCGTGGTGATCATGGTCGTGATCGTGAGACCAGCCAAGGCCGTCCCTGATTTCCGCCGCAAACCTGCGAATACCCCGGCGAGCGATTGAGGCCCCAAAGAGCAGCAGAAGACCGGCGAGACTGAGTACCTGCAGCGTCGACGGCGACTCCTCCGTGAGTTCCGCAAGGGTCGGTATATTCAACGATTCGAACAGCAGATCAATGGTGATACCCGCCGCAATGGCGAAGGCAACCAGTACCGTGGCAAAGGCAGCGGCGGCCCGCTTTCCGTGGAGCCCCGCGATTATTCCGAGTGTGGAGAGATTGGTCGCCGGGCCGGTTATCAGGAAGGCTATGCCCGCCCCCGGGGAGAGCCCCGTGGCCAAGAGAGCGGCAACAAGCGGAGTGGCCGACGCGGCGCAGACGTAGGTGGGAAAACCCAGGGCGGCGAACAGTACGATCGCGGCGACGGAGGGCAGCTCAGCCAACCAGCCCCGCTCCAGCCAGGGAGCGACGAGCGCCGCTACGGCAAGGCCCAGGAGAATCCACGGTGCCGTGTGATCGACGATCTCGCGCGTACCGGTGCTCAAAGCTTCGCGCAGTCGTTCCCGGAGGTTCGCTACGCGCAGATCATCGCCGTTCTTCTCGCCGCTAATCGGCAGGGAACTCAGGCGACCGCCCACCCACCAGCCGACCAGAAGAGCGGCGGCGCCCGCGGTCACCAGGCGCAGTATCGTTACGTCGGTACCCAGAAGCGGTACCGAAAGCAGCACGGCATCAAGTCCCAGTTCGGGCGTGGCGACCAGGAACGCCATGGCCGCTGCCGGAGGTGCGCCTTTGGCAACAAGACCGCGATAGAGCGGTACGACGCCGCAGGAGCAGATGGGAAAGGGCAGGCCCACGAGCATTCCCCGGCCCGCCTGCGTAAGCGACCCACCGCGTCCCAACCAGCGTATGGATGCCGACGGCAGGAACGATGAAAGCAGACCGGCGAACAAGTAGGCCAGTAGCAAGGCCGGTGCCGTTTCCGCGAAGAGTACGAACAGACGCTGTACAAACGGGGCGGCACCGTCGGCGTCCGGAGCACCGGGAAGTACCGTCACCACCAGCATGAGAGCTAGCGCCGCAAGCGCGCCCCAGCCTTCAGCATGTGCCGTGTCGGCGCTGCGCCGCTTGTGCTGCGGGTGCAGCACTACATGCACCAGGGCTCCCCCGACAAACGCCTGATACAGCTCCACAGACCACCCAGCGCTTTGCTGCACGGCGCTACCACTGGCATAAAAACCAAGCACCGTTGCCCCCATAAGAGCGAGTAGTACGGAAACGCCACTGCGGTAGCCGAGTTTTGACGAAGCAAGCCACCAGACCGCGATACCCACCGGAAGTCGGTGCAGGATCAGTGCCAGGGCAAAGGGCAGGTCGGTGGCGTTGCCTTCGACGGTGGCTAGCGCCGCGCCGTCGATGGCGGCGTGGATGGCGAGCCCGGAAAAGCCGAGGAGCATTCCCCAGCGATCGACCCGACCATGGGAATCGTGCGTGAGACGCTCAAGTAACAGCGGAACCAGGAAGCCGACGCCGAGGCCCAGGAGTACCACAAGGTCCTGCTCTTCGACGGCCGGAGGCAGAAAGTGAAGAAACACAAGACCCGAGATGGAAACCACCACGAAGCCATCCAGAGCCGCCTCCAGGGCCGGACGTTGACGAAACGCATGGAGCAAGAGGGGCCCCGACGCCAGGGCAACCAGCGCAATAAACAGATAATTCATGGGTTGCAGGCAGGTGTCTTGGGAAATTGAGTGGGAAAACGAAGCCGCAGAATAACGCAGCCCGCGGAAGGAGACTACGCATACCGCGGAAGGCTAGCCA
The DNA here is from genome assembly GCA_039818725.1 of Pseudomonadota bacterium. Taxonomy (GTDB): domain Bacteria; phylum Pseudomonadota; class Gammaproteobacteria; order Pseudomonadales; family Halieaceae; genus Congregibacter. The sequence goes on from JBCBTK010000015.1 coordinate 81,815, forward strand.
GGCCGGAATACCAGGCTAGTGTGTGCCGGGCAAAGAGAAGCCGCGAGCGTACTGTTTATGAAAGGGCCCTCGTCCCAAGCGAGGGCCCCTGCGGGCTCAGGCGAACGCGACAGGACCGTGATCGTCACAGTGATCGCCATGGGGGTGATGCAGATGTCCGTCGACGAGGTAACAGATGTGGTCCCCGTGCGGCACGGCCGGGTGTCCGCAGTCGGGACCGTGCACGTGGTCCGCGTCGTGACCCTTGCATTCGTGCGGACGACAGCCGTCGGGATTCGTGTCGGAGACCTCGATCACATGCTCATCGTAGTGATCCTCATGCGGACAGTGCAGATGGCCATCATGCAGATAGCCCACGTGATCGCCGTGCTTGATCGCGACGTGGCCGCAGTTCGGTCCGTGCTCATGGTCGTGGTTTTCGTGGATCCTGTGTGTCATAGCTGCTCTCCCTGAAAGGATTTAGTGCTCATTAGCCGGATCGGCATGCTCGATAACGTTCCGCACGAGATCTTCTACATGTCCATCCGCCAGCCGGTAGTACATGTCGCGACCATCGCGCCGGCGCTTCACGAGATCCTCGCTCAGGAGGATCCGCAATCGCTGAGAAGTGGTGGACATCTCCGCCTCCGTCGTTGCCGCGATTTCTGAAACCTGGCGCTCCCCGGAAAGAAGGAGCTCGAGAATTCGTAGTCGTGACGCGTCACCAGCAGCACGAAGCATCCCTGCCGCCCGATCGATGATCGACTGGGATGCACGCTCGTTCGATGGAGAGGCGGTCGCCGCCATTCGTTGGCCAATTCAACATTTCATTAATTCATGAAATGAGCATAGATGTTTTTGAGGCGTTCATCAAGCCCCGGTAACAGGACCCGGTATCGGCAGCTGGGGTATCCTTGCGGCCCCAAACTCTTCCCCGAGAGAAATCTCATCATGATCCGCAAGATCCTGTGGCCATTCATGCTTGCCCTCCTCCTAGTTCCCGTGGCGCATGCCGCGGTCGAGCAAACGAAGGGAAGCTTCAAAGACAAGTTCCGCCAATTGGATGAGGTGCTTCCTACAGCGAACAGCTACCGCACGGCTGGGGGCGAGCCGGGGCATGAGTACTGGCAGCAACAGGTCGACTACGACATCGACGTTCGCCTGGACGAAGATCAGCGCCGCATAGAAGCAAGTGAGCATGTCCGCTATACCAACAACAGCCCGGACACGATACGTTTTCTCTGGCTACAGCTGGACCAGAACAGATTTCGTGATGATTCCCTCGCGGAACGAAGCTCCGCGTTTGGTGACGCCAGCCGACGCGGGCCGAAGGTAAAGGACTTCGAGGGCAAGAAGCCGCCTCAGCTGAGCCTGGAGGAACTGCGCCGCCATCAGTTCATGGCCGACAACGCTCTGGGCTACGACCTGTCCTCCGTACGGGACGCGCGGGGTGAGCTGCAATACACCGTCGTCGGCACCAACCTGCGCATCGACCTGCGCCAACCGCTTGCACCTGGCGCAACCGCCGAGTTCGACATCGACTTTGCCTTCAATATCGTTGATGAAAACGCCATCTCGGCGCGCGGTGGCTACGAGCATTTTCCGGACGACGCCAGGCCGGGCGGCAACGACATCTTCCTCCTTGCGCAGTGGTTCCCCCGCCTGCATGCCTACACGGATTACGAAGGATGGACCAACAAGGAGTTCATCGGGCGCGGTGAATTCACCCTGGAGTTCGGCAACTACACCGTCGACATCACCGTGCCGGACGATCACATCGTTTCATCTACCGGGACACTGCAGAACTCGCGGGAGGTCCTCTCCCAGACTCAGCTCGAACGACTGGAGACGGCCCGCACCGCCGAAACTCCGGTGTTCATCGTGACGGCCGAGGAGGCCCTCGAGAACGAGCGCGAAGGCGCCTCGGGTTCGAAGACCTGGCGTTTTGAGGCGGAGAAGGTACGCGACTTCGCCTGGGCGTCGTCACGGAAATTCATCTGGGATGCCCAGGGCTATCAGCAGGGTGGCGACATCCAGCCCGAAGTCATGGCCATGTCCTTCTATCCCAAGGAGGGCAACCCGCTGTGGGAAAAGTACTCCACGGCCGCGGTGATCCACACGATGAAGGTGTACTCACGCTACTCCTTCGACTACCCCTACCCGGTAGCGCAGTCCGTCAACGGCCCTGTGGGCGGCATGGAGTACCCGATGATCACCTTCAACGGGCCGCGCACCGACCTTCAGGACGACGGGGAGCGAACCTACACGCTTGCCGAGAAGCGCTACCTCGTCGGTGTGATTATTCACGAGGTGGGTCACGGCTACTTCCCCATGATCGTGAATTCGGACGAGCGCCAGTGGACCTGGATGGACGAGGGCCTCAACAGTTTTCTGGACGCCCTGGCGGGCTGGGAGTGGGACCCGGACATCCCCTGGAACAACGAACCGCGCAACATCGTGGACTACATGAAGTCCCAGCGACAGGTGCCCATCATGACCCAGTCTGACTCGGTTCTGCGACTCGGGCCCAACGCCTACGCCAAGCCGGCGGCGGCGCTGATGATTCTTCGCGAGACCATATTGGGGAGAGAGCTCTTCGACTTTGCATTCCGGGAGTATTCGCGGCGCTGGATGTTCAAGCGCCCCGCTCCGGCGGACTTTTTCCGGACCATGGAGGAAGCCTCCGGCGTCGATCTCGACTGGTTCTGGCGCGGCTGGTTCTACACCACGGACCACGTTGATATCAGCATCGACAAGGTCTGGAAGCTGCGCCTGGACACGAAGGACCCGGACATCGACTTCGAACGCCGACGCCAGGAAGACGCGGACAAACCGGCCTCGGTGATTGTCGAACGCAACCGCATTGAGGGTCCGACCTGGGTGGAGGAGAACCCGGAGATCAGCGACTTCTACGACGAGAATGACCGCTTTACGGTGACCAACAAAGAACGCAATAAATACCGGAAGTTTCTCTCCGAGCTGGAAGACTGGGAGCGCGCGGCGCTTGAGAGAGCCGTCGCCGAGGACAAGAACTACTACGTGCTCCAGTTCAGTAATCGCGGCGGACTGGTCATGCCTATCCTGCTGCGACTCACCTACGCGGACGGGACCCGGGAGCGCCTGGATATTCCCGCGGAAATCTGGCGGCGCAATGCCCGAAACGTGAAGAAGCTGGTGATTTCGGACCGCGAACTCACTCAGATCGAAATCGATCCGAACTGGGAAACCGCGGATACCGACGTGGAGAACAACTACTATCCGCGACGCATCGTGCCCTCGCGGATCGAGGCCTACAAGGTGCCGAAGAGCAAGGCCATGGAAGCCCGCGACATCATGCAGGACATGAAGACCGAGCTGAAGGAAGAAGAGGACGACGAGACAGAAGAACCCGTGAAAAGAGATGAGCGCTGAGGGCCTTAGCCTGCGGCAGTTCGCATCCCCGGGTTTTGTTCCGCTGCTCCTGGGCCTGCTGCTGACGTTACCGGCCGTTGCGCATCAGCAGAAGGAGTCGATCACTCGCGTTCTGTTTAATGAACGCACGGGTAACATCGAAGTCATGCACCGCTTTCTGCTGCATGATGCGGAACACGCCACTCGCCGCCTGTTCGGCAAGAAAGCCGACCTGCTGGCAAAACCGGAAGACTGCGACCGATTCGAGGACTACGTACACAAGCAGTTTGTTCTGCTGGACCAGCGCGGCGAACCGCTTGCTTTGCAATCGATCGGCAATGAAATCGACGGCGATTTCCTGTGGGTCTACGCCGAGGCGCCCATCCCCGAGGGGCTTACGGCCCTGACGCTGTCGCAACAGGCTCTGCGCGAGATCTGGCCCGAACAGACCAACCTTGTGAATGTAGAACGCTTTGGAACCGTAAAGAGCGCCGTCTTTGGTCCGGGAAGCGAGGAGATCACTATCGAGTTAGCTGAGGCGGACTCTCTGTGACATCGGCCTGCGGCATCGGCGCGGTCGAATTTTGGACCGGAGGATCCGTTTAGTCAGTTTCGATAAGGGCGGGCTCAATTAGCGAAGTTCCGACGCGGCCGTTGTCTCGGGTCGGCTGACCCAGGCGTTCCCCACAACTGCGCTCGAATGCCTGCGCCGGCGGAGTATCGCGACACCGCCCAGAGCGAGCAGTGCAAGGGATGAAGGCTCGGGAACCGAAATGATGCCAAATTCTATGGCTTGCTCTTCCGTCAGCTCCACCTCGACGCCGGATAGAAACAGTGCAACCTGGTTGCCGCCAACGAAAATCCGCAGGTAGTCATCCAAAGGAATACGGTTTTCAAGAGTACCGCCCAGCTGATCAGTCCCGGTCTGGCGTAGTTCATTTATCGCGCCGTTGCCACTGCCCCCGCCGCCGTTCGCGTCGTAAAAGGCAAAGCGGTTTTGCGTATCTCTATTGCCCAGCGGACCGTTGCCTTCATTGACCGTCCACCCACCGTTCTCAAAGCCAAGGAGCGCAGCCGGGTCTCCGTTTGCTTCCGGGAGGTCGAAGAAGGAAAGGCTAAAAATTGAAACGCTGTTGTTGAAGGAAAGATTGAGCTCCTCGTTACCGCGGTTTCCATCGAGTGCCGCGAACTGATCGCCCCGTACCGTTTGCACGTCCCCCAAGGCCCCACCAAAGCCGAGTACCCCCATGCCCAGGCCATCGTGATAGAAGACGCTGGCTGAACTCGCCGTCCTGTTCTCGCGCTCGGCCCGAGCGGAAACTGTCATTTCAAGCGTTCCAGCGGAGACTGTAAATTCGGTACTCCCGGTAAAATTTCCAATATCCAGATCGGTCAGGTCAAACTCGACAATGATGCTCGCGTGCGCCGTTCTGGAAGCCAATACGACCGCGAGCAGGCCAATAAGGATTGCAGGTGCGAACGAACGGGTAAGCTGAATATTGGTCATCTTTTCTGCCGGCCCTGGTGGTTATATTGGTGGCTATATTGGTGGCTATGTAAGCGATCTAGCTGTCTTCTCAACCCTGGACGGTGCAGTACCAAGCCCAACCGGACGGATACTCAGAAGTACGAGGTCAGCGCGGTCGGGAGCGGACTGAGCGAGGACGCTCATATTCCGTATTCCGCGCTGTCCACTTGGCGCACGCACGCTCCGCCTTGCGAGTACGGAAGCGTTAGTGTGACTGAGGCGCTGGTGCGTGGCACTGGGTGAAAACCCTGATTGCGTGGTGGGGGAATCCCTGATCTCGCGATGCGCGTGAAACTTGCGACACGAACCAGGCAAGGATGCCGAATCCTAATCGCTGTTGCGGGGTATTCCTGGCGGCTTGTGTCGCCCATTCGCTTTCGGTCGGAGTAATCAACTTCCACCGACTTAGACAGCCTGTGTCTCGAGAACATGGGGATCGACAGACATGAAGATGATCCGGTGGAACGTTACGGGATTCGATGCTGTTCCGTAGTTCCAATAGATGTCCGACAGCGGGTGGTTACCCGGTTTGTAGACGGGTCGCGCGACACCTGCGACGCCCAACCTCTCCATCAGTTTGAGGAGGCTTGGCGCGATCGAGAGCGCCACCTACACTCCACGAGCTCTGAATCCATGGAGCCGCTGTAGTGGCTGCAACCGTCGTTCTTGTCGATGACCACCGGCTCGTTCGGGAGGGGTTACGATCTGTCCTCGCGGACGCTTCCGATGTTGAAATAGCGGGCGAGGCGGAAAATGGGCGCGATAGTATTGCTCTAGTTCGTCGCCTCAGCGCAGACTACGAAGCGCCTGATCCTGTCGGTCAAGACGGTGGAGAACCATCGCGCGAACGTTATGGATAAACTCCACGTACGAAACATCGCGGGACTCACGAAGTACGCGATTCGCCACGGCTTGACGACACTTGATGGATAACCCGGTTCAAGTGCCCAGCCAATTTATCTCTTTTGTTTGATTAGCGGAGCGGCCGGTGGACTGTTCACGCAAACGCGCGCTGGATTTCTCGGGGATGATCGCGCGGCGCGACCCGCTGAAGCACCGCAGGCTTGTCGCGGAGCTTGTCGACGATTTGCGCCGCAGTCTCTCGGGACTGGAAACGGATTCCGAAGCGACGCATTGGCAATCCACTCTGCATAAGGCAAAGGGCAGTGCTGCCCTCCTCGGCGCGGCAAATCTCGCAGCACTCGCGGGAGAGTTCTACGACAGCCCTCCGCTGACTTCTCGCGAGGATGTTGCCGCGCAGATCAATGCACTGAAATCTGCCTTGGATGAGCTGGAGGCGGTAATTGCAACCGACGCTGGCGGCTGATCAAGCCGAGCGTCGCTCAGCTTGCGGGATGCAATCACGCTCCGGGCTTCGGCCTACGTGTTTTAAAACCGTATGAACGAGCTCTGCTTCCTCGAAAGGTTTTGGAAGCATATCGTCCATGCCGGCAGCGCGTGCAGCAGCGATTTCTTCTTCAAGCACGCTTGCCGTCATTGCGATAATTGGGAGCTGGGCCAGGCGGCGCTGAGAGCGAATGCGACGCGTAACCGCGGCACCGTCCATAAGCGGCATGTGGAGATCCATCAGAATCAGATCGTAAACCTCGGAAGCAAGTGCCTCGAGACAAGCTGCGCCGCTCGTGACCGATCGTATGTTCCCGCCGAGCATCTCCACGAGCGCTACGACCACCTCACAGTTTATGCTTGAGTCGTCGACGACCAGAAGCCGCAGACCGGCGAATGGCTCCCCTTCAGTCACTGAGACGTCGGAGACGCCGGTTGCTGTTTCGAGTTCTTCCTGTGATACCTCGTCGGCTTCTACCAAGAAACTGAAGCAACTACCCGATCCCAGCTCGCTGCGTACCGTCAGCTCGCCGCCAAGAAGGCCCACAAGCTGACGAGAGATTGCGAGGCCGAGCCCGGTACCGCCGTGCCGCCGCGTGGTCGATGAATCAATCTGCTCGAAGGGCGCAAACATGCGCGCCTGATCATCGGGTGCGATTCCCGGCCCCGTATCTTCTACCTCGAAGCGGAGTCGCATCCGTGTTCGTGTTCTGGACTCCGCGAGACACCTCAGCGTTACACGTCCTTCGACCGTGAACTTCAACGCGTTGGAGACAAGGTTTACGAGGATCTGTTTTAAGTGGCTGCCGTCGATGCGCACCGCGCTTGGTAGCGCCGGGTCGAGTTCAGTGGCAAGCATGACTTTTGTCTCGATCGCCCAGGCGCCGCTCATATCGACGACTTCCTCGAACAGGGGCCCCAGATGGACGACCACGTCGGACCGCTGCATCATGCCGGCTTCGAGCTTCGAAAGGTCGAGCACGTCGTTGAGCAGGTGCAACAGACCGTGCGCCGCCCGGTCGCTTTGTTCCAGGAATCGGCGAAGGTCTTGAGCCGACACGGCGTTGAGCGCCAAGCGTGTAAAGCCAATGACAGCATTCATGGGAGTGCGAATCTCGTGGCTTACATTGGCGAGAAAGTCGTTCCGAGCCCGCAGGGCGATGCGCAGCGCCCGCGTCCTCTCTTGCACCGATTCCTGTAAGCGCTGATTTTGGCGCCGCTCATCCAACCGTCGGTAGAAAAGCGCGCCTATCACCAGCAGCGCGATGGCTCCAAGGGTAAGAAACAGCCGCACCCGCCGAGCCTCCTCGATGCGAAGCTCCTGAAGGGCCCGCTCAGCCTCCAGGAGTTCAATGCGCTCGGCGCGTCGCATGAATTCGGCCTGCGTCTGCGTCCAGGCCATCGCCTGGGACCTGGCGTCATCGGCGAGTTGGGCGCGGAGCTCGCGCTGTTCTTTAAGCGCTTGGGTTGCCGATGCGTATTCTCCACCTGCCTCCAGTGCCAGGATCAATCCGCCGATCAGCTTGTCCTCCTGGTAGCGCTCGCCAATCCTGCGCGCCAGGTCAATGCCGTCACTGCCATAGCGAATCGCCTCGGCAACGTTTCCGGAAGCGAGCTCGAGGCGCAGGAACAGCTGCATGACGGTGGCGGAGAGGCTGTAGGCCTGTTTCTCTTCGGCAGTTATCGCGGCACGTTCAAGGAGCGCGCGAGCCCGCTCCAAATCATCTGCGGCGATCTCGATGTCTGCGAGTACCGCTCGCGCGCGCGCTGCTTCGAGGTCGACGCCAATGTTCTCGAAGGAAGCGATCGCTCTTTGCAGGAAGCGTCGACCCATGGCGATATCACCGTGTCGGAAGTACGCCTCTCCCACGTTCGTATAGCTGTAGGCCAGATCGGATTGATCGCCGACCTTCTCGTCTATCGCCAGCGAGTCCTGGGCAAAGGCGAGATACTGATCGTAGTCACCGAGTCCCCGATAGACGCGACTGATGTTGTACATCGCGGTCGCGATGCCTGCCTCATCGCCGATCTCTCGATAAAACTCGAGCGCCTCTGTCTGCGACTCCAGAGCCGCTTCGTACTGGCCCATGCTCTCAAGAAGCACACCGCGATTTCCAATAACATCGACCGCACCCAGCCTATCGCCGGCCGCGAGCGAGGCTTCGAGCGCATAGGCATAAAGCGGTAGGGCTTCTTCACGGCGAAACTGAAAGCGTCGCACACGTGCGAATTGATGGTAGGTCTTAGCCCGTCGCTCCAGATCGTCGATGGAATCGACGAGGGACACCGCCGCTTGCATTTGTACGGCAGCGCTCTCGATATCTTTCAGCTCCATGTGCACGACGGCAGCGCGGTTGTAGGCATCCACCATGCGGCCGACATCACCCTCAACTTCGGCCGCCGACAGCGCTTCCTTTGCCAGAGCGAGCGCCCGGTCTGCATTACCGACACTTTCCGCGGCGGCCGAAAGAACCAGCATCGCATCGATTTGCTCCGGGATTGACCCGGTCTCTTGCGCGCGCGCAAGTATCGCGCGCGCCGCCTCAAACGCGGCGTAAGCATCGCGATTGATGAGCGCATCCGCCGCTTCAATGGCGTCAACGAGCGTTTCTTCGGACGGGTGCACACCCATGGCGGCCAGGGTGACTGCGAGCGAGAATGTGGCTCTTCCGATCAAGCGGGCTAAGCGGGTAGTAGGCATCATCAATTTTCGGTCGCCACGCATCCTACCTACCGGAGCAAGCCGAAACGGGTACATCTTTACTCTCGAGCTGCCGGACAGTCGCTCAACAGTTTACGGGCGACGGCTGCGGCATCGAGCGCATTCGCCGCCGCGTACACATCATCCACGCTGAGCAACTCCGCACCGTTGCCAGACAGCAGCCTGTAGTCCATCGAGCCATCGCTCTCGGCGCGAAAATCGCCGTAGCTTGTCTCGATACCTCGCGCCGCGAGTTCGCGGTCGAGACCAGGCTTACCACGACCGAGACCCAGCCAGGCGGTTACACGACTCAGATCCACGTCGGCAGCTTCCAGCGTCGCCACATCATCGAGCCCGTCGATGCCGGTAGAGATCATCACGCCCGGCAGACGTCGGTGAACGGCTATCGCCTCTTCGATGCTGTAAGTGATGACCATCGACCGATCTGCCGCCTGCTCGTCCTCGATGACGGTGGCGATCTGATCAAAGGATGTTGAACGCTTGCGGTCGATCTGGGCGAAGCCCCGGCCTTCAAGAGCGCCGAGGGCATCGGCCAGCGTTGGAACCCCCTCGCCCGTGTCCCTACCCTCGACGTCGATGAGCGACAGCGTCGACAAGTCCGCAAATGTCGCTGTCACCACAGCGCCGGTTCCGGTCGTGGTGCGTACCAGGGTGTCATCGTGCATCAGCACGAGTACTCCATCTACCGTCCTGGCGACATCGATCTCCATAAAGACTGCGCCATCAGCGAGAGACTTGTTTATAGCAGCCAGGCTGTTCTCCGCCGCGCCGGGGCGGTCGCCCGCGCGATGCGCCTGAAGCAAGGTAACGCCCTGTTCCCGGGCGCAATCGAGATAGGCGGCCAGGTCGACACCTGCAAACGGTCGTTGCGCGGATACCTCGTCGGAGTCACCGTTTTTCTCTGGTTTGCTACCGGCTGTGGAGCATGCGACAGCCAGGCAAACCGCGACTCTGGCGAGTGTGCAGGGCGCTGATCGTTTGCGGCGAATGCGGAGCTTTCTCAACGCGTCGGGACTCGAACAGCCGTCATCGTGGCATGGGTGAACGGCGCACGGCGAAGCCGCTCAGGCGACTTCTTTCTCCGCCTGCTCAAACCATCCTATGACCGCGCGCCAGTAATCGTCGCCATAGCGCTGCCTGAAACGCCGCGTTTCCTCACTGGCCTCGTCGCGCCATACTGTGAGGCGCTGAGAGACGAATTCTGCGGTGAGCGGGATGCCGCACTCGACGGTAATGCAGTGCCGCCACTCGTCGTAGTTCTGCGGAAACGGTGAAGTCATCATGTCGGGAACACTCCAGCGTGGCTTTTTGTGGAATAGTGGCTCTGTTCAAGAGAGTGAGGCTCCGAGACAGTGGCGCTGACCGGAGTTTAGCAGTGAAGCCAGTCTCGTCTGTTGTCAGCACGGCGGACGATGTTACAACATAACTTTTCGATTGCCAGACGGAGGGCGGTCCATTGAAGACACGGTTAAGAGTGTTTCTTGTACTGGCAGCAGCGCTGGCGAGTCGCCAGGGCGTCACTCAGCCCCTGGATGCCGGCGCATCCGACCCCAACGCGCTGGGCTGGATGCAGGGTTTCCCGCCCGCGCCGGAACGGCTGATCGCCCCACCGGCTTCGAATTACCTGAGCTTCCCCAAACTGCGCTGGACCTTTTGCCACCTGAGGGAAATGCAGGCGTCCAGGCGTGTGGCGCGCGGCCTGGGACCGTCGTCCGAGCTGACCTCGTCCCCTGACAACGCCATTGATAAGGTCAGCTTTACGCCCATCGGCGCTAACGCTCCCATGACCTGGCGCGAGTCACTGGACGCGAACTACACCGATGGCATCCTGGTGATGCATCGCGGCACTATCGTCTACGAATACTACTCCGGCTGCCTGGACCGCGAGGGACGCCACGGTGCCATGTCCGTCACCAAATCCTTTGTAGGAACGGTGGCGGAGATACTGGTTGCCGAAGGCACCATCGATGAAAGCAAGTTGGTGCGGGAGTACGTTCCCGAACTGACCGATAGTGCCTTTGGATCGGCGACGGTTCGCGAAGTCATGGATATGACCACGTCGCTGGTCTTCAACGAGGACTATGCCGATCCAAACGCCGACATCTGGGCCTACGCGGCCGCCGGCGATCCGACCCCCAAGCCCGCGGACTATGCCGGGGCCCAGAATTTCTACGAATATCTGCAGGGCGTGAAGCAGGCCGACGAACACGGAGAGGTCTTTCGTTACAAGTCCGTGAACACCGATGCGCTGGCGTGGGTCATCGCCCGCGCCAGCGGCAAGGATTTTCTGCAGCACCTGTCGGAGCGGATATGGAAACCGCTGGGTATGGAACAGGAAGGCGACATGATGGTCGACAGCCTGGGGACGCCCCTGTCGGCGGGGGGACTCAGCCTCTCGCTCCGCGACGCAGCGCGCTTTGGCCTGACCATGCTGCAGGGCGGCATTTTTGAGGGCGAGCGGATCATCCCCGCCGCGGCGGTGGCTTCCATCAGCGGTGGTGGTGACCCGGCGAAGTTTGTGAGTGCTGGGTACAGCACCCTGCCGGGGGGCAGCTATCGGAGTCAATGGTGGGCGCTGCACAACGCGCACGGCGCTTACAGCGCTCGCGGCATCCATGGCCAGGCGATCTATATCGACCCCAAGGCTGAAATGGTGATCGCGAGGTTCGCGACCTACCCCGTGTCCGCCAACGCTGTGATTGATCCGACGTCGCTACCCGCGTACCAGGCTGTGGCCGAGTACCTGCTGGCCAAAGCTGCCGACGACTGAACCGGGATGGGCTAGTAGTCCCAGCTGACGAGATCTGCGCCTTCCGGGGCCCGCCGTTTCATGAAGTCGGCAACCACGCCGATAAATTCGCTGTAGCGCATCTGCCGGGCAGGTTCCTTGGGGCTGTGGCCGATCCAGGAGTGCCGGCCATTCGTTCCGTACTGGAAAGTCGCGCCGGACCCCGGGTCTTTCAGATCGCGCATGCGGGCTTCAGTCAGATAGACGGCCTGCTCCAGGTAGTAGTTGTCGCGGCGCCCCACAGCGAAGTGCAGCTTGCCGGCGAGTTTGGGTCCCAGGGTCGGCCAGTCGCGCTCGATGATGTAGCTCAGGTCCCAGTGTTCGCGCCAGTACCTGGCAACCTCGGGATCGATCTCTCCCGTTTTGGGATCCCACAGCGGCGCCGGGTAGCCGTCGTCCGCAACCGGACTGTAGAGAGCCTGCCAGATCGCCCACTGGCCGCCGGAGCGGTCTTTTGTTGCGACCACCTGCTCGTAGCGGTGCTCATCCAGCACGTGGTAGTTGATCAGGCCGTCGACCTCTCGCTGGGCGGGCAACGGGGTGCGCAGCCAATCCAGCTCGTTGTAGAAGGCATTGCCGCCGTCGTAAATGTCGATCTGCATCAACTTTCGAAAGTCAATCGGATCCGGAGCCCAGGGAAAGGAACCGGCGAACAGCTCGGGATGGAATACCATCATCGCGGCCGCTTCCCAGCCCCCCGTTGAACGGCCTGCCAGCACCCTGCCCCAGGGCTCGGCCACGATCTGGAACTTCTCCGCAAGGTACGGCATCAGTTCTTCGGTGATGGCATCAGCGTAGGGACCAACGCTGGGTGAATTCACCGAATAGGAAGTATCGAAGAACGGGTTGGCATCGCGGATCGTGATGACCACGATCTTGGGCAGTTCCCCCGCCGTCCAGGCTTCATAAAAGCCGTCCAGCTGCGGACCGACGGCGGGATGTTCCGGCTCATAGTCGGGGCGAAACCATTCGTTCGGGGCCCAGGGCATGGGCGTGTATCCCGAAGAGTGGCCCTGCATGTAGAGCACCGGGTATTTCGCATCGGGACGTTCGTCGTAGCCGGGAGGCAGCAGGATGTTGGCGCCCAGGTAGAAATCCCGGCCCCAGAATTCGGACAGCTTCTCGCTGCGAATCTTGACGTAGCGCACCCACTCCGTGTCTTCGAAGTTTCCCAACTGCAGCACTTCACCCTCGGCGAGAGGTCGCGACGGCTGGATGACCGAATCAATGCTCAGGTCGACGGCGTCGAACCCATCCTCTCCTACCTCGAGTCTGATCACATCGCTGTAGGCATTACCCGGAGCCTTAAAGGGGTTTTGGAAAGCGCCGCTGTTCATGTGAGCTTCAATGACATGACCGTCAGCCCGATGGAACGTGGTGTACACGTTGAGAAAGGCCTGGACGTAGTAGTCCCCCGGCGGCAGGTTGGCGAGGGAGTCGAAGGGATAACCTGACACCGTGGCCTCCCCGTCGCGGATCAGCGCCGTGTCGCCAGCCTTGAAGTCACGCACATCGACACCCCAGAGCGGGTTACCGGTCACGCCGGTGCCGAGATGGGGCATCTCATCGTCATCGCGCGAGACGATGAAAAACACGCGGCCTACAACAGGCACGTCGAGACCCAGGTCCGCTATCCCCTGCGCCGCAGCTTCCCCCAGCGAAACGCGGACCTCGGAAGCCGCGGCCTTGCCAGGCAGGGCCATGGCCCCGAGGAACAAGAAGGTGAAGCACGAGTTCAGAAACAAGAATCTAGGTGTCGACATGTTTACTCCCCATCTGTGCGGGTTGAGAAAGACCACCGGGCTGGCTCGCTTCGCGGGACCGTCAACGGCCGGCAAGCGCGTTTCGTAGAGGAGATGGACTCGTTCCCGTTCCAGCCCCCATTCGATCAACACCTGCGTCGGCCATAGAATCCCCCGCAATGTTGGTTCGGCTTCGCAGAACCCAGGCGCTGTGATACAAAGTAACAGAGGGCGCGTCTTGCGTCCGCCTTAAATATCTGCCCATGGCCTCCATGGATCGCAATCGAGCCAGCACCAGCAAATTTGTTGGCTCCGAGCATTTACCCGTGGACAGGGCCGAGGTAGCCTGCGACCGGCGTTCAGGTGATCCCAGCTGACGCGTGCTGATGAAGCGGTGTCGATGATAGTGCCCAACACGCCTGGAAACATGAACTATCCGCGGCTCCAAAAAGAGATGATGTTTCGGACCCGCGGTCGAAACCTTGCTGCCGCTGTTTTCCGATCTTCATATATTTCTGAATTTCACGTCCTAAGCTATTCAAACTTAACGTAAATCAGGTGTTCCTCATGCCCAGATTAATTTCGCGTCTAATCCCCGCAATCCTGTGGTTTGTGAGCTGCGCGGTGTTCGCCCAGTCGCTCTCCACGGAGCAGATGGAACAACTGAAGTTCCGCCATATCGGCCCCATCGGTAACCGGGTAATCTCGGTCACCGGTATACCCGCCGATCCGATGACCTATTACGTCGGTGCTGCCTCCGGCGGGATCTGGAAAACGACGGACGGCGGATTGAACTGGAAGCCGGTCTTCGACGGCCAGCGGGTCCATTCCATCGGGGCTATCGCACTGGCGCCGAGCGATCCGGAAATCGTGTACGCCGGTACCGGCGAGTCTTACATCCGCTCCAACGTGTCCATCGGCAACGGTGTCTGGAAAACGACCGACGGCGGCGCGACCTGGGAACATCTCGGACTGGAAAACACAGGCCGAATCAGCCGTGTGGTGGTGCACCCGAGCGATCCCGACGTCGTCTACGTGGCGGCCCTGGGTCATGGTTACACGCCGCAGCGTGAGCGAGGGATCTACCGGACGACCGACGGCGGCGCGACCTGGAGCCAGGTTCTGCATGTGGACCGAGGAACCGGCGCTTCGGACCTGATCATGGATCCCTTCAATCCGCGCATCCTCTTCGCGGGCATGTGGTCTCTGGAAATGAAGCCCTGGACCCGCAAGAGCGGCGGTCCCGGCGGCGGTATCTACAAGTCGGTGGATGCCGGAACCACCTGGACCAAGCTGGAGGGCAATGGCCTACCCGAAGGCGAGGTGGGAAAAATCTCTCTCGCCATGACTGAAGCGCAGCGCGGCCGCCTCTACGCTCTGATTGAAACCGGCGACGGCATCCCGCTGGACGGCGAGCCGACCAATACGGGCGAGCTTTGGCGCTCGGAGGACCACGGCGGAACCTTCGCGCTCGTGAACTCCGACCGCAACCTGAGCGGTCGGGGCGCCTACTACACCCGCATGGCGGCTTCTCCGGACAATCCCAACGAGACGTACTTCTTCTCCGCCGCCTACGCCACCAGCATCGACGGCGGCAAAACCGCGGCCATCGCCGGACCCGGCATGGCACCCAACTGGGATCATCACGATATGTGGGTTGATCCCACCAACGGCAATCGCCAGATCGTGGTCGGTGACGGCGGACTGTCGATCAGTCACAACCGCGGCAAGTCATGGCATCGGGTGCAGCTGCCCGTCGCACAGCTGTACCACGTGACGACGGATACGGCCGTTCCTTACAACGTACTTACTAATCGCCAGGACGGCCCCTCCATGAAGGGTCCTAGCCGGAGCCGCATGCAGGGCTTCTTTGGCGGCTTCATTGGCACGGGTCTCTGGCACGACGTCGGTGGCGGCGAGAGTGGCTTCGCGACCGCGGATCCCACCGACCCCGACATTATCTGGTCCAGCGCATCGGGCTTCGGCGCCCTGGGCGGCGTGGTCGTTCGCTACGACGAGAAGAATGACCAGTTCCGCCAGGTTGAAGTCTGGCCGGAACTCACCGCCGGCATGCCCGCCGCTGACGTCAAGTACCGATTCCAGTGGACCTTCCCCCTGCTGATCTCGCCTCACGACAACAACACCGTGTATGTCGCCAGTCAGTATGTGCACCGCACGACCAACGGCGGCCAATCCTGGGAGATCGTAAGCCCGGACCTGAGCCTCAATGACGTGAGCAAGCAGCAGTTTTCCGGAGGGCTTACCGGCGACAACATCGGGGTGGAATACGCCAACGTAATCTACGCCCTGGATGAATCGCCCCTGACCCAGGGTGTGCTGTGGGCTGGCACCAATGACGGCCAGGTTCACCTCAGCCGGGACAACGGCACGAGCTGGTCAAACCTCACAGCAAACATTCCCGGCATTCCCGTGTACGGAGCGGTGCGAAACATCGAGGCATCGAAGTACGACGCGGGAACGGCGTACCTCACCGTGGACGCCCACGAAATGGGTAACTTCGAACCCTACGTGTACCGAACGACCGACTACGGCGCGTCCTGGACGATGATTACGTCGGGCATCGAGGACAGCCCCCTGAGCTACGCGCGCATGGTCAAGGAGGACACGGTCAACCCGAACCTTCTGTATCTCGGAACCGAGAACGCGCTGTACTTTTCGCTGAACCGGGGCGATAGCTGGCAGTCGCTGATGACCAACCTGCCATCCAGCCCCATGTACTGGATGGACATTCCCGAGCACTTCAATGACCTGGTCGTCGGCACCTACGGGCGCGGCATCTGGATCCTGGACGACCTCACGCCTCTGCAGCAGTTCACCAGCGAGGTTGCTTCATCGACGCTGCATCTGTTCGATCCGAAGGACGCGTATCGCCTCCGGCCTACGTCGGCCATTATGCAGTTCTTCAAGGAAGCGTCCTTCGGCGACGATCCGCCCGCCGGTACGTCATTGCACTACTGGCAGTCCGAGGAGATGGAGGACGGCGTTACGCTGGTTATCAGCAATGAAGCCGGTGAAACGGTGCGCACCATCGAGCACAAGGGAGAGCTTGGCATCAACCGCGTATGGTGGGATTTCAAGGAAGACCCCACCAGCGATCTCGTCCTCCGCACCAAGCCCACGTACGCGGACTGGTTCCCCTTGAAGGACGATCGGACCCGCGATTCGGTCGTGAAGCCCATGTCGCTCATGGCCAGCCCCGGGATCTACACGGTCACCCTGAAAGTGGGAGACAGCGAGCAGTCCCAAAGCTTCGAGGTCATAAAGGATCCGAATACAACGGGCTCCAGCGCTGATATCAGCGAGCAGAAAAGCCTGCTGGATAAGATCCGCGCCGACTTTGAAGAACTAACCTTGGCGGTCAACGAAGCGGAGATGCTCCGCCGGCAGCTCCGCGATCTGATGCCCATGGTCGACGAAGAGATGCGCGAAGAGCTCGAAGCGCTCGATAGCGCGGTGACCGGTGTCGAGAACAGGATGATGCAGCTCAAGCACACGGGCACGGGTCAGGACAACATTCGTCTGCCGGGCATGATCATGGAGAAGCTCGCGTACCTGGCCATGACCGTGGCTATCGCTGACTTCAAACCTGCAGATCAGTATGTAGAAGTCTTTGATGAGCTGCACGCCGAGTGGGCCGAAGTACGCGACACCTGGGAGCAAATGAAAGCGGATGACGTGACAGCCATGCGCGAAAAGATGATCGCGAACAAGATGGGTCCACTCATCGTCGGGGCCGACTGAAGCCAGCGGAGCCCTCGCCCGTGTCGCACGCGTAAACTTGCGACACGGGGAGTTTCAAAGTCCCGTTTTGCGCAAGCCTAGCTGATACGTTTCAGCCGCTGGACGACCAGGGCAGAGGCGCCGAGCGCCAAGAACGCTGTCCACCCAACACCCACCCACGTTCCCCGGGCCGCGGGCGGCATCTGAAAGCGGAACTCCGGCACCGCTTCCGCCTGCGCCACCGTCAAACGATGACGGTTGACCGTTGCCGGGCCAATGGCGTCGTGCAGCGTGCTCAGGTGCTTTCGAGCCTGACGCCGATACGCCGCAGCGCGCTCGGCACCGGTACCGGATAAGCGCTGCAGCGCTCCCTGGGCGATGATGGTGGGTGAGAGCAGTTGCGCATAGGCGACAAGCTCGCGCTGCGCCGTTTGCTGCCGTTCGAACTCGGCAACCATGGGCGTAGTACGTTCGCGAATATCGATGTTCGCCAGGTACGCGGAGCGATAGAACCCGGGCACCGCCTCATCGGACGCGTTGCCCTGCCCCGGGTGCTCTGCCATGTAAATCTCCGCGCGAGTCGCTATGTTCCTTCGCGACTCCCCTTCCGCGTCACGAGCCGCGCTGAGGTATGCGACGCGCGAAGGTACCGGGTGTATCGCCTGGGCGAGGAACTGCGCCGAGGAAGGAAGCAGCACAACAAACACAGACCAGCTCGCCAACACCGCCAGCGCGCCCGTCGTGGGCTTGCTGCAAACCGAGGCGATGAACGCCCCGATCGCTGCCCAGAAGAATGCGTAGACCAGCACCGTCATCATCCACGCCAGGGCGCTCAAGCCGGACGCGCCGCTTGCAAGCGTTGCGATGAGGACACAGACGCAGGGAATGAGTACCAGGGGGATAAGGACGGCGCAGATCCGAGCACTCAGCAGCGCCACAGCGTTTCCCCCCTGTACGAGAAACAGGGTGAAGCGCCCGGAACTTCGCTCCCGAATCAGCACGTCGTACGTCAGCATCAACAGGAACAGAGGAAGCAGCACAGTCACCACGAACAACAGATCAAGACGTCCCGCCCGCAGCGCCGCCGGCCCTTCAACTTCATAGCGTTGAAACAGGGAGGCCTCACTTCTCCAGCCACTGATCAGCGCCGTATGTGGCTGCACGGACTCACTGCGATGCGCAAGGGCACCCAGCTCACCGGGCGGGTGCGGAGCGAAGAACGTCAGGCTCATGGGGCGCGCAGCGTAGGGCGATATCTCTCCTCCGTCCTCGGCTTCACGAAGATCGGCGAACCATTCTTCGCGCTCGGTAAGCAGGTCTGCCGGAGTCTCCGACAGAATTGCTACGGTATGAGACCTCCATTGAAGCCCGTCCATGAGGGCCCAGACCGCCAGTACGGCGTAGAGAGCAAGCGCCCCCGCACGCAACGGGTCCTTCCACAACTGATTCCACTCGCGAGCAAAATGAAAGCGAAACATCAGCGCGCCTCCGCAAGCAGCGCGCGGGACGTGGCACGGAGCGCAAAGAGCGCCGCGCCTCCCAGCCACAGCAGCAGCACCGCAATCTCAAACCAGTAGTAGCTGAGCGTGCTGCGCAGGCTTGGGGGCTGCGCTCGGAAGTCCGCGATCGACTCCCAGAGCGATCGATCCGCCATGTAGGCAAAGGCCTGATCACCGGCATTGACCATCATGTCGCGGTTGAGCTGAGCGATGATCATCCGGCGATGGCGCTCCGATTGCTCAGCAAAGCTCTGTTGGGCCAGGAGATCGGTCCCCGCAAGACCCGATGAGAGTCGACTGAGCGCCAGCAAGGGTGAAAGGACGGAGGCGTAGCGGAGCACCTCGTCCTGCCGTCGATGCATGCCGTACAGCTCACCATAGAGTCGGTCGTAGATCTTGCCCGAGAAAACCTCATGGGCCTGAAGCACAAGCCCTTCCCGATCGAAACCCAGGCTTTCGAAGTCCTCGGCGCCAAACTCGGCGAGGACTTCCGCCTCGAGCGCAGCGACGGCGTCTTCCTGCGCGTCGCCAACCCAGAATGGCGTCTGCGCCTGAAGCTGGATGTCGTTCTTGAGCTCCTGCTCGTCAATGTCCGGGTACAAGGACACCGCCAGCTGGCCCGCGAGAATGGGCCACAGCAGCGCCATGAATAGCCAGCACACCGCCGCCGCCGCGAAGGCAGCTCCCACACTTCGATTGGAGGCCGACACGCCGAGTATCAGCGCCGCGAAGGCCAGCAGGGCCGCGCAATAGCACGCGACGAGGGCCAGCAGTCTCCCTGCTTCTCGCGCCACGTCGCCGGCAAAAAGGGCTGGCAGCAGCGGAGCAGCGATGAGCAGTAGTGTCATGGTGCCTACAAAAACAAATACTGCCCCCGCCTTACCCAGGGCTACGGTCCGAGGATCCACACCTGCCGTAGACAGGGCACGCAGCGTTCCCCGTTCGCGCTCACCCGCCACCGCCGGAAACAGCAGTACCGCCAGCGCCAGGGTCCCAACGATCTGAATGATCCAGGCGGGGGTGAGCGTGGCGAAAGGAGCCTGCACGGCGGCGTCCTCGGTGCGGCGAAGCGTTGTCGGATTTTGCGTATGCGCCTCCATCCAGAACGCTGCCCCCGCGTAGTCGAAGACCCCGGGATCGAAGGCGGCAAGAGCAGGCGTCTGGCGGAAGGCATAGCGGGCGAAGTGCGCAGCACCATGAGGATTGTTCTCACCCTGCTCTACCCAGACCCTGCGATCCGTCACCTCGGCCGCCAGGCGCGCTGCACTGTCGGCGGAACTGCGATTCCAGCCATCCAGGGACGCTGCGGCAAGGAGCACGATCACAACCGCTGCAAGCGCAAGAAACAGTCGGTCTCGACGAAACTCCAGCACTTCCTTACGCACAATAGTTGCGATCACGCCGCGCGCTCCTCATGCATATGATCGAGGTAAATGCGTTCGATCTGTGACGCGTCGACGCTCTGTGCCTCGATCAGTTCAACCAGTCGCCCCGCGCGCATGATGCCGATACGCGAGGCACACTCCTTCGCCCGGAAGATATCGTGCGTGGCAATCAGGACCGCACAACCCTTTTCCTGGAAACTCGCGAGACGCGCGGTAAATTCACTCGCGGCCAGGGGATCGAGACCGGACATCGGTTCATCGAGAAGAAGCACCTTTGCCTCCTTCGCAAACGCGATCGCCAGACCGACTTTCTGGCGCATGCCCTTTGAGTAACCAAGGACCGGCCTACGCGCCTGCTCCTCGCTCAACCCGGCCTCCTTGAGAAGCGTCGTCAGCTCACTATCCGATCGCGAGTGGCCGCAGAGCTGGTCAAAGTAGGCCAGATTCTCCAGGCCCGTAAGCGCCGGATAGAGAGCGACGTTTTCCGGGATATACGCTACCTGCTTTCGTACCGCAGCTGGATCCGCGGCGGGGTCGATAGCGCAGACCCGAACCGTCCCGGAGTCCGCGATATGGAAGCCGAGGAAGAGATTCATCGTTGTGGTCTTGCCGGCACCGTTGGCACCCAGCAGGCAGACGGTCTCACCGGCGTTCACGTCCAGATCCAGGCCTTCCAGAGCGACAACCGCGCCGAAGGTTTTTCGTGCTCCCTGTGCACTCAGCATACTCGTGTCTCCTCAACTACAGGCTGTGATACCGGTCGCGCGCCGCGCGGCGTCGCCAGCACTGGGGCGTGTTTTCCCTTGAATTCATAGTCAGAACTTCCATCGCACGGTGGCTCGGGCGAGGCGCGGAACACCGGGCGTCACGTTGGTAGCCATGGTCCTGGATCCGGCAAAGTAGAAGTAGTAATCCTCATCGAGGAGATTCGTGACCGAAAGGTCCACGGACAGGCGCTCGAGACCGGGGACGGTCATGGAGGCATAGGCGCCGAGCAAGTCGTACCCCCCATCGGAAACACTGTTCGAAAGATCCACAAAGTAATCGTCATACCACTCGTAGGTGAGCCCTACTCGCGCCGTGTCCGAAAAAGAGTGGGTCAACTCACCATAGAACATGTTTTCCGGCACGCCCTGCGGCGTTACCCCCGAAAAATCTTGATCCGGAGCGCCGAAGGATCCGGCAATGATCAGCTCGTCCCACTCTGCATCCACGTAGGTATAGCTGAGGGTGAGTCGCGTTGCGTCGCTGAACGCGTAGCTAATCGTGCTCTCGACTCCGCGGCTGGAGTATTCCTGGCCCGTGGTGATCAGCGTGGGCGGACCGTCAAAATCCGGATTCGCCACTGAGATGCTGCGATCCTCCTGCTCAAGATAGAACACCGCCAGTTCCCAGCTCAGTCGCCGATCTGTGCTCAGTCCCTTCCAGCCAAGTTCAAAGCTGTCAATCGTCGTCGGACCCTCATCGCGAGCGAAGCGATCCGGTTCCCAGAGGAAGACGGGGCCAAAGCGCGAGTTGAAACCACGGCTGTAGCTTCCGTAGACGATACCGGCACCGACCTGGTAGCTGAGCGATAGCTTCGGAGAAAACGCATCCGCATCCCCGTCGGCACTCTGGTCGACGGGCACGGTGCCGATGACATCGAAATCAACATCACGCTCGAAGGCGTCGTAGCGAAGACCCGCAGTAAGGGTCAGACGATCGGTCAGGGCGATCTCGTCCTGAATGTAGGCGCCGTAGAAAGTGTTGGTCGTGTCCGCGACAGTGCGCAGCTCATCCCGAACGAAGCAGGGGTTATCCGGCGAGTCATTGAGGACCTCGCCGGTAGAGTAGTCGATCAGGATGGCGTAGAAACGAAAGCCACACTCACCGGTAAAAAATGGATCTATCTCCCCGCTCCAGCTGTCTGCCTCATCGAGCGTTGTTCGCTCTGCGCTCAATCCCGCAACGATGCTGTGTCGACCCGAATTCCAGGTGAGCGAGCCCTCGGTAAAGAATACGTCTGCGGTATTGTCGGAAGCGAAGCCATTCACACCCATAGTGTTGGTTGATGGATTGAATTCGAAGAAGTCGTAAAAGTTCAGGCGGATATCACTTTCGAAACTGCGCGCCTGGGCGACCAGAGACACCTGAAGCTGCTCATTGAAGCTGTGGTCAAAGCGTCCGGCGGCCACCACTCCCTCGCTTCGATTAAACGTCGGGAGGTAACCGAGAAAGGATTCGTCCCCGCCGAACACCTCCACGGGCGTTCCGTCGCCCAGGGTCGGAATCACGCTCGGGACTTCCGCATCGCGATCGTAGTAGGTGAGCCATCCCGACAGCCGACTCGCATCGCCGAGGGGAACCTCTCCCTTCACAAAGATGCTGGCAAGCTTGCGTTCGCTGTTGTCTCGCCAACCTTCGAAGTCCTCGTAGGTGGCGTTTAGGAGTAGTCCCGCGCCGCTGTCAAAGCGTTTCTCCAGCTGTCCGCCGATGCGCGCGAAGCCCTCATTGCCGCCGCTGAAATACACGTCGCCCTGAGTCTCCTGAATCTCCCGCGTGCGGTAGTTCACCGCCCCCGCGATGGCGCCGCGACCGTAGAGCGCCGAAACGGGGCCCCGAACAATTTCGATACTGTCGACCACCGGATAGGGCACTTCGTAGAGAAGCACCTCCTCATCGGGACCTACGAAAGGAATGCCGTCAACAAGGGCGAGAAACGTGTCATTCCCGTGATTACCGGTCACTCCCCGGATCGAGACGAAGGGAAACTCCTCCCCATCACCTTCTCCGCGACGAAAGAAAACGCCCGGGACTCCGCGGAACTCATCCGTACCGTAGTTGAAACCCTTGACGCGCAGCTCCGCCGTGTCCTGCACGGAAATTGACGCCGGAACTTCCAGGAGAGGCTTCGGGACCCGGGTTGCGGTTACCACCACCTCTTCTATGTTCAGCTCCGATTGCCACGGAGGCTGCGCCTGACTGTTCGCGCCCAGACAAGCCGCGGCAAGCGCCGCAGCGACGCGGCACGCGGGACTCGTATCCCAATCTCCCATTCCTCAACCCTCTTAACGCCAATACGTGCCGGTACGACGTTGCCGTACCGGCGACTTCCTAAGTTTGGTTTCAGGGAAGGATTCGAGGCGGAGCACGCGCTTTGAAGAGCGCGATGGGAGGCAAAAGGAGGCGAGCGGGTCGGAGGGCGTTTGGAGGGAGCGATCGTTGCCCGTCTTCAAGGAGGAATTCAGAGGCCACAGCCGCGGAGTCGTTGTCGCGATCGGCGGCCAAACAAAGCGCGCACTCGGCCGAGTCGTCCATATGCGCGTGTACGTGAGCGGCGGCTAGCGACGTCCAGGCCAATACGGCAACCACAAGAAACGACGTGAGGCACCGCGCCACGGCCAGGTTCCCAGTTGTCTCGAGTCGTGGTTCTTTCACGGCACGGAAATCATTGCTCGACGCATACCAAAGTAGCACAGCACTATTGCGAGGCAATCACCAGGCGTGAAACTCTGGATACCCTGGGGCGACGCTCCGTACTCGAAGGCAGCGACCTTCCGGTGCGGCGAGTATCTGGCTACGATATAGCGTAACATCCTCTCCTTCGGAACTTTACCTTAGTCTGAGCACCGCCTGTCTCCGATGTCCCGCCATTGCCTCCGTTCCAGATCTGTACGCCTTTGGACCACCAGGCGAAGCACGCGAAAGGCTGCAGGCAATCGACGCCGCGCGGTCAAGAAATCGCAACTAACCCAGCGGCTGCGCGTAATTCACCAAACGGAAACGTGAGAGGCTCCGTATGCACAAATTCAGCATTCACCGATTTATCGTCTTCGCCGCTCTGCTGGGCCTTGGAGCCTGTGCATCAGTGGAAACGGATGACATCGGCGGTTCGAACGCCCCGGCAGCGGGCGCCGGGTTAGAGGATGCGGAACTGGAAGCACTGCGCAACTCGGCCCGCGAGGCCACGGAAGACATGGACCGGGGCGAGGCCTGGGACGCGAGCGAACAGGATACGCATGACCATGATCATGACCACGACGGACACGATCATGGCGATCACGACGACCATGAGCACCATGATCATGAAGGACATGATCACGACGATCACGAAGGCCATGACCACGACGATCACGAAGGACACGACCACGACGATCACGAAGGACACGACCACGACGATCACGAAGGTCATGATCACGAAGATCACGACCATGAAGAAAACCAAGGCTAAGATGGATGTGCGCGGCGGCGCACGCATTGGCTGCGTTTAATGGGCACAATCGACCGAGGATCCAGAAATATGATCGGGTATCGTTTTCACGCCGCCGCGGGCGCCGCACTTGTCCTGCTGGCGTCGCTTACAGCTCCGGCATCGGCGCAATCCCCGCTGGTCGTTACCACGCTTCCATACCTGGAGCGGCTCGTCGCCGAAATCGGCGGTGACGACGTTCGGGTCGAGGCGCTCGCGCCTCCTGGTGAAGACCCCCATTACATCTCTCCCAGTCCCGCCCAGACCGCGCTGCTGCGCGAAGCCGCGGGGTTCGTCGAGAACGGCGTGAGCCTTGAGCCCTGGACGGCCCGCCTGTTGGAGGGTGCGCGCAATCCACGCCTGACACCGGGAGCTGCCGGGCATGTCTATGCCGCCGAGGGCGTGCGGACTCTGGATCGCCCCAGCGCCGAAGAAGCGGCGGCCGGCGGACATGTCCACGCCGGAGGGAATCCCCATGTATGGCTGGACCCGGTCAACCTGAAGCGGCTCTCCAGAAACATCGAAGGTCTCCTTGCGACCCTGGATCCAGGCCAGGCCGACGCCTACAAAGCGCGTCGCGAAGCCTTTGAGGCCGAGGTCGACGATCGCATGTATGGTGATCGGCTGGTCAAGATTCTCGGCGCTGAGCTGCTGGACGATCTGCACCAATCGGGCCGCTTGCGCGGATTTCTCGCCGAGCGCGAGTTCCGCGGCGCACCGCTTGCGGAGCAGGCCGGCGGCTGGGTCGCGCGTGCGGCAGCACTGGAGGAACCCAAGGTATTCAGCTACCACGCCACCTGGCGTTACTTCCAGGAGGTTTTCGGCGTTAACGTGCTCGGCGCCGTTGAAGAAAAACCGGGCATCGCGCCATCCGCCGCGCACCTCGAGCAGCTGCAGAAGGTTGCCCTGCAGGAAGGGGTACGCCTGATTGTGACGGCGCCCTACTACCCGGCCAATCGCGCCGCGGGACTCGCCGAACAGATCGGCGGCAAGGTCGTAACCCTGCCGACCCAGCCGGGTGAAGCAGGCACGAAGCGTGAAGACCTTCTCGGCATTTACGACGCCATCTTCGATGAGTTGGAGCGAGGAGCCAGCGATTGAGCGAGCAGTCCGCGGCGCTGATTGAACTCGAAGGCGCCCGCCTGGGATACGGCGACAAGGCTATCGTCGATGATGTTGACTTACAGGTGCAGCGCGGAGATTTTCTCGCCGTGGTTGGCCCGAACGGCGCCGGTAAGACCACGCTACTCAGGACGATTCTCGGCATCCTGCAGCCCCTCGAAGGGCGCTGTGCGCGACGCGCGCGGCTGGGTTACTCGCCGCAGCGCAGCGTCCTCGACCCGGTGTATCCCTTTACCGCGTTAGAAGTCGTCGCCATGGGCCTTATGGGGTCCAGCTTTGCGCCTCCCCGCGAACCTCTGCGCGACATCCGGCGTGCGCTCGAAAGCATCCGGGGAAACGGGGCTGACGGCGGCGAGGAACGAGTGCGGGAAGAGGAAGCGCTGCGCGCCTGCGGCATGCTGGAACATCGCGATCGACCCTTCCGAGACCTCAGCGGCGGGCAAAAGCAGCGCGTGCTGGTCGCGCGAGCGCTAGTAGCCGAGCCCGACGTCCTCGTGCTCGATGAGCCGACCAACGACCTCGATCTTCGAGGCGAGCACGAAGTCATGGAGGTTGTGCGCAGCCTCCACGAAGCCGGGCGCACGGTCATCATGGTCAGCCACATGCTTCACGTGGTCGCCCGCTACGCGGATCGCCTGGCCTTTGTACACCGGGGGAAGCTCGAGGCCGGCCCGGCGCGCGACATGCTCACTCCCGAGCGACTCGCGCCTCTCTACGAGGGCATGCCCGTGGCGGTGGGCGTCTTTGATGGCCACGTGGGTGTGGCTCCCGCCGAGGCGCCGTCGCGCGGTCTCGAGTCATCGCAGGAAGCTTGAGTCATGTGGGACACCTTCGCCCTCTTCTCCTCGAGCTATCTGGCCACGCTCGCCATGGGACTTGTGTGTGCCTATCTCGGAGTGTTCTGCGTGCTCCGCAGGATCGTTTTCACCGGTGTCGCGCTCGCCCAGCTCGCCGCGGGCGGTGTGGCGATCTCCTTCTTTGTCGCCGACCTCGGGCTCGGTTCCGTTTCGCGCTTCGCCGCGACTTACGGGGCTACATGGGGGAGCCTTGGCGCTTCCCTCGCTGGCCTGCTCGGCCTGCAGGCTCGCCGGCGCGAAGGACGCATCACCGAAGACGCGCTTGTGGGCCTCGCCTACTCGGCGGCAGGGGCGCTGGCCATCCTCCTGGTGTGGCGCAGCTCCCGGGGACTGACCGAACTGCAGAACATTCTCGCCGGTACGGTATTGCTGCCGCAGCAGAGCGAACTCGTCTCGCTCGCGATCGGTCTTGTCGCCGTGGCCGTGGTGCACGCACTCTATCGCCGCGAGCTGCTGCTGGTTTCCTTCGATCCGGAGTTCGCCCGCGCTGCCGGTCTGAAAGAAGATCGCTATCAGCTGCTCTTCCTGGCGACCCTCGCCGTGGCCGTGGCGCTCGCGCTCAAGGCCGGAGGTCTGATGCTGGTGTTCGCATTCCTGGTCGTTCCGCCGCTGGCCGGACTCTCGCTGGGTGATCGCCTCGGGGAGTCGACGCTCTACGCCCTGGCGATCGCCGCCGCCGGATCGCTGCTGGGATTCCTCTGTTCGATCCGCTTCGACTGGCCCGTCGGGCCGAGTGTCGCCCTATGCCTCGTGCTGTTCCTCGGCGTCTGCCTGCTCGGTCGTCTCAATGAGCAGTTCCTGGGCGCCGCTCGCAGCGCCACACTGGCGCTCGGGGCGCTGGCGCTGCTTGCGGGGCCCCTTGCGCTGCTGGCATCGCCGGCGCCGGCGGATTCGGTGATACCCCTGGCGGAAGCAGCCGCGGACGAGTACCCGAGAACGTCGCCGCCCTTCGACGACGAAGATTCCGATAACGGGGAAGACCATAACGAGGAATGGGAGGAACTCCTGGAGCGCTTGGCCAATGGCAACTCGGCCGAGCGGATTGAGGTGATACCGGAGCTGGTCGCAAACAGTTCGGAGGCACTGGAGCCGCTGCTCGCCGTGGTCCTCGACCCGGACTTTGCGGTGCGTGATGCGGTCGACGCGGCGCTGGCAGTGGTAGTGGAAAGCACCGCCGCCGACGGAGAGTTCGCGCGCCTGCTCAGCGCGGCGGATGTCGCGCCCCTGGAGCGGTTGCATGCCGGGGTAGGCGCAACACGACTTGGCGATCCGCGGGGCCCCCTTGCCATTGTCGACGTGCTGGCCGCGGCACAGGACGAATTGCCCCTGCTCGTGCAGGACGATGCGGTAGCCCTGCTGCGACAGCTCCGCGGCGGCGACGGCTTTGGCTTTGATGCGCTGGAAGCGCCTGCGGCCAACGCCGAAGCCCTCGTAGCCTGGCGCAGCTGGTTGGAGAATCCAGCCTCAGCCGGCTTTGCGTCGGATCAGAGTCAGGCGGGCGACTCTTTGGCGCCGGCGCCAGTTCCCGGGGCGGTAATCGAGTCAACTGCGGCAACCCCCGAAGAGCTGACGCAACGGCTGCTGTCGGGTCCCGACCGCCTTGGCGCCGCCCGCGAACTATTCGACGCCGGCGCCGCTGGAGGCGAGATCCTGGAACTGGTTCTCGCCGACGGACCTGCGGACGCGGCGCGTGCTGCCGCCTCCGCACTCCCGATCACCGCTCGGGTGCAGCGGCTTGGTGACGGAGCGCTGTACACGCCCATTCGCGTTTCCGTTGCCCGAGATCTGCTCGATGAGCGGCGTCCGGACGACGTTTGGGACCCCGTTCCGGCCCTGAATGAACTGCTTAGCGTTGCTAAACCCACGGAGACGGATCTGGAACGCGTTCTGGCTCTCCTGCCGATGCCCGCCGCCCGGGACACGTGGCAGGCTGTCGCCGCCCGGAACCCGATAACGGCCAGCGTGCTCATTGCTGAGTGGCTCCGCTCTCCACAGCCGGACGAGCGGGTTTCGGCGGCCGCCGGTATCGCAGCACTGCTGCAGCCTCGCGCAACCTTCGAGACCGCGTGGAACGCAAGTGCGCCCGGGCCGGATCGGGATCGTCTTCTGCTTGTGCTGGCGGCCGAGTCCGGCCCCATCCTGTCTCCCGCCCTGCTTATGCGCTACGGCGAGGCCGGCCCCGAAGCGAAGGCCGCGCTGCTGCGCCGCGTCGGCCGAGAGTTGGATGCCGACGGTTGGCCCCTCATCGGCCTCGGTCAGTCTGCTGCGGATCCAGAGATCCGCCGCGCGGCGCGCGAGGCTCTCACCGAGTTCAGCATGGCCCGCGCTGCCCGAGCAGAATGGGAACTCATGCAGGAGCGTGCCAGGGAAGCAGAGCTGGTGGAAATACTCCGCGACCAGCTTTCCCAGGCGGATCCCACTAACGCCGCGAACGCGGCGCATGCGTTGGCTGACCTGGGCGTGCGCGCCGCCATACCGGACCTTGTCGCGGCCCTGAGACGCGATGACCCGAATCTGCGGGCGGCGCTGCGTGCGGCGCTGCGCCAGCTCGGGCAAAGCGATCACGTTGGAGACGAGGGCTACTGAGCGAGGCGCAGAGTCTCTGCGACATCCTCGATCCCGAGGTTTAACGCAGGTACACGGGCTATCGAATCGACCGGTGCGCGGAGCCTGGGAAGCTGAACCTGGGTTTGCTCTCGTCGGATTGATCTCACCACCCCCATCGTTCGCTTCGACCTCGCATAGGTCAATGCACTCGTCTAAACAAAGGATTCACCGAACCCAACAGAGCGCTAGCGCCCCCTTACTGCCGGGGAGATGAAACA
Organism: Pseudomonadota bacterium; assembly: GCA_039818725.1. Lineage (GTDB taxonomy): Bacteria > Pseudomonadota > Gammaproteobacteria > Pseudomonadales > Halieaceae > Congregibacter. The sequence continues at coordinate 110,968 of JBCBTK010000015.1, forward strand.
GCATCCCCCGAGGCATATGGTAAAAATTACCTTCAAAATTCCGGCGATCCGATAACACTAAGGCGGTGCGGCGGTGATCCATTAATGGGTTACTGGCGCGCGCCGGTGACAATCCCTGGAGAAACAGCGTGGCAAAGCTCTTCGTAGACAATCTGACGGTGATGGACTTCTCGTTCCTTGACCGGGAGCGCGGCGTGGTCGGTGAATCCTGGATCGTGGATATCGAGCTGACCGGCGAGCTGGATGAGCAGGGCATGGTGTTTGACTTTGGCCACGTCAAAAAACAGATCAAGCAGTTCATCGACGCTCAGGCTGACCACCGGCTGCTGGTTCCCGTTGCGTCACCAGGATGCAGTACGCACGTTTCGGGCGATGAGCTGGCGATCGAATTCCCGTTGAATTCGGGCGCTGTGGTCAAGCACTCCTCGCCCCGCGACGCCGTATTGCTGCTCACAGCCGACACCGTTGACGCAGTGCAGATCGCCGCGGACCTGCAGGCTCAGTTGATAAGTCTGCTGCCGGAAAATGTGCAGGACGTGGTTATCAAGCTACGCCCGGAAGCCATCCAGGGCGCGTACTTTCACTACACGCACGGTCTGCAAAAGCACCAGGGGCAGTGCCAGAGAATTGCCCACGGTCACCGTTCGCGGCTTGAAATCGCCGTCGATGGGGAGCGCAGTGCGGACCTTGAAGCTCGATGGGCCAAACGACTCGCCGACAGCTACATCGCGACGGACAGCCACATCGTGGATGAGTTCGTCCTCAATGGCATCGAACACCTACAGCTCACTTACACCGCGGCCCAGGGCAACTTTGCCATCAGCCTCCCCAAGGAGCAGGTATTCGTGATGCCCCTGGTGAGCACCGTGGAAAACATCGCCATGCATTTGGCCGAGCGCGTTGCCGGAGATGCGACAGGCAATGTCGCGGTCAAAGCCTTCGAGGGCGTGGGCAAGGGAGCCTACGGTGCCCAGCCGGGACGCAACCCTTAAGCCGGAGTCGCCCTACTCACTTCAGTTCCTTGGCGTACGAGCTGTATCGGTCTGGAAAACCGATAAAGATATGTTATAACGTTTCACGGGCTCCGACTTTGTAAAGCGCTAGATTCGGAACACACGCTCACGCAAAGCCAAAGAGACCTATCGACCCGCGTGCATCTTTCGAGGATGTCAAACCGGGATTCTAAGCCGCGCCCAACTGTATTCCTCCATGGCGATCTTTCGTATCGCCGCCGATTAAGGGACGGGGAGTTTTGGACCTTGGGTGGCATCAACAATGACACGCTGGCGGCAAGCGTTGTCACCGGTGAGGCACTCGTTTCCGGACATGAGTTCAGCAGACCACGCGCCACTACTCAAAGCGTTGGAAGAATATAGGTTTGGAAGCGCCACGAGCCTGCAGCGCTTCATACCTTTAGCTTCCGAAGCTCGACCAGTGGCCCAGGAAATCCGGCCGCAACGCCGCCGGGGCTTCCTTCTTGGGAGCGTGGCACCGCACGGGCATGAGCTGTGAAAGCACTGTGGGCTTCGCTGGCAACGGCCAGGCGCGCGGCCTGCCTGACAGAAATGAGCGCTGCTAGCCTCATCGTTTGCGCTCTGTGCCTGTCTTCGTTGATTTGGCTGGCGATCTTCGCAGTACTCTGATGTCGGTCCTTGTGCGGATACGAAACCTGGCGCTCGGCTATAGCGAATCGATTCTGCTTCGTCAGCTTTCCATGGACATCGAAGTAGGGACCACCCTCGCGATTCTGGGCGCCAACGGATCGGGAAAGACCACTTTCATCAAGTGTCTGCTCGGGCTTTCCACATCTCTAGCAGGAGAGATTTCCTGGCCAAACGGTCGCCCGCGGGAGATCGGCTACCTTCCGCAGATGAGCGAATTCGACCATCGCTTCCCCCTTCGGGTACGCGATCTGGTCGCCATGGGTTCGTGGCGTGGCTTCGGCTTGAGGTCCGGACTCACCGAGGACAAGCGCAAGCTGATAGCCAAGGCGATGGACGAGACCGGTGTACTGTCCATTGCCGAGCAACCGCTGCATGCGCTTTCCGGTGGGCAGCTCCAGCGTGCGCTGTTCGCCCGTGTCATCCTCCAGGATGCGCCGCTGATCGTACTCGATGAACCCTTCGCCGCGGTCGATCAGCGCACGGAAGATCATCTCTTGGAAGTCATGGAGCACTGGCGCCGGGAAGGTCGCTCGGTCGTGCTGGTCGTCCACGACCTCTCGTCGGTGTTGGATCACTGCACGCAGGCGCTACTCCTCGGCGACGGTATGGCGACGCACGGGACGGTTGAAGATGTACTGACTCATGAGCGCCTGGTGGCGCAGGGGTACCTCTCGAAGAGCCAGGCGGCCTGGATGCTACGCGGTCCTGCGATGAATCCTGGGGGCAGCGGTGTTTGAGTTCTTCAACGAAATGTGGAGCTTCGCCTTCATGCGACGAGCCTTCGTCGCTACCGCTGTGCTCTCCGTATCGGCCACTCCGGTAGGCGCGTTTCTGGTGCTGCGTCGGCTGTCCCTCGCTGGCGAGGCTTTGGCTCACGCCATAACTCCCGGGGTCGTGGTCGGCTTCGTAACCGCCGGGTTATCGGTGACCGCGCTTCTTGCTGGCGGTCTTATCGCTGGAATCGTGGTTGCCAGCCTTTCAACGCTACTGGCGAGGCGGACGATTCTGCGCGGCGATGCAAGCCTCGCGTCGCTCTATCTTATCGCGCTCGCCGCGGGCATTTTCATACTCTCAGTCGCGGGATCCGCGGTACCGCTTGGCAGTTTCCTATTTGGCTCGATACTGGGTATCGATAACGCGTCGATGATCTTGCTCGGCGGTGTAGCGACTGTAACTCTACTCGCCTTCGCACTCATGTTGCGGCCGCTGATCGTGAGCACCTGCGACCCCGCCTTCTTCGAATCAACGACCCGGCGGCCGTGGCTGGTCGAGCAGGGCTTCATGCTACTGGTGGTACTGAACCTTCTGGCCGCGTTCAGGACCCTTGGAACCCTGATGGCCGTCGGCTTGATGATTCTTCCAGCGACCGCGGCGCGCTACTGGTCGAACACGATTTCTCGGCAACTGGGGCTTGGCTTCCTGTTCGCCCTCAGCAGTTGCTGGCTCGGCCTGATTCTCTCCTACCTGCTGCCCGAAACCCCTTCCGGACCGGCAATCGTTCTTGTCGCGGGAGGCCTCTTTCTTCTGTCTGCCTTGCTTGGCCCCCTGGGCTTCGAAACACGACTGCGCAGACGGGTGCGGGCTGGTAGCGGGACGCTGGCGCATATGCGGCCCGAGGGAAAGTTGCCATGACCACGGGGGGGACCCTACGCAGCGCTATGCTTTGCGCGGCGCTGATGCTCTTTATCTCCTCCGTTTCCGCGAAGGAACGGGACTACCGAATCGTCGCCAGCTTTTCGATTCTTGGCAGTATGGTTGAAGCGGTTGCCGGCGATCTCGCGGAGATAAGGACCATTGTGGGTCCCGATACGGACGCTCACGTTTATCAGCCTTCCATCGCTGATGCGAGAACGGTAGCGCAGGCAGACCTGGTGTTCGTAAACGGTCTGGGCTTTGAAACCTGGGCCAACACACTGATTTCCGAGTCAGGCACCGAGGCTCGCGTATACGTGGCAACCGATGGAATTGTCCCCCTCGAAGTTAACGGGACGATCGACCCCCACGCCTGGAACTCTCTCGTAAACGGCATGGCCTATGTCCGCAACATCGCCAGCGCAATGAGCGAGTCCATGCCCGAACACGCGGAGGAGTTTGCCGCGAGGAGTGAGTCCTACCTGAGCAAACTCGCGGAGCTCGACAGGGAGACCCGTAGCCGCGTGGCCGGACTCCCCGCGAACCGGCGCACCGTGGTAACGGCCCACGATGCGTTCGGATACCTCGCAGACGCCTATGGTCTGGAATTCCTCGCACCCCAGGGCATCGACACCGACAGCGAACCATCGGCCCGCGACCTGGCAGCCCTGATTGATCAACTCCGCGATGGCGGGGCCGCGGCGTTATTCGTCGAAAACATCTCCAGCCCGGCGCTGGTGCAGCAGATTTCCAACGATACCGGCATCGCCATTGGCGGGCGTCTGTTCTCCGATGCCCTCTCGGAACGCGGAGGCCCGGCAACAAGTTACCTGGCTATGTTCCGACACAACCTCAATGCGCTCCTCAGCGCCCTCGAACAGCCGAAGCGGCTCTAAGGGGGTGTCCGAGGCCGTTCTGCCAGGCGCAGGGGTCGGCCCGCCCGGAACGTACTTATCAGCGTTTTCAACAACTCAGCAAAGGTAAACAAGGAGACTTAGATGAATGTGCATCAGAAGGTTCCCGTCACCATACTCACCGGTTTCCTCGGCTCCGGGAAGACGACGCTGCTCAATCGCATCCTGAGCGAGGAACACGGCAAGCGCATCGCGGTGATCGAGAACGAATATGGCGAGATAGGTATCGACCAGGCACTGGTCATCGACGCCGACGAAGAGATCTTCGAAATGTCGAACGGCTGCATATGCTGCACGGTGCGCGGTGACCTGATTCGCGTCCTCGGCAACCTGATGAAGCGTCGCGACAAGTTCGACTACGTCCTGGTGGAAACCACCGGGCTGGCGGACCCCGGCCCGGTGGCCCAGACCTTTTTTATGGACGACGAGATCCGTGACGAGTTCTCCCTCGACGGCATCGTGACGCTCGTCGATGCGGCACACATCGATCAGCAGCTCGGGCGGAGCGACGAAAGCACCGAACAAGTGGCCTTCGCAGATGTTCTCGTACTGAACAAAACCGACCTTGTGGACGGCGAATCCCTGGACGGCCTCGAGGCGCGACTGCGGGAGATGAACCGCATGGCGCGCGTAGTACGCAGCGAACAGGCCGACGTACCCGTGAACACGGTGCTCAACCTCGATGCCTTCAACCTCGACGATGTCCTGGAACGCCGTCCCACCTTCCTCGAGCCCGAGTATCCCTTCGAGTGGACTGGCGTATACGCATTGGAGCCCGGTCGCTACGAACTTGATTTGGATGAGGGGCCTGATCCGGCAATGTCCCTCGTCGTCGTCGCCGATCAGAATTCCGACGATGCGGCCCTTCGCGAGGGTGCGGAATGGTGCGTGCGCCGCTACGCCGAGCCAGCGGCGCTGGTCAATCCCGACCAGGATGTACCCATTGGCGAGCACATCAGCCTCATATTGGATGCTGACGGACGCAAGTCCTTTTTCTTGAACATCGACACCGCGGCTCTTGTCGGCCTGTTTGCTCAACACACGGCGGAGGAATTCGATCTGCAACTCAAAGACGCTCACGGCGCCGCTATTCAGCCTGTGGCCGAGCGCACCTGGGTCGCGCAGCATGAACATGACGACGAAGTGGGCTCGATCGCAATTGAAGCCGATGGAGACGTGGATCAGCAGAAGCTCAACCTCTGGCTCAGCGATCTGCTCCGAGAACGCGGCGTGGACATCTTCCGTATGAAGGGCTTTATCAGTCTCGCGGGGGAGTCCGAACGCTTTGTTTTCCAGGGCGTGCACATGCTGTTCGATGGCCAACCGGATCGACCCTGGGGCGATGATCCCCGGCGCAACCAGCTCGTATTCATTGGCCGCAACCTAGACGAGGAAGGCATGCGGCAAGGCTTCGAGGCCTGCTTGATGTGAGCAAGGAACGATACAGCGGCGTACTTCGTCGGGGCTGGACCGGTGCGATGGATGACTATGCCATCGCCGGGGGTTGGACGAAGGGCGGCGAGAGTCTCGTAGTCGGCGATAGTGCTGGCGGAGTCTCCGCCTTTGACGGTAAGTCCGGGTCCATCGCATGGACACAGAACGGAGTGCACCAGGGCGGTCTGCTTGCGCTGGCGATGCACCCCGACGGGGCTGCTTTCGCCACCGCGGGACAGGACGGGCGGGTGCTAATCTGGGACGTCCTGGGCGGGGATATCCGGCACAGACTGGAAACCGGCGGGAGCGGCTGGGTTGAGCACGTCGCCTGGTCACCGGACGGCAAATGGCTGGTCGCTTCGTGCTCCCGCAAGGTGTACGTCTACAGCCGAGAAGGCGACAGCGTATGGCAGTCCGAGGATCATCCGAGCACGGTGAGCGCGGTTGCCTGGGCTGGTGCCGATGAACTGGCGACGGCCTGCTATGGACGGGTGACGTTTTTTGATGCACCCACGGGCGAGCAGCGACAGAAGCTCGAGTGGAAAGGCTCGCTCGTGTCGCTGGAGCTCAGTCCGGATGGCGATATCGTGGCGTGTGGAAGCCAGGACAACTCGGTGCACTTCTGGCGTCGTTCAACGGCAGAGGATTCCATGATGTCCGGCTACTCGGGAAAGCCCGCCGCGCTCTCCTTCGACGCTTCGGGTACGCTTCTCGCCACCAGCGGCAGCGAAGTCGTAACGGTGTGGAGCTTCCTGGGGCCCGGCCCCGAGGGCACGCGCCCGGGAGCGCTTCAGCTTCACGGTCTCCCGGTCTCTGCCCTTGCCTTTGCCCACAGAGGCTTCCGGCTCGCCTCCGGTGGTCGGGACGGGGCTGTCGTTGTATGGGATCTGCAGGAAGATGGAGAAGGCGGCCCCGTGGGAGTGGCACTGATGGAAGACGTGGTGGCCGAACTCTATTGGCGACCGGACGGCCGCGCCCTCGCCGCGCTCGATGGCCAGGGGGCGGTGTCCGTCTGGAGGGTTTGATTTTGAGCTACGCTTCCGTGTCATGACCTACGTACTGTATGGAGCACCCGGATCGGGGTCGGGCATCGTCGAAGCGGTGTGCGCCGAACTCGGCGTTGACTACGAGACCCGTGACCTTGATGCCGCCGCAGGTGAACATCGCGCCGAGGACTACGCCGCGCTGAACCCCCAGCGCAAGCTGCCGACCCTGGAGTTCCCCCATGGGGAACACCTGACCGAAACTCTGGCTATCGTACTGGCCCTGGACGAACTGCATAGAGACGCGGAGATCCTGCCGCCGCCCGGAACGCCGGAGCGGCGCCTGGCCCTGCGATGGATGGCCTTCCTTGCCACGGAGCTCTACCCCCTCGTGGAAATTTTCGATTACCCGGAGCGCTTCGCCGAACCAGCCGCGGCGACGGCGCTGCAACGGCGCAGCCTTGAAATCCGGCAGGAACGCTGGCTGCTTCTCGAGTCACAGGTCCGCGGACCATGGCTGCTCGGATCGACTTTCTGCGCCACCGACCTTTACATTTCGCACCTCAGCCGCTGGGATCTACCGGCCGACTGGCGGCGCGAATACCTTCCGAAAACCGTGACGCTCGCAGACGCGGTCGCGGCCCGTCCCGCTCTGGCAGGCGTATACGCCCGCCACTTTCGCCTGGAGAGCGTGGGGACTGCCTGAGCAAACATCGTAAATCTTTGGCACTGCGTTTCGGAGCGATACCGCCTATACTCGCCCGCCTCGAAGCAACTTCCATGACTCACCAAGCGGCCTTTTGTTGGGGCCGCCACTGAAACAGGTTCCACCATGCCTCTAGTTACTCTCCCAGACGGGTCCTCCCGTCGATTTGATCACGCCATCTCTGTCCACGACGTCGCTGCCGATATAGGCCCCGGACTCGCGAAAGCCGCCCTGGCCGGCAAGGTCGACGGCGAGATGGTCGACACGTCCTTCCTCATCGAAGCCGACAGCAATGTGGCGATCATCACCACCAAGAGCGACGAAGCGCTGGAACTCATTCGCCACGACGCCGCCCACGTGATGGCGCAGGCCGTGCAGGAACTGTTCCCCGGCACCCAGGTGACCATCGGCCCGGCGATTGAAGACGGCTTCTACTACGACTTTGCGCGCCAAGAGCCCTTCTCGAGCGACGACCTCGAAAAGATCGAAAAGCGCATGAGCGAAATCGTGGATCGCGATCTGCCCATCAATCGGGAAGTCTGGGATCGGGACGAAGCGAAGCGCATCTTTGGTGAGATTGGCGAAAGCTACAAAGTCGAGATCATCGAAGACATCATCCCCGAAGGCGAAGAAGTCTCTGTCTATCGCCAGGGCGAATGGTTCGACGTCTGCCGCGGTCCACACCTCCCCAGTACCGGGAAGCTGCCCAAGGCGTTCAAGCTGATGAAGCTGGCGGGCGCTTACTGGCGAGGTAATTCGGACAACGAAACGCTGCAGCGAATTTACGGTACCGCCTGGCGTGACAAGAAAGAGCTCAAGGCCTATCTCCACCGGCTCAAGGAAGCCGAGAAGCGCGATCACCGCAAGCTGGGTCGCAAGTTGGATCTGTTCCACTTCAGCGACGAGGCGCCGGGCTCCGTGTTCTGGCATCCAAAGGGATGGACGCTGTTCCGTCAGTTGATCGATTACATGCGCAAGCGTCAGGAAGATGCCGGCTACGTCGAGGTCAACACGCCCGACGTGATGGACCGGAGTCTGTGGGAAACCTCCGGGCACTGGTTCAACTACCGCGAGAACATGTTCTCAACGCAGACCGAAGACGATCGCGTCTTCGCGCTGAAGCCGATGAACTGTCCCGGCTCCGTCTCCATGTTCGCCCAGGGCCTGAAAAGCTACCGCGACCTGCCCCTGCGTATGGCCGAGTTTGGCAAGGTTCATCGCTACGAACCCTCCGGTGCGCTGCTCGGGCTGATGCGCGTACGCCATTTCACCCAGGACGATGCCCATATCTACTGCACCGAGCAGCAGATGGAGCAGGAATGCATCGACGTCGTCGCGCTCGTGCTGGATATCTATAAGGACTTTGGCTTCGAGGATGTGGTCATCAAGCTGTCGACGAGGCCTGAGAAGCGCATTGGCAGCGACGAAGTTTGGGACAAGCTCGAAGGTGCCTTGAGTAACGCACTGGAAGTGATGGGACTGGACTACGTGCTCTATCCCGGGGAAGGCGCGTTCTATGGCCCCAAGCTGGAGTTCGTACTGCGCGATGCCATCGGTCGGGACTGGCAGTGCGGCACGCTGCAGGTTGATATGAATCTGCCGGAGCGTTTCGATATCACTTATGTGGATGAGAGCGGCAGCCGGGACCGGCGTCCGGTGATGCTGCACCGCGCGCTCTTCGGCTCGCTCGAGCGCTTTATCGGGATACTGATCGAGCACTACGAGGGCAAGTTCCCGGTCTGGTTGTCCCCCGTCCAGGCCGTACTCATGACGATTACCGATAAGCAGGACCCCTACGTCATCGACGTCGAACACCGGCTGCGGAGCCGGGGCATTCGCGTGGCCTCGGACCTGCGGAATGAGAAGGTCGGGTTCAAGATCCGCGAGCATACGCTCCAGGCCGTGCCCTATCTGCTGGTCGTCGGTGATCGTGAAATGGCGAACGACCAGCTCGCGGTACGCACGCAATCAGGCGAAGATCTTGGGGTCATGTCCGTCGACGACTTCATTACTCACGTTGCAGAGGACGTCAGCGCGCTACGCTGACGTCCTCGAAGACGCGGGCTTCGATACGGCGTAGCGCCGGGGTTACGCTAGCCGCCTGACTCACCGAGCAGGTAAGTCTGGAAAAACAGCATGGTCGCCTGCTGGTAGACGTCCCGGTTTTCCTTCTTGCGGTAGCCGTGCCCCTCGTTGAGGGCATTCATGTACCACACGTCGGAACCCCGATCACGCAGTGCGGCGACCACCTGCTCAGCTTCCGTGACCGGAACCCGCGGATCGTTCTGTCCCTGCACTACAAACAGGGGCACCTTGATCTTCTCAATGTTGTTGAGGGGGCTGATCTTCTCCAGATGGGCGCGCATGGCCGGATCCCGTTCATCGCCGTATTCGGCGCGGCGCAGGTCGCGGCGGTAGTCCTGGGTGTTTTCCAGGAAGGTGACAAAGCTGCTAATGCCCACGATATCGACCGCGGCCTTAAGACGATCACTGAAGTGCACGGCGCTGGCCAGCACCATGTAACCCCCATAGCTGCCACCGAACACCGCGACACGCTCTGAATCCAGGTCGGGCTGGGTTTCTATCCAGTCGAGCAGAGCGCCGATATCCCGCACCGAGTCCTCGCGCTGGAAGCCGTTGTCCAGACCCATGTAGGACTTCCCGTAACCGTCGGACCCGCGCACGTTCGGCCGAATTACGGCGACGCCGAGCTTCTGCAGCCACATCTGGTAGGTACTGGAAAAACCAGGGCGCGATTGCCCCTCCGGCCCACCGTGAATCTGGATGATGATCGGGTGCGGCCCCTCTCCCGCCGGTCGGTACACCCACGCGGGAATCTGCTCGGGGCCGCCCGCATCGCTGTCGAAGGTCGGATAGTGCACCAGCTCCGGGGCAACAAACGACGCAGTTTCCAATCCTCCGACTTCGCTGAACGTCCAGCGGGTGAGCCCTTTGTGCTCAAGAGCGCCTTCGCCAAGCGCCAGGGTGAAGGAATCGCTCGGCGACTGCGGCGTACTCAGGGTCATGCCAAGGCGACTGCCATCAGGGCTGAATTCCATTCCACTGATAAGCCCCGTGGGCATCGCATCCACGGGGCGGAAGTTTCTCGAAGACGTATCCATGAGATACAGGCGTGAGAATCCGTTTTCATTGACCGAGAAGGCCGCCTGGCGACGGTCTTCACTCATCGTTCCGGCTTCGACGTGCCAGGGAATCTCCGCCGTGATGAACTGGGGTTCGCTCCCTGGCTCCAGGCTCTGCCAGGCCAACTGCTGAAACTCTCCCCCCTGGTCGGTAAGAAAGAAGAACCCTTCCCCGTCACGATCAAAGCCCACCGGGTAGTTGGAACTGGGAGCGTCCGGGTCGCCCGCAAGGAGCGTCAGATCCCCGCTTTCCAGATCAAGCAGTTGAATGCGCGAGTCGGCATTGCCTACATAGTTGAGAATGAGCAGACGCTTGCTGTCGAAGGAAAAATCAGTGGCGAGCCAGTAGGTGCCGTCGGGTGACTCAAGGACCATTTCGGCGGTCTCCGGGTTGTCCACTCGCATCATCCACACGTCATTCGACGCTCCGTTGCGGCGGGTGGACTGGTAGGCGATCCATTCTCCGCTGCGATCCCAGACCACGGCACCGTTGCGCGACTCCCCATCCGTAAGCATGACCGCATCGTCCGCGCTCCCAGGATCGAGGAGAAAAATCTGTGCGAACTCGCTGCCACCGGCGTCCATGGTGAAAACGACCTTCGAGCCGCCGGGCTGGCGAGAGATGCTGCCCAAGGGTTCGTCAAAGAACGTTAACTGACGCCGTGCTCCTCCGGGAAAATCCACCCGGTGCAACTGCCGCACGTCGCCGAAGCGCGTGGCAACGAGGATACCCTCGCCGTCTTCGGTCCAATCCGCAAAGGAAGCCGCCCGGACACTCTGGTAGCGCTTAAGGTCAGCGACAATTCGCTCCGGTATCGGCGGCACATCCTCCATGATCAACTGGTCGTTGTTGGCGGTACGCGTCGAAACCTCGGCGAGTACGTCGATCGCGACGACCGCGAGGATCACCGCAAGCATGGCGCTCAGATGCTTGATCACCGTTTTCTCCGACTGTGGGGTGTGGCGTGACGATAGCGCAATGTGTCACCACCGCGAACAGTTTGTAGCGCGATGAGCTCAGTCGGATCGCTCGGCGCGCAGAATGTAGTCCCGGCCGTAGGGAAGGCCATCGTGCTCCTCGATGAGGGCCTCGCCATGACGGCGCATTTGCTCAATGTGATCGAGCATTGCCGACGTGAGCGCGGGATCGGCGAAACGTTTCGCTCGGTCTTCGCAGATTTGCAGCTGACTGCCGAGGAAGCGTTGGCGATAGCGAATGGGGAAAAACTTCTGGTGCGTCACCTTCAGACCCGCCTGCTGGAGCGCCGCCGCCACCCAGGGGGCTGGGAATTCACGATAGGGGCGATCCCTGGCCAGCAGCTGGCAGGCATCGCGCAGGCGCCCCAGGTCCCCGATGAACTTGCCAATCTCATCGTCGGCGACGACGGGCACGTAGGGCTCGAGTCCGGTCACATAGAGAGTTCCCCCGACCCGTGTCGCAAGGCGGCGCAGCAAGGCCTCCTGACCGTAGGGCGCAAAGGCGTCGACGGCACCAATAAAGTAGTCCAGCAGTACGGTATCGAACTGCTCTCCCGCGAGCAGCGCGTCGTCGGCCCAATTGCCGATCAGCAATCGATCGTTGCTTCGAGGTGTATTCAAGAGCGCTTGCCGCGCACTTTCCGCCATCCTCGGCTCAGCAGTGACCGCAGTCCATCGCTGCGTTTGCAGCGCCGCTATCCACTGCAGCGACTTGGGGCCGGTACCGGCGTCGAGAAAATCTCCCCAGGGCGCATCAGCGTGCAGCTCTTCGATTTTTCTGAATAGGAGTGGCGTCTTCAAGGCACGCCTGCCAGGCGCAAACGGAGACGGGGTCGACGTGTCGCCCGGATCGAGTGTGAGTGCACTCGTCTTACTGCGCGACTTCTTCGGCGAATTTCCGCAGAGCAGCCGTAACGTTTACAACCACCGGCGACGATGGGTAGATTTCATGGCGCTCCGCTACCCAGGACGCGTCATTCCATCCGATAGCCACGTCTCCGTTTTCGTCTTCCCACACCAGGTACTTCAGGGGCAGGTCGATACCCACGGTCCGTTCGGCCTGCATAAGGAGCGTACCGGCCTGCGGTTTGCCAAAGATCAGCAGCTCCGTGGGAGGCAAGTCCATGTCCACGCCGGCGGCACCCGCGCCATGGTCAACCCGCGCAAAGATTCGAAATCCCTGCGCCGTAAGAGCCTGCTCGAGTCGATCAACGGTCTCCGACACCGAATGCGAGCTCGACAACGTCACCAGCCCTTCGGCGGCCAGCACGGCCGGACACATCAGCGACAATAAAATCGAAAACAGGAACCGTCTCACCATAATCTCCTAGTCCTGGCATTGGGTTGGCCGCAGGGGCCTTGTGGCGACACAGTATGCTACGGAATTCCAGATCAGATGCACCATCGAGTATGCGGCCGCGAAACTCATGGGTAACGGTCAGTCACTATAGCCACCGGGAAAGCGGACTCTCAGACAAAGCGGGACCGGTATTCGCTTGGCGACACATTGAGATTGCGCAGAAACGCTCGCCGCATGCGCTCCTCGTCATTGAACCCGCAGCTCCTTGCAATCGTGAATACCGATGAGGCGGATTCTTCGAGAAGCGTTTGCGCGGCACAGATCCGCAACTTTTCCACAAACTTTGCCGGTGACTCCCCCAGCTCTTCGCGAAAGTGCCGCGAGAAGCTTCGCGGACTCATGCTGGCCCGCTCCGCCAAGGCATCGACAGACAGGTCATCGCCGAGATTTTCCCCGGCCCATTCGAGGAGAGACGCGAAGCGACTGTGTGCCGCACCGCTCTGGGCTTCGAGGATCTCACTAAACTGCGACTGCCCACCGGGTCGCACCATGTAGGTCACCAGGCGGCGTGCTATCGATACGGCTAGCGGTCTGCCCCAATCCTCCTGCACGAGTGCCAGGGAAAGGTCGATGCCTGCGGTAACTCCCGCGGAGGTCCAGGTACTCCCATCCTGAACGTAGATCCTGTCTTTGAGTACGAACAGACCGGGGAAGCGCTTCGCCAGCTGAGCGCAGTCGTCCCAGTGCGTTACTACGCTCTTGCCATGGAGGAGTCCCGCCTCGGCCAGGAGAAAGGCACCGGAGCACACCGACGCCACTCGCCCGCTTCGCCCGCTCAAACGCTCCACGGCCGCCACAATCTTTGCGTCGGCGGCGGCATCGTAAACACCCCGGCCGCCCACAACCACAAATGTGTCCAGGCGCCTTCCTCGCAGGGCACTGACGGGTATGGAATCGATTATCACCGGCGTATCGGACTCGATGTGACCTCCTTTTAGGGAAACGACCGCGATGTTGTAGGGCACTCCCCCGGGACTGAAACCTCGTTCCGCATCCGCAAAAACCTGCAGCGGCCCGGTGAGGTCCAGGAGTTTGAATCCCGGATAGATAAAGAAAGCCAGCGTCCTGGGGGTTTTCGTCTTTGGCATAAATCGAGGGTTTATAGTCCTTTATGCCAAATTATGACTTCGTAAGATCGCGGGGTGCAAGTCGATTGGTTCCGGCGCTTTTCAACAGACGGTGGAGACCGCCCGGCTCCGCCGGCACGCGGATCGGCCGGCCGACTCTGCACGAGACAATCCACTGCAGGAATCTGATGAGGTGTTAGATGGACAGGAAGAGAGACGTGGGAGTACTCGTGTTTGACGGTTTCGAGACCCTGGATGTGATGGGGCCGATCGAGCTATTCGGAATGCATGCGGATGCGTTCTCCATGTATTTCGTTGCCGAGGAACTGGGCAACGTAACCAGTTCCCAGGGCCAGGCGATCGTCGCGGAGCGGAAGGTTCGCGATGATGCGCACTACGATATCGTGCTGGTGCCGGGGGGCCTTGGAACACGCCAGGCCATTCACAACGAAGCGCTCATGAGCTGGATCAAACGCATGTCGGCAAGCGCTGAAATTCTCTCTTCCGTGTGCACCGGGAGCGCACTCCTGGCCAAAGCGGGTGCTCTCGATGGGAAACGGGCGACCAGCAACAAAATGAGCTTCGCGTGGGTAAAGGAACAGGGCCCGAGCGTGAACTGGGTGAATCAGGCGCGCTGGGTAGAGGACGGGAAAGTGTTTACATCCTCCGGCGTTTCGGCGGGGATGGATATGACCCTCGCCGTGATCGCACGATTGCTTGGCGAGGCAGCGGCCGAGGATGCGGCGCTGCGCGCCGAGTACACCTGGCAACGCGATGCGACGCAGGATCCCTTTGCCGCCGCCTGGGGCCTGGTCGAAGAGTGAACGATTGAGTCCTTTCCACTGTCTTACTACGACTCCCCGGCGCCCAACGGGCCCCGGGGACGAACGCGCAGTAAGTTGACCAGGGTCCAGACGGGGCCGCCATGAAGCTTGCGGCGGCGCTTGGTATGCTGGCCTAGGGAATGCAGCAGGATGGACGAGCATGACATTTCGGTATATGGGATGGTGGTTACTCGCGGTCTGCTTTTCGACAACAGTCACCGCACAAGAGATGGCTCCGAAGAGCGCGTCGGGCGTCAGTCTCGAGCACGGACCCGATCTGGCCATGTGCTCACCCAACGGTCTGGCCGTCGGCGGCTTTGACGTCCTGAGCTATCGGGATCCCGGTGGTCCCATTGCCGGCGACCCGGAAATCAGTGCTGAATACGACGGCCAGCGGTACCTGTTCACCACAGCGACAAATCGCGACCGCTTCCTCGACGACCCGCAGCGCTACGTCCCCGCATACAACGGCTTTTGCGCAATAACGTTGTCCTTCGGCCGCGTTACCTGTCCAGACTACAGAAACTTTAAGATCGAAGGCGATCGCCTGCTGCTGTTCGAAGTAACGGGGTTCACCAACGGTAGAACCCTGTGGAACAGCGATTCGACAACCTTTCGCGAGCGCGCTGACCTCAACTTCGAGCGACTTCTCGAGCTCAACTGATGCGCGCGGCCAGCCTCCTCCTGGCCTGTTTGCTGGCGGGCTGCGGTACTGAGCAGGCAAGCCTGAGGCTGGCGACGCTTACCGAGGAACCGGCGCCCTCCATTGCGGAAACAGTGAAGGCAACGCTTGCGGCGCGCGGCCTTGAGATCGACATCACGAGCGCCGATGACGCCCACGCGTTGCAGGAGCGCCTAACCAGCGGCGACGCAGACATCGCCATTATCGAAGAACCCAACGAGACGATTGCGGGACTCATGACCATTGCCCCGCTGTACCCCAGTGTTCTGCACGTGCTGGTCCCTCGCGATCAGAATGCCAATTCGCTGACCGAGGTTCTCGCCGGACAGAATATCTGGGCGGGACCACCGGGCGGCTCTGCGTATCGCCTTTTGACCCGGCTCGCCGAAGACGCCGGTCTCACAACCAACGATTACACGATCCTCGATAACCCCTGGACAGCAGAGCCGGATGTACACTTCATTCTTGGCGGCCTGCTGGATCGCGACAACGCCCGGCAGTTATCCGCGTACCGGCTGTTCAGCTTCCGGCGCGCCGAAGATATTCCCGGAGGATCGCTGGCCGACGCCGTCGCGCTGCGCCACCATGATGTAAAGCCTTTTCTACTGCCGACGGGCACCTACCCAGCGCTGGCGGATGAGGCCGTAATGACGCTGTCGCTGCGGTCGGTCCTGGTGGCCCGGCAGGGTCTCGATGAAGAGCTGATCTTCGATATCGCGGCGGCGCTGTTTGGTAATGCTCAGGATATTTCCAGGAGCTATCCGCTGGTGACCCGGGAACTCGACGAAAGTGTGCGTAGCGCGGATCTCATGCTGCCCCTGCACCCGGGGGCGCGGCGCTTCATCGAACGTGAAGGTCCCGGGTTCATCGAACGCTATGCCGAAGTCCTGGCCCTCAGCTTTACCATTGTCGTCAGCCTGATATCGGGTGCTATTGCGCTCTACCGCTACCGAACCCAGGTTCGCAAGGACCGCGTGGACCACTACTATTCGAAGCTGCTCGATATTCGCGAGTCCATTCCCGAGGATGGCCAGGCGGCATCCCGCCAACGCGTCCTGGACGTTCAGCGGGAAGTGCTTGATCTGCTCATCGACGAACGGGTCGCCGCCGACGCCGGCCTGCTGGCCTTCATCAGTCTCTCCAACCAGATGCTCGACGAGCTGGACGCACGGCGCTAGCGAAGCGAGCCGAGACCTGGCCAGGCGACGGGAGAGCAACCGTCCTGGGACCGGAGTGCACCCGATCCCGATCACGCGGCAAGATGATTGCGCGCAAAGATCGTTTTCGCGAACCGCGCTCATCAAGTAGCCCGCGTGGGCTGGTGCCATCCACAGCCCAGGCCAGTAAGATGCTCGACTCGCACTATCGGACAACCTGGCGAAGAATAATGACTCTACATACGATCAAACTGGTAGCGGCCGTGCTCCTGGCCCCTTACCTCTTTCTCCTGCATGGAACTGCAGCGGCCCAGGGCGGCACTACACCCGGCCAGATCACGCTGGGCAACGGAGAACGAAACGTCATCGAACTGGACGGCCTCGCTAACGTCGATGAGGGCGGGATCTTCACCGAAGTCCTGATCAACTGCGAAAACGTCGTCACACGGCGCGCAAACTCAACCGTGCTGACCTTCACGAAGGTCACCATCGAAAAGCCGGGCTGGATTGTCCTGCATCCCATCGTTGACGGCAGGCCAAACGGCAAGATGATCTCGGGCTACAGCTATCTGCAGGCCGGTCTGAACGAGAACACGTCGGTCAGAATCGACCACCCTGCTGCGTCGGGGGACAAGTTCCTCGTCATGCTGCACAGCGATGTCAATGAAGACCGCACCTTCGATTTTGTGTTTGTGGAAGATGGCGTGAATGTTGAAGACAAGGCAGTCTTCGAGGGCCGGCGAATGATCGCGCATATCATATCGGTGCCGTAGTTTCTGGGACTTCCCATGATGGGACCGGGCGCCGGCATACCGTTTGACGTTCGAGCTTAGGCGCCGCGTTCCGCGGCACGGAAACCCGCCACGGGCGCTACGTTGTACGGGCTGCGGCGTCGAGTCCTGTCGTCGCTGTGCGATACTCCCGGCGTCGTTCCAGAAGGAAGCACCTTGAATCGTCGCAGGATGCGCCGGCTCGCCGTAGCCGTTTACGTTCTCAACGTCCTTGCCATGACCTGGCCTGTGGCTACCCAGTTCAGTGCGGCCAGACCGCTCATCCTGGGACTGCCCCTGTCCATGGCCTGGCCCGTAATCTGGATCCTCATCGGCCTGGTCACGCTCCTGCTCCTTGATCACGTCGAGAACGGCAGGGGCCGGCCATAGTGCCCCAGTGGGTCGTCGTCTCGTCCATCATCGTTGCCTATCTGGCACTGACCCTCTGGGTGGGCCTTCGCGCGGGACGGAAGACCTCGTCGACGGTGACGGGTTTCGTCGCCGGCGACCGCAACTTCGGTTTCCTGGTGATGTATTTCGTCACCGGAGCAACGGTGTTTTCCGCCTTTGCGTTTCTTGGCGGTCCCGGCTGGGCCTATTCGCGAGGGGCGGCTGCGTTCTATATCCTTTCCTACGGCGTCCTGGGCATGATGCCCTGGTACGTAATCGGACCCAAGGTGGCCCGCGTCGGCCGTCAGCTTGGGCAGGTCACGCAGGCCCAGTTCATTACCGGCCGCTTTCCATCGCGGGGGCTTTCGCTGCTCATCGCCATCATCAGCATTGCCGCCCTCATCCCCTACATCACGCTGCAGATGCGCGGCGCCGGGATCGTCATTGAGGCGGTCACCGAAGGCAATGTGCCGCTGTGGCTTGGGGCGGCGGTCGCCTACGGTGTTGTGCTGGTGTATGTCCTGATCAGCGGTGTAGCCGCGGTGGGTTGGACCAATACGCTGCAGGGCGTGTTCATGATCGGCATCGCATGGGCCCTGGGTTTGTATCTGCCCTTCAAGCTGTACGGCGGTGTCGGCCCAATGATCGATGAAATCGTGACCCAACGCCCCGGTTTCCTGGACCTTCCCGGCCTCGACGCCGACGGACAGCCGTGGAGCTGGGCGGCCTACAGCAGCGCGATCCTGGTGAGCGCGATCGGCATTCAGATGTGGCCGCACCTGTTCATGAAAGCGTTCACGGCCCGGGATGAGCGCATCATCCGACGCACGGTGGTGTGGTTTCCCACGTTTCAGCTATTCCTGGTTCCCGTGTTTCTCATCGGACTGGCGGGCGTGATGTTCGTTGATGAATTGGCGGAGCCGGATTTTATCCTTCCCCATCTTATTCTGAACGTCGAGCTGCCATTGCTCATGGTCGGGCTTTTCTGCGCCGGCGCCCTGTCCGCATCGATGTCGACCGGCGACGCGCTCCTGCATGCGACAGCTTCCGTGGCGGTGGAGGACGGGATTCGACTGTTCAAGCCGCTGAGCGAAGCGCAGCAGCGTTACCTGATCCGCGTTCTGATCCTCGTGGCCGGCGTTATCGCTTACTTTTTTGCCGTTTCCGAAGGCATGTCGCTGGTGGTTCTGCTGCTTACCTCCTACGGCATGATCGCCCAACTCGCGCCGCCCGTAGTCGCCGCACTCTTCTGGCGACGAGCCACCACGCCGGGAGTCATCGCCGGCCTGGCCGCCGGGACGGCCACCGCCCTGCTTTTCTTTTTCCTGCCCGATCTGAAACCCATTCCCATGCACGAAGGAATATTCGGGCTTTGCGTCCACGTCCCTGTATTATTAGCGGTCTCGCTGCTGACGCCCGCTCAGGACGGCGCCAGGGTCGAGGCTTACCTAAACCCGCCATCGGAGTAGCGCCGTGCATCACTTGAACTCCGTCGAAATGCTCGATCGACTGGTCGCCTTTCCTACCGTATCTCGAGACTCCAACCTGCCGCTCATCGACTGGGTAGAGGACTACCTCACGTCCTTCGACGCTCGCTGCCGCCGCACAACTAATGAGGCGGGCAACAAATCCAACCTCTGGGCGGCCATCGGCCCCGACACCCCCGGCGGCGTTGTGTTGTCGGGCCATACGGATGTGGTGCCGATCGACGATCAGGATTGGCACACCGACCCTTTCAAGCTCACGGAACGCGAGGGTCTCCTCTACGGTCGGGGCACTTCCGATATGAAGGGCTTCTCCGCCGTGTTCCTATCGCGCCTTGCAGAACTGAACATCTCGTCCATGACGCAGCCGCTGTACCTCGCTCTTTCCTACGACGAGGAAATCGGTTGCCTGGGTATCGATCGCATGGTGGACGATGCGCTGGCCAACGGGGCGAAACCCGAATTTGGCATCATTGGCGAACCGACGAGTATGCGTATCGTCCGTGCGCACAAGTCGATCAACGTGTTCCGTACGATCGTCACCGGTCAGGCCGCTCACTCCAGTCAGCCGCACCGCGGCGCCGGCGCCATCCTGGCCGCCGCCCGGATCATCGAACACCTCGACGCCCTGGGGCGCAAGAAGCGGGCTGAGGCCGGGCATTCCGGCTGCGAACCGCCCTGGACCACGGTCCAGGTGGGCACCATCAACGGTGGCACGGCGGTAAATATTCTTCCCAGCCACTGCGAGTTCCTCTGGGAGTATCGAGGCCTTCCGAACGACGA
>JBCBTK010000016.1:0-121543 GCA_039818725.1 Pseudomonadota bacterium
AGGGAATTGGATTACGCGGCCATGCAGTTCAACTTTGTCGCCTCAAGCAACGAAGGCGCGGTCAGGCTTTGGCGCCGACTCGGTTTCGAGGAAGTCGGGCGCCTCCCGAAGGCCTTCAATCACCCGCAGCGTGGTTTCGTGGACGCCCTGATCATGTACAAGTGGCTGGAGGGCCAGGGTCAAGACGGTTCAGACTAGTCCGGAAGTTCCTGGTCGCTGGCGCAAGTTCCGGGCTAAGCACAACGCTGCCGCCGTTCGGCCCCGCTATACGTTCCGAGGGCGCCTGTTCGCGATGCTTCATTTCGCTGGATGGGTAGATGCCGGTCCGTCGGGCCAATTGATTTCCGCGACGCGATCATCCCGGCCAAGGCAAAAAAACGCGGTGCCTTGATTCGCCTTGTCCCTCCGGTGCGTTTCGGAAAATCCGAGTCGTTCGAGGACAGCGCGAGATGCGTGGTTGGGCGCGTCAATGGCGGCCCTGATCTCTTCGAATCCGAGGACGTCGAAGCCGTACTCGCATACGCGTGCAGAAACTTCGGTCGCGAGGCCGCGACCCCAGTAAAGGGGCAGTAAGCCGTAGAGCAACTGCAGTTCGGGTGGATCAAAAAAATCCCGGTAACCGACAAAGCCAACAATCGGGCCGTCGCGGTCGAGACGGACGGACCAGAGACCAGCACAGCCCCTGGAGAAACGGGCGATGCTCTCGCCTATCTCCTCTTTGATCCATTCGGAGCCCACCACCAGGTCGTCGAGCAGAAAGCGTCGAATGCCCCGGTTCCGGAACACGGCGAGCAGTTCGCTCGCGTCCGCGTGACTGAACTCGCGAAGCCGAGTCCGGCGCGTATCCAGTTCGTTCACCGCTTGCTGCCCCTATGGTGTTCCCGCCGTCCCGCAGTCTATGGACGCTTTCAGCCGTTACGCGACCAATTTCACTTGAGACGCATGCATCGAATGCTTCCCCATCTATCCATGAATTCGAGCCTGAGCGCGGCAAGCGGACCGCCGACGCAAGTCCGGGGCAGAGCCGTTTCTTCAGCGTTAGTGTGACGCCTGCCACAGTACGAAACATCGGTGGCGGCAGGCGACCGATAGCGGGGATTTATTCCGGTGCTTCGCGACGCTGTGGCATATAGTGTAGGAGTGAAGCCAGAGCAGCGATGACCGCGCTGCCGGCTCGTTTGCTGTATCCGCCGCCATGAACCATAAATGAATCTCAAGCTGTCCCTTCGTGCCTCGCTCATCGCCGCCTTCGGCGCGAGCCTGCTGCTGGTGGGATTCGCCCAGTTGGCGACACGATACTTCTTCCAGTTGCCGGAACTCTACCAACAGGAGTACGCCAACGACGTGGAGGCCGTACGGCAAGTGCAGCACGCGCTGCAGCTTGAGGTCTCCCGGAAGGAATCGATCGCCTACGACAACGCGTGGTGGAACAAGGCTTATGAATTCATGCGCTCAGACGCACAGAGCGCGTTTTACTCCGAGTTTGTGGCCGAGGAATACGAATTTGTCGAGACCATGCACACCGTCCCGCAGATTGATGGCTACTCCTACCTGCAACTGGACGGCCGCGTGCACTTCAGCTCTGTCCACGACCATGAATCGCTTGAGTCGCGGCAGGTCCTGCGCGTTCCACTCACGAAAATCATTCCGTTGCTGCAATCCGAGCATGGAGCGGTTCTAAGCGGGTTCATTACCGGGGATTCAGGGCCGGCTGTTTTCGTTCTCGCGGAAGTAACCAATGACGAAGCCACCATTCCCCCATCAGGCTACCTTGCCATTTGGCGATCGGCCGACGATGCCTTCTTCCAGGAAGTCACCGGGACCGGCAACGTGAGGTTTACGCTGTTTGATCCCGAGGCCGATCGCGACCTGGCAGCAGCCATCGGGAAGAGTAAAAACGGGGTTTTGCCCAGAAACGCAGAGTCGGAGTCCAGGTGGATTCTGGAAGATGTTTTCGGAAACCCGCTTTTCACCGTTACGCAGCAGCTCCCTCCGAGAAACTTTGACGACGGGATCGTATCCCTAGGCAGCCTGGTCGGACTTCTTACCATCATGCTGCTGCTTGCGGCCTTCTCGGCGGTCATTTCCCGGCGCATTGTCGGGCCTATCGAGCAACTGACGGACTTTCTCAGGAGCGTTGCCAGAAGCGAAGACTTCAGCCGTCGTCTTCCGCTTGAGAGGCACGATGAAATAGGCGTTGTTGCCCGGTACTTCGACCGTCTCCTCGATGTGGTCGAGTCTCAGGACCGCGAGCTTCGCGAAAAAAACATCAGCCTGGCGAAGCTCGCCGACCACGATTCTCTGACCGGGGTCTATAACCGGCGGGTATTCGACCGGGTGTTGAGCCGGGACTGGGCCCTTGCCAAGCGCTATCAATGGCCGCTTTCGTGTATCTTGATCGACGTAGACTACTTCGGCGCGTTCAACGACCGTTTCGGCCATCCGGCCGGCGATGAGGTGCTTGGCAGAATTGCCTCCACGCTCCAGAGCAGCGTGAATCGAGCGACGGACACGCTGTGTCGCTATGGCGGGGAAGAGTTTGTTGTGCTGCTGATGGAAACCGACGAGACCTCTGCTGAGCACCTCGCCCAGCGGCTTGTTTCCGCCATCGAAAACCTGGGCATACCTACGGATCAATCGGATGTGAGTGATTTCGTAACGGCCAGCGCCGGTGTCGCAACGATTATCCCAGGTCCGGAGGACTCCTGCGCCGTCCTGGTACATTCGGCGGACGAAGCGCTTTACAGAGCGAAGGCCGCCGGCAGGAACAGAATCTCCGCGGGACAGCGGCGGCTGCGCCCCGTGCGTCAACCGCTGGCCGGAGTCCAGTAGGCCTCAACGAAAACGGGTAGTCGCTTCACCGCGCGCCTCGGGAGCGCTACCGCTTGCGGACAACGCCGGGCGTAGCTGAACGGAGGGGATGAATCGAACAGCGCCTCCCGGCTCAGAGCGGTTGATCAGAGCTTGGCAAACGCCTCGTCGAAGTCTT
Organism: Pseudomonadota bacterium; assembly: GCA_039818725.1. Taxonomy (GTDB): domain Bacteria; phylum Pseudomonadota; class Gammaproteobacteria; order Pseudomonadales; family Halieaceae; genus Congregibacter. Next base: position 2,990 of record JBCBTK010000016.1, read on the forward strand.
TCGCCGCGGCATCAGTAAATTCAAAGTTGTCCCGAATATACGCCAGCGTTGCTTTCTCCGTCGGCGTTACGCCCTGGCCATCGTTCGCGGACTTGAACAGATCGGCAACCTCGTCTTTGGACAGCTTGCCTTCGCCCACGCCGGTCGTGTGCTCGCGGGCCAGATCGAGCAACTCCTTTTCGTATTTTTCGCCGTCGATGGTTTCGTAGGCCATGATGATTCTCCGTGTTTGCGTTGCCTGCGGAACGCCTGTTCCGCGCCTTGTTTTCCAGGGTCGCATTAAGTTGTGACAAAAAACGTCGCCCCGTGCGCCGAAGCTTCGCGCCGCACGGGGGTGGATCATCGTCTGTGCAGCGCTCCCAGGTCAACGCAACGTTGGTGAAGGCTCCGCTGTGGACCGCGTGTAGAGCCGCCATCGTCCTGCGTGAGCCAAAGGCCGGAGTCCTCAAGCTGCAGCTCAACCGAGAATCCATGATTCAAGGCCATGTCGGCCTATTCGCCGTATGTTTCCCGACGCACGGACACGGGCCAATCACGGTCCGTGGGCGAATTTCTTCATTTTGGGTACATCAGATGGCCAGCGCGTTCTTCGCCAACCTTACCTCGCCACCCCTGCTGTTCTTCTTCCTGGGTGCCTTCGCAACGATCGCTCGCTCTGATCTCGATCTGCCGAATCCTGTGGCACGGGCGATTTCGCTGTATCTGCTCTTCGCGATTGGCTTTAAGGGGGGTGTTGCGCTCGCTTCCAGCAAGCTGTCCCCGGACGTACTTCTGGCTCTGGCGGCAGCGCTGGCCCTCGCGGCGATCGTGCCGATCTACGTGTTCTTTGCGGTGAAGCGGTTTTTCCCGAACGCGGATGCAGCGGCAATCGCGGCCACCTATGGCTCCATCAGCGCGGTGACCTTCGTGACCGCGACCAACTACCTCGATGGCCTCGACATCGCCTGGGGCGGCCACTTTGTGGCCGCCATGGCGCTCATGGAAGCACCGGCAATTGTTGTCGGACTTTTCCTTTATCGCCGCGCCGGCGGTGCAGCACCGGAAGAGGCCATCGAAGAGACCTCGGTCCCGCAGCTGTTGCGCGAGGCCTTCCTCAACGGATCGGTCGTCTTGATCCTGGGTAGCCTGCTGATTGGCTGGGTCAGCGGCGCGCGCGGCATGGCTCAGCTCGAACCCTTCGTGAAAGCGTCCTTTGTCGGCATGCTTTGCCTGTTCCTCCTAGACATGGGTCTGGTCGCGGCACGCCGCCTCCGCGACATAAACGACCCGCGCAGCGGCCAGCTCCAGGTGTCGCCAAAGATGATGGTATTGCTGGCTCTGCTGTTCGCGCTGCTAAACGGCGGTACGGCGCTGTTGCTGGCACTGGCAATCTCACTTCCCGAGGGCGACGCGCTTCTTCTTACCGTGCTCGGGGCGAGTGCCTCCTACATCGCTGTACCGGCGGCCATGCGTCTTGCGCTCCCGAACGCCAATCCGGGTGTGTACCTCACGATGGCGCTCGCCGTGACCTTTCCGTTCAACATAGTGGTCGGCATCCCGCTGTTTCATTACCTTATTCAGCTGGCGATTCGCTGATGGACTTTGGGAGGGCGTGACGATGCGTGCCTGCAAGAGGATCGAAATCGTACTTGAGCGCTCTCACAGCGATCAGCTCGACCGGGCCCTGCGTGAAGCCGGTGCGAATGCCTACACCGTGATTCAAAACGTGGGGGGCAGCGGTGATCGTGGCTATCGACGGGCTGACGATGTGACGGATACGGATGAGAACTGTGTATTCATCCTGGCGGTGGAAGACGTCGATCTCATGCAGCGTATTGTCGAGGCAGTTCGGCCCATTCTGCGTCGCTGCGGCGGCATGTGCCTCGTCTCCGATGCGCAGTGGCTCGTGCACTGAAAGCCGCCCCGGTTGCTTCCCAAGCTCCGCTGGTCACACGATCGGCCGTCCGGTCCGGATGAACAGTTAGCCCTGTCGCTCCCCGGCGTCGGCCTGTGTCAGCCATCCGGGCGCGGTGCGGAAGTCGCTCAGCACGGCCACCTTACCCTCGTGCTCGCTCGGGACCGGTTGCCCGGCGGTGTAGAGCACCGGCAGCATGCCGGCGCGCTCGGCCGCTTCAATGTCGTAGCGAAAGTCACCCACGTAGGCGCAGACTGACGGGGCCAGACCCCAGCGCTGCGCCAGCGCCAGCAGCGCCTCGGGATCCGGTTTGGGCGCTGCGTCTTCGCGGGCTTTTAGTGGTACGTCGGGCATGCCAAGGCGTCGCATGGTCAGTTTCGCCGCCTCGCGGCTGTTACGGGTGACGATAGCGATGGGGGTGCGCCGGTTGTGCAGACCGTGCATGACGTCCTCGGCCCCCGGCATCCAGGTCGCGGTCTCGGCGCCGGTCATCTCGTGGCGATGAATGACGGCCATGGCTTCCGCCTGCGCGGCTTCCGTGTCCAGGGTTTCCACGTATTCCAGCAAGCCCACGTCCGGTGGAGCATCGAGTTCGCATCGCATGGCAGAGAAATCAAGACGCGAGTCAACGAGGGTGCCGTCGAGATCAAAGATAACCGCCCGGAGCGATGGCGTATTCAAGAGTCTGAGTACCGGAGGGTAGTGAGCCTAGTGCTTTTACGCTGAATTCGAGGATTCAGCGCAGCTGGCTGTCTTTGCTGCCGCGCCGGTTGTAGCCGGCCTTGGCCCGATGTTCTCTATCGAGCACTTCCTGGCAGCTTACGCAGAGCCGTACGCCGGGCACCGCCGCGCGTCGGGCTTCGGGAATGGAAGCCCCACACTCGTCGCAGTCGCTAGCTCCGGGACCCTGAGGGAGGAGACTCCGCGCCCGGTTGATTTCGTCGCTGATGCTCGCGTCTATCTGTTCCTGGACCGCGCCATCTTTCGCAAAACCGCCTGCCACCGTCTAATCCCTGCCTGCCTTAGCTAAAGAGATGCTACGAAGCGCGCCAGGATGCGGTTGCACTCCTGTGGAGCCTCCTGCTGCAGCCAGTGCCCGGCGCCGTCGATGATCTCGCAGATCCGCAAGTCGTCGTAACCTCCCGCGAGGTCGGCAAACATATCGACCCCCGCAATCACTCGCCGCACCGGATCGCGCTCACCGCCGATGAAGCACGCCGGTGTTGGCAGGGCTTTTCCCAGAAGCGGTGCGGACTCTTCGAAGTCGATGCCCTGGGCGCGGTAGCGGTTTATGGGGCCTTCGAAGCCCCCCGCCTTAAATGCCGCTGCATAAGTCTGTAAATCGTCCTCGCTCATCCACGCCGGAAAGGTATCGGGATCCACGAGCCCCTCCAGGAGGCCCGCATCCTTGTCCTTATCGACCAGGAAAGCGCCCAGGGGCGCATCGCCGGAGCATGCGTAGTAGACGCGTCGCAGCGAGTCCATGACGTCGGCTTCCAGCTCCTGCTCGGGCACGGAAGGCTTCTGGAAGTAAAGCATGTAGAAAAACTTCTCAGGAAAGAGCTGCTTCGCGACCTGCAGCAGCGACGCCTCGCCCCGGGGCCTGAAGGGAACGCTGAGCCCGGCCACGCCTCGAACAAGTTGCGGATGTTGCTGAGCCGTGGCATAGGCGATCGGTGCCCCCCAGTCGTGGCCAAATAGTATGGCGGGTTCGTCCGACAGTTCCTGCAACACGGCTGCCGCGTCCCCAGCGAGCTTGCTCAGAACGTAGTTTTCCACCCCCGAGGGCTTACCGCTCCCGCCGTAGCCGCGCACGTCCATGGCCGCAACGGTGTAGCCGCTATCGGCAAAGTAGCGAAGCTGATGGCGCCAGGAGTACCAGAGCTCCGGCCAGCCGTGGATACAGAGAATCAGCGGGCCGCTGCCCTCGACCACGACGTTTAGCGTGATGTCTTCGTTTTGTACTTTCTGAAACACAGTATGCACCGGGTCAGCATGGACTTATCGGAGAATAACCGACTGCGGCAGCCTGGGATTGGCACAAATCCATGGCGTGCTCGTGACAACGCTTATGCATTGGGACGATGCCGTCCGCAGTGACTCGCGCCACCGCAGTGTCTATGCTGATCCCCTGCGGTACGGGGGAAGTGTCAATAACAGCCGCGCCTCCGCTACGGAGCGCCGATAACAGGACAGCGCCATGAGCGACAGCAAACCGAGCTTCGGCTGGGGACACATCAACATCAATGTCAGCAATCTGGAGCGCTCTATCTCGTTCTACGAGAAGCTGGGCTTTGAGCTGTTTCTTCCCGCGATTCCCTACCTGGCCATGAAAAAAGATAAGGCGCAGCCACTCACCGAGGACATGGCGGAGGCGCTAGGCATCGTTCCTCCCCCGGGCGGTCGCGCCTGCATCATGCAGCTTGATGAGGGTTTTCCCAAGCTCGATTTGACCGAGTTTTCCAATACCGCATCGTCAGCGCCCCTGACCAACGCAGACCTCGGCCTGGTGAGAATCTGCCTGATTAGTGAAGACCTGCAGGCCGACGTCGCGCGTCTGAAAAACGAGGGCGTTGAATTCCTGAGCGACGTCCAGGTGGGCCACGACAAGCTCGGCGACGTAGCCCTGTGCCGGGATCCGGACGGGGCGCTCATCGAACTGCTGCAGGTCTACCTCGAGCGATGGGCGCCTTATCTGGACGGTTCGGCCTGACCGGCATGCACGTAAAACGACCACTCGAACAGTCAATGAATAGAGGTACAGAGGGATGATCAACCCTTATCGACAACGGCTCGCAACGCTTCTGCTGTGTGTTCCGCTGGCGCTCGGAGCCTCCGCGGCGGTGGCGCAGCTCCCGGTCAGCGCTCAGGCCCAATCGCTGGAGGGTAAGGCCCTGTACGCTGCAGAGCCCAGTGAAGCCACGCTGGAGAAGCTTGAGACTGCACAGCGCAACTACGGGGAGGACCCGGACGATCCGGACAACATCATCTGGTACGGCCGCCGCACCGCCTACGCGGGCGACTATCGACGCGCTATCGAGATTTTCAGCGAGGGCATCTCCAAGCATCCCGCCGACCCCCGCTTCTATCGCCATCGCGGGCACCGCTATATCTCCACGCGCCAGTTCGACCGCGCCATCAGCGACTTCCAGCGCGCGGTCGTGCTCATGCAGGGCATGGAGCTCCAGACCGAGCCTGACGGTCTTCCCAACGCTCAGAATATTCCGCTCACCACTACCCAGGGCAATATCTGGTACCACCTCGGTCTCGCCTACTACCTCAAGCAGGACTGGCCCCTGGCACTGGCGGCGTTCCAGAGTGGTTACCGTCTGGGTGGCTATGACGACAACCTGGTATCCACCGGCCACTGGATCTATATGATTCTTCGCCGTATGGGCCAGGAAGGCGCGGCGGCCGCGGCGCTGACGGGGATCAGCGCCGACATGTCCATCATCGAGAATATGAGCTACCACCAGCTCTGCCTGCTGTACAAAGGTGAGCTGGCCATCGGCGAGCTTATGGATGCCAACGGCGACGATCCCAGCAACGCCGCCGTCGCCTATGGTCTGGCCAACTACTATTACTACAACGGCGATAAGGAGAAGTCCGATGCGCTTCTAAAGCGCATCGTGTCGGGATCGAGCTGGAGTGCTTTCGGCTTTATCGCCGCTGAGGCTGATCTCGCTGACCGGGAGCGGTAATTCGCGGACTTTCGGGCAAGCGCCGCCGGTGCCAAAGGTAGTACGCGGCGGGCAGCAGGACGAGACTGAGCAGAGGTGCCGTTAGCATGCCGCCCAGCATCGGTGCGGCAATCCGCTGCATAACCTCTGAACCAGCGCCGACGCCGAACATGATCGGCAGCAGGCCCGCGACCACAACGGCCACCGTCATGATCTTCGGTCGCAGACGCTGCAGAGCGCCCTTTGTTACCGCCTCGCGCAGCTCGCCACGATCCCGAATCTCACCGGCATCCTGACGTGCCCGTTCGAGATACAGCAGCATAATTACGCCGAATTCCGCGGCCACTCCGGCCAGGGCTATGAATCCAACGGCCGACGCGACCGAGAGCGTATGTCCCAGGAGGTGGATGAGCCATACGCCTCCGGCTACCGCCAGCGGCAGGGAAAGCAGGATCAGGATGACTTCGCCCATGCGGCCAAAGATCAGGTAGAGCAGCGCGGCGATGAGCAAAAGGGTGAGCGGAAGAATGGTCAGCAGCCGTTCCCGGGCTCGCGCGTAGTACTCGTACTGCCCTGTCCAGTGGAGGCTGACACCTGCGGGTAGTTCCAGCCCCGAGGCCAGAGCCCGGGCTGAACGCTGCTGGAACGCGGCCAGGTTTGCTGTGTCCGTCGCAATATATAGCCAGACCGCGAGGCGTCCGTTTTCGCTACGCAGGGTTGCGGGGCCTGGCACCAGTTCGATATCCGCGAGCTGCGAAAGGGTGACCACAGCACCGCCAGGCGTGGTAACGGGAAGGCGCCGCAGGGCCTCCAGATTCTCGCGGCTCGCCTGCTCGAAACGCAGTGCCACGGGGTAGCGCTCACGGCCTTCGATAGTGCGCGTGATCTCGGCACCGCCCACGCCGTAGCGAATTACGGTATTGATATCGGCGAGCGTCAGACCGAAGCGACCCAAAGCCTCGCGCCGCGGATGAATCTCAAGGTAGCGACCCTGCTGTGGCCGCTCTGCAATTACTGATCGCGTGCCCGGAATCTGGCGCAGGATGGACTCCGCATCCTCGGCGACCGCCTGCAGCAGACCGAGGTCATCGCCGGACAGGCGAATACCGAGGGCGGTCTTTACACCGGTCGATTGCATGTCGATCCGGGTCCGGATGGGCATCACCCAGGCGTTGCGCACGCCGGGAAGCTGCACGGCGCTGTCCAGCTCCGCTTCCAGTGACTCCGGTGTGAGGCGAGGCCGCCACTCCTCGCGCGGTTTCAGGGTCACGACCGTTTCGATCATGGTGAGCGGAGCCGGGTCTGTCGCCGTATCCGCTCGCCCCAGCTTGCCGAAGACCTGGGCGACTTCGGGAACGCTGCGAATCGCGGCATTGCTTTTCTGCAGCAGGGAACGCGCTTCGCCAATGGAGATTCCCGGAAGCGTCGTGGGCATATACATGATGTCGCCCTCAAAGAACTCGGGCATGAATTCCCCACCGAGGCGTTTGAGCGGAATGACCGCCGTCGCCAACAGAAGCACGCCGAGCGCGACGGTGAGCAGTGGCCGTCGCAGGCACAGCTTCAGACAGGGTCGATAAAGCGACTCTAGAACACGATTGAGCGGATTGGAGCGCTCTCGCGGAATGCGACCGCGGAGGAACCAGCCCATGAGCACGGGCACCAGCGTGACCGAAAGCAGGGCGGCCGCGCCCATGGCGTAGGTCTTGGTCATGGCCAGAGGCCGGAACAACCGGCCCTCCTGGGCTTCGAGAAGAAACACCGGGAGGAAACTCACCGTAATGATCAGCAGCGACAGGAACAGCGCGGGACCCACCTCGGTGCTCGCCGCCGCGATAAGCTTCCAGCGTTCGTTCCCGGCCGGCGCTCGTCCATTCCTGGCAGTAAACCTTTCCAGATGCTTATGCGCGTTCTCAATCATCACGACGGCTGCATCGACCATAGTGCCAATGGCCAGCGCGATGCCTCCCAGAGACATGACGTTGGCGCTCACTCCCTGCCAATGCATGACAAGCAGCGCCGCGAGGAGTCCCAAGGGGAGCGTGACGACTGCCACGAGGGCGGAGCGCAGGTGAAGCAGGAACAGCGCACAGACAGCGGCAACGGCGATCATCTCCAGCTGAAGCTTGCCGCGCAGGTTGGTGACGCTCTCCTTGATCAGGGCCGAGCGGTCGTAGGTCTCGACGATCTCGACGCCATCCGGCAGGGCGCTTGAGAGCTCACACAGCCGGGCGCGAACCCGCTCGATCGTGGCGAGCGCGTTCGCCCCGTCGCGCATAACAACAATACCTCCGGCGACCTCTCCCGTGCCGTCGAGATCGGTGACAACGCGGCGCATTTGCGGCCCGAGGCGCACCCGGGCGACATCTCCAAGACGTAGCGGCACGCCCGCATTACTGGCGCGCAGCACAATGGACTCAAGGTCGTCGATACTTGCCAGGAACCCGCGGCTGCGTACCAGCAGCTCGGCACCGGCCGATTCCACGACGCCGCCCCCGACTTCGCCGTTTGCGGCGATGATGGCGCTGCGAATCTCATTCACACCGAGACCAAGAGCGGCGAGACGCTCGGGGTCGAGCACCACCTGATACTCGCGGACCATGCCGCCCACGCTCGCCACCTCGGCGACGCCCAGTAGCCCGAGCAGCTCGTAGCGCAGGAACCAGTCCTGGAGGGCGCGGAGATCGGCAAGGCTCTGCGTGTTGCTGTGATCGACCAGGGCGTAGCTGAAAACCCATCCCACTCCGCTGGCATCGGGTCCCATGCTGATATTGACATCCGGCGGCAGCTGCGAGGACGCCTGGGCCAGGTACTCCTGTACCCGGGACCGTGCCCAGTAGCGGTCCGTGCCGTCTCTGAAGATCACGTACACAAACGAGTCCCCGAAGAACGAGTAACCGCGGACCGTGCTCGCGTCCGGCACGGACATCATCAGTCGGCTGACCGGGTAGGTCACCAGATCCTCGACGAGCTGCGGCGCCATGCCCGGTGCGCTGCTGCGCAGAGTGACCTGGACGTCGGAGATGTCGGGTAGCGCGTCGAGCGAGCTGTTTAGGGCGGCGCGGCCACCCGCCAGTACGAGCGCCAGCGATCCGAGGAGCACAAGGACACGCCAACGCAGGGCCGCGCGGATCGTCGATGCGATTATTCCCTCAGTGGCCATGGTGATGAACTCCGGGAACCTGTCCCGATGCGGAGAGGCGCTGGAGCTCCGCCTGCAGATCGCTCTCGGAGTCGATGAGGAACTGCGCGCTCGATACAACGCGTTCGCCGGCCCGCAGACCGCTGCGTACTTCTACCCAGTCGCCGAATCGGCGTCCCGGGATGATTGCGCGGGGCTGGAAGCGTCCGTCACCCAGGGCCAGGAGCACCTGGCTCGTGCGGCCATCTTCGAGGAGGGCGCCGCGGGGGATAGCCAGGGTCGAGGTGCCATCGCCGATGCGAATCTTTGCTCGCGCCCACATCTCGGGTTGCAGCTCGCGGTCGCTGTTATCCAGGACCACGCGCAGCGGCCGGCTGCGCGTGGCGGCGTCGAGGTCGGGGTACAGGTAATCCACGGCGCCGCGATAGCGTCTTCCGGGCAGGGCGTCGAACTCGACCTCTACTTCCTGGCCGATGGCGACGAGAGCCGACTCGCTTTCCCGCACGTGGACCAACAGCCAGAGCTTGGAAAGGTCCGCGATCGTAAACATCGCCGTGTCCGGTTCCACGTACATGCCATCGCGCGCTTCGAGGCGCGTGATGATCCCATTCGATGGTGCAACCACCGGCACCGTGTTGCGCGTTTCGCCGCTTTCCTCGATGGCGAAGATCACATCATCGGGCACGGCGAGAAGACGTAGAAGATTGCGCGCATTCGTGACCTGACGAGGGCTCGAAGCTTCGCCAAGGGCGATCAGGAAGCTCACCTGGGCGGAAAGAATCTCCGGCGCGTAGAGCGCCGCGAGGGCCTGGCCGGCGCTTACGGGATCACCCTCGGCGCGTACCGTGAGTCCTTCGATCCAGCCGGCAGCGCGGGGGTGGAGGTGGTAGAGGCGGGTCTCATCGAAGCGGGTCCGCCCCGGTGCGCTGATCCAGTCTTCCACGGCCCGCTGCTCTACGGTGGCGATGCGTACACCGAAGCTTTGTACCAGTCCGCTGTCCAGGGAGACCGCCGGAGCGTGGCCAGCGCCGGCCGTGGAGCCCCCGTCATCCATCACCATTGCCATGCCACAGATCGGGCAATTGCCGGGCTCTGACGCGATCACCTCGGGGTGCATGGGACAAACATACAGCGGGGTCCTATCCAGCGAGCGTTGGGCCTCCGGCAGGGTGAGGCGTTGCTCTGCGCTTGATGTCGAGCCCGGCATCGCAGGCATGGGATGCATCGACGCCTCAGCATGCTCCTGGTGCTCCTTGTGTAGGCCGTGCCCATGAGACGCCGTGGATTCTTCGGCGGGAGACGAGTGCACGTGCTGCATCTGCGCGTGCAGGTCATGCCCAGTCTCGCCACGCGCCGACATGTCGTGCACTGCGGTCTGGTCCTGAGCCCCGATGGTTCTGAACGAGATGATCGCTGCGATGCCCAGCAGCACCGCAGTTACGCCGCGCAAGCGGCGGCGCGGATTTCGTGATGTAGTCACGCTGTGTTCCTCCTGGCGAATGCGGGTGCTACCGGTGGTAGCACCCGATGCGTCAAATGACGCCGTACAGAGCTGCTTCGCTAGGGGATTGGAGGTCGGAGAGCGGGAAAGGGGGAGCCGCTGAGCAGGCTGTCGTCAGCGGCCTTGGACGTGCTTGCGCGGGCAAACAGCGGCGCGGTCGCTGCGGCGGCGGGTGCCACGAAGGATGCAAAGCCACCACAGCCCAGCTCGCACTTCACGCAGGTGTGGTCACCCGTGGCGACAGGCACCAGCGAAGCCTCTCCATGCGAATCACCGTGACAGGGCGCCACGGTGTCGGGGATGACTTCCATGCCCGGCATGATGCCCATCTCGGTCGGTTCATCCGAGATCATCATGTGTTCCATGGGCATCGCCGGTTTCAGCGCTGGGTCGGTTGCCATATCGGATCGGCAGGCGGACGCCGACGCAAGCACGAGCTGCGTCTGGAGTAGCGTCAGACAAGCTACGACGATGTAGTGGCGAAACCGGGCCATGTGCCAGATGTTAGGAAGAACGGTTCGCTGCCGCAACTCTGTTGAACCAGGGCACGGGCTACGCTGAAGCGTTGTGCCGCTGCGATCGATCGGCTACCCGGGTGCCCGCCGCACCGGGATAATGCACTTAAGTCAGTCGTCGCTGCTCTGTCGAAACTCCACGTCCAGCTCCGCTGCAAGCCACACCAGGGCCGCGTAGGCCGCCACGTTCTGCGCCAGTTTCTCGGGGACGATCTTATCCAGCGTGTCGTCCGGTGTGTGGTGCAAGTCAAAGTAGTCCCGGCCGTTCTGCGCCAGGCGCACCGTGGGCACACCGCGGGCAGCGAGGGGGATGATGTCGGGACCGCCGCCGGCAACATCGCTGCCGCCGCGGGCGATACCCAGCTGCGCGATCAAACGACCGATGGCGTCGACCGCCGGGTTGGCCTGGGGGTTCACGTTGGAAGCGAGCTGCCAGATCGTGTCCGCGCCGAAGTCGGATTCCGTGGCGAGGACATGCGCGTCGACCTCATCGGCGTGCGCGGCTGCGTAGGCCCGGGCGCCCAGCAGGCCGACTTCTTCCGCGCCGAACATCACCACGCGGATGGTGCGCTTCGGTCGCTGGGGGAGCTGGGCGATCAGTGCCGCCGCGGCCGTCGTGATGGCCACTCCGGCGCCGTCATCGACCGCACCGGTACCGAGGTCCCAGCTGTCGAGATGCCCGCCGATGAGCACGATCTCCTCCGGCTTTTCGCGCCCAATGAGGTCCATGACCACGTTGCCGCTCTCGACGTCGCCCTGGAAGCCCGCTTCCGACTGCAAGCTCAGGCGCAACGCTTCGCCCCTGTTGTAGAGGCGTCGCAGCTGGTCCGCATCCGGATTTGAAATGGCCATGACGGGAATCCGCGCCCAGCTGCTTTCTTCGCCTCCGGCGCTCTCCTCAACCCGCGCACTCATCATTCCCGTGTGCGGGAAGCGGTGCGAGCTCGAGCCTACCGATCGTACGACGAGGGCCCTGGCCCCCGCGCGCTCCGCGTGCTGCCAGCCCACGCGCCGGCGCTGGTTGGCGGGCCCGTAGCCGGCGCCGGTCTGGCTTTTCACCAGTGCTTCACCGTCGACGAAAGCGATCTTGCCCGCGAGGCTTTCTTCGGGCGCCTTGCTCAATTCGTATACGGAGCGGAAATACACCACCTCGGCATCGACGCTGCCGGCGCTGGTCCCGGAGCCGCCCAGAGCCGTGGCGTAGAGCGACAGTTCGTAGGGACTGGTCATGGTGAGCAGGGAGCTGCCGCGCTCCCAGTAGGGCATGGTGAAAGGCTCGACCACAATGCGGTCGAAGCCGAGCTCCTCCCCGAGTCTCGCACCCCAACCGCGCGCGCGGGCTTCGTCGTCCGAGCCGGCAAGCCGCGGCCCGATGTCCGTGGTCAGGGATTCGACGATGTCGTAGGCGAGGTCACTGTCCAGAGCGGTGTCGATCAGCGCCTGGGCTGTGGCCCGGTCGTTGGAAGAAAGGTCGAAGGATTCGGCCTGAGCGAGGACGGTCGACGTAAGCGTAGAAAGAGCAATAAGGCCCAGCGCGCGGTGGAATCGGTTCATGGCGTACTTGATTGGATCGCAGAGGGAACGGCACGGTAAGCCCGTGGTCGAACGCTGTCCAGCGAAATCCCCCGCGCCAAGCAGGGCTGCTACCATGCCGCCTCGCCGACTATAGGAATAATGATCGTGCTGCTTCTCAACCTCCTGCTGTTTGTCGCCTGCATGGCACTGCTCGTGCGCCTGGGTATGGGCGACTGGTCTCTGGGTCGTCGCGTGCTTGCCGGCCTCATCATCGGAGCGCTGTTCGGTCTGGGCTTGCAGCTGAGCTACGGGATCGGATCTCCGCTTGTCGATGCCTCGCTGGAGTGGATCAACGTGGTCGGACGCGTCTACGTGAGCCTGCTCAAGGTGATCATCACACCGCTTGTGATGATCTCCATGGTCGCCGCCATCGTGAAGCTCGATGAGATCGCGACTCTGGGTAAGGTCGGGGGGCTCGTTATCAGTCTGCTCCTCGCGACCACGGCGATGGCGGCACTTGTGGGCGTTTTCATGGCGGCCAGTTTCGGCCTCAGCGCCGAAGGGCTGATCGAAGGCGAACGGGAAATCGCGAGAGCTGCCAATATTGCCAATCGGCAGGTACGCCTTGGTGACCTCTCCGCTGCCGACATGATCGTGAGCTTCTTCCCCTCCAACATCTTTGAGGACCTCGCCGGCCTGCGCGATACCTCAATCATCGCCGTGGTGATTTTCGGCATCCTCCTGGGGATTGCCGGGCTGCTGGTGACTCGTGACAACCCGGATCACGCCGCTGCCTTCCGCAACTTCGTGGACGTTGCGCAGACCATCATTCACAAGTTCGCGCGCATGATCATCAGCCTGACGCCTTTCGGCGTGCTGGCCCTGATGACCAAGATGTCCGCGACCTCGAGCGGCAGCGACATCCTGAACCTGCTGGGCTTTGTGGTGGCTTCCTACCTGGCGATCGGCATTATGTTCGTTGTCCACGGCGTGTTGCTGGCCCTTGGTGGTATCAACGTCGCGCACTATTTCAGCCGCGTTTGGCCTGTTCTTGCCTTTGCCTTCAGCTCGCGCAGCTCCGCCGCGGCGATCCCCCTGAGCGTCGAGACACAGACCCGGTCGCTGGGAAATGACCAGGCCGTGGCCAACGTCGCCGCGAGCTTCGGTGCCACGATTGGACAGAACGGCTGCGCCGGGATTTATCCGGCCATGCTGGCGGTCATGGTGGCGCCGACGGTCGGTGTGGATCCCCTGAGTATCGGTTTTCTGGCCACGCTCGTCGCGGTGATCGTCATCTCATCCTTCGGCGTCGCGGGCGTCGGAGGTGGCGCCACCTTTGCCGCCCTGATGGTGCTCCCCGCCATGGGTCTCCCCGTCGCCCTCGTGGCCCTTCTGATCTCCATCGAACCGCTTATCGACATGGGCCGGACCGCGCTCAATGTGAACGGCTCGATGACCGCGGGAACGCTCACATCAAAATGGCTGGGTCTCTATCACCCGCCCGCGGAGGCCCCCGCGATCGCAGCGCGCTAGGCCGGTCAAAGAGGGCCGCGGCCGGGCGCGGCGCAGGCCAGGCTTCGCCCGTCGCTGGTCAGCATGAAGGAGGGGAACGTCATGCGGTGTGCACTGCTTGTGCTCTTCCTGTTCGCAGGTCGAGTTCTCGCTTACGACGGGGTTACGCTCCACGTGCTTGGAATCGGTCAGGATACGGGCTATCCCCAGGCCGGGTGCTTCCAGCCTCACTGCCTGCCGGGATGGACCGGAGAAAGGCCGCGCCGACCGGCCGTGTCCCTGGCCGTGATCGATCACGCCGCGCGGCGGCGCTATCTGTTTGAAGCCACGCCGGACTTTCCCGCGCAGTTCTACCAACTGGAGCAGCTTGCCCCGTCGTCGAGCTTCGCCCTCAGCGGCATCTTCCTGACCCACGCGCACATGGGCCACTACACGGGGCTCATGTACCTGGGTCATGAAGCCATCGGCGCCTCCGCTGTACCGGTCTACGTGATGCCGCGGATGAAAAACTATCTGGAGACCAACGGCCCCTGGAGTCAGCTCGTCCGCTTCGAAAATGTCGATCTCAAAACGTTAGCCCACGAAGAAGCAGTGGAACTCGGTGCGCTGCAGGTGACGCCGGTACTGGTTCCGCATCGCGATGAGTACAGCGAAACCGTCGGTTTCTTTATCGCGGGGCCAAGCAAGCGGGCGCTGTTCATTCCGGATATCAATAAATGGGATATCTGGGATCGCGAGCTTGCCGACGTGTTGCAGTCGGTCGACTTTGCGTTTCTCGATGCCACGTTCTACGCAGACGGCGAACTGCCTGGCCGTGATATGAGTAAGATTCCCCATCCCTTCGTCACGGAAACCATGGATCTGCTCGCGGATCTGCCGGCCGAGGAAAGGCAGAAGGTCTGGTTCATCCACATGAATCACACCAACCCGGTGCTCTGGGACGACACGCCGGAAAGCGAGGCCGTACGCGCCGCGGGATTCAATCTCGCAAGAGAGGGACTGCGCTTCGGTTTGTGAGTGCGACCCCGAGGTTTTCCCTTCGGCCTCCAAGCGCAATTCAGGTCGCTTCGTGGATTTCCTTGGCCTGCGTTCCCAGCTTGATGAGCGCCGGCATGCACCGCCCCGCGGTTTCGCGAAACTTTTGCAGATGCGCAAGCTTGGGGCTGTTCTCAGCCGCCAGCTTCGCGATGGTGGGCGTCGTCAGGTCCAACCGGGACTTTGAAAGAAACTCCATGATCCCGGGATGCTGGGTCCAGGCGCCGCGGTTGAACATATTGATCATCTGGGCATAGGCGTAGGTCGCCGGCGTATCGGTGAGCGGACCCGGCGTGGCGACGGCGTTGCGGGCGTCGTCGTCGTCGAAGTGGACCTCAAGGAACGCGGCGATGGCCGCGCTGAAAACGACCAGCGGAACCTGCAGCGGCTGCAGCACGATCGTGTCGCCGCGGAAGATGGGTCCGCCCTTTTCCATCACCGAGAAAGGTACCGCTCGCGCGGTGCAGTCTATGAATAGGGTGCTCTCGGGAACGGATACCTCACTGTCCGCGAACCGGAGCAGGCCGCGATCAATGGCCGTGACCCGTCCATTGCGAATAACCCGACTCACGCGACGCAGCACCTCGATCTCACCGCGGGAAATCACCGCGTAGTGAAACATCTCCGGCTCGATGTCCGGATCGATGCGCAGGAAGTAGTCCTCCGCACCGAGGATTCGCATCATCTCCGCGCTGTCCTCGGCCTTCTCGGCGGCTTCAAGCATGGCGGTCTGCATATCCATGACCGCCTCGAAGAAGTCCTCGCCCGGCTGCACATGCTCGCGATTCCACAGCCAGCTCTCCCGCGGTCGGACCCAGCTGACCGCATCGGGATCCACGCCGGCCTGGAGAAGCCAGATCACCGTATCCATTGCCGTCTTCCCCGCGCCGAGCACCACGTAGTGCTCCGGGAGCTCCGCCGGCGTCTTCCAAAGCTGCGGCAGGTCGCCGGGCGGGACGACGCTTACGTCATCGCTCTGGGCGAAGCTGCGCTTGTGCGTGGACGGTACCGAGGTTTGGTAGAAGGTCGCATCGACGACTTTGCGCCGTACCTTTAGACGCGTCTCGGCGCCCGAAAGAATGGCGGTGAGCGTTGCGATCCCGTCGTCGCCGATGCCGCGATACTCGCTCAGGCGGTGATAGGTCACGCGCCCCGACGGCAGCAGGCGCATGTTCATCACTTTCTCGAAGTAGGCCAGCACCTCGGGACCACTGGCCAGCGCATAGAGCCCTTTGTTGGGTCCGTGGGTGTCTATCTGTTCGCTGGGAAACTCCATTGAGTTCACGCCATAGGTAGCGCTCGGCTGATGCAGGGCGACGAAACTGTACGCATCGTTCCAGTGACCGCCGGGTTTAGCGTGTTTGTCGACCAGGGTGATGTGGCAGTCCGGGTCTTCCGACACCAGGGTATCGGCGAAGGCAAGTCCCACAGCGCCCGCGCCAATGATGAGATAGTCGGTCTCGATGTCGGTCATGCACTTGCTCCTTTGTGCTCTTTCACTTTTTATGCTCGGTCGCCCAATTGCCTTACATCACGATCTGTCTTCTTGCAGCAGCAGGCCGGAGGGCAGCTTAGCCCGACACGAGACGCAGGCCCATAAAGATCGCCGTCAGTGTGATCGCGCTGAGAATCCAGACTACGACATCGCGTCTTGCCAAAAGCAGCTGAGTGGTGAGGATGGCGCTTGCGGGCGCCACAAACAAATAGGTGAACACCAACGTCTCTGCAAACTGGGCCAGCAGCATGGCAAAGCCGGCCCAGAATCCTCCACCCTGCAGCAACTCCAGCACATCCCAAAGGGTGGATAACACGACGACGATGCCGCCGAACTGCAGATGCAGTCGAACTTCGGCGCGAGCTTTTGGTTGCCAGGGCGCAACAAAGACTCCGTAGATGGGTCTTGCGGCCAGGAGCCACAGACTGCCGGGATCGACCGTGTGATAGAACAGGCGCAGGCGGTGCACCCAGCGCACGAGTGCATTCAGCACTGGGATTCGTGTGAGACCGGATACGCGTGCGGCCACGAGAGAAATCAGTATGAACAGCGTGAGGACAACGACGGGCTCAAAAAACCCTGTCGCGCCGGAGACGCTTCCCAGCGCGAGGCCGATGAGGCTGAGTACGAGCACACTGCCAAGAACGCGACCACGGCCCGCACGGCGCGAAGCCCAGTGCGGGGCCTGGTTCAACCGCAGCCGCTCCTGCGGTGGTAAAAAGCCCATGCCGCGTGGCGGCTCGCCCCTTGCCTCGCGCTCCCGGTCTTGCGCATCGCAGGCGGCGACCATGGCGCGGAGATGGAAGAGGTCCCAGATCCACCAGGCCAGGCCCCCGCCCACGGTGAGCAGCATCAGCACTGCGCTTGCCGGCTTCCCACAGTAAAAGCGGTGAGCGCCGATGGGACCGAAGAGCACAGCGAGGAAGCGCGCGGTCCACAGGTTCCGCGGACGGTAGCGGTACAGGTCGACGACAACTTCCGGGGAAAAGTCCGGATCGGCAGCGAGGCCCCCGCTCAAGCGCTCGTCTCAGGAGCCAGTGTTCGATAGCGGAATCGGAAGCTCGCGCCGCCACGGCGGCCGTAGCCGTTCTTCATTCAGCCTTCCGGTAGTGCAGCAGGGGCTCGAAGCCACCGAGGATCATGCGCTTGCCGTCGAAGGGCATCTCACTCATCTCGGCCATGCGCGGATCTTCAAACATCGCCTTGTGAGCCTGGTCTCCGGTCTCCCGGTCGGGCCAGATCACCCAGGACGCGACAACTTTCTCCTCCGCCTCGGCTTTAATGGCTTTGCGAAAGTCGGTGTGCTCTCCGTCAGGCACCTCGTGTTCCCAGTTCTCGAAGATTTCGATAGCGCCGTAGTCCTTTGCCACATCCGCAAAGAGCTCCGCGATGCGCAGGTACTCTTCCTTGCGCTGCTCGGGAACCCCGAGCAGGTATACATTGACGTACATAGCGTGTCCTCCAGGGTCGGCGGCACCTTTATTTCCGCCGGTATTTTCGCCGGCGCTCGTTGGCGCCCGCGGTCCAGAGCATGATCCGGCTAGTGGCTTTGCATAGCCACTCAGCGCGGCCTGTGCTCGGTTCCGAGTCCCGCGGTGATAAACAGCACCGTGGCCTGGGTATCGACATCCGCCGTATGCCAGATACCCGGGGGATTTATCGCATATTCGCCCGCCTCAAGTCTCACCGTCGTCAGGCTGCCATCGTCAGATTCCTGCAGCAGCGAAATGGTGCCCGCGGTACACAGGACGACCTCCGCGCCCCGGGGGTGCATTTCCCACATGTCCCAGGATGAGGAAAAAGTGTGCATGCTTACCAGGCGGCCCTCGGCACCGTCGGCCTCATGCCTCGCGCTGTAGCCTTCGTACCAGGCCAGCTCACCGGTGAAGAGAGGTTCCACCTCGGCAGTCGCGCCGCGGCCGAGGTGAATAGGGTGGTCGGAGATACGGGGTGCGCTCATTCAATACTCCCGGCCCGCAACCGTGCTGCTGCATTGCTGCCAAGTCCTCACACGAGCTTTGGGCGGCTGCCGTTTCAGGCGGAGCTTACTCCCGGATTTCCCGCCTCCACAATGAATCGAGCCTGACTGTGAGCGGCGGCGCCGGAGCGGCGGCGCGGCGTGGCGACAACCCGGAGGTCGATTTCGGCGCGGTCCCGGTACAGGTCGAGGAGTCCATAGCCGTGTTCGCGGTTGTCGAAGTGCTTGATATGGGGGTTTTGGGGCAGGTTCTTCGCGATGCGCTCGTAGCCGCCGCGGAGCGAGGTGATGGATGTGGTGACAAACTCCGCGCCGACGGGGCGCGCGTTTTCATCGTCGTAGTTGGTTTTTACATCGGACACCCAGTAGCAATGCGTGTCGCCACCCAGCACGATGGGATTCGACGTGTCTCGCTCGGCGAAGAGATCGGTCAGCCTCTGGCGCGCCGCCGGATAGCCGTCCCAGCCGTCGGACCAGACGCCCGCTTCACCATCGACGGTTTGACCTCGAAACGGTGAGAAAAGCGTCGGCTGCACGAGCAGATTCCAGGTGGCAGGTCCGCGACCGAAGGCACCGCGGAGCCAACGCTCCTGCTGATAGCCGAGGTAGGTTCGTGACTCGTCGCCGAGGTCCGCGCAACTTGCCGGGACAACGCGACCACCGCGGTCGTCGGCGGTCGGGCAGGCTCCCGGGGAGCGGAACTGGCGGCCATCGGTGAGGAAGATGTTCGCCATGTTGCCGTAGCTCGACTGGCTCCAGATACGCATCATGCCGTCTGGCATGACCCGTGACCGTCGCCGCAGCGGCTGGTGCTCGAAGAAGGCACGGTAGGCCGCGACGCGGCGCTGAAAGAAAGCCTCGACGGAGACGTCGCCTTCCTCGGATACGTTGCCGGCATAGTCATTGTCGACTTCATGGTCGTCCCAGATAAATACCCAGGGCGCCGCGGCGTGGGCGGTCTGCAGATCGGGATCAAGCTTGTACAGCGCGTGGACCATGCGGTAGTCCAGGAGTTGGTAGGGCTCCGGGACGGCGTGCCTGCGAATCTGAGGACCCCAGCTGCTCTCGTAGATATAGTCTCCGGTGTGGATCACCAGATCGGGATTCTGCGAAACCATGTCCTGGTAGGGCGTGAAGAAGCCCTGTTCGTAGTGCTGGCAGCTGGCCCAGGCCAGGCGCAGGCGGTCGAGTTCGGTGCCAAAAGCCGGGGCCGTGGTGAGGCGTCCCACGGGGCTCGTTGCGGAGCCGGCATGGAAGCGATAGTAGAACGGCCGGCCGGGAGCCATGCCCGCCAGCTCAACGTGTACGCTGTGCGCGGATTCCGGCCGCGCCAGGACCTTGCCGCTGTGGACGATCTGGCCAAAGCGCTCGTCACTGGCCACTTCGTAGCTGACTTCCACGGGCGCCGCGGGCATACCGCCGTCCGGGTCCAGGGGCAGCGGCGCCAGGCGCGTCCAGATCACGGCACCGTCGGGACTTGGGTCTCCCGAGGCGACACCCAGCGAGAAGGGGTCATTCAGGAAGCTCGGTCGTGGCTCGCGCTGAGCGGCACACAGCGGGCTCGTGACACCCGCGGCCGCGGTGACCATGGCCAGGTGGACCAGGCGTCTACGGGTGAAACGATCTCCGGGCATAGCGGCATTCCTGCGGTTCTTACCCGGAACCCTACACCACTTGAAGGTATAGTTGATTACACGCTGCGTGTGATCGAGCGCCTTACTTTCCTGGCAGCTAGGTTCAGAGCCGTCCACGGTAGCGACTGCTCGATGTACAGCGATCGTGTGCGAAGGTCATCCAGCTTCGACGACACGCTTGTAACGTTTGCGCGCTTGTTCGGAGGTCAGGCCCTGTGCTGTAGTCGAGGCGTCATCGAAGTAGGTTCCCGGAACGCCCATGCATCCACGAGACTTTTCCCCGCCGTTACGCTGGGTTGTTTTCCTTTGCGGTTTCCTTGCCGTTGTGAGCGCCGAAACCCGGGAGACTATCCCGGTCGAGGAACTCCAGTTGCGTGGAGTCGCGCCGCTTTCATCGGACGGGGATGTCCATGCCCTGGGTGACGGGCGCTGGCTGCTCGCCGATGGCGAAACACTGCGACTGCAGATGGGGAGCAGTGTGCACCTCTTACTTGACGGTAGCTTCGAGAGTATCGACACAAGAAACGACGTCGATATCGACGATCGGACATTCGTTCTTGTCACGGCGATCGATGCAGAGTCTGGGGGCGTGCTGCTGATGTTGGTCGCTCCCGACGGCAGGCGTGTCGACAGCGTAAGGCGTATCGCCTATCCGGCCTCTGTACCCGAGGTGGCCTGTCTCCACCGCGATCCGCAGACCTTAGATATCTCGCTTTTCACTGTCTCGGCGCGGGGCATGCTGGAACAGCGGTTTGTCTACGATGGGCGGCGCCAGATGCTCGTCGATGTACCGGTGCGGTCAGACCCTGCGCTTCTCGATGCGCAGTCCTGCGTTGTGCACGACGAGCGGAGATCGCTTTACCTGGCCGATGAAGGCCTGGGCGTGCTCCGCGTTGCCGCCTCGGAGGAAAGCGATGCCGTTCTGCAGCCGCGGCTTCTGGTGGAGCCCTGGGGCCACCTCGAGGGCGAAGTTGAAGATCTGTCCCTGGATGTGTTCGGAAACCTTTGGATATTGGACAGTGATACAAACCGCATATTCCGGCGCAGCACCTCGGGCTCACTGCGCTCCTTCGCACTGCCCGATTCAGTGAAGGCTGCGGCCCTCGCGGTACACCACAACGACGGTGTTGCGAAGCTTGCGCTTGTCGACGAGGCAGCTGCGCGGCTCTTGCAGACGGAAATCCGCATACCCGTAGCAGAGTTCGACCGGCCTGAAATGCCGCGCGCAAAGCGAGCCATGGTGCTCGCGAGCGACGAGACCGAACCCGTGCGGCGCCACGGCGATGCCGCCGACGATCCTGCGATCTATCCGGGCCTTGGCCCGAATGAGCGCGTGCTCATCCTGGGGACGGATAAGCGCGAGGGCCTGTTGGTCTACAGCCTTGAAGGCGAGCTGCTGCAGAGCCTGCCGGTGGGTCGAGTGAACAACGTCGACGTACTGCTTGCGGGGCCCGAAACCGGGACGCAAAGAAGCTTTGCGGCAGCCAGTAATCGCAGCAATGGAAGTATCAGTCTGTTCGAAATCGCGGATGGACTCGTTCAACATCTGGATGACTTTGGCACCGGGCTTAACGATGTCTACGGCCTCTGCACCTACCTTTCGGATAGCGGCGCCTATGTTTTCATTAACGATACCGATGGCAAATTTGAGCAGTATCTGCTGGATACAAGCGGCGCCACGCCACGCATGGAGCTGGTTCGGGAGTTCGTCCTGCCCAGCCAGCCGGAGGGCTGTGTTGCGGATCGCGAGACGCGGCGCGTTTACATGGGCGAGGAAGGTGCCGGCATCTGGGCGGCGGGCGCGGAGCCCGACGGAGAAGCCCCGCGACTCGTTATAGGGCTCAGTTCTGATCTGGTCGCGGATGTGGAGGGGATGAGCATCTACCGTTCGGAAACCCGGGCGCTCCTCGTAGTATCCAGCCAGGGCAGTGACAGTTTCGCCGTCTACGATCTTAATAGCGACTACGCATTGGTAGCGAGCTTTGTCATTGCCGCCAACATTGCAGCAGGCATTGACGGTGTCTCCGAAACTGACGGGCTGGCCGTGTCCGCGGTCCCCCTTCCGGCTTATCCCCAGGGGATCCTGATTGTTCAGGACGGTCGCAACCGCATCCCCGACGCGCCGCAGAACTTCAAGATCGTCGATTGGCGAGCTGTGCAAAGCGTCGTGGATGGCGTAGGGCAGTAAATTGTGCGCGGCAATACTTCTTTGGTTTTAACACGCCGGGTAATTTTCACGCGTGTGTCGGAATAGTTTCACTCCGATGATTCTTGCGTGACACTTTTTCGAATTCTTTGTGAAAGGTCCTCGATCCGTCTTGTCGACCTAACGCACAGTTGAATAATCGGCGGCATCTTCAAACTAGGTGCTGTCCCATGAAGACTCAGAAACGGCCGCTGTATCCCGCAGTCTGTCTCGCGAACGCGCTTTTGCTAGTACCTCCCGTCGTGGCGCAGAACAGTGAAGACGATATCGAAGAAGTTTACGTTTACGGCCAGCGAGCCATGATGGAGGGCGCCATCCAGCGCCAGCGCGATGCGGATGGCATCGTAAGCGTGATTACCCGCGACGCCATTGGAAACTTCCCAGACCAAAATGTCGCCGAGTCCGTTCGCCGTCTCTCCGGAGTAAACGTGCTCAACGACCAGGGCGAAGGGCGATTCATCGCGGTCCGCGGCCTCGATCCCAGCCTCAACGCCTCTTCTGTGAATGGCGTGCGTCTCCCGTCTCCCGAAGCCGGTACGCGCGCCGTGGCCCTGGATGTCATTGCGTCCGAGCTGGTTGAAACGATCGAAGTGGTTAAAACCCTGACCCCGGATATGAATGCCGACACCATCGGCGCATCCATCAATATTTCAACTACGCGAGCGTTTGAGGCGGAGGAGCCGTTTCTTTCTTTCAAGGGGGAGGGTTCCTACAACGACCTGGCGGAAGCGTGGTCCCCCAAAGCGGTCGTCGATTTCATACTTCCGGTGAACGAGCGCTTTGGTATCGCCGGCGGTCTCTCCTGGCTTGATCGCGAGTTCTCCACGGACAACGTCGAGGCGGACGGATGGAGCGAGGCGGAGAACGGTGTTGTGTACGCGGAGGACATCGAGTACCGCGATTACGACGTGACCCGCGAACGCATCAGCGGCTCTCTGTCCTTTGACTACCAGATCACGGACAGCACCATGCTCTACGCCAGTGGTATGTACAGTCTGTTCGAAGACACGGAATCACGCCGGGCGCTCGTGTTCGCGATTGATCCCGAGCCCTTTGAGGGTGACACAAACAGCGCTTCTTTCAGCTCGGGCGATGACAAGATCACGGTGGAGCGAGAGCAAAAGGATCGCTTTGAGGCGCAGGAGATTCAGACCTACTCCTTCGGCGGAGAAACACGTCTGACGGATTGGGATCTCGACTACAGCGTCAGCTATGCCTACGCCGAGGAACACGAGAAAGATACTCAAGATCCGACTTTGTTTGCGGCGGAGTTCGAAGATCCGGGCGCCCTGGGACTCCGCTTTGACTACTCCGATCTGGAGCTGCCTCGCTACTCGGTCACTGAAGGGGCCGCTGCTTTTTTCGACCCGACGACATACGAGGTAGACAAGATCGAGGTCGTTGAAGCCCTCGCGGAAGATGAGGAGTTGACCCTGAAGTTTGACGCCACCCGGCACTTCCGACTCGATGGCGGCGACCTGTCGGTGAAGTTTGGTGCCAGTCTGCGTCAGCGTAAGAAGGAGTTTGATCAGACTCTGGATGTGCTTGAGGACTTTGACGGCGAGTACACCCTCGGCGACGTGCTCGGCACACAGAGCTATGGGTTGTTCAACATGGCGCCCATCATGAGCCTGAATCGGGTTCGCGCCTTCAACAATGCCAATCTCAGCGGCTTCTCGCGCAATGACCTGGATTCGACGGTGGACTCGAATGTAGGCGATTTCAGCGTTGACGAAGACATCACGGCCGGCTACCTGATGGGGACATGGCGCAGCGGCAGACTCACGGTCATCGGCGGCGTGCGCGTGGAGGATACGGAGAACGATGTACGCGCAAACCGTACCGAAGTCGTTGAAGAGGGGAGCGAACTGGGCGGTGTCGTCCTGGACGACGACGTGGTTGTCGTGACCCCAAGCCGGGGGGACAACAACTACACGAACTGGTTGCCGAGTCTCCAGGCTCGCTACGACGCGACCGACGACATCGTCCTCCGCGCGGGCTTCTACAGCAGCGTGGTCCGGCCGAATCCAGAGCAACTGGCGCCGATCTTTGCCGTGGAACAGTCCGAGGGCGATCGCGAGGGTACCTTTGGAAACCCCGATCTCGATCCCTACGAGGCGAATAACTTCGATCTCAGCGCCGAGTGGTATTTCGCCAATGCCAGCGTGCTTTCGGCGGGCTTTTTCTACAAGGACATCGAAAACTTTATCTTCAACACCGAGTTTGGCGAGGACGATGCGCCCTTTTTCGGCGAGTTTAATGGTGTTCCATTCACCGAGGCAGTTATTCCCCAAAACGGTGAGAGTGCCGAAGTCATCGGGTTTGAGATCAACTACCAGCAGGTGATGAGTTTTCTCCCCGCACCGTTCAATGGGGTTCTCCTTGGACTCAACTACACCTACACGGATGCCGAAGGGGACACGGGGGATCGAACCATTCAGCTCCCCGCGGCTTCCGAGAACACCTACAACGCGCTTATTGGCTACGAGTCCGACCGCCTGTCGATGCGGCTTACGGCAGCCTATCGTGACGAGTATCTGGACGAGCTTGGGGGTAGTGCCGACGAGGACAGATACGTCGATGAGCATCTGCAGATCGATCTGACCCTGAACTACGACGTTACGGATTCACTGAAAATCTACAGCCAGTTCATAAACCTCAACGATGAACCCTTTGTCGCTTTTCAGCGCGGCCCCGATCGCCGGAGGCTGCTGCAGTACGAGGAGTATTCCTGGACCGGTCGTGTAGGCGTGCAGTGGACCTTTTAGCCTGTACCGGGCACGCGAATTCGCGGTCCCAAAGCGGATTGGGGGATGGTATCTGGAGGGCCTTCAACGCCCCGGTTCAGGGTTCACGCTTGAAGCACGGGAAATAGCGACGCGAGCAGCAGTAAACCCATCGATACGTTGAACACTCGCACGCGGCGCGGGTCGGAAAGGAGGCTGCTCATGCCTTCGCCGAGCGCTGCCCAGGTGCTGACGCAGGGCAGGCAAACCGCGGCGAACACCGCCGCCACCACGGCTACGCCAACGACTCCGGGCGCGGGGGCATAAGCCGCGATCGCGGCCAGGGACATGCTCCAGGCCTTGGGGTTCACCCACTGAAAGGCGGCGGCCTGGATGAAGTTAAGGGGTTTGGTCGCCGCGCTTCCGTCTTTAGGAGTAGGCGCCGCCGTCGCGACCCGGTACGCCAGGTAGCACAGATACATCACGCTGGCGATGCGCATCGCCGTGTAGCTGCCGGGCACAGCGTCAAACACCCGCACCAGTCCGGCTCCGAGCGTCATGATCAGTATAGTGACCCCGCCCGCGATGCCGAGCATGTGCGGGATCGTGCGGCGGAAGCCATAGTTCGCGCCGCTGGCCATCACCATCATATTGTTCGGTCCCGGCGTGATCGTGGACACGATGGCGAAGAGCGTGAGACCGGAGATTGCGTGCAGTTCCATACGCAAATTATCCAATGTCAAGCGCCGAAGGTGTTTGCTTTGTTGATCTAATTTGCAGGCCTTGTGCAATACTATTGCGCCATGGACAGGATCAACGAAAATATATTGCATGAGCTTGTGGAGGATGGCCGCATTACCAATGCGGAGCTTGCCTCGCGGGTCGGTCTTTCGCCCAGCGCCTGCCTGCGCCGGGTTCAGGAGCTCGAACGAAGCGGCGCGATTCGCGGCTACCGGGCCGTCCTCGATCAGACAGTGCTGGGGAATGGCTTCGCGGCGTATATCGCCGTGGGGCTATCCAGCCACACCAAGGAATCACAACGAGGCTTCGAAGAAGCCATCGTCAAGTCCCCGGAAGTGCGCGAGTGCCAGAACGTCACCGGTGCCTTCGAATACCTGCTTCGCGTGGAAACACGGGATCTCGCGGCCTACAAGCAGTTTCATACCGATGTCCTAGGCGTGCTTCCTCAGGTGCGGACGATCACGACGCACGTTCTGATGGAGTCGGTGAAGGACGACAGGGCCTAAACGCTGGTCGCTCAGATCATCTCTAATGCGCGTTAAGCCGCGCTCGAAACGGAATTTCCGCACACCCCGATTTACCGCCACGGCGAGGGCTTGCGACAAGACCCCCGCAGCTCCAGGTTAGCAACCTACCCAACGACTTAAGTCGAATGATATTAACTCGTCATTGATAATGATTCGTATTATAGTAATTGCCCGCACAAGCTTTGGGGGATACACGTGCTTGCAATCTGGGTGGGGGACTTATGAACGGATTACAGCGCGCGGTGATTACGGCTGCCGTTACTAACGCAATCGCCGGCCTGGCTATAGCGCAAGGCAGCCTGCCCGGCGATGAAGAGGCAATTGAGGAAGTGTATGTCCTGGGTCAGAAGATCGAGCGTTCCCTGCAGGACACCAAGGAAAGTGTCGCGGTATTCGATCAAAGCTTTATACAGACCCAGCGCCTGTTCGATCTGAGGGACATCTTCAACCAGACCGCTAACGCCTTTGAGCTATTCAACGGCGAAGACTTTGGCATCCGAGGCGTGAGTGCGAGTTCGGCCTCTACCGGAGGCGGAGCTGGAGAGCTGGGTGCTCTGTTCTACGACGGCGTTGCCTATACCGGCTTCGCACGACGCTTCGGGCCTCGCGCGCTCTGGGACATCGAGCAGGTAGAAATTCTCCGGGGTCCGCAATCAACCAACGTCGGGCGGAATGCGCTCATCGGCGCCGTCGTCATGACCTCGCGATCCCCGAATCCCGATGCCTTCGATGCGGCAATGCGTCTTGAAGCCGGCGACTACGGCAAGCGCGGTTTTGAAGGCATGGTCAATGTACCCATTACCGAGAACACGGCGCTGAGGTTCACCGCAGAGACCTTTGAAACCGATGGCTTTGTAGAGAACATAGAAATTCCCGAGCGAAACTTCGACCAGCGTGACAACCAGACCTTCCGCGGACGCTTTCTCTCGATTCCTACAGATAGGCTCAGGATCGGTGCAACCCTTCAGTACGCCGAGACGCAAAGAGGACAGCAGATCTACCGGGCCGACCTCCTGGATGACGTCGAGGCGCGAATCAGCAATGCCAATCTGCCCGGGTCCGAGGACTATGAAGGCTGGTCGGGTGCGCTCGATGTTTCCTACGCGCTCAATGACACCTGGTCCCTACAGTCCGTTACGGCATTTCTGGATGGCGAGTACGACCGCTTCGATGACGACGATGAAGGTCCGGCGGGGGGCAACGCGTTTCGCGGTCGCCAGGGGTCGGAGGAAAACTGGTCTCAGGAGCTGCGTCTGACGATGACGAGTGATCGTCTGAACGGGGTCGCCGGGCTTTGGTACACCGAGGTAGATGTCCTCAACGACACCATCGGCCTGGTAAACCTTTCACCCGCGGACCTCGGCGTGCCCGGCGCCTTCCTGCCCTTCTACCCGACAGTTTTGGAACTCGACGTTTTCTTCCCCGCAGAAGTCACGACAAGAAACTTCGCATTCTTTACCGAGTGGGACTATGTCCTTAGCGACCGGTGGACGCTGTCGGCGGGTTTTCGCTACGACCATGAAGAGCAGGATCAGCAGACGAACAACTTCAACTCCCTGGCGACGGGCAGCGAGCTGCCAGACCCCGAGGCGGCTGGAGTCGTTGCCGACATGCTGAGCCCCGGAAGCGGTGCCCAGGTCAGTGCCGGCGTTGCCCAGGTCAACGGCAGGCTGCAGAGTTTTCTGATCCCAACGGATAACCCCGTCGAAGAGACCGACTACGACGCATTCCTCCCGCAGGTGGGTGTCACCTACAGCTTCAGCGACAACGTATCCCTGAGCTTCTTCTACAAGCGCGGCTATCGAGCTGGCGGTTCGGAGGTCGCACTGACGGGGGGTGATATCGTTGTCTTCGATCCTGAGTATCTAAACAACTACGAGGCTTCGCTGCGCTCCGTCTGGCTCGATGGCAGCCTGGTCGTCAACGCCAATGCCTATTTCGGCGATTGGACCGACCAGCAGGTATTGTCCTGTCCCGCCGGTCCCCTGTCCTGCATCACCGTGAACGCTGGCGAGTCCGAAATCTACGGCTTGGAACTGGAAAGTCGCTACACGTTCAATGAGAGTGCATCGGTGTATCTCACCGTCGGGCTGTCTGAAACCGAATTTACGGATTTTGAAGACAATGGGCAGGACCTTTCCGGCAATGAGTTTGGCCTTTCACCGAACGTAACGGCCGCCATCGGCGGCACCTACTTCTTTACCGATGCATTCTCCGTTTCCGGAAACGTGACCTATCAGGATGATTCCTTCAACGATATTCAGAACACGATTGCGCTGGACAGTAGAGCGCTCCTGAATCTGAACGCTCGTTACCAATACAAGCAGTTCGACATCATGCTCTACGGACGCAATCTAACGGATGAGTTCTATCTGCAGTCCGATTTCACCGACCCAACGGGCGCGCGTATCATCACACCCGGAGCGCCGCGGGAGTACGGGCTGCTCGTGCAGCTGGGGATCTGATGGGAGGCGCGCGCCTTTTCTCGCGCCCGCTGGGCAGGTCACTGGCCGCGACGCTGGGCGTGCTGCTTACGGCAGTGCTTACAACAGCCGGCATGGCGGCCTATCTGCCCCTCAATCAGGCCAACCAGGTTGTCCTGCCGATTATCCTGTTTCCGGTTACGTGGCTGGTTCTCTTTCTCTGGGTGCTGCTGGACCAACGTTTGTGGCGACCGCTGCTGGGCCTGCTGGTGTTAAGCGTCGGCCATCTGCTCCTGATCCTCGCAAACATCGGAAGACTTTGAACGTATGCAACGCGATACCGTCAAGCGCTTCTATCTGATCCACAGCTGGATCGGCGCCCTCACGGCGATACTCATGTTCGTGATCGCGTTCACCGGTGCCGTGTCGGTATTCGGGCGCCCGGAAATCAAGATATGGGCACACGAGGAACTGCATAGGCCAATCGCGATTCCTCACGCCAGCCTCGAAGCCAGGCTGCGTAACGTGATGGCAGAGGTTCCGGCGGGTTATCGAGACGACATCCAAATACTGATGCCCGGTGTGCGGCGCTCGCCTTATCTTTCATTTCTGTTTCAGCGTGATGACGAAAACGCTGACGGAAGCACATACCGGGATGTCATACGCCTCGATAACGATCCGCAGACACTGGAGCTTGTTGAGCGCAGGCAGGGAGAGCAGCGCGAGCTTCTCGACACCGAGCGCAAGGATCTGGCCGACTTCCTGATTACCTTTCACGCGGACCTGCACCTTGACGATCCGATCGGTCTCATGATCACCGGCCTTCTCGGTCTCACACTCTTTGCTTCCGTCGTAACCGGAGTGATCACCCACCGCAAGATTCTCCGTGAGGCGTTTACATTTCGCCCGTTTCGAAGCCTGAGACTGCTCTTCACCGACACGCACAAGGTTCTGGGAGTCTGGGGCCTGCTCTTTCACAGCGTGATTGCCTTCACCGGAGCATTCCTGGGTCTGGCAGTAGTCATCCTGCTGCCCGCCGCGGCATTTGTTTCCTTCGAGGGTGATCTTGATCGGATGGTGGAAACCTATCTGCCCGTCGACGCCCCGGCCAAGAGCGGGGTACATGCGAATCTGGAAATCGCCGGTGTACTCGATGCCGCGGCCTCCGCTGACCGGGGAGAGATCGTCACGGTGCAGCTGCTCGGTGGTGAAGATCGTGAAGCCGTCGCACTTGTCTACACCCTCGCAGGGGAGGGGATCATCGGCGAGACACAGCGCTACCGCGTCTCCGACGCAGCCCTTCTGGAGACCTACACGCAGTTCTCGCGCGTTGGCGGAGCCGCCGGAGTACTGCTGGATACCATGTTCCCGCTCCACTTCGGCAACTTTGGCGGACTGTTCGTAAAGTTCCTGTGGTTCTTCCTGGGGCTTGGAACGGCATTTCTCGCCCTGTCGGGAGCCATGATCTGGATCGAGCGGCGGGCATACGGCCCCATCGGACAGCTCTCGAGCACGGCCTACCACAACATCAGCCGGCTGGTCCTCGGTTCCTGCGCCGGGGTGGTGCTTGCTACCACTGTCCTCTTTCACCTGCAGCTGCTTGTGTTGCCGCGGGTGAGCGAGACCGGGCCGTGGCTCATGGGCACGTTCTTCGGCGTCTGGCTTATTGCCATCGTCTGGGCACAGCTTCAGGCTAAGGTGTATCAGGCTGCACGCCTCTTGTTGGGCGCCGCGGGTGTTAGCGCCTGTCTCGTGCCGGCCGTCAGCGCAATAACGGGTCACGGTGGCCTCGTAGCTATCGGCAACAGCGCATTCTCCGTCGCAATGGGTACGGAGTTGGTACTGATTTGCCTTGGCTTGGCGTTGCTCTACGTTTCACTGCGGCTGCCGTCCGAGCGCCCCGCTGAAAAAACGGCGATCGACGAGACTTCGCAAGAACCGCCTACAGTGGCTGCAATGCCTGCCCCGGTCGAGGGTGCGGTACGTTGAGTGCGGTCGCCTACCTCGCCCCGATAGCTCTTCTGGCTGTGCTTTTCTATCGCAGCTCCGTGTCTAAACCCGATTTCCTGGGCATAGTGTTGCTGATTGCTTCCGCCGTGCCCCTGATCTGGCTGCTGGGAGCGGTCAAGGGCGTAATCGTCTGGCTGGCGCTTTTGAGCCTGGCGGGGCTATTCGTCGTTCTCGCCGTCGGACTCAAGCGCCCGAAACGCTAAGCCACCCCGAGGGCGATGCCTTACAGCTCCCCAGGACAATCTGGTGCAGTATCCGTCTGGAGCCTTCGTCCAGGCACTGCAGGTGCTCGACGTGGAGCGCGCCAGACCGAAGCAGCTGTATGAGCACCGTCGCGCTTATCGCGCAACGCACCGATTCTTCGGATACTTGTTCTGGGTGACCCACGGCTTGCCCGGGATCAGTGGACTGTGTTCTGGGGCTCATGGGGATGCACAAGTGCTGTGCACAGAACCCGGTAATCGTGTTCCGGTCCCAGGAGTCGCTGGCCCGCTGCCGTTATCTGGCCACACGCACGCTCGCACGCTTGTGGATTCGCACCGCGGCGCCCTAGCTGCTCGAGCATCGCCGTTGCGACAGCGACTACCACAATACCGAGGTGTGATTGCCCAAGCCGGTGCATAAGCTCGATCAGCTGCAAGGCTGTGAGCACATAGCGCTCGATCAGGTCGCGCGGGCATTGAACGATGTCCGCGAGGAAGATATGGGACGCTTCCAGTGCCGAGCCGGCCAGGCTCACGTCGTGCGGTGTTGGACGGCGATCCGCGCTACACACGCGATCCACGCCAAGCATGCGATCCGCAGTCTCAAACCAGAGGTCCCGGGCACACTCCGGTGATGCCTTCAGCCGCTGACGATGTTCCTCGCATAGAAACCTCAGTCTCATGGCCCCGCTCCCGCCTGCTTCTGTGATCAATTGGTGAAAGCAGAATAATGCAAATGATTCGCATTTACAAACGGGTGGAGTACCAGCACATCGGTTATCTGTGGTTTTGCGCCAGATCGATTATCCGATGTCGGCCCCGCCCCGCGCGAACAGTTGGAAAACGGTGGGTAGGATCTGATTAAAGACTCAACCCCATCGCCAGATAAACGCCAACGGCGATGGCTCCGATGAGCATCGCATAGGGAAGCTGGGTCTTTACGTGATCGATGTGATCCGAGGCCGCGCCGGTGGATGCGAGAATCGAGGTGTCTGAAAGTGGTGAGCAGTGGTCGCCGAACACGCCTCCACCGGCCACCGCCGCTAAGGTTGCGTAGACAATGGCACTCAGTTCACCGCTGGAAAAACTGAACGCAAGCGGCACGGCGATCGGGATCATGATGGCGTAGGTACCCCAGGAGGTTCCCGTCGAGAAGGCGATGAAACCCGTGATCACAAAGACCAGCGCGGGGAGCAGCGCTGGACTCAGCCACGATTCTGAAACCGACACGATGTAGTCGGCGGTGTTCATTGCCGCGGAAAGCTCGTTGAGCGCATAGGCAAAGGCGAGAATCACAACGGCGGGCATGATCCCCTTGATACCCAACATCGCCGTGCTGGTGATCTCGTTCAGCGCCACGCCCTGGATTCGCATGATGATGCCCGAGGCAAAGACAGCCAGCATAAAGGCCTCGAGAGGCTTGGCGCTGGAGGTGATGATTACCGCACCGACGGCGAAGCCGATAACGAGGAGCACCGGGAAAACGAAGTTCCAGAACAGGCTGGTGGTGATGCCCTCTACAGGCTGAACGCCCGTGAGCTCGTCGGCCATGAGAGGCTGGGCATCGTCGCGGTGCGGCTTGCCTTCGTCCATGGCGCGGCGCTCGGCGATCTTCATGGCTCCGAAATCTGGAACGGTGCCGGAGGCGATGAGGCCCACCATCAATACGGCGAGGATCGGATACACGTTGTAGACAATCGCCGTGGTGAAGACGCGCATTGCGTCCGCGGCGTCGCCAATCGGACCCATACCGATGGTAAGCCCCGCAACGAACACGGCCCATCCGGTGAACGGCACCAGGATGCTGACCGGTGCGGACGTGGAGTCGCAGATGTAGGCGAGCTTCTCCCTTGAGATGCGAAATCGGTCCGAAAGGCTGCGCATGGTGGAGCCTACAAACAGCGGACTGAAGTAGTCGCTGAAGTAAACGAACATGCCCATGAACCAGGCGATGAGTTGTACCCGCTTGCGCGTCATGCGGCGCTCGGCAATGAAGCGGGAGAAGTTGGCGATAGCGCCGGTGCGCTGGAAGAAGGCGATCTGAATGCCGATGAAGAACTCCAGGAGAAGCACCCAGGAAAAGTCTTCGTTGCCCAGGGCTCCAACAAGAAGCGCGGGAAAGACAAGCAGACCCTCGCCCGCCACGAGCACGCCCACAAGACAGGCCGTTGCCAGGGAGAAAACGGTATTTCTCGTGGCAAACGCGAGCACGATGGCAATGCCTGCAGGTACGAGGGACAGCGGGCCCAGGTAGTCAGTCGCTTCCATGGGTTCTCCTATGCAAATTCACGTCACTGCCAGTGCGGATCAGCGGCCCGTACTCGACTGCGCCGCCGTCGGGAGCGGAGTAAGTCGCGCAGGGTGTCAGAGCTCTTGCCGTCCCTGCCAGCTCTCTACCGCCGCCCGGACCGAGAATCCGACGCGTCGCCATGGTTCGGGCGGCATCCACGATGCGCTGCCGAAGAGAGCGCTTACATCGGGCACCGGCTCGCCCAGCGCCAGTTCCGCCAGCAGGCGTCCAAAGAGCGTTCCCTTCACCGTGCCGCCGCCATTGCATCCGCAGGATAGGAAAAGTCCGGGCTGCTTTTCTCCCCAAACCGGCGACGCGTTGTAGGTGAAGCCAACGGCCCCTCCCCAGATGTGCTGGAAAGCCGTTCCCGCAAGCTGCGGAAAGCGGCGCTCGAGGCGACGCCCGAGTGCGGCGGCGATGTCGCACTTCCCGCGCTCACGCTCATAGTCGTGAAGCGAACGGATGAGCAATCGACCATCAACCGTGCGGCGCAGCGTGCTGCCCAGCCGGTGCATGGGCAAAACACCCCAGTTCTTGTTGCTGCCGAGGCCTGCGAGCTGTTCGTCGCTGAGCACGTCGCTTATCCCAGCGTAGGTATACACCGAGGCGAGACGGGAGCGAGCGATGCCGAGCTGGCGAGCGAAGGCATTGTTGGCCAGAACGAGTTTGGCACTACGAAGGCGACCGCCCGGGGATTCAATGTCCCAGAACCCGGCGCTCCTGCTGATGGTGAGCGCGGGCGTGTTCTCGAACACGACAACGGACTCGGGCAGTGCGTCGGCGATGGCGCGGATCAGCGCTGCCGGATGCCCGAGATAGCAGTCCGGGGAGTAGAGTCCGGCGGTGTAGAAGCCGGTGCCCAGTTCCTCGCCGAGGGCGGCGCGATCCAGGCGGCGGTAGGGCAGTCCCGCGCTTTGCAGAAACGTCTCGTACTTCTGCAGGGCCTTCATCCCGACGGGTCCCGCCGCGGCGCGGTAGGTGCCCGCCCGCGCCAGATCGATCGATGCGTCCACGGACTGCGCGGCAGCGACGATGTCCCGCATGGTCTCCCGCGTTAGGCGATTGCAGGCCTCCATGCGGGCTGTGCTGCGCGGATCGGCATCGTCGGCGAGCGCGACCTCAAGGAAAAACCCCGAATTGCGCCCCGGATTGCCCTCACCGATTTCACTGCTGTCTATGACGACAACCCGCGCTAGCGGCGCGAGTTCCTGCCAGCGCCGCGCACAGGCGAGTCCGGTAAAGCCAGCGCCAACAATCACCACATCGGCACGCTGCTCTCCCGCCAGAGCGGGAAGTGGTTCGCGCCGCGGGAGCAGCGCGTTCCAGCCGCTGCGCAGTCGGTAGTCTGGAGGGGCCGTGTTCACGCCGTGCCTAAAACTTCCGATCGATGCGGTAGAGGCTCGTATCGACCGGGGCTTCCCCGCCCGTCGCCAGAGCCGCGAGTGTGGCGCCGGTTACGCCTGATAGCGTAAGCCCGAGATGACCGTGGCCGAAACCGTAGTAGACGTTTGCGAAATGCGGAGACCTGGACACCACGGGAACGGAGTCCGGCAGACTCGGGCGATAGCCCATCCACGATTTGCCGCCGCTGGTGTTAACGCGCGGAAACAGTTCGCGGGCATGTTCGGCCAGCACTCGCGCCCGTCGATAGTCCGGTGCTGCCGCGAGTCCGGCGAACTCGACCGTGCCCGCAAGTCTCAGTCCGTCCCGCATGCTGGTGGCGCAGAAGGCCCGGCGCGCAAAGAGCAGGGGCTGCTTCAGCTCCAGTCCGGGGTCCGGCAACTCCTGGTGATAGCCTCGTTCCGTATCCAGGGGAACGTCGCTGCCGAGCTGGCGGGCCAGAAGGTGAGACCAGGCACCCGCGGTTACAAAGACCTCACTGCAGTTGAACTGCTGCGACGCCTGCACCGCAGTCACGCGACCGCCGGAAGTCTGAAACCCGCCTACCTCTTCCTGGTGAAAACCCCCGCCCTGCCTTTGAAACAAGTCGAAAAGCGCCCTCGACAACGCCAGGGGTGAGAGGGTGTGGGCCGCTTCCGGGATAAGGACGCCTCCAGCCAGACCGGGACGCAGCGCCGGTTCCAGATCGCCCAGTTCCCGACTTTCAATGATGCGGTAGTCAACACCGCGACGGTCGTAGAACGCGCAGTTCTGCTTTGCCCGGCAAAACTCATCCTCCTCCTCGTAAATGTATAAGAGCCCTTCTTGCTTCAGCAGCGTTCCAGCTCCAGCCCTGGCCGCCAGGGGCTCGAGAAAAACCCGCGCGTGGCGCGACAAACCGCGTATGGCGACGGACGAGGCCTCGGCTCGGCTCGGCGAACTGCTGGCGATGAAGCGCCGCAACCATGGCAGAAACCGAGGCAGGTAGGTGAAACGCAAGGACACCGGGGCGAGCCTTCCCAGAACCATCCCCGGCATATCCTTCCAGATGCCCGGCATGGCTTCCGGCTGCGCGGCCCCGGCGGAGATAATGCCCGCGTTGCCAGAGCTTGTTCCCTCACCCGGAGGCAGGCGGTCGATGAGGGACACAGTCCGCCCTTTTTCCTGCAGATAGAGCGCCGTGCACAGGCCGATGACGCCGGCGCCGACAACGATGCAATCACCTGAAGAAGTCACGGAGTTTCGCGCCGGAAGCTACCAGCTGATTTCGATCTCGATGCTGGAGCCGTCCGACTCGATGTCGACCTCGAGCTCGAACTCCACGGTGTCGGCCACGTTTACATCCACGACCACGCCGTCCCGCCGCAGCCGCAGCCCGTTATGTCGCGCCAGCGAGTCGGCAATAGACCGCAAACGCTCGGCGACAGCTTCGCGGGCAAGGATCTCTTTATCGGCGATTTCGAGGACGTCCATGGTCGAGGCTCCGGGGGCGAGTTTGGGTTTGGGAGTCGAGTGTAATCGACGCTCTCAAAGTCTGTGAGTCAATGCCCCCGCCGGCGTTGGAGTGCCACGAGCGCGAGCCCGATTTCCTGCTCCTTCTGGTAACCTTCGCGCTCGAATTTCGCCAAAGAAGTCACTGATTTCATGTCAATCCGTAGATTCTGCTCTCTCATCGGAGCGGCGTGCTTCTATTGCGCCTGCTATTTGCCTACTGTCCAGGCCGCCGAGGTTGTTGGCTCTGGTGCAAAAGCCTTCGCCCAGCTTGGCCAGGAGCTGCCAACGCCAAACGCCTACCGCACGGCTTCCGGAGCTCCTGGGCACGCCTACTGGCAGCAGCGCGCCGACTACCGTATCGATGCTCGTCTGGACGCCGAAGCCCGGCGCATCGATGCGAAGGCCCGCATCAGCTACCGCAATAACTCCCCGGATGCTCTGCGCTACCTGTGGATGCAGCTGGATCAGAACCGCTTCCGCGCCGACTCCCTGGACCAGCGCTCGCGCACGGTGAGCAGCGATCGGGTGTCGTACCAGAACCTCCGCGAACACCAGGCCGTCTCGCCGGGAACGTTCGGCTATTCGGGGCTGAGCTTCACGCTGGACAGCGGAGAACCCCTGCCCTTCGCTGTGGTGGATACCATGGCGCGCGTCGATCTGCCTGCGCCGCTGCAGCCGGGTGAATCCCTCAGCTTCGACATGACCTGGGGTTTCAACATCGTCCTGCGCGATACGGTCCGCAGCCGTGGGGGCTACGAGCAGTTCGACGAGTCCGACACGCAGATCTTCTTCCTCGCGCAGTGGTTTCCTCGCCTGGTGGTCTACAGCGACTATGACGGCTGGCACAACAAGGCGTTCCTGGGGAGTGGGGAGTTCACCCTCGAGTTCGGTGACTACGACGTGTCACTCACGGTACCCGACAATCACGTGATTTCCTCCACCGGTGCCCTGCAGAACGCGGACGAGGTGCTGAGCCCGGTCCAGCGACAGCGCCTGGCATCGGCGGGGACTGACAAGCCGGTTTTCGTTGTAACCCCGGAAGAAGCCCTTGCGAACGAGACCACCGAGGCCGGCGGCGAGCGCACCTGGCGCTTCACCGCGCAGAATGTGCGCGATTTCGCCTGGGCCAGCTCCAGCAAGTTCATCTGGGATGTGATGGTTCACGAGCAGCCCGGCGCGCAGTATGACCGCGTGCTCGCCATGTCGTTTTATCCCAACGAAGCCGAACCCGTATGGTCGAAGTACTCCACGCACGCCGTCGTGCACACGATGGACGTCTACAGCCGATTCTCCTTTGACTACCCCTACCCGACGGCGCAGTCGGTAAATACCTGGGAAGGCGGTGGCATGGAGTATCCGATGATTACCTTCAACGGGTACCGCCCGGATCCGCCCAAGGCGAAGGAAGGCGAGCCCGAGGCCGCCGAGTCGCGCGCCGAGGCACAGCGGGCCTACTCGCGCCGCATCAAGTACGGTCTGATCGGCGTCGTCATCCACGAGATCGGGCACATCTACTTCCCCATGACCGTGAATTCCGACGAGCGGCAGTGGACCTGGATGGACGAAGGCCTGAATACCTTCCTCGAGTATGTTGCTGAGCTCGAATGGGAAGAGGACTTTCCCGCGTTTCGTCGCCCGTCGAACGCTCTTATCAGCGAGCCGAACGTTCTCGACATGATTCCCGAGTACATGACTTCACCCAACCAGGTGCCGGTGATGACCCAGTCCGACTCTGTACTGCGCCTGGGACCCAATGCCTACAGCAAGCCCGCGGCGGCGCTCACCGTGCTGCGCGAGACCGTCATGGGCCGGGACCTTTTCGACTTTGCCTTCCGCGAGTATGCGCAGCGCTGGAAGTTCAAGCGCCCCACGCCCGCTGATTTCTTCCGCACCATGGAAGACGCCTCCGGTGTGGATCTGGACTGGTTCTGGCGGGCCTGGTTCTACACCACGGACCACGTGGATGTCGCGATCAGCGATGTGCGCGCCTATCGCCTGAAACGCAACGACCCGGATGTCGACTATCCCCTTGATCGCGAAGAGCATGCGCGCGACAACCCGGTCCCCATCAACATCGCGCGCAATCGGGCGGACGGTATCGTGCCTCGCGAGTCCCGCTACGAGGAACTGAAGGATTTGTACAGCGATAACGACCGCTACACGGTGAGCAACAAGGACCGTAACGATGCGGCAAAGGAGTACGACAAGCTCAAGCCCTGGGAGCAGGAAGTCTTCGCTCAGGCGTTAGAGGATGACTCGATCTTCTATTTCGTCGATTTTGAGAATTTGGGCGGCGTCCCCACGCCTCTGATGTTGCACATCAGCTACGAAGACGGCAGTACGCGGGACCTTGAGCTGCCGGCGGAGATCTGGCGCCGCGATGCCCTGGGCGTCACGCACCGGTTGATCGAGAGCAAGCCCATCGCCTTTATCAGCGTGGATGACCGCCACCAGACGGCGGACGCGGACTACAGCAATAATCGCTTCCCACCGCAGATCCACCAGTCACGGCTGGCGGTATACAAGGCCAAGACCAAAAAGCGCAATCTCATGGCCGACCTGCTCCACGAACTGCGCGCTAGCGGAAAGATGGACGCTGAGGACTCCGATCGCGCGGCACCGCTTGATGCCGTGGATGGTCGCTAGCGCGGTCCATGGGTTTGGGCGTCTTCGGACGCTCCTACCCCTTCTGCTTGTTCTGTTTGCCGTTGATAGCCCGGCGCATCGCGGCCATGCGGTTTGGACCGACATCACCTGGGTTGGCGACCGCTTCGAGATCGTGCACCGCATGCACCTGGCAGACGCCATTGCCGTGAATCGCTTCATGGGTGGCCGCGACGCCATTGAAGCGCCGCGCAGTCTGGCCCGCGTCGCGCTTTACGTGGAAGAGCGTTTCAAGCTGCAGGGCGCGAACGAAGCGGCCGATGGCGACGAGATCGATGAGAGCCGGCTCGACACCATCGGTGCGGAAATCGAGGATGACTTCATGTTTGTTTACCAGGAATGGGTGACGAGACTTCCGCTCCGCTTTCCAGCGCTGGAAAATACCGTGCTCCTCGATGTTGAACCCGATGCCCAGGCCTTCGTGCGCATTCTTGGCCCCGAGCTCGACGAGGAGCGCGAGCGTCGCTAGGCATGGCGAGGTCCGACGTCCAAAGCTCGCGACGGTACTCGCCTCTCCTTGCCATACCGATGCTATTCATGCTGCTGAGTGGCTGCGCGAGCATGAATCGCGACTTCTCGAGGGACTGGCCGCAGGAGCTGCCACCGTCGAACTACTTCGTGATCAGCTATGAGCGAGACGCACTGAATCAGGAGTATCAGGCCCTGCACGAGTACATGTACTGGGTGCGCAAGTTCTACGAGGGCACCGCTCTTTATCCTCGAGGGTGGAGCGATATCACTACTGAGATCCTCGATGCCACTGAGGATCCGAAGGCAAAGCCGGAGATGACCGAGCGCCTTGCCATCCTGGGTCGCGATATTGCGGCGGAGTGGTCTAAAGACGGCGGTATCAGTCTCGTTAAGAACCACAATCTGGCCACCTGGGGAATCGCGGCCAGCCGCGCTGTCGGCGAGGGAAATGTCGAGGAGACCCTCGACCGGATCAGCGACGATCTCGGGAAACTGCTTTCCCGCGAACTGACGGCCGACGCCATTACCGTGGATCGCTATCATGCGCCGGATCCGGAAGACCCCTTCGCGTTCTGAGATCATCCGCGCCGCCGAACCCCGCGGCACGACGCGAACCTGTAGTAGAGACCAGCCTCATGATCGAAACCACGCTCGAACTTCCCTGCGGCCAGTCGCTGTCCAATCGACTGTGCAAAGCCGCAATGACCGAAGGTCTTGCCACGGCAGACGGGATGCCCACACCCGAGCTCATCCGCCTCTACGGGGAGTGGAGCGACGGCGGTGCGGGTCTGCTGCTGTCGGGCAACGTACAGATCGATCGGGATCATCTCGAACGGCCGGGGAACGTTATCGTCGACCGCGAGCCCAGTGAGGCCATGCGCAAAGCGCTGCGTGAGTGGGCAACCGTTGGTACGCGGGGCGGCAACCACTTCTGGGCCCAGATCAGCCACGCAGGCCGTCAGACCCAGAAGCTGGTGAATCCCCACCCCCGCGCGCCATCGGCGGTCAAGCTGGGCCTGCCCGGCGGTCAGTTCGGGGAACCGGTCGCGATGACCGAAGACGAGATCTCGGAGGTGGTTCAGGGTTTCGCGCACTGTGCCCGCGTTCTTAAGGAAGCGGGCTTTACCGGCGTGCAGATTCACAGCGCGCACGGCTACTTGCTTTCACAGTTCCTAAGCCCGCGCAGCAACAAGCGTGACGACCGTTGGGGTGGGGCTCTTGAGAACCGGGCGCGGGCCCTGCTTGAGACCGTGCGCGCCGTCCGAGAGGCCGTGGGCGAGGGATTCCCGGTCGCGGTGAAGCTCAACAGCGCAGACTTTCTCCGCGGTGGTTTCGAGTTCACCGACAGCCTGCAGGTGGCGAAGTGGCTCGAGGCAGAGGGGGTCGACCTTCTGGAGATCTCCGGCGGGACCTATGAACAACCCAAGCTGGTCAAGCTGGACGGCATCGAGCCGGTGGAAGAGCAGGCCATCGCCGAGTCCACCCGCTCGCGCGAGGCCTACTTCGTGGATTTCGCCCAGGCGATGCGAAAGGAGGTGAACGTTCCCCTGATGGTCACCGGGGGCCTGCGGCGCCGCGACGCCATGGAGGAAGCCCTCGCCGCCGGCAGCGCGGACGTCCTGGGCATGGGTCGCCCCATGTGCGTGATGACCGATGCGCCCCGCAGGCTGCTGGGGAATCTGGAGGAGCTACCCCGCTTTGAGAATGATCTTTCCCTGCTTCCAACCTGGCTGAAGTTCCTGGAAGCCGTGCCTCTGGTTCGCGTGGTGGCGACCTTTGGTGTCATGTACTGGTTCTATGAGCAGATCCTGCAGATCGGACGTACCGGTAAGGCTGAGGATGGGCTCTCAGTTGCAGCGGCTACGGGACGCCAGATGAAAATGGCGAAGCGCCTGATGGCGGAGAGACGGAGTATGGCTTTGAGC
Source organism: Pseudomonadota bacterium (assembly GCA_039818725.1). Classification (GTDB taxonomy): domain Bacteria; phylum Pseudomonadota; class Gammaproteobacteria; order Pseudomonadales; family Halieaceae; genus Congregibacter. Next base: position 43,951 of record JBCBTK010000016.1, read on the forward strand.
AAGCGCAGCCACTAAAGTCGCCGGGCGCGATACCCCAGGGATGAAGGACAGGACCCCCTAGTGAAAGTCAGCGAGAGCAACTGGTTTGAGATCGAGCAGCGCGTCCAGGAGGACGATCGCTGTGTCTTGCCCCTGGGCAGCACGGAGCAGCATGCCTATCTGAGCCTGTCGGCGGATTCGATTCTCGCCGAGAAGATGGCCAGCGACGCCGCCGAGCCTCTGCAGGTCCCGGTATTTCCCGTCGTGCCCTATGGCATGACGCCGTACTTCATGGCCTTCCCCGGCAGCGTTTCCCTGAGCCTCACAACCTATGCCGCGCTGGTCCGCAATATTCTCGACAGTCTGTATAGCACGGGCTTTCGGCGCGTGTTGATCGTGAACGGCCACGGCGGTAACAGCCCCGTGCAGACCGCTTGCGCCGAATGGATGGATCAGAGACCGGGGGCTCGCTGCCGCTTTCACGATTGGTGGAAAGCGCCGAAAACCTGGGAAGCGGTGCAGGCGGAAGACCCGGTAGCGTCTCACGCATCGTGGATGGAGAACTTTCCCTGGACGCGGCTTCCCGGGCGGGACATGCCCGGCGAGCAGAAGCCGATGGTCGACTACAGCCTCCTGCGGGATCGCAATGCCCAGGGCGTGCGGGAACTCATCGGTGACGGCAACTTCGGTGGCGTCTACGAAAAACCAGATGCGGTAATGGAAAGAATCTGGGCCGTTGCGGTCGAGGAGACCCGTGCCCTCCTGGAAGGCAGCTGGGCGTGACCGACGGCGCGAGCGCCGACGCGATTCTGATCTGGGGCAGCGGAGCGATTGGTGGCGTGCTGGGTGCCTGTTTCGCCCGCGCCGGGCGAGCCGTCCACATGGTGGACACGGTGGAGGATCACGTGGCGGCCATGCGTGATCCCGGATTGCGCATCGAAGGTCCCGTAGAGAGCTTCTCCCAGCAGCTACCGGCCGATACCCCAGCAAGTCTTCAGGGCAAATACCGCCGCGTGATCCTGGCCGGGAAGGCGCATCACACGGCGGAGGTATTGGAGCAGCTTCTCCCGCATCTGCATGCCGAGGGGTTTGTGCTCTCGGCGCAGAACGGACTGAACGAACGGCTGATCGCCGCACGACTCGGTGAAAAGCGAACCATGGGATGCTTTGTGAATTTCGGTGCCGACTGGCTCGCGCCCGGACGCGTGCTGTACGGCAATCGCGCGGCCGTCGCCCTGGGTGAGCTTGATGGGAGTGAGACGCCGAGACCGCGGGAGATGCACTCAGTGTTTCGCCTGGTGGAACCGGAGGCGGTCATGACCGGCAACATCTGGGGTTACCTCTGGGGAAAGCTCGCCTACGGTGCCCTGCTCTTCGCTACCGCGCTCACACCCGCTTCCATGGCCGATGCCATGGCCTCGACGCCGCATTGGAAGGTCTATGCGACGCTCGGTGGGGAGGTCATGCACCTGGCCCGGGCCGTCGGTGTCTCGCCCCTGGGTTTCAATGGTTTCGACCCGGATGCGTTCGCCTCCCGCAGCGATGCTGCGATTAAGCACTCCCTCGCGGCCATGGTGTCCCACAATCGAAATACCGCGAAAACGCACTCGGGTATCTACCGCGACCTGGCGGTGCGCAAAAGAAAAACCGAGGTGGATGCGCAAATCGGCGTGTTGGTGGATCTGGGGGCCAGGCACGGCACGGCGACCCCGGCTCTGACCCGTCTATGTCAACTCATTCACGACATCGAAGAAGGACGGCGCGAGCAGTCCACGGCACTCCTGGATGAACTGGCCCTGGCATGCAGCTGAATCTTCTCGATAAAGTCTTTGTGGTCACTGGCGCGGCGCAGGGTATTGGTTCGGCGATTGTGCGCGCGCTGGCGGATGAAGGCGCACAGGTCGCCGCGCTTGATATCGATAAGGCAGGCCTGGCGTCCCTGGAATCCACGCCGGGCGTGAGCTGTTATGAGGCCGACCTGAGCCTTCGCGAAGCGGTGCATTCGACCGCCGAAGCCGTGCGGTTGGAATACGATCGCATTGACGGACTGGTCACCGCGGCGGGAGGCGTTCGCGGGCTGACGGGTCGCCCTTTGGAAGAGGTCTCGGAAGAAGACTGGCGGTCCTTGTTCGCAGCCAATGTGGACGCGGCGGCGTGGTGCGCCCAGGCCTTCGCGCCGGCGATAAAAGCAAGCGGTGGTGGGCGTATCGTCACCATTTCTTCCGGCGCGGGTCTGAGGCCGAGTCTGACCGGGATTCAGGCCTACGCGGCGGCCAAGCACGCGCTCGTCGGCCTTACCCGGCAGCTCGCCCTCGAGCTCGGACCTTTTGGCATCACGGTGAACTCCGTCGCTCCCGGTCTCGTCCTATCCAACCCCTCGACGCGACGGCAGTGGAGCGACTACGGGGAGGAACGCCAGCAGCAGATCTTGGCGGGAACACATCTGCGTCGTTTGGGCCGGCCCGAAGATATCGCTGACGCCGTACTGTTCCTCTGCTCGGAGCGCGCCGCGTGGATCAGCGGGCAGGTGTTGAGCGTCGATGGCGGGCGTGCCTGACGGAGCGAACTCTGGAAGGCTACGAAAATATAGAGCACGGACTGATCGGGCGACATAGGGCGCCGACGGGACCAGGCTCATGGGGGAACTACTCCTCGACGCCGAGGTGCTGCCGGAGCCAGTCGAGGGTGAGGGGAATCAGCTGATTGTCGATGGTCTCGGGACCGCTGGCGGCTCCCCAGATATGGTCCGTGTCCAGCAGCGTCAGCGATGCATCGCCGCGGTGATAACGCACCAACGCCTCGCTGGTGCCGGGCTGCGGGAATACTACCGTATCAGCAGACCCGGCGATGACCTTGAGCGGCCCGGGATAACGGGCGATGGCACCGGCGCCGTGCACCGTCGGGAGCTCCTGGAAGAATTGGGCGCCCAGGGTGGTCTTCGTTCCCCAGGGTAATTGGGCGCTGATTGGCGCCTGATCCCTGGCCGTCCACGCCGCGGCAACGAGTTCAGCGGAAAACAGGTGCTCGATCGTGTGCAGCCAATTTACCACCGGCGCCCAGAGGACCAGGGCGCTGATGCCAGGTCGCCGGGCAGCTGCGTGCGTGCCGACGAGGCCTCCCAGGGACCAGCCCAGAACCGCCAGGCGATTGCTATCCACAGCACTGTGCTGCGAAAGCCAGTCGATGGCTGCAACTGCATCCTCGATCTGCCGTGTAACGGTGGTATCGACCCACTGTCCGTCGCTGTCGCCGGAGCCGCGGAAGTCGATGCGCAGACTTGCGATACCCGCCTCGGCGAGCATGCGAGCCGTCCGCTCAAAGATCCCCTCTTGCGTGCCGCTTACCTGCATCTCGTCCCGGCTGCCGGTGAAACCATGCAGCAGGAGGACGACCGGCGGAGATTCTCGATCCGGTGTTTCAAGGACTCCTCGGACGGTTTCACCGCCGACGTCGAAAGCCAGTTCCGTTTCCGCTGCGTGAAGCAGACCGGCAAAACACAGCAGCGCGCAGGTGCATAGCAAATGGGAAAACCTGGTCATTGTGGTCTTTCTTCCTCGATTCTTCGGTGTTTGGAGCGATCCCCATCGCGGGTAGCCGGCGGAATCAGGCTGCAAGCAAACCGTTCAGAAATATCGAACCATAAAGGCGGATTTTTCCGATTTTCCCCCATTGGCAGGTCCTGCATTCTCAACGCTCACCAAGCATCTACTTGAAACCGAGTACGGAGAAACTGACATGGACAGAACGATTTTACGCCTCGATGCGAGCATGCGCCGCGATGGCTCCCAGAGCCGCCTACTTGCAGACCGCCTCCAGGACCTGCTGAGTCGCGACGCCGGCACAAAGGTTGTGCGCCGCGACCTGGCCGATGGCGTCCCCTTCGTCGACGAGGACTGGATCGATGCCAACACTACGGATCCTGAGCAGCGCAATGACGCCCAGCGGGAAGCCCTGGCGCACTCCGACACCCTCGTTGCCGAACTGAAGGCCGCCGACGTGCTGGTTGCCGCTGTTCCGATTTATAACTTTGGCGTCCCCGCGGCTTTCAAGGCATGGATCGATATGGTGGCCCGGGCCCGGGAGACCTTCCGCTATACGTCCGAAGGACCGCTGGGACTTCTGGAAGGGAAGAAGGCTTACCTGGTGATCACCTCCGGGGGGACGCACCTGGGATCGGAGATCGACTTCGTATCGCCCTGGCTCAGGCACGTGATGGGCTTTCTCGGCATTCACGATGTGGAGATTATCGATGCCAGCGGCCTGATGATGGATGCCGAGGCACGCATCGCCGCAGCGATCGAACAAATCGACGAGCTGCCGCTGGCCGCCTGAAGCCTGCCGCGCGGACGGGTGCGGTGTTACTCTCGCCTCCTGCTCATGCCAGCGGGAGCGATTTATGCCGTACCTTCGTCTGCGACCGGTAAAGCGTTTTGGCTTCGGAGCACTGACGCTCCTGGCTACCGGAACCTTTTCCTTGCCGGCCTTAGCCCAGGAACTGCCCGAGGGCGAGGGCAAGCACCTCGTCGAGTCGCTCTGCGTAAGCTGCCACTCCACCTCGCGCATCCTGGGCACCGGCGGCTACGACAGCGCCGAGGAGTGGCGCGCCGTGATGGCGAGCATGGTCGAACTCGCTGATCCCCAGGCGGATACCATGGCGCGCTATTTGGCGGAACACTTCCCTGCCCGGGAAGAGCGAAAGCCGAGTATTGTCGACGGCGATGCGGCCATCTCCATTACCGAATGGATGGTGCCGACGCTGGGACAGCGATCCCGCGACCCCGTGGAGGGCATCGACGGCAGCATCTGGTGGACCGGCATGTGGGCCAGTCTCATCGGCAGGCTCGATCCGGATACCGGCGCCATGGAGGAGTACCGGCTGCCGCCCGCGGCGAGACCGCACAGCATCGTTCCCGATCGCGTCGGTAACATCTGGTACACGGGCAATAGCAACGCCACGATCGGCAAGCTCGATCCCCGCACCGGTTTGATCAGTGAGTACGCGACCGAGGCTCGTGATCCCCATACGGCCGTGTTCCATCCCAACGGGAAGCTGTATTTCACCGCACAGCATGCCGGAATGCTCGGACGCCTTGATCCAGCGACCGGCGAGGTGACGGAAATCCAGACCCGGGCCAAACCCTACGGCATCAAGGTTGGACCGGACCAGCGGCTGTGGATTGCCTACAACGGCACCAATGCCATCGGTTCCATGCACCCGGATTCCATGGCGATCCGCTACTTCGATCTGCCGGATGAGCGCACCCGCACGCGCCGCCTCGATATCGCCAGCGACGGGCGGATCTGGTACGTGAACTCTTCTCTGGGGCGTATCGGCGTGCTCGACCCGGACAATGGCGAAACCCGGGAATGGCCCTCACCAAGCGGTCCCAGCTCCCATCCCTACGCCATTGCCGTTATCGACGACGTGGTCTGGTACAACGAATCGGGCATGCGTCCGGATGCGCTCGTCCGCTTTGATCCCGGATCGGAGAGCTTCCAGAGCTGGGCCATCCCCTCCGGCGTTGGCATCGTGCGCCACGTGTGGGTGACTCGCGACGGAGATCTCCTGATTCACCAGAGCAGCAGCAATCGCGTGGGCCGGGTACGTATCCTGGAGGGAGACTAGAGTGAGATAGCGCAAACTCGCGCTCGGCGTTTCCGCTTTGCGGGGTATCCGTTTGACACAAGCACAGGTGCGTCAGTAGCGTCGATGCAGAGAGTGTGGAGACTTCCGGCAGCTACGCATGATCAAGCGATGCTACAGAGTCACCTTGCGGTACACCATCGACTGGTCGCCAGAGTGCGCCGGGACCGCCGTGGCCGGTCGGGCGTCCGCGATGGCGCGTGTTGCAGCCGGCAGCAGTGGCGCCATGTCCACCAGCCAGATATCGACCGGCTCCAGGCTATCAAAAGAGAGCGTAAGCACGACCTCCCGGTCCTGGACCCCATGAATCCGTAGACGCTGAACGCGCCGTGGCTGCCCCTCGCGGCCTGGCAATGAAGCGACTGGGGAGCCGTCGATCGAGCCCCGCCAGTCACCTGCCTGCGCCGGCAGGTAGAGACGCAGCTGCGATGCATCCCGTTCCGACCGCAGGCGGAGTTTGAGTTCCCGGCCCTGGTCCGTCCGCTGTTCCTCCTCCACGATCAGGGTGGGAGCCGGCAGATCTGCATCCGCGACCGGTGCAATGTGTTCGAAGGGGGTGTCCGTCCAGGGCATCGCACCGCGCACATTGGTCTCGAAGGCCGCGGCATTCTGCATGGCTTCCGGGAGTAGAGCGCCGGGCCAAAGGTAGGCGAGCGACTCCTTTGCATCGGCGTTCCGCAGGTGCCAGACGTTTAGGTGCTGGGGGCGCTGCGTGGAGTAGAGCGGCAGGAAAACGGTAGCCGCCAGCCCCAGGAGCAGCGTTAAAGCTGTGAGTACACTGACCGCGCCAAGCCAGCGCCCGCGGGCAAAGGCCATCGCCGTGGTAGCGAAGAGGGCAACCGGGGGCCAGATGGCAGGAAAGAGATTGAAGCCCTGGGTTTGTTCAAGCAGCAGAGCGGCGGAGAGAAACAGCGCGGGAAACGCCAGGGTTGCCGTGGCGAGTAGATTTCTGCTGCCGTCGCTTACGGGAAGCCAGGCCAGCAGTGCCAGCCAGAGCGACACGGGTACCAGTGCGACAACAAACAGTGTCACGGTCTCAGGAAGTGCGGCAGTGAGTCCGACGGTGAGCAACCAGATCAACCACCAGGCACCGATCTGCACGGGGGCCGCCGGAAGACGCGCAACAAAGCCGCGAGCCATGATGAGCGCCGGCAGAAGTACCCCGGCGAACACCACACTGCGAAAGGGCCAAAGCTGCGCGGGCCAGTCGACGAGCGTTCCGAGCGTGCGCTCGATCAGGAAGAAGGAGAGATGGACCAGGCCACCGCCGCCGATGAGCACCAGCAGAGGAATAGCCAGGATCGAGAGGACCCACTGCGTTGCCGTGGCCTGGGAAAGGACGCTTGCGGCAAACAGTGCAGCACCGGCAACGGCAAGCAGGATCCAGGTCAGCGACGGGGGCCACTGCAGCCACAGGCCAAAGCTCTGCTGGTAGACGACGTTCCCGCCGTGCGCCGCGCCGAGGTCACTATTGGCGAGGCGCCGTACAAGAGGATAGAGGTTGTCGCCGTGGTGCTGAATGGTTCGGGGATCTAGGTTCTCGGGATTGTCGTTCAGCGTGTGGTAGTGGTTGCGCTCACCGGCAAATGAGAAGTCGATTCCCGGGATTTTTGCCGCCATGGCCACGGAGAAGTCCGTGTCGTTGGGCATGTGCTTGAACACTTCATTCGCCAGGCTGGTGCCCGCGGGCTGTGCCGCGCTGGCGCTGAACTCCTTCATGTACCAGGCGTTGGCCGCGGACGTGCGCAGCACCTGTGATCGTCCCCGGGTACCCGAGCCCTCCAGGTTCAGGAGAACCGCGATTTCCGATGCCAGGGGATGTTTCTGGAAGAAGGCTTCGGCCCCGTGCAGGCCCGTCTCTTCCGAGTCGGTGATCAGGATGAGCACCGGGTGACGGAAACCGCCGGTGGCCTTCAGGGCACGGGCCGACTCCAGTAAAGCGACCACGCCCGCCATGTCGTCGCCCGCGCCCGATGTTGTCGGCACGCTGTCGTAATGCGCCATCATTGCGACGTAGGGTCCGGACAGCTCTCCGGGAACACGGGCAATGATGTTCTCTACGTAGGCGCAGCTGGGGGACCTCGCCGAGCAGGCCCAGGCGTCCTGTTCTTCGTGGCTTATCCCTTGTTCATCGAGCCAGCTCTGAATGCGCTCCTTGATTCTGCGGTTTGCCGGCGAGCCAACCGGGTGCGGCATGTCCTCGGCCAGAAATTCTTTCAGCAGTGTCAGCGCGCGCTCACCGGAGAAGACGGACTCGGGGGCGCTAGCCGGTACCACTGGGTTTGGCCGGGTCAGCCAGCTTTCCGCGATGAGAGCGAGAACGGTGATCAGGATGGCAGTGGGTAGGAGCCTGGGACTTTCCATGTCGTTGTTCGCTTTCCCTGTCCTGGTTCCCTGGCCTGTTCAATGTTCCACAGCCGGCGGACTCATCGCGGTTTGACCGCCTGCAGTGATGAATCATGGCGTATTCGTGCCGGGTATCCTAACTTTTGTTTTGCTTTGGAAAAGCATCTGGGACAGCTGACCGGTCTCAAGGTGCTGAGTGCCGGCGGCGCGGTGCGTCTTGTCTGCTGTCCCGAAGCGATCCACCGTTTGCTTCGGCAGGCCGGGTATGTACGGCGAGTCGACCGACGCTCTAGGCCGGGTAAATTCGGCATATCCCGAGACGCTGCTCTACCAGCTCGTCGAAACACACGACCCCGCCTTCGTGGACGAACTGGCCCAGCACGGTAAGGCCCTGCTGGACAATGTTCGCCGGGACTTCGAGTCCTTCCTGCAGTGCGGCCGTCTTGAGTACGGCTTTCTCCGGGTGCGCTGCGCCAAATGCCACTTCAAGCGGCTGGTAGCATTTTCCTGCAACAAACGCGGGTTCTGCCCCAGCTGTGGCGCCTGCCGCATGGCCAACGACTGCATGGACGCAGGAGGTAGAGCGAGGCAGGAGCCAGAGCCGAGACCGCCGCATTCCCCTCCAATGAGGCGTTTCCCGATGTCCCGCTTCGCCAGCGGGTTCCAAGCTTCCCCTTTCCTCTGCGTTACCTGTTTGCGGCCCACGCCCAGGCTATGGGCAAGGTGCTGTGCATCGTTTACCGGGCGATCTCCACCCGCTTGATCCACAAGACCGGGTTGTCGCTCAAGGATGGCGCCACCGGGGCGACCTGCTAAGTTTCAAGCAAGCCGCCAGCGACGCTTGTGTGGGACTGCCGCGACTGCGGGCACTACCCGACGTTTGACAACCACGATGATGCGGCGCTCTATGTGAGGATTCATACGAGGACGCGTCCGATGATCACCCTCCCCAATTCCCTGATGACATTGCAGCCCGCGACGGCGGCGCGTTTCCGAGCCGCTCTCGATGCGGTTCTGCCCTACTCCGAGAGAGCGGTGCTCGAGTTGGCCATGCGCCATTTGCGCGCCGCGCAGGAGCGTGAAGTCTGCCCGCTGCCCACGCACGCGACGGAGTTTGAGCGAGCGGTGGTCAACTTCGCTGACCAATTCGCTGTTTCAGTATCGAGTCTGGAGCACGCGCAGGTCGATGCGTTGATCTCCCTGTCGAACAGCGCAGCGGTCTCCGCTTTGGCCAACGCGATATACCTGATCGACGCGGGGCTTCGCCTACAACTTGTCGTCCCCTCGGTCCTGCCACCCGAAGCTTGCGAGGGGGACTTGCCGACAAGCCAGGACGCGGCTCCGGAGCCTGAGCCGGCGGCCGATGATAGCGAGACGGTGATCGCTGGAGCGATCGCTGAATTCGCGGCGGCGGCCGTGCTGGCGAGCGATATCGATCCCCTTACCAGCGAACTCGTACGTCTGCGCTGTGCGCAGATACACAACTGTCGACTCTGTGGCTCCCTGCGCCAGCGCTCGGCTCTCGAGTCGGGATTGGAGGCAAACGTGGCTTCGCGCGTCGCGAACTACGAAAGCGGCGGTTTCAGCGACGCCCAGGTAGCCGCCCTGAGACTGTGCGATACGATGATCATGCATCCGTCCGATGCGAATGCCGCGCTTTCGGAAGAGCTTGCGGCGTTTTATTCACCTACACAGATTGCCGAAATCTGCTTCGATGTCGTCAAGTGGAGCCAGCAGAAAGCCTTGGTGGCGCTGGGCAGCGACGCGGCGCCGTGGGAAGGGATCCATATTCTCGACTTCGATGGCGACGGCCATCCGGTGTTTGCCGGGCCTGTCGCCGCGTGATGCGATTCGGCGAGCCTTCAGCGTGCAGGCCGTCTCCAGCAAAGCGGTCCAGCGTTTGCGTTGGCAGGGCGGGTGTGCAAGGCGAGTCGACCGACTACTGGAAGCGACAGTCGAGGCTGTGCAAATGCGGCATATGGACGAAGATCTGCAACGAGTTGAAGCGCTTGAGATGGAGCTGCTCGACCCTGCGGCGAGGAAGAGCAGCGCGAGGCTGAGGGAGCTAATTGCCGATGACTTCGAAGAGTTCGGGAAGTCCGGTTCGGCGTTCTCAAAAGGCGACATTGTGCGCGCCCTCCTCACAGAGAATTACTCGCAGCCCGAAGTCTCCGAGTTGCGTTCGAGAAAGCTTGCGCCGGACGTCGTGCTGGTCAAATACGTCACCGTTAACGCCGGTGCGACGGCGCACAGAAGCTCAATCTGGGTCAGGACTGCGGGCGCATGGCAGATAACGCACCACCAGGGAACCCATCGTCGGTGACGACCATGCGCGATGAGTACATCCACGTCTGGCGCATGAAGCCGAGCAAGCCGTCATGTAACGCGCTGGATACTGCGATGCCGAGGCGCGTGTCCCTCAGATGAGTATTCGTGGTTCCTGTGCATGCGGAAACATTCGTTTGTCCTGGGATGTTGTCGAGTGTGCCTGCGTGCCCCGAGCGTGCCAGTGCGACTACTGTCTGCCTCGGTCTGCCGCGTATGTGACCAAAGCCAACACCCGGGTTGAGGTTGCCATAGCCGATGCGTCGTCTCATAGGGTCGCGCAGCACGGCGCGAATCTCGCCGACTTCCACGAATGCGCGGCCTGTGGCGATGTCGTAATCGCCACCGTGTGCATCGACGGCACTCGCTACGGGGCCATCAACTCCGGCATATTGTCCGGGGTCGAACTACCGCATGCGGTGGCGAAGAACTTCAGCAGCCAGTCGGCGGAGAAGAAGCTCCAGAGATGGCGGGAGACATGGTGCAGCCCGGTCCTTATATCCGGGCAGGCGTGAAGACCGGATGGGATTCCCTGGGCTTAAGGAGGGACTCATGATCAACGGTGATTGCCTCTGCACGATGGTTTTCTATGAGGTGGGTACGGTGTTGCAGAACCTCAGGACGCATCGAAGAGCGTTCTGTACAGGACCGGCTCAATCCAACCAGGTGCGAATCCAATAAGAACCCCGGGGGCAAGAGCATTGAGCCTGCACGGGCGTTTGGGAGGACCGAACAATGGGAATCAGTAGTGACGAGCGGATCGCGCAGATGAATTTCGCGACCGTTTATCCGCTCTACGTTGCGAAAGTCGAAAAGAAGGGGCGATCAACCCAGGAGCTGCACCAGGTAATCGAATGGTTAACGGGTTACGGGGAAGCCGACCTGCAGGAGAAGCTTTCAGAGGGGGCGACCATCGAGGAGTTTTTCGCGGACGCCGAGCTCAATCCCAATGTTCATCTGATAACCGGGGTGATATGTGGCTATCGGGTCGAAGAGATCGAGAATCCCCTGACGCGGAAGAGCCGGTATCTGGATAAGCTGGTCGATGAACTGGCGAAGGGGCGTAAGCTGGAGAAGATTCTTCGCGGTGCGTGAGTTCAGCGGATGCAAGCTGGCTCTGATCTTCGGAAGCAGCGTGCTCGTCTATCGGCGAGATGACTTCGACCACGTTCCATACCCGGGCCATTGAGGTTTTCTCCCTACCGGCACCGCCAATTATGCGATTCGCCATGCGGATAGGTACTATGTAGCGGGGAAAGCGGAATCGGACAGCCCTGGCGCTTCGTGAAGAGAAAAGTCATCACAGCTTTGCTGATCTACATGTTGCCCGGGCTGTTCCTCGGAGCCCACAGCTGGATCTCAAATCTCCAGTCCTTCGACTGCGTGGCGCCAGGCCAGCCCCATGGCTACATCGGGGTTTTCACAAACTCCTTCGAAAATCCGGACCCCCAGCGCTGCGCACGTCGCGGTCTCGGGTGGGAGTCAGCGGTAACCCTACCTTTCTTTCTAGCGTTTGGAACGCCCCTGCTGGTCGCGAAAGCTCTGGCGAAACGAGGCGCCTAGCTGGCCACCCGATCTTCCGTGACATTCACCCGACAGATACTCCTTGGATTGTTCCTTGGAATCGCCCTCGGCCTGTTCTTCGGCGAAGGGGTTGGCGGCCTTTCAATTCTGGGCGATGTCTACATCGGTCTGCTGCAGATGACCGTGCTGCCTTACATCATGCTGTCGCTGATCGTGAACCTGGGACAAATCAGCTGGAGTGAAGGGCGAGGGCTGTTGACGACCCTGATCGCGGTGTTTCTTGTTTTTCTCCTCGGAGGAGGCGCGGTGCTGTTCATGACGCCTCTGGCTTTTCCACCCACGGAAGCCGCCAGTTTCTTCAGCAATGCCCTCATTCAGGCGCCCGAGGCGATCGACTTCGTGGCGCTTTACATACCGTCCAATCCCTTCGCGTCGATGGCGCAGAACCTCGTTCCGGCTGTAGTGCTGTTCAGTATTCTCCTGGGCATCGGACTCAGCTCCCTTTCAACGGCAGACGGCCTGCTGCGCGCCCTCGATACCCTCAGCGAAGCGCTGAACAAGGTCAATAAACTGGTTGTAAAGCTCACACCCTATGGCGTGTTCGCGATTGCGGCGGGAACCGCCGGAACCATGCGGGTCGAGGAACTCGCGCGGCTGCAGGGTTTTCTGGTGAGCTATACCCTTCTCGTGGTGGCGCTTACCTTTGTCGTGCTGCCCCAGCTGGTCAGCGCGGTGACTCCGTTCCGGGCACGGGATCTTCTGCTGATTCCCCGGGACTCGCTGATCACGATCTTTGCCGCGGCCAAGATCATCGTGCTCATGCCGCAGCTGATCGAGAACCAGCGCGAACTGTTTCGACGCTACGACCTGCTGGATGAGGAGGTGGAGCACGGGAGCGGTATTTTGCTGCCGCTCGCCTACCCCTTCCCGAATCTGGGCACCTATATCATCCTTTCCTTCGTGGTCTTTGCCGCCTGGTATCTGGGCCGGCCGCTGGATCTTGGCGACACGGCCTCGCTCGAGGCATCCTCGTTTTTCTCCAGCTTTGTCGCCCCGATTGTCGGCATTCCCTTCCTCCTCGATCTCTTCCAACTCCCTGCTGACGTGATGGAGTTGTTCGTGGTGTCGACGGTGTATACGGACCGCATCCGGGTGGTGCTTGGAGCGATGCATCTGCTGGCACTCAGCACGGTCGTGCTGGCCGTGCGTCGCGGCGTATTCTCCGTGAACCCACAACGCCTCGTGATAGCCCTCGGAGCCAGCGCCCTTGCCATCGCCGGCGCCCTGTTGCTCACCCGGGTCTGGCTCAGCTACAGCGTAGTCGGCAGCTATGACGGCGCCGATCGCTTGCTGCAAATCGACTGGATGGCAAGGCCCGTCTCGGCGACGGTGTATCACGACGAGTTCCCAGCGCCATCGCCCGACGCGGCCAAGCCCAGGCTCGCGCGAATAGCGGCGCGGGGAACGCTGCGAGTGGGCTACCTCCCAGATTCGCTACCCTGGGCGTTTCGCAACGACGAGGGCGCCGAGACCGGGTTCGATATGGAGATGGCAAATGCCCTGGCCCGGGACCTGGGTGTGGAGCTTGAGCTGGTGCGCCTCCAGAGCGAACAGATCGCCACTCTTCTGGACGAAGGCCGAGTCGACATCGTGATGTCCGGGCTTGCGCGCACCGCGGACCGGCTGCGACGCTACCGCTTTGCGGGGGAGGTGGCGGAACTCACCATGGGGTTCCTGGTGCCCGATCATGAGCGCAAGCTGTTTGCGGACTTCGATGAACTCAAGGACCGAGAACTACGCGTTGGCATTGTTCAGGATGACCCAGCCTTCCAGCGCCAGATCGGCTCTCTTATGCCGCGGGCAAAGATTGTGCAGATCGAATCACCGCGAGAGTTTTTGCGCGGTGCGCGGGACGTCGACGCGGTCCTCTATTCGGCTGAAGGGGGCGCGGCCTGGACGCTGCTGTACCCCGACTACGCGATTGTGGTGCCCCAACCCATCCAGGCCAGGCTGAACACGGGCTATCTCGTTCCCCTCGATGATGAGCCGTTTGCCCGCTACGTGGATGAATGGACAAAACTGAAGCGCGGCGACGGTACCACGGCGGCCCTGTTCGAACACTGGATCCGGGGCGGTGGTTCACGCGACAAGGAACCCCGCTGGTCCGTAGCCAGAAATCTCCTCGGCTGGGGACGGAGCGCCACGAACCCTGAATAAACCGGACTCGCCGCATGGACCTGACGGGCACCGATAGAAACAGACACCAACGACAATCACTGCATCGACCAAGACGACTGAGACATACCATGCCGAGACTCTTCCTGTTCCTTGCTGCCCTGATGCCCGCGGTGGCCTTCGCCGAGCTTCGCGACGAGCAGTTCCCGGTTGAGGCCATGCTCAGAGCCCCCTTTCCCTCGGAAATCGTGACCGCCGCGGACGGGGCGGGCGTGGCCTTCGTGCTGAACGAGGCCGGGGCACGCAATGTCTGGTATGCCGCGGGCCCGGACTACGCAACCCGGCCCGTGACTACGTATAGCGCCGATGACGGGTTTGCGCTGTCCGATCTCCACCTTGTACCCGGAGGCGAGCGCGTGGTGTTCGTTCGCGGTGGTGCTCCGAATCGATCCGGTGAATTGCCCAACCCGGCGAGCTTCACCGCGGGCGGTGAGTTTGCGCTGTACACGGCGTCGCTACAGGCGGGAGCCGTGCGTCGCCTGGATGATGGCGCCGGGCCCGCGGTCCATCCCGCCGGGGATCGTGTGGCGTACATCAAGAAAGGAGCGGTCTGGCAGATTGACATTACCGACGAAGGTGCCGAGGCAGAGAAGCTGTTCAGCGTGCGCGGACGAGTGCGTGATCTGAGCTGGTCGCCGGATGGCGAACGCCTTCTGTTCAGCAGCGACCGTGGCACTCATTCCTTCGTCGGCATCTGGAATTCGGGCGATGCCGCCGGCGAGCTTCGCTGGCTGTCTCCGTCGCTGGATCGCGACCAGTCCCCGATCTGGTCACCCTCGGGATCCCAGGTCGCGTTCCTTCGTCTGCCCACCCGCGATCTCGATCGATTCCCCTTCGGCCCGGTCCGAAGTGATCTGCCCTGGTCCATTCGCATTGCCGACGTGGCGAGCCTCGAGAGTCACGAGATTTGGAGGGCGAACGAGGGGCGCGGCAGTGTGCACCATCGCATAGAGGGTGGCTCGCAGCTGTTCTGGGCGAACGGTGATCGACTCGCATTCCTCTGGGAGCGCAACGGCTGGAATCAGTTCTACTCGGTTCCCGTTCAGGGCGGCGATGCGATCCACCTAACCCCCGGAAACTTCGAGATTGAGTACGCGGCCCTGACGCCCGACCGCCGAGCGCTGGTTTACGCATCCAACCAGGGGGATCTGCACCGACGACACTTGTGGCGCGTCGCTGTGGCCGGAGGCGAACCCGAGCTTCTGACTCATGGGGAGGGCATCGAGTGGGCGCCGGCCCCCCTGGCCAATGGCGATATCGCCCTGCTGCGTTCCGGGCCTCGCTTGCCGGCAAGACCGGCTCTTCTGAGCGAAAACGCTGGCGTTCGCGATCTGGGGTCCACAATCCCCGCCACCTTTCCCCGGACGCTGGTTGCGCCGCAGGCCGTTGAGATCACGGCTACCGACGGCATGAAGGTACCCGGTCAGCTTTTTGTGCCGCAGGGGGTCAAGGAAGGCGAGCGGCTGCCCGTGGCCATATTCCTGCACGGCGGTTCGCGACGGCAGATGCTGCTGGGCTGGCACATGCGCGGCTACTATCACAACGCCTATGGGATGAGTCAGTACCTTGCTTCCCGAGGGGTTATGGCCCTGGCGCTCAACTATCGCAGCGGGATCGGCTACGGGCTGGAGTTTCGAGAGGCTAACGCCTACGGCGCCACGGGGAACAGCGAGTTTCGCGATGTGCTCGGCGCTGCGCTGTACCTTCGTTCACGTGAGGACGTGGACCCCGACCGAATCACTGTGTGGGGCGGCTCCTACGGCGGCTATCTGACCGCGCATGCCCTGGCCCAGGCGTCCGACCTGTTTGCCGCGGGCGTGGATATCCACGGCGTCCACGATTGGAGTGAGGGCATACGGATCTTCGTGCCCTCTTACAACAAAAACAACTATCCCGAGGAAGCCGAACTCGCCCTTCAGTCGTCGCCCAACGCTTACCTGGACGGATGGCGATCGCCGGTACTGCTGATACACGGTGACGACGACCGGAACGTGTTTTTCTCGCAGACGACGCGCCTGTCCCGAGACCTTCGAAAGCGCGGTGTCCACGTCGAGCAGTTGGCGCTCCCCGACGAGGTTCATGGTTTTCTGCTGCACCGCAACTGGGTGAACGCCTACAAAGCCACCTCTGAGTTTCTCCTTCGCCATGTATTCGGAGACTGATGCGCAACCCGCCAGCGCGGAACCCGGGCCCCTGTGCTACCCCTGGCGTCGACTTGCCACGAGGAGTGCTACGATTAGGTGTCCGCGATATCCACGCGGTTGTTTGGACACGAATGTTGATCTCCCTAAAAGGAAGGGGCACGGTCATTTTGTGCGCTGAAGCGACAGAACAACGTAGGAGCCGCCGACTGCCCGGCCAGATTCTGGCGTCCTTGCTGTCGTTGCTGGCCCCCCTGGGCGTACAGGCCGAGGACTGGGTCTACACATTCCTCGACGGCGACAACCTTTGGGCCTTCAGCGAAAAATACCTGGATAGACCCACGCGCGCGGAGCAACTTCAGCAACTCAATAACATTCCGGATGCCTTGCGTATTCCCCCCGGGACCATGATTCGCGTGCCCATGGACTGGGTGCCGGACGACACCCCGGTGCCTGCATGGATCGAAGACGTTTTTGGGTCCGCGAGCGTCTATCGCGCCTCCGGCGAGGTACAGGCGGTGAGCGGTCGCGTCGCGATTTATCTGGGGGATCGCGTTCGCTGCGACTCGGGCGCTTCCCTCGCCATCCGCTTCGCCGATGGCAGTGTGATCACCCTGCACGAAGACTCCGAGCTGCACATGGACAGTCTTTCGGCGTACGGCGAAACGGGCATGGTTGATTCCCGACTGAACCTGCTCCGCGGGCGTGCCGAGACCCGCGTAAGGCCCGCGGTCGGGCCGGGCTCGCGCTTCGAGATCGAAACGCCGTCCGCGATCAGCGCCGTCCGCGGCACGGAGTATCGAGCCGTTGTGGCAGAGGGGACTTCGCGCATGGAAGTCCTTGAAGGCACGGTAGCCGTTGCCGCACAGCAGCAGGAGCTGGTCGTGGATGAGGGCTACGGCACAAGCGTGGCTGAGGGAGCCGCACCGGCTCCTCCCGTGGCGCTGCTGCCGGCGCCAGAGCCCCTGCGCTTTGACGCTCCGGTGGCCGACCGACAGACCGAGCCGCGCTGGGCCCGCCTGGAAGGTGCCGACCGCTACCGCATCGAGCTCTCTACTGATGAGCGCTTTCGCACGGTGTTCTGGCAGTCAACGGTGGCTGAGAATATGGGAACGCTTCCCCTGCTCGCTGAGGGTGTCTACTTCCTGCGTGTGCGCGGCATCGATGGCACGGGCCTCGAAGGCCTGGCAGCGCAGGCCCCGTTTCGCGTCGCCCCCGCACCTCCGCCCGAACCCCTGGCGACGACAGTACTGCGCGCCGGACAGGAGCGCCTCTTGACCTGGGAAAGCGCCGAGCCCGGCAGCCGCTACGAGGTTCAGATCGCCTCAGATCCCGGCTTTCGCGATCTGCTGGAGACCGAAACCCTGAGCACAACGAGCCTCAAGCTCGACCTTAGCGGCACCGAGGAACGCTACGTTCGCGCACGCGCGGTTGACGCTCAGGGCTCGCCGGGCCCCTGGGGAGAGACCCATGCGGTAACGGGTTCTCCCGATGATGCATCGCTGTGGGTGTATCTGCAGGGCCTGGGTCTCGCGGCCTTACTGGCTCTCGCGCTGCTTTGATTGCACGTCTGGCACTGCGCTTCAGAACGTTCCTCGCCGCGGCACTGCTAGTCATCGGCGCCGCCGCGGTGGCCACGGCGCCGGTCACCGCACGGTTTCTCGAACGGGTGGATCTCATGATCTACGACCTGTTCCTTCCGCTCCAGGCGCCGCTGATGTCGCCGCAGATCACCGTAGTCGCCATCGATGACCGCAGTATCAACACGCTTGGGCGCTGGCCCTGGAGTCGTCGCTATCAGGCGCAGCTTCTGGATCAGTTGACCGGCCTTGGCGCGCGGGTCATCGGTCTCGACGTTTTGTTCAGCGAATGGGATAGCCGCGAGAATACTGCCGACAGGGAGCTGATCGAGACCATCGCCGAGAGCACCGTCGTCCTTCCCGTCGCCCCCGTACGACTCCGGGATAGCGCCTTTATCGAGGAGCTCATGCCCTTGCCCGATCTCGCGCTCGCGGCCTCGGGCCTCGGGCATGTGGACGTTGAGCTTGATCGCGACGGCTTGAGCCGATCAACGTTTCTTTTCGGCGGCGTGGGCGGCGCGCGGTGGCCTTCCATGGCGCTGGCCATGCTGGCCGCCGCCGGGGAGGGCAGCGCTCAGGCCCCCGAGGCGCAGCAGCTGGCTGATCCCGGTTCCTGGATACGGGCCGAGCGCCGTCTGATTCCCTTCGCGGCATCGGGCAACGGGCCCGCCATCGTGTCCTACAGCGACGTCCTTGAGGCCAGGGTTGCTCCAGAATTGATCCGCGATCGCTTCGTCCTGGTCGGGGCGACGGCCTCCGGGCTCGGTGATGCCCTGTCCACTCCCGGGGCGCCCGCTCACGAACGCATGCCCGGGGTGGTGCTCAACGCGCATATTCTCAACGGTCTGCTGCAGGGGCGCATGATCAACACGATTGCGGCACGCGACACCATGGCTCTTAGGCTCGGTCTCGTCGTGGCCGTGGTACTGGCCATCCTCGTGCTGCCGCAGCGCGCCGACTCCTGGGTCGCGATTATTGGCATTACCGTGACGCTCGCACTTGCCGCCGCCATGCTGGGGAAGCTGCGTCTTTGGTTTCCGCCCGCGACCTGCGTGCTCGCCATCGTTCTGGCCTGGCTCGCGTCGCTGGGCTGGAATGCGCATAGAACGCGACAGCTCAACTCCCGCCTGCTGGGCGAACTGGAACATCAATCGAACTACCAGCGCGCGACGGGCCTGCCGAACCAGGGCATGTTGGTCGATCAGCTGCGCCAACTCCCGGATAGCGCGTCGGCGACCCGCATCAGTTCGCTCATGCTGGTGCACATCAACTGGCAGGGCTCCGCCAGTATCCTGCTGGACCGCCTGCTCCCGGAGCCGATGCTCAAGTCCATCAGCGACCGTATTCGCGCCGTCGCGCCCGAGGGAGCGTATGTGGCGCATCTATCGAGCGATGATTTCGCCGTCCTTACGCATGACTTTCCGGACGTACACGCGGCCAACCAGGCCGCGGGCGAGTTCCTCAAGTCCATGCAGGTGCCCCTTGCACACAAGGACGACCACCTACTGCTGGGGCCCGAAATCGGTGTGAGCCTGTGGCCCGATGCGGAGAGCAAACCCGAACATCTCCTGCGCAATGCCTACACGGCCATGTTCAAGTCGCGCGTCGATGACGCGGAGCAGCTCTTCGTTTACACCGGCAGCGCCAGCGAGAAGCTGCAGACCCGGTCCATGCTCGAGCAGGCCCTTGTGTTTGCCCTCGAGCGGCGGGAATTCACGATCTACTACCAGCCCCAGGTCGCCGCCAACGACGGCCGTATTCTCGGTGCCGAGGTACTCCTGCGCTGGAACAATCCGGAGCTGGGCTGGGTGAGTCCCGGTTCCTTCGTCCCCGTAGCCGAGCATGTCGGACTGATTCGCTCGATCGGAACCTGGGTGATGGAAAACGCCTGCTACCAGCTGGCGGACTGGGATGCCCTGGGATTCCAGCAGCTGCGCCTTGCCATAAACGTGTCCCCGCTCCAGTTCCTGTCGCCGGGACTCGAGGACGACGTGGCGGATATCGTGGCGCGCACCGGTATCGCACCGAAGCGCATTGAGCTTGAGATCACCGAGAGTTCCCTGATGCACGACATTGGCAGCGCTGTCCGCGTCATGGAGCGAATCAGAAAGCTGGGCATCGAGATCGCCATCGACGATTTTGGTACCGGCTACTCTTCCCTGAGCAATTTGTCGAGATTTCCCCTGGATCGGCTCAAGGTCGATCAGGCGTTCACGAGCGAAATCGGCACCAGCGGCTATGCCGACCAGATCGCGCAAACGATTGTCGCCATGGGGCAGCACCTGGGTCTCGAGGTCATTGCCGAGGGAGTGGAGACCGAGGCCCAGGCGCAGTTTCTCCGCGATCGCGGGTGCGACTGCCTGCAGGGCTATCTGTTCGGAAAGCCCATGTCAGCGGAGGACTTTACCGCCCTCCTCGAAAAGGAGTTCCACACCTGAAGCCTGTCTTCGGCTAGGCGACGTTGCCGCTCAGGGAATCGTCGGAGCCGCTTCCACGCAGGACGTTCATAAGCCCGCGCTGTGGATCAGCAGAGGAATAGCGGGCGACCTGTTTGCTTGCAATTGCCGCCTCGAGGTTTCCCAACGCCTCGTCATAGAAGTCCGCAGGGTTGTCGATGCGCTGTTCAATCAAGGCAATCCACCGATCCCGACCCGATCGTTTGGCCATGTAGAGAGCCTGATCGGCCAGCTGCAGCGTTTGCTCCCAGCTGACGGCGGAAAAATGAGTGGCGATGAACGGGTACTGGCAGATGCCCATGGAGCAGGTCCTGCGGACGATTGTGCCGTCGGCAAGCTCAAACGCCTGCTCCCTGATGCTCAATCTGATGCGTTCGGCGAGCAGAAGCAGCTGATCCGTGCTGTTCACCTTGGCCAGCACTAGAAACTCTTCACCACCGAATCGGATCGCCCAGTCCATTTCCCTGCAGATCGACTTAAGCAGCCCGCCTAACTGGACCAGCACTCGATCCCCGGCCTGGTGTCCGTATCGGTCGTTGATCTGCTTGAAGTGATCGGCGTCCAGGAGGATGACGCCCAGCCGCAGTTCGCTACCGCCGTCGATGAGACGCTGCAGATTATTGGTCTCCCCCGGCAACAGCTGCTCCAGAAAACGTCGATTGTAGAGCCCCGTAAGCTGGTCGCTCAGGCTGATACGTTCGATCTCCGCCTTTGCATCGCTCAGCTGGTTGAGCGACTCGGCGTTGGCGATGGCCGATGCGGCGTAGGACGCGATGGTCATCAGCATTTGCACTTCATTGGCACCGTAGGCTGCCGGCTCGTAGCTCTGCACGCTCAGAAAGCCGATAACCTTTGATTCGAGCCGCATGGGAAGGAAGACGAGGGACTGGATCGGTCGGGGCCGCTCGATCAACCGGAGTTCGGACGAGACCTGCCTGAGCTCCTCGGCGCTGGATGCCACAACCACCTCATTTTTCCCCACGCAGCGTGCCGCCACGCTGTGCTCATCATCCAGAGCCCGCGTGAATCCCTCCCTCTCCTGTCCTTCCTGATAGTGCAGAACGCTGTGCAGAGACTGCGTCTGTTCTTCGAGCAAGCCTATGGAGAAGACCGTGGTGTCCATGAACTCGCCCACATGGGTATAGATCGAATTCAACACCTGCTCGAAATCCAGGGAAGACGTGATGTCCTGCCCGGCCTTTGCGAGCTGGCGGATATTCTCGGTCCGTTCTTCCACCAGTCGGTCGAGAGCGCGTTTCTGTCGTTTCAGTTGTTTGACCCGGCGGCGGTACAGGGCGTACAGGAGCCACGCCGACATCGCGAGCAAAAGCGCCTTGAACCAAAGCGTTTCGTACCACGCGGCCAGCTGCTGTATACGCACGGCAGTTTCTTCGCCGCCCCAGACACCGAAGCTGTTCGTTGCCCTGATGCGCAGGACATAGTTTCCCGGCGAAAGGCGCGAGTAGGTTGCCCTGCGGTTGCGAGGGCCGGTGGTCACCCATACATCGTCGTAACCCTCGAGCATGTAGCGATACTGGCTCGCGGCGGCGCCGCCGTAGTCCAGGGCGGCAAACTCGATGGAGAAGCTTTTTATCGCGGGCTCCAGCACCAGGGGATCAAGCTGCACGGGGGATAGATGCCGGGCATCGACTTCTCCACGGGTGATGACGACTGGCGGAGCGTACTGCTGACGCCGATACAGCTCAGGCTTCACCATGAGCAGACCACGAGTGCCGGCGAAGATGATCGTCCCGTCGCGCAGCTTTGTGTTGCTGCCGATCCATTGATTCCCCACTGCCCAGCCGGCACTGCGGTCGATGGTGATATGGCTCCAGTCGCTGGGATCAATCAGGGTGGACTGGGCCCAGATACGCCCGAGGCTGTCCTCTTCGAGCGCTTCGCCAAGCGAGCGCCGGGGAAGGCGCAGCAGTTGGTTAACGGAGCTGAAGCTCGCCTGGCGGCCGTCCCATTTCGTGAGTATGTCGATTCCCTGGGAGGTTGAGATCCAGAGCTGTCTGCGGGAGTCGACGCTGAGGTCGGCGATAAAGTTGTCTGAAAGCGGAGCCGCCGGATCCGATTCCACGGGAATGAGTTCGCCAGTGCCATCGCGCAGAACAAAGAGTCCGCTGCTCGTTCCCACCCATAGATTTCCCTCGTGGGAGGTGATGGTTTCCACGACCTTGTCGAAGGCTGCATTGGGCGAGCCTTCAAGACCCACGGCGCTGAATTCTTGCGTCGCCGTGGTGTATCGCGTGAGACCGTTATCGGTGCCCAGCCACAGCGTGCGCTCGTCTTCGACATAGAGCGTCCTGACCAGGTTATCCGTCAGACCCTGGTCCGTTGTGAACTGCTCGAAGTCGTCCCTCGCGGGCCGGTAGCGGTACACACCGCTCTGGTTGGTCGACACCCAGATTTCGCCATCCGGCAGCTGCTCGATGGCATAGATGTACCCGCTGTGCAGCGCGCCCTCGACGCCGGGTCGGGGCGGATAGGTCTTGAGCAGGCCCGCGTCCGGCCGCACAACCTGGATACCCGACGTCGCGCTACCGATCCATACATCGCCATTGCGCATCTCCTTTATGGAGCGGATATCCGAATCAACGAGGGCGCCGGCCTCGTAGGGATTCTCCCGGAGGATCTTGAAGGCGCCATTGGCCGGGTTGTAGCGGTTCATGCCGCCGCCCCAGGTACCGACCCACACCACGCCGGAGCGGTCCTCGAAAATCGCACTGACGTCGTTGAGATTAAGCCCATGGGGATTGGTGGGCTGCTGCGTGATGTGCTCGCGCACCGCCAGCGTGGCCGGATCGATGATGGCTATGCCCGCACCCGCCGTAGCGGCCCAGACGGCACCCTGGATCAGGGCCGTGTCATCGATCCAGGCGTTGTGCAGGCTGTTCGGATCGTCCTCGCCCACGGCAACCCAACGGGCCGTCGTCATGCCTGGATCCAGCACGGCGATGCCGTTGGCCTCGGTAGCTACCCAGATCTGTCCCGACGCCAGAAACTCGATATTGAAGATGCTCTGGCCCGCAAGCGGTGTCAGCTCAACGCCACTCAGCTCGCCCTGCGCCAGGTCCTGGCCGGCGATGTCGATTCGGCACAGACCGTTCGCCGAGCCTACAAAAAGCCTTTCGCCATCGGATGCGAGGGACGAAAATTTACCCTTGGAGAACAGGTCTTCGCAGCCGTTTACGCCCCCGAGGCGGGTGAGCTTGTTTGTTGTCAGGTCGAAAAGATTGATGCCGCTGCGCGAGGCGATAACGATCCACTTCCCTGCGCGGGTGAGGGACCGGATGTCGTTCTCGATGAGACCGTCTGCCGAGGCGGCATCGGCCTGAATACGCATGAAACTGTCCGTCCGCGGATCGAAGACGGACACCCCGTCCGAGTAGGTGCCGATCCAGAGCTTATCGTCGACGAACTCCATGGCCCGTACGTAGTCCCCGGAGATACTCCGGGGATCGTTCTCGTCATGCACGTAAGCGCGGAAATCGTGGCCGTCGTAGCGGAGCAGACCCTTCTGCGTGGCCAGCCAGATAAATCCCGATGGACCCTGCTGGATATCCATGACGATATCCGCTCCGAAGGACTCCAGCTCCTGGAAGGATTCAAAATAGCGATCGCCGAGATCGAACAGGCTCGGAGTGTTGCCATGGGAACCCTGAGCGCAGGTCAGCAGGAACAGCGCAAGGAGCAGGCGCGCCAGGGCGGACCACTGATCGGACGATTTGGGCATTTGGCGTAAACGGCGTGACGTACACGAGAGTATAGGGGTAGCACTAAGCGTTTGATACGCGGTTCCTGCGGTCGATTCTGCGTGGACGCGAAGACCGGGGTGCGTCGACCGAAGGCCGTCTTCCATGGCGCTCTTGCCGCGGGTGGTCCATGCTTCAAAGAGCAGGGGCGGGGACCGTCCGCGTCGCCGACAAGCCTGGCAGCTGGGGAGACAGCCATGCTGAGCCGAAGAATGCTCCTTACGACGGGAATGGCGTCCCTTACCGGCAGGCGGCGGCGGAGCTCGGCTACCGTGCGGGCATCGCTTACTTTCCCCAGGGTCAGTCCGAATCGGCGCTGGATGAGCGTCCCATTGCGCAGGTCGAGCTTGTTCCCGACGCGGCAGTAGAGAAGGACCCCCTGTTTACGGCGATACTCGCCCGGCGCACCAGCCGGCTACCCTATGATCTGGGCCGGTTGCCTGGCGAAGCCGCGCTCGGACAGCTTGAGGCGTCTGGCGGCACCGGCATGTCCGTAGGCACCACGATCGATGAAGTGAAGGTCCGCGAAATCCGGGATCTCGCGACCCGGGCCTGGGAGACCGAATGGGCCAGCGACGGTCCACGGCGGGAGACTATCCGGGTGACTCAAGTAGGTCGCAGTGCGGTCGACGCCAGGCCCTGGGGCATCACGCTCGACGACCGTTTCGTGTCGACCATGGGCCGGCTGGGTTTCATGGACGGCGAAGCGATGGACGATCCCGCGAGTCGTGCCTACCGCGAAACGCTGTCGTTTTACGCAAAATCCATCGCTGCAACGCCGGCGTTTCTCTGGCTCACAAGCCCGGATAACACCAGAGCTACGCAGATTGAAGTGGGCAGGGCGTGGGTGCGCATTCAGCTCAAGGCCACGTCCCTGGGGCTGAGTTTCCAACCCCTGAGTCAGGCCCTGCAGGAATTCAGCGAGATGGCGCCCCACTATCGCGCGGCACACGAGCTCCTGGGTCGGCGTGGAGAGACGGTGCAACTACTCGCGCGAATCGGTTACGGTCCGGCGATCGGACCCGCACCGCGGGAAGCGCTGGCATCAAAACTGGTGCCGATGGGCCATCGAGAGCGCCTCGCCTAAACCCTTGCGGTCCGCAAGCAGCGCGAGTTCTTCTTCGGGCGAAAGCCAGTCTTCCAGGGTGGCGAGGTCGGGTTCGTGGCGGACCTTCCACAGCGCCGTAACGCGCCGGGCGTTGAAATCCCCTGCGGTCGTCGTGGCGACCGTCGCGGGCAACTGCGCGAAATGCCAGTCGCGCAGCTCCGTGTCCGTACTGAGCCGCAGCAGGCCGCTGCCCGCCGTTGCCGCTTCGGAGTTTTGGCCAAGGGCGATCTTGAGCCGCTCAAGAACCGGAACAGACCGTCGTTCCCCCGGCGCGCGAAGCAGGCCGAGGTAGGACAGGAATCCGCCGAAGCCAGCGCCCCCGCTTGCCCAGGACAGCGGCACCGAAAGTACGAGACCGGCGGTAATCGGCAGCAGCCAGAATGCGAGCTCTGGATTCAGCAGCCAGGCGACGCCCGCCAGCACCGCGCCGATAAGGGTGTGAAGCCAGTGCGCGCGCAGCGCCGTGCGCAGGCTGAGGGCTCCGTCGTCGCGACTCTGGGGCTGCCAGCCTCCATCCTGGCCGCTGAGCACGAGCCACACGACGCGGCTTTGCGAGAGCATGAGAATCGGCGCATACAACGCGCTGAGCAGGATCTCGCTCAGAAGGCTGAGGGGTAGCAGGAGCGGGCCTCCGAAGGCCATGAGCCGGCGCGGATGGAGCATCACCAACAGACCGCCATACCACTTCGGGGCCAACAGCACAGCCATGGAGATGCCAAACAGCCAGCGCGCCCGTTCGGCGTCGAATACGGGCCAGGTGGGAAAGAGCGCGGGTTCGGCGAAGTACTCCGGTCGGGTCAGGCTTGCCTGGAGGGCGATGGCGAGACCGAGCAGGACCAGCGCGAGCCAGAACAGGGCGCTGAGGTACGACATGATGCCGGTCAGCAGCTGCAGGCGACTGCTCACGGTCAATCCGCGGGCGAGCAGGAAGCGCGAGTGCTGAAGGTTGCCCTGGCACCAGCGGCGGTCGCGCACAATCACGTCGGTCAGGGAAGGCGGCGCTTCCTCGAAAGAGTGGGGGATGTCGCAGTCAAAACGCACACCCCAGCCCGCCCGGCGCAGCAGCGCGGCCTCGATGAAATCGTGGCTCAGAACATGCCCCCCCAGCGGCGGGCGGCCGCTGAGAAGTGGGAGCCCACAGCTCTGGGCAAACGCCCGCGTGCGGATAATCGCGTTGTGCCCCCAGAAGCTGGATGACCAGCCGTGCCAACAGGCAAGTCCCCGGGCGTACACAGGGCCGTAGCACTGGTTGGCGAACTGCTGGAGGCGGCCGTAGAGACTGCGCGCGCGGACGATGTCCGGAAGCGTCTGGATAAGGCCCAGACCCGGACACGCCGCGAGGCGGCGCGCCATACAGACCATCGACTCGGGGCTGATGACGCTATCGGCATCGAGGACCAGCATGGCCTCGAAGTCGCCTCCCCATCGTTGTACCCAATCCGCGATATTGCCGGCCTTGCGCTCCGTATTTACCTTCCGATGCCGGTAGTACACGGGGCAGTCGACTTTTCCGTCCCGCGTGAGTTTATGGAATACGGCCTCCTCCTGGACCCAGGCGTCCGCGCGATTGGTGTCGCTCAGGATGAAGAACGCGAATTTGCCGGGCTCCAGCGATGCGAGGCCGTTTCGCATCACCGTGAGCGCTGCAGCGACGCGGGTCGGATTCTCGTTGTATACGGGCATGAGGATGGCCGTCCGGAAAGGCAGTTCACCCTCGTACGTCGGCGGCGGGCGCAGGCGTGGCAGCAGGCCGGCTAGAAAGCCAAGCGTGGCCTGGGCAAAGGCGTAGGCGATCCAGCAAAAGTTGATCGCAAAGAGCACGAGGAATACCCACTGCAGGCTCGTAATCGTGCTCGTGCTCAGTACGCCGTACATTTCGCGCACACCGTAGACGGACACCGTCGCGGTGAGTGCCGCGACAAACAGGCGAGCCAGCACCGTACGGAGCGCCATCCACGGGCCCGGTTGCCCATGCAGCGGTCGCTGGACCTCACCCACAGCGTGGCGTGGCATCGCGAGGGGCGACTCCGGCGGAAGTGCCGGCGCCGCCGGCGCAATCCTCGCAGCGACCGCGCTGCGGCTCAGCTCACTCGTCACGGAGCCACCTATAAAGCCAGGTTTCCCCAACCGCGTCGTCACCGCGACGCAGCACTACGCGCAGCTCCGCGGTATCCGCGTCGCCGGGATCGAAAGACACGAAAGCACGCGCGCCGTTTACATAGCCGTTTTCCTGCAGATTGGTGTCCAGGATGCGGCCGTTGTTGACGCTCGCTTCGAGGCTGAGCTGCTCCATCGCCCCGGTCTCTGACCAGTCGATCATCACTTCCTTATGATCGGAGAACAGTTTGACACCGCCGGCGCTGCGCGCGACCCGCGATACCCGGCCCAGCCCTGGTACATCATTGGGCCAGGTCAGGCGATAGGCGAAGCGATACTCCTCGTCCGCTTTCAGGCCTCGCTCCGGTCGCCAGTAGGCCACCACGTTGTCGTTGGCTTCGGAATCGGAGGGAATCTCCACCAGTCGTACCTCGCCGCGTCCCCAGTCGCCCAGGGGCTGTACCCAGGCTGAAGGACGGCGGTGGTAGCGCGCCTCGAGATCCTGGTAATCCGCAAACTCCCGATCGCGCTGTATCAGGCCGAAGCCGCGCGGGTTCTCGTCGATGAAGGCGCTGACCTGCAGCGTTTTCGGATTCATCAGGGGACGCCAAAGGTTCTCACCATTGCCCCGTACGATGGCCAGACCGTGGGAGTCGTGAACCGCAGGACGATAGTCCAGGGTGTCGCTGGGATCGGCGGAGCCGTGCATGAACATGGAGGTCAAGGGCCCCAGACCGACGTGGGGAAGGTTCTCGCGAGGAAACAAGGTGGCGTCGACGTCAAGGCGCGTTGGGTCGCCGGGATAAATGCCGAAGCGGTAGGCACCGCTGATCCGGGGACTGTCGAGGAGTGCGTGGATGACCATGGCGTGCTGGGAGCTGGATGGGCGCTCCACCCAGAAATGCCGGAAGATCGGGTGTTCCTCCCCTGAGGCTTCGGCGACGTCGATAGCCAAGCCCCGGGCGGAGAGGCCATACAGCTGACCCGCGGACACGCCGCGCAGAAAACTTGCTCCCTGGAAGACCAGAAACTCATCCGCATAGTCGTCCCGGTTGATGGGGTAGTGGAGGCGCATGCCCGCATAACGTCCCACTTCCGCCAGGAGCCGACCGATTTCCGGCTCTGGCACACGGAACGAGTCGGCGTCGATCTCAAGGGATCGTGAGCGTCCGTTCTCCACGATGTCGATATCCACGAGATCGCGATAGAGAAAGCCCGGTGCGAAAAGCTGTATGGAAAAAAGCGTGGGCGTGTTGCCCCAGACGGCAGCGTCCTGCTGATAATTGATCTGGCGGTACTGCGAGTAGTCGAGGGAACGGAGCGGTTCGGGCGCCTGGGGCAGGGGCTCGAAGGGTCGACCGGCGAGACCGCGCGCCATGTCCACGACCAGCTGCCGCGAGAACGGTTGAGCCTCGGTGCTCTCCTGGGCGTGCGAGTGCACGGCGACGACGGCCAGACAAAGAACGAGCCGGGCGAGAAGTCCCGCCTCTCTTTGGGAGCCGGATCGGCAAGCAGCGTCGGGCGCGGGTGCCATCGAGCGACGACGCCGCGTCGGGCCTTCGATGAAGGTCGCCATGGAGTCTCCATGTTCCTGATGTCTACAGCGGATAGGGCCGCGAAACCCCGGCGGCCATCGGCCGTCGCTGCATCTGGTGAGACCCCGATTATCGCGAAAGATTCTGGAAAACGTGAGTGATCCGGGTGCTATAAGGTGTTGTGCAGAGGCAACACTTTTGGGGCGAACGGCGCAGGCAATACCTCTGTAATAGCCCTTGTAAAAATATGGATATGCCCCATGTTTTTACTACGGGCCCTTTTGAGGCCTCCGGCTGGTACAGAGGAGAATCAAACATGAATGATGTAGGCAGACACTACGATCCCTTCGACTTCTTCAGTCGCTTCGGGGAGTTTCCGGAGCGAGAGCGGTTCTTTGGGCCCGCGGTTCGCGGTGAATGGATGCCCGCCGTCGATATCAAGGAGACCGAAAGTAGCTATACCTTTCACATGGAGGTGCCGGGGATGAAACCCGAGGACCTCGACATCGAGTTGCACGAGGGTGTACTCAGTATTCGCGGCTCCCGTAAGGAGGAGCGAAAGGAGGAGGAAAAGGGTTACGTTCGAACCGAGCGCCGCTATGGGAACTTCAGTCGACAGTTCCGCATCCCCACGACCGTGCAGGCCGACAGCCTCAAGGCCGAGGTAAAGGATGGTGTCCTCACCATTGACGTGCCCAAAGGCGTTGAGCAGGGCGCACGCAAAGTAAAAGTCAGCTGAGGTTGCCCATGGACACGCAACGCCCCCGGGCACGAAAGATTCCGATCAGCTCAGCCTGAGAAGGCTGCGGCGCTGAGGGCAGGGCCGCGCGATGCGCGCCCTGTCCTTGTTTTTCTAACGGGGTTCAGCCAAAGACAAAGGCGTTGAGTTTGTTTCCATCGAGGTCGCGAAAGTACCCGGCGTAGAAGCCCTCGATGCGCTGACCCGGGGCGCCCTCGTCCGTTGCACCAAGTTCCATGGCCTTCGCATAGAAGGCGTCCACCTGTTCCTTGGAATCCATATTCATGGCGGCCATGACGCCATTGCCCACGGTCGCGGGTTTGCCGTCGAAGGGCGGTGTGATTGCGAAGGATGGCTTGTCGAGGGATTCTCCCCAGGCGATGAAGCCGTTCTCATCCTGGAAGATGCGCGAATGCCCGATGCTGCCGAGCAACGCGTCGTAAAAGGTCGAGGCCTTTTCCAGATCATTAGTTCCGAGAGTTACGTAGCCGAGTGCCGCCATAAATTCCTGCTCCAGAGTTGTGGTGGGCGCCGTCAGTACAGCGTCTGTGGGGCTGCGGTGAGCCGCCCGCATAAATCCTCGTTCGGGAAGCTATATTGAATACCGAGGCTGCCCTCTCCGCCAGCGTCTGCCACGCCAAGGGCGCTCGGCTGCGACGCGGAGACAAAGCCCAACGCGGCAACACCCAGTCCATCTCGCTATCGTCTGGTCGCGCTCAGGATGAGATCAAAAACCGTAAAAATACCAGTCACGCCGCATTCTCATTTCAGAAAACAGTGGTACCTTCTTAACAAGTTACGGAAATAAGAAGCCGTAAGATGCTGCGAACTAAAGATTTTTGTGTCATTTCGCTGGTGGGTATTCTGCTTGCCCTGGGTGCCTGCGCCACGTCTCCTATTCCATTCTTCGCGGACGATAGCGCGCTTAGCTATGACGAGAACGCGCTTACCCGGGGGGAAATCAGCCTGGACTGCGATTCGCTCCTGTGTTCGTTCCGCTGGTTTACCAAACGGTCCGCGCTGGCCGCGCTGTATGAGGAAGGTGACTGGGATTCGCTCTCGGAGGAGGTGAGCGCGCTTGAGTATGGTCAGGATCTGGCCTACTTCTATCTCGGGCGTGCCGCGGAAGAGAAGCAGGCCTACGACGCCGCGCAGCTCTATTTCACCCGCGCTCAGAGTTCGACGCTGCGCTGTTCGAACAGCTTCTTCAGTCGCTGCAAGGATATCGATGTCACCGAAAGTTCCCGTGAGCGCAGCGAGCACATCGCGGCCATGCTTGCTGTCACGGAAATGGACCTCGCTGATGCGCAGGCGGTGCTCAGCGATATGGGCCTATACACCGCAAAAGTGGACGGTATCTATGGCCCCAGGACGCGCGCGGCACTCCAGCAGTTCCAGGAGAGCAGGCGCCTCAGCAAGACCGGAAAGCTCGACCAGGCAACGATCAGAGCATTGGTAGCCGCCGAGGCGAGTGCCCTCCGGAGAATTGCGGATTCGTCCAGGCCCGCATCCCCCTCGAAGGCCAGCGCCGCTCCAAAGCCCGCGACCGAGCCAGGAGAGGCCGACCCGGCTCTCGTTGCGGTTGCCGTTACCGAGGCAAAGACCGAGAAGCCGCCCTACCTGGCCGCGCCCACCGTGGCGCCAAAGTTGGCCGATTCGACAGCGCCCGCACCCAGCTCCGAGCCGGAAGTCGTTGAAGCGACGCCCGCCGTGGTACTTCGCTCCGATCGCAGCGCGCCTAAAGTCGCCCAGCGAAGCACCGCCGCTACCCTGGGCCGCGCGAGTTCGGAATTGGCCTCAGCGGACGTCCCCGATACCCGGATTGCGGCAAGCGAAGCCGCACCGATAAATACTCGCGGCACCGTGGCGACGACCACAGATTCCGTCGCTGTTGAAGCCGCGGATGTCAGGCCCGCGACAGCCGAGCCTACGCCCATCAAAGCGACGACCACGATGCCCAAGGCAGCCGAGGCAACGCCTCTAGTCGCCCTCGATAGCACGTCCGAGACCGCTAAACGTAAACTCAACACAGAGGACGCCAGTGCGCCCGAGCCGGCGGCGCTGGCACCCGTGTCGGCCCGGGCTCCAGCGCTGGAGAGTGCGGCCATAGCGCCGGGAGTTCCCTCTTCTGAAGAGGCCGAAACACCAACTCCCGCAAATGACGTCTTGGAAGTGGCCGCGATGATGGACACGCGTCGCTTTGCGCCCGAGCGGGAAGCGGAACGGACTCGTCTCAAGCTGGAAGTCGACCTGCTTTCCCAGGCCGATCCCTTTGCGGACGTTCTCGGCGTGGTGGAGCAAGGGGCCTGGGTCAGCGTGATCGATTGGGGTTCGGAGTGGTCGAAGGTCTCGCATGGCGATGCGACGGGCTACGTCTACACGGAAGTCCTGCAGTGAGGGCGCTCCCGGTACTCGCGCGATGAGTCGGTAATGCGAGTCGAGAAGGCATGCTTGCTATGCCTGCTGGTCCTGGCCATCGGCGCCGGGGCGCAGGAAAGGAGCGATCCAGCGATCGCTGACGCATCCGTTCAGGACGCTGCTTCCATAGCCGACGAATACCGGCGTAATCGCCTGTCCTTCCATCGTGAAAGAGCCGAACTCCTTGAGCCGCTCCCGGCCCCCGAGCTAGAGCTCGCGCGCAAGCAGGAAGAGCTGCGAGGCCTACGCGATAAGCGCCGCGCTCTCATGTCGCTTGCGGCCGAAGCTCCCGAGGACCTTGCGGGACTGCGCGCGGCCGCGCGCGGGGTCGAAACCGCCACGTTTCTCGCCCTGCAACCATTTGTTGCGCTCACAGCCCGTGCCTTCGGTCCCCCGGACGAGAATCCCGATTCAGCCGGAATCCCCGGGCTGCACAGGGACGCGGTATCGCATTACCTGAGCTTTCTGCTCCCCGTCACCCTCCTGCTGATACTTCTCGGCCTGCGCCGTTTTCATCAGGATCTTTACAGTCGGCACCGTAAGCATCTGCAGATGCTGGTTCTTTCTCTTGCGGTGCTTTTGCCTCTTTCCTCCTTTGCCCAAGACGAGCCGGCGGCTGCCGGGGGCTCGGCGCCAGCGCGGCAAACCGAGCT
Organism: Pseudomonadota bacterium; assembly: GCA_039818725.1. Lineage (GTDB taxonomy): Bacteria > Pseudomonadota > Gammaproteobacteria > Pseudomonadales > Halieaceae > Congregibacter. Next base: position 76,489 of record JBCBTK010000016.1, read on the forward strand.
CACCGAGATGCTGCGGACAGCCGATGAGGTGCTTGGGCTCACGCGCGTGCAGCGCTACATACGATGGCTCTCATCTGCGAGATCCGCGGGACGGCGACTTCGAATCTCCGACGTTGATCTATCCGCGGCTCCGTTTACCTATTTCAACAGCGTGGTCGGGGGCTCGGGCGAGTTTTATATGACCCTGGCGGCTCTGCACTATGCCGATGGCAATACCGATGCCGCACTGCGCCAGATGCTGGCGCTGGCCGACCCGACTACCCGCTACGCCAGTCAGAATGGCAATCCGCAGCAGTACGAAGCTATGTTTGCCACGGCGGCGGTGTTCCTCATGGACAACGAAGCGCCGGAGCTCGGTGAAGAGATCATCAGCCTTCATCTGGAGGAGCTCAGCGATCCCGAGACCTTCAAGGCCGTTTTTCCAAGGCTGATCGAGCATTCCTTCAGCCCGACGGCGCTGGCTCTGGCGGAGCAGTTCATCGAGAAGACGTCCGACGCCGAGGGCCTTCTCGCCAACGCGCGCGTACTGTATGCCAACGACTTTGCCACCTACGGTCAGAGCGCTCTGCAAAAAGCTCTGGATAACCTGAAGACCGCTTCAGAGCTGAGGTCCGGCATCGAACTGGCCCTGGCGCAACGCGAAGACGAGCTTCTGGAGCGTGCCCTAGGAGAGGCCGGGCGGCAGATCGACGACCTGATAGTGGTATTCGATCTGACCGACGCGCTCCGGGACCTCGAGCGTGAGCCCGCCGCCCGGGCGCTGCTGGAAAACACCGTCGATCGTGCCCAGTCGGGTTCAGGCTTCACAATCGGCGGGGAGCCGGCAAACCCCACGCAGGCGCTGTCCTATATCTCCGCGCAGGCTTTCGACAGAGACCTGCTCAGCGTCGCCGAGACAGCGGCCGCCGCGGCCGTGGCGCCGCTTTCGCGTGTCGAACGCGCCGCACACACGATCGCAACCCCGTCCGCAGCGCTCGATCCGCTGCGAATCCCTGAACCGGAGAAGCTCGTGTCGCCGCTCTACTTCGGACTCCTCGACGAGGGGCGTGGCAGGGCGGCAGATGCGAAGCTGCGTTACACCAAAGAAAGTCGGGAGCTTCTCGCCAATCTGCTCGAGAGCAATGGCCTCTACGTGCCCGACATGATGAATCATCTTGCGTTGCTGGGCAGTACGCTCAACGCGCAGGCCGAGCCGGAGACGCTTGTCCAACTCGACAGGGTTCTCCTGCGCCTGGAGCGCGACGCGCTCGAGGAGCTGAGGTCGGAGCGCTTGGCAGCGCTTGGCGACACGACTCCAGAATTGGCGGCCCTGGATGCGGATATCAGCGCCGCCCGCGCCGAAATCGATGCCATGCGAGGCGAGCTTGAAGCCCGCGAACGAAGCGCCTTCGGCCTGATACTGAGTGCGCTCCTGCTTGTACTGCGGATGGCGAGCCTGCTCGCCGTCTGCGCTTTAGGTGGCTATGTCGTCGTCGAGTTCGCCCTGCGCTATTCCCGCGGTCGCGACGCCCACCGGGGTCATGCTTTTGGCTGGAAGCTGTTCGAAGGGCTCGGCTGGGCCTGGGTGGTGTCGATCTTCAGCGCACCGTTGGGCCTACTCGCCATTGTTGTTTCCCAGTTCTTCATGCTCTTCCAGGAGCGAAGTGAAATGGCGATCGAGCACAGGAAAAAATCGCTGCAGAACGCGAAACGCCAACCCGCCCCTGTGTTCAAGCGTCCGCGCGCCAAGAAAACCGAGACTGAGCGTGCCGATCAGGAATGGAGCCGGGTTATCAAGATGCTGCGCGAAGGCTAAGTCGCGCCTTTCAACGTTCCGCCTTCCAGCGTACGGCCCCACCAGTCCCTCGCCCGAGGTCCCACCCAAGCCTGCCCGTCGCTAGCGGTCTGCTCCCAAGCGATACCTGGCCACGAACCGTCGGAGTATCTCGTTGCTTTCGGGCACGGGCTGAGTCGAGACCGCGTCTATCAACCGGTCCGCGTCCTCCGGAGGGAAGTACCCATGGTGCCGGTATACGTTGATCCTGAGGATAAATCCCCCGGCATCGGCTTCGGGATGGAACTGGGTCGCATAGATGTTGGATTTCCGGCGAAACATCTGCACCGGGCAGTGCTCACCTCTCGCCAGCAGCGTGGTGTCCGGTGGCACGTCGTCGCAGGCCTCCTTGTGACCGAGGAGCACCGGGAAACGCTTGGGAAAGCCCGCAAGTAGAGGGTCGGTTTTTCCCTCCTCGGTAAGCGAGACCGTGGCGGGCCCCACGGGCTCGCCGAAGCGGCGGGATATGCTTGCGCCGCAGTAGGCGCCGAGCAGACCGTTACCCGAACAGCACCCCAGGAACGGGAAGTCCCGTTCGTCGACCTCCAGCAATAGCCGCTCGAACCACGCTTCGATCCGCATCTGAAGCGCGGATTTCGCCGCTTGCGGGGTGCTCACGTCGAAGGGGCTGCCGCCAACGATGATCCCCGCGTATTCGTTCAGATCGACTCTGGGCAGGTCGCCGCGCTCGGCGCGCAAGCGAACGAGCTCTTCGTCGGCAAGACCACCGTGCTCCTGCAGGGCGCGCAGTTCCTCGTCGGCGACCTCGTCTTCAGGTCTGAGCTGGATTACCAGGAAGGGCTTGCCCACGGTCCCGCACTGTTAGCCTCGCGGTGGAGGGCCGATCATAGCGCAGTCGCAGCCCGGGACGTCTTAGCTGTGCGACGCTGGGATGTAAGGGCAAAAAAAAGCGCGTCCGAAGACGCGCAAATGGGCGGGACATACTCTCGGGTTCAGCTCATTGCTTCGGTGTACTCCACCTCGCTGACAAGACCGTCTTCGTTGGCGTCAACAAGGGTGAACATTTCTGCGAGCCAGGTTCCCTCGGCTTCGCTGAGAGAGATACTGCCGCTCTCATCAGCATCGAGTTCTGCAAAAGAAGGTGCGGGGTCCTCTGCCATAGCGTCGGCCTTTACCTCTTGCTCGGCGTAGGCGCCAGCGGCGATGGAGGTGGCGATGCCAAGCAGGAATACGGATGACTTAAAGTCCATGGGTCTCTCCTGTGAGGTGGGGTGACTTCCCCGTTCAGTGCATGGGACAGCGCCGCGGCGGCGCTCCCGGGTATAATTGCAATCCTGAAACCAATCCGAAAAAAACGAATGAAAACAGGGGGCTAAGACGAATCTTCGAAAAACAGAGCCGTCCCGAGTGCCGAGAACTGTCGCCCCTGGGCAACGCTTTTTCTTGGCCTGGGGAGCGACGGCGGTCCGCGATCCCGGCTAACCTAGCAATGGCTGGCCTGGACCACGTGAATGCGCCGGTGTTACCAAGGAGCAACAGCATCGCCGTGAGCCCGCCGGATAGATACTTAGTCAGGGACTTTGAGGGACACACCCATCGGCCTACACATCGTCTGGTCTGTATGTTGTGCTCGCTAATTGGGTTGGGATAAGTGAAACGCTTCCTTGAATCGCTCACGCTGCTGCAGCTGATCCTGCTCGGCTTCGCCGCGGTGATCCTGCCCCTGGTGTTGGCAATCTCCATCGCCATTGTGCGCTCCGAGGAATTTGCGGCGAACAGCCGCGAAGCGCTCGTCTCCGTGCAAACCAGCACCGATACAAGTCGGCTTCTCGCCGGTCGTGTTCGTGAGCTTGAGCGCTCGGCGCGGCAATACTTTGCGCTTGAGGATGCCCAGATACTCACCCTGTATCAGGGGCATCGCAGTGAAGTACTCGAATTGCTGGGCGCGCTGCGTGCCATGCCGGGAGACATCGCCAGCGCATCGATACTCGGGGAAATCACCATTGCCGAGGATGACCTTCGCAGGCACGTGGACGCCTTCAGCGCCGGCTTGAGCCACTCCAGCGCCGACGGTCCGGGGGAGACCGATGAGGGAGCCCGAGCTCGGCAGGGTGATGTAGCCGAAAGGGGCCTGGAGCCTTCCGCATCTGACTCTACGGGTGAGTCAGCGCCAACTACAGCCCTTGCACTTGAGGCTGTTTTCGAGCAACTTCGTGCGAAATCCACCGGATTGATCGCGCACTATTCGCAGCGCGGACGGGAGTTGAGCAATGAGTTGCCGCGGGAGGTCTCGAGACTGCGCAATTCCCTGGTGCTCCTTGCCGTGATGGTTATCCCCCTTTCCCTGCTTCTCGCTGCTATTTTTCTGGTACTCGCGAGACGTCCCCTGACACAGCTCGACGGCAGCATACGAACCCTCGGCGACGGTGTGCTGAGCGAACCGATACAGATTGGCGGTGCCCGCGACCTGGTGGAGCTGGGTCAGAGGCTGGATTGGCTGCGCACGCGCCTCAGTGCGCTGGAGGGGCAGAAGATGCGCTTCCTGCGCGAGGTTTCCCATGAATTGAAGACCCCTCTCACCAACATCCGGGAAGCGTCAGCCCTGCTCCTGGATGATTCGAGCAAGTTGGAAGGGAGAGAAGCCGCGACGGTCATCCGCATACTGCACGAGAACGGCCTGCGGCTGCAGACGCTCATTGAAGAGCTGTTGCGTTTTGGAGCGACCGATAGCGGAGGCGCCGAGCACCAGCCGCTGGCGCTGCACGAGCTGGTTTCGGAAACGGTACGCAGGCAGGCCATAGCGGCCCAGGCGCGGAGTCTGGATTTGCATACCGAGTTGAATCCGGTCTGCGTGTGCGGCAATCCGCGGCAGATCGACATCGTCGTCGACAATCTGCTGTCGAACGCGATCAAGTTCGCCCCGGAGCGAGGGCAAGTGGATGTCAGGTTGAAGCGATGTGGAACGGAGGCTCAGCTGGACGTGATCGACGACGGTCCGGGCGTCCCGGAAGAGCATCGCGAGAATATTTTTGAATGGTTCTTTCGCGGGGGTGGGGATGACCACGCCGTGGTGGCCGGGTCCGGCATGGGACTGGCAATCGCCAACGAGTACGCGCGAATGCATGCGGGAACGCTGCAGCTGCTCCCGTCGAAACGGGGCGCGTTTTTCCGTCTCAGCCTGAGCGCCGTCGAGAATTCGGGAGAGAGTCTTCCGACCCACGGCGTGGAGCGTGTGGGTTGAAGGCCCGCTCTCAGGTCACGGCATTGCTGCTGCTGTCTCTCGGCGGTTGTGTGACCTATGAGGTAAGCGACTACGATCAGTGGCGCGATTTCCACGGCACCGTGAAGGCCATGACCGTCGCAGAACGTGGCGAGCGCTTCGGCGAACTGAGCGCGCTCTATGAGCGCATACCGAGCACTCTCACACGCCTGCAGCTCGCGTACCTTATGACCCTCGATACGACCGCCGCCTACTCGGACACCAACCTGGACGTTGCCACGCTGCTCGACGGCGTTACCGACAGCCACGAACTTGTCCCCATTCGGGATCAGATCAGACAGTATCTGGAACTTCGCGAGTCCTACGAACAGGAAAGGACGGCGCTGGTCGAAGCCCGCCGGCAGTGCGAAACCCTGAATACCCGCCTTGGCGGGCTGCGAGATGAGCGCGACGCACTGCAGCGTGATATCGCGACCTGCAAGGATCAGTTGGAGGCCCTCAAGGAGATTGAAAGCATGATGTCTGCCTCGGATGACAGCCTGGAGGTACTGCCTTGAACCCGTACCCGATCACCAGCGCCCCAAGCAGCGCGGCGCCGATCCTACTCGTCGACGATGACAAAGACCTGCTTGAGTTGCTGACCATTCGGTTGCTGCGAGCGGGCTTCACCTCGTGTACGGCTGAGAGCGCCCATGAGGCCCTCGGTTTCCTGCGCACGCGCCAGGCGGCCGTGGTGGTAACCGATCTGAAAATGGAGCGCATGGATGGGATGGACCTGCTGCGGGAGATCGAATCCCTCTATCCCATGCTTCCGGTCGTCCTGCTCACCGCTCACGGTTCCATACCCGACGCCGTGGCGGCGACCAAGCAGGGCGCCTTCGCCTTTCTGACCAAGCCCCTGGATGCCGCGGAACTCATCCTTACCCTGCGCCGCGCCGTGGCCCGTAATGCGAGCGCCGGAGGTCCCGCACCGGAAACCGAGCAGGACGAGTGGCGGTCCGGGATTGTGTTCCGCAGCGCGGCCATGGAGTCGACCCTGCAGGAAGCTGAACTCGCCGCAGACAGCAGCGCCAGCATCATCATCCAGAGCGAAAGCGGCACCGGCAAGGAGGTGCTGGCTCGGGCGATTCACGCGGCGAGCCCGCGCGCTTCCATGCCGTTCGTTCCCGTGAATTGCACCGCGATCCCGGAGAACCTCTTCGAAAGCGAGATGTTCGGACACCGCAAGGGGGCCTTCACGGGCGCGACCCGAGACCGGGAGGGCTTCTTCCAGCGTGCCCAGGGAGGCACGCTGTTCCTTGACGAAGTCGGTGAGATGCCGCTCGCGTTCCAGGCAAAGATGCTGCGGGCTCTGCAGGAGTTCGCCATCGAACCCCTGGGCAGCGATCGCACCGTCGACGTCGATGTGCGCGTGATCTGCGCCACCCATCGTAATCTGGAAGACGCCATACAGACCGGCACCTTCCGCGAGGACCTCTACTACCGGCTGGCGGTCGTCACGCTACAGCTGCCGGCCCTTGCCGAACGGAGGGAAGACATCCCATTGCTCGCGCAGCACTTCCTCGAGACCTTCCGCGGCGACGGTGTCGCGCGCAGTTTCAGCAGCGACGCCATGGAGCGCCTGATGGCGGCGAGCTGGCCGGGCAATGTCCGGCAGCTGGCCAACGTGGTTCAGCAATGCATGGTGCTCGGCCGTTCGCGGATTATCTCCGTGGGCCTCGTGGAGCGTGCCCTCAAGGGCCGCCCCGCAACCTTCACGCCGCTTGCGGAGGCGCGGGATCGCTTCGAGTTTGACTACATCAGCAGTCTGTTACACACGACCGAGGGAAATGTCGCCCAGGCCGCTCGCCTGGCGCAACGCAACCGGTCGGAATTCTACAAGCTGCTGAAGAAGCACAAGCTGGATCCGGCGCAGTATCGGCCGGCGGGCTGAGCCGAGATTGATCACCGTTTGTTCGCCCGGGCACGAGCCCGGGCGCTCTGATCAGGACGCCAACGGCCTCGTAGCGAGCGCGGCCAGGGCGCTCTCCACCCTCGCTAGCTCCTTGTCGTTGATCGATGCGGTGAACTTCTCGCTGAGCTGATTGAGCGAGCGGGTGGCGTCTCGAAGCCGTTCGCGACCGGCGTCCGTAAGCGCCACGATGCTGACTCGCGCATCGCGCTCGCTATGCTCTTTCGTCACCAGTCCAATTTTCTCCATCGGTCGCAGCAGTCTGGTAACGCCCGAGGCGCTGCGACTGATCGTGCGCGCGAGATCTATCCGCCGCAGCGCCCCGCCCGGTGCCTGGGCGAGATGATGGAGCACGAGGTATTCGATGTACGCGATGCCGTGAATCGAGCCCAGACTCTGATCCATCATCTGACGGTGATCTTCGCTGCACAGCCACAGGTTCAAGAGCAGCTGAGATCGCTGCGGGAGTTTCCTGGCTTTCGTAACTACGGGCATGATTCAGGCTCGCCGTACTCTGACAGCGGGCATTTTACTTGCACACTCAAGAATAATACAAGTAAACAAGCGGCGCTTACCGCCTCAGCTTGTCTTCAATAGAGCAAGTATTTGCGCTTGCACACTGCCGACGGCACTCGCCACGTCTACAAAGTCGGGGTCGACCAGCCACTGGTAGGCCACGCCAAAAGCGGTGGATGTAATGAGCAGGGTGATGGCCGCCAGGTCCGTGCCGGGCGGAAGCTCGCCCAGCTGGACGGCTTCCTGCAGGAGCTCCGAGATGTCAGACCGGGCCGCGCGATGAAAGCTGCCCAGGCGCTGCTTCATCGGGGATGAGACGCCTACGGACTCAAACCAGAGTATGTACAGGACCCTGGCGTCGTCCGGATAGCTCACTGCGTACTCAATGACGGCGTCCAGGCGCGACATCAGCGCCGCGAGGCCACGCTTTCCCTTTGACGCCCGCCGCAGTTCCGTGAACCAGTTGTCCAGGCAGCGTTCGACCAGGCGCATGAAGAGCTGCTCCTTGCTGCCGAAGCGCGCGTGGGCAAGACCGCGGCTGTAGCCCGCGCGCTCACCGACCTCCCGCAACGTCGTGGCGTGGGTACCGAGCTCGAGCACCAGGGTTTCCGCGGCGTCGAGCATGAGCTTGTCGGACTGCTCGATGCGCTCCTTCTGAGACCGCCGTACCGGCTTTAGCGGCGGTGGTTCCTGCACGTCGTTGACTTGTCGTTGCGCCACTTTCGTTCCCAGCGTTCCAGCGAAGACAAATCGTACATGATGATCACTGGCAGATAAATATTTGATTGACACAAACAAATAAGTTGGCTAGTTTTCCGGCCCTTTACAACAATTAAGAGCCTTGTCATGAACAGGAACCGAGTTTTTTCACTGGCGGCGACGGCAGCCGGACTGCTGATTCTCGGTGCCTGCAGCGACTCCAACACGCTGCGGGTACCGGAGACTCCCGAGCCCCCGCCGGTGACCACGGTGTTCAGCGCAGACATCGTCTGGACCGAGTTCGGCATCCCCCACATAACGGCGGACGACTGGGGCAGCCTCGGCTACGGCACGGCCTACGCCTTCGCGCGGGAAAACTATTGCGCCGCCATGCGCGAGTACGTAGTGGCAGCCGGCGAGACGGCCCGCTACCTGGGCGAGGCCGAAAACCTCCAGATCGATTTCGTGTGGAAGCTCCTCAACAGTGAGGACCGGATCGACCAGATGCTCGACGAGGTGCCCGAGCGGGTCCTCGATCTCTTCACCGGCTTTGCCGCGGGATTCAATCGCTACCTCGCAGACACGGGTGCGGACGGACTACCGGAAGCCTGCCGCGGCGCTGAGTGGGTACGAGATATCGATGTGCGCGATGCGATGCGTGTCGCCCACAAGCTTGCTCTGCTCGCCAGCGGCGAACCCCTGGCTCCCTTTATCGCGGCTTCCCAGGCGCCCCAGGCGGCCAGTGCATCTCGCTTCGATGCACAATCATTCAGCGACGAGCTGTACGCGAATCTTGATCCCACGTTGATCCAGGATCGGATGGGATTCCCGAGCAGTGAAGCCATCGGGTCGAACGCCTACGCCGTGGGTGGAGAGTCGACCCAGAGCGGCGTCGGGGTGTTGCTTTCGAATCCCCATTTTCCCTGGGAGGGAGGGCTGCGCCTGTTCATGCTGCGGCAGACCATGGGCAGCGAACTCGACGTTATGGGGGAGGGCCTGTTCGGGGCGCCGATTGTCGGGCTTGGGTTCAATCAGAACGTGGCCTGGGGGCATACCGTCAGCACGGGCAATCGCTTTACGCTCTATGAACTGCAGCTGAATCCCGAGAATCCGCTTCAGTACGTCTTCGACGGCGAAATGCTCGATTTCGAACCCTTTACCGTGAGTGCGGAGCGCGCTCTGGCCGACGGCTCGACGGAGACGGTCGAGCGTACGTTCTATCTCTCCCGTTTTGGTCCGACCCTGGACCTCGGCGTGGTCTCGCCGCTTCTAGCCGGATGGCCAAACGCCGCGGGGACCGTGCTGGTGTATCGGGACGCCAATCTCGGCAACGCACGAGTGTGGGATCAGTGGATCGAGATGGGTGCCGCGGATGATGTCGCAGAGTTGAAGGAGGCGACCCGCGCCATGGGGCTGCCGCTTGTGAACACGCTGGCCACGGACCGATCGGGCGATGCTTTCTTCGGCAACATCTCCGTGGCCGCCAATCTCGTGGATGCGCAGTTCACCGGCTGCGTGCGTGGTCCGGTGCAGGCCCTGCTGACCGCCGGCGGCTTCGTGACGCTCGACGGCTCCGATTCCTTCTGTGACTGGAACACGGATGAGGGCGCACCGGCGGGATTGTTCTCCTACGACAGCCTGCCCCGGCTCGATACGCGGGACTACGTCGCCAACTCCAACGACAGTCACTGGGTGGTAAATCCGCGCAACCTGCTTGAGGGCTTTCCCCTGGCCGTCGGGGGAGAGCGCATTCCCCTGAACCTGCGACCGCGCCAGACCCTCGCCATGGCGGAAAACCGCCTGGCCGGTACCGACGGACTGGGTGATCCCGGCTTCAATATCGACAACATCCGGACCCTCATGTACCAGGCCAACAACTACACGGCACAGATCACGGTCGACGCCGTCGTGTCCGCCTGCGCCTCGGTCACCGACTGGTCTGTGTATGCGGCGGATGTGGCCGCCGCGCAAGACGGTTGCGCCGTGCTGGCGGACTGGGATCGTGCCCATCGCGTGGACAGCGTGGGCGCCCACGTCTTCTGGGAGCTCTGGCAGCGGCTCGCTCCTACGCCCGGTCTCTGGTCCGTGCCCTTTGACGTGGCGGACCCGATCAATACGCCGCGCGACGTCGATCTGTCGAACGACGCGGTCGTTGAAGCCATACGCAGCTCCCTGGGCGCCGCCACCGATCGGCTGGTCGGCGCTGGAATTCCCATCGACGCCGTCTGGGGTGATGTGCAGTTCAGTGAGAAGAACGGTGTGCGCTACGGCATTCATGGGGGCGACGTGTCCATGATGTTCAGCGCGATCGTCTCGCCCCTGATCGATGGAGAAGGCTACTCCGCCATTCAGACGGGCAACAGCTATATCCAGGCGGTCACCTGGGATGAGACGGATTGTCCCATCGCTTTCGGCGCCCTGACCTATTCCCAGTCCACAAACCCCGGGTCGCCGCACTTTGCCGACGCCACGCAGCACTACTCCGAAAGCCAATGGATCGACATGCCGTATTGCTCGAGTGATGTCGAGGCCGCCGAGATCGAGCGGCTAAGCATCTCCGAGTAAAGCCCCCGGGGATCACTTTAGGGAAACCAGGTAGCGAACGGACATGACTGGATACAAGACCCCTCTGCGTGACATTGCCTTCTCGTTGTTCGAAGTGCTGAGCTACGATGAACACTGTCAGACCTTGGAGGGGAATGAGCCGCTTGATCGCGAAACCGCGATGATGCTGCTCTCCGAGTTTGGTCGATTCTGCGAGGACGTGGTCGCGCCGCTGAACGCTTCCGGGGACAGCGAGGGTTGTCGCATGGACGCTGGAGAGGTGCGGACGCCCGCCGGATTTCCCGAGTCGTACCGGCAATATGCCGCGGGTGGGTGGTTCTCCCTGGCGAGTGAGCCGGCGCTCGGTGGTCAGGGCCTGCCCTCGTCTCTCGCCAAGGTCACCTCCGAAATCCTGTGCTCCGCGAATATGGGTTTCGCGCTCTACACCTCGGCAATTCCCGGTGCTATCGCGACGCTGCGGAGCTATGGCACGGACGAGCAGCGATCGCTGTATGAGCGCCGCCTGATCTCCGGCGAGTGGAACGCAACCATGTGCCTGACCGAGCCGCACTGCGGAACGGATCTGGGTCTGCTCCGCACGAAGGCGGTCGCGAGGGCAGATGGGCGCTATGAGATCACCGGTACCAAGATCTTCATAACCGGCGGTGAACACGACCTCACGGAGAACATCGTCCACCTGGTTCTCGCGCGCATCGAAGGCGCGCCGGCGGGTACGGGAGGCATTTCGCTCTTTATCGTCCCCAAGCGCCTTTCGGACGAGAACGGCGCGTTGCGGGAGCGCAACAGTGTGTCCTGCGGTTCCATCGAAAAGAAGATGGGGGTGAAGGCAAGTGCCACCTGCGTGCTGAACTTCGACGCTGCGACGGGATATCTGCTGGGCCAGAAAAGCCGTGGTCTCGCGGCGATGTTCACCTTCATCAATGCATCGCGCATCAGTGCCGCGAGCCAGGGTGTCGCGCACGCCGAGCTTGGCTTCCAGAAGTCACTGTCCTACGCGAAAGACCGCCTGCAGATGCGCTCGCTCGGCGGGCCCAGGAATCCGGAACAACCCGCCGATCCCATAATCGTGCATCCGGATGTTCGTCGCATGCTGCTTACGCAGAAGGCCTTCGCCGAAGGGAATCGCCTGTTCAACCACTTCCTCGCCATGCAGCTCGATCTGGCCGGCACGGGCTCCGATGAGAGCCGGCGTGCCCAGGCACTCCTGGATCTGCTTACGCCCATTGCCAAGGCCTTTGCGACGGAAACGGGCGTCGAGTCGGCCAACCTGGCGCTGCAGTGCTTTGGCGGGCATGGCTATATCCATGAGTGGGGTGTGGAGCAAAACCTGCGGGACGCGCGCATTGCCACGATCTACGAGGGCACTACCGGGGTCCAGGCCCTGGATCTGCTGGGACGGAAGGTACTCGGTGGCCTGGGAGCGGCGCTCGATGACCTTCTGAGCCGGATCCAATGCTTCTGCGTGGAAAACGAAAGCGACGGTGGCCCCCTTGCGGAACACTGCGCGTCCCTGACCGCGCGGATCAGCGATTGGCGTGAGCTGACGAAGGCGATTGCCGAGCGGGCCGCGGCCAACCCGGAAGAAGTGGGCGCGGCCTCCGTTGATTACCTGATGTACTGCGGCTACGTGCTGGTTGGCTACTTCTGGTTGCGAAGCGGGGCCGTGGCGTCGGCTGCCCTAGGTCGCGGCACGGGCGACGCGGCGTTCTATAAGTCGAAGCTCGCGGTCGCCGATTTCTACTTTGAGCACATTCTCCCGCGGACGAACGCGCACGCCCGGTGCATAAGAGCGGGTGGGCGGACTCTTATGTCGCTGCCCGCCGATGACTTTCAGTTCTGACGCACGGCTGATTTTTCGGCGTGCATCTTCGCGTTTCAGAACCAGTGCGCCGCGTGCCCGGGGGCTCGCCGGCCGCAGGCGTCGCTAGCTGCAAAAAGCAAGGTGTTATGTATGACTGATGTTCGGGATTGGATTTTTAGCCATGCCAGTCGCCGGCCCGAAGCGCTGGCGCAGGTGGATCAGGCCACTGGGAGAACCTTCACCTATGGGCAGATGCAGGAGCGGGTGAGTCGGCTGGCCGGCTACCTTCGTCACCGCCTGGCGGTGGGTGTCGGGGATGTGGTCGCGGTGCTTGGCGATAACTCCAGCGACATGTTCGACATCGACTTTGCCTGCGCACGCCTGGGCGCTGTGTTTCTGCCCATGAACACACGTCTTGCTCCGCCGGAGCTTGCGTATCAGCTGGACGATGCGAAGCCCCGGGTTCTGTTTGTGGGCGCTGGGTATGAGGCGAGCTGCGATGCCGCGATAGACCGATCCCGGATCAGCCCCGAGATCCTGGCCTTCGGAAGCGGCGAAGGCGGGGCTCATCTGGAGGCGGTAATCGCCGACGAGCAAAGCCCGATCGAGCGCTCGCAAAGATCGGACTCCGACGGCTGGAACCTCATGTACTCCTCCGGTACCACCGGAAGGCCCAAAGGTGTTCTTCACACGCACGGCGGCGTGACGCAGCAGGCCATTGCCAACTGCGTGCCTCTCGGCCTGTCGCCACGATCCTGCGGCCTCGGGATTCTTCCGATCTTCCACATCAGCGGATTGAACATCTTCGCGCATTCGATGTTCTATGCGGGCGGCACGCAGGTCACCATGGCGCGCTTCGATCCAGCGGAGGTGCTTCGGGTTGTGGCGGATCCCACGCTCGGCGTCACGCATTTCGCTGGCGTTCCCACGATGTTCGAGATGATGGCCGCGATACCCGAGTTCGCAGACTTCGCGCCAGCAGCGATCGAGGGTGTATTCGTCGGTGGCGCGCCTTCTACAAGGTCACTCCTTGAGAGCTACGCCGCGAAGTCCATGCCGTTGATCCAGGGGTACGGGCTTACGGAGACCGGGCCGACGCTGACGGTTCTCGATCCCGAAGACGCGATTGCCAAGCTCGGCTCCGCCGGAAAGCCCATCATGCATGTCGATGTACGCGTAGTGCGGGGCGATGGTACTGAGGCTGATCCGGACGAGGTCGGCGAGATCATCGTCAAGGGACCGTCGGTGATCAAGGAATACTTCAAGTGTCCGGATGCCCAGGAAGCGAACTTTCTCGACGACTGGCTCCGCACGGGCGACATGGGGCGCTTCGATGGCGACGGCTACCTTTACATCGCCGACCGCAAGAAGGACATGTTTATCTCCGGTGGTGAGAACGTTTACCCCGCGGAGGTCGAGAACTGTCTCGCAAGTCATCCCGCCATAGCTCAGGTCTCGGTGATTGGCATTGCCGACGAGAAGTGGGGTGAGGTCGGCGCGGCATTTATTGTCCCCAGCGGTCCGGACGCCATGACGGCCGAAGACGTACAGGCGTTTTGCGATGGCCGTCTCGCCCGCTACAAGATCCCGCGGCGCGTGTTCATTCGCGATGCCCTGCCGCTGGGCGCTTCAGGAAAGGTACTGAAAACAGAGCTGCGCAAGCTGGCTGCCGAACTTCCTTAGGAACTCGCTCCGGCGGCCTGCAAAGGTATGGGAAGACACACCGCCGCCTACAAAGGCTGCTTGAGAATTTCAACGATCTGCAGACCGATCTGTCGCGGTGTTTTTCCTCCGGGTGCGTACCACGTTCGAGTGGCGTTGATGGCGCCCAGAACGAATAGGCGAAGCATTTTTCTGTCGACCTTCGGAGGTAGCTTCAGTGCTCTTATGAGGCGGCGAAAGGAGTCTTCGTAGCCGTCCCGCAGCGTCGTGAGTTCCGCTTCTATCTCGGGCGCATCGCCGGGAAGTACGCCGGTCATCACCCTTGCGTAGTTGTCTTGATCAAGCATCGTTTCGGTGTGGCAGACAATCGCCTCTTCGAATTTTGCCTGCGGGTTCTTCCCACTTCTGATGGCCTCGTCCAGTCTGGACTGGGCTTGCTCTACGGCAATTTCGTAAATCGCCTGCAACAGCTCCTGCTTTGACGCGAAATGGTAGTACAGCGAGCCCGGCTGCATGCCCGCTTGCGAGGCGATGTCGCGCATGGTCGTTGCCTTATAGCCTCGGGTTGCGAAGAGCATGGCCCCAGCGTCAAGAACCGCGTTAAGTCGGCTGTGGGAGCGCTGCTGCTTGTTCGGGTTCGCTGATGCCATGGACGTGCTGCTGTTCGCAATTTGAGGGGCAACGGAAACACAGTCTCTCCCACTGCTCAAGCCGCGCCAGCGCGATGGAAGACCTGCCTGGCGCGGGTGCGCGGCCAACGCATGTCTTGACGTAAACTCGCTTCGCTTCTATCTTAGACAAACAAACGTTAGGTTAATAGAAACTCCCATGCTCCAGTCCAGCTCCGGAAAGCACCCACCTCTTCGCGTCCTGATCACCAAGATTGGGCTTGATGGACACGATCGCGGCAGCCGCATTGTGGCGGCCTACCTTCGCGACGCTGGCATGGAGGTGATCTACACGCCTCCCTGGCAGGAGATTGGGTCCGTGGTAAAGCTCGCGCGCCAGGAGGATGTTGATCTGATCGGTGTGAGCTCCCTGGCGACGGACCATCTGATTGTTCCGGATCTGATGGAGTCGTTGCGCAGCGAGGGATTGGGTCACGTCGCTGTGTTCGTCGGTGGAATCATTCCGGAGCAGGAGCGCCCCCTGCTCAAGGAGGCGGGAGTGCAGGCGATTTTTGGCCCGGGTTCCCAGCGGGATGAGATCGTGGAGTGCGCCCAGCGACTCGCGAGTGCGGCCCAGCAGTACAAGTATCGAGAACTCCCGGCAGGTGCCCTATGACTCCTGGCGCGTTGAAGCAGGCCGCATCCGACCTCTCACCCAGCGAGCAGGCCTGGCTGGATTGGAAGGAGTCCTACGAAGCGCAGATGGGCGGAAGAGATCGAGCGGTTCGCAACCGATCGAACATCGTCGTTGAGCCTCTCTACACACCCCGGGAGCCGGGCAGCGACTATCTCGAAAAACAGGGCTATCCCGGGCAGTTTCCCTTCACCCGCGGCATCTACCCGACGATGCATCGCGGCAAGACCTGGACTCAGCGTCAGCTGATTGGCCTGGGTACGCCCGCGGACTACAACGACCGGGTGCGCCAACTGCTGGACCTGGGTGCCGATGCCATCAGCCTGCTTCCCTGCAACTCGGGCTTTCGCGGCCTGGACTGCGACGAGGTGCCGCTCCCACTCCTTGGCACCTGCGGCACTGTGGTGAATACGGTGGACCATATGGATCGGGCGCTCGAGGGTGTTCCGCTCGATCGAACCTCCACGGCGATGAACGATCCATCGCCGTTTACGCTACTTGCCTTTGTGCTGGGCGTTGCGAGACGCCGGGGAATCTCCTGGGACCGCGTTACGGGAACGTCGAACCAGAGTGACTACATCTCGCACTTCGTCGCCAATCACATGTTCTATCGCCTGTCTCTGCCCGGATCGCGACGGGTCCTGGTGGACCACATCGCCTTCTGCCGGGAGCACGTCCCGAACTGGAATCCCATGTCCATCGTGGGCCAGCACATGCAGCAGGCCGGAGCCACCCCGGCGGAGACGATAGCCTTCACTTTCGCTAGCGGCATTCAATACGCGGAGGACTGCGTCGCTGCCGGTATGGATCCCGATGCCATACTCCCGCGGTTCACATTTTTCTTCGATATTTCGATAAGCCTGTTCGAGGAAGTGGCAAAGTTTCGCGCCGCGCGGCGTATCTGGGCACGGATTACGAGGGATGGCCTTGGCGCAAAGGATCCGCGCTCCTGGCGGTTCAAGTTTCACGCGCAGACATCAGGCGTCGACCTGACGGCCCAGCAGCCTCTGAACAACATCGCTCGCGTCACGGTGCAGGCCATCGCAGGCATCCTGGGCGGACTGCAGTCCATGCATACCGACGCTTACGACGAAGCCATTACCTGTCCGACCGACTCAAGCGCCAGGATTGCCGTCGCCACGCAGAACATCCTCCGGGAAGAAGCCCATCTTTGCGATGTCATCGACCCGCTGGGCGGCTCCTATTACGTGGAGCAGCTCACGGACCAGATGGAGACGGAGATTCTCAAGGTGATGGCGCAGATTGATGAAGCCGGGGGCATGTACGCCGCCGTGGAAGCGGGCATCGTGCAGCGCATGCTTGGCGCCTCGGCTCAGGCCTGGCAGGAGCGCGTTGAATCCGGCGAGGAGAAGATCGTCGGCGTCAACTGCTTCGAAAACAACGGTGAGGAAGACCCTAGCGTAGCGACCAGTCGCCCCGACCCGGAAAAGATGAAGGCCCACGTCGAGGCGCTCCGGTCCTTCAAGCGGGACAGGAGTCAGGCCGCCGCCACGAGCGCCATCGACGAGCTAAGGCGAGCCGCGAACAGCGACACGGAAAACGTCTTCGAGAAAGTGATCGACGCGGCGGAAGCGGGAGCGACCCACGGTGAGATCATAGCCTGCCTGCGGCAGGAACTCGGCTTCGGTCACCCCCTGATTGTTGCGTAAAGGCGTGTCGGTCACGGATCACGATCGAGGGTCGCTGCGGGAGTTCTGCGGGCGACTGCGCGCCGGCGATGAAGCCACTCTTGCCCGGGCGATCAGTCTCGTTGAGAGCGGCCTTGAACTCGGGACCGTTCTTCACTCCTCGATTCACGCCGCCACTGGCGAGGCCGATGTCATCGGAATTACCGGTCCCCCGGGCGTCGGTAAATCAACATTGATCGATGCGCTCGTTACCACGCTGCGCTCCGAGGGCGAGCGGGTGGCCGTCGTCGCGGTGGACCCTTCCTCACCTCTTTCCGGCGGAGCGCTGCTCGGCGACCGAACGCGGATGGGCAGGCACACCGATGATCCGGGCGTATTTATCCGCTCCGTATCGGCCCGCGGTCATCTCGGCGGCCTGTCGCTCAATACGTTGAAGATCCTGGATCTCATCGATGCGGCGGGCTGGGGAACGGTCATCCTTGAAACCGTCGGTGCCGGCCAGTCCGAGACAGAGGTCGCCGATGTGGCGGATATCAGCGTCGTGCTCAACGCCCCCGGTCTTGGTGATCACGTGCAGTCCATCAAGGCGGGAATACTTGAAATCGCCGATGTCCTGGTCGTGAATAAATCCGACATGCCGCAAGCCCAGAGCACCGAACGTGAGCTGAAGGCGATGCTCAAGCTGCGCCGCGCCAGTGCACAGGGCGTTCCGGTTGTGAGCACCGTCGCGCATGAGCAGCGGGGCATCACGGAGCTGCTCGACGCAATCCGGCAGCGGCTCGCGGAAAAGCTCGGGGACCCGCGCTACGAGCGTCGCCACGTACGTTGCCGAAAACTGCTGGCGCAACATCTTTCCGAGTCCGTCAAACAGTGGATGCTCAACAGTCGGTCTCCCGAGACCCAGGAGCTCATCGAGGGAGTGTCCTGCGGCGTCATTGACGCGGAGACCGCCCTGCTGCGGGTCATGCAGGCCGGTGCCCGGGGAGATATAAGCCATGGACAGTGATGTAGTGCTGAGTCACGGCCGGCGTACCCCCTTTGGGGACTTCGGGAAGTCGCTCGTGAACGTTCCGGGAACGGAATTGGGTACGCATGCCGCCCGGGCAACGCTCGAGGCCTGCAATCTCAGCGCTGAGCGGGTTGACCACCTGGTATGCGGCAACGTCGTACCGGTGGATCAGGGTGGCTATTTCGCCAGTCGTGTGATCGCCCTGAACGCGGGTCTGCGTGAGGACAGTCGCGCGCTGAACGTATCCCGGGCCTGTGGTTCGGGAACCCAGGCGATCGTTTCCGCCGCCGAACAGATACTCACGGGCCATAGCGAGATCGCGCTTGCCGGCGGCTACGAAAATACGTCCCGGGCCCCCTACGCAGTGACCGGCGGGCGCTGGGGCCTGAAGCGCGGTGACGGACGCCTGGTGGATACCATCGACTACGCCTACCGCGACCCCTTTGATCTCACGCTCATGGGCGGCACGGCGGAGGCCCTTGCGGAGGAATTCGGTTACCAGCGAGATGCGATGGATGAATACGCGCTCCTTAGCCAACAACGGGCAAGCGCAGCCCGGCAGTCGGGTTTTCTCGCGCGCCAGATTGCGCCCCTGAGCGTCCCGGAAAAGCGTGGCGAGCGTCTCTTTGCCGAGGATGAGTATCCGCGGCCCGACACAAGCCTGGAGAAACTGCGGTCCCTGAGGCCGGTGTTCCGGGACGGGGGATCCGTTACCGCCGGCAATGCCAGCGGCATGACCGATGGTGCGGCCTTCGTCGTTGTCGCCCGGGAAAGCGCCGCCCGGGACGCCGATCTTGCGGTGCGGGCTCGGCTGGTGGACTGGGAAGTGGTTGGCGTGCCGCCTCGAATCATGGGCTGCGGGCCGGTACCGGCGATCGCCAAGCTGCTGGAGCGACGCCAGCTTCACATCGATGACATCGACTACTTCGAGATCAATGAAGCATTCGCCGTGGTGAACCTGCACACCGAGGCGGAGCTGGGTGTACCCCGGGATCGCTGCAACCTCTATGGCGGCGGCATTTCCCTTGGGCACCCGCCCGGAGCGACCGGCGTACGGATGGCTCTCACGGCCATGGACCATTTGGACGACTGCGGGGGTCGCTACGCCGTGCTCTCCATGTGCCTGGGTGCCGGTCAGGGTATGGCGGTGCTGCTCGAGCGTCCCGGTCCTTGAACAACCCGCGTCGCGGACATTCAACGCCGCGTCTTCGAACAGGAAAACCGTATGACTGAGTCGCTAAGAACCCCGGAAGAGCGCTTTACGGAGCTGCCCGCCTATCCCTTCGCGCCCCACTACATCCACGATCTTCCCGGCTTCGAAGGACTTCGCGTCCACTATCTGGATGAGGGTGATGCAAGCGCGGACGAGCTATTTCTCTGCCTTCACGGCGAACCGACCTGGAGCTACCTGTACCGAAAGATGATCCCGGTTTTCACCGGTGCGGGTGCCCGGGTGATCGCGCCGGACCTGTTCGGCTTTGGCAGGAGCGACAAACCGGTCGAGGAACACAGCTATACCTTCGAGTTTCACCGCAATTCCCTCATGGCGCTGATTGAACGGCTCGACCTGACAAACGTCACACTGGTGTGCCAGGACTGGGGCGGACTCCTCGGTCTTACCCTGCCTCCGGCTATGCCCGAAAGATTCAAGCGGTTGCTGATCATGAATACCGGGTTTCTCGTGGAGCCCGTAACGCAGCCCGCGTTCCTGCAATGGAAGGACGATATTCTTGGAGAGTCGCCGCTGGCACTGGATCGTTTCATGATGCGCTACGCACCAACGCTGACGGAGGCGGAGGCCCGGGCTTACGCGGCGCCGTTCCCCGACGAGCGCTTTCAGGCCGGCGTGCGCAAGTTTCCAAAGATTGTCGCCCATCCGGATCCGGTGTGCGTCGCAACGTCGCTGTCATCCATTCCCTTCTGGCAGAACGACTGGTCCGGAGAATCTTTCATGGCCATAGGAATGCAGGACCAGATGCTGGGCCCGGACCTCATGAGCTACATTCGAACGTTGATCAAGGGATGTCCCGAACCCCTGGAGGTCGAAGGCGCGGGGCACTTCGTGCAGGAGTTTGGTGACGAGGTCGCGCGGCGTGCTCTTGAATCCTTTGGAGTAGGCTAAGGTCCGGTAATGCTTGCATAGCGCGTGTGCGGACAGCGGTGTACGCACATACGCGCACAAAAGTGCGCATGGAAAGGGCAAAGCTAAGGATATGGCAGGGCCTGAGGGAAGATGGAAAGCGCGGGAACGAACGAGGGTGGCAGAACACAGGAGGAAAAAAGGCGGTGTAAAAAAGACAGCGGGTGCAAAATGAAGGGGTACAAAAAAGGAAGGGGCAAAACAGGGGAAAAAGAAAGGGGATAAAACCTTTCGATTTCATCCCCTCTCGTTCAGCTTGCTCTCTCCGCGTTCATCCCGCTTTTACACGGTACGTCCGTTTCGATGGCTTGCTCGGCCTTCGACTGTTCCTGATCAGCGCGAAGCATGAACCTGAGCAGTTTATACCGGCCCGGGGTTTGACCCCCTTGTTTAGCGACGCTTGGCAACGTCCACCCGCATCAGCGTTCCGGTAATCGCTCCTACGAGTTCGCACAGTTCCTTCTGCTTCGCCTTCGGTCTCCGAAGAGCCCTCTGGCCTACTTCCACCGCCCTCGCGGGGGCTTCCGCACAGCAGTTTTCCCTGCCCGTTGACCACTCCTGACGTGTGATCCCAAACCCCGGTCAGTCGGGGTGTGGCTGTTGAGGGACGCTAGTTCCCGCAGCCGCAAATTAAGATTAGTACACCAGACTCAGGCGTCCAGTAGATAAGCTGTGGACAAGCTTTGGAAATGCTGTGATTACAGGGTTTTTTCGAATCCGGCTTGATAAGGGCCAAAAATTATCGCCTCTCCGGCATCGTTTTAGTCCGTACTGCGGACTGTTCCCAGCGAGATCCTGATACTCGACCCTGCCGGTATCGCGCGATGAATCCGGCGGTCTGGCGCTACTCCCTTCGGGCCTGCCGGGCGCGCGAGCCGGGATAGGGGCTCGATTGCGGCATGCTTGATACCCTCCTGACTCATCATCCGATTTCGAGGGAGGTCAGGCCGAACGTGCGCGACCAGGGCAGGTCCGGCGCCCGATCGGTGTACATCCGCGCCGTTTCGAAGGACACCCGCATTGCGAAGCGCTGGGCCATAGCCTCGGCTTCTGGATTTGCCGCCGGCACATCGAGGAAGAGCGGAACGGCTTGCGAAACCCTGGCTCGCAAAGCACGAAAAAGCGTTTCCGCGTGCATCGGACTGTTGGCGAACAAGGGCCCGATCTTGTGGCCTTCGCGGCAGGCACGAATGACCCCGCAGGCGCACAGCTCTCCATCGTCAATGATTCCGAGAGACGACGCGTCGGCCTGGTTGAACCAGGCTCGATAGAACTCGCTGCGATCTTCAGGAAAGAAAGGGCGGAGGTAGCGGCTTAGGGAGTCGAAGGGGATCCGGGAAAGGTCTGACACCAATGGACTGGAAAAACCTCGACCGTCGCCTTCTCCCGCGTAGCGAATGTTGCGCCCGGCTGACTCGAACCCCGAATTGCGGTAGTTGCCTTGCTGTTCTACGACACCGTCGAGGGCGATGTTGCAACCCGACAGATAGTCCATCGCCGTGCTCCAGATTCGTATCCCGTAACCCCGTCCCCGATATTCAGGCTTCACGATATACATGCCCAGAAAACCAAAGGACGAGCTGTATCTGACGGCTGAAATCGTGGCTACCGGCTCATCCCCAAGACAGCCGATAAAGAAACCTTTGGGATCAGCTGTGTAATAAGTCTCGGCATCGTGCAGGCCTGGATTCCAGCCTTCCGCTTCGGCCCAGGCAAGCGCTGTTTCCAGGTCATCGCCATCCATGGTCGTGATTTCAAAGGTTTCACCGGGCATGGCAGGCCACTTTCATTTCGCTGGGCGATTCTTCTGTATACGCGGCTTGCGTAGTGAGGCTGTTGCGTTCGCCGGCTGCTTACTCAACCTGGGAACGTCAACGCCTCGTTCAGGTCGCTGGTCCCGCGGCCGCTGGGTGACGTGGCGCCGCCAATGATGAAAGCCGTGCGGCCTATCAGTCCGGCGCCGATGCCATGGCGCGGCGTCGGCATATCTGGAAGGGCGATCCAGCGATCTTCCTTGAGCAGGTATCGCCACACGTTGGGGAACACCCGTGCCTCGGGCCTGAAGATCTCGCCGCCGAACACGACCAGACTGCCGTCGATGATCGCGCTGCCGGTCCCCGCCTGGGGCAGGGGCATTGGAGCCGCCGTACGCCAGCGGTCCTCCCGGTTGTCGTAGATCTCCGTGGTGTCGAGATTTCCCTCGGCCGTTCGACCGCCGGCAACGATCAACAGGTCGCCGATCCAGCCGCCAGTGGCGCTGTTGCGCGGCGTTGGGATGGGCGCCGCCCGATCCCAGCGCTGCGCGCCCGTATCCCAGCGCCAGTGGGCATCGACCTCGACGTGGTCCGAGCGAGCCGCGTTGGCCGTTCCTCGCCGGCTCTGGCCCGTGACTAGATGCACGATGCCATCGCCATGATGGGCGAGGACGCCTTCGGCCTGGGGCTGCGGCATGGGGGAGGCCGGTTCCCAGCGGTCCTCCCGCAGAACCAGCACGCTGTCCAGCATCTGCCAGGGCGCTGATGCCGTGCCGTGGAAACCTCCGACGATGTACAGCTGCTCTCCGGTGCTGACCATGGCCGCGTGGTGTCGCGCTTCGGGGAGCTCCGGCTCTGCTGCCCATTCGTCAGCGACGGGGTCGTAGGACCAGGCACCGTTAGAGAACGAGAGGCCGCCAGGACGCGGCATAATCCCTCCCGCGACCCACAGTCGGTTGCGATGTACAGCGGGGTAGAGTTCCTGCGTTTGCAGCGGCATGGCTGCGCGTCTGGACCAGGCGGGCAGCTCCGCCGCTATCGCCCCAGCACACGCCAGTCCCGCTGTGCACAGCACAAAATGCCGTCGTGAGATGCCGCGCGTAGGAAGAGTTTTCATCGCAGATTCCTTATGGTCGGTTCCCAGGGCTTGGTTCGCGGTGTGAGATCCATGGGCTGCTCGCGGTCCCATCACATGCCATAGCGCCGCTTCAGGTAGGCGAAGAAATCACTGCGATTGGCCTCCCGGTCTGCGTCTACACGACGCGCGGCATCCGAATCCGCCATCATGGTGCGCCAACCCGCAATCCCATCTATCTCGCCAGAAAAATCCCGGTTCAGCTTGCTGCTTGCCAGATCGACAACGCCGAGCACGTAGCGCAGATAAATGTCCGCGAGCATGATCTCGCTGCCAAGCGCATAGGGAGCGAAGGAGCACAGCCGGTTCATGGCCCGGATGCCACGCTCGAGAACTTCGGTGACTTCTTTAGCAACGACGTCTGGAACATCCGTGTCGGTCACGGAAAAGGGAATGAGACGCCGGCCGGCAAGTTCCAGGTAGAGTTCGGAAATCTTCATCACTTGCCGAACTTTGGCACGGCCAAGAGGATCGCCGGGGTACAGCGGCGACTTTTCCGGGTAGGCTTCTTCGAGGTAGTCGCAGCACACGCTGGATTCGCTGAGGTGCTCCCCGCCTTCTGTCGTAAGCGCAGGCACCTTCCCTAGCGGGCCGATGGCGAGATAATCCTCCGCATCTCCATACTGCAGGTCCTCCGTGAACGACAGGCCTTTGTGCAGCAGCACGTGTTTCACGATGTTGTAGTAGTTGCTGTACGAAAAGCCGTGCAGGATGATCATGGGTTTATCCTCGGTCCGGGGTTCCCTTCACTAGCGGGGGACGCCGGGACTCATCGAAAAGATGTGCCAAGTAAGATGAGGAGCGAGGATACCGATGTCCTGCGCACAGGTGTAACCCCACCTGGAAGCGAAGGGACAGCGCCGTCAACGAGGAGAAGCCACGTGTACCAGTTCAGCGAACGATCCCTTGAGTTGCAGGCTCGCCTGCAGGTCTTCATGGGCGAACATATCTTTCCCAATGAGGATGCCTATCACGAGCAACTGGCCAACGCGGAAAATCGCTGGGCCCCGCTGCCCCTGATCGATGATCTCAAGCTCAAGGCGCGGGAAGCCGGACTCTGGAATCTGTTCATTCCTCCGAGCCTGGCCCAGTTCGCCGATCACGACGGGCTCAGCAACTTCGACTACGCGCCGCTTGCCGAGCAGATGGGTCGGGTGTTCTGGTCGCCAGAGGTGTTCAACTGCAACGCACCTGATACGGGCAATATGGAAGTGTTCATGAAGTACGGCACAGAGGCTCAGCAACAGGCCTGGCTGACGCCGCTACTGAATGGCGAAATCCGCTCGGCCTACGCCATGACCGAGCCTCAGGTGGCCAGCTCCGACGCGACCAACGTGGAGCTGCGCATCGAGCGGGACGGGGATGCATGGGTGCTGAACGGTCGCAAGTGGTTTACCTCCAACGCCATGCATACCCGCACCATGATTTTTATCGTGATGGGCAAGTCCGATCCGGACAATGCCAATCGTCACCAGCAGCAGAGCCAGGTGCTCGTGCCCCGCGATACCCCCGGAGTCGAAATCACCCGGGCGCTGACAACCCTGGGCTATGACGACGCGCCCCTGGGACACGCCGAGATGCGATTCACCGATGTGCGCGTGCCGCTGGAGAACATGCTTCTGGGCGAGGGTCGCGGCTTCGAGATCGCCCAGGGGCGCTTGGGGCCTGGACGCATTCACCATTGCATGCGCCTGATTGGTATCGCGCAGCGTTCCCTGGAGTTGGCCTGTGCCCGGTCCGTGAGTCGCAGCACCTTCGGTCGAACCCTGGATCGTCATCAGTCTGTTCGAGAGGATATCTCGAAGTGCTACTCCGAAATCGAGATGGCCCGACTTCTGGTCCTGAAGACCGCGGCGCGCATGGACGAGGTAGGCCCGAAAGCAGCCATGGACCTCATTGCGGCCAGCAAAATCAGCGTCCCCATCATGATGCAGAAGGTCATCGATCGCTGCATGCAGATTCACGGTGCCGGCGGGCTCACGAGCGATTACTGCATGGCCGAGGGCTTCAACTACGCCCGCTGGTGCCGCCAGGCCGACGGCCCGGACCAGGTGCACCAGATGGCCCTGGGCAAAATGATCATCAAGCGCTACACCGAGGACTGAATCGGGATTCTCTCCATCTAGCGAGGGTGCGCTGCGATGGCAGGCCTGCAGCTGTGCGTCGCATAGCTTATCGGCCGACCTGTCTGGGAACAGCGCATCGGCTTGTATCTGCGGATGGAAAACCGATTGCCAACGATCAGCGCCGTTTGCCGGGGAGCACTAGTCCATGAACCGATCCCAGCTCTATCTGAGCGCAGCCGTCTTGTTATCCGGTCTTCCCCTCGGTCTGTTCGGGGCCAGGTCGGAAGCGGGTCCATCGCCGAATGCCGTCGCGGCTACCGCGCATCCGATTGCGACGGAAGTAGCCCGCAGTATCCTTGATCGGGGAGGCAACGCGGCCGATGCCGCCGTCGCCGCGGGCTTCACGCTCGCGGTGGTGGAGCCGTCCATGAGTCATCTTGGTGGGCGCATACAAATCCTGGTGCGCACTCCCGAGGGCAAGTACGAGGGCTACAACGGTATGACGGAGGTGCCCCGCAGCTTCGTGGCGCCCCAGGAGCCCTCACGTCAGGGCTATGGAACCATCGCTACGCCAGGCATGGTGGCAGGGCTAGCCCGGTTGCACCGAGAGCACGGATCACTCCCCTGGTCAGAGCTGATCACAGAGCCCGCGCGAATTGCTCGAACGGGCTACCGTCTGCTGCCGGGAGCGGCGGCACGTCATGCGCGCGCTTTCGACGACTTCGCCGAAAACAGCGGCTTTCAGCAGGTGTTCGTCGAAGACGACGGCACGGCCTTCGACAGCGGCGATCTGCTTGAGCAGCCGGCTCTCGGCAACACCCTACAGCGACTGGCAGACTTCGGCGCCGCCGATTTCTATCGCGGCGAGATCGCGCGAAAGATTGCGGCGGACATGGCCGCCCATGGAGGCTTCGTCGGCGCGAAGGATCTCGCCGCATACGCTGTGCTGGACGGCCGCTACGTGTCCACAAGCTACCGTGGTTTCGGCATCCACACGCTTGCTGCCCCGGCGGGCGGGGGCCTCGTCGTAAAGGCGCTGAACATTCTTGAGTCCTTCGACCTGTCGAACTTCAGTGATGTGCAGTGGGCGGCGGTGATGAATCAGGCTCTCGCAATCACCATCAACAGCCGGGCGGAGGATCCGAACGAGACCGACCTCGAGAAGCTTGCGAGTAAATTCTGGGCCGCCGATCAAGCGTCTTCGATCAGCGTGCCCGAAGCACGTTCAAGGACGCCAATGCAGAAAGCCGCCATCGCCCTGCGCGAGCCGTCGCACACGGACTGGAGCGGCGATCAATGGGGTCCGGACAGCCACCATACTTCGCACTTTGCCGTTGCCGACTGTTCCGGCGCTGTTGTCGGCATCACCCAGACCCTCGGCCCGCTGTTCGGTTCGCGGGTGATTACACCCGAGCTCGGCTTTGTCTACGCCACGACGATGGGGACCTACCTGTCGGAGGCCGATCAGGCGCCCGGGTCACGTCCGCGGACGACTATTGCCCCGACCGTTGTGACTCGCGACGGCGAGGTTGTACTGGCTCTCGGCGCCGCCGGGGGTATCCGCATCCTTTCGGCAATTGTTCAAACGATTTCCCGCTTCGTGGACCAGGGCCACGACCCGCAGACGGCGGTTCAGTTGCCCCGCGTTCACCCCTATCGAGAGACCGATGACGCGGGAGCGCGGCGCATGAGAGGTGACAAGATCAATCTCGAGATGACGCCGGAGCGCGGTTGGTCGTCGGATTTCGCTCAGCAAATGGGCGCTGCCGGGTTTGAGGTGGAGAGTGTGGAGCGGCACGCTGCTTTCGGTCGGATCCATCTCATTGCCGGCGGCGACGACGGCTGGCTTGGCGTTGCGGACGCCGACTGGGAAGGGAGCACGGCGAGCGTGAGCTGCGCGGCGCGATAGCGCGCGGGGGCGCCCATACGAAACAGGCGGTAGGTCGCATCCCGAGAGCAAGCTGCCGACCTCGCATCCAGGGCGCATCCGGGAATACGACACGCACTGCATGCTGGCGATAGCGACCGATCCTGCACCGCTTTGGCCCTTGAGCCTCCCCGTCGCCTGCAGAAATCAGTCCTTCTGCCCGGCATGTAAATTGCTGAGATCCGTTAGAAAGACTGAAACGATATGTCCGCACGTGCCGCGTCTACCCTCCTCAGCATTGCTTCTTTTTGCTTGTCTATTCGCCAGCCAGCTGTGCTCGGCGCATCTCCTGAACATGACGCGCATCGACGTCGACGCGCAGCCGGACGAGATGATGATTCGACTGGAAATCGATCTGGGGCAGTCGCTGATGTCCCCCGAGGCCTATTGGCGCGCCACGCAGGCCCCTCCTGAGGAGCAAAGAGTCCTCCTCAATGACGCGATCCGGCGCTTGAACCGTGACCTTGTGTTTCTCATCGACGGTGAACCCGCACATCGAACCCTTGCTCGCTTTGAAGTAGCAGCCATAAGCCTCGACGCCATCAAGAACCCGCTCACACCTCAAATGGTGACCTTGCACTACGCCGTGCCGGCGGGTCCGGGAGATGTGTTGCAGCTTTCCATTGCCCCGGGGCTGGAAATCCCCTGGCCCTGTTTGCTCACCGTAAGGACAGCCGCTGCACAGCTTCCGCAGTCACGCCTGCTTACCGATGTGGATCGCCTGAGCCGTCCTGCATTTTTCAGTGCGGAAAGCATTGCGTCCTCCCGTGCCCACGATGAGACGATCTGGCCCATGGGGAGCTGGGACCGGTTCGCGCCCTGGGTGATGTGGATCGCGGTGGGTTTCCAGCACATTGTTCCCAAGGGACTGGACCATATCCTCTTCATGCTCGGACTGTTCTTCTTCAGTAGCGGCTGGCGGCCCCTGCTCATTCAGGTAACCGGCTTTACGATCGCCCACTCGGCCACGCTGGCCCTGTCGATGTACGGCGTTGTTCGGGTGCCCCCTTCGGTGGTTGAGCCATTGATTGCTCTCTCGATTGTGTACGTCGCCCTCGACAACCTTATGGAAAACAAGCTCGTCCGCTGGCGCCTGGCCGTCGTCGTCCTGTTCGGCCTGCTTCACGGTCTGGGCTTTGCGTCCGTGCTGTCCGGTATAGGCCTGCCCGAGGGAGAGTTCCTGGGTTCCCTGGTGCTGTTTAACGTTGGGGTAGAGCTCGGACAGCTTTCGGTTTTGTTTGTCGCCTTTCTGCTCGTTGGCTGGTATCGCCGCCAACCCTGGTACGCAACGAATGTCGCTCAACCGGCCGCCGTCGCGATTGCGGGAACGGGCGCCTACTGGTTTCTCAAGAGGATTGCGTTCTGATGAACAAAACCCACCAGGTGTTCGGAATCATGGCCGTGACCGCGGGGCTGTTCGCTGTCGAGCAAGCTATTTCGATCACTACCACGGAATTGGATTTCTCTTCGACAAAGGCGGCCGCCGGGTCCTTTCCGGAGGTCTGGATTCATGGGTCCAAGTCCGCGATGGACAATACCGACCCGGCTCTGCAGGTCCATGCCTACAACGACCACACCTTCATCCTTCGCGAGAACAAAGCGATCAACTATGAAGGTGCCTTCATGTATCTGCTGTTCGGAAATCGAAAAGCGCTGCTAATTGACCAGGGCTCCACATCCTCACCCGCGCTCTTTCCCCTTCGAAAGGCAGTCGACGATGTGATCAGCGAGTGGGAAGCAAGACACGGGCAGAGCGTCGAACTCGTCGTTGCCAACAGTCATCTGCACGGCGACCACTACGCGGCGTGGAATCAGTTCGTCGATCGCCCGAACACCATCATGGTCGGCCTGACCCATGAGGAAGTCATGGACTATTGGGGTTTCACGAATTATCCGGAGCAGCGAATTGAGTACGACCTGGGCGGAAGACTGCTGATCGTTACCGGCTCTCCCGGGCATCAAAGTTCAGAGCTCTCCCTGTACGACACCTGGACCGATCTGCTGTACACCGGAGATATGTTTTATCGCGGTCGCCTCTACCTCGATGACTGGGACGCCTGGGCGGCGAGCATAAAGCGTCTGCGCCGACTGGCCGACGAATACCCCGTGACTCACCTGGTGAACAACCATATCGAGATGACCAACACGCCGAAGCTCGACTATCCCGTGGGCACCACCTGGCAGCCCGACGAGCCGCCCATGCAGATGACTCTGGAAATGCTGGACGAGGCCGTTAGAGCCATCGCTGAGGTCTCCGGGCCGGGGATCTACAAGTACGATGATTTTCTGATCTACAACGAGATCCCCTGGGGATACACCACGGATCCCTGAACTGAGCGAGCGGACGACGATGAACGCAAAACGATTTTTTTCTTTCGCATCGGCGCTTCTGCTGCCGTTGCTCGGAATCCTCGCGAGTGCCCAACCCGGTTTTGATGCTGATGCGGCCGCTCCTGGAAATATGCGCTTCAACTGGATTCACGGCAGCATTTCGGCAAAGGCGAACTCAGACGTTCGCATTCAGGTGCACCGGTACAACGAGCACACCTACATCCTGCGCCAGAACCCCGCCATCCATTGGGAAGCACCATTCATGTATCTGGTCTTTGGGGACCGCAGCGCAGTCTTGCTGGATACGGGGGCCACGTCCGAAGACGAGTATTTCCCCCTTCGCGCTACGGTCGACGCGATAGTCGCGCGCTGGCAGAGGGCTAATCAGGTTGAGTCCCTCAAGCTTTTTGTGCTGCCTCTTGGCTCTGACTTCTCACAAAACGAGGGGATCAGTCAGTTTGCCGATCGATCGAATACCGAGATCCTTAACGTTGGCAGTGAGCTTCGCGAACAACTGCTGCGCAGCGGCAGCCTCGACCTCGGTGGTCGATCACTACTGGCGCTGATGACCCCGGGGCTCGATGAGCACGCGGTGACTTTCTACGACCCCTGGACCGATTTTTTGTTTACCGGGAACGCCTTTTATCCCGGTCGCCTGGTAATCCGGGACTTTGACGCCTACAAAGATTCCCTGGCGCGTCTGCTGTCCTTCAAGAACGAGCATCCCGTCAAATGGGTCATGGGCGGTCGAATCGAGATGAGTGACTACGCCGGTATTGACTACCGGCTGCGAAGCAACTTCAGACCCCGGGAACACGCTCTCCAGCTCGATGCCGCTTTACTCGACGACGCCTATCAGATCGTCCATCTGATCAACGGATCCAGGGATATCCGTATCCATGATCACTTTATCGTCATGAACGGCGTGGGTCGGGGAGCGAGAGACTATGGCTGGCCGACCTATACCCCCGAGGAGTTCAGGCAAGTCAGGCTCCGCTAGCCCGGGAATTGCGTCTGCGGTCAGGACACTCGCGCTAGAGCGGCCGCTTCGGTCACCGGCAAGAACAGGGGCGGATGCCCGCCTTCGGTGTCATGCTTGCCTAGCTGCCGCCGCCTCTTCGGGCAGGTGTGTGCGGAGCCCCCGCGCGCTCCAGCTCGGCCTCAAGCGATTCCATGTCGGATAGGATAGCGTCGATCTCCGGCTTGAGACCCTGGAACCCTTCCTCTGCATAGCGAAGCTGCGCCTGCTGGGAGGCGCTGGGTCCCTGGGTAGAGGAGAAGGACGAGTACACCGCATTGCCAATACGACCCTCAAGCGATGCCGGGGTCTCGAACTGCCGTCGGGCGACGCTTCGATCACCGCTGAGCGGAATCTTCACCGCGGCAATGCGCCGCTCAAGTTCCCGGGCGGTTGCCAGGGATGCTTCGGGCATGGCCGTAGTAACGCGTATCGTCGCCGTGATGTGGCGCAGGCGATCCGAGGCTTCATCGAGTCTTCGAACTGCTGCGGTGATTGCCTTCCTAACGCTCCCCGCTTCCTGCTGGAAGGCGAGCAAGGCTGCCTTGTCCCGGGCACTCAAAGTCGCATTGTTGAGCGGAACGACTTCGAACCTTACTGGGTCCAGCAGGGGTTCCGGCACGCCGTCGACAACCCGTGAGAGGGAGACGCTATAGGTGCCAGGCAACACCCAGGGTCCGACATCTTTGAACCGGAAGGGATTCTCGGGCCCAGCGCTCTCCAGGCTCACCGGGTTCAGCGGGGGGTAACGAAGGTCCCAGGAAAAGCGGTGCAGGCCGTGAGCAGCTTCGCGCTTGATCCGGCGCACAATCGCTCCCGCGTCATCGCGGATCGTGAACAGCAGGTGAGGTTCTTCCTCCTGATCTTCAGCCCGCATTTCCTCAAAGGGCGGATAAGGGATTGGCTTGC
Source organism: Pseudomonadota bacterium (assembly GCA_039818725.1). Lineage (GTDB taxonomy): Bacteria > Pseudomonadota > Gammaproteobacteria > Pseudomonadales > Halieaceae > Congregibacter. Next base: position 107,917 of record JBCBTK010000016.1, read on the forward strand.
CGGACTCAAGCAGTTCTTTCTCCCTTGCCTGGCGACCCTCCTTGATGGTCTCGACTTTGTCTTTCAGCCAGTAGCTGATTAATGCCCCGAAGGGGGGGTTCTGCGCTGTGAAGTACGACTCTCCCTGAAAGCTTTTGCCATCGAGGCCCAGGGGTCTGGATGGAACATAGATGAGGGCGTCCCGAACCGGGAAGATATGCGCCTCCTGCGCCACGACCTCGTCGATGGACGAGCGCAGCGGCGTGTAGTCATCCAGGACCCAGAAGCCGCGCCCAAAGGTGGCAATCACAAGGTCTCCTTCCCTCGCCTGGATGGCGATATCGCGCACGGGGATGGGGGGCATGCCCTTGTCCAGCTCTCGCCAGTGGGCGCCGCCGTCCCGGGAGAAATAGAGACCGAACTCTGTTCCCGCAAACAGGAGTTCCGGAGTCTCAGGATCTTCGGCGATGGCCCAGATCGACCCTCGCTCGGGGAGGTTCGAGGCGATGGAGTGCCAACTCTGGCCCTGGTCCGTACTCTTCAGCAGGTAGGGTTTGAAATCGCCGTTCTTGTGGTTGTTGAACGCCGCGTAGACGGTGTTCGGGTCGTGTTGGGAAGTCTCTAGACCTGATACAAAGGTGCGATCCGGTACACCGGGGAAAGCACCGAAGCGTTGCCAGGTCGCGCCGCCGTTATCGCTCCGCTGGATAAGACCGTCGTCCGTCCCGACGAAGAGCAGGCCTTCCTTCAGCGGCGATTCGTCCATCGCCACAATGGTCCCGTAAATCGTCGTCGACGTATTTTTGGCGACCGCGTCCATGCTCCAGTAGCGATCCATCACTTGCCACTGATTCCGATCGTACTGGCCGGTCAGGTCCGGAGAGATGGCTTCCCAGTGATCGCCCCGGTCGTTGGACCGAAACACCCGATTGGCGGCGTGATAGATCCGCGTGTGGTCATGGGGGGAGATCAGCAGCGGCGCGTCCCAGTTCCAGCGCAGGGCCGGCTCCCCCGGCCCGACGGCCGGTTGGATGTACACAATCTCACCGCTGGCGCGATCGAAACGAACCAGCCCGCCATACTGGGACTCGGCGTAGACGATGTCCGGGTTTGTGGGATCGATGGCGCTGAAGAAACCATCCCCGCCGTTCGTGACATACCAGTCGCTGTTTACAATGCCGTGCTTGCTGGTCGTTCGCGACGGCCCGCCCAGGGAGAAGTTGTCCTGCGTGCCTCCGTAAATGTTGTAGAAAGGCGTAGCGAGGTCCAAACCCACCCGGTAGAACTGGGTAATGGGAAGGTTCGGCTTGAACTGCCAGGTTTTTGCCCCGTCCCAGGTTTCGTAGATGCCTCCGTCGTTTCCGTTGAGGTAGTGGTCGGGGTCCAGGGGGTCCTGCCAAAGAGCGTGATTGTCCACGTGCTTGGATTGCTCTCCAAAGCGCGCCCAACTCTCGCCGCCATCGTCCGTGATCTTGTTCCACACGTCCATGGATACGATCCGGTCCCGATCGAAGCGGTCGCAAAAGATCTCGACGTAGTAGTTGCCGCTCGTGTGGTAGTCGTTCATCTTTTTGAAGGACCCGCCCCGATCCGTGGAGCGGAAAAAGCCGCCTCGATCGTCACCGGCTTCAACCATGGCGTAGACGTAGTCGGGATCCGCTGGCGATATGCATAGACCGATGCGTCCTACATCCCCTTCAGGCAGTCCTCGAGTAATTTTGTGCCAGGTCTCGCCGGCGTCGGTGGATTTGTAGAGCGCCGACTCCGGCCCGCCGCTGATCCAGGTCCATACATGTCGGCGGCGCTGCCACGCCGTGGCGTAGAGCACATCGGGGTTCCTGGGATCCATGTGCACTTCACTGACCCCGGTGTGCTTACTGATGTCGAGGATCCGGGCCCAGCTCTCGCCTCCGTCGGTTGTTTTGTAGAGCCCTCGATCTCCGCCGCTGGACCAGTTCGGTCCCTGGGCAGCGACGTAGACCACGTCTCCGTCGTCTGGATGGATGAGGATCTTGCCAATGTGTTCGGATTTCTCGAGTCCCATATTCTTCCAGCTACCACCGCCGTCCACGGACTTGTAGACACCGTCGCCATAGCCAAGGGCGCGCTGACCATTGTTCTCACCGGTACCGACCCACACGATGTGCGGATTGCCCGGGTCCAACTCCACGACTCCGGTGGAGTAGGACACTTGCTTGTCGAAGATTGGCTCGAAGGTGGTTCCGCCATTTACGGTCTTCCAGACCCCCCCAGAGGCGGTGGCCACGTAGTAGGTGGCGTGATCGGTGGGGTCTACCGCCAGATCAGCTATCCGACCGCTGGTGAGCGCGGGCCCGACGGGACGGAGTGCGAGACCGGGCAACTCCGCCTCACTCGGGGGATTCTCCGGCGCGCCCACCGCTTGGGCGATCAGGAGTGGGAGGAGGACGGAAGCGATAGCGACTGTTCTTCTCATGGCGATACCTCGCAGAGTTTGGAGCGACCTTAGCACTGGTGTTTCACCCAAAGGTAGCGGCGGGGGCGAGAAGGGCGCCCAAAATCCAGGAGACGATCCAGGAGTCTGTTAGCCTTCTGAGGCTATGATTCGTTTGGGTATCCTCGGCGCGGCCCGCATCGCTCGTGAAGCGGTGCTGGACTCGCTCAGCAAGATCGCGAATGGGTGCGTTGTCTCGGTGGCTTCCCGTTCCATCCCCCGAGCCCGGGAGTTCTCGAAGCAATACGACATTCCGCGTGTGGCGTCTGGCTATGGCGAGTTGCTGAGCGATCCCGAGATCGATGCGATCTATGTCGGATTGCCGCCCAGCGAGCACGCGCAGTGGACCATCGCCGCTCTCGAAGCGGGAAAGCATGTGCTCTGCGAAAAACCGTTTGCCATGAATGCCGCCGAGGCGAAAGCAATGCACGCCGCGGCGCTTGGCGCGGATCGGGTGTTGATGGAGGCCTACCACTACCGCTTCCATCCGCTGTTCGAACGCATCGTAAAGGTTGTTCGCGACGAAGAGCTCGGCTCGCTGCAGCACATCGAAGCGTGGTTCAACGTTCCCATCGCCTACTCGTCCGGCGAGTTCCGCTATCGCAAAGAGCTGGGCGGCGGTGCCCTGATGGATCTGGGTTGCTATCCACTGCATTGGTCGCGCGTTATCGCCGGTCGGGAACCGAGGGTGCGGTCCGCGACGGCCCAGTGGCACTTCTCGGGAGTGGATCTTGCCATGGAGGCCAGCCTCGATTTCGGTGGCGGCCTTAGCGCCGCTATAAGGGCTTCCATGTCGCCCGGGCTTTCGGAAGGCCTGGACGCAGTGCTGCACGTTCACGGGAGCAGCGCGAGTCTCCGGGCGGATAACCCGCTCGCTCCCCATCTGGGGCATCGGCTCACGTTCAGCACCGGCGGAGATCGTCTTGCTGAGAGTCCGGGAGACGAAACCACCTACTACTACCAGATGCGCCATTTTCTTGAAGTGATCGAGCGTGGATCCGTGCCCATAGTCTCGTCACAGGACTCGATAGCCCAGATGGCGGCAATTGATGCCATTCGCGCATGCCTACCGGCTCGTTCTGCGTCCACGTAGGTACTCACGTCCTCCGGGGAGGGCCGAGTTGCACGCCACTGGGCTCTAACTATTGACTGCTCGTGTATGCCTATCCCGGTGCTACAGAGAACATCCGCCGCATCGCAGACTGAAACGATCGATGTATCTTTCAGCGCCTTCTTGCGACTGCGATCGAACCTGAGTCTGGAACGAAGCCAGGCCTGGCTTGGGATGCCGGTAGTTTGCGCACGCCGGATAAGCGGAAAAAGGTGGCCGACCGGCCCTGAAGCACGCCGAATCGAAGCGCTGCCGATGGTCGCGGACGGGGCGCGCGGCTATGCCTATTTTATAGAGTCGAGCAAAAGCCAAAGGGGAAGGCCGCCGGTGCTGGGCGTGTCTCCCGCGTCTATTGCACTGGTGCCATCCCCGATCTCTTCCGAGTCCGAGAACCCGTCTCCGTCCGTGTCGGCACGTGTTGGATCGGTGTTGTGGACATTCACCTCGTCGCGGTCGCTCAGGCCATCGCCATCTGTATCGGAGGACTTCGGATCGGTGCCGAGGTTGCTCTCCTCGGCATCGGACAGTCCGTCGTTATCGTCGTCGACATCGCAAGCGTCGCCTACACCGTCGCCGTCGGTATCAAGCTGCCCTGCATTGGCCGTATTCACGCAGTTGTCGACGTCGTCGTTCAAACCGTCGCCATCGGAATCTCGGAAGGAAGCCGGGTTAAGGGGTAGCGAACCGACGGCATTGGACCCCGAATTGATTCCCGGCAGGCTGGAGAGGTCTCCTGTCTGTGTATCGAAGGCCCGCACCACGACCGTCTCCGGATAGACGTCCGGCCTGAAGGGGGGAGCGTCTCTGGATCGATCATTGGGGAAAAACCCATTCGGCGTAAGCGCCTGATCCCCAAAAGAGGCGATCAACTGTGTTCCATCCCTCGACCAGCTCAAGCCCTGGGGATATTCGCCTACCGGGAAGGTGTGGAGTATGCGGGCATTGCTTCCGTTGCTGTTGGCAATGATCAGGAGCGCCTGAATGGGCTGCGCGCCCGTTATCACGTCCGGCCAGAACAGGGAGAAGAAAGCTATGCCGGCGCCCGAGGGCGATATTGCGGGATAGAGATAGGTCCGCGCGCCCACCTGGGGAGGAAAAACGTTGGGATCGACCCGATCAAAAAAAGCCGGCGTGGTAAGGGGCGTCTGCGTCCAGCTTCCATTGCCTTGCTGCGAAAAACGCACAACCGCAGGAAGGGGAACGAATTGCTGTCCCGTTTCAGACAGCACGCTGACATAGGAAATGGTAACGAAGGAGTTCCCCGCGGGATCCCAATCCAGTCCACGATAGGCCGCGGCGAGATCGTCGCTGTCTCCGGCGCGATTGCCCAGCTCCGCGACGATCACGCCGTCGCTGCTTCGCGCTATGTTGAGGAAGACGCCGCGTCGGGGTTGAGCCGTTCCTGCTCCCGATGTAAGCCCCACGCCGTAGGCAAGCAGCTGATTGTTTGGAGACAGCGCCGCGGTCACCGGCACGGTTTGCAGCGTGTTGCCGATGGTGGTGTTCTGAATCAGCGTACCTGTTGTTCCGCTCAAGCGGTCGAAGCTGTAGATGTTGGAGCTCGGAACCCTACCCACGCTGGTCACGGGGTTAGGTGAGGAAAAAACAACAAAGCGGCCGTCTTTGGAAAGCGTGATGTGATTATGTTCGAAGAACCCCGTATCCAGTTGACTGACCTGGCCGTTGCTTTCGCTGAACAACAAAGACGCAACTCTTGGGCCCAGCGGCGTGTCAACGGATGCCCGATCGACGAAGATCGTGTCGGCCGAAGCGACGCTTGCAAATGCAAACAAGGCCAAACGAAGCGCGAGTTGAGTCAAACCCGGGGGCGTGACATACCTGATAATCACGTCGTTCTCCAATCAAAGAATCAGCGCCGAACGGTTGCAGATCACGAACTGATCCTGCCCACATCGGCACCGCCCATACCTTAGCCACTGGACCGCGAAAGGGAACAGTTTCTTCGTCATACAGTCGATGTCGTCACATCAGCTGAACCGGGCGCGCGAGCGACGGTGCATGCGCCGAAGGACCGTCTTCGTACGCCAATTCTCCGATGCCGCTGCCCCGATCGCCTGGGCCCCGGCGATTTCCCCTGAGCCGGGGCGAAGACCGAGAACAGATCCCCCGCGGCCGTCAGTCGTCGTATTGGTGGGGCTTTCACCAGGGCAGGCACCGGCCATGGCAGAAATGAACCCCGGGTGGTAGAAGGTGATACGCACCGCTCGCGACAGAGAGTGGACCAAAGAGGTGATGGTCGTCATCGACAGACGGCGGAGGAAACCATGAGAACTGTATTGCTTACGTTGATCCTGGTTGCGGTCATGGGAGCCACGGGATCCAGGGCCGAAGCGCGGACCAGCGAGACCGGTATGGCATGGCCGGGCTGGGAGATGGCGGGCGCGGCCGACATCGAGCGAATCCTCCCCCTTAGGGAGCGAGCCCGGGTCTACAACGAGCTCCTCGAGTGGCGACTCGACAACATACTTCCAGCCATCATGCGGGAGGAAGGTGTCGATATGTGGGTGGTCATTAATTTCGAGTACGACGAGGATCCCGTGTACATGACCCTGGTACCCGAGCCCATCATGAACGCGCGACGCCTATCAATCCTCGCCTTCCATGACAGCGACGATGGCTTCAAAAAGTTGACCGCGAATTGGCACGGCGCGAGTTCGGCGGGGCGCATGTACGAGAACATCTTTACGGATCGGTCGAAGGGGGCCAACCACCAGTTCACGGCTCTGGCGGACTACATCAGGGAGAACGATCCCCAGGTCATCGCGTTGAACTACTCGCCCCACTACGACTATGTGGATGAGTTCAGCCACGCCAACGGACTGTCAGCCTTTCACCGGGATATGTTGGAGCGGGCCCTGGACGACGAGTTCGAGGATCGGCTCGTACCCGCCGACAGGGTCATAACGCGATGGTACGAAACCCGAAGCCCAAGAGAACTCAGCATCTACCGACATATCGCGGGCATCGCCCACGATCTCATCAGCGAGTTCTTCTCCAACGAGGTCATCACCCCCGATGTAACCACGTCGGATGACGTGCGCTGGTGGATTCGCCAACGCATCAACGATCTGGGCCTGGACACGTGGTTCCATCCATCGATCTACGTTCGACGGTCGCCCGACGATCGGCGGCGCTATGGAAGCGAGGACAAGGTGATTCGTCGCGGCGACCTGCTGCACTGCGATGTGGGCATCACCTACCTTGGGCTCAATACGGACATGCAGCACAACGCCTACGTCCTGCGCGTCGGCGAGACCGAGGCTCCAGCGGGGCTTCAGGAACTTTTGCGGAAGGGGAACAGGCTTCAGGAGATCCACCTGGAGGAGATGAAGCTGGGCCGGACCGGGAACGAGATCCTCAAGGCCATCCTCGCCCGGGGTCGGGCGGAAGGCCTACGACCGATTATCTACACGCACCCCATAGGCCACTACGGCCACGCCTCCGGCACGATGATCGGCATGACGGATAAGCAGGAGTTTGTCCCCGGCACCGGGGACCATCCGCTCTCTGTAAATACTGTATACGCCATGGAATTCTCCGCCGCCGCCGATGTTCCGGAGTGGGGCGGGGTTGAGGTGAGAACGGGCTTCGAGGAACAGGCCGTGGTTACCCCGGATGGAGCCCGATTCGTGGACGGTTATCCGCGGTCGTTTTACCTGATTCATTAAGCGCGAGTTCCCGGCGCGTCGAAAGGGGACCGGGTTTGCTCCGGTCTCCTTCCGCAGATCTACAGGGAGCGTCATCGCGGCATGCCGGAGTCATCCCTATAGACCTGGCGAGCCCGACAGGGCAGGTTATTGACCTGTGCGACCCCGCTTCAATCTGTCGGCTGCGCCCAGGAGTAAAGCGCGACGACTTACTCTCGCTCAGTCCAGGCTTTCATCGAGCAGCAGTCGTCTCTTTTCGACCTTGTCCTGCAGCTGTTCGAGATTCTCCATGGTCTCCTTGAGCTGCTTGGGCGACACGGTCATTCCTGGAATCTGACTGAACGGCGCCACGTTGGCGCCCGAGGCCGGTGGGGTTTGCTTCGGTGGCATTTCCGGTGCTGGCATCCGGTTTGCCTCGCTTATTTCAACGAGCTGAACGTCTGACCCGGGTGGTGCTTCGTCGGAGAAATGCCACGCCCCATTCTCGTCCTGCCAGCGATACACGGAATCTGGGCGGGATGGTACGACCTGTTCCCCCTTAGTGAGGATCTGTTGCGTAAACTCATCCACGGAAGCCGGCACGCTGGGCTTCCAATCATCCAGAGTCATGATCGGTCGGCCGTCCGGACCCTTGATAATAAGCGGCATCACGCAGGCAATGACTAAGATCGCGATTAACAGTTTACGAAACACGCTCCTTTCTCCGAGCAGCCATACTGGCCGCGTGAATTGTAGCAGGCGGCCGCCCATCAGCCGTGCACAGTGACCCCCGTCTATATCCAACTTTCTGGCAGTTCCCTCGAAAAACGAGAGCGAAAACACAGAATCGGTGGGTCCGTTCAGTCGGTCCGATCACATTCATTTTGTTGTGAACACTATGCGCGTTCCGCTCAGAGGCAAGATACAGACCAGCGCTAGAGCGTCTCCACGAGAATTTCACTTGCGAACAACATGCTTTTGTCTCGATCCAGCTCAAACCATTTCTCGAGCACGCGGACGTCGGGCATGACTCGCGCGTCAAAAACAAGTTCTCGGTTCGACCAGACCTGAATATTTTCATCCAAATCAAAATGATCAGGTGAAATCAGCAGCGTGACCGCAGCGACGTTCTTTGAGCTGAGATAGACGGCATTCCCGTTTTTCTCGGCGACTACAGCACTTTCCGTGTCGCCTCCTTGCGAGTCATGCACGACAAGCCAGTGAATCCGATGGAACTCACTCTGCTCGTCAATTTGCCAGAACAGGGTGTCTGGATAGGGATTGCGTGAGTTGTCGGCAACGAAGCTCTCGTATTCGTTCTTTCGCTTGCTCAACCAGGGCATACCAAAATGATCGCCAGGCATTGCGTAGAACGTGATGTCGCCACCACTACTGTTGACGGCTTCGAAAAGCTTTTCTACCGATTTGGCGGGAAAGAGATGGTCGTCTTCCGTATTAATGGCGAAGATGGGCTTATTGACGAGGTTGCCCGCAAAGGTAGTCCCAAACACATTGTGCTTGGGACGCAGAACATGCGGAGAACCCACCAGGGCGACGAATCCTGCGAAGGGCGTCGGCAGGTGCGAGGCAAAGTAATACACACCGCCCGCTCCGTCGGAGAGGCCGTGGAGGAAGACTCTGTTTTCGTCGACGTTATAGTCATCCTTGACTGCGTTGATAATGCGTACGATGTTTTTCGTCTGGGACTCGTACCACCACTTTGCGGCGCTCCAGGCGCTCGGGTAGACGGATATAGAGTCCTCCACTCTCAGCCTTTTCAAGCGATTGATCTTTCGGTTGGATATTCGGTTGCTTGAAATCCCGACTCCCCCGTGAAGATAGATGTGCAGGTCCGTCTTCTGCGTAGGGTCATATGTCTCAGGCACAACGATCGTGTAATGAAAGGTTGGGTCAAAGCCTTCGATTTTGTGTGATTTCTTGACCCTTCCCCTGGCCGCGTCAGACGGAAAGCTTTGCAAAGAGCGGATCTCATCCAGACGACGCCAGTACAGCTGCTCGGGGTCCTTCGCCAGATCAGTATCCGCCTCCGAAACAACATCTGAAGCTGCAGGCGACTGATCGGCCAGCTCGCGCCACGTTCCCGCCAGAAGGTCTGTAGAGACCGCCGCAATCCAGAAAGCAAGGCAAAGGTAGTGAGTTGTTGTCATGATTCGTCCGTCAGGTGCTTCAAGACCTGCGTCTGCAAAAAGGTCTTTCGGAAACCCGCCATAGCCTACGAGCATGAACTCCTTGCGGCTCGAATGCCAACGTCCCCGAGAGAGGTGGCCGCGTCAGCTCTGTCCTGGGCCTATGGGTTTGACGCCGTTCAGCTAAGCGGTCGGAATGTTTGCTACCCGGTACTTGAATCTGGGTTGTCCCTTCGATCCGCACTTCCATGAGATACGTTATCGGTCCAGCGGAGGATGGGCGAAATGCAGCTCGCGATCGCAGGCTGGAGAGACTACGGATTCGTACAGCTCCAGATCGCCAATGGTCTGCCATTGTGCATGCGACTTGCCCCGCTCCTGCGCAGCCGCAACCGCAATCTCGTAGCGCAACGTCTCGCCGGGATAGGCAGTCAGCTGCAGTTCATCGCGAAAGTCCTTTCGGTCGATTTTCGGCGTTTCGTCTGCGGCGGTGAGACGTAGCCAAAAAGGGGACAGGATCTCATCGTCGTTGCCTGTGGCGGCGAGCTGCGTAATGGGCCTGAAATTAACGTCGCCACGTCCACTGACTTCCTCGTCAGCTCTTTCGAGATCACGCTGGAGCCTGAGGGCTGTGCGGAGCTTGGTGAGCGGCGGTAAGTTCTCCAGGGCGGGCTCATTATCCAGGACAAGGTCCGTGACATGGCGAGTGCGAACACCGCCCAGCGAATGCATCACGAACACATTGACTGTGCGGACCGGTTGTTGCGGATCGGCACCGGGGAACAGCTTGATGGCCATTCCAAACGCGCGCTTGTCAGCTTGCTCCGTGCCATCCAGCGATACCGATGCGCGCACAATTGCCGGCACTCGCGTGCCCGCGGAGAACAGGCCCGTGTATGCCGTCGCTGCGCGTACCGTCCAGTTGCCGGCAAAGCAGATGCCATGGGCCTGAAACAGCTTCCGCGCACCCGGGAAGGCAATGAGATCATCGCGCAGCCGCAAGGTGCGCCGGGCCGCCGCCAGCACACGATTCCCCGGGTCGTCGCCCGCCGGGCCGAACTGTTCGCGGCTGATGGGGTAGTGCGGGAGTTCCTCATAAGGACTGGCGAAGACGGCGTCACGAATCGAGACAAAGCTGCTTCCCGTGTATTCGCCCTCCGCAAGCGCACACCCGGCCGCCATAAAAAGACCAACTAGCGTGAAACTTCCTGACCGGGTGCGCAGTCTCATAGCCTTGAAACATAAAAGAACCCATCCACGATGACTAGACAGGACCTGCTGGCCAAGGCTCGACAGAGGATGGGAGCGCAGTTTGTTTCGACCCAGGTCCTGGGCCGCAGCCAGACGATCGGCTGTGTCGCCGTGGAAATCACACAGAAGTGCAACCTCGACTGTACGCTCTGCTATCTGTCGGAACACTCGCAGCAGGTGCGCGATATTCCCCTGGCCGAGGTGTTTCGGAGGCTCGACGATGCCCTGGCCCGGTTCGGTCCAGGGACGCACGTGCAGATCACCGGCGGTGACCCCACTTTGCGCAAGCACAGCGAACTGGTGGATATCGTTCGCTATGCCAGCGACCTTGGGCTCAACCCCGCTTTGTTCACCAACGGTATAGGTGCGAGCAGAAATCTCCTTCGCCGTCTTGCGAATGCCGGATTGCGGGACGTTGCTTTTCATGTCGACACGACCCAGCGTCGCAAGGGGTTCGCGACCGAGAGCGAACTAAACCTGCTGCGGGAGGACTATCTGGAACGCGTCCGGGGCCTGGGCCTGATGGTGATCTTCAATACCACGGTGCACCGCGGCAATTTCGACGAACTGCCGGCCATGGTCGACTTCTTCACTCGTAATGCCGATCTTATCGGGCTCGTATCGTTCAACCTGCAGGCGGAGACCGGTCGCGGGGAATGGGGTTCGCGCACGACGCTCATCAACCAGATCAGTGTGCGCGGCCAGATTGAGTCGGCGGCGGGTAAAGCGCTGCCCTGGGACCGGGTGCGTGTAGGCCACGGACACTGCCACAGCTATCTGCCGACGCTGGTAACAAATCAACAGATCTACCCGGTCGTTGCGGATGAATCGTTCGCTGCCCTCGCGCTCGCGGAGTTTCCTGATATCGGTTCTGATCGCCATCTGGGGCGTTTTCGGCTTGCCCTGAAGTATGTGTGGCATTTGTCGCTGCGTCCCCATCTGTGGGTGCCCGGCTTTCGCTACCTGTTCTGGCAACTCGGGCAAATGGGTGGTGATGTGCTGAAAGCCGGAGGGCGCGTGCACAAATTGACATTCTTCATTCAGAACTTCATGGACGCGGAACATCTTGAACAGGAACGCATTGATGCCTGCTCGTTCATGGTGATGACCGCTGACGGACCCGTGTCCATGTGCGAGCACAACGCCAACCGTGACGATTACATCCTGAAGCCGCTTTCAGTACCGCAGCCCGACGGCAGTGTGCAGGAGTATCAGCCTCTGGTTTGGCGCGAGCCGGCGACGTCAGCGACTGGCGGTGCGCAATGAGCGTAAAAATGAGACTTCTGAATGTGCTGGTACTCGGCTTCTCGACAATGCTAATGAATCACGAAGTGCAGGCTGCAACCGACCAGGATTATGCACAGGCGCTCAGCGCCTGGGCGCGAGTCCTGGAGCGGTACGTAGATGATGAGGGGCGAACGGACTTTATCGCGCTCGCTGATGACAGCACCGACCTGCAACAGTACGTGGACGTGGTGGCTGAATTTGGGCCGAACTCAAACCCGGATGCCTTCGACGGGCCTGGTGCCGTCCTGGCCTACCACGCAAACACCTACAACGCGCTCGCCATGTACGGGGTGATCGAAGAGGGCATACCCGAAGGGTTCGGTTCTTTCTTCAAGCGCGCGGGTTTCTTTAAGTTTCGAAAGGTGCGTGTCGATGGTGACGACACGAATCTATACGACTACGAGAATCGTGTTATCAGACCGCTCGGTGAGCCGCGCATTCACTTTGCCCTCAACTGCATGGTCCGGGATTGCCCCAGGTTGCCACGACAGCCGTTTCCCGCGAATGGGCTGGAAGACGTTCTGGAAGCGGCGACCTGGGAATTCTTCAGTAAACCCAGACATCTGCAGATTGACCATGACAAGCGAAGAGTAAGCGTGTCGGCGATTCTGGATTTCTACACCAAGGACTTCGTGCCTTCCGGGCGTGCGCGGGATCTTGGCGCTTACATCAACCGCTACCTCGAACAACCGCTGCCGCCGGATTACAAGATCAAGTTCATCACCTATGACTGGACGATCAACCAGCAACCCCGGGGCGGGTGAAGGTTTTGTTCGGTCCGGCTGACTCTCATCGACGTCGTTTTGCCGGCTTAGGGATGGTCTCCTTAGCCGGGTAGCAACGCAACAGTACAGACGAAGCGGCGGCGGATGCGGTCTCGGGCTGTGGCTGGTGCTCACGCCCGTGGGGCACAGCAGGAGCCTCTGTCGGTACCAGTTAACGCATGGGACTACCGCGATACATGCGGCTTGCAGCGTCCGCCACAGCCTCGACCGGAGCCGCGTCGTCCGGGTCTATCCCCAGGATTCGGTAGCAGCTCTCCGGCGAGATTCTTCCTTCTTCTACCATCTTGAAGGCGCCCACGGCGGCGTTGAGATCCTCAATGGTGAAGCGAAAGCCCTCTTTGGCGCCCAGTAGAACCACTTGTTCGCTATGGGCCCCAAGCAGCTGGGTCGCCTCGGAAGCGTCCAGGCGATCCGGCGTGCTGATATCGCCATCGCCGCCGATGATGGCCTGTAGCTGCCTGCGAAGTCCCTCTTCGTTTGTCTTTTGCATGAAATTGATAACTCCCAGCGTGCTGTCTTTCTTGGGGATCACGCGTTCGTAGGTCGCCCCCATGTAGGTCAGCTCCGAAATCGCAGCGATGGCCGGCAGTGAATCGGCCATGGCGCTGCTATCGTCGACATAACGTTCAAAGCCCGCCTCGGAAAGCTCACCTTTCTTCATGCGCTCAAAAGCGTCGAGCAAGGTGTAAAGCTCCCCTAGATGAAAGCTGTAGCCCAGCTTCTCTGCGAATTCCACTACCAACATGCCGCGTTCCGTCTTTAGGGCACGCAGTTCCTCATCGTCCAGTTCATGGAAGCTACTGATGTCGCCGTCACCGGCCTGCAGTAGGGATTGGAGCTCCTTGCGCAATGCGTCTTCTTTCGCTGTGCGCTCGAAGAACCGGACTACATCAAGGCGATAACCTTCCTCAGCTCTCGGTCTGGCATAGGAAATGCCGCGATACGTC
>JBCBTK010000017.1:0-117103 GCA_039818725.1 Pseudomonadota bacterium
ATATCCGCGCCCGGGTCGCCTTGCTCGATGCCGCGCGTCTGGGACTGCCGTTGACCGTGTTTATCTCGATCAAGACCAACGAGCACAACGCCGAGTGGGCGGAGCGTTTCCAGGCCGTCGTAGAGCGCCTGCCCGGCGTTCTCGAAGTGCACCGCCTGGCGGGCGATGTCGACTATCTGATCAAAGCCGTGGTTGCCGATATGGCGGGTTACGACAGCCTCTACCAGCAACTTATCGAAGCCCGAATGACCGACGTCAGCGCGGCGTTCGTCATGGAAGAGATCAAGAACACCGCGGCCCTCCCAATCCTTTTCTGATCTCCTCTGTTGGCGCTCCGGGAACGAGTGGCAACGACTCGGTCATCCCGGCGTCACGCTTTGTTCTTCAAAACGTCACCCCCGCGACACGCGCACTTCACACGCGGCGCTTGAAATGGGCGCCGCGCAAGGTTAGCCCAGGCGAGGGACATCGCCGGCACCCCTGCGCATTTGCGGGACACGAAACCGCCAGTTTCCGAGCCGGAACACTGGCCGTGCAAGCGTCGTTATTTGAGGGGTGAAAAATGCAAACATTCTGGAGCGCGCGACCGCGTCTGGTCGCGGCGGTAGCAAGCGTGAGCGCCGTTCTCGCCGGGGCCGAAACCCGCGCGCAGGACGCCGCGCCGGTCATCGAAGAAGTATTTGTCACCGCTACGAGCACGGTATTCGGCAACAACCGGGTGACCGAGTCCATGAAGGCACAGCAGTCGCCCATCACCAGCGTCAACGCTCTGATCGATAACCTCCCGGGCGTATCGGTTCAGGAGGGCGATACCTACGGCTTCGACGACTGGTCCACAACAATCGCCGTACGCGGGTTCCAGAACAGCCTGTCGGAGCAGCAGATCGGCACGACCATCGACGGTATCCCCAACGGAAACTCGAACTACGGTGGTGGCGCCAAGGCGAACCGCTATGTCGATACGGCCAATATCGAAACCGTCACCGTTTCCCAGGGTACGGCGGACATCGCCTCCCGTTCCCTCGAAGCCCTCGGCGGGACCATCGACTACCAGACCGCCAATCCCCTGAGCGAACAGCGCGTCATGGCCCAGGCGGCCATCGGCGAATTCGACGCGGAGCGTTATTACCTGCGCTTCGATACCGGCACCTTTGCCGGGAACACCCGCGCCTGGCTGAGTGCTTCGCATCAGAACGCAAGTGACTGGATCAACGGCGCCGCCGAGAACGAGCGTGACCACTTCGCTGCCAAGCTCGTGTCCGAGTTCGATCGCGCGGTAATCACGGCGTACGTCTCCTACGACGACATTCACGAAGACAACTATCAGCGGCTGTTCACGCCGGAAGAATTTGCGAGCAACGCTTCCTGGGACCGTCTGACCGACACCTGGACTGGCATTCCCTTCGTCGATCAGGTGTTCCGCGAGGGCTGGTCGACGCTGCGGGAGAACACGCTGGGCTATGTGACGGCTGACCTTGAAGTCTCCGAAGGCCTCAATCTCAAAGCCGGTGCCTACTACCACGACAACGAAGGCCGCGGTGACTGGATTCCGCCTTATCTGCTCGATGTAGTCGACGACCAGGGCGGGCCAGAGTCTGAGGCGACGGGCAATGCCAGCGTCAACGGAGGGCCCAGCTTCGGTCGGATCTTCTTCGTTGACGGGAACGGTCAGGCGCTCAGTCCGGCTGAGGGCTGCGTGTCTTCGATTACCTTCCCCTACGGCGGTGCGGGGCCCGAGTACGATCCAGCCTGTTATCCCGCCGGCGCCGTCGCCGTGCAGTCCTATCGTCATACCAACTACGCCAAAGAGCGGGCGGGCTTCATGCTCGACGGAGACTGGGCTGCGGATTTCGGCAACGCGAGCAATACGGTCCGTGGGGGTATCTGGTACGAAGACCAGACCCGGGACGAGACGCGTACCTGGCAGAAGATCACCGACACGCGCGTGGGCATAGAGTTCGACGCCGAGCCCTACTGGACGCAGTACGATCGCAGCTATCCCCAGGAAGTGCTCAAGTGGTACCTGGAGGATACGGTGGACATCGCTGGTTTTTCCTTCACCGCGGGTGTGAAGCAATTCCTCGTGGACGTCGAGCGGCAGGACAACTTTGGCGACAGCTCGAATATCGCCATCGACTCGGATTCCGACGTCCTATTCTCGGGAGGCGTGCTCTGGCAGACACCCATCGACGGACTTGAGGCCTTCGCAGGCTATGCGGAGAACTTCAAAGCGATCTCCGACGTCATACTTGAACGTCCCGAATCGGAGCTTGATGACCTCGAGCCCGAAACGGCGGAAAACATCGAGGTCGGTCTGCGCTATCGCGGTGATCGCCTGTTCCTCACGGCGACCTACTACGACACCGATTTCAGCAATCGCATTATCTTCCTGTCCCCGGAGAGTGCCGCCGGCCCCAACTACGACATCGGCACGGACGGCACTTACTTCAATGCCGGGGGTATTGAGTCGAGTGGCTTCGAGCTTACGGCCGATATCCGGCTGACGGACAACTTCTCCCTTTACTCGGCCTATACCTATACCGATTCAACCTATGTCGGTACGGGTGATTCGCAGGTGGACGCGGAGCTTGGCATAACCCCTGGTAACGACGTTACCGGCATCCCCGACCAGCAGTTCGTCGTGTCCCTGGATTGGGCCAGCGGTCCGTTCATGGCCGGCATCAGCGGCAAGTACACCGGCGATCGTCCGGTTCGTCTCGACAACAGCTGGATCGCCGAGTCCTACACGACCGCGGATATCTACCTGACCATGGTCGGCGAGACGGCCATGGCAAGCATCGATGGCTGGAATATCACGCTGCTTGTGAACAATGCTTTCGATGAGAGCTACCTCGGTGCCATCGCCGGAGAGGGTGCCTGGATCGGTGCGCCACGGACCGTCTCGGCGTCGTTTACGCTGAACTTCTGAGTACCACACGAAGCTGATATGCCGGCGCCGAAGGGCGCCGCTTCTCCGGAGATCTCCTTCGCCTGTCAGCATTTCCCGTCGCCGGGCGATCGCTGGAATGTCGGGCACCCTGCTCCTTCCGCTCGGAGCACGGACCGCCGCAGTTCATGCTCGGGAGGACTCGACATTTGCCCGCGGTGTCGCCCGCGCTGACTACATCGCCGTATCCGACGTCCTGAGCACCGACTACAGCGTCTCCGTCCTGGACAGCGCCGTGATCGAGCGCACCCACGGGCGGCTGAGCTATCGAGATCGGAGCTAGCCGGGGTCGCAGACGCCTTCCTTGGTCTTCCGCTGGGCCTACCTCACTGAGCGCAAGCCGCGCTTTGCGTTACCCTTTTGCTGTGCGCAATCACCGGGAAACACTTACCAACAGCCGAGGGGCTGGCTTGTCACTACGAGATACGCGGCGCAAATCCGGGTCACGAAAATGTCTTCGATGACGACGCTTGAAGTCGTCGCACGCTACTTCGATTTGCTGTTCTTCATTGGCGGCGTCGTGATCGTGTTGAGCGGTGTGCTGGGTATTCGCGCCTTTCGCCGTAAGCGTGTGTTGCGCGGCTTGAGTTGGTTGGCCCTCGGCATCCCCGTTGCTTTCCTTTGTTTGGTGGTGCCCAAGCGTGCTGCACTGGCGGCGGTTCTGAATCTTGGGAGTGACGAGCGGGTATCGATAGAGCTCTCGTCGAGGGATGACCAATACTGGGTGCCCATCGACACCAACGTGCTCCTGGGTGCCAGGCGGTACCGACCGGACTTCGGTTCGGGGCCTACAAACGCGGGCTACCGGCTGCGGGTCTGTGATCGTGATGTCGGCGATTGCGTGCTCTTCGTTCTCCAGCGCGATTCGCGAGGGGGCGATCTGTACTGGCTCATGCTTGTAGGTCGCAAGGAGAAGCTGATTCCGCTTGGTTTTCTGCTCGTGAACGCGGCTCCGTGAGGCCGGTCATCGCATTGCGCTACCCTTGAGCTTTACGCATCCACAGGGCTACACGTGCTGACCGCCAAGGGGCTGGCTTACCACTACGAGGAAGGCGGCGGCGAACACCTTCTCTTCGAGAACCTGGATATCTCGCTGGAGGCGGGCGAGCGCGTTGCCCTCGTGGGTGCCAGCGGCTGCGGCAAGTCGACGCTGCTCAACCTACTCGGCGCGATCGACAGCCCCAGCGCGGGAAGCATATGTTTCGATTCCCACGATATCGCGCGCCTGCCCGAACCCGAGCGCACTCTGTTCCGTCGCCGCAATCTGGGCTTTGTTTATCAGCGATTTCTGCTCGTACCCACCTTGACCGTGGCGGAAAACGTACGCCTGCCCCTCGATCTCCTGGAAGTCTCGGCTGCGGAAGCGCTCGCAAGGACGCGGGCGGCGCTCGCCGAAGTCGGTCTGGCCGCGCGCGCTGACAGCTTCCCCGACCGCCTGTCCGGTGGCGAACAACAGCGTGTCGCGATTGCCCGTGCATTGATCCACCGACCGCAGCTGGTGTTGGCCGACGAGCCCACGGGCAGCCTGGATAGCCAGACCGCGGAGCCGGTGCTGGAGCTCTTGCTGGCGCAGGCAAAGCGCAATGAGGGTGCCCTGCTGCTGGTCACGCACAGCGAAGACGTTGCGCGGCGCGCCGATCGGGTGCTGCTCTTTGAGCAGGGCGGCGTGAGGGAGCGGTGAGAAGGAACCGCGCCCTTTTGCGAGCGAGCCTGCGCTTTTACCGGCAGCATCCGCTGCAGCTCGCTTTGACGCTGTTGGGGATTGCCCTAGGCGCAGCCGTGATTGTCGCCGTCGCCCTCGCCACGCGGGCCGCGGCGGTGTCCTTTGATCGTTCCCTCGATGTGTTGGCCGGTCCCATGACCCACGAGATCCGGGCCCACGAAGGCGCCGTGGACGAGAACCTCTATCGATGGCTGCGCGTCGACCGCGGCCTGCGTGACGTGGTCCCGGTGGTCAGGCTTCGCGTGACTGTCGACGGAAGCTCTGTGGATCTTGTGGGCACTGACCCCTTCGCCCTGATCGCGCGCGACGATGCGCCCCCCGCCGCGGGCAACGCCCTCGCCGCTCTGCTCACAGAGGCCGGCGCCGTGCAGATCCCGGTCGCTATCGCGGAGCGCTTCGATCTGGTGGAAGGCGAGCCGATCGAGGCGAGCGTCGCGGGACGCGGAGCGGCGTTGAATCCGGTCGCTATCTTCGAAAGCACCGATGGCGAGTGGTTTGGCAACACGCTGCTCGCCGACATCTCCACAGCTCAGCACCTGGGCGGTCGCCACGGTGAGCTCGACAGCATCCAGCTCAGGCTTTCCGCGCCCGGGGCGGCGGACCTCGCGGCGCGGCTACCGGATGCCGTTGAACTGCGTGCCTTCGACGACCAGCGCCAGACCTTCGATGACATGACCCGCGCGTTTCGTACCAACCTCACGGCCATGAGCCTCCTCGCGGTGCTCGTTGGCGCGTTCCTGGTCTACAACGCCATGGCCTTCGCTGTCGTCCAGCGTACGCCGAGCTTTGCGGTACTGCGCATGCTCGGAACGCTGCCCACGGACCTGTTTCGCCTGCTGCTGATCGAGGCGTTGGGACTCGGTCTGATCGGTGGGGTGCTGGGGCTGATGCTGGGCACGGTTTTGGGCCAGGGACTGTTGGTGCTGGTGACCCGTACCGTGTCTGACCTGTTCGTCAGTGTCGATGCGCTGCGGCCCGATTTCTCCCTGGGCCAACTGCTCCTGGCACTTTCGGTGACCCTGGCGGCGGTGCTCCTCGCAACCCTGGCACCGGCACGGGCCGCCGCCCGGACGGCACCAGCGGCGCTGGAGCGCGAATCCCGGGCTCAGAGCAGCCCGTCAGCGCGTCGGCTCCTGCTGCCCGGCCTGCTCCTGGTGCTTGCCTGCCCGATCGTTATTGTGGTGAGCGGACAGTCACTGCTCGCGGCGTTCGTGGGACTCTTCCTGCTGGTCGCCGGCTACGCGCTGCTATGCCCGCTGGCCCTGCGTCTCAGTCTTGCCGCGTTGGTTCACGGTGGTGCGCGTGTGGGTGGCACGGCCCTGCAGCTCAGTCTGCGCGGCGTACAGAGCGCGCTGCCGCGCACCGGTCCAGCGCTCGTGGCGCTGGCCGTAGCCGTGTCCGCTACCGTCGGAGTGGCGATCATGATCGGCTCCTTCCGAATCAGCGTTGCCGACTGGCTCGGGGACACGCTGCAGGGTGACCTGTACGTCTATCTCGACGCCGAGGGTGCGCGTCTCGATCCCGCATGGCAGGCGAGCCTCGAAGGCCTCCCCGGGGTAAGCAGCGCCGCGGCAGCGCGTGTACGAACCCTGAGTATCGACGGTGAATCCATGCGCGTACTCGCGCTCGATCGCCTGGCGGCAGAGGTGCGCAGCTTCGACATAGTCGCAGGACCCGAGGACGCCGGGCAGCGCATGCTGGAAGATGGGCGCGGCATCCTGGTGTCCGAACCGCTTGCCCGGCGACGCGGCCTGTCGCTTGGCGATGCGCTGATCCTCGCCACCCCTCGGGGTGCCGTGGAACTGACGCTGAGGGGCGTGTACCGGGATTACGCCAGCTCCTACGGGGGCGCCGTCGTTGCTCAGGATGTATTCGCCCGCTATTTCAGCGACCAGGATCTTTCCTCGCTGGCTCTGCGTCTGGATGCCAGCGCCGATGCGGCTGCGCTGCAGCAACAGATCCGGGATCTCGGCGCGGCGGAAGGCCTGGATCTGGTCGTGGTCTCGAATCGATCGATCCGTGAGCGCTCCCTGGAGATTTTCGATCGCACGTTCCTCATCACCGACGTCCTGCGCGCCCTGGTCGTGGTGGTCGCCTTCGTTGGCATCCTCAGCGCCTTGCTCGCGCTTTTTCTTGAGCGGCGTCGCGAGCTCGCCGTTCTCCGTGCGACCGGTCTGACGCCCCGGCAGCTATTTGCTTTGGTGCTGCGGCAGGCCGCGCTGAGCGGTGTCCTGGCCGGCCTGCTTGCCCTGCCCCTGGGCGCGGCCATGTCGGTGCTGCTGATCGATGTGATCAATCGCCGCTCCTTCGGCTGGACTCTGCAGATGCACTTCGACCTGCAGGTCGTGCTCCATGCCCTGCTGCTCTCCGTCGCGGCGGCGGCCATGGCCGCAGTGCTGCCCGCGCGCAGGCTCGCCGTCAGTGACCTGCGCGACGCGCTCTACGATCCCTGATGCGACGAGTCCTCATTCTGCTGTTGCTCGGCGTTTACGGATGCAGTCGCGATGCGGCGACCGGCATCGACGTTGCCGATGCGCTGGGTGGCGTGCCTGAGACGGGCTTCGCCCGGGCGATGGAGCCGCGGACTTTCAGCTTTCCCGAAGATCACTATTCGCATCCCGACTACCGTAATGAGTGGTGGTATCTGACCGGGCAGCTCGAGGACAAAAACGGCGCACGCTTTGGTTATCAACTCACGTTCTTCCGTATCGCTCTGGCGCCGAAGGCCGCTGTGCGCGACTCAGCCTGGGCTACGCGCCAGCTCTGGATGGCGCACGCGGCGCTCAGCGATATCGATGCGCAGGAGCACCGGCACGAGCAGCGCTTCGCCCGTGCTGCTCTCGGCCTCGCCGGGCAGTCCCGGTCTCCCTTCCGTGTGTGGCTCGAGGACTGGACTCTGGTCGGCGGAGAAGACGGTGAGTTCCCCTGGACGCTGGAGCTGGAGACCGACGATTTCTCCCTGGCGCTGACGCTGACGCCGGAGCGTGCACCCGTGCTACAGGGCAAGGACGGCCTGAGTCAGAAAAGCGCCGAGGCCGGCAACGCGTCCTACTACTACTCGATCACGCGCCTCGAGACCGCCGGCGAGCTTCGCCGCGGAGATCTCATCCACGCCGTGGACGGTCGTTCATGGCTGGATCGAGAGTGGAGCACGAGCGCCCTGGGGGACGATCAGATCGGCTGGGACTGGTTCTCGCTGCAGCTTTCCAGCGGTGCGGATCTCATGCTCTACCGTCTGCGCGAGCGCGCCGGAGGCACGGATCCGCACAGCGCGGGCTCGATCCTGTCTGCTGACGACCGACGGATCGGTCTCGGTGCCGGGGATTTCGAACTCGACGCACTGCGCTGGTGGACATCGCCTGACGGTGCGCGCTACCCGGTAGCCTGGCGCCTGCGTGTGCCCGGCGAGGACCTGGACCTGCGCGTTGAAGCTTTGCTCGACGACCAGGAAATGCGCACCAGCGTCAGCTACTGGGAGGGTGCGGTCGACGTATGGCCCTTTGCGGGGGGCGAGAGCATCGGCCGCGGCTATCTCGAGATGACCGGTTACTAGGCCGTGTTCACAGGCCCTAGCCGGGAGTCGCTCGCGGGACAGGCCGGTTCCGCACCGGTTCGCGGCGGATCAGACCCTGCGGCGCCCGGTATCGACCTGATCGGCACCGGTCCATCGTGAGACACTCGCCGCTCCGAATGAGCGGCGAGCGACCATGATGCTTAACTCTTCCCGACTGCTTTGTGTTGTGGTGCTTGTCACCGGCGGGCTGTTTGCCCAGGCCGCGGACTACGACGTGCTGATCCGCGGTGGGACGGTCTACGACGGCACTGGGGCGCCACCCTACCGCGCAGACGTGGCGATCCGCGGGGACAGGGTGGCGGCCGTGGGAGACCTCGGTGATGCGACGGCCGAGCTGTCGGTGGATGCGCAGGGCATGGCCGTTTCGCCGGGATTCTTTAACCTGCTCAGCCATGCTCACCTCTCGCTCCTCAAGGATGGGCGCGCCCTGAGTGACGTGAAGCAGGGTGTCACCTTCGAGGTTCTCAGTGAGGTTTCCCTCAGTCCGATCACGGCAACAACCGCTGAGCACTTCAAACAGTCCTACGGTGAAAACGAGATCGACTTCGCCTGGCGCAGCCTGGGCGACTACCTGACGCGCGTTGAGGCCAGCGGCGTAGCGCCGAATTTCGCGACCTTCGTGTCGTCGGCGACCGTGCGTATAAACACCCTCGGCGCCGATGATGTAGATCCGAACGCCGACCAGCTCGAGGCCATGAAGGCACAGGTGGATGCGGCCATGCGCGATGGCGCCCTGGGTCTGACTTCTGCGCTGATCTACGCCCCCGGGACCTTCGCTGAGACCGGTGAACTCGTGGAACTGGCCAAGGTAGCCGCGCGCCACGGAGGAATCTACACCGCCCATATGCGCAGCGAGGGCAACGGACTGCTTGAGGCCATCGACGAGATGCTGCTCATCGGGCGCGAGGCAGGCATCCCGATAAAAATCCATCACCTCAAGGCCGGTGGTCAGCCCAACTGGCCAAAGATGGAAAAAGCCATCGCCATGATCAACGCCTACGCTGACGAGGGGCGGCCGATTACGGCGGATATGTACACCTATATCGCGGGCGCCACGGGCCTAGATGCGTCCATGCCGACCTGGGTGCAGGCGGGAGGCTACCGCGCCTGGGCCGAGCGGCTCGGCGATCCCGACGTCCGCGCTCGCGTCAAGGCCGAGATGGCGACCAATGCCGAGGACTGGGAAAACCTCGGTTACTTCGCGGGGCCGGAAGGTATGCTTCTCATCGGCTTTCGCAATACGGCTCTGCGCGAAAAGTACGCCGGTAAAACGCTGGCGGCCATCGCCGCCGAGCGCGGCCAGGATCCGCGCGACACGATCATTGATCTGGTCATTGAAGACGGTTCGCGCGTCGGCACGGTTTATTTTCTGATGTCCGAGGACAACCTGCGCAAGCAGATTCGCCAGCCCTGGATGATGTTCGGCTCCGATGCGCAGGCGCCGGCCGCCGAGGAGCCGTGGATTGAAAGGAGCGTTCACCCGCGGACCTACGGCAACGTGGCAAGGCTCCTGGGCAAGTACGTCCGTGAAGACGGGATCATCAGCCTCGAGGAGGCCGTCCGGCGCCTCACGAGTCTGCCCGCGCAGACGCTCAGCATCCCCGAACGGGGACGGCTGGCTCCGGGATACTTCGCCGACATAGCGGTTTTTGATCCGGACACCGTCGGCGATCTCGCGACCTTTGAAGACCCCCATCGTTACGCGGTTGGAGTTCGACACGTGCTCGTAAACGGAGCGCTGGTGCTGTCGGACGGGGAGCACACGGGCGCGACACCGGGGCGAGCGGTGCGGGGTCCCGGCTGGACCCGGCCCTGACTCCCCCATGCGTGCCTGCGGGCTGGATCGACAGGCGACAGCCTTTTTGCTACTTGTTAGCGCGCCAGTGAAACAAGGGACCCCGCCGCCTCTGCCTGACGCAAGCCGGCCTGACACCACGCCACCCCGAAACCCGACGCCGAGGACTTCAAACCCATGTTCCGATCACGCCTACTGCTCATCGCCCTGTCTTACGCTCTCGCCATCGAAGCCCCCCTCGCGCAGGCCGCCGAAAAGAACAGCGCGGCGGTTCTCGCCGCCCTTGACGCCCGCGCCGAGGAGTACCGGACCATGGCGCACAAGCTCTGGGAGAACCCTGAACTTGGCTACCTGGAAGTGGAAAGTGTCGAGACGCTGAAGTCCGCCCTTGCGAGCGAGGGGTTTGAGATCGAAACCGGCGTTGCCGGTATCCCCACGGCGTTTGTTGCCACCTACGGCAGCGGTGGCCCGGTGATTGGCATTCTCGGCGAGTACGACGCGCTTCCGGGCATGTCGCAATCGGCGGTGCCCTACGAACAGCCCCGGGAGGCGGGTGGCGCCGGCCACGCTTGTGGTCACCATCTCTTCGGTACGGCATCGCTGGCCGCCGCGGTGGCGACGAAGGACTGGCTGCGGGAAAGCGGCACACCGGGCACCGTGCGATTCTATGGAACGCCAGCGGAGGAGGGCGGCTCAGGCAAGGTCTACATGGTCCGCGCCGGCCTGTTCGATGATGTCGACGCGGTGATCAGCTGGCATTCGGCCGGTTCGAATACCGCAAACCCGGGGACCAATCTGGCGACGATCTCGGGCAAGTTTCGCTTCACGGGCAACTCGGCACACGCCGCCGCGGCTCCCGAGCGAGGCCGTTCCGCGCTCGATGGCGTGGAGGCCATGAATCTTATGGTCAACATGTTGCGCGAGCACACCACGGAACCCACCCGTATCCACTACGTCATCACTGCCGGCGGAAATGCACCAAACATCGTTCCCAAGTTCGCCGAGGTTTACTACGTGGTTCGCCACGAGGAGGTCGATGAGGTGCGCTCGGTCTGGGCGCGGGTGGTAAAGACCGCCGAGGCGGCCGCCCTTGGCACAGAAACCAGCATGGAATACGAACTCATCGGCGGCACCTATCCGCGCCTGCCCAACGAAGCTCTCGCGAGCGCCCTGCACGCCAACCTGACGACCGTCGGAGGCGTGGAGTACACCGAGGAGGAGCGGGAGTTTGCCCGCGGGATTCAGGCCACGCTCGGTGAGAATCTGCCGCCCATCGACAGCGCCGCCCAGGTACAGCCCATGAAGTTCACCCGCGGCAAGGCCTCCGCGGACACCGGCGACGTGAGCTGGACCGTTCCCATGGCGGCCATGCGCGCGGCCACCTGGGTGCCCGGCACGCCGGCGCACAGCTGGCAGGCCGTTGCCGCTGGCGGCATGTCGATCGGCTACAAGGGCATGATGGTGGCTGCGAAAACGCTCACGCTTACGGCGATCGATCTGTACACCACCCCGGAGCTGCTGGCGGCGGCAAAAGCGGAGTTTGCGGAGCGTATAGGCCCGGATTTTCGCTACGTGGCGCTGCTGGGCGATCGTGAGCCTGCGCTCGATTACCGGAAATAGCGTGTACAGAAACTGAGCTGCGGCGTGCCTATTTAGCGGGGTGAATGGTATGCTCGGCGTTCCGTGTAGTCATGTGCCACTCCCCCTATACCCATGAATGAGCCTCTCAAGGCCCGCCTGGCCGTCTCGCGTCCGCAGCTGCTGCTGTTGCTCGCGTACTGCTTTGCCCTGCCGGCTCTCGGCGGTCCGGCTTTCCCCGGCGCCATGAGCGTCACGGATTCGGGTGCGACGCACCGGCTAGCGCTCACCGGTGAGGCGGCGCGCGTGTTCCTGGTGTTCACGGTCTACGAAATGGCGCATTACCAGGAGCTGGACCAGAAGCTGGATGAGCGCGGCGGGGTGCTTCGCGAGGCTCTGGCGCCCGGCGACGTCGTGACCGACGGTCCCGCCAAAGCGATTGCGATCCGTTTTACACGCAACCTCTCCCGTGATCGCATTCGCACGGAGTTTGAAAAAACCATCCGGCGCAACGCCAGAAGCGAATGGCTGGATCGCGCCGCGCCGACCATCGACGCATTCCTCGGCGCCATCGACCGCGACGCGAAGGCCGACGATCAGGTCGTGTATTACTGGCTCGAGGGTGGGCACGTGATCGCGGAATTCAACGGCGAGCAGTTTTTTGACGTCGCTGATGCGGACTTCGCCAAGCTCATCTGGTCGATCTGGTTCGGCGAGAACCCGGTCTGTGACAGCGAAGCGCTCCTGTCCCGCTCCGGTATCGAGGTGGATAACTGATGGGCGCGCAGGCCCGGCGAGCGTGCGTCTAGGTGGGTGTTGCGCATCCCGAAACCCTCGCCTTTCACTCCCTGCCACTGATTCACTTCGGCGACGGAGCGTCGCTGCGCAAGGCAATTTCCGAACGTCGAGCCGTGGTTGTTCGCGATCTGGCCCAGGATTGGCCGGCGCTCGAGCGCTGGACCCCGGCGCAGCTCGCCGAGCGTTTCGGCGAGCGGACGGTGCGCGTGTATGACGCCAGCTTCGGTACTCCCGGGAAGAACTACATGGGCAGTATCGATACCATGAGCTTCGCGGCCTATCTCGAAGCGACGCAGGACCAGGGTCGCGATTTACGTATGTTCCTTTACAACCTCGCCCGACAGATTCCCGAACTCCTCGACGACGTGCTTCTGCCCGATGTGGGGCTCAAATTCTCCCGACGTTTTGTGTTCAGCTTTTTCGGCTGTCGCGGCAGTACCACTCCCCTGCACTACGACATCGATATGGGCGACGTACTGCACACCGTAATCCGCGGTCGTCGGCGCATCCGGCTCTTTGCTCCCCAGGCGTCACCGGCGCTCTACCGCCACCCCTGCACCGTGCGGAGCTATATCGACCTCGACGCCCCCGACTTCGGCCGCTTTCCGGCGCTGCGCGGCGCACAGGCGTTCGAAGTGGTGCTCGAAGCCGGACAGACGCTCTACATGCCCAGCGGCTGGTGGCACGAATTTCACTACCTGGACGCGGGTATCGGCGTTTCGCTGCGCGCATCGTCGCCGCGCTGGACCGAGCGGCTGCAGGGAGCATTGAACCTGCTCGTGGCTTCACCCCTGGACCGCGTGGCTAATCGCCTTGCCCCGAAACGCTGGTTTGACTGGAAAACGAAACGGGCTGATCAATGCGCTGAGGCGCTCGAGTCAGCTACGCCTGGTAACAAACAGGGCTCCGCATCATGAAAGCCGAGAAGGGCGTACTTGAGCACGCACGTTTTCGTATTCCTTACCGGCGCTATGGAAACTCGCCGCGCGTACTGCTTTGCGTGAGCGGTGTGCTGCAGACCATGGCCGTCTGGCGGGCCGTGGCGAAGCGTTTCTCCAAGCACTTCTCCGTGATCATCTTCGACATGCCCGGCGTCGGCCGCTCCGAGATTGTCTCCGGCAGCGCCCACGTTACCGTCCAGGAGCAGCTGGACGTTGTCGACGCCCTGATCGCCCGCGCGGAGCCGGGAGAAGACCTCACGATCGCAGGGAGTTCCTGGGGGACGGCAATCGCAGCCGGTTACGCCGCGCAGAAACCGGACGCCGTGCAGCAGCTCGTTCTCTCTAGCTTCGGCATGAAGCCGAATGCCGTCATGGCGGACATCATCGTTCGCGCGGAAGCACTCTATGAGTCCGGCAACTATGCCGACGGCGCCGATCTTATCGTCGAGATGTTCGGCCAGCAGATCGGACCGTTCTACAAGCGCCAGATCGAGGAGCAGTTCGCCAGCCTCAGCGACACCAGTGCCGAGGCCTTCTATTTGCACTGCCGCAACATTCTCAAGCTCGGTCATCTGAAGGACACCATCGACCTGACGCGCATTCGTGCCCGCACGTTGATCGTCAACGGCGCCGAGGATCGCATAATCGATCTCGAGGACATGGAGCTGGCGGAGCAGCTGATACCGGACTGCACCTGCCTGCTCGTTGAAGGCGTCGGCCACTTCCTCCACTTCGAGCGCCCGGAAGTGCTCGACGACTACGAGACCTTCATGGTCAGACCTACGACGGCGTCGGCCGTCGCCTGAGCCTGTCCGGCAGGGTCTGCGCTGTCGGTCAAAGTCCACGAAGAACGCTTGCCCCGAGTCGCCGCCGGTCGTTAATTGCGGCGCAGTTCCCTGACGCATCATTCCGACTTCACATCACATGGACCAAGGGTCTGACCAGCGAATTCTGATTGCCGGCGCCGGTATCAGCGGACTTTATGCCGCGATCCTCCTGCACGGCAGCGGCAAGCAGGTCACCGTCGTTGAGGCTCGCGATCGCATCGGCGGGCGCGCCTGTAGTGTTCCCGTGGCTCAAAGCGACAACGCGTCCGTTGGGCTAAATCCGGGGGTCGATCTTGGTCCGGCATGGCTGTGGCCGGATTATCAGCCG
Organism: Pseudomonadota bacterium; assembly: GCA_039818725.1. GTDB lineage: Bacteria > Pseudomonadota > Gammaproteobacteria > Pseudomonadales > Halieaceae > Congregibacter. The sequence continues at coordinate 14,512 of JBCBTK010000017.1, forward strand.
CGGGCCCGGGCGCTCCTTGAAGAGCTGGGAATCGCAGTCCTCGAGCAGCAGGAGACCGGCCGATTTCTCTACCAGGATCAGTCCGGATCTGTCCGCGGCATCGACTACCCGAAGCGCTACGCCGATTCCGTGCGATTGCGCGGCGGAATGCAGATACTCGCGCAGCGGCTGTTCAGCCAGATGTCGGATCTCGACCTGCGTCTGAACACGGAAGTCGCTGCCGTGTCGATTGACGAACGCAGAGTTGAGCTTCGCGCGGCATCCGGGGAAGTGCTGCGAGGACGGGCCCTTGTCGTTGCCGTACCTCCGCCCATCGCCTCTCTATGGGAGTTTACTCCCGCCCTTGAGGCGCCGCTGCTCGACGCCATGCGTCGCTGGCCCACCTGGATGGCGGGGCAGGCCAAGTTCGTCGCGGTCTACGACCGGGTGTTCTGGCGCGAGGCGGGCTGCTCCGGAAGTGCCGTCAGCCATCTGGGCCCGATGCTGGAAATCAATGACCACAGTGATCCCGAAAGTGGCCTGTCAGCGCTCTTCGGATTTCTGGGTGTATCCGTAGAACAGCGTCGTCGAACGACAGATGAGACGCTCGCGGCGAGCTGTATCGAGCAGCTCGTCGCGCTGTTTGGCGGCGATGCGGCCCGGCCGCGGAAGCAATGGCTCATGGACTGGGCCGCGGAGCCCTTTACGACCACGGACTTCGACCTGAATAGAGGTTCGGGCCATCCGCCCTATGCGGAGCCGGCCCTGCGCCGTTCGTACTGCGGGGGGCGGCTGCTCTTTGCGGGCGCAGAAGCAGCCGCCGAGCACGGCGGTCTGGTCGAAGGGGCGCTGCTCGCCGCCGAAACCGCTGTCGAACAGCTGCTCGGCGGCGGGTCACAGCCCCGGGATGGTGAGGGTGTCAGTCGGGCTCAGAATCGATAGCTCGCCTGCAGTGCATAGGAGCGCCGGCGCTCCGTGGAGGCAAAGCCATTTCCCGGAACCAGCGGCTGATCGTTGCTGTTGCCGCTGATCAGCTCGTCCGTGAGATTCTTGCCCACGAGCGCCACGTCCCACACGCCGTCCTGGCGCCCGAGACTGAAGCGGACGTCGTACATCGTGTAGGCGTCCTGGATCGCGTAGATCGGATCGAGATCGGCGGCCACGAAGAAATCGTCCGAATAGTTCATGTTGAACGTGGCACGGGCTTCGAGAGTGTTCCCCACCGGCATCCGGTAGTCGATATTCACGTTGTAAGCCCACTCCGGAGAAAACAGATTGGTATCACCGGTGGCATCGCGTGATGCGTCAGGTTGATCCCGATTGATGCAGTTGCCGCGGTCGACGGGCTCCGTTCCCGTCACGGTCCAGCACGGCGCGTTCGGGAAGTCGGTGTAGGCCGCGTCGAGATAGGTACCCGCGAGGCTGATCACGAGGCCGTCCAGGGGAGACCACTGCAGGTCCATTTCTATACCCTTGGACTCGACTTCCGCGGCGTTCTGAACAAAGAAGGCCGTGGCGCCGTCGAAGATGCTGACCTGATAGTCCTCAACGGTCGACAGGAACGCCGTGGCGTTCAGAGTCATCATGCCGTCCAGGAGCGAGGTCTTTACGCCGATCTCGTAGTTGATTGCCGTTTCTTCTTCGTACTCGAAGAAGGGGCTGTCATTGGTCTGCAGGAAGCGACCGTCGAAGCCGCCACCCTTGGTGCCGGTGGACACTGTCCCGAACACCAGGGTGTCGATTCCGAGATCCTGTTCCAGGGTAACGATCCAGTTCACGTCGGTCTCGTCCCGGGTGCGATTGCGAATATCGTGTTCGAAGGTGCCGAGCAGGCCCCCGAAGATACCTTCGGATATCGCCACGAACGGTGTTCCGGCGAAATCCGAAAGGAAGCGGTCGTACTCTTCGGCAGAGGTGCCGTAGGCCGCCGAGCCCGGCGGCAGGCCGGCGCCGGCGCTGTAATCCCAGCCTCCGGTGAATCGCTTGTCGAGAAAGTGGCTCGCGGTCTTGGACTCATCGAAGTAGCGCAGACCGACGGTCAGGCGCGTGGTGTCCGTGAAGTTGTAGGTTCCGGAGCCAAACACCGCCCACATGTCCTGATCCTGGACCATGCCGTAGTCGCGCGTAAGGTTGGGTGTGATGGCCGCCGGAGCTCCGAGGAGCGGCGAAGCGAGGGACGTTCCAAAGCCCTCGATGGAGCGGTAGTCGAGTTCGCTCTCGTGATAGTAGAAGCCCGCGATCCAGTCGAACTTCTGGCCACCTGGAGACGCGATACGGATTTCCTGGCTGAACTGGTCGTAGTCTTCGGTGGCATCCACCTGAATGAGGGGTATGGCGGCGAAGTCGCAGTCGCAGATATCGCGGTAGGAGTAGCTGGCGTATCCCGTGATCGCCGTGAGCGTGTAATCGCCGATGGCCCAGTCGATGGTCAGTGTACCGAGATCCATTTCGTTGTCGCTGAGTTCGGGTTTGTCCGGGAAGCCCGGGAGGCCGGCGTATTCCGGTACGACCGTGCCGAGCACAGTGCCGCCGTCGTTATCCACCGCGCGCTCATCGTCGTAGCGCTCGATACCGCTGCCGCCGGAGCCGGCCGCGACGAGCGCCTGGTTCAGGCCCCCAAAGGCGATGCCCGTGCCCGTTGGGTCGCTGACCGTGAGCTGAGTGAACTGCTGGACCTGCTCGAATTCACTGCGCTCCCACTTGCCGGTCACGGTCAGGTTGGGTGTCGCGTCCCAGGCGAGCTGACCGCGGAAGGTGCGGTCCTCGCGCTCCGGGCCTTCCTCGCCGGTCAGGATGTTGTCCAGATAACCGTCGATCTGATAGCCGCGAACCGCCAGGCGTCCGGACAGGTTGTCCGTGATCGGGCCGGAAATAACCCCGGTGATCTCTTGCTCGCCATACTGGCCGTAGAGCGCCGAGATCGATCCCTCCAGCTCGTCCGACGGCTTGGCCGTGATCACGTGGATCGCGCCACCGATGGTGTTCTTGCCGAAGAAAATACTCTGCGGACCGCGAAGAACTTCGACGCGGTCAAGATCCATGAACGGTGCCCGCGCCAGCTGATGCCGGCCCATGTAAACGCCGTCGTGAAACATCGCCACGGACAGCTCGATGCCCTGGTTGACGCCCGCCGTTCCAATACCGCGGATAAAGATGAAGTTGCCGATAGGGCTTTGGGAAATAGTGACGGCGGGGATGTCTACGGTGAATTCGGAGCTGCGCCCGATACCCATTTCCTGGATATCCTCGCCGCTCTTGGAAAGCATCGAAATGGCAACGTCCTGCATGCTTTCGGCACGCCGCGTTGCGGTTACTGTGACTTCTTCGAGCTGTGCCTGGGCGAGGTCGGTTCCGGCGAGCAGGGCGCTGGCAACGGCAGCGCTAAGGATGCCGGGCTTCGGCATCCCTTTCTTGTGGTGCGACATGAATTCCTCCGCGGTGCGAACATTATTGTTAGTCGGGTACACCCAGATGATGTACGGGTACTTGGCCCCAAGTGGACTAGTGCGCCGGTTGACCGATTCGGGCAGCGATTGGACAAGTTTCCGGCCGGCGCTGATGGCGGTTTCAAGCGTCGACATGCCCAGCCAGGTATCCGCACTTTGCGTTTGGACGCGCCATCACCAACATCACGCCAGGCTTTGTTCACGGCCCTAAATAACGCTAAGCCCGCCGAAATCTTGAATGCGGAGTTTCGAGAGGTGCGTCATGCCTACTTTATTCAACTAAATGGTTGAATAATTCAACGCGGGCTCTATACTCAACCATATGGTTAAACGTGAGCCGGACCTGGACCTGATCTTCAAGGCGTTGGCCGACCCGACCCGCCGCGCGATCCTCGCTTCTTTAAAAGCTGGAGATCAGTCGGTCAGCGATCTCGCTGCCCCGCATGCCATGTCCCTTGCCGGCGCGTCCAAACATATCGGCGTACTCGAACGGGCCGGGCTCCTGTCGCGGGAGCGCAGAGGCCGCGAGCTTCGCTGCAGCCTCGAGGCAGAGGCGCTGCGATGCGCGGAAGTGTGGCTGCAGTCTTACGCCACACTATGGAACAAGCGCCTTGATCGTCTAGATGAGTTGCTGATGGCGGAGCGGGCTGAGGAAGCCGAGGACGCCAACAAGAATTAGGTGAGCGAGAAGCGCGATGGACGACAAGTCGATGGATGACAAAGCAGTTATGAGCGGGCCCATGCGCCTGGAAATCAAGCGGGTTCTGAACGGTCCCATAGATCGCGTGTGGGAATACCTGACGGACGGGGATTTGCGCAAACAGTGGTTTTGTGGAGGAACCACGGGCTCTCAACCCGGTGAACCCATCGTGTTCGACTTCGACCACCGGCGCCTGTCGGAACAGGGACCGCCCGACAAGTACGCCGACACCAACGTTGTTCAGATGAGCGGGCAGATTCTAGTGTACGAGAGACCGCACAAGCTCAAGTTCACCTGGGATGAAATGCACGTCGAAGGTGTCTCCACGGTAACCATCCTGCTCAAGGACCTGGGAGAGCAGACCGAGCTGCATCTGATTCATGAAGATCTGGTCCCGCGTATTCAGCCGGGGGTAAGGGCTGGGTGGCACGCGCACCTGGATCTGCTTCTCGATCTATTTGATTCCACCCCGCGCCGTGATTTCTGGGTTCATTTCAATGCGCTCGAGGCACGCTACGAAGCTGAGTCCTCGGCAACGTAAGTGCCGGGCCTGGGCGGCGGCGCTAAAAAGGGATCAGGGTGTAGCCCTCATCCTGCAGGCGTATGTGTGCGCCCATGGCGGACAGGGCCATGGTAACGCTCGGGCTGATGCTATCCAGCTCGTAACCGCGACCTGCAGCGGTCTGCGAGCAAAGGTAGACCTCGACGCCGGCCTCTTCGAGGGCCGAGAGCAGGCCCGTATTCGGATTGGCCATGCCGAAGCGCTCCCGGTAGGCCTCATCACTCAGCAGGTCGCGAATGGCCGGTCCATGGACGACCACGGCGACGTCCATGTTCTCTGCCGGCATACCCGCCTGTGCCTGCATGTTCAGCAGCCGGGCGACGGCTTCAATATTGCGGTTCATTTCCCCCGGCTTCTCGGCAGCGCTCACAACGTCCTTGACGATCTTGTAGCTGCGCTCGTTATCCATCGCGAAGGCGCCCGGAGGCGACGCCATCACCGGCCCGTATTCCTTGATGATGGGGCCGAGCTTTGCCCCGGCCGGGTACTGAGCAGCGGCCAGAGTGGAGGCGAGAGTCATGCCCAGGGTTACGACTGCGGTACAGAAGCTCACGACAGGACGCCTCGTCAGTATTGTCGGCCTGACGCAAAATTGCGCGGACGAGCTTGTTCCGTTGGACTTATTCCGGGGGAAAGATCGCAAAAGCATTGGTAAGGCCTGCTGAGTGTTTGAGACCGAATCATCGCAGACGCGCGGCGACGCTTCCACGGTCTGGACGGCGCTTCAGGGGTTTAGGTCTGCGTCGGGGCGAAGACGGATGACATCCGGTTTTAGGAAGGGCTTTTCTCCCGTGTTGGCGTGGTCCCCCAACGTGCGGCCAGCGATATCACGCCCGTACATTGTGTGCCGGTGAAAGTCGTCGTAGCGCCGGCGCGTCGCCTCGACATCTCCTTGAAAGCGCGGGTCCTGCGGTCGCTCGTGGCTGTTGATGTATAGGGCGACGTCCCAAGCCTGCTGCTCAGACAGCAAACCGCCGCGTCCGTAGGGCATATTCAGATGGATGAACGCCGCCGCGGTGAAGACGCGGCTCATGCCCGAGCCCCAGTTGTAGGCGCCGTCACCCCAGAGAGGCGGGCTCAGGCGGGCGTCTAGATGACGTTGCCCCTCACCGTTCTCGCCGTGGCAGACAGCGCAATGCTGCCGATAAATCGCTTCACCCCGATGCCGATCCGTGATGCCGGGCATTTCCTTGCCGAGATGCCGATAGCCACGCCCATAGATGTTGTTCTCATACATGGGGGCACCGGTGGCGAGCCAGCGCGTGTAGGCAATCAGGGCGATCATCTCTTCGCTGTCGGACGGGGGAGGCCTGCCGTTCATCGAGTAGCTGAAGCAGCCGGCGATGCGCTCGTCCAGGGTGTTGACGTGACGGTTCTTTGGGCGAAAGCTCGGAAAGCTGATCGCCGCAGGCCAGACCGGGCTGGCCCAGACCTGCCGCCCCTCGGCGGCGTGGCAGTCGCCGCAGTTCAATTCATTGAACACGTAGCGCTCACGCAGTTGCTGCGTATCCATGAACAGATCGCGGCCCAGCAGGATGAATCGTTTCAGCTCCGGATGTATCTCCGTACTGGCGTGTAAGTCCGCTATGGTTGGGGGGGCGTGCAGGTATTGTCCTTCGCGATAGGAAGGGGCTCCCGGCGGTACAGGACCGGGCTGCGGCTGCGCTTGCACGGCGGTGGATAGCAGCGCTACGACTGCGGCGCCAACGCCGCCGATCAATGCTGCGAGAGCAGCCGTTCCGCTGGAGGGGCAAATCATCGTGCGTGTTTCGGTGCGACATTTCATAGCGCTCAGAGTACCGGACGGCTCTGTTGAATGCCGTGCGCCATTAGTCTGGAAGGCCCCCTAGAACGTACTTTTCGCATGGCTTCTCGCAGTTCCACAGCGCGCTCCAAAACCAATGTCTCCGGCGCCGCGGCGATGCCCGAGGATCTCTTTCACCCCTGCACCCGGCAGTGGTTTACCGAAGCCTTCGCCAGCCCCACACGCGTGCAGCTTCAGAGCTGGCCGAGCCTCTTTCGCGAGGAGAGTGCGCTGCTGCTGGCGCCCACCGGCTCGGGTAAAACGCTTGCCGCTTTTCTCGCCGCTATCGACCGGCTCGTGTTTCCCGGGGAGGAAGGCGCCGCGGCGCCGCGAGCGGGCGTCAAGGTTCTGTACATATCGCCGCTCAAGGCCCTGGGCGTAGACGTCGATCGAAACCTGCGCGCACCGCTGGCCGGCATCTCCGCCGTCGCCGCGCGGGAGGGTGTCGCGCATCGCGAGGTCAGCGTGGCGATCCGCAGCGGTGATACGGAGTCGCGGGAACGATCGCGCATGCTGCGCCAGCCCCCGGATCTGCTCATCACAACGCCGGAATCTCTTTACCTCATGCTCACCTCCAAGGCTCGGGACATCCTCGCGAGCGTCGAGACGGTGATCATCGATGAAATCCACACCATGGTCTCGACCAAGCGCGGCGCCCATCTCTTTCTGTCCCTGGAGCGCCTGGAACGGTTGACGCGCGAGGTGGCATCGGAGCCGCGGGCCATCCAGCGTATCGGCCTGTCAGCAACGCAGCGACCGCTCGAAGAGGTCGCCCGCCTCCTCGGTGGCTACGAAGAGGACGCAGACGACGCTCGACCTTACGAGCGGCGGGTAAACATCGTCGACGCGTCGGAGAAGCGTCCCTTTGAACTCACGATCTGTATGCCCTTGGGCGACCAGGTCGACAAAACCTCCGACGAGTTCAACGTCGTGGGCAACGCCGCGACATCTCCCGTGCCCGCGTCCATCTGGCCGGCGATCTATCCCCGGCTGGTAAGTCTGATCCGCGAGCATCGCTCCACAATGGTGTTTGTGAACAGCCGCCGTCTTGCGGAGCGCCTCGCCGCGGCGATCAACGACACCGCCGAGGAAGACCTCGCTCGCGCTCACCATGGGTCCATGTCCAAGGATACGCGGGCGGATGTGGAAGACCGTCTCAAGCGCGGGGATCTGCGGGCGCTTGTCGCCACATCGTCCATGGAGCTCGGTATTGACATGGGCGCTGTGGATCTCGTGATCCAGGTCGAAGCGCCGCCGTCGATTGCTTCCGGGCTGCAGCGCATCGGTCGTGCGGGCCACGGTGTCGGAGAGATTTCTAAGGGAATCGTGTTTCCCAAATACCGGGGTGACCTGCTTTCGGCGGCGGCGGCCTCGAAGGAGATGCTTACCGGCCACGTGGAGGCGTCCGCCTATCCCCGCAACCCGCTCGACGTGCTCGCGCAGCAGATTGTCGCCATGGTGGCGATCGAAGACTTTGCGGTCGACGATCTGTACCGCACGGTTCGCGGCGCCGCCCCGTTTGCCGATCTGCCGCGCTCTTCCTTCGACGAAGTACTCAACCTGCTTTCCGGACGCTATCCCAGCGATGATTTCGCCGGATTGCGGGCGCGTATTACCTGGGACCGCATCAACGATCGACTGACCCCCCGCCGCGGTGCCCAGCGCACCGCGATCCTTAACGCCGGTACGATCCCCGACCGCGGCCTTTACGGGGTTTTCCTGCTCACCGGCGGGGACAGCAAAAGCCGCGTCGGCGAGCTCGACGAAGAAATGGTCTTCGAACTCCAGGCCGGCGAGGTTTTCCGCCTGGGCGCATCGATGTGGCGTGCCCTGGAGATTTCCAAGGACCAGGTGCTGGTGGAGCCGGCACCGGGCGAGCAGGGCAAGATGCCCTTCTGGCGCGGCGACGGCGTGGGTCGTCCCCTCGAGTTTGGTCGGGCCATCGGCGCGCTCACGCGATCCCTTTCCCGCGCCCCGCGCAAGGACGCCCTGCGTCGGCTTACCGAAGAGCATGCCCTGGAGGCCGAGGCCGCGGAGATTCTCTACGAGTACGTGCAGGATCAGTTCGAGGTGGCAGGGGAAGTGCCGTCCGACGAGCACATTCTCATCGAGAGCTTCGTCGACGAGGTGGGCGACTGGCGTGTGGTACTGCAGTCGCCCTTCGGGGCCCGCGTGCACGCACCCTGGGCCATGACCGCCGCGGCGCAGCTGCGCGAACGCTGCGGTGAAATCGACGTGGTCTGGTGCGACGACGGCATCGTCTTCCGTCTGCCGGAATCAGACGCGCCGCCGCAGGCGGAATGGTTCCTTCCCGACCCCGAGTCCGTTGAAGAAGACGTTATCCGTGCTCTCACGGACACGTCCATGTTTGCCGCGCGCTTCCGGGAAAACTCCGCGCGCGCGCTGCTCTTGCCGCGGCGTTTCCCGGGGCAGCGCACGCCGCTGTGGCTGCAGCGGCGAAAATCCGCAGATCTCATGAGCGCGGCCTCACGCTTCCCGAAGTTTCCCATGATCCTGGAGACCTATCGCGAGTGCCTGAGCGATGTGTTCGATCTCGCGGGATTGACCGGGATCCTGGAGGCCCTGCGCAGCCGTCGCATTCGCGTACACGAGTTCGTCAGCGACTCCGCGTCTCCCTTCGCCCAGACCGTGCTGTTCGACTTTACCGCCAGCTTCATCTACGACGCCGACGCGCCCCTCGCCGAACGCCGGGCCCAGGTCCTATCCCTGGATCATGCGCAGCTCAAGGAACTCCTCGGCAGCGCTGACTATCGCGAGCTCCTCGACGCCGAGGCGATTGCCGCCGTGGCCCTCAAGTGCCAACGCCTGGACCAGCCCTTCCTCAAGGATGCGGACGACGTTCACGACCTGCTCCTTGCCCTTGGCGATCTCGATGGCGGTGAACTCGCCGATCGCGCGCTGCCCGAGTTTCGCGGCGCCTTGGTGGAGGCTCTCGACGGTCTCGTGGAGCAGCGCCGCGTGTTGGAGGTGCGCATCGCCGGGACGCCGCGCTACATCGCCGTGGAAGATGCGGCCCGCTACCGCGATGCGCTCGGGACCGTCCTGCCCATGGGGATACCTGCGGTTCTGCTGGAGCCCGCCGAGGCGCCGCTGCACAACCTCGTGTCTCGCTACCTGCGCAGCCATGGCCCTTTTCTCATACAGGATGCGGCGGCGCGCTTCGGCGCCGGTGTCGACATTGTCCGCGGCGTGTTGAACGAGCTGGCGGCTGTGGGGCGAGCCCTGGAAGGGGGCTTTACGCCAGGGGGAGCCGAGCGGGAGTGGATCGATGCCGACGTACTGAAGCTCATCAAGCGTCGCTCCCTGGCCGGCTGGCGGCAACAGATCGAGGCTGTGGATCATCGCCAGTACGCCGCTTTCGTGTGCGAATGGCAGGCCGTAAGCAAACGACGCCGGGGCGTCGACGGTCTCTATGAAGCCATCGAGCAGCTGCAGGGCGTGCCGCTGCCGGCCTCGGTGCTGGAGAGCGAGATTCTTCCAGCCCGCGTCGAAGGTTACCGCGAAGGTCAGATCAATGAGCTGTTTGTCGCCGGCGACGTGCTGTGGCGGGGGCTGGAGTCCATCGGGAGCCAGGACGGCCGGATAGCGCTTTATCTGACCGAGAACTATCCCCTGCTGGCGCCGCCGGCCGCGGCCATCGAAGCGGAGCTGCCGCTTCGCATCCATGAATTCCTGAAAGCCAACCCGGCCCCCTTCTTCGACGATATCGTCGCCGGCATCGGCGGCTTTCAGAATGACGTTCTTGAGGCGCTCTGGGATCTCGTCTGGAGCGGCCATGTCGGGAACGACAGCCTCGCGCCTCTGCGCGCACGGCTGGGCGGTCGTGCGGAGCGGCGCGGATCGCGAGGTGGTTCGAGGCGGGGCCGCCGTTCGCCCATGCGGTCGAGCTACGCCCGCGCGCCGCGCTTGCCCGGAAGCGAGGGCCGCTGGACGCTTTTCGACCGCGCGATCTGGGAAGAGCCAAGCCCCGAGGAAGCGCGCACGGCGCAGGTTCAACAGCTGCTGGAGCGCTACGGCATCCTGGTGAAGGAGGCGCTGTCTCGCGAAGGCGTGAGCGGCGGCTTCGCGGCGATCTATCCGGTGTTGAAGGCGATGGAGGAGGCCGGGCGCCTGCGCCGCGGCTACTTCGTGGAGGGCCTGGGCGCGAGTCAGTTTGCCGTGCCGGGGGCAGAGGATCGCTTGCGCGCCACAGCGGAATCCGATTCCGCGCTGGTGCTTGCGGCTACCGATCCGGCCAATGCCTACGGCCACCTTTTGCCCTGGCCGGAGCGCGAAGCCGGGCGCTGTGCCAGGGTTGCCGGTGCCCGGGTGATCGTTCACCAGGGTGCGCTGGTCGCCTTCATCAACAAGGGCGGCGACCAGGTGACCACCTTCCTGGGTGATGATGAACCCGAGCGCGGCAACGCCGTTGCCATGCTGATCGACGGCCTGCGCCGTCTTGCCCGGGGTCGGCGCAATCTTCATATCACCCGCTTTGATGGCGAGGAGCGCGCCGAAGAGCGTCTGCACCGTGCCCTGATCGAGGCCGGTTTCCAGCACGGCTACCGGGGCTACTCCTACAAGAGCGACGTGGTCGACCTGCGTGCCTGAGGGAGACACGCTGCATCGCGTGGCGCACCAGATTTCCACGCAGATCGTCGGCAAGCGCATTGAGGCAGCGCGAGCGCGCGCTGAACTGCGCCGGGCGCCGGAGCTCACCGGTCACTGTCTCGAAAATGCGGAGGCAAGGGGCAAGCACCTCCTCCTTGATTTCGACAATGCCCTGAGCGTGCATTCGCATCTGGGAATGACCGGTTCCTGGCATATCTATCCACGAGGTGAAAGGTGGAAGAAGCCGGCGCAGCGCGCGGCCCTGGCGCTGCGCTTTGCCACGCACGACCTGGTCTGCTTCAGTCCCAAGCTCATTGAACTGGACTCGACCCGGCGCATACGCCGCAACCGCTTCGTCGAAAGCCTCGGTCCCGACCTTCTCGCCGAGAGTTTCGATGAGGCGGAGGCGATGCGCCGCCTCAAGCGCCATGGACACCTGCCCCTGGGTGAGGCGCTGATGGCCCAGCAGCTCGTGGCCGGCATAGGCAATGTCTACAAGTCAGAGGTGCTGTTCATGAACCGGCTGAATCCCTTCGCGCCCGTGTCCAGCGTCGACGACGATACCGTGCTCGAATGCCTGCGCAGTACCCGGCGCTTCATGCGCCGCAATCTCGAGGGCCTCAGGCGCAAGTTTCGCGGCAGCACCCTGGGCGACCGGCTGTGGGTCTATCGCCGCCGCGGCATGCCATGCCTGGAGTGCGGCACAGCGATCGAGATGCGCCGGCAGGGTGAGGGGGCGCGCTCTACCTACTTCTGCCCCCACTGCCAGGGAGTGACACCGTGAATCCCGAGCTTGTCTGGTTCAAGCGCGATCTACGCGTGGCCGACCACTCTCCGCTCGTCGCTGCGGCGCGACAGGGGCCCGTGATCTGCGTCTATATTTATGAACCGGAACTCATAAAGGCCGAGGATTTTTCCCGGCGCCATCTGTTGTTCATCAACGACTCGCTCCGGGACCTGGCTGCGAAGCTAGAGAGCCTGGGTGGTCGCCTGCTGCTACGTCGGGGTGAGGCCGTCGCCGAGCTGGACAGGATTCATGCCGAAACCGGCTTCGAACGTATACGCGTGCATCAGGAGACGACCAACGCGGTAGCTTTCGCACGCGATCGGCGCGTTCTGGACTGGGCCTCGGAAAACGGAGTTGAGGTGGTCGAGTACCGGCAGCAGGGCGTTGTACGAAGACTGAAGCAGCGGGACGGCTGGGGCGGTCAGTGGCAGGCATTCGCGCAGTCCCCCCGGGTCTCGGAGCCTCGGCGTATCGAGGATGGCGCGGCGGTACTGGCCAGCGTTGATATACAATCACCAGATTCCTTTGACCTCGAGGACGATGGCCTGACGGAGCGCCAGTCCGGTGGTGAAGGGGAGGGTCAGCGCGTTCTGGTGAGCTTCCTGAAGGATCGCTCGGCCGGCTACGTGCAGGGGCTATCGTCGCCGGTGAGCGCCTGGGAGGCGTGTTCGAGACTGAGTCCGTACCTGGCTTATGGGAACCTTTCCCTACGCAGCGTCTATCAGCGCGCCGTGGCCCGACGTCGGGACCTGCAGCGCCAGCGCGGCGCGAAGGACGTCCAGGCAAAGGCGCTGACGGCGTTCCAGGAACGCCTGGCCTGGCACTGCCACTTCATGCAGAAGCTCGAAGACGAACCGCGGATTGAATTCGAGAACATGAATCCGGCGTTCGACGGGCTTCGAGAAAACGAGTTCAACGAGGACTACTACAAGGCCTGGGCCGCTGGTCGTACCGGCTACCCCATGGTCGATGCCTGCATGCGCGCGCTGCGAGCCACGGGCTGGATCAACTTTCGCATGCGCGCGATGCTCATTTCCTTCGCGGCCCACCATCTGTGGTTGCACTGGCGCCGTCCGGCGTTGCATCTTGCACGGCTGTTCGTCGACTACGAGCCCGGTATTCACTACTCCCAGATCCAGATGCAGTCGGCCACCGATGGCATCTCTACGCTGCGCATCTACTCGCCAACGAAGCAGGTTCTGGATCACGATCCCGAGGGCAACTTCATTCGTCGCTGGGTGCCCGAGCTGGCGCAGGTCCCCGCCGAACATATCGCCGAGCCGCACCTTATGCCGCGCCTTTTGCAGGAAGGTTTTGGCTGCGTGATCGGACGCGACTACCCGGCACCGATCGTGGATCACCTTACCGCATATGGAGAGGCGCAGCGGAAGCTGCGTACCGTTCGCCGCGAGGCCAAGCAAAGCGGCGCTTCGGCGAAGGTTTATGAGCGGCATGGTTCGCGGCGGCGAAGCCGCATGAGGTCTGTCGGGCGTGCCCGTCGCGCATGATTGATTCGTTAGCGCGGACTGATCATCCCGCGCGAATTCCCTGGCCTCCACCCTGAGTTTCGACGCGATACACTAAGGATTGCAGAATGGGACGGGGCGATTGAAAGCTCAGTCGTTCATGTTCCCTCGGAAAACTCAGCAGGTGGGACTTCATGCAATCCGCTAGAGCAATCCTGGGTATCGCTTCGGCGATCCTGACGTTTACGCTTCCCCAAGCGACGCTTGGTCAAAACTCGCCATGGGTCCCAGAAAGCTTTGTCGTGCCAACCGTGTTGGAGAACGAGCACTTCCGGCTGCGCACGCTTACGGTGAACGATGTGGTTAAAGACTACGACGCGGTTATGTCGAGTTGGGACCATCTGCAGGGCGTGTTCGGACCGAGCAGCGACTGGCCCCAGGCCGATCTGACCCTGGAACAGGACCTCATCGATCTGGGCTGGCACCAGAAAGAGTTTCAGATTCGCTCGTCATTCACCTATACGGTGGTGTCTCTCGATGAGGAGCGCGTCCTCGGGTGCGTGTACATCTTCCCGACAACCCGCGGCGACTTTGATGCCAGCATCACCATGTGGGTGCGCGCGGATGTTGTGGACGATGGGTACGACTCAATGCTCTACCAGACCGTGACGGAATGGATTGCGGCGGACTGGCCCTTCAAGAAGCCGGCTTATCCGGGTCGGGCCGTATCCTGGAAGGATTGGGGATCCCTGGAGTAAGCGGCAGATTCTTTCCACTCGATGATGAGACTGTTTCTTGCCCTTTTGGCAATCGTCCTGCTCCTAAGCCCGCTGTGGGTTGCGGCACTCATCCTTGACTCATCCCCACGAGTTATAGAGACGACTTCGCTCGGCATCGACGATGTAGAAAACGCAAGGAAACTGCTGCGGGAAAACGATCCTCGACGGCTTGTCGATGGTGAACGCAAAGAAGTTGTGTTGCGCGAGCGCGAAGTCAATCTGGTTTTGAGCTACCTCCTTCCGGAAGGGGCCACGTCGCAAGTAGTTCTTGGCCCTGGTTTGCTGGTCGTCGCGGCGAGTTCGGAAGTGCCGGCGAGTTTCCTCGGATCTTATCTCAACGTAGAGGCAGCTTTTGCGGTCGATCACGACCTGGTCGAACCCATATTCATCTCCGCGGGCAGTCTGAGCCTGCCCGGTTGGTTGGCGAGAACGGCTTTCGCGCTAGGAGGCGGAGTACTGCAAATGGCGGTGCCCGAATACAACTCCGTACTCGAGTCCGTGGAGTCCGTAAGTGCCGACGAAGGCATGCTATCGGTCACCTACCAGTGGCGCGCCGAGTTGTTGCGTCAGCTCAAATCGCGCAGGCGGAACTGGATTTTACCGGCGGAGCTTCGGGAACGAGTGCTCGCGTACTATGTGGTGCTCGCCGAGCACTCCCGCACGATGCAGCCGGGAACTTCGCTCGTCCACCTGATAAGGCCACTTTTCGAGACGGCAATCATCCGTAGCGAGTCAGGTGGAGATGCTCGCCTGGAAAACCGCGCTTTGATCCTCGCGCTTGGTATGGCGATACAGCGTATGAACCCGAATCGCATCGTACCCGAGGGAAGCAATCCGGTAGTCCGTATCCCCTACCTGCCCGTTACCCTGCGAGGTCGCCACGACCTGGCACAGCACTTCGTTGTGTCCGCGGCGATAGCGGCGGGCGGCGGTGTCAAACTCGCTGATGTGGTGGGTGTATTCAAGGAGCTCAGCGACTCGCAGGGGGGCACCGGCTTCAGCTTTCCCGATCTGCTGGCCGATCGCGCCGGCGTTGTGTTTACGGAAACGGCCACCGGTCGATCAGCGCGGCAATTTCAACGCAGGCTCGCGGTCGCCACCGACGAGTCGACGTTCATGCCATCGATCGACCGCCTGCCCGAAGGGCTTCGTGAATACGAATTTCGCAGACGCTACCGGGATATCGATACCCGGATATACGCACGCATCAAAGACGAGGTTGAACGTCGAATCGATAACCTGGCGCTGTATCGATAGGCTGCCGCGCGTTGACCGATAGCTGTAATTTTCGAGTAACAAAACGTTGCTAGCTTCCTGTGATGTTGTAACGTTATGGCCGGCGGCGACGTGACTACTGGCAACTCGGTCCGCGGCTTTCTCTCTGGGAGGCGTGTCGGAGCCATGTATCGAGTGATGTACCGAGTCGCGTGTCGGAAGCGTGTGTATCCGAATCTGCCGCCGAGCGCGCGTTCATTGAGCGAAAGGATCTATCGCCGGTCCTCAAGTTCCGCCTTTGTCTTTGCGTTCGTGGCCCTGGCCATGCTCAGCACCTACGCTGAAACGTCTCGCGCCAATCTCATTTCGGCCAACTCGGCGGCTACACTGTTCCCCAATGGGACCCTTGCCGCATGGAACGTTAACAGCGGTCCCGACAACGTCTTCCTGGCGAACTTCTTCTTTCGGAGCGATACGGTAACGAGCGCCAACGGTGGCGAGGTCAATCTAAGTGGACTTGGGGCCGTGACGGAAACGCAGTTAGGGCCAGATGCCGTTCGGTTTGAGTCCTCTAATGGGGAACTGGCGGCGTTGCAGACGTGGTCGTTGACCGGCGGAGCACCGGGCACCGAGGACTCATTCATCGAGTCCGAGTTTACCATTGCCAATCAGTCCGGCCGCAGCATTCCTCTGAGCCTGTACTTTGCGGCGGACTTCGATATCGCGTTTGATCAGGCCAATCCGAATGATGAAACCACGGCCCTGAACGGCAGCGCTGTCGAGGTATTCGACCCGGTGACGCGGGCCCGGATTCTGTCGCAGGTCACCCCGACGGCCGATAGCTATCAGGTGTTCGACGGACTGTTCGAGGTGTTGTTTAACTTCAACGCGGACATCGACGGCCCAACTTCGCTTGGTAACACGCCGGCCTTGGGCAGCACCGTGTTCGATGTGCCCGGTGTCACGGACGCGGGTTTTGCGTTCCGCTGGACACTTGATCTGGCGCCCGGGGAGAGCTTCACGGCAATCGCCAGCAACGTTCGTTCAGCGGTCCCGGTGCCGGCCACTCTCGGTTTGCTTGCGCTGGGTCTTGCGGGGCTGGCACGCGTTTCGAGACGCTACCAACAACCCGCAGCTTAGGGGCGCTGCCTACCGGCTCCCGCACAAAATCAGCGTCCGGGTGATTTCTCGCGACCGGCTCATTTGGACTCCAGATCGCTCAGCCACCGAAGCATGAATTCGGCGGCCTCCTCCCACGCGGGCATGCCATCGCGAAAAGCGTAGGCATCTTCAACGGTGGCGTAACGATTGTCGCTGTGGCCGATGTTCGGCCGCTCAATGAACATCCCGGACCCAGGACGCAGGCGGTTCACGCTGTCGACAATCAGCTTGTGACCATGGCGCCCTTCGAATTGGTCGAAAGCATTGAATATCACGAGCACCGGTGCATCCACTGCGGCCCAGGCCGCAAGAAAATTCTGCTTCGCGGCCTGTTGGTGCCAGGCAAAGGGTCGCCCGTACTGGTTGCTTGTCTCCATGCCCAGGATGTCGCGACGAATCCTGGCCATTTCCTCACTGTCTCCGGCAACGTCGTCGGGATGCCGGCCTTCGACCAGGTACTCGTACTGAAACCTGGCGCGCAGAAGAAGTTCACTGTGAATGTCGGGCAGCGCGACTTCCTCCGGACGGCGTTCCAAGTAGTTGCGTTCAAAGTTGAGCATGCGTTCGTAGTAGCTCACGGCACCGCCACCCTGAACCATCATGCCCCCGATCTCGACGCCCTGAATCTGCAGCGCCTGCGCGACGAGCGGCGCCGTCGTTGCGCCGAGGCTTGAGCCATACACATAGACCCGCTCTGCGTTGATGCGTGGGTCTTCGAGCAACTGTGCGAACGCATCGATGTAGTGAGCCAGTTCAGTGTCATAGTCGAGTTGCTCACATGCCGGGCCGGATTCATTCAGCGCCGAGCGTTCGACGCGGATGAGCGCCAGACCCGAGCGCCGGGCAAGCGCCGCGAGCAGTTCGCGGGAGTTCGAGCCCTCGCGGTACTCCAGGGAGCCGCAGGAGACCCACT
This sequence comes from Pseudomonadota bacterium, assembly GCA_039818725.1. Taxonomy (GTDB): domain Bacteria; phylum Pseudomonadota; class Gammaproteobacteria; order Pseudomonadales; family Halieaceae; genus Congregibacter. The sequence goes on from JBCBTK010000017.1 coordinate 31,935, forward strand.
GAGTAAACAGGATGGGAGGGCGCGGTGAGTTGTCGCCCTTGGGTAGAGTGATGATCGATCGCAGGCGCGAGCCGTCCTCGACTTCCACATCGACATAGTGAGAATCCAGGTCGGGTATGGACTCGACGCTGTGGGCGTCAACGGAAAGGGTTAGCGCGAAGAACAAGCAAAGACATGGGCGCATCGCAGGCTTCCATCATTGATTAGCAGAAGCGGGAAAGGCTAGTCGCCTGCGGTGCCTGCGGTCTTCTCAGATTCTCAAAGAATGCTTGCCGATTTGTGGATTGCAGAGACTAGAGTGCGCGGGACACTGCACCTGTCGCTCTACGACGGTATGCCGTCGGCGTCATTCCGACGCGGGCCTTGAAGGCTCGATTGAACGCGCCAATGGAGTTGTAGCCAACCTTCATCGCTACCGAAAGCACCGGCTGCCGGGCCTGTTCGGGACGGCTCAGCTCGTCGCAGGCCTCACGAATGCGCCAGGCATGCAGGAAGTCATTGAAATTTCGGTGCCCCATGCCGCTGTTGATCACCCGTCGTAGTACGTGCTCACCCGTACCCAGATGGCGGGCGAGTCCGCCGATCGTGAGGCCGGGCTGCATATGAATCCGCTCCACTTTCAAGGCGCGCTCGAGCTGCTCCAGTATGGCGGCTTCCGTTGGGCTCAGGGCGGCTTTTGGTGCCGTACGTACCGGTTCGACCCAACTGTCAGCGCGCAACTGAATCAGAAACCAGGCCGCCACAAAGCAGCCTACAACGACCACCGACATGTTGAGCCAGGTGGCGAGCAGGGGGGTGGATCGGTCGAGCAGCAGATTCGAAGTTTGTACGCCAAGTGTTCCCGAGAGGTATATGCCCGTGGCGAGCATGAATCCCAGGCGGAGGCGCCGTCGTCGCTCGACCAGATCTACCGACATGTCCCGCCATGCCTCGTGAAGTCCGGACAGCACGAGAAGCAGAAGCACCGCCTCAAATCCGAAGCCGACCATCACCTCTCCGGCGCTGGTATCACCACCGCGGAAGCCGGGGAGAAAGGATAGCTGCTGCCAGGTTCCCACGGCCGCGACGGCCCCGGCGATCCAAAGCTGCCGACGCTCCAGCCCCGCTTCATCGTTAAACAGCGCCCGGGCGAACAGCCAGAACCATACGGCCTTGGTAACGCACAGAGCCGTCAGGGGATACACCCAGGGGCCGAGGGCTGCGGCGGACCCGGGCGCGGACGTAGCGAAAAACGCGGCTACCGCGAGACAGAAGAGTGCGCCGGGCAGTCCCGCCCTACTTCTGCCTGCCGTGAGGAACAGCAACAGGGCCAGCAGTACGGAAGCGGTTACGGTCAGAGTGCGAAAGACGATATCGAGGTTTTCAGGCATCACAGTCGGTGGTGCAGGGCGAGCATCACACAGGATAGACCCATCCGATGGAGTGGCATCACAAGCACGTCAGTGCTGTCCATGCGTTCAGACATCGTTTTACCGCTAAAACGTCTCTGTGCGAAGGGGCATTGGGGAGAACATTAGAGACAACGCAGAGGTGCTTCTGCAACACAGCAAGCTATGACCGAACCGTAGAACGAGCAGAGTGGGGTGAGGTGCAGGTCCGAGCGCGGTATGCGCCGCTTGAACCAGCGAATCCGAGGCTCAACGATCCAGATACAGCGTCCGCTGAGCTATCAGCCACCGACCGTCTGCCTTCGTCCATTCAATCCGGTATAGGCCCGTCGCGACAATTGCTGGCGCGGCTTCTGGTACTTGATGCGTCACGAACACCGTGTGCTCGGTAATCGCGTGGGCCGTATCCAACGCCTTGAACACGAGATTCGTAAAGTGATGGCGCGACTGTTTTCCTTCAAGACGTTCAGCATGAGCTTTCCGAGCATAGGCAAGGATTTCCGCCCGTCCTTTGACCACCGTCCCCTGAGGCCGCGTGCCGAACACCCAATCGATCGTGGCATCATTTGCAAAAAGTTCTGCCACGCCGACGGCGTCCTTGCGGTCCCATAGCTGCGCGTACTCGGCAATGTGCTCCGCGATGCTCAATCGATCGATGATCGACCCGATCCTGTCTGAGCCCTGGGCCAGGCTGGCCATGAACAGAGTCGCGATAGACACGAAAGCTAGTTGTCTCAACATTTGGGTCACCCTGCTGAAGGTGCTATTTATCGGTATGTGCTGCGAAGCCGAACGAGGCTGGCGCCCGGCATGCCGTGCCGAGTGCCGTGCCGAAAAAGCCGATCTACGCCGCCGCCAGACTTGTTCACGGTTCTTGATCCCAGGGCAATGCACCTGGACTGCCGGGGAATTGTCAGGCCATTGCACAGCTGGGAGCGTCCTGACCGATTGATCCGGACAAAAGAGGAGGGTAAGGGCTCGTTCCTGCGACCCTTCGATGCTCCTTGGCTCAGTCGGTGACACTCTTCCTGAACTGCGTAGGCGTCATTTCAGTGACCCGCTTGAATGCTTCGTAGAACGCCGACTTGGACTGGAATCCGACTTCGAAGGCCAACTCTACGATTGGCATGCCGCGCGTATCCGGGTTCGTCAGCAAGCTCTTGGCATACTGAATTCGGTAGTTATTCACGAAGCTGAAGAAGTTCTGGTCCATCTGGGAGTTGATAACCTGCGACACCTGATGGGTCGACAGCCCGGCCGCTTCGGCAAGGTCCGTGAGCGTGAGGTCGTTCTTCAGGTACAGCTTTTCCCGTTGCATGATGTCCATGAGCGATACATGGAACCGCTGCGCGTCCTCCATGCTCATGCCGGAGCGGCTGTACTTCTCCTTTCGATCCTGCAGCTCGGCCGCAGACTCCTCAACGATATTTTCGGCCGGATTCACCGGCGGCTTCGACGAGGGCTGAACTCGCTCGGTGCCTATCGATGGCGTATCGCTCTCCATCTGTGCGCCGCGCAGGATGACGGGCTGAAAGAGTGCCGCAATACCGATGCCGTAGATAACGACAACGAGAAACAGGTTCTGAACATTGGCCTGGGCTGAGGAAAAATCCACCTTGTCGTAGGCGATCGCTGGGATGAGATAGAAGGCGAGGAGCAGCCCGAGGAAGACCAGCGCCGCATAGACCAGGCTGCGCAGCCATCTCAAGTTCATCTGGTCCACTGATGAGTAGTGACGCAAAAGCCTCAGGTTGTGCTGATGAATCAGTCTGATTACGAGCACGCAGTAGATTCCCAGCTGTACGGTGAAGAACAGGCTGTGCAGGTGGAACTCGATGATCGGCGTCCAGGAGCCGGGAAACAGTTCGCGAAGCTCGGCCGCCAGTACCGTATCGGTGCGCGTCGACCAGATGTAGCTGATCAGGTCGACTTGCTGGGCGTGGCTCAGCTGCCAGTAGCTCGTGTTTAGCATTAGGAAGTACCCGACTACGGGCAGAAAATGCCAGCAGTGCGCGAGCCTCAGGCGTCCCCCTACCAGGGTTAGGGCATACAGATAAAGGAGAGGTCCCCAGGCAAAAACCGTGGGATAGAGAGTCAGCGCAAGGCTCGGCGCCTCGACCCAGTAGTCCACGTGTACCAGGAGCTTTTGCACGACGCGCAGGGCGATAACCACGATGAGCACGGACATGATGAGATTGGCCACGCGATGTCCGCTGCGGATCAACAGCAGTATGGCGGCCAGGACGAAGCCCTGCAGCGCGCCAAAACCGTAGACAAAACCCACCAGATCCAACTTCAGATACCTAGCAAAAAAACGGCAGCGCCGAAACGATGTACTCCCAACCCCTCGCCTGACGCTAGCAATATAGGTCGAAAAGCAGTTCTGGACGATCGGTCCAGACGCCTGTACCGGCGTTCTCGCTCTATCGTGCCTTCGATTGACGGCCAGTGCCACAGCGGACCGCAAATTTTGCTCGGCCAGATACCTCAAACACAGCGGAGTACCTAGATGACAGCAGCATCAACGCAGCGTGTGGCTGATATACCCGAGAACTTGGCGTTTGCGTTTGAGCGCGCATGCATGGCCCACGCCGGAGACGTGGCGTTTAGCTGTTTTGGTCACGAGACGAGCTTTGCGCAGCTGGAAGCGGCAACACGTCGCTGCGCCGCTTTTTTTTCCTCCCGGCTAGGCTTGCGAAAGGGAGACCGCATCGCAATCCAGCTGCCGAGCATTACCCAGTATCCGGTCGCTGCCTGGGGCGCGATTCGGGCGGGGCTCACGATCGTGAATACGAATCCGATGTACACGGAGAGAGAGCTGCACCATCAGCTGTCGGACTCGGGGGCCCGCGCCATCGTGCTTCTCGGCGGTGCCGTTGAGTCGATGGCAGCCATTGCTGCCAGAACCGACGTCGAGCACATCCTGGTCGTTGGCCCCCGGGAGGCGGGCAATGCCCAGATACCCACGCATGGCGCTGTCCTGAATACGTTTGCGCTGGACGAGATTATCTTCGGCAGCAGCGTAGATCTGCTCCCCGATATAGAAATCAGCATGGAAGATATCGCCGTGCTCCAGTACACAGGCGGCACGACCGGCGTCGCAAAGGGCTGCATGCTCTCTCATGGCAATGTATACGCGAGCTATACGCAGCTGTCCGAGGCCATACCCCCCCATCCCACGAAGCGCAGCATCATGATCGCGCCCATGCCGCTCTATCACGTGTATGGATTCCAGACGAACGTGGTCAGTTTTCTGCTGGGCGGCGGCATGTCCGTCCTCGTACCCGACCCCCGCAACCTCGGAAGCGTGATCGAGGCCATGCGCGCCTACCCCTTTACCCACCTTGCGGGCGTCAACACCTTGCTGAATGGTCTGATGAGGCATCCCGACTTCGATACTGTGGACTTCTCTCACGCGGACTACACCTTCGCCGGCGGCACGGCACTGGCGCGAAGCGTTGCGCGCGAGTGGTACAAGCGAACGGGTGTTCACGTCTATGAGGGCTACTCGATGTCCGAGACCAGCTCCGCACTGTGTTTGAATACCCAGGAACATCGTGAGCTGGGCACCGTGGGTCGGCCGCATTCAGCCACAGAAGTGAAGCTGGCAACACCCGTGAGCGTCGACGCCACGGCAGAACCCCGGGGCGAGCTGCTGGTTCGGGGGCCACAGGTCATGCAGGGGTACTGGCAAAGACCTGATGCCACGGCCGAGACCATTGACGGTGAAGGCTGGCTGCACACCGGAGACATCGCCGTCATTCAGGACAATGGGTTTGTTCGCATCGTGGACCGCCTCAAAGATCTGGTTCTCGTATCGGGCTTCAATGTGTACCCCAACGAAATCGAAGCGGTCATAGCCAGCCATCCCGAAGTTATCGACTGCGCGGCTATAGGCGTTCCCGATGAGCAAACCGGCGAGGCCGTGAAGGTGTTCCTGTCGTCGACGAACGACGCGCTCAGCGCCGCCGATATCCGGGAGTTCTGTCGAACTCAGCTCACCGCATACAAGGTACCGAAGCACGTCGAATTCCTGTCGGAGTTGCCCAAGTCTCCCGCGGGCAAGATTCTCCGGCGCGAGCTTCGGGAGATGTCCAGGAACACCAGGAACTAGTTCCGATGCGGTGGAAAGCTGCTGTCGCAAATGGCGTGGTGGTGTCCGCGTTTTGCCACGGGACAGCTACGCAGTGCTCATTTCCGCGCCCCGGGAGGCCCCGCTTTAGCGTCGGCCTGGCGACGGGTCTTGTGAGTAGGGAGGCATATGGACGCCAATAGAGAGCAAACGGAGGCACTGTGCACCTGTCGCGCTTCGTAAGACGAGGACGAGCAGCAGGGCGCAATAGCGCGACGGCGTGCTGCTCAACCGAGGACTTCGGAGCGTAAAACCTGGCGTCCCCCTTACGAAAAGATGTCCGGATCAATCGGTCAGGACGCATAGGCAAGTGTTGCACCACGATCATGAGCTTGCGGAGTCCAGGCTCCATGGCCTGAGAGATAAAAACAGCAGCTCTATGCAAGGTGTAGCAGCCATGAGAATAAAGTACGTATCCGTCCTTGCCGCCACAGCGTGCGCGATGGCTGATGTCGCCAGCGCACAATCTGTTCTGGAGGAAGTGATGGTGACCGCCCAGAAGCGGTCGCAGAGTATTCAGGACGTGCCAATTTCGATCACGGCCTTCACGGGGGACTTTCTCGAAGAGAACGGTGTCCAGACCATTGAAGATGTCGCGAGACTGACACCCAACTTCACCATCCAGTCTTCCGCTCAGGCCACCAACAACCGTATTGCGATTCGCGGTATTGGCTCCGTGGGAAACAGCGCGATTGAGCCCAGCGTCGGTGTCTACATCGACAGCGTCTACTACCCGAGACCCGGTGCGGTCATTGGCATGCTGATGGATATCGAATCCTTCGAGGTGCTCCGCGGTCCCCAGGGGACGCTGTTTGGGAGAAACACTCCCGTTGGCGCGCTCAACATCACCACCCGAAGCCCGAGCGATGAGAGCGAAGTGAAGCTTGAGGCCGGCGCGGGCAACTACAGCTCCTACCTGCTCGGGGCTACGGTGAACGTCCCCCTGAGCGACAGCCTCTACAGCCGCTTCTCGATCAGATACGCGGACAGGGATGGCTTTGGTACCAACCTGTTTGACGGCCGGGATTTTGGGGAGCGGGATGATCTGATGGCGCGTGGCAAGCTGCGCTACGACGTGAGCGAACAGACCTCGGCTCTGTTGACCCTCGACTACGCAAAGATCAACGCTGGCGGGCAGGGTATTGAAGTTCTCAACAGCACGCTTACGCCACGCTTCCTGGGCACAAACACAGCGCTGTACGGAGATACACCCGCGACGGAAGACAGCTACGACTGGGTCATCAATCAGAATCATCAGGACCAGCTCACCGATGAGCAGCAGGGCATTTCCCTGGATATCAGTCACGAGTTTGCCAACGGCGTAACGCTGCGGTCGATCACGGCGTACCGGGACTGGGAAGCGCTGAACGCCGACGTTGATGTACGACTGGCCGTTGACCTGCTCCCAGCATCCACAACCTTCGAAACCAGTACCTTTTCCCAGGAACTTCAGCTGTCCTCGCCGGCCGGCGAGGAGATCGAATGGCTCGTGGGTGCTTTCTACTACAGCGAGGACTACACCGTATTCGATGCCCGAAGTGCCGGGGACGGTTTCTGCGTTCCGACCATCGCTGCCGCCGTGAGTCCCCAGGTCGCAGCGCTATGCCTGGCTCAGCCGCAGGTGGGCGCCCTTGAGGCGGATTTCGAGCAAACCCTTGAAAGCATTGCACTGTTCGGGCAAAGCACCTGGAACGTGACGGAAACCGTGACCGCGACTGTGGGCCTGCGTTGGACCGATGATCAGAAGGAAGGTGACTTCGTAAGCACTATCAACAATGTGGTCGCCGGAGCATTCCGAGCACCCGAGGAAGTGCTGGGGATGGAGCGCGATGACTCAAGAGTGACGGGCATGGCCAATCTCTCCTGGTTTCCCACCGAAGACATCATGCTGTTTGCCACCTACTCCACGGGATACAAATCCGGTGGCTTCAACTCTCAGGGTACGGCCATTGCCCTTGGCGCCGACCGCCGGATCTTTGGCCCGGAGGATACGACCAACTTCGAGTTCGGCGTCAAGAGTACGCTGCTCGGTGGTGCCATGACGGCCAACGCCACGCTCTATCGGACCGATATCGACGATTTTCAGGACCGGGCCTTTGACGGCCTTTCATTTACGACGCTCAATGCCGGAGAACTTCGCCAGCAGGGATTGGAGGCGGACCTAAACTGGCTGCCAACGCAGAATCTGCGCCTTGTGGCCGGGCTCAGCTATCTGGATTCTGAGTACCTGGATTTTCAGGGAGCCCCGGGGCTGCCCGGGGGCGCGCCGCAGGACCTTACCGGTGAGCGCCGAGTCTTCTCGCCGGAGTGGCAGGGATCGCTGGCGGGGGACTGGACGCTTCCACTATCTGACCGTTTTGAGGCCTTCGTCGGTGGAAGCGTGAGCTGGATCGATGAACAGAACATCGGCGCTACATCCAACAACAACCCGCAGACGCTGCAGGAAGCCTACACCCTGGTCAATGCGCGTGTTGGCGTGCGCTCGCCGTCAGGCGACTGGGAGCTCACGCTCTTTGGCAACAACCTGACCGATGAAGGGTACTGTCAGGTGTTGTTTGATCAGGCATTCGGGAGTCAGTTGGGGGCGGTGGACGCCGTGAACAACACCTCCGTGCAGCGCTGTGCGCTGGGCGCGCCACGTACCTGGAGCCTGCGGGCGACCTACAACTTCTAAAGGCGCGCTAGTGGTTGTTCCGGACATACCTGTTCTGTGAGCGGCGCTTGGGCCAAAGGCGGCGGCGCTCCCTGCCTTTTGATTTCACCTACTGGATGTTTCCGCCAACGGGCAGCTGGCTGGGTACATAGGCGGGGATTTGCTTCGGATAGTCCGCGTCGGTAAGGGTTCGTAGAAACGCTTCAATGTCTCCGAAGTCGTCCTCTTCGAGCGTTACCTCAAGGTCTCCCCGGTCCTCGTAGATGCTTACGGCGCCTCTAAGGCGAGGAACGGAACCGTCATGCATGTAAGGAGCCGTCAATTCCACGTTGCGAAGACCAGGCGTACGTACGGCTCGCTTTTCACGCTGCACGACCTTTGTAGCATCGATCGAATTGTCGGATAGCATGGGCCCCGAGTGACAGTCGACACAGCCGCCGTTGATGAATTTGTTGAGCCCCGTGACCTCGCGCTCGGACAAAGCGCTTTCGTTCCCAGCGAGAAACTGATCGAATCGCGTCGGCTGCGTGGTCAGGGTGCGCTCGTACGTGGCCAGGGCCTTTGCGATGTTGTCTTCGTTGATGGGATCGGGGTCACCGAATGCGGAGGAAAAGAGCTCCCGGTACTCGAAGATCAGTGACAGGCGATCGACTATCTCCGGCATGATTTCAGCTTCAAGAAAATCCGTGCTCCGCATCTCCAGTTCGTTCTTTATGGGTTCGATCGCTTGAGCTTCGAGCGTCAATGCGCGGAGATCCCAGAAGTAGGCGCCCGCGCTAAAGTCGCCGCCCACGGGAGTGCGTTCCAAGCCGGTGAAGGCGACGTTGAGGATCGTCGGAGAGTGGAAGTGGGTTGCCAGGATGCCTTCGCGGTTCGGTCCCAGACCTTCCCCATCGACACCGATCGACCTGGGGCGCCCATCGGCCCAGCCGTGATCGGGGTGGTGGCAGGTAGCGCAGGCCACGTTCATGCGACCGGAGAGGATGGGATCCCAGAAGAGGAACTCGCCCAGCGCCCGTTTCTCCTCGCTGAATTCGTTCGTCGCCGGGAAGACGGCTTGTGTAGGCAGCGGTGTGAAGAATGCCGTGTAGGGGACATCGGGAGTCACGCCCGCGGCGCCACCACCATCCTCGCAGCCAGCCAATCCGGTTGAACACAGCAGTGCGAAAAGAGTCGCTCGTTTGAACACAGCACGCTCCAAGCTAGGGAATGTGCAACATTGATGAGCCTGCGCGGCATTAGTTGCCGGGATTTCGTGGATCGAGAGCCGCATTCATGAACCGTCATGGAACCTGCATGAACCGTCACCCCGTTTTGGGCCGCGTGCCTACGCGCGGCGAGATCTCGCGCCTCACCGCGCTGTGCCTTGCGTTTGTCGCTATCGATCAGCTTAACGATCCCCTGCTGGATGCAAGCCTCTGGCAGGAGACGAGCTATTGGCTGGCGCGTGTACTTGCCTTGACCGCGGGGCTCTTCGGCGCCGCCTTCCTGGTCTCCGGCATGGCTGCGGATCGCTTCACCCGACCGGCCTGGCTGCGGCCCCTCATCCTGGTCACGGTTCCCGGTATTCTCCCCCTCGTGACCGTCGAGGTGTTCATGGAGCCGCATCTACCACTGCGGCCTGAGTTTGCTGACGATGAATTGCGTGCGCGCTCTCCCGCGCTGGCGTTCCTTGCCGAATACGTAACGGTCGCGACGATTGTTCTTCCCATACATCTCCTTCTTTGGCTGCTACTGCCAGGCCGAACGCCCGATGGGTCTATTGAAGCGCCAGCGACCGCAGAAATCGGCCGGGAGACCCCCGAGTTCCTGAGGCGTGCGGGGGTTTCATCGCCTGATCAGGTCATCGCCCTTAAGGCGGAAGAGCACTACATAAATGTTTACACGGCGGACGCCCATCGCCTGGTACATCACCGATTCAGTAAGGCTGTGCTGGAAATGCCAGTCGATCTCGGTCTCCAGGTGCACCGTTCCTGGTGGGTGGCTGATGCGGCGGTAACTTCCGCCAAGCGAGGCAGCCGGCGCTGGCAACTGATGCTTGCTAACGAGATATCGGTACCGATCAGCGACAGCTACGTCCGTAGCGTTCGGGAGCGGGGTTTGCTGAATCGCGCTTCCGTGGGCTGAGCAGGCGCGATCCGGCCCAGCCGAAACCGTCCCCCAGGTTTCAGCTTTCGCGAAGACGGTTCATTTCTTCATGAGATGACGCTCCGGATCAATCGGTCCGGACGCTGCGAGGCATACACCGCCCCACAATCGCTCCGACGCAAAAGACGGCGCTCCAGTTCACGCGTCCGTTCTTGGCAATCGTCTACGCGGGTACGCAGGGGCAAATGTCCGAATCAACCCAAGTCAATCCCAGTGCTCTGAGTGGCGCCATCAGCGAGCTCGAAGTGTTTGCCCAATACGGACTGGCCGGCTCGCTTGGAACGGGTGCGCACTACGCGGTGATGTGGGTCCTGCTGACGGTCGTGTCTCCCCTGGCTGCAACGACCAGCGGCGCCGCGGTGGGCTGTCTTATCAACTACCTGCTCGTTCGTGCATACGTGTTCCCTTCCGGGCGTTCGGTCAGGGGGGCTTTCTTGAGGTTCCTGGCCGTCGCCTCAGGAGGTGTTCTGTTGAACGGAATCGTCGTCTGTCTGGCGCACAGCGCGCTACCCATCCTGCCAAGTCAGCTTCTCGCCACCGCGGTCGTTCTTGTCCTCGGCTTTCTGATCAACAAATCCTGGACCTTCCATGCATAGCGTTGTTCGAAACTACCGACCCGTCTTGAGTCTGGTGATCCCCTGCTACAACGAGGCCAGCGGCTTGCCGGGTCTGCATGCACGCCTGACAGCTGTGCTCGATGGGCACCTCGACGACGTCGAGATCCTCTTCATCAATGACGGCAGCTCCGATGAGACCGGTAATGTCATCAGAGCACTGGCCCGGGTGGATCGGCGTGTCGGTCGGATTGATCTCAGTAGAAACTTCGGCAAGGAGGCGGCGTTATCGGCGGGCATCGACCACGCGCGGGGGGAGGCGGCGATCTTTCTCGATGCCGACCTTCAGGACCCGCCCGAGTGTATTCCCGAGATGGTCAGAGCCTGGCGCGAAGGCTACGACGTCGTCGCGATGAAGCGTGCCGACAGGGCAGCTGACTCGATCCTCCGCCGTAGCCTGGCGCGCATGTTCTACCGCCTGCTTTCGTCTCTCAGCGACGTGGACATTCCCAATGACGTGGGAGATTTCCGCCTGCTCTCAAGGCGCGCGCTCGATGCTGTGAAAGCCATGCCCGAGAGGAATCGATATACCAAGGGCCTGTTCGCGTGGGTGGGCTATCGCACGATTGAGCTTCCCTATGTACGCGAAGCCAGGCACATAGGGCGCTCCAAGTGGCCGCTGCCCCAGCTTTTGCGTCTTGCTTTCGACGGCATTACGTCCTTCAGCATCGCGCCGCTGCGGCTGGCGAGCATCGTGGGTATCGTCACGGCGTTCTTCGCTGTGGCGTACGGCGTCTTTGTCTTACTGAGAACCCTGTTCATGGGCGATACGGTAGCCGGTTTCCCGACGCTATTTGTCACCATCTCCTTTGTCGGCGGCGTCCAACTCATGGCCATCGGGTTGTTAGGGGAGTATGTGGGACGCCTGCTGCTCGAGAGCAAACAGCGCCCCATCTACCTAGTTGACGAAGCGCACCTGCCCGCCAGCGAGCACACGACAGCCGATACGACACGGGGCAGCTTACGCCGGAGTGGCGCCACAGCGTGAGCAGAGCGGGCGCGTGGATCTTTGTGTTGCTCATCACCCTGGCGGTCCGTGTCGCTTCGCTTTCGGCGTACCCGCTCCACGACACTACGGAAGCCCGCTACTCGGAGATCGCTCGCATTATGGTGGTCACGAACGAGTGGCTGATTCCACAAGTCGCTCCCGGTATGCCGTTCTGGGCGAAGCCTCCCCTGTCCATCTGGGCGACTGCGGCGTCGTTAAAGCTCTTCGGCGCAACAGAGTTCGCCGTCCGTTTACCCGCGCTGCTCTTTTCCCTGGCGGCCATGGTAATCGTCTACGGCTTCTGCGCGCGGCGATACTCCGCTACGACGGCCTGGGCCGCCGCCGCGGTCTTCTTGAGCAGCGGGGTCGGGTTTGTCGGGGCCGGTGCCGTGATGACGGACGCTGCCCTCACCCTGGCCGTAACGGTAAGCGTGATTGCCTTTGCCTCGCGCCTCGGAAACTCAGGCGGCGCGAGTGCGATCGCGTTTTTTCTGGGGCTGGCCTTGGGGCTACTTGCCAAAGGGCCTGTGGCAATCGTGCTCGTGGCCATGCCCGTGGCCCTGTGGTCGCTACGCTACAGGAGCCTGAGCTGGCTCTGGAGCTTTCTTCCCTGGTTCCGGGGGCTCGGACTTGTGTGCCTGCTGGCGCTCCCGTGGTACTTCGCCGCTGAAAGCCGTAGCCCCGGTTTCCTGAACTACTTTCTCATCGGGGAGCACTTCCTCCGTTTTGTCGACAGTGGTTGGACCGGTGATCTGTATGGCAACGCTCACGACAGGCCTCTGGGGACCATCTGGCTCTACGGGCTTATGGGACTGCTCCCCTGGTCCGTGATCGCAGGCTACGCCACTCTCCGCAACTGGCCGAGACGACTCGCCGGTCCGGAGCAGGGCACCGAGCATGAGTTCTTCGTGTTGGCTGCCCTCGCTCCCCTGCTGTTCTTCACGCTTGCCGGAAACGTGCTGCCCGCGTACGTGATGCCGACGCTGCCCGCGCTTTCCGTCCTTCTTGGGCGCTGGTTGGCACACCGGAGCCGGTCCTGGGCATCCGTGGCGGCCACCGTCCCAGCTCTGGTGCTGATGCTGATGTACACGGGAGTGCTCGACCTGTCCAATCAGAAATCGCAGAAGAGTACCCTCGAAGCGCTGTCTGCCGCTGGCCCGGAGGGGCCGGTGTTCTACTTCGAGCGCATGCCTTACTCCGCAAGTTTTTACTCAAACGGCGCGACAACTGTGATTCGCGACAGCGCGGAACTGGACGGCATGCTTTCGTCCCTGGAGAGCGGTCGTCTCATCGTGCAGAGTAAGCACGAAGGACGGCTTGGGCCTGACGCGCTTGCGTGCATGGCGCTGGAGGGGTTTAGCGGTGACTTCTCTATTTTCTCTTTCGAGCCATGCGTGCAGCGCTAGGCTCAGTTCTACTCTTGCTTGCGCGCTCGCGGCCGGGTCGACGTAATCCGGTGGCTGGGCTACTGGCGTCCGCCTCCCTCTTGGCTTCCGCAAAGAGGTTGCCTCACGTTCCCAGGGGATCGATTGCGAGCACTCTCGCGCTACCACAACCCATGACCATCTGCTCGGCGAGGTTCTGATGTCCGTTCACGTTAACAACCATACCCGGCTCGCGAAGTTCTTCCATTGGTCCTTTGCGCTGCTTTTTGTCTATGGCCTGGCCAAGCAGGTCGATGAGGTTGAGGAGCTTGACGATATGGCTTTCCTTCGTGAGGAAGTGGTGTTCGCGGTCGTCTTCCTGGCTTTTCTGGCCCTCAGGTTCCTGTACATGCGGAAACAAAACTGCACCGCCCTGCCTGAGGCGTCTCCACCCCTGGTACAAGCTCTCGCAAAAGCGGTTCACCTTGGAATGTACTTGAGCCTTGCGGCACTGGGTGCCACGGGTCTGATGATCGCTGGCCTGTACGGAAATGGGTTTAAAGACGGTATCGCGCTGGCGATCGTGCTCTGGTTCCACGAAGCGAGCTATTGGGCGAGTGTCGCGACCATCGCTCTACACATCAGTGGTGCGGTCTTCCATCGCTACGCCGGTGACGGAGTCTGGAGCTCAATGGTTCCACTTCTCAAGGAAAGATAGGGAAGCCCTGAGCCCCCTGGGACAACCGCGGATGTATTGTGCCTGCAGATTGATCGTCTCAAGGGTATCCTCGCCGTTCGGCGCTTCTTGGCCGCGGCTGCCCACCGGCAGTCGAGCAGGCTCGCTCGAAAGCCGAAGCTCTGGCTCTAAGCCGGGCCTGCGGTTGCTTTCTGTTCGGCGCTGGTAGGGCTTGGTTCCGTGACTGCCTATCGGTGCTTACTGACGCTTACTTCGTAGTTGTAAACCAGCTGCCCCAGGTCACGCAGAAACGGAACGGCGATTTCATCGTACTCGTAGTTGTCGTCGTTGAAGCGATCGTTTTCATTGGTGAAGACAGTGGCGGCGAGAAAGAACTCGATACCCAGACTCTGGTTGACGATGTAAGCGTTGTCGGTTGTGAAGCCGTAGGCCTGCCCGATCTTGTTGTAGATCGTGACTCCCTCGGGCAGCGAAGTCTCACCTCCGGCCAACAGAAACTTCACGTAGCTGTCGGGGTACTCATCGACGGGATAAAGAGGGTCCACCGATTCCCGCGGAAGGGAGGCCATTTCCTCGCGAAGGAATGCGAGGTCCTCGGGACTGAGTGTCAGCTTCCCTGTCGGGAAGAAGACCTCGCGAAGCAAAGACTGTTGGTCACTGAGCGAAAAGGCATTTTTGGCGCCAAAGTTGAAGGGCGCTTCGATCACGGCTCCCTTCGCGTCAACGTAGCTCGAGCCCAGCGTTACAGTCTTGAACACCCGTACTGGAGCATGACGCTCGGGTAATGCGCTTACCATTTGCCCCTTGAGCCACAGCGTACTGGCGTTGGCCTTGCGGTTTTCCCCGAGCGTCGCCGCGACTGAAAGTCGATGAACGATGCGCGTATCTTTGAGATGCAGGGCATGCAGGCGCGCTTCGATCTGCTCTGGACCGAGGAACTCATAGAGCCGGTTGTAGGCGTCGTTGTCGCTGACGACAAAAATCTCGTGCGCGTACTGCGCGACGCTCTTGGCAGACTCTTCGCCGGTACCCGGCAGGCGCTCCGATATCGGGGAAATCCGCAGTTCGGCGTCCCGCGAAAGCCCAAGTCTGTGCAATTGTTCCAGCGCGAACACGGCGGTCGGAAACTTGACCGTACTCGCGGGATAAAAGTACTCGTCACCGCTGCGGTAGGCATGCGTCTCGAAGCGCGGAGTGGCGCCGCCGTCTCTGATAACGCGTGTATAGAGTATCTGTACCCTGTGCCGAGCTGGGTCCTTCACGACGGTAGCGACGTTCTCCGGTGCGGCGTTCAACAACTGGAGCAACAGCGCATCCGCACCGCTCTGCTGTTCGGCGAAAGCCGACGCGATACATCCCGCACTCAGCGCAAGGAAACGAACGAGCGTCGCGCGTCTCAACTCAGTCGGCTCCGTCCTTCGGCACCACCGGCAGAATGATGCGCGAGGGATAGCGGCTACTGGCCATGATCGTCTGGCGCGCGCTGCGCATCTCAGTGGTTTCCCCGAACGGCGCTCCCGTATTGGGATTGCGGTTCAGGCGCGGGAAGTTGCTGCTGCTGATGTCGACGCGCAGTCGATCCCCCACCGCGAGCTCGTAGCTGGTTGCCCAGAGGTCGAGGTCGTACTCGTAAACCGTACCCGGTTCGATAAGCTCGGGCTCGCTAAAGCCCTTGCGGTACCGGGCCCGGATAACGCCATCGACCAGGTTGATGGCGCTGCCATCGGGCTTCACGACCATGAGCTTGGCCATGAAGTCCGTGTCTGTCGCATCACTTGCGGCAAACAGCGTGGCACGTATCGGCCCGGTGATTTCCGTGCTCTCCTCGAAGGGCAGGCTGACGAAGCGAAGGATATCGCTGCGTTTCTCCAGGGGCTTCTGGTCATAGGCGCCGCGCAGCTCGGGCCGCATGATGTTGCCCCCGAGCGTTGGCACCGGGTCTGTCGGGTCGTACAGGTATTCCAGGCTCCCCTCCGTGCTCCCGGGCGCGTCCGGACTCAGCTTTCCATCGTCGTGCAGGTACCAGGATTCATAGCGGGTCCGCGCCAGGGGCCACTCCTGCTCGGCGCGCCATTCATTGCGGCCCATCACGAAAAGCATGATCGGTGGGCGCTCTGGCAACGCCTCGCCCTTGAGGTAGTGATCGAACCACTCGAGCATCATGGCCTCGGCATTGATCAAAGCGCCCTCGCCGAAGTCCACCTCGCCGGTAACGGTCTTGGCGTTCCAGCCGTGGGGCCAGGGGCCGATGATCATGCGCTGTCCGGAACGGGCCCGTTCGGAGATCGCATCGGTCTTCATCGTGCTGTAGCTGCCGATGGTGGAACGAAGGAAGACGTCGTACCAGCCGCCGAAGTTCAGCGCGGGCACGTCCATTTCATCGGCACGGGCTTCGAGATTCAGCGGCTCCCAGTAGCGGTCGTAGCTCGGATGCTCAAGCCAGTCGCGGAAGTGACGGACGTCGAAACCCAGGCTCTTGTCCAGAGTCTTCAACGGAAGATGTTCTATGCCGCTGATCCAGTCCGTGCCGTAATTGGCGTTCGTGCGACCGCCGACGAGGCCGATACCCCAGCTCGCTCTGGACAGCAGGGAAAAAGCGCCGCCGGGGTAGGCTACGTCGCGATAGTAGTTGCCCGGACTCATGGCCGGCGCGATGGCCTTGAGGGCCGGGTGACCGGAGAGAGCTGCCAGCCACTGCACCGAGGCCAGGTACGACGTGCCAAACATACCCACGCCGCCGTCGGACCAGGATTGCTCGGTGATCCAGCTCAGTGTGTCCTCGCCATCCGGAATCTCCTGAAAGTAGGGGTACCAGTGTCCGCCCGAGTCGTAGCGGCCCCGCGCCTGCTGGTAGACGAAGGCGTAGCCGTTTTGCGTGGCCCAGCGCGCGTAGCGCTGGCGTACGCCCTGGGAGCCGTTGCCGTAGATATCGCGGACCAGCAGCGTCGGAAAGCGCCCCTCGGCGGCCGGCAGATAGATGTGCGTCGACAGCGTGACCCCATCGCGCATGGGTACGGGATGGCGATAGGTCACCTTGAGGCTTTCGGGGAAAGCGACTTCCGCGCGTGGTGAAAACATCTGGTCATCCGCCGCCGCCGCGGTAAAGGCAAGGTGGGCAAGCAGGACACAGGAGATTATCCGGGACAGCATCGGCAGGGCTCGCAGCTCAAGGGAGGGCCCACAATCTACGACCAGACGCGCCCGAAAGTACAGTGTCAATTCACCCAGGTTCCGGACGCAACAGCGTCGTCGAGTGCTAGTCTTCTCCCCTGCTAAACGAACCCCTAGCGGAGCAAAAAACCATGGCGCAGAAAAGCAAGGTGAGGCAGGGCGGAGGCTTCACGAGAGGCGAAGACGAGGTGGGCCTGCGCCGCAGGCAAGTGCTCGGTGCAGGTCTGTCTGCCGTGGCCGGCGCGGTGGCACTACCCGCTATGGGCAAGGTCGGGCTGTACGCCGGAGATCTTCCCACACCGCCGGCGAACGCGGTGCCGGCAGAGCTGGCCCGCGACGAGACCTTCTGGCGTGAGATCGCGCGACACTACCCCCGCACTTCCGGCATCGTCAATCTGGAACATGGCTACTGGGGCAAAATGGCGAGACCAGTACAGGCGGCCTACATGGCAGCCACGGAGATGGTGAATACACAGAACTCGTACTACGGACGCAAAGGATACCGGACGGACGCGAAGCTTTCGGTGCAGCGGGTCGCCCGCGCCCTGGGCGCCGGGGATGATGAGATCGTCCTCACGCGCAACGCCACCGAGGCGATCCACAACCTGATTCGCCAGTACCGGGGCCTCGAACCGGGAGACGCGGTGCTCTACGCCGACGTGGATTACCCTCAGTTCAAAACGACAATGCATTGGCTCAAGCAGGGTCGGGGTGTGGAAGTCGTTCGTCTGGATCTGCCTTCCCGGGCGGAATCAGGCGAACTCCTCGGCGCGTATCGCGCGGCATTCGACGCCAATCCACGGCTCAAGCTCATGCTCGCCACGCACGCGAGCAATCAACACGGTCTCGTGCTGCCGATCGCCGACATCGCGGCGGAGGCGCGGGGCCGAGGTATCGACGTGATCTGCGACTGCGCCCAGTCCTGGGGTCTCGTCGACTACCGTATCGAGGACCTCGGTGTGGACTGGGCTGGCTTTAATCTGCACAAGTGGATCGGTAGCCCTATTGGTGTGGGCGCTCTGTATATGCGCCGCGGCAGCCTCGACAGGATTGCCCCCTATCCCGGTGAGCAGGATAGCGACAACACGCGGGCCTGGACGCGAATTCACACGGGAACCGCGAACTTTGCCGCGATGGCGAGTGTTCCCGCGGCCCTGGATTTTCACGAAGCGCTGGGCGGAGCGAACAAGGAAGCCCGGCTTCGCTATCTCCGCTCTCTCTGGAGCGTGGAAGCCGATGAGATGTCGCATATCGAGGTGCTCGGGGGCGCGGAAGAAGACGCCTGGACGGGAATGGGTGCGTTCCGCCTGGCGGGCAAAGCGAGCGTTGAAGATGCAAAGGCCCTGCAGCTGCGTCTGGAGGACGAGTTCGGCATCTTCACCGTAGTGCGCCGCGGTCTTGCCAGCGGATCCTGTGTGCGTATCACGCCCCAGGTCTTCACCACGCCCGATGAAGTCGGCAGGCTCGTTGATGCCATGCGGCGTCTGCGCGCCTGAATGCGGATGCCCGAGTTCGGCCCGGGCGTGCCGAATGGGCTAGGAATCCTTGCCCGAGGCCCGGTAGCTCGTGCGCCCGCCTACGATCGTCATGACTGTTTCCGCTGCGAGAATCTCGACCGGCGGTGCTGTCATGAAGTCGGTATCAAACACCGAAAAGTCCGCGTACTTACCCACGCTAATCGAGCCGCGCTCGTGCTCTTGGAAGGCTCCGTAGGCCGCCCAGGTTGTGAACATCCGCAGTGCATCGGCGCGGGATACCGCGAATTCCGGGTGCCATCCATCGCCTCTCGTGCCGTCCAGACGTCTGCGCGCGATTGCGGCGTAGAACTCGATACGCGGATCGCCGGCCTCCACAGGCGCGTCCGAACCGGCGATCACCTTTAGACCGCGATCGATCAGCGATTGCCAGGGATAGGCGTAGGCCAGACGTTCTGGGCCAAGCCGTGCCGGCGCAAAATTGAGATCACCGATGGCGTGGCTGGGCTGCATCGATGGGATCACCTTCATGCTGACAAGGCGCTGCTGATCGACCGGTGGGATTATCTGGGCGTGTTCAAGGCGCCAGCGCAAATCAGAGTTCGCCCACGCGGCTCGTGGTAGCGCATTCCAGGCCTCGCCGTACCAGTCGAGCATGCTGCGCAGCGCCCGGTCACCGATCACGTGCGTCATTACCTGCAGTCCCCCGCGTAGGGACGCATCGAGGACCGGCATGAGCTCTTCTTTCGTGGTGCGATTCATGAACCCGCTGTGCTCGGCATCGGCATACGGTTCGAGCAACGCTGCCCCACGAGATCCGAGGGTGCCGTCGATAAACACCTTGATACCGCGCAGATCGAAGAAACCGTCGCTACTGCGCTCCGGGCCGTGTTCGATGATCGACTCGGCTTCGGCGATGGGCACGGCGATGTAGACGCGGTGCGCCATCTGTCGCTCCTTGTGCAGCTCGCGCAGCAGGCGCACCTCGCGCCAGGTCATGCCCGCCTCGTGGGTTTGCGTCCAGCCTAGAGCCGCGTTGGCCTGCATGCCGCGGCGCAGGTTCTCCTTGATGTACTCGTCCGTGTCCGGTGGCAGGATGCTCCGAAAGCGGTCCATGGCCCGCGCGAGCACATAGCCCGTGGGTTCCCCGTTGGCATCGCGCTCAAAGCGCCCGCCCTCGGGATCCGGTGTGCCTGCATCCACGCCGGCGAGTTCGAGAGCCCGGGAATTCACCAGGGCTGACACCCCGTCGGCGCGGGGCATATACAGCGGCTTGTCGGCACTGAAGGGGTCGACATCATGGCGGGTGAGGAAGCGCTGTTCGTCGGTCCACTCGCGCTCGATCCACCCCCGCCCCAGAATCCAGTCGCCAGAGGGAATCGTGGCTGACCATTCTTCGATGCGCTCGACCGTCGCCTTCAGCGTAGAGATGCCGAAGAGGCTCAGGGTGCGCGTTCGCCGCCCCACGCCTTCAAGGTGCTGGTGGCTGTCAGCGAAACCCGGGTAAACGAAGCTGCCCTTGAGATCGATGATCTCTCTCGCGCCGCAATGCCAGGCTTTGGCTTCGCGGTTACTGCCGACAAAAACAATACGCTCACCTCGGACGGCTACGGCCTGGGCCGTCCAGGCGGAATCATCGGCGGTGTAGATCCTTGTGTTCTCAAGCAGAAGATCCGACCCAGGGCAGTCTTGGGTCTCTTGCGCCGCGAGCGCGCCAGAGGTCAGTGCAAAAAAAGTGTTTGCAGCAATGAGTGAGGCGGCAGCACCCATACGCGGGCGAAACCAGCTTCGCGTCCATCGCGCGATCGCTTCGCAACGTGGTGAATAGCAAAAGAGTGGGGATGTTTGGGACATACAGATTGGGCTATAGCGACGACGAAGAAAGCCTAGCACGGGCCGGGAGCCGCGCCGCCAGTCGCTGATCCGGCTCAGGGCTGGTGCGATTGTTCCAGCTTGCGTTTAATGTGTTCCCCGGCCGTGATGGGAGCAAAGCGCCGTGGGTTGTGTTCGTCGACACACTGGGGAAGCACATCAACCAGGGTGGCTGAATCGGGGTCGACGAAAAAGGCGATCGACAGTCTGTCCTCCATGCCGGTCATGGCCCGGACTCGGTGCTCCGTGGAGCGAAACCGCCCATTAGTCCAGTGCTGCATGAGATCGCCGGTGTTGATCACAACGGATCCCGGGGTGCAGGGAACGCTCAGCCACTTTCCATCCGCACCACGGACCTCGAGCCCGCCCACGTCGCCCTGGAACAGCAAAGTGAGGATACCGTAGTCCGTATGCGCTCCGGCACCGAGGCTGCCGTCACCGGGCGGCCGCTGTCCGCCCGGGTAGAAGAGCAGGCGCAACGCTACGTTCTCACCGCCGACCGTGCCCGAAAAAAAGTTGTCGGGAAGGCCAAAGACTGCGGCCATTACCGCGAGCAGTTCGCCCGAGGCCTGCAAACAGGCTTCGTAGAAGCCTTCGACCTGGCGGCGAAAATCCCGGGAAGGAAAGCGTGAATCCTCGAGCGGCGTTGCCGGATTGAGCCGCATGGTGAAGGTTTCCTTGAGATCCGGCGGTTGCTGCGGGTCTAGGCTTTCCATCCCCAGGGCCTGGAAGCCGAAGTTTTCGGCAGCATCGCGATACAGGTACCGTTGCTTGAAGGCGGAGTCCCGATGGAAGAATTCCCGACTCCGGGCGAACATGGCCTCGATCTGAGCTTCCTCAATGCCGAGATTGCGAACGGTCATGAAACCGGTGTGGCCCAGAGCAAGAGCAACCTCTTCCACGATCTGGGCTCGAGGTCGGTCCCTGCGAAAGTCGATCTCAGGGATCTGCATGTCAGCGTTCCAGCGTAGATGCAGGTTCGGCTTTGGGCTCGGGGATCAGCAGACTAAGGCTTATCGCTGTAAGACCCGCCGTCGCCGCGGCCGAGCTGAATATGTTCTGAACCATGGTCGGAGTCCGGGAAAATACTTCGGGTACGAGGGCCAGACCCAGGCCGAGGCCGAAGGAAACGGCGATGATGATGACCTTGCGCCGGTCGATCTCCTCCGTCGCTATGATTTTCACCCCGGCCGCAGCGACAGTGCCGAACATCACCAGCGTGGCTCCGCCGAGCACGGGCTTGGGCAGGCTCAGGAGTAGATTGCCGATGCCCTGAAATAGGCCCAGGAGAACCAATATCACCGCTAGATACATCCCGACGTAGCGGCTGGCAATCCCCGTGAGTTGAATCACGCCGGTGTTCTGGCTGAATGTCGTGTTCGGGAAGCTGTTGAGCACCGCGGCGATCATCGAGTTGATACCGTCGGCGAGAACGCCGCCTCGGATGCGCTGAAGATATTGCCGGCCTTCAATGGGCTGGCGCGAGATCACGCAGTTTGCCGTGAGGTCTCCGGCGGTTTCCACGGTGCTGATCACGTAGATCACAGCGAGGGGCACGAACGATGCGAACCCAAAATCGAAGCCGTAGCGGAACGGGGTCGGGAACGCCAGCGCGGGAGAGACCTGAAGCTCCCTGGTTTCAACGAGCCCCATGGCGACGGCGCCCACAACGCCGAAGATAAGTCCGAGAATCACCGACGACAGTCGAATCCAGTCGTTCGTTGAGATATTGAGCCCGACAATCACAGCAACAACCGAAAACCCCAGGGCCAGGTTGGCAGGCGCTCCAAAGTCCGCCGCACCGGCGCCGCCGGCAAGATCGCTCATACCCACTTTGATCAGGCTGATGCCAATGCTTGTGATAACGATACCCGTGACCAGGGGTGTGACGATTCGCTTCAGATAGGGAATCAGTTGGCTGAGCCCGATCTGAATGAACGCGCCGAGAAAACACAGGCCCGTGATCATCGCCAGGACGGCGCGATCATCGCCACCTTGCTCGCGCACGGCAAAACCCGCGCTAAGAATCGCGCCGAGGAACGCAAAGCTCGTGCCCTGCACGCAGAGCATGCCGGCGCCGATGCCCAGGGGCCGCCAGGCCTGGATGAAGGTACCGATGCCGGAAGCGATCAGAGCCATGCTGATCAGGTAGGGCACTTCGGTCTGCAGGTCGAGCAGGTTTCCAATGATCAGCGTCGGCGTCACGATGCCAACGAAGGAGGCCAGCAGGTGCTGGATCGCCGCAAACAGCGCTTCCACCGGCGGTGGTGAATCCTCCAGTGCATAGACGAGCTCTGAGGGCTCCGCCATGGTCCTATCCCCGTTGTTACCCTTCGTTTTTTTATCGGTCGCGCCGAGACGTCAATGATCTCTCATCGGTGCTCTGAACGCAGGATGCGTGCCACCACCGGGACGCGGATTTGGCGCCCTGGGCTGAACTTGTGCATTGCGGCCGTGCGCCCTCGAGGAATTTGTACCATTCCCGCACCGTTCCGGGGCGAGGTGTTTCCGTAGCGAGATCCCACGTCGAGTCAGGGAAGGCAGCGCAAGCCCTGCCGGGCACGAGTGTTTTGCTATCCTCGCCGGTCTTCCTGAAAGCTGTCACGGCATTCGATGTCCGATACTCCGTACCAGTGGACTGCGGCCCTGCAGCACGCGCTCAAGCGAAATCGCCGGGACGCCCACAACCGCTATCTCCAGCTGGCGACCGTCCGCCGCGACGGAACACCGGCCGTTCGCACGCTCGTCTTCCGCGAACTCTGCTCCGAGTCGATGCAACTGCGCATGATCACCGATCGTCGAAGCGACAAGGTCGACGACATTCTCGCGCACGCAGCGGGCGAAATCTGCTGGTACTTCACGCACACTCGCGAGCAGTTCCGCTTTCGGGGCTCGCTCGCATTGACGGGTCCCGAGGCCGATGACCAGTCGCTGCGTTGCGCTTTGTGGGCCTCGCTCTCGGACGCCGCGCGCGAACAGTTCTTCTGGCCCGATCCCGGGACACCGGTGGCTGAGGCCTTGCCTGTTTCCCCCCGCGTTCGCGAAGGTGACACTGCGCCGGATAGCTTCATGGTGCTCGCGCTGCGTGTGGAGGCGGTGGATCATCTTTGCCTTCGCGGCTCGCCGCAGAGCCGCTGGCGGTCTTTCCGCGATGATGCCGGTGTCTGGCAGAGCGAAGCGATCAATCCCTGAGCCTGCGGAAGCTGGGCTACGAGTGGCGCGTGCCTGATCCCGGCAATACCGGCGGTATTGCTGCTGTCCTAAACACACCGGTATCGCCTGCGACTTGCGAGAACGAAAGCTCGGAAACACAGAAGTCGGGTTAGCCAGAAATTGAGCGAGTCGCACCGTGTTTGCGTAGCGAGCGTTTCCCCACCAGCGAGCGTAGCAAATACGGTGCGGCTCGCGAGGATGCTCGCACAGTACTCAGGGTGCGAATCACAAGGTTGAATTGAAGGGGCTCTGTTATCCTCGCGCGGATGGAAGAACAGGAACCTCACCCAGCGGGTCTCGACTGGCGTATTGTCCTCGGCTTAACGGTGACCACGGTCTGGATCGGTGGCGGACTCGTCTACCTGACCACAATCGTGGGCTGGGATCAGTTTCTCTCCCTGCCCACGGCGGATATTGGCAGCTTCTTTGAAGGTGCTTTCGCGCCGCTGGCATTCCTCTGGCTGGTCATCGGCCATTTCATGCAGCAGAAGGAAATCACTGCCAATACGCGCGCTATCAGCATGCAGGAACGTTCCACCCGACGCCTGGAACTGCATTCGCGCCGCGATTCCTATTTCAAGCTGCTGACACTCGTCCAGGAACAGCTCGGCAGTATCGCTGCCTTCCACTTCATTTCGGTCTTCGGCGCTACGGGCACGGGCGAGGTGGACCTTGAGGAGTACTCGGGTCTTCGGGCCGACATGAGCCGCGGAGACCATTCGTTATTCGTGCGTCGCATGATGGCCGCGGCCGTGGAACGGCGCGGCGATCCCGATGCTCTGCGGGAGCTTTTGTACGGCACGGAAATACGTACGCGGCACTCGGAGAACTTCATAAGAACGTTCCAGCGACTGCTGGAGGCGGCGGAGAGTGTCGATGGCGAGGGCATGGTGCGCAGTGCACTGCTCGATGGATCCTCGAACGGACTGTACTACCGGATACTTCTCGAAGTCGCGGGTGAAGATGTACCGCCTTCCTTCCTGGGTCAGTCCCTTATGGAGCGGGATCAGGAATAGGGCGACGTGCCTTCACCGAACTCTGGCAGTCGCTGAGGCACTCAACGCCCTGGCAATCATCCGTTCCTGGCGCACATCGCTCTCGACGGTTTGATCGCTCTCAAAGCCGGTGCCCCGGAGCGGCGTTGTCTGTATGGGCCCAACAGTGGCGATAGGCTCCCGTGCATCGGCATGCGCGTTGAGTTACTGGGGAAAGTCCAGCGGCGGTGGACCGGGAGGCAGAATACCCTCGTAGACGTAATCGCCCTTACGCTCCAGAAACTCCTCTTTCACCCCCGCGACTAGCTCGGGGTTCGTGTACAGATCGACCATGGTCATGGCAAGCGCCTTCGAGGCGTAGACGAGACCCTTGTGGCCGATGGACATACCCCCGGAGGCGACGACGGCCCAGGAATGCCAGGGAACGCCCTTGCCGGCGATGGGGGCGCCGAGGCTGATCGTGGGCACGTTGTAGCTTACGTCGCCCACGTCTGTTGAGCCTCCCGGCGGGTTTTCCTCCGTCTCCAGCAGCGGTCGCACCACCGCATCCATTCCGATTTCAGGCTTGCCGGTAGCGCGTTGGATTGCGCGACTGAACGCCTCTTCCTCCTCGGTATATTCGATGCCGCCAAGCATCTCCAGATTGGCCTGCAGCGCGGCTCCACCCGTGCGGTTGGGGAGAATTTCATGCACTCCGGAAATCAGGGAGACCTTGTAGTCGACGTCCGCCATGATCGCGGCGCCCTCGGCCATGGCCTGTACGCGCTTGTAGACGGGGGTCATTCCCTCGCGATCCCGATCGCGTACACGGACCCAGATTTTTGAGTAGTCGGGCACGACGTTGACCACCTTGCCCGCGTCCATGATGTGATAGTGAATGCGGACCGTGGGGCGCACGTGCTCGCGAAAGGCGTTGATACCGTTGGTATACAGCTCGAGTGCATCGCCCGCGGACCGTCCGTTCCACGGATCGCGCGCCGCATGCGCGGCCTGCCCGTCGAACTCCACAAGGAAATCCACCAGCGCCTGGCTGCTCTGGACCGACGCCATGATCTGGTCCGTCGGGTGCCAGTCCATCATCACGTCGACATCATCAAAGGCGCCTGCACGGATCATCCACAGCTTCCCGAAGAATTTTTCCTCCGCGGGAGTGCCGTAGTAGCGCACGGTGCCCGTGAGCTTCCCCGCCTCAATCAGCTCCTTTACCGCTATGGCAGCGCCCAGGGAGGCGGCACCGAAAACGTTGTGGCCGCAACCATGACCCGGGGCACCGGTCACGATCGGAGAGCGCTCCGGTACGCCACTGGCCTGGGACAGACCGGGGAGGGCGTCGAACTCGCCCATGATGCCGATGATTGGCCTGCCGCTCCCGTACTCAGCGACGAAGGCCGTGGGTATTTCACCGGTGCCGCGGGTGACTTGGAAACCGTGATTCTTCGCATGGCTTACCAGCGCATCGGAGGACTTTGTTTCCCTGAAAGCGATCTCTGCGGCACGCCAGATTTCATCACTCAGGTTCGCGAGTGCTTCCGCCTGAGCATCCACCGACGCAATGATCTCAGCCTTGAGGGGATGATCCTCCGCGCGCGCCGTGCCCAGGGTGACTGTAGCTATGATCAGCAGAGCGGCCATCAGCTTCAGGCTGAGGGGCAGTGCCTTGGGAAAAAGTGGGGTCATCACAGACGAGGCCCTTTTATTGGCTGCGGCAGGGCGAAACTAGCGCAGTGTTTGCTAGAGCGCCACTTCTCGCGTTTCCTGCGGCGCCGGACGGTAGTTCCCTGCCGTCGGCACCGGGTGCATGCTTGATCCGGGCGATCACTGAGACTTTACTGAGTGATCGTTTCCCCGCCAGCGAAGTCAGTACACACGGTCCGGCTCGCGGTGAATGCGACGCCCGAGCCCACGCCATGTAGGAGTAGCAGGATGACCGGACTCACCGACAACAAGGAAGTATCACAAAACTGGAGAGATTCCTGCGGACTCAATCGTCGAGAGCTTCTGCAAGGCGGCAGTGCACTGCTGCTTGGTGCCGCGGCCTCGACGAACGCAAACAAGAGCGCCGCCCAAGGCAGGGACGCGAGCCAGGAGCGCAGCTACACCCTACATGCTGGCTGGGCGCTTGTGGCGGTCGATGGAGCCGCGGAGCCGGTGCTGCAACGAGATACCCACATTCTGGTGCGCGACGGTCGCATTGAAGCGCTACGGGATCGCCCTTTTCGCGAATCCCTGGAGCACCTCGACCTGCGCGGGGATCTGCTTCTGCCCGGATTCATCTCAGGCCACACGCATTGCTGCAGTGCGACACCCACGCGGGGAATCATTGAGGGCGGTCGATCCTACGCGCGGCCCCTGGAGCTGGTTGAGACCTTGGCCGACGACGAGCTGGATGCTCTAACGGCACTTAATCTCGCTGAGCTTCTGCGTTCTGGCTGCACGACGCAGTTGGAGATGAGCCTCTCCCTGCGCCAGGCGGAAAGCTACGTGCGCGTCGCCGAGCGCATGGGTGCGCGCGGCTATCCCGGGTCCATGATCCCAGCCATCGATCGGCTGTTCCCCATCTGGTTTCGCGCCGACGATCAAGTGCTGGCGGAGTCAGAGCGCGACACGCTTGCGGAAATCGAGCGCAATCTCGATTTCGGTCGCCGCAATATGGATCGTGCGGACGGACTGCTCAAGCCGATGATGTCGCCCCACGCCTGCGATACGCACACACCCGAAACGATGCGAGCCATCGCCGCGGCGTCCCGGGAGTTAGGGACAGGCCTGCATATCCATCTCTCGCAGGGTGTGCGCGAAACGGCCACGATACGCCGCATGCATGGCATGACGCCGACCCAGTGGATGGAATCCCTTGGTGTGCTTCAAGTCGGTCCGGTGTTCGGCGCGCACATGACGGGGCTGGACTGGAGTGTTGATCCGGCGATCCTGCGCCGCCATGGGGTTGTGTACGCGCACTGTCCTTCGGCCGGCGGCGCCGGTGGCGCGACACAGCCTCTGCCCGAAGCCCTGGGAGCGCAGCTATCCGTAAACGTCGGCATCGACACGCACTCCAACGACTTCCTGGAGAACCTGAAATTGGCGGTGCTCTTCGGACAGGCGCGCCACGCTCTGCTCAAGGACCGCGATGAGAGTCTTCCCATCGCCGCTCCGACGATCGAAGGTATGGTCGATGCGTCCACGAGGTTGCCAGCGCGGGCCCTGGGTCGTGACGATATCGGCGTGCTCCGCGAGGGCGCGCAGGGGGACCTCGTTTCGGTGGACGTAACCGGTCTCCTCGGCGGCGCCGGCAGCCTGCCCCCGGAACCGATGAACAATCTCCTCTACGCGAACGGTCGCATGGTGCGAACGGTCATGACCGCGGGCCGTCTACAGGTGCGCGATGGAGAATTTCTGGCCGACAGAAGTCGGAGCGTGGTCGAAGAGGGCGGGGAGGTAGTGCGGAAAATCTGGTCCCGCCTCGAGCAGGAGAACTGGTTTCAGGCGAGTTGATCCCTGCTTTTGCGCGGTGACATTCGTATTGGCAACCACGCCTAAAGTTGAATGTCCCCGCCCGGTCATTTTCCGGATACTCCGACGTCCTGAATTCGGCCTCGTGCCACAGCTATAAATAGGGGGTACAGAAGATGAGTGAACAAGTGGTAATCGTCGATGCCTGCCGGACGGCTATCGGCGCCTTCGGCGGCAGCCTCGCCAGCGTTCCCGCGCCCGAGCTCGGTGCGCGTGTGATTTCCGGGTTGCTCGAACGCACAGGTCTGGACCCCTCGTTGGTGGATGAAGTGATCATGGGACAGGTTCTGACCGGAGGCAGCGGCCAGAATCCCGCGCGCCAGGCGGCGCTCAAGGCAGGTCTCCCTGTGACCGTCTCTGCCCTGACTATCAACAAGGTCTGCGGAAGCGGGCTCAAGGCTGCGCAGCTCGCACGGCAGGCTATCCTCGCCGGTGATGCCGAGATCGTAATTGCCGGTGGCCAGGAGAACATGAGCGCGGCTCCGCACGTTCTTCCCAACTCCCGAAACGGCGCGAAGATGGGCGACTGGAAGATGCGCGACAGCATGATCGTCGACGGCCTGACGGACGCCTTCAACGGCTATCACATGGGAGTTACCGCCGAGAATATCGCCGGAGACTTTGACATCAGCCGCGAAGATCAGGATGCCTTCGCCGCGGAATCCCAGGCCCGCGCCGGGCGTGCGCTCGAAAACAAGGTTTTCGCCGGAGAGATCGTTCCGGTGGAGATCCCGCAGCGCAAGGGCGATCCGATCGTATTCGATACCGACGAGTTTCCGCGTCCGGGCACGACGGCGGAGAAGCTCGCTAATCTGCGACCTGCCTTCGACAAGGAAGGATCGGTAACCGCTGGCAACGCATCGGGCCTCAACGATGGTGCCGCCGCAGTGCTGGTTATGACGGCGGCCAAGGCCGAAGAACTGGGTCTCACACCCCTCGCGACCATCGCCGCCTGTGCGAGTGCAGGCGTTGAGCCGCGCATCATGGGCACGGGCCCGATCCCGGCATCTCAGCGTGTTCTTGAGCGTGCCGGTTGGACTGTCGACGATCTGGACGTGGTGGAGGCGAACGAAGCCTTCGCTGCCCAGGCGCTTTCCGTGAACCGGACCCTAGGCTGGGACCCGGCGAAAGTGAACGTCAACGGCGGTGCCATCGCCCTCGGCCATCCCATCGGTGCCTCTGGCGCTCGCGTGCTCGTGAGTCTGCTTCATGAGATGCAGCGTCAGGATGCCAAGAAGGGTCTCGCCACGCTCTGCATTGGCGGCGGACTCGGCGTTGCTCTCGCGGCCGAACGCGCGTAAGGCGCACCGCTAGACCGCTCCCGCCTCTGTGTGAGCGTAGGATTCCGGCGTGACCGAAGGCATTGCTACGCTCCGCTGAAGGGGGGGACGCTGCGCTCCGCAACACCTCCGGTCACGCCTGCACCGTGCCGCTACCGACTATCTGACACCGCGGCAACACGGCGTGTGCGCTCGCTCAAGCATGAGCGAGCCGTGCCGTGCTTGCGGAGAGAGCGTTTCCCCACCGGCGAACGCAGCAAATGCGACACGGATCGCTAGGACCCTTGCTCGAATCCTCGGATCCAAAAAGGTGTGCTACGCAGACGAGTTTAGCCGTTAGCCTCGCTGACAGAAGCTGGAAAGCGAATGACCACGGCATCCGAGTCATTGGCGCTATCGACCAGATCACGCTCGCGTCGTTTCTTCTCGACCATCGCCGGCGCACACTGCCCGTCGTCCTGAAGAATAACCACGCAGTCCAGACACTGGACACATTCGTTGTAGTCGATTTCCCCGGTCTTGCGAATCGCGGCCGTCTCGCACTTCACAGCGCAGAGTTGGCAGGGACTTCCGCATTCGCGGCGCCGGGGTATGAGGCTGAACAGACGCAGGCGACCAAGCACGGCGAGACCGGCTCCCAGGGGGCAGACGTAGCGACAGTAGAACTTGTTGACGAACAGACCGACGCCGAGCAGCAGCACCGCATAGACCACGAAGGGCCACTCGCGCACGAAGCCAAGGGTGACGGCAGTCTTGAACGGTTCGATCTCCGCGCCTTGTTCGGCAAGCTGCAGCGACTGCATGGCCAGACCCATGAGTGCGGCAAGGGCCACATACTTCAGATAGATCAGTCGCTCGTGCCAGGTGGCGCTGATTTTCCATTGACGTAGGCGCAGCTTCTCGGCCATCCAGGCCGTCATCGACTGCATAACGCCGAAGGGACAGAGCCAGCCGCAGAACAGACCCCGGCCAACCAGGAAAAGCGAGGCGAAGGTGTAGATCCACAGAATGAAGAGCACCGGATCGAGCAGGAACATGTCCAGCTTGAAGCCGTCCCGTAGGGCAAGTTGGATGGCGAATACATTCACTACCGAGAGTTGTCCCTGCGCATAGAAGCCCACGAAGAGCAGCGTGAACGCCAGGTAGGCAATGCGGAAGCGGCGGAAGGCGACGGGATTTGCCGTGAGGCGTTTCTGCAGGGCAAAGGCAAGCGTGAGTACGGCAAGGCCCACAACGAGGAAGCCCACCTGCAGGGTCCGTGACTCCCAGACACGAATCCACATAGGTTTAGGCAGCACAGGCGCGGCGACCTCGACTTCCTGGAACAGTCCCGCGGGCAACTGGTATTCGCTGCCGACAAAGCTGGCGGAATCGCGCACCAGGTGGTTCTTCTTCAGCTCGACCATGAGCTGCATTTGCATCGCTGCACTTGGATTCAGGCCGGCCTGTGCCCGGGTGCGAAATATCTTCATGTTTTCGATCTG
Source organism: Pseudomonadota bacterium (assembly GCA_039818725.1). Lineage (GTDB taxonomy): Bacteria > Pseudomonadota > Gammaproteobacteria > Pseudomonadales > Halieaceae > Congregibacter. The sequence continues at coordinate 62,916 of JBCBTK010000017.1, forward strand.
TGGAGCGTCGGCCATCAGCTCGATGCCGCCGGCGTCGACAAAGTTCGTGTCGCGAATGTTGATGGGCAGTCCGCCCTGCACGAGGCTGATGCGGTCGGGCACGGTCCCGGGTTTGTAGTCGTAGGGGACGTAACCGTAGAAGCCCCGGGACATGATGAAAAACGCATGTTCATTGGGGCGGAGCTTGCTGCGGAGAAAGTCGAAACCCTCGTCGCCAAGGAGGTTTCGACCCACGGTTGGCGCGTTCAGATAGCCGTAATAAATGGATATCTTGTCACCTTCAAAGAGATCGAGGCTCTCGTCGTCGTAGTCGTCGAGATTGCTGCCCAGACCTTCCTCAACCGTGACGCGGTCGAGAGTCCAGTTTTTTACCAGGCCCTCGTCCAGGAGTTGCTGCCAGCTCTTTTCCTGGAAAACGTCTTCTCGCACCTCCGCGGGTGCCGCCTGCGCAAAGGCCTCGATGCGATCGCGAGCAAGCTTCAGGGCCGATACCAGGACCGTGTCGTTGGCGATGTTAACCGAGACCGTGGCCTTGGTGACGCCATCGAAGTAAGTCACATCGTTGTCGCCACCGCGGCGTTTGCCGACCACGATCTGTTCTGTAATGCCGTGCCCGGCGTACTGCGCCAGAAAATCGAGGAAGGGCTGTGGTCCCAGGCCGTGCATAAAGATCGGCTCGTGGTGATAAAGCACTTCGACCCCGCGCACGCCGCCGTCTGTATCGATGCCGATGAGGAAGTTCATTTGTTCACCGGAAAAGCCCGGGAAGTCGACGAGATCCTTGCTTTCGTAGGCGTACCCGATGACTTGGTTCAGTTGGTAGACAGGCCAGGCTGGCGTTACGGCATCAGTTTCCTTGTCGCCAATCACCGTGGACTTTGGAAACATCTTCTCGACAAGCGCCACAACGCCGCTGCCTGCTTCGCCGACGTTGTCGTCGTCGGCCAGGGTCACAGGTGTCACCAGGACTGCGGCAAGAAGAAGCGCGAGGCCCGCGCACCGCATGATGTAGGTCAAGCAAAAGTGCCGGTCTGGCATGGCACGCATCCGTTTCTCATTGTTCTCTCAGGATTTATCGAAAGCTAAAACTTAGTATCCGCATTCGTTGTAGCGCAACAATGCGACCTTGTTATCGACCGCTTAAGACGTTGGTAGCAAGAGATCGCGGGGTTTGCTCGACGGAAACAGGAGTTGAATCGGCTGCGCCAGGTGTCGCGGGACCAACGTGCTACGAGGCCCGGGAAGAAGCGACACTTTGGAAAGCGCCGCCGGATAAAGGCCATCGTTCGTTCACGGAGCCGCCAGCGAAAGACTGGTGTTTCACCAAAGAAGAGTTTCGGGACGGACCAGCGAGGTCAAGGCTTAGGGGGAAACATGCTTCACAATGGCAGACAGAAACGCGCGCAGCAGCGCCCGGATACACACGCACACACAATCACCACCGCGAGTGGCCTGGCCCTGGTGCTCGGCGCACTTCAGGCCGTTCCGGGCCTGGCCCAGGACCGTATCGAAGAGGTCTACGTTATCGGTACGGCGCTCTCGAGCGGAAACCTTGACGCAAATCGACTGCCCTACGCTGTGCAGTCGTTCAATGCCGAGGATCTCCAGCAGCCGAGCTACTACTCCGTGGTCGACCTGCTGCGCCAACGTGCTGGCAGCGTGACAACCAATGATGCACAGAACAACCGACTTCAGCCAGATGTGCAGTTCCGCGGCTTTACCGCCTCGCCGCTGCTGGGCCTTTCCCAGGGTGTGGCGATCTATCAGAACGGCGCGCGGATTAACGAGGTCTTCGGCGATACGGTCAACTGGGACCTGCTGCCTTCCAATAGCTTTGCAACGATGGACCTCGTGGCCGGCTCCAATCCGGTCTACGGTCTGAATGCTCTGGGCGGAGCCCTCTCCCTGCGTACCAAGACCGGTTTCTCCCACGAAGGTGGCGGGATCGATGTGACGGCGGGTTCCTATAGCACCCGCGACCTTGGTTTTGCCCAGGGCGGTAACAACGGCACCTGGGGCTATTACGTGGCCGTGGAGGCCATGGACGAAGACGGCTGGCGCGATTTCTCCGAGTCCGATGCCATCAATGCGTATGGCGCCCTGAGCTGGCGAGGCGAGAACCAGGAACTCGACCTGTTTTTCAACATGGGCGACTCCTCGCTCCGCGGTAACGGCGCCGTGCCCCTGGATCTCCTCAATGAAAGCCGTGACGCGGTGTTTACACATCCGGACATCACGGAAAACGAGCTGATGCAGTTCAGCGTGTCCTACCGCCACTTCTTCGATTCAGACACGGAGCTGAGCGTTTCCGGCTTCGTGCGCCAGCTCGAAGTCGACAGCTTTAACGGCGACGGCACGGAGTTCGAAGAGTGCGGCGAAGATGACGATGATGACGACGACGACCATGATCATGGCGACGACGACGACGAAGACGACGATGACGACAACCCCTTCGAGGGCTTCCTCTGCGATGAGGACGACGAGCCGGTAGAAGACCTGGACGGCAATCTCGTCGCCGAAGACTTCAACGCCATAAACAACCGCAGTCGGCGCGAGCAGGACAGCCTGGGTTTCACCGTGCAGCTGCTGCTGAATCGTGACTGGGGCGGCGTGGAGAACCAGGCCGTGTTCGGGATCGACTACTTCTACGGTGAGACGGACTTCAGTTCCAGCGTGGAGTTTTCGCAGCTCACGGAGCAGCGCGGCACGACCCTGACGGGACGCTTCTACTCCGAGGGCTTCGTGACCCTGGAGTCCGAACTCGAAACCTGGTCGGTGTTCGCCAGCGACGCGATCTCGCTTACTGACCAGCTCACCATGACGCTTTCAGCCCGCTACAACGGTACGCAGATTGACAACGTGGACCCGACGGGCGTGAACCCGGACCTGGAAGGCAGTCACACCTACGAGCGTCTCAACGGCGGGATCGGGTTCCAATACGATACGAGCGACAATACGTCCTTCTACACCAGCCTGCAGCAGACTTCTCGCACACCCACCCCGGTGGAACTCGCCTGCTCTGAGCCCGACGCTCCCTGTAACCTGCCCAACAGCTTCCTCGCTGATCCACCGCTGGACGATGTTGTCGCCACGGGTTTCGAGCTGGGCGTGCGCGGGCGCACGGACTCGCTGAGCAACTGGCGCGTGGGCATGTTCTACACGCTGAGCGAAGACGACATCCTGTTCCAGACCACCGGCGGCGTGTCATCCAACGAAGGTTTCTTCCAGAACGCGGCGGACACCCTGCGCAAGGGGATCGAGGTGGAGCTGGCCGGTGATGTGGATCGCTACAGCTGGTACATAAACTACACCTACCTGTCCGCAACCTACGACGATCCGTTTGTCTCGAGCAGTCCGAACAATCCCGCCTCGGAGAACGGCACGCTGTTGGTGGCCGCCGGCAGCAATATTCCGGGATTGCCGCGCAATAACTACAAGGCCGGATTTGCCACTCAGGCGACCGAGGACCTGATACTCGGCGTGGATTTCCGCGGCGCCAGCGGCGTCTACCTGCGCGGCGACGAGGCCAATGTCGACGAGCAAACCGACGACTGGTACGTGATCGATCTCTATGCAGGCTGGTCCTTCGGCGAGCACTTCCGTATCGAGGCTCGCGTCGACAACGTCTTCGACCTGGAATACGAAACCTTCGGTCTGTACGGTGAGGCCGATGAAGTACTCGAGGATACGGAAGACGAAAGCGGCAGATTCCTCGGCCCGGCGGCTCCCCGCTACTACTGGTTGACGCTTTCCGCCAATTGGTAATTGTTTACAGTCTGGTTACGATAGGGCGGTGAGGCGCAAATCCACCGCCCTTTTTTTTGCTCCGCGGTCGCGCGCCGGAGTCACCGAAACCCCTGATTCCTAAGCATCTTCCGCGTTTGTGAGCCCAGCCCCGGGCTCGCGTATCGACGTAAGTACTGGCGCATGCCGCCCTCTTCGCAGCACATCCAAAGCACCTGCCTGCCCCCCTCAACGGCCAATTGGCCGCTTCCCGCCTGTCTCTCATGATGCCTGCAGATCTCGGGTCGTGGGGGGAAGCGGCTCCGAAGATGCAGTCCCCGGGCCCGGTAAAAGGCCTGTGGGGATCCTCGATACCGTTGACTAGATCGACACAACTACAAAGCTTCTCACGACAGGGGATTGTGATCATGAAGAAATCTGTGTTCTGCAAGCGCGTACTACCGGTGGCCGTGGCTGCCGCATTCAGCGTGCCCGCGATGGCCGCCGTGGAGGTCTATAACGAAGAAGGTACGACCGTATCCTTCGACGCCTCCTTCAATGCCTTCTACTCTTCCACGAGCACTGAAACAGACGTGGACGGCGTACAGTCCGCCTCTCGCGATCAGTCCCGGGTGCGTTCGGGCTTCCTGCCGAACTGGTTCGGCGCCAACTTCAGCAAAGACGTCGGCGACTTCAAACTGGGTGGTCGTGCATCGTTCTGGGTTTCAATCAACGACAGTGACGAGACGCCCACCGACGGTCTTATCGACACTCGTCAGTTCTACGGTACGGTCGACTCCTCCTGGGGTCAGGTCCTTGTCGGTAAGGACTTCACGCTGTTCAACCGCAGCAACATCTTCGGCGACGAGATCCTGCTCGGCTACGGTATGACCAACGACACCCTGGGTCTCGTGGACGGCGCCTACGTGTCCTTCGGCAACATCGGCAGCGGCTACATCTATCCACTTCCGACGTCGCAGATCACCTACCGCTCTCCCGACGTTGGCGGCTTCAAGCTGGCCGTAGGTCTCGTTGATCCTTCCCGGGTGGCCACGGACGGCAATGGTGGCTTCGCTGGCAGTGAGGAAAGCGCACCTCGCATTGAGGGTGAGCTGACTTTCAACACTTCCATGGGCAACGTGTTCACTGGCATGGGAGAGGACAGCAACCTCAACCTGTGGGTGGGCTTCCTGAGCCAGGATTCTGAAAGCGCGGTCGAAGAGATCGAATCACGGGGTATCTCCTACGGTGCGAAGATGAAGATCGGCGGCCTGAGCCTTCACGCCTCCGGCTACGATGGCGAGGGTCTGGGCTTCCTGACAGGCCCTGCGGACAACCAGGGTCTTGGTCTCAACGCACTCAACGTTATCCAGGAGGACGGCGACGAAGTCGACAGCACGGGCTACCTGCTCCAGGGCTCGTACACCCTGGGCGACACTCGAGCGGTGGTCTCCTACGGCCTGTCTGAAATCGACAACTCCGACGAGTGGGAAAACGAAACCACAACGCTGGCGCTGTTCCACAGCTTCCACCCGAACCTCATCGGTGTGCTGGAGTACACGATGAACGAAATCTCCTACGGTGGCGGCGCGGTTTCTGCCGCCCAGATCGTAGAAGAGGCCGACGCGATCGCCGTGGGTCTGATCGTCAACTTCTGATCCCTGCAGGGGTCTAGAACCATGGCCGGGCCCTTTTTGGGCCCGGTTTTTTTTGGCCCTTCGCCGCATATTCGTGAACTCCGTTGAGGGCTCTGGCAGCCCGGCGCCGCTCTACTTGAGCTGCTCGCGCGTCTCCATCGGCGCTACTGTTCTTAACAACGCGCTCGACGGACGCTCAAGCAGAACGGCGCCGGTCTGCCACCCAGCGTCGAGGTGTGGCACCGCGATGACTGGCGGTGGCCCGGGAGTGGCACGGAGCAGGGGAGGTAGGTGGCCGTATCCTTCGAGCGTCCGTCGAGTGCCTGGAACAATGCTCAGGTCCTGCTGGAGCTACGCGAGCAGCTCGAAGGATACGGCCACCTGCCTCCCCGTCTTCCGAAGGCAACCTAAGGCACTAAGCAAGTAGCCCGAAGGACACCGCCACCTGCCTCCCCGCCTTCCGAAGGCAACCCAAGACACTACGCGAGCAGCTCGAAGGACTCGGCCACCTGCCTCCCCGTCTTCCGAGGACGAACATCGGGAGGGCTACGCGAGCAGCTCGGAGGACACCGCCATCTCCCACCCCGTCTTCCAAAGGCAACTTTCCAACTATGCAAACAGTGCAAATCACTCCGACCCACCGCACCGGGTCTAGATCGCAGTCGCTGGCATAGAAGGATGTAGCGGGGCTCTGGAAACACCGGTTGAACCACCGGAATCGGGGCAGGAAAGGACCTTCGGTGTAAGTGCAGTATCCCTGTACTACCAAGGGACTAAGCACAAAACCACCAAAGTACACTACAGATCACGCCGCGTTCCTCACTATTCTGTGACGCATGGCTTCTCATAGGGGCCGCCTTTGGGCATCCGACCTACGCGGCGGCCCGCGACAACACCCATAGTCAGTTGCAGTTCGACAGCGTTTCAACTCAGTTGAAGCAAAGTTTAGAAACAGTTCAGAAACAGTTCAGAGGTGAACCAGATGATCTACGCACAGCCCGGTGAAGAAGGCTCCGTAATTACCTTCCAAGCGCGGTACGACAACTTTATCGGCGGCGACTGGGTCGCCCCCGTTGACGGCCAGTATTTCGACAACATTTCTCCCGTTACGGGCGAGCCTTTCTGCCAGGTGCCACGCTCTTCGGCCGCCGACGTAGAGCTTGCTCTTGATGCGGCTCACAAGGCCGAGGCTGCCTGGGGCTCTACCTCCGTTACGGAGCGCTCCAACATCCTGCTCAAGATAGCTGACCGGATTGAAGAAAACCTCGAGAAGCTCGCCGTTGCCGAAACCTGGGATAACGGTAAGGCCGTCCGTGAGACGCTGAACGCGGACATCCCGCTGTCTGCCGACCACTTCCGCTACTTCGCCGGCGTACTGCGGGCGCAGGAAGGTGGCATGGCGGAGATAGACGCCAAGACCGTCGCCTACCACGTGCACGAGCCCATCGGCGTCGTCGGCCAGATCATTCCCTGGAACTTCCCGCTGCTCATGGCGGCCTGGAAGCTCGGACCCGCTCTCGCCGCGGGCAACTGCGTTGTGATGAAGCCCGCGGAGCAGACGCCGGCGTCGATCCTCGTGCTCATGGAGATCATCGGTGACCTGCTGCCGGCCGGTGTCCTGAACATCGTTAACGGCTACGGCGCCGAAGCCGGCCAGGCCCTGGCGACCAGCACGCGCATTGGCAAGATCGCCTTCACGGGCTCCACCCCGGTTGGTCATCACATCCTTCGCTGCGCCGCCGAGACCCTGATTCCGAGCACGGTGGAGCTGGGCGGCAAGTCGCCGAACATCTACTTCTCCGACATCATGAGCTACGAAGACGAGTTCGTGAGCAAGGCGGTGGAAGGCACGGTACTCGCCTTCTTCAACCAGGGTGAGGTGTGCACCTGCCCGTCTCGCGCTCTGATCCAGGAAGACATCTACGAAGAGTTCATGTCCCGCGTCGTCGATCGCGCCAAGCAGATCAAGCGCGGCAGTCCTCTCGATCCCGAGTGCATGGTCGGCGCGCAGGCGTCCAAGGAACAGTACGACAAGATCCTCAGCTACATCGAGATCGGTCGCTCTGAAGGTGCCGAGGTTCTGCTGGGCGGTGGTCCCGAGGCTCTCGACGGCAACCTGACCTCCGGCTACTACGTGCAGCCCACGCTCCTCAAGGGAACGAACGACATGCGCGTATTCCAGGAAGAGATTTTCGGCCCGGTCGTGGGTGTAACGACCTTCAAGACGGAAGAAGAAGCCCTGGCGATCGCCAACGATACGGACTTTGGTCTCGGCTCCGGCGTATGGTGCCGCGACATGAACCGCTCCTATCGCATGGCCCGCGGCATCAAGGCCGGTCGCGTCTGGACCAACTGCTATCACGCCTACCCGGCTCACGCTGCCTTCGGCGGCTACAAGAAGTCCGGCATCGGCCGCGAGACGCACAAGGTCGCTCTCGAGCACTATCAGCAGACCAAGAATATCCTGGTCAGCTACGACACGAATCCGCTCGGATTCTTCTGATCCTGCGGTGCTCGCCGGGCCCGACGCCCGGCGTACACAGCGGATACTGCCATGGTGAGATGGCTATCCTTGCCCCGGTCGTTGACCGGGGCTTTTTTTTGCGGGACTGGCGCTGATTGGCGCCCTAAATCGGGGTCCTTGGGCGGGTGTCGACTTCAACCCAAGGTAGGCCTCCGCCGGGGTGTAGGGCAGCGCCATCGGGCGCGGCGCCAGCTGTGCATAAAAGTAGTCCCAAAGTACAGTGTTAACATTTCAACGGCCTAGTTAGGATTACCTCATCTGGCTGGGCCAGACCCTGGGGCGAGCTTGAATCCGAGCTGGGTCCGGGCCGGGCTACCGGGTTGCGTTGGTGATCTGCACCACCGTTAAAGGGTAGCCAACGGTGACGGGCACCAGAGCGGTTGAGAAAAGCGAGCAATACAACAAACCACTTATGAGGGATGCGTTATGTGGACCAAGCCTGAGTTCGTAGACCTTCGTGTCGGCTTCGAAGTCACGATGTACTTCAGCGTACGCTGAGTCTCCTGTTCCGGGTACGTCGGGGCGTCCGCCCCGCGTGCCAGGGCTTTCTGTCCGCACTGCGCGGATCCCACCCAAAAAAAGATCAGAAAAGCTATGCAAGTCCGCATTTTAGGTTCGGCGGCGGGGGGCGGCTTTCCCCAATGGAACTGTAACTGCACCAACTGTTACGGAATCCGCAACGGGCATGTAAAGGCCATACCGCGCACCCAGTCATCCATTGCCATCAGCGTCGACGGCGAGCGCTGGATACTCGTCAACGCATCGCCCGATATCCGCGCGCAGCTGGAAGCTTTTCCGGCCATCCACCCGCGTGGATTGCGGGGAACGGGGATCCACGCCGTGATTCTCGTGGACAGCCAGATCGATCACAGCACCGGCCTTCTGATGCTGCGCGAGGGCTGTCCGCTCAGCGTGTACACCACCGACATGGTGGAGCAGGATCTGCGTACCGGCTTTCCGATTTTTGAGCTGCTCAAGAGCTGGGATGGCGGTATCGATCACCACCTGGTAAAGATCGACGGGTCGAGCTTCCGCATTCCGGGCATCGAACGCCTGGACATCACCGCAATTCCGCTGAGCGGCAAGGCGCCGCCCTATTCCCCGCACCGGCACGACCCGCACCCGGGCGACAATATCGGGCTGTTCGTCAAGGACCGGGTGGACGGCAGCACAATGTTCTACGCCCCAGGCCTCGGCGACGTGGATGATGCACTTCTCGACGTCATGCGGCGCGCGGAGTGTGTTCTTGTAGACGGGACCTTCTGGCAGGAAGACGAAATGATCGTGGCCGGGGTGGGTTCCAAGCTGGCCAGCGAGATGGGACACCTGCCGCAGTCCGGGCGGGGCGGCATGATCGAGCGCCTGCGCGGCCTCAAACAACAGCGCAAGGTTCTTATCCACATCAACAACACCAACCCTATCCTGATCGAAGACTCGCCCGAGCGCGGCGTCCTCGATAGCGAAGGTATCGAAGTGGCGTTCGACGGTATGCAGCTTGACCTCGGCGATCACGCGACCCAGGAACGCGACGCGAAGAGCGATCGGCAACTGACCAGGGAGGTTGCGGCGCATGTCTGAGGCGCTGAGTGTTGTGGTTGACGCCGACGAAGCGGCGCCGGGCGCCGACGCTGTAGACCGCGGGCCCTGGAGTCGCGAGGAGTTCGAGGCTCGACTGCGCGCCAAAGGTTCGCTCTACCATATCCACCATCCTTATCACCGGGCCATGTACGCCGGCGAGCTCAACCGACAGCAGATTCAGGGCTGGGTGGCGAACCGCTACTACTACCAGATCCAGATTCCCATCAAGGATGCGGCGGTCATGTCCAACTGCCCGGATCAGGCTGTGCGCCAGCACTGGATCCAGCGCATCCTGGATCACGACGGCCATGAGGGGGACCGCGGCGGTATCGAAGCCTGGCTGCAGCTCGGCGAGGCCGTTGGCCTCGCGCGCGAAGACGTGCAAGACCTTCGCCATGTGCTGCCCGGCGTGCGCTTTGCCGTGGACGCCTATGTCAGTTTTGCGCGACGCGCGACCTGGCAGGAGGCCGCCTGCTCCTCTCTTACCGAGATGTTCGCTCCGGAGATACACCAGAGCCGTCTCGACAGCTGGCCAGACCATTACCCCTGGATCGAGAGTGACGGACTGTCCTATTTCCGCAAGCGCCTGAGCGAGGCGCGGCGCGATGTGGAGCACGGGCTGCGGATCACTCTGGACCATTTCCAGACCCGGGAGCAGCAGGACTACGCCCTGGATATCCTGCAGTTCAAGCTGAACATCCTCTGGTCGCTCCTCGACGCGATGAGCATGGCGTATTTCCACCAGGAGCCGCCGTTCCACAGTTGCCCTGACAAGAGCGCGTTGCCGGAGCGATTGGTTCGTGTCGGCTGAGGGTATCGTCGCCGACGAAGCGATCCCGGCGCTGCGACCTCACTTCCGCTTTCAGTGGGAACCGGCGCAGGGGGCCCACGTACTGCTGTACCCTGAAGGGATGATCAAGTTGAACGGCAGCGCTGGCGAAATCCTCGCCTGCGTGGATGGGGAGCAGGACGTTGCGGGAATCATTGCGGTACTCAGCGCGAAGTTTCCCGAGGCCGGTGATCTTGCCGACGATGTAATGCAGTTTCTTTCGGTGGCCCATGACAAGCGCTGGATCGAATTTAAGTAAGCTGCCGGTAGTATCGCCACCGCTGTGGCTGCTGGCGGAGTTGACCTATCGCTGCCCGCTGCAGTGCCCCTATTGTTCAAATCCCCTGGATTTCGCGGCACACAAGGACGAGCTGGACACGCAGCAGTGGGTGTCCGTGCTGCGCCAGGCTCGAGAGATGGGCGCCGCGCAGCTGGGCTTCTCCGGTGGCGAACCTCTCGTCCGTCGAGATCTTGAGGAACTGGTGGCCGAGGCGAGGCAGCTGGGCTACTACAGCAATCTGATCACGTCGGGGGTTGGGCTTTCGGAAAAGCGCGTTGCCGCGCTTCGGGATGCTGGCCTCGACCACATTCAGGTCAGCTTTCAGTCATCCGACGCCGATGTAAACGAAATGCTCTCGGGGTCGCGAAAGGCCTTTGAGCAAAAACTTGCCATGGCCCGGGCCGTGAAAGAGCAGGGCTACCCCATGGTGCTCAATTTCGTTCTTCACCGGCACAACATCGATCAGGTGGAGGACATTCTCGCGCTTTCCGAGAAACTGAATGCCGACTACGTGGAACTGGCCAATGTTCAGTATCACGGCTGGGCGCAGCATAATCGGGATGCGCTGATTCCAAGTCGCGCCCAGCTTGAACATGCCGAGCGGGTAACCAACGCCTACCGTGAGGCGAATCCAGAGGGCATGACGCTGTACTTCGTGGTCCCTGACTACTACGAACACCGTCCCAACCCGTGCATGAACGGTTGGGCATCAATGTTCATGACCATCGCTCCGGATGGTGCAGCGCTGCCCTGTCACAGCGCGCGTTCTCTTCCCATTCAATTTCCCAATGTTCGAGATCACTCGCTCCGTGATATCTGGTTCAAGGCCGACAGCTTCAACCGGTACCGCGGCGACTCGTGGATGAAAGAGCCGTGCCGAAGCTGTCCGGAGAAGGGTAAGGACTACGGCGGCTGTCGTTGTCAGGCCTTTGCCCTGACGGGTGATGCAAGTAACGCGGATCCCGTATGCGCCAAGGCGCCGGACCGCGCTCTTATCGATGCGGCCCTGGCCGAGGCCAATCAACATCAACGTACGCCACCGGATCTGGTCTACCGCAACGCGCAAAACTCCAGGGACCTCCTGGCGACGGACAGCGCGCATCACTCCGCAGACCGCTTCGCTGAGGACCAGCCTCGAGGCTCCGCCGATCTCCTGGCGACGGACTGAGGAGTATCTATGCGCCGTCTGCATGCGAGCTTTCTGGCGCTCATCTTCCTGCTGGGTGCGGCGGGGTTCGGCGCAGCTCAATCCGGCGACCCGGAGCTTCCGACGCTGCGTGTGGCCGTTCTCAAGTATGGAACCGCAAACTGGGAGCTTGAGCTGATAAGTCAGCTCGGCTTCGATCGCGCTAACGGATTTCGTCTCGAGCTGTTGCAGCGCGTCTCGCCGAACGCTTCCCTCGTAGCGCTCCAGGGTGGCGCAGCAGACTTCACCGTCGCCGACTGGCTCTGGGTAGCCGAGCAGCGCGCGGCCCAGCGTGAATATCACTTCTACCCCTATTCATCGGCCGTCGGGGAACTGCTGGTTCCGCCGGACAGTTCGGCGACGCGGCTCGCCGATCTCGAAGCCGCTGATCTGGGAGTAGCAGGCGGAGCGGAGGACAAATCCTGGCTGCTGTTTCAGGCCTATGCGAAGCAGCAGGGCATCGATCTGCGCGAACTGACCAAGCCGCGCTACGCGGCGCCGCCCCTGCTCAATGGTCTGGCGACCACGGGGCAGCTCGACGCCGTGCTGACCTACTGGCACTACGCGGCGCGCCTCAAGGCGGCCGGCTTCCGGCCGATCTTGAGCCTGGAGGAAGTGCTCGCGAGGCTCGGCGTGGCGTCCGAGCTGCCCATGCTCGGCTGGGTGTTCTCAGCGGAGCTGGGCCGTAACAGCCCCGACCTGGTCGATGGTTTTCTCAGGGCGTCCTATGCCGCGAAGTCGCGGCTCCTTGAGGACGATGCCGCCTGGGAGCGCATCGAACCCCTGATGCGAGCTGACAGCGCGGACGTGTTCCGTGAGCTTCGGGACGGCTACCGGGCCGGGGTTCCCGGTGACTTCGCGCTCGCGGAGATGCAGGCGATCAAAGAGGTCGCCGCGATCGTTGCCGAGGCCAGGGCAAGTCCGACGGCGCCAACGGGGGAACGCGGACTCCCTGACTCCGTTTTCTGGACACTCAGCGACGCTCGCGCGCCCTGATCTATGGCGAGTGCCGCGACCTCAGGGCTGGCCCGCCTTGCCTCCCTCGCGGGGTTCTTCCTCGTTTGGCAGCTCGTGGTCTGGATTGCGGCCCCGGCGCTTCTCCCCGGGCCTATCGAAGTGTTTGAGCGCCTGCTGTCGCAGTGGCTGAGCGGCGACCTTCCCACCCATCTCGCGGTGACCATGGCGCGTGTGTTCGGGAGCTTTTTCTTTGCCATGCTCCTGGGCTTTGCGCTGGGGGTGCTGCTTGGTCATTCGCACCGCGCCGACCTAGCTCTCGATGGGGTTCTGACCGTAGCCCTGAACATTCCCGCGCTCGTGGTGATCATCCTGTGCTTCATCTGGTTCGGTCTCAATGAAGTCGCCGTCATCGTTGCCGTGGTGCTGAACAAGGCCCCTACGATGACCGTTATCTTTCGCGAAGGTGTGCGCGCCATCGATCGCGATCTTCTCGAAGTCGGGACCGTGTACGGTTTATCGCGCCGGCGACGCTTTCTGCGCATTTACCTACCCCAGCTCTACCCCTACTTCCTCGCCGCAACGCGCTCCGGTCTCGCCCTGGTGTGGAAAATTGTTCTGGTAGTGGAGCTGCTGGGCTGCAGCGAGGGTCTCGGTTTTCAGCTCGGCGTGTTTTTCCAGTATTTCGACATCACCGGGATTCTCGCCTACACCTTCGCGTTCGTGGTTCTGATCCTCTTGATCGAGGGGCTGCTGGTCAGGCCCTGGGAACGCGCCGTGCTGAAGTGGCGTGCCTGATGCTTCTGAAGCTCGAAGAGAAACGCTTCGCCGGTGGTGGCGCCGTGCTCGGAAATTTGCAGCTGGAACTTGGTGAGGGGGAGTTCCTGGCGCTTCTCGGGCCCTCCGGCGCGGGAAAGACAACCCTGCTGCGCATTCTTGCCGGCCTGGATACCAAGTTCTCGGGCGCGCTGGAGCACCACGGCACTTCGCCGCGGCTCGGCTATTTGTTTCAGGAAGCGCGGCTAATGCCCTGGCTCACGGCGCGGCAGAACGTGAGCCTGGTGGTGGACGGAGACACAGACCGGGCGAGCGCAGCGCTGGAAAGCGTGGGCCTGGCGGAGGCCGCGCAGCGTTATCCGCACCAGCTATCGGGGGGCATGCAGCGGCGCGTGGCTCTCGCCCGCGCGCTCGTCGGTGAACCGCAACTCCTGCTGCTGGACGAGCCCTTTGTATCTCTGGATCAACCGAATGCCGCGGAACTCCGTTCCCAGCTCCTCGCCTACTGGCAGCGCGCCCGACCTACGATCGTGCTCGTCTCCCATGATCTGCGCGAAGCGCTGACCCTGGCGGACCGCGTCTGTTTCCTGGGCGGCAGCCCCGCGGGCCTGGTCCACGAAGTTCGTCCGTCCATGGAGCATCCCCGGGACCCGGACGGGATGGCCCTGCGCGAACTCTTCGAAAGGCTCCTGGTGGAGCATCCCCGCCTCCTCAGCGGTGAGCTAGGTGAGGGCCTCTAGCTTGTTTATACTGGTGTGTGCTGTATGCCAATCGAAGAACGACCCATGAAGGAACCGCTTCGACATTTTCCTTTCGCCGAAGGCCTTGGCGAAGTCAACAGTCGCCTCGACCGCGTTCATACCGCGGTATCGGATAATTTCAATCCTCGCGATGCCGCGCTTGAGATCTCGCAGAAGCTGCGCCCGGACGAGTCTGCCTGCGTGGTTTTTTTCTGCAGCCCACGCTATGACCTTCGCGTGCTCTCCGACGCCCTCAAGGGCCATTTCATCGGCACCACGCTGATCGGCTGTACAACGGCGGGGGAAATATCACAGCGCGGACTGACGGAGAACTCCATCACGGCCTTCAGCCTGCCCAAGAGCCATTTCGCCGTTGAGGCCATGCTCCTGGAGAATCTTGCCTTTGTAGGCGAGGATCAGGTCGCCCGGGCGGTGCAGAACAAGGTCATGGCGCTTGAGAAACGCGCCATCGCCATGGCTCCCGGGCAAAACTTCGCCTTCACGCTCCTCGACGGCATGTCAATCCGCGAGGAAATCATGCTCGGTCTCCTGGCCGACGCCCTGGGCGGCATGCCCCTGATCGGTGGATCGGCGGGCGACGGTCTGGATTTCGGGGACACCTTCGTTTACTGCAACGGTGAGTTTCATTCCGGAGCCGCGGTAATGCTCCTGGTCAACACGCGCTGCCCGTTCCGCGTGGTATCCGGTCACCACTTTGGGCCATCGTCGGACAAGCTGGTGGTTACGCGCGCCGATCCGGAAAACCGCGTCGTGCTCGAGATCAACGCCGAGCCCGCCGCGCCGGAGTACTGCCGCATCATGGGTCTGTCGCTGGACGAACTCAATGACAGCGCCTTTGCCCGCAATCCGCTCGGCGTGCGCGTCGGAGAAAACCTCTACGTGCGCTCCATACAGCGCGTGAACGACGATCTGAGTCTGACGTTCTTTTGCGCGATCGATACCGGCATCGTACTGAGCAGGCTGCAGAACGTTGGCATGATTGAGCACTTCCAGGCCATGATGCGCGATGTCACCGACGGCATTGGCGAGACCCAGGTGGTTATCGGCTGCGACTGCATCCATCGGGTCATTGAAGCCGAGGAAAATGGTCTGGCTCGGGCGCTCTCTACGACCTACCGCAAACATCGGGTAATCGGTTTCAATACCTATGGAGAGCAGCGCGATGGATTGCATCTGAATCATTCCTTTACCGGAATTGCGATCGGCGCTCCGCTGTACTAGCGGCCCTGAAGCGACCCGCGGCGGGCAGAGCACATAAGAACGCAGTGGTACTGATAAAAGAGCTGACGAAGCATGGCTGAAACGCAACCCCATTTGAGAGCGGTTCCGACCGTCAACGACGATGCGGAACATCTGCGAGCTGAGCTGGAAGCTCTGCGTTACGAGAACAACAAGCTCAAGACCATCAACCAGGTATTGATGCAGCGCGTCGAGTTGGGCTGGGGCAACTTCAGCACGGCCTACAGCGCCTTCCAGAAAGCCGCCATGCTCACCGAAAAGGTGGCCACGAAAGCGCTCAAGCTGCAGCAGACGCAAAGCCGATTGGATGAAGCGACGCTCGACCTGACGCGCACGCGTATGGAGAAGGAGGTCACGCACCAGCGGCTTTCCGATCTGCTGGAAAGCATCTCTGACGCCATCGTACTTTTCGATCAGAATCGCCGCCTCGTACTGGCGAACAGCCACTTTTACGAGTTCTGGAGCGGCACCGGAGCGACGATTGTTGCCGGCGAGACACGCCTAGTGGACCTGATTCCCATGTCGATCCGCTACGGCATTTTCGAGCCCCGGGCGATGCCGCCGGAGCGCCTGGGTCAGTCCTCGGATGGCGCCAAGGACAGCGTGTTCCGCCTTACCAACGGCCGCTGGCTGCAGATGTCGGAGCGTCCGACCTCGGATGGCGGCCTCGCGGTTGTCTATACCGATATCACGCGGGTGAAGGAAGAGGAGATTCGCGAGCGCGAGCGCCAGCTCGGCGAGAAGACCGTTATTCTCAAGTCCACCCTGGACAATCTGCCCCAGGGCGTATCGCTGGTAGGCCCGGACAATCGGCTGGAAGCATGGAACCAGCGCTTTGTTGAACTCACCGGTGTTCCCCCGGATGCCGTGCGCCAGGGCGTGGACTTCTCCGCCCTTCTGCGTGGCTCTGAGGTTGGGGAGGAGGTCGAGGACATGCGCGACCTGCTCTGTGACTGCGATCCGATCACGGGTCTTTGCGAACGGGAAAAGGCCCTGCGCAGCGGCATTGTTCTGGATATTCGCAGTCATCCCGTGCTCGGCGGCGGCTTCGTCGTGACCTACACCGATATCACGGAGCGCAGCCGCAACGCCGCCGCCCTGCGCGAAAGCGAACGCCGCTTGCGCTTGATCACTGACGCCATGCCGGCGCTAATCTCCTACATCAGCAGCGAGCGTCGCTACGAGTTCGCCAACAAGACCTTCGAGGAGTGGTTCGACCGACCGAGCGCGGACATCGAGGGCATGTATATGTGGCAGGTGCTGGGAGACGACCAGTATCGCAACCACGAACCCTATATCGCCCGGGCATTGGCCGGCGATGTCGTCAATTTCGAGTTGGAGCAGCAGCTACCCGGGCCGCGGCGCCGGATCTCCTACAAGACCTACGTGCCGCACTACGATGCGGACAACACGGTCATCGGCTTCTTTGCCCTGGAGCAGGACGTCACGGAGAAACGGCGCACGGCGCAGGCGCTCAAGCACGCCTACCAGCACATGGAGCAGCGCGTTTTTGAGCGCACTCGGGAACTCACGGAACTCAACCAGACGCTGCAGCGGGAGATTGCCGAACGCGCGCTGATCGAAGACAGTCTGCTGAAAGCCACCCACGAGGCGGAAGAGGCCAGCGAATCCAAGGTAAAGTTCATCGCCGCCGCCGGCCACGATCTCCTCCAGCCCCTGAATGCCGCCCGGCTGTTCTCCGCAGCCCTTATGGAGCGACCGCTCCCCGATGGCGCGGGAGACCTTGCGGGATCGCTGGCCCGGTCCCTGGACGACGTCGAGTCGATCATCACAACCCTTGTCGACATATCAAAGCTGGAAGCCGGGGTCGTCGAACCCGTGACCGAGGCCTTTGCCGTCGATGAACTGCTCGCTGCCCTGGCAACGGAGTTTGAGGCGCTGGCCGAGCAGAGCGGCCTGGGCTTCCGCTACCTCAGGAGCAGTGCAGTGGTAAACAGCGACAGCCAGCTGCTGGCGCGAATCCTCCGCAACTTCCTGACCAACGCGCTGCGCTACACCGATGAAGGCCGGATTACCCTCGGCTGTCGTCGGCGCCCCGAGGGCCTCGATATCGAAGTCGCCGATACCGGTGTGGGCATTCCCGCCGATCAGCTCGATGTTATTTTTGGTGAGTTCAAACGTCTCGATGACAGCCATCGTCGCGATGCCCGGGGCCTGGGCCTCGGCCTTGCCATTGTGGACAAGCTCTCCCGGGTGCTTGGCTGTGAGGTGTTCGTGCGCTCCCTGCCGTCCCGCGGATCGGTGTTTACCGTTCGCGTGCCTTACGGGCGTCTTGCGCAACGCAGCATTGAAGTCCCAAGTGCGCTCCCGGCCGGTCAGAACCTCGAAGGCCGCCGGGTCCTCGTGGTCGACAACGAATCCGCAATATGCCGGGGAATGGAAACCATGCTTGGTGGCTGGGGCTGTCAAGTGAACAGTGCTGAGACGCTGGAGGAACTCGACGAACGACTTAGCGGCGCCGTGCATGCACCCGACGTGGCGATCGTTGACTACCAGCTCGATGACGAACTCACGGGCTTCGATGCGGTGAAGCGAATCGACGCGGCCATTGGCCGCTCGCTGCCGGTGATCATGATCACCGCCAACTACACCAAAGCCCTACGCGAAAGCGTGACCGGCGCCGGATACCATCTGCTGAACAAGCCGGTAAAGCCGCACAAGCTGCGGCTGCTGCTCACGCGGCTCATGCAGGATACCGACTGACGACGGTACAGAGTCCTGATGCTGGCTTAGTGTTACCGCGTTTCCGGTGCGGTAATAGCCAGGCTGAATCCGCACGTGTGATTTAGACCGACTGAATCAGCGGCGCAGGTACTGATCGAAGTTTATATCGCGGGCGCAGAGGATCGCTTTGAGACGGCTGTGAACGCCGAGCTTGCGCAGAATCGCGGAGACGTGTGCCTTGACGGTGGTCTCCGCAATGCTGAGTTCAAAGGCAATTTCTTTGTTCGACTGACCCTTGGCCATGTGCTCAAACACCAGCAACTGACGCCGGGTGAAGGTTGAAATCAGCTCCGGGTCGACGCGATTGCTGTTGTCGCTCCCCTTTGAGCCCTGTTCGCCGCCTTTGCGAATGATGTCCGGGGGCAGGTAGATCTGCCCGTCGAGGATCTGGCGGATCGCCTCGGTGATTTTCTCCCGAGGCATCGACTTGGTGATGAAGCCGACGGCGCCGTAGGTGACGGCCTTGAGCACGACGTTCTTGTCTTCTTCCGCCGACAGTACAACTACCGGTATATCGGGGTAGGTAGTGCGCAGGTTGATGATGCCGTTCAGACCGTCCATACCCGGCATGTTCAGATCCAGAAGAATGAGATCCGTATCGGGGTTTTCCTCGGCGTACTGCTGCGCGCCCTGGAGATCCTCGGTTTCCGCCACTGTGGCGCCATCAAAGCTCGTGGTTATCGCCGAGGCGATGGCTTCGCGGATCATGGGATGATCATCGGCAACGAGTATCTGGTACATACTTATTTTTATCCTGGTGAGACCTGTCGTGGCGTGACATGCACTGATTGTGAGCGCCCGGGGTTCACGGCCCGGGGTCGCGGTGATCAGTGTTTTGCAGTCGTGAACAAAGCCTTGCCAAAAGTACTGCCCGAGTTCCTAAGCGAACTCTTCGGCCCGCCCCGACTATAACGCAGAGCTGCGATTGCGCCCAGCGTGGCTGGGTGTTTGTGCGCACAGCCGATGAAGGCCAGGGAGGGGGCTCAACCAGCTCGGGGTGGCCCTTTCAGGCGCAGAATCCCGCGTCCCGGATCGAAGCCGACCACGGCCGCCGCCGTGAGGACCAAGGTGGTCCCGGTGGTCACCCAGAAGGCCGTGGGATTGAACTGTCCGTAGAGTGCGAAGCGGATCAGCTCCACCGCGTGCGTGAAGGGGTTCAGGGCGCAGATCAGGTAGATGACCTCGCTGGCTTCCCGCATCTTCCACAGCGGATACAGTGCGGAAGACAGGAAAAACAGGGGAAAAACGACGAAGTTCATGACGCCGGCGAAGTTCTCGAGCTGACGTATGAGCGACGCGAGGAGCAGGCCCAGGGCGCCGAGCATGAGGGCGCTGAGAAGTGTTGCGGGCAACACAGTCACATACCCGATCAGCGGTGGATCGACGTCAAAGAAACGTGCAATCAAGAGAAACGCATAGACCTGCGCCAGCGATACGACGGCGCCGGCGAACAGCTTGCAGACCAGCAGATAGGCTCGGGGCAGGGGACTGGTGAGGAGCACGCGCATGCTGCCCATTTCCCGATCGTAGACCATGGACAGGGAGCTCTGCATGCCGTTGAAAAGAATGATGATGCCGATGAGCCCGGGCGCGATGTACACCTCGTAGGTGATGTAGGTCTCGTAGGGCGGGATGATGGCGATACCCAGCGCCGCCCGGAAGCCCGCGGCGAAAACGATGAGCCACAGCAGGGGCCGCACCAGCGAGGAGAGGAAGCGGCTGCGTTGTTGAACAAAGCGCCGGAATTCACGCGCGAGTACGCCGAGCAGACAGTAGACGTAGGCCGCAGAATTCACGCCGCGCTCCGGGTGAGAGCCAGGATCGCGTCTTCGGCGGTGTCGCTGCCCTGCTCCTTCCTGAGTGCTTCGAGGCTTCCCCGGGCGATCAATTCACCGCGATGCAGCACCAGGGTTTCATCTGCGGCGTCCAGTTCTTCCACCAGGTGCGTGGTCCACAGAACGGCGGTGCCGCGTTCCTCGCCCAGACTGCGCGCATGGCGATACAGCGCGCGCCGCGTCTCGAGATCGAGACCCGCACTGGCTTCGTCGAGCAACAAGAGTGCAGGACCGTGGAGCAGGGAGCGCGCGATCTCCACCCGCCGACGGTGCCCGCCATTGAGATCCCGGACCCGATCATCGCTACGCTCAGCGAGGCTGAAACGTTCAAGCTCTTCCTGACTGCGCCGTCGTACCTCGGCCGGCCGCATGCCCTGCAGGGCTCCGTGGTAGGCGAGGTTCTGCGCGACGCTCAGGTCGAGGTCGAGGGTAGGCTGTTGGAACACGACCCCGAGGCGGCGCATGGCTTCCCTCGGCGATCGCCGCAGGTCATGACCGAAGAGTTCGATACGGCCGGCCGGCGCTGCGAGGAGCCGCGTGAGCAGGGAGAACAGCGTGGTCTTGCCGGCGCCGTTCGGACCCAGAAGGGCGAGAAAATGCCCCCGCGGCAGCTCGAAGCTGACGTCCTTGAGCGCTTCCCGTGAGCCGTAGCTATGACTCAGGTTTCGGACGCATATGGCGTGATCGCTCACGGGCGCCCGGGCGCGACGGCCACACCCCAGGGGTAGCGCCCAACGCGGATCGTCTTGATCGGCTTCAGATCCTTTACGTCGACCACCGTCACATCACCGCTGACGCCGTTGGTGGTCAGCAGCAGCTCTTCATCGCGGGCAAACGCCATGTGCCATACGCGTCGTCCAACGAGGAGATAGTCGAGCACTTCATAGGTCTTTGCGTCCACGACGGCCACGTGGTTGGCCGGGCCAAGGGCAACGAAAGCGTAGCGTCCGTCGGAGGTCAGGCGTATGCCGACGGGTTGGATGCGATCGCGATGCACGCCGGGGATCTTGAAGTCGATGGTTTCAAGCACCTCCCGGTCCTCGACGCGGATAACCGTCACCGTGCCGCCGATCTCGGAGGACGCCCACAGCACGTCTCCCTCGCGGGTGAACTCAACGTGCCGGGGCCGCTGGCCGACGAGTGTGTTGTCCACCAGCTCGTTGGTATCCGTGTCGATCCAGTGCAGCATGTTGGTGGTTTCCGAGGTATTCACGGCCCAGGCACCGTCGGGGCTCACGGCCATGCCCTCGGGCTCCACGCCGACATCCACCTGGGCGACCACGGTTCGTTCCTGCGTATCCACCACTGTGACCACGGCATTGTCCTCGTTGGCGATATAGAGGCGCCGGTCATCGGGATGGAGAGCGAACTGCTCCGGGTCTTCTCCGGAGGGGAGATCCGCGATCAGTTTGCCGCTGGAAACATCCATGATCTGCACGGCGTCTGAGTCGCTGGCGCAGATATAGAGACGGCTGAAATCCCGGTTAAACGTGATGCCGCGTGGACGCATGCCCACCCCGATCGTGTTGACGACCTCGAGTGAATCGATGTCGATAACGGTCAGCGTGTTGTCTTTCTCATTTGAAACGTAGGCCAGCTCCGCCCATGAGGCGCTGCCGCCGCACAGGCCGCTAACGCCGATGCAGAAGGCCAGGGAAAGTCTGCGACAACGCCGGCGTGCGCCGCCGTTGGGTCGAGGATGGGTGGGCGCTGCGTTCATAACTCTCTCTCGAAGTTGCATTGGACTTCCCGTTCGTCAAAACCGAGTGTATCCAGCTCCGTACGCGGATGCAGGAAACCCGGGAGCGGGGCCTGACTCACCACCGCACGCGGCTGAACCAGGGGAATGGGTTGGCGCAGCTGTCCGTTCCAGCCGCGGAAGCTCAGGCTGCGGCCTTTGAACGCGGCAAGTTCAAATTCCTCGCCGAGCAGGTAGGCGTAGAGCGTTGCCGCATCGACGCTCGACGTGCGCGTGACAGCCTCCGCCACCGCACGCAGCGCGACCCAGGCCGCGTAGTCGCGATCGTCCATGCTTCGCCCCGCCAGTTCCCGGAATCGGTTCTGGAGCTGCTGTGCACCCCACTGCTCCACCACCGGGTGCCAACCGGTCGGTGTGAGGCCCTGGGTGCCCGCCACGGGGCGGGGCAGCCAGGTGTTGTAGGGCACGTATTCACCGACATCGCCGATCTCGTCGGCGACAAGCGTCACATCGTACTTGCCCCCTTGTGTGAACAGGGGAAGCTCCTGCTGAGCCGTGCGCCGCAGATCGGTGGCAAAGCTCCATTCTTTGGTGGCGATGATGCGCGCCCCAAAGCGCTTCGCCGAGCGTTCGTAAGCCCGGGCAATAGCCACGTCTGCATCCCGGGAACCTCGCAGCAGGAGCCAGCTGTTCCAACGCCGGCTGGCGAGGAACTGCGCCAGCGCGTCGCCGAGCATCGCGCGGCTGGGCAGGGTGTGAAGGAGGCCGGTGCGGCACTCGCTCTGGCGCAGCGCGTCGTCCGGCGCGCCGGCGTTGAGAATAATCGCGCGATTATGCACCTGCTCATCCTCGGCGATACGCAACAGCGTAGGGGCCGCCACATTCGCGAGAATAATGACGTTGCCCGCGGCCACGTGTTGTCGCGCCGCGGCCACAGCGTCTTCCGCTTGCCCTACCTCGAGTTCCCGAAGCTCGTAGCGATGCTTGAGAAAACGACCCGTGGTGTTGCTGTCACTGATACCGAGGCGCGCACCGGCGAGTCCGCTGTCCTCGGCCGGCGGCAAAATGTTGGACAGGGCTGGGGGGCGCTCCACGTTTTGTTTGAGATACAGCGCCTCGATCCGAAGACTGGAAGCATCGGTCGACTGTGCTCTCAGCCCGGTGCTCGTCGCCAGGCCGGCAACCAGAAATATCGTATAGGTCGCGGAGATGACCGCATTCAAGAAACGAATGCTCGGCATGCGCGCGGCGGTATGACTGTGGTCCACCGTGGTGGCCGGAAAACTGACCTTGATGAGTCGGATGTTTTTCATAAAAGGTAGTTCAGGGCCAATTTAGTTTTATCGTCGCCTTTAGGTTGGCTGCGCCGAATGCCTTATTTTGCAGGCTGAATCCGCGGACTCAAGAAGACTCGCTTGCGGCCAACCCACATGCGCGTGTAACGCCGCGATTTGCTGCTGGCATGCTAGGGAGTCACCGGGCCTCCGGCAACTCCACTGTCGCACGAAGATTGCGATACTGCGTTACGACGGCTTGATTGCTACCAAAGGACCATTGTTAGCCTCGGGTGTTCAAGTAGTCTATTCGCATAACCAACCGGCGCTGTGTTGTGCCGATCTGTTGTGGGGAATGACTATGAAAATATATAAGGGCGGAGTCCTGGCAGCAGCCGTGATGATCTGCGGTGCTCTCTATCAGATGACAGGCTGGGCGCATGGTGATGTAACGCCGCAGCCGGTAAATACCGAAGGACTGGATGCGCTTGAAAACTGGGTCGAGGAAAATCCCTACCGCGGTAACGATCTCGCCATTGAGATCGGTACTTCCGCGTATGCCCAGAACTGCGCGCGCTGCCACGGCCTCGACGCTGTATCCGGAGGAATTACCCCGGACCTCCGTTTGCTGAATGACGAGTTTGAGTGGGACAGCCCCGCTCAATCCGATGAATGGTTTATCCAGCGCGTCCGTCACGGTGCCGTGGTTCAGGGACGCGTCTACATGCCTCCTTTCGAGGGCATTCTCTCTCAGGAAGCCATGTGGGCGATTCGCGCCTATCTCGACACGCGTCCCCTGGAGGATTGAATCCAGCGGGGACCCGACAGCCGGTCGTCAGCGCGGGTCGCGTGCGTCGATCCAGAACCGGTGAGGCAAGGCTGAATTCGCCAAAGCTCGGGGAATATCCGGTCGACAGCGAGTGCTAAGACGGGTGAGGGTCGGGTAAGAGAAGGGTAAGACAGCAAAAGGGGAGTGTGTACGAGGACCCAGCGAAAA
Organism: Pseudomonadota bacterium; assembly: GCA_039818725.1. GTDB lineage: Bacteria > Pseudomonadota > Gammaproteobacteria > Pseudomonadales > Halieaceae > Congregibacter. Next base: position 86,954 of record JBCBTK010000017.1, read on the forward strand.
AGTCCTCGGCCATAGAAGGTAAGGGAAGCGGTTGCGAGTAAAGCCGGTGGGGCAGTGTCGGGGGACATAGACTGTCAGCGCCGGTTCGCGAAAGGCGGTGGCCAATCCACCGCCTTTTTTTTGTGTCCGCTTTTTACGCGCCTGACGCTCCAACTAACCACCACCCCAAAACCCAGCGCGCCCACTGCCGCTGCGAGATCGCACCCCCTGCTGGTGCAGACAGCGCGGCTCGCGAACAGAAGCCGCATAATCTGCATTAAACTCTACAGCGCGCAGCGGGCCTGAACGACCCAGGAAAGCGCCGCAGGCACATTCGTATAACGGAATAGAAGCGATGCCCAAGACCCAGTCAGCCGTCTTTTTCAATGAGCGCCTTGACGACCGCCTTGATGACCGCCCCGGTGATCACCCTCATGCCGATGTCATGATCCGTAAGTTCAGAGGCATCGCTTGCACACGCAACCTGTGCCGCAAGCCTCGACGTTTCACTTCTCTGCTGCAAAGCTGGTGGGACGACGTATTCACCAAGCGGATAGCGAAGTCACCGCGGGTCGGTCGCGCAGATGCTGTGTTTGATTCCCTACGCATGGCGGTCTTTCTCGGCTGTTGCCTGTTCGGCCCTACCGTGGCTGCCCAGAGCATGGTCACCGCCTCCGGTGAAATCGAGGACCGGACGCTGGATGACGTGGTCGAATCCGGGTTTATTGAGATTGGCATCTACCGCGACTTTGCCCCTTTTTCCTACCTCAATGGTGATGGAGAGCCCGACGGTCTCGATGTCGCCGTTGGACAGCTCATCGCCGAGGGCCTTGGCGTAGAGCCGCGTTGGATGTGGATGACCCCGGACGAGAACGTGGAAGACGATCTGCGCAACTACGTTTGGAAGGGCAGTCTGCTGGATCGGAAAGTGGCAGACGTGATGCTTCGGGTTCCCTACGACCGCGAGTACTCCTATGCCATCGACGGCTACGGCCTTCCCAAGCATGACAACGTCGTGATGTTCGGTCCCTACCACGCCGAGTCCTGGGCCATAGCACGAGATCTGGAGAAGCTCGGCGAAGTACGCAATCTCGCCATTTTCCGCTTCCAGAAAATCGGTGTCGAAACCGACAGCCTGCCGGATATGTTTCTGTCCGGTGCCTTCGGCGGCCAGCTGCGCAAGAACGTTGTTCACCATCTGCGGATTGGAGACGCCGTGAATGAGTTGAAGACCGGCGAACTCAGCGCCGTCGCGGGCATGCGCAGCCAGCTTGAGTGGTTTCTCCGCGATCGTCCGGGTCGCTACGATGTCGATGACGATGGCCTGCAGGCCGTGGCCCGGCTTCGGTGGGACATTGGCGCCGCGGTCAAACACACCCATCGTCAGCTCGCTTATGCGATTGAGGACGTGATCGCGGCCGCGGTGCGCGATGGGCGCATGGAACAGCTGTTCGCGGACCACGGTATAAGCTACGCCAAGCCGTCCCTGTATACGGATGTCGAGGACGCCGCGGCTCCCTAGGTTTCGGATCGCGCGGCAAACTCCGCGAAATAACCCGCAAAATCGCGCCGTGACCTAGCAACTCAGACAGCCTGAAACGCCCACCACGAAACTAATACCAAAGAACTAGGCAGACGCGCCGAGCGGTCAGTTGGCGCTCATCGAGCGCACTGCAATACTGAGAAAACGATGAGAAAGCCTGCACTATGTGTGGGTGTCGTTGTGTCCTTCCGTTGGCGTTCGTGATCTTTAGATTGCGGTTGTGGATGAAAACAGAGGCTCCTTTCTCATCAGCAGTGTGGCAGTGCCGATCTGCGGGAGAGTTCAACGCACCGCGCGGTGTTGTTGCTGACATCAAGCGGTGCTGTTGCGAAAAAAAGGGAAACAGGAGATCTCGAATGAGAGACAACAAGTTGAATAAATCCACGGGTTTGCTCGCCGGCGCGGTAGCGGCTGCACTGACCCTGGGCGTTGTTGCCGCGCCCGCGTCCGCCAAGGTCACGGACAAAGATATTCTCAAGGACCAGAAGACGACAGACGACGTTGTCAGTTACGGTCTCGGGCCGCGCGCGCAGCGCTACAGCCCGCTCAAGAAAGTAAATAAGGACACGGTCCAGGCGCTGCAGCCTGTGTGGGCGTTCTCCTTCGGCGGCGAAAAGCAGCGCGGACAGGAATCCCAGCCGCTTGTGCACGACGGCGTTATGTACGTGACGGGTTCCTACTCTCGCATCTACGCGATCGACATGCGCACTGGCGAGGAGCTGTGGCAGTACGAAGCGCGCCTACCCGACGGCATCATGCCCTGCTGTGACGTTATCAACCGCGGCGCCGCCCTTTACGGCGACCTCGTGATCTTCGGCACGCTCGACGCCAAGCTCATCGCCCTGGACGCCAAGACGGGCAAGCCGAAGTGGCGCAAGACGCTGGGTGACTACCAGGCGGGCTACTCAAACACGGCCGCGCCGATCATTGCCAAGGGCATGGTCATTACCGGCGTATCCGGCGGTGAGTTCGGCATCGTCGGCAAGGTCGAGGCGCGCGACGCCATGACCGGTGAACTGGTCTGGTCCCGTCCGACCGTGGAAGGCCACATGGGCTATCTCAACGGGGAAGAGAACGGCATCACCGGTGGTGAAGCCGGCAAGACCTGGCCTGGCGATATGTGGAAGATGGGCGGCGCAGCGACCTGGAACGGCGGCACCTACGATCCCGACGTCGATCTGCTCTTCTTCGGCACGGGTAACCCGGCGCCCTGGAACTCGCACCTGCGTCCGGGCGACAACCTGTACAGCTCCTCGCGCGTGGCTATCGATCCCGATACCGGTGAGATCGTCTGGCACTTCCAGACAACGCCTCACGACGGCTGGGACTTCGACGGCGTTAACGAATTTGTCGCCTTCGACTACAAGGAAGGTCGCAAGAAGATCAAGGCCGGCGCTACCGCCGACCGTAACGGCTTCTTCTACGTGATCAACCGCGAGAACGGCGAGTTCATTCGCGCCGTGCCCTTCGTCGAGAACATCACCTGGGCCGAGGGTATCGGTGAAGACGGTCGCCCCATCGAGGTCGACGGTGGACGTCCGGGAGCGCCTGACGGCGAAGACAAGGGCGAGACCGTGTTCTCTGTACCTTCCTTCCTCGGCGGCAAGAACTGGATGCCGATGGCCTACAGCCAGCAGACCGGTCTGTTCTATGTGCCCTCCAACGAGTGGGGCATGGACATCTGGAACGAGCCGATCAACTACAAGAAGGGCGCGGCCTATCTGGGCGCGGGCTTCACCATCAAGCCGATCTTTGACGATCACATCGGTGCCCTGAAGGCCATCGATCCCAAGACCGGCGAGATCAAGTGGTCCTACAAGAACAAGGCGCCTCTCTGGGGCGGTGTTCTGGCCACGGCTGGCGGCCTGGTCTTCACGGGTAACCCGGAAGGCTATCTGATGGCCTTCGACGCCGAGACGGGCGAAATGCTCTACAAGTTCAACACCGGTTCCGGCGTCGTAAGCTCGCCGATCACCTGGGAGATGGACGGTGAGCAGTACGTCTCGATCGTATCCGGCTGGGGCGGCGCCGTACCGCTCTGGGGTGGTGATGTCGCGAAAGAAGTGAAGGACATCAACCAGGGCGGATCGGTGTGGACCTTCAAGCTGCCGAAGAACTCTGTAGCGTCCCGCTAAGGGGTCGCTCGCATAGAGTTATCGCAGTGTCACAAGTACGGAAAGGGCCCCTTCGCGGGCCCTTTTTTTTAGCCGGCGCGATTCTTGGCAAACTCTCGGGAATCGCGCTCTCCCTTGGAGCGCAGACGGCGCTCGCGCAGCAGCTCTACGATGTGGTGCTCGACAATGGAGACGATGTACTGAACATCGCTACTCTCAGCGTGACTGCCCTGGATGAGGACGACGGTTACACCCTCAATTTCAGTGAGGCGTTGTTCGGTGACTACTTCCTCTCGATGCGCCCTTTCCGGTGCATCACGCACAGCGATAAGATGCTCTGCCACCTGCCCTATCCTTACGAGAATCGGCGTAGGCTGGGGCGCGATGCGCTGACAGATCTGGAGTACGACCTACTGTTTATCGCCCGCTCTCCGACCGAGTACGGTATAGACCCCTGGAATGGGCGATACTTCCATTTGCGTTGGGAAGGCGAAACCATCCACGGCCAGTTGCATGAAACCGATCTGGATATCCTCGCCGCACCCCCCGAGAGTGGCAATCTTCGACCTCTGGCCGACGTGGACATGGTGCCCATGGAACGCAGCGACGGACAGTGGGTGCCGGACTTGCGTATCCTCCCGCGCCAGCCGTAAGTTTCGGTTCGGGTGCCTGGTCGGGGAAAGCGCTTGGAAAAGCCCTCCCCGTCACGGGTGCCGGTGCGCGCCAGGCGTTCTACTTTGATGTTCGCTTTCTTGGAGTTTTCTCCTATTTCTCATCGTTTTCTTATTTTTCTGCGTATCATTCGCGCGTATTCAGTACGGTTTTTTCTCACTCGATAGCCGTTCAGCGCGTCCGTCGCGTCAGCGCGCGGGCGCCGGCCAAAAGCGGAATTCATAAACAGACCCGACCCAAGAGGTAAGCATGAAAAACAGTCTCACCACCATTGCCGCCCTTGCGATCAGCGCATCCATCCCCGGATTCGCGAGCGCAGACACCCTGGAAGACTGCCTTAAAGCTGCACAGACGATCCAAGCCGGTGACTTCATCAAGCTCGAGTATCTGGACCCCTCCGCCGAGGGTGAGCCGGCCTATGAGATCGAGCTGCGCACCGCGGACGGGCGTGAGTGGGAGTTCATGTGTGACGCCGAAGACGGCACGATTTTCGAGATCGAGCAGGAGGTCGAGTCCGCTGACGACCCGCTTTTCCGGGAAGGGATGAAGGTGAACCTGGCAGACGCCCAAAAGAAAGTACTCGCGCTCTACCCCGGTGAAATCGAGGAAGTGGAGTACGAAATTGAAGCCAACGGAGACGCCTCCTACGAAATGGACGTAGTCGACGGCAGCGGTACGGAGTTCAAGGTAGAAGTTGACGCAGCCACGGGTGAGATTATCGAGGTGGCGGTTGAGCATTGGGAAATCGGCGAAGAGTCCGACGAACGCTGATTCCCGCGCTGTCGGAAGCACGGCTCCCGTGCTTCCGATTCTTTACCTCTTTACCTTTCCCTATCCCCCTAGCGTAGCTTTCCCGTCGAGGGATTCTCGATTTTCGGCGCGTCTTTCTCCGAGCCCCCTCGGGTCTAGTGTAGAGCCCGATTCAGCATCTGCCCGCGGCTCGCCCCTTCTTCAAAGAGATAGTCCAACTGCAGGCACTCGGCGGCCAGCTGTCGCGTCGCGTCCATGGTGATCGAGATGAAATGAGCGCACTGCCCCAGAGTGAGGCCAGCCTGGGTCGGCTGCACCCCGGCCATGACCAGCTGCGGCGTGGCATCGTCCACCACGTCTAGAAACACCTTGAGCGTCGGATAGTCCATATTCAGGCGACCGAGATCGGCGGACATGGCCAGCAGCGCCATGGGGCGGATCTCGAGTTCGGTCGTCAACAGCAGGCCGTAGCGTTCCAGGAACAGACGGCTGTCTATGACCCCTTCGATGCCCTGAAGGGCTGCGAGGTGAAGGCCTTCGCAGTCGGCGCATTCGCTGTACTCAACCCTGGCCTCGTCGAGCCAGCGTTTCAGCAGCGGGCGATCCGGTTTTTCCAGTGCGGTTGCCATCGTGTAGACCCTCATTGCCATGCCCTATGGTACTGAATACGGGTTACCCGGGCAGCTGAAGCGTGACTGTAAATTAGATTTGACAGAGCAAATAGTCACGTCAAAATTACAGTTGGGGGTGTGGTATGTCCGGTCCGACTGTTCTTCTTACACTGGGGCGATTGCCCAAGGCGCTCGCGCTGGCGCGCGCCTGCAAAGCTGCCGGGTGCCGGGTGTTGGTAGCAGACCCGTTCCGCTGGCATCTCTGCCGCCCATCCCGTGACGTCGCCGCCTGCTTTCGTGTGTCGGCGCCCAACGATCCTCAGGGCAGTTACCACGACGATCTCCTGCGCATCATCGAGGAGGAGCGGGTGGACATTGTCCTCCCGGTCTCCGAGGAGGCCCTTCATGTGGTGCGAGGCGCCGACCGGCTTCCGCGAGAAGTGCGGCTCTGGACCGGCGCCCGGGAGGAGATCGCCCGCTATCACGACAAACTGGATTTCGTGCGCCACGTGCAGAGCCTGGGCCTGGACGCGCCAACGTCTGAACCCGGAGGCAGTGCTGCGGCGGGTATGCTCGCCGCGCAGGCTGACTATGTGATCAAGCCGCGCCACAGCTGTTCCGGTATCGGTCTGCGGCTCGCCCGCGCCGGCGAGCCGATGGGAGAGCTCAATAGCGAGAGCCTGGTTCAGGCCCGGGTGGAGGGTGAACACCTGAGTTCGCTCTCGCTCGTGCATGAAGGGCGGGCGATTGCTACCGTCGTTTACTGCGGTCGTGTCTTCGCGGGCACGGTGGCGATCTGCTTCGAGCGCGTCGAAAACGCCTCGGTGGAAGACTGGGTTCAGCGGTTTCTCGCGACCTCGTCCTACAGTGGATTCCTGGCCTTTGATTTTATCGTCGATAGCGACGGTCGTGCCCAGGCCATCGAGTGCAACCCACGCGCAACCAGCGGAGTGCATTTCTTTGAGCCCGCGAGCCTCGGACGCGCGCTCATCGATCCGGCGGGAACCGCAGGCATTGAATGGTCTCCCTACCGGCGTCAGCAGTGGGCCTACTCAACGCTTACAGAGACCTATGCCGCGCTCTTTCGCCCGGAGGAATTCAAGCGTCGATTCGGGGAGCTGTGGAGTGCCCGCGACGTAGTCTGGAGCGGCCATGACCCCCTGCCATTCCTCCTCATGACGCCCATGTCCTGGGAAATTCTGTGGCCGGCCATGACCACGAAGCTCACCCTGGGTGAGGCCACGCAGCGCGATATCGCCTGGTTCGGAGGTAACGCGTGACGCCGCGCGAAGCTTCAGGTGCGTCGCGTGACCTGGCAGTACACCTGTTCCCGGGGGCGCGTTGTCAACCGCGCCGCGGGCCGCACCTTGCCCCGGTCCACGGTCCTGAAGTCGAAGCGCCGCAGCAGCTCGGCAACGATCAGCAGACTCTCGGTCTGCGCGAAGCCCGCGCCCACGCAGGTATGCGGCCCCTGACCGAAGGGAATGTAAGCGCCGTCGACAAGGGCGTCGTCGTTCTCCGGCAGGAAGCGTTCCGGGCGGAAGGCGTGGGCGTCCGTCCAATAGTCCCGATGCCGGTGCAGCGTCCAGGGCGAGATCATGACCAGGGCTCCCCGCGGCAGGCGTCGCGGCCCAATGGTGGTGTCCTGCAGAGCGACGCGGGGCATGAAGGTGATCGGTGGATACAGTCGCAGCGTCTCCCGGAATACGGCACGCACAAACGGCAGTCGACGCAGCTGTTCAAAGCCCACCTCGGCGCCATCAATCTCCCGGTCGATCTCTTCGCGGATGCGCGCCACGATTTCGGGGCGTTCGGCGCAGATGTAAAAGAGCCAGGTCAGCGCACTGGCCGTGGTTTCGTGCCCGGCAAGGAAGAAAACTCCGAGCTGGTCGATGAGTTCCTCGCGGTTGAAGGGTTCCCCGGTAACGCGGTCCCGGGCGCTGATCACGGCACTGGCGATGTCGTCGAACTGGGCATCCGCCGCCAGGTGCGGGTCGATGAGCGCGGCGAGGTGACGGCGGATGCGTTGACAGGCTTCGAGCACCGCCGGCGGCTGCGGAGCGCTGCTCCAGGCGGGTTTGAAGATCAGGTGCTTGAGATCCACCTGCGCCACCGAGCGCTCGAACACCGTGAAGTCCTCGAACACGTCGTGGGCAACTCCGGAATCGAGGGAGGTCGAAAACACCGTGCGACAGATGATGTCGGCGGTGAGCTGACTCATGGCCTTGTCGAGGGAGAAGGCTTCGCCCGACCCGGCGAGGCGCTCGAGTTCCTCAAGGTAGGTATGCACCGCGGCCTGCATGGCGGAGAAGGCGTGGCTGATCCTGAGGTTGGAAAACGCCGGGTCGATCATCGCCCGCTGGCGCCGCCACTTTTCGCCATCGGTGACGAAAATCGATTCGCCGATGAGTGGCTCAAGGGCGTTCACCATGAGATCGCTCTTGGGGAACAGCCCGTCAGGATCGCGAAGAATGTAGCGCACGAGTTCGGGGTCGTTGAAGAGCACCGTCGAGCGCCGCGAGTAACCAAGATTGCCGACGGCGAAGCGGTAGGCCGCCGCGGGAAGCAGCTCCAGGAGATTGCCATCGCCGTTCCACAGCACGCGGGCCAGAGCGGGCAGGGCGGCGAGAGAGTGGGGCTTCGGTGGAATGTAGGTGGCGCTGGCTGCAGTCATAGAACGGGCTTACTCCAAAGGCCGCAACAGTATCCGGGGGAGGAGAAATGATGTCGACCCACACGGTATTTGAAATCTTCGTGGCGCTGCATATCGTCACGGGAAGCGTCGGGCTGGTGAGCTTCTGGGTGCCCGTAGTGGGGCGCAAAGGCGGCCCGGGTCACGCACGTTATGGCAAGCTCTTCGCCCTGATGATGATGCTGACCGGGAGCTTCGCGATTGGTATCTCGCTGACGACGCTTTCCGATCCCATCGGTACCCATCCGCAGCTCGTCAATCATCCGGACTTCGCCCAGCCTGGGCTGATCGCCGGAATTTTCGGCGCCATGATGCTCTATCTCGCGACGCTGACAATCAACCTGGCCTGGCATGGCTGGCTGTGCATCCGTGATCGTACCGGGCCTGCCGCAAATCGCGCCTGGCACAACCAGGTGCTGCAGGTGATTCTCGCCGCCGTCGCCGCGAACTGCGCCTGGCAGGGCTGGCTGCTGCGGCAGGAACTCATGATTGCCATTTCCTTCGTCGGTTTCGCGACCGTGGCTACCAACCTCTGGTACATGTACAAGCCGAACCCCCGCCCGGTCGATCGCATCAAGGAGCACATCAAGTCGCTGGTGGGCGCGGGCATCTCGGTCTACACCGCCTTCTTTGCCTTCGGCGCGGTGCGCCTGCTCCCGGAAATCGCCTTGACCCCCGCCTTGTGGTCCGTACCGCTGATCACCGGCATCACCCTGATTCTGTACCACCAGCGCGCGGTTGTGCTGCGCTTTCGCGCGCGAGCGGCCCATGCCGCGTGAGTGACGGCAGGGTCCTGGTCGTCGGCAGCGGCGTCGGCGGCCTCGCGGCGGCTATTGAGCTGGCGGCCGCCGGGAAAAAGGTGACGGTGCTGGAGCGCGCCAGCGAGCCGGGCGGCAAGATGCGCCAGCTGCCCGTGGGCGGACGCGGCGTGGACTCCGGCCCTACCGTGTTCACGATGCGCTGGATCTTTGACGGCCTCCTGGCTGCCGCGGGTACGACCCTGGAAGCGCAGCTCCAGCTGCAGTCGGCCACGGTGCTGGCCCGGCACGCCTGGCGCACTGGTGGTGTGCTGGATCTCTACGCCAGCGTTGATCGCTCCGCCGCGGCCATCGAGGAATTTGCGGGTGCGGAGAACGCCGCCGGCTACCGCGACTTCTGTGCGAGAAGCGCAGCAATCTACGCCACGCTCCGCGATCCCTACATCGCCTCGCCGCGGCCCGGGATGCTCGAACTGGTGCGCCGGGTCGGGTTCTCACGCCTTGACGAGATGTGGCGGACGGCGCCTTTTGCCTCGCTCTGGTCCGCTCTGGGCGAGCATTTCTCCGATCCACGGCTGCGTCAGCTGTTCGGTCGCTACGCCACCTACGTTGGCTCTTCTCCTCTCAAGGCGCCGGCCACGCTGATGCTCATCGCGCACGTCGAACAGGATGGCGTGTGGCTGGTCGATGGAGGCATGCGGGCGGTCTCGGCCGCGCTGCGCGACGTGGCCGAAGGCCTTGGCGTTGAGTTTCACTTCGACCGCGGCGTGCAACAAGTGTGCGTGGAAAGCGGTCGCGTAAACGCCGTGCTCACGGACGACGATGAACGGCTGGATAGCGATACGATCGTGTACAACGGGGACATCAGCGCGCTCGGCTCCGGCCTCCTCGGGGCTTCCGTCCGGCGCGCCGTAAAGCCCGTGGCGCCGGCCCGGCGCGCCCTGTCGGCTATTACCTTCAGCGTTCTCGGCGAAACCGCCGGCCTGCCGCTGCGCTACCACAACGTATTCTTTGACGAGGACTATCCTCGCGAATTCGAGTCCATCTTTCGCCGCGGTGAAATCACCGAGTCGCCGACGGTCTACGTCTGCGCCCAGGATCGTCGGGAGGGAGAGGAAACTGAGGGCCCGGAGCGTCTTCTACTTCTTATCAACGCGCCGGCGGATGGTGATCACAGGACACGAAATGCGGAGACGCTCGAGGCCTATCGGGATCGTGCGCTGGGCCTGATGCGCGCCTGCGGCTGCGAGCTGCGCTATGCGCCCGAGCACATCGTTACGACCGATCCCGCGGCCTTCGAACGACGTTTTCCTGGCAGCGGCGGATCTCTCTACGGACGCGCCAACCACGGCCCCATGGCAAGTTTCGCCCGCCCCGGCGCCCGCAGTGCTATTGCAGGCCTGTACCTTGCCGGGGGCTCCGTACACCCCGGCGCCGGTGTGCCCATGTCTGCCATGTCGGGCCGGCTTGCCGCCGCTGCCGTTCTGGAAGACGCCGCCTAGCCGGTTCCGTCAGTTCGCAGGCGCCGCGACGCGGTGGCCATGACCAGAAGCGCAAGCAAGAGCAGTGCGAAGCGACTCATGGTGTCGATAGCCTGCACGGGTAGGGGGGTGCTTGCGCTGTCGCTGTTGTCGCCGAGGTCGGGGTCATCGCCGTCGACCCCCGCCGCATCGAGTTCTATCAAAACGTTGTTGACGATGACGCGGTCAAGGGGTGTGTCGATAACGTCCACGGCGAAACTGAAAGCGCCTCCGTCGCCGACCTGGAGTGCGCCGCCCGCAACCTCGCAGACCGTCCCCGCGGGAGCGCCGTCGGCACAGTTCCAGTTTGTCGGCGCGCTTCCGGCAGCGCTGTATATCGTGCCCTCGGGCACCACTTCACGGATCAGCGACGAACTCGCGTTGCGATTGCCCATGTTTGCATAGGTGATGGTGTACACGATCGATTGGCCGGGCGCCGTTTGCCCCACGTCCGGCGTTTTGTTCACGTTCAGGTTTGGCGCGGCGATCAGCGGGGTATCGTCACTCGCTTCATCCGTCTGGGGCTGGGGGGAGTTGGCGCCATCGTCGTTGATGCGCACCGTGTTATCGATCTGCACCCTGCCAACGTCCGCGGGGAAGACGACGTCGAGGCCGAAGTTCGCTGTGTCCGCGGCGCCGCCAGCAAGAAGCGGAACGATAAAGGAGCAGGCCGTACCGGGAGGACTACCGTCGGGACAGCTCCAGCGACTCGGCTGACTGGCCGTCGCGCTGAAGACGACGTCCGGGGGTACGACCTCGGTAATCACAACGCCCGTTGCCGCTTGGTTGCCCACATTGCGATAGTCGATCCGGTAGCTGTAGCGCTCACCGGGGGCGACGCTGATGCCCCCGTCGTTCTTATCGATTTCGAGCTGCGGGAATGCACCGCCGATGGGCGTGACCTCGTTGGCAGAGTCGGTAGAGGGAACGACGGGATCACCCGGATCCGCCTCAAAGCCGTCGTCGGTGATATCCACCCGATTCTCGATTCGCGTCACGCCCGCATCCAGGGGGTTGTCGACGCGCACCGCGAAGAAGGCGGTGCCCTGACCCACCGTGACACCACCGATGGCAAGCTCGCAGAGCGTGTTGGGTCCGCTGCCGTCAGCGCAGGTCCAACCCGGGCTGCTGTCGCCCGCGCTGAAGACCGTATCCGCGGGCACGCGTTCCGAAAGGACTACGCCGGTGGCGTCCTGATTCCCAACATTGGCATAGTCGATGCGGTAGCGAACGAGAAGACCGGGACCCGTGCCCAGTACCTGGTCATCCTTTGTCACCCGCATGATGGGATCGGCGAGCACGTCGACGACGGTCGGATCCTCATCGCCTGGTTCATCGGGGTCGTCGGAGCGAATGCTGCGCAGTTCCTTGCTGTCCGCCGTCGCCTGGTTGCTCAGCTGCTCTTCGGCTGTGCGGCCGTCGGGGTAGGGAGTCGGGACCTGCACGTCGTAGCGGACCGTTGCCGTGGCGCCGGCGGCTACGGTGTCGAAGCTCACCTCGATAAGCGTTTCACCGGCCAGGTTGCCCCGGAGGACCGTGCCCCCACTCGACGGCGTCACGCTGCCGGGAACAATGCTGCCGATGGAATCGGGCTCGTCGCTCAGTAAGACCTCCGTCAGCGGAGCGAGGCCGCTGCTGTTGTCCAGGGTCAGCTCGAAGGTCAGCACATCGCCGGGGAGGACGGGATCATTGGCTCCGGTCCAGCGCTTCTCCAGCGTCGCCTCGGGGAAGAAAAGGCTGTCCATCGCGCTTGCGCTGTACTCGCGCTCGCCGTCGTCTGTGCCGGGCACACTCGTGGTGCTCGCGTTGACCGTGTTGTCGATTTGCGCAACGCCGACAACGCCGCCGTCGACAAGCTCCATGCTGAACTCGATAGTGACGGCCTCACCGGGCTCGAGAATCTCCTGGGCGCTGGTCGGGTCACCCTCCGTGGCCAGCGTCACCGTGGTCGTGCCGCCGCTGGAAGTTTCGCTGAGTTCGAAGCCCGGGGGTACGCTGAGGGGTGTGAGCGAACCGGATAGCCAGAAGGTCTCGTCGAACTCGTCGCTGAAGCCGCTCTCGTAGGCGGGGGAATTCCCGCTGTTGCGCAGGACGATCTCGATGGTAGCGACACCGTCGGTCAGATCTGTGAAGCTCTTGCTGACTTCAAGAACGGGCTCGACGATTTCCACGCTGACCATCGAGGTCAACATCTCGCTCCCCAGGCCGCTGTCGAAATTGAACTCGACGAGGTTGTCGCGTTGCACACCGCTGACGTTGGCAGGAATGTCACTGGCCCGGGCGTTCAGCTCGAGTACGATCGTATCGTCCTGGTCCAGGGTGGCATCGCCGCTGTTGTCCACATCCCCGTAGCGCACGGTGATTTGGTTTGGCGGATTGACGTCCGGGTTTCCCGGCTCGCTGGTAGCGATGTTGCCGCCAAGCAGGAGAACGCCACCGCCCAGGGGCTCGAGCTGTGGATCGTTGGGATCGGCGGCGTCCAGCGTATCGATGAGTTCGACGTTGTTGGTCCTGCCTTCCGTAAACACAGCCACGATTCGATAGCTGATGCGCTCTCCAATGGCGACGTCGGGGACGTCCGGATCTCCGATCGACGAGCCGGTTCCCGGCACGGATGTGGAGGTAATGACCTTGCTGATCGTCGCGTTGCTCAGGCTAACGAGAATGGCGCTGTCCTGGTCCTGGCCCGGACGTGACTCGGGGCTGCCGGGCGCGGATTCCCATTCGAGCAGAGCCGAGTTGCGGAACGTTTCGCCGACGGGCAACAGATTCTGTCCGCGCACGTCATAGCTGATCTCGCAGCTGTTTGTGGCCAACGGCAGTGGCCCGAAGTTGAAGACCACGATGCCCGGGTCGCCATCGGTGGGGCTGCTGGCGATGCCGAAGCCGGGACAGTCTGAGATCACGTTGCTGCTGTCCACCCAGCGCATATCAGGATCCAGCGTATCGGTGACCACGCCGCCCAGGGCGGACGCCGTGGATCTGGCCAGGTGCCGAAGCACCAATGTGAAGCGATGTGTCTGCGCCGCCGCAATCACGCCCGGCAGCGAACCGTTCTCCGTGAGCTTTTGCAGCGTCAGCTGTGGCTCCACCAGGTCGAAGCTGCTCGTGTCGAGGAGATCGAGATTGAGGCTTTCGAGAATCGCGGTGTTCTGCAGATTCTTGTCTTCCCCGGGGGCGCCGGAATTGAGCGGATTGTCGAGCACAAGAGCGTCGATCTCGAAGACCAGCTGATCGGCCGGGTCGGGCGTCGGCCGCGTGTCGGGGGCGTTGACCACATCCCCCAGGAACCAGGTGGCACAGGTCTGGAACGGCGTTGGGCCACTGCAATCGACACCCGGGCTGCCCGGCCCCTGTCCGTTCTCGATGCTGAGGTCGTCGCCGACGGAGACGATGGCCGCCCGGGTGATCTCGAGCGCCACGCCATTCTGGGGCAACTGGTCACGAACTATGGCGTCGGCGGTGGTCCCGTCGGGGAAATCGACGACCACGGTGAACGTGGCCGTTTCACCGATGGTGAGCTCCGTGCCCGCTGCCGTGCTGATGAATGCGGTTTCGGCCACGTCGGTCGCGGTGATGTCCTTCGTGATCCCCGGCTGGCTGATGTTCAGGGTCCACTGATCATCCAGGCTGTACTGCCGGTCGTCCGGGTCTCCGCTGCCTTCAATGGAGGTCCAGGCGATGTCGCCCTCGTTGACGATGGACTGACCGACCACGGCGGATACGTCCACCGAGACGTCGAACTCGATTTCACAGATCGCGTCGCGGGGGAACGTCGCCCAACGCGCCGTGATCGCGCCGCCGCTCACGACAGGAGCACTGTCCGGCGGGTTGGTACACACAGCGCCAAGCCGCGGGCTGCCTACCAGGTTGAGTTGCGGGGGAATGGCGTCATCAAGGAGCAGGTCCTTGGCATCGATGCGCGAGGCCACGTCGTGCTCTATGCGCAGCCGGAAAGTCACCGAGTCGCCGGCTTCGGCGACGCTGCGGTCGGCCGTCTTCGAGAAACTCAGAATCGGCTCCACGATCTCGAGCTGATAGCTTCCCGACGCCTGCAGACCACCCAGGAAACGGGCTATGCCGGTATTGCTCGTGATGTCGTTGTTGCGATTGGCCACGACATCCCGGACCTTGGCCACGACTTCGATCCGAATGCGATCGTTGTCATTGGTCTGTCCGTCAATGCTACGACCCACGAACCCGTAGTCCAGGGTGACCCGATCGTTGATGCCGTCGAAGTCCCGGTCCGAGATGACGGCAGCGGGGTCGGCATTGGTGGGGCTTAGGTCAGCGCCGACGAAGGTTGTTCGCGCCGACAGCAGCTCCAGCACATTCGCACCCACGGGAAGCAGGTCCTGGATCTCGAGCTGATCGATGGGTGCCTCCGGGGCAGTAGCAACGAGCTCAAAGGTCACGGTTTCGCCAATGGTCAGGGACTCGGTCTCGGAGGGAGTCCCGGGAATGCTGTCCGTATGGGGCTGGTTGCTCGAGGTCACATCCTTCGTGATGCCCACGCCAAAAACCCGGAAGACGTCGCAGGCCTGGAAGCGATAGTCATTGATTTCCCCGTCGCCGTTATCGACGCCGGTGCGCTCGAAGCCAAGCGTATTGCTCGGCGGCTGGGCCAGGGGCTGATCCGCATCCCGCAGGCTTTCCCAGAGAATCTCCGCGCAGTTCTCCCGCGTGGCGCCGGCCGGGAGGCTCACAACGAACTCGGTCTGGAATCGGAGCGTGCAAGTCTCGCCGTTGGGAAAGCTGTCCCAGCTGACGTTCAGGCGATCGCGGCCCAGCTCGTTCATAACATTCAGAGTGTCGGGCAAGAACGGACACAGGCTGGTATCGACTACGCCGCCCTGTACACGCATATCCAGCGGCAGCAGGTCCGCAAGCTCAACATCGAACGCGTCGGAGTCGGAGCCGCCGCCGTTCCGAATCACCAGCACGACTTCCGGAGGCGTTGAGTCGTCTCCATCGTCGGGAATAAAGGTCTTTTCAAGCGTGAGACCGCTTTCAACGATGCGTAAGGCGTCTGCGCGTACTTCGACCCTGATGCGCCCCGACCCGTCGGGCTGCCAGAACCAGCGCGCCCGGTTGCGCCGCCGCTGCCCCGAAACGTTGACCGCGGCGTTGAGCACCCGGGCCCGGTAAGTCACGGTGATGGTCTCCGCCACCGAGTTGTCGCTGTCGCTGTTGGTGATCGTACCGAAGCCCGGGTCATTGTTTGCCGGTCCAAAGACCAGCCGGCGATCCGGCGCCGTGGGCCCGCCCCCGACCGCATTGATCCCTGCACTGTTCTGGCGTATGCCGTCAAAGCCCCCGGTTATTGACGTGCTAAGCGCATTGGAGCTGGGCGTGACCGAGAGAACGTCGATGAAAGCCAGACCGCTGGGCACCTGGTCTTCGAGGCGAACGTTCGACGTGCGACCTTCGGGAACGACGATCTCGACCTCGTAGGTCGCGATTTCGCCTATGTGGGCGCGCAGGTTACCGCTCGCGTAGCCCGGGGCGATATTTGTGATGCGCTTGCTGATCGTGGGGTCAGCAATCACCGCTTCGGCGCTGTCGGTTACCCGGGTGAAGGGTTGCGCGGGGTCCGGGATGGATGTCCAGACGACGCCGGCCTCGTTGCTGTAGGTCTGCCTTGGCTCAACGTCGGACGTGAGCGTACAGCGCAGAGTCAGGATGGCGGTGTCTCTGCTGTAGGGTGCACCGGGGCTGCCGTCGTTGCCTTCGAGGGGCGATGCCAGCACGAGCCCCGCGCCGAGGCTACCGCTGAAGGCGAGGGTGGCGCCGTCGCCGTCCACGAGGTCGCCGGATGTGGGCGCCGTGCAGCTGTAAGCGGGGGTCGCCGGGTCGTCGATCGTGACGTTGTAGGCACGGGTGCTGCCGAGGTTTTCCACTGTAATGGCAAAGGTGATCTCGTCGGAGGCATCGACTCCTCGAACGTCACTGTCGGCCGTTTCGTCCGCGGGATCCGACGGCGGAGGGGGCGTGATGACCGCCCGCGGGTTGGCCGCATCGAGCACGCCTTTCGTAATCGCCAGCGACGGTGCGCCAACGGTGAGGCCCGCCGCCTTGAGCGCTTCGATGGTTTCGCCGTTGCTATTGCGGTAACTGGTCGAGAGCAGGTTGGTGAGGAACAGGCCGTCCGCAAAGGGTTCGCCCACTACGCGCGCGGTGAGACGAACTCGAAGCGTCGCAGAGACCGGTGAGGTGATATCGCCAAAGTCGAGGCGGATGGAATTGTCCGCGTTGCGCGTTGTAACGCCGGGCGTGAGACCGGAGAAGGGCGCGAGGATTTCAAGATCGGTGGCGGCGTTGAAGTCGCCGACGTCAAAAACCGGGCGCGGCAGAAAGTCGGTCAGGACCACATCGGCGGTATTGCCGGCCGGGATGTCGAGGACAAGCTCGAAGACCACGGCTTCGCCGGGCTCCACCGCCGATGGCAGCGGGTTCGGCGCGACAACAGCCTTGCTGGGTGAGTTGGGTCGGATTTGTTGCGTCGCCTCCGAGCTGTCACCACCGGTGGCTCCAGCCAGGAGCGCATAGTCCAGTTCCGGGGTGTTGGTGAACACATCCGCGGCCTGGACGGGATCGCCATTGGCATAGCTGTCGAGGATCGTTGTCTCGAAGGTGAGGGAACCGCGGGCGCCCCCGGGAATCGTCCCGCCCGCCGCTGCGGCCACATCCCAGATCAATGTTGTTTCGCCGGGGCCGGGTCCTGCCGTGACGGTTGGGGAGATTGGCAAACTGCTGCCGTTGATCACGAGGGCGAGGGTAGTGTCGTAGCGCAGGCCGTCGGGGATGATGTCGGAGATCAGGAACTGGTTAACGCCGGCGAGGGCATCCGGGTAGTCGGTGATCTGGAAGTTGATGCTGTAGGTCAAGCGCCCACCGGGGAGTCCCGTGCCGGATACGGACTTCTGTATGGCCGCGTGCTTTGCCGTGACGGTGCTGCTGTCGTCATCAAGAAATGCGGTGCCCTGGAAGTCATAGGCGATGTCCACACGGTTGGTGATGGCTTCGCTGCCGGGAGTGGCGGAAGGCAGGATGTCCGTGATGAACACCGGAATGGACACGGTCAGTTCTCCGTCACCGGCGTTGCCAAGAAGCGAGTCGCAGCGCACGCTCACCGTCCCGCCCGGTGTGGGCTGCGGGTTGGGCTCGGAAAGTACCGTACAGCCCACACCCGTTGGAGCCGTTACCGCAACGGGTGCCTCGGTCCACTGCAGCTGCGCTGGAAGCACATCTGTCGCTTCGAGATTTTCGATCGAGACCCCTTCGGATACATCAACGGACCAGGTGTACTGGAACGGGTGACTGGGTCCCGGTGGCCGCTCCGATTCCGGGGCGCTGTTGGTCTTGCTAACGCGGGCGAGCTGTGGCGTCACGGTCGATGAAACGGCGCCGCCAACAACCGGGCCATTGGTACCCACCGTTGTATCGCCAAATTCAAATCCAGGTGTGACCGCTACGTTGATGGGTACGTTGATTTCCGAACCGGCCTCCACGGCCGCGCAGACGGTCATCACCAGCGCCGGGTTGCCCTGATCCACGGACCCGACGGGGTAGCGCGCCAGCCACGCAGAGCCGCCTTCGACACCGTTCAGCACCAGGCCTGATATGGGGTCCGTGAGCTGACCGCTGGCATCGAAATCCCCGATCTTGTCGAGGCGCGGGGCGATATCCACAAAGTCGACGCTGATCTGTCGTATGCCCGGGTCGACGACGGCGATGAGATAGGGGCCGAAGCCGGTGGCGGCCGCCGTGTTGCTGAAGCTCGCGTCTACGCAAAACTGCTCGCCGATCAGGGGCGTGGCGGGAAGGCCGGTCAACGACACGGACGGTGCCGGCGCCTGAGCGTGCGCCAGCGAAGACTGGATGAAGAGGCTTAGAAGGATGACGCGAGTAAAACAGGACACCCGGGAGGTGCGGCGAGACTCGGTTCCGTGCATGTGTTTTTGTCCTTTCCCTCGCTGCCATTATCGGTACACGGAGCAGGCAACTCCAGTGCGACTTTATTCCCGGCAAAGCTGTGTAATCTTCAACGCAGCAGACGCGCACCTTATATGCTAAACAGTCGTCATGAGCGGAATCTGGAGATCGCGCGGTACCTCGGTGTCGATCCCGCTGGCTGGGACAGTGGGCGCTCGCCTGTGTGCGGCCCTGTGCGCCGCGCCGCTCGCGGCGTTTCCGCAGGATTACCTGGAGGAGACCGCCGTTTCTGCCTCGGAGGATGTGCCGCACTGGGTCGATACGAGCCACCAGTTCGCCACAAACCGCGCTCAGGCCCTGGCCCAGTGGATGGACGACTTTTTCGGCGCCGAGGTTCGCGATGCAGAACGTGCGGACACCTTCCTGCGCGCGATCTTCGTCGATGACTGGGATGCGCGGGATGGCCACGATCTGCGCGTACGGGTCCGCGGGCAGGTTTCCCTCCCCAAGATATCGCGTCGTGTGGACCTGGTGTTTTCCGGCGAGGAAGCCGAGCAGACGTTGACCGAGGAGGAGCGGGCCTCGGAGAACGACATCGGCCTGCGCGTTAACTTCAAGGACGGCAAGCGCTCGCGCTTCGATGCGACGGTCTCTCTGCGCGCCGGGCCCGCCATCCTGCCGGGGCTGCGCTACCGCTACCAGCTTCCGCTGTCGGATAACAGCTGGGGTCGTGTGACGCAGCGTTTGCAGTATCACTCAGCGGACGGTTACCGCAGCCTGACGAACTTCGATCTGAACCGCACCATAGGCGATCACGCCCTGCTGCGCTGGGGAGGACGCCTGCGCTACCGGGAGGACCGTGAGTTCTGGGACTGGAACACCGGTATCCGCTACCGGCGCTGGTTTGATGATCATGAGAAGTTTCCCAGTGCCATCGAGTACTACGTGGCCATGAGTGGCCGCAACGAGCCCGAAACCTTCGCCACGAACTATCGCGTGGGCGTGCTTTACCGGCGCCAGTTTTTCCGCGAGTACCTGTTCCTGGAAGTTGAGCCGAACTACAACTGGCGCCGCGACGAGTTCGAAGACGAACGTGAAGGGGTCGCGAGTCTTGTGTTTCGCCTCGAGGTCATGCTCGACGACGACCTGGTCCGGCGCTCGCGTCGCTGAAGGCGGCTGGAGGCGGCAAGGAAAAAGTCACAAAGAACACGCCGCCAGCAACAAGCTTGCCAAGCAACCCGGGGCCTAGCTTTTCCGACGGGCCTCAAGATACCTCGCCCGTGCGGCTTCGCACTCCGGGTCCAGCAGCCCGCTCAACAGCGAATCCGCATCGGACCAGTTTCTATCCAGGCCCACCTGAGTCCGCGTGATCGCATCCACGTGTCTTTTTGTTGCCTGTACGGGAAACGCCGGGCGCTCGGCGACGGCGGTCGCGAGTTCCTCCACGCTGTCGTCCAGCGCTGTCTCGCTGACGACGCGATTGAGGAACCCGTGCTGCGCGGCCTCCTCGGCGTCGAAGGCCCGGCAGGTGATCACGAGTTCCTTGGTCAGCGCCGGACCGATTTCCCGGACCAGGCGCGGAATACCGCCCCAGGCAAGGGGAATGCCGAGGTCGACCTCGGGGATCGAAAAGCGTGCCGTATGCGTTGCTATGCGCATATCACAGGCAGCAGCGAGCACGACCCCGCCTCCCACGCACCAGCCGTGCAGACGCGCAATGCTGACAGCCCGGAGTCCTTCAATGGCGTCTGCGGCCTCGCGACCCGCATCGGCGGCCTCCCGGGCGCCGGCGGCCCCGGGAGCCGGAAAGCCGGTGAGGTCCGCCCCGGCGGAGAAGCAGCGACCGCGACCGCCGAGCACAACCACGCGAAGCTCGTCGTTCTGGTTGATTTGCCTCGTCGCTTGGCAGAGCTCGCGCAAGGTGTCAACGGATAGGGGATTCAGTTTGTCTGGCCGGTTTAACCAGAGGCGTGCAATAGCTCCGTCGTAGCTCAACTCCAGGGTCTCGAACACGCATGGCTCCCGCGAAAACAGTTCGGGTGAGTCTAGCATCGGGCCCTATAACAATAGTGCTTTCCGACGATATGGAAGGAAGGGAATTTCATGTACGCTCGGGACGTCTGCTAAATAGCGCGCCGCGCGCGCAGACCGAACGCCAATGCACCGGGCGATCGTCACCCCGGGGCGATGATCGCGTACAAGAACAGCCATTCAACTTGGGGAAAACGGTATGAACACTTCATCACGCTGGCTTGCGCTGGTCATGGTCGCGACGCTGAGCGCCTGTGCCGGCATGGACCAGAACGCATCGCCCACAGAGCCTACGACAAGTACCGCCTGCATTATCGCGGGAACGGTTCTGGGTGGGGCGGCCGGGGGTGCGGGCATGCCCCTGGGCGTGGCCGGTGGCGCCGCTGCGGGCGCCGGTATCGGAGCGGTGCTTTGCGGCAAGCAGCCCGAGGCTCAGCCGGAACGCGTGGCCATGGTTTCGGAAGCCCCGGCCGACGCGGACGGTGATGGCGTTCCCGACGACAGCGATCAGTGTCCGGGCACGCCGGCCGGCGTCGTCGTGGACAGCAACGGCTGCCCGGTCGACGCCGACGGTGACGGTGTGAACGATGATCGCGACCGCTGCCTGAACACGCCTGCCGGAGCCACTGTGGACAGCAGCGGGTGCCCCGTCTCCGCTGAGATTGTGCTCACCGTAGACCGGCTCAATTTCGCCTTCGACAGCGCAGAGCTCGATGCAACGGCCAAATCGTCCCTGCGGGCTGCGGTGGACGTGGTGCGCGATAACTCGGCGGTCGAACTCGACCTTGTCGGTCACACCGACAGCCGCGGATCCGATGCCTACAATCAGGGGCTTTCCGAACGCCGGGCCAAGGCTGCGCTCGATTATCTGGTGTCGCTGGGCGTTCCCGAGGGTCAACTTCGGGCCGTCGGCCGCGGTGAATCCAGCCCTGTGGCGGACAACAGCACGGAGGACGGCCGCGCCAGAAATCGCCGTGTGGAGATCGTAGTCCGCTGATTGCCCTGGCCCCGCCGTTAGGACGAGGCGGGGCCTGCATAAGCCGCCTCGCGAAACCGCGCCGACCCGTCTCGGCGCTTTTTTGTGCCGGGTAGAATACTTGAGAGACAGCAAAACATACTGTATGTTCAAAACCGTCTGAAGCCTGCGGGCTGAAGTCCCCCCAAAAGACTAAGACTCACCAAGGCAGGGCCCTCGCTGTGACTGACCTCGAGAACTTCCGCCACGAAACCCGTGAGTGGCTGGAGGCCAACTGTCCACCCGCCATGCGCCAGCCGGTCCGGGGCTTCGAAGACCTCTACGTAGGCGGGCGCAAACCCGAAATCCAACATCCCGAACAGCCGCTCTGGTGCGAACGCATGGCCGAGCGCGGTTGGACCGTGCCGCACTGGCCAAGGGAGTACGGCGGAGGCGGTCTGGATTCGCAGCAGGTCAAGGTGCTGCGCGAAGAGATGTCGCGCATCGGCGCCCGCAGCCCGCTCGAATCTTTTGGTATCTCCATGCTTGGGCCGGCGCTACTGGAATTCGGGAGCGAAGAACAGAAGCGTGAACACCTGCCGCCCATTTGCCGAGGCGAGATCCGCTGGTGCCAGGGATACTCGGAGCCCAATGCCGGCTCGGACCTCGCGAGCCTGCAGACCCGCGCCGAAGACCGCGGCGATCACTTTGATATCAGCGGTCAGAAGGTCTGGACCTCCTACGCCGACAAGGCCGATTGGATCTTCTGCCTGGTACGCACCGACAACAGCGGCTCCAAGCACGAGGGCATCAGCTTTGTGCTTTTCGACATGAACCAGCCGGGAGTCAGCGTTAAACCCATTCGCTTGATCAGCGGCTCGTCTCCGTTCTGCGAGACGTTCTTCGACAATGCCCGGGCCGAGAAGCGCAATCTGATCGGAAACCTGGGCCAGGGCTGGACGATCGCCAAGTATCTGCTCACCCACGAGCGTGAAATGATCTCCGGCTTCGGCAACGCCCCGGCCAAGTCCCTGGGCGAAACGGCCATCGAGTACTTCGGCACGGACGCCGAGGGGCGCCTGGCCAATGGCATGCTGCGCCAGGAAATCGCCCAGTACCAGCTTGATGCGCTCGCCTTCTCCGCGACCATGGCCCGCGTCGGCGATGAAGTGAAAGCCGGGCAGGGGCTGGGTCCGGCATCGTCGATCTTCAAGTACTACGGTACCGAGCTGAACAAGCGTCGCAACGAGCTGAACGTGGCGATCGGTGGCGAAGCCGCGCTAGGCTGGTCCGGCGAGGAATATCGAGACGGCGAAGTGGTACGCAGCTTTCTGCGCTCCAAGGGAAATTCCATCGAAGGCGGCACGTCAGAAGTGCAGCTGAACATCGTGGCCAAGCGTGTGCTTGACCTGCCTGACGCCTGAGGACCGACGCCATGGCACTGGTACTGACAGAAGAAGAACAGATGCTCAGCGAGGCGGCCGCTGGCTTCCTCTCCGAGAAGGCGTCTACCGCGGCGCTGCGTGCCCTCCGCGACCAGGGCGACGAACAGGCCTACGACACGCAGGTGTGGCAGGAAATGGTCGAGATGGGGTGGGCCAGCATAGCCATCCCCGAAGCCTATGGAGGGCTTGGCTACGGATACACGGGCCTTGGCGTGGTCCTCGAGCAGGTCGGTCGCAATCTGAGCGCATCGCCCCTTGAGGGAAGCGTGCTGATCGGTGCCACTGCCCTTCTTACCCTGGGTAATGAAACGCAGAAAAGCGAGTGGCTGCCGCGCATAGCGGCCGGCGAAGCGCAGGTCAGCCTCGCGCTGCAGGAAGACGCCACGTTCCAGCCCGCTGCGGTCAAGCTCAAAGCCGAGCGCCATGGCGAGGGCTGGCGCCTCAGCGGCACCAAACGCATGGTGCCCGATGCGCTGACGGCCGATGCTTTTGTCGTCATCGCCCGCAGTGGCGGAGGTGGAGAAGCGAGTAGCGATCCAGCAGGCCTTTCCGCTTTTGTGGTGCCGGCCTCTGGGGCAGGACTGGCGCGCCAGCGCTGCGAACTTGTCGACAGCCGTCAGTACGGTGCTCTGACTTTCGATAATGTTGAGCTCAGCGCCGATGCGCTTATGGGCGACGAGGGCGCGGCCTGGGAGCCGCTGCAACGCTGCCTTGATATCGCTGCGGTGGGGACGGCCGCCGAACTCCTCGGCCTGTCCCTCGAGGCCTTCGAGCGCACCATGGCCTATCTGCGTGAGCGCAAGCAGTTCGGTCGCGTGATCGGCTCCTTCCAGGGCCTGCAGCATCGCGCTGCGGCGCTCTTTGCCGATCTCGAGCTCGCCCGCTCCATCGTCCTCAAGGCCCTGCAGGCGATCGACGCCGATAGCGATGATCTTCCGATGCTGGCCAGCGCCGCCAAGGCCAAGCTCTGTGAAGTCGCAAAGACCGCGAGCAATGAAGGCATCCAGATGCACGGCGGCATTGGCATGACGGATGAATACGACATTGGTTTCTTTCTCAAGAGAGCACGAGTGCTGCAGCACCTGATGGGCGACTATTACTACCATCTGGATCGCTTCGCCCGTCTGGGCGGTTACTGATTTACGCGGGAAACGTCCGTCATGAGTGAGCAACTGGAGCAAGTCGAGAAGATCGTTGCCGAAATGACTGCGGATGGTGCTCCCTTCGCTCTCGAGCCGGTCACTATCGACGGTCACGAGTACCGCAGCTTCGCATCTGCGCCGCCCAACATGGGGGCTTATTTTCGATTCATGCTCGGCCACGCCGAAAAGGATTTTGCCGTCTATCGAGACGAGCGCTATACCTATGGCGAGGGCTACGCACAGGCGGCGAGCTTCGCTCACGCGCTACTCGATGACTACGGCGTCGGGCGTGGGGATCGCGTCGCCATTCTCAGCCGCAACAACCCGCAGTGGATGATGGCCTTCATCTCGGCACTCTCCATCGGCGCCGTGGCCGTGCCCATGAACGCCTGGTGGACCACCGATGAGCTCGACTACGGCCTTCAGGACTCCGGTGCCAGCGTCGTGATCGCGGATCGTCAGCGCATGGAGCGCCTGGAACCGCTGCAGGAAAAGCTCGGCCTCAAGCTGATCGCCATCGACGACTGCAGTTCGCTAAGCGTGTCGTCCACGCCCTTTGCGGAGCTCGTTGTCGCTCACGCGGGTGCCGAGATGCCCGAGGTGGATGTGCAGCCTGATGAGCACGCGACAATCATGTATACCTCCGGCTCTACCGGACACCCCAAGGGCGCGCTGTCCTCGCACCGCGGGATTCTTTCGGCGTTGTACTCGTGGATGCTGATGGGCATGGCCGGGAAGGCCGCCTCGCCAGACAAGAAGAAATCACCTTTTTCCCCGGCGGGCCTGCTTACTATTCCTTTGTTTCACTGCACTGGAAGCCACAGCGCTTTTCTCCTGTCACTGATCGTGGGGCGCAAGCTTGTGATCATGCACAAGTGGGACGCCGAGGAGGCCCTCCGCCTCATCGAGGAAGAACGCATCACCTGGTTCACGGGTGTTCCCACGATGTCGGCGGAGCTTCAGGCGGCCGCACAGCATTCCGACCGCGATCTGTCTTCCCTGGCAGAGATATTTGCCGGCGGCGCGGCACGTCCGCCCGCCCAGGTCGAGAAGCTGGCGACCACCTTCAAGAAGTCCGAATCCGGAATTGGCTACGGGCTTACGGAAACCAATGCTTTAGGCACCGTGAATGCCGGCGCCGTATACCGTGCGCGTCCCGGCAGCGCGGGGCGCGCGGTTCCCGCGGTCACCGACGTCGCGATCTTCGACGAGAACGATCAGCCCCTGCCCGCCGGCGAGCGCGGTGAGGTGTGCATCCATTCGCCCGCCAACTGCCTCGGCTACTGGAACAAGCCCGATGCCACCGCCGAGGCCTTCCGCGGCGGCTGGTTTCATACCGGCGATGTGGGTTATCTGGACGAGGACGGTTTCCTGTTCATCGTCGACCGCATGAAGGAAATCATCATCCGCGGCGGAGAGAACATCAGCTGCATTGAGGTTGAGTCGGCGCTCTACCAACACGAAGCCATCGTCGAGGCAGCGGTGTACGGCGTTCCCGATGAGCGCCTCGGCGAAGCCGTTGCGGCCAGTGTGGTGCTGCGCGACGGCGCTACGCTTGACGCCGACCAACTTCGCGATTTTCTGCGCTGTCTCATCGCCGCCTTCAAACTGCCCGAGCACATTCGCTTCCACGACGAAGCCCTGCCACGCATAGCCACGGGCAAGATTTTCAAGCGCCAGTTAAAAGCCGAGTTGACAGAGCAGCTGGACGCCTGATCCATCCACGGTGCCCTCGTGCGCCAACCAGCAAGGAGCAAAGGTCATATGGACCTGGGTATTTCAGAAAAACTCGCGCCGATCCTCGAGCGTGTGCGCACTTTTATCGCCGAGGAAGTGCAGCCCATGGAAGAGGCCTATGCGGCGGAGATTGCCACCGGCGATCGCTGGGCCTTCACCGAGCGCCAGACCGAGATTATCGAGACGCTGAAAAGCAAGGCGCGGGCCGAGGGTCTTTGGAATTTCTTCCTCACCGAAGGCGAACACTCCAGCGGCTTGAGCACCGTTGAATACGCCTACCTCGCCGAGGAAATGGGGCGCTCGCACCTGGCGCCGGAGGTCTTTAACTGCGCCGCGCCGGACACCGGCAACATGGAAGTTCTCGTCAAGTACGGCAGCGAGGAACAGCAGGCGGCATGGCTCACACCGCTGCTCAACGGTGAAATCCGCAGCGCCTACGCCATGACCGAACCGGGCGTCGCCTCGAGCGACGCGACTAACATCGCCACGAATGCGGTTCTCGACGGCGACGAGTGGGTGATCAACGGCGAGAAGCACTGGATTTCCGGCGCCGGCGATCCTCGCTGCAAGATTATGATTGTGATGGTGAAGACCGATCCCGACGCCCCCAAGCACAAGCAGCAGTCGCAGATTCTCGTACCTACCGACGCGCCCGGGGTGGAGATCCTGCGTCCCATGCAGGTGTTCGCCATGGACGATGCGCCGCACGGCCACATGCACCTGAAACTGAACAACGTGCGGGTGCCCAAGGACAACGTGATCCTGGGTGCGGGTCGTGGCTTCGAGATATCCCAGGGTCGTCTCGGTCCCGGCCGCATTCACCACTGCATGCGCGCCCTCGGCGCCGCTGAACGCGCCCTCGAACTCATGTGCCAGCGGGCCACCACGCGCGTGGCCTTTGGCAAGCCGCTGGCTCGCCTTGGCGCCAACATCGACATCGTTGCCAACGCGCGCATGGATATCGAGCAGGCGCGTCTTCTTACGCTCAAGACGGCCTGGATGATGGACAACGCGGATCCCAAGGAGGCCCGCGTGTGGATATCCATGATCAAGACTGCCGTTCCGAACGTCACGCTGAAGGTGATCGACGAGGCAATCCAGATGCACGGTGGCCTGGGTGTATCGCAGGATACGCCGCTGGCGACCATGTACATGGGACAGCGTACCCTGCGCCTCGCCGATGGCCCCGACGCCGTCCACCGCATGGTTGTGGGCCGTCATGAATTCCGCAAGTACGCCGAGCAGGATGGCGTTAACGCCACCTTCCGCGACGGCTGATGCGCCCCCTATAACAGCGCCCGCAAGGCGATCAGAGGCCTGGTCCACGGGCCCGGAACCGGCCCCCGCACGGGGGTCGCCGCTATCTCACAATGCAGGAGGACGCCATGGCCGTCACCGTAGTGCCCAAGGAACAACTCGCCGACCACGTCGGGACCCAGTATGACCCCAGTGACTGGGTAAGCATCGAGCAGGACCGCATAAACACTTTCGCCGATTGCACGGAAGACCATCAGTTCATTCACATCGACGAGGAGAAGGCCGCCCAGACACCCTTCGGTGGCACCATCGCCCACGGTTTTCTCACCCTGTCCATGCTCTCCAAGATGATGGAAGGGCAGGGCGTGGTACCGGAGAACATCGCCATGGGTATCAACTACGGCTTCGATAAGGTGCGCTTCCTGGCCCCGGTGCGCGCCGGAAAGCGCGTTCGCGCTCACCGCAAGCTCCTGGCCGTCGATCAGAAGGACGACAACCGTTTCCTTATGAAATCGGAGGTCAGCGTCGAGATTGAAGGCGAAGAGACGCCGGCCCTGGTCGCCGAGTGGCTGACCATGGTGGTCGTCGCCTGACGACCCCACAAGCGAAGAGCGCGGAGAGAGCAAAGGTAAAGCGGAGAAACAGTGCAATGACAATTCGATACGACGACCGCGTGGCTATCGTCACCGGAGCTGGGCAGGGACTGGGGCGCAGCCATGCCATAGAACTTGCGAAGCGTGGTGCAAAGGTTGTGGTAAACGATCTCGGCGGTGCGACGGACGGTACCGGCAGCTCCAGCGAAGCGGCGCGCGCCGTGGTGGCGGAGATCGAGGCCCTGGGCGGTGAGGCCATGGCCAATGGCGCCAACGTCGCAAAGTACGACGAAGTCGAGGCCATGGTTGCCGAGGCGAAGGCGAAATGGGGCCGCGTGGATATCCTCATCAACAACGCTGGGATCCTGCGTGACAAGAGTTTTGCCAAGGGCAGCCTTGAAGACTTCCAGCTGGTGCTCGACGTGCACCTTATGGGCACGGTCAACTGCACCAAAGCCTGCTGGGACACGATGCGCGAGCAGGAGTACGGCCGCATCGTGGTAACCACATCCTCATCGGGCCTCTACGGCAACTTTGGGCAGACCAACTACGGCGCGGCCAAGATGGGTGTGATTGGACTCATGAACACGCTCGTGTTGGAAGGCGCCAAATACAATATTCACGTGAACGCACTGGCGCCCACGGCGGGTACGCGCATGACCGAGGGGCTGATCCCGGAAAAGGCCTTCGAGCTGTTGACCCCGGAGACCGTCACGCCGGCGGTGCTCTATCTCGCCAGCACCGAGGGACCGAACCGAACCATACTCTGTGCCGGAGCGGGCGGTTACGCGGTGTCACGCATCGTGGAGTCCGAGGGCACCTGGCTGCCGCCGGAACAGCAGACCCCGGAAGGCCTTGCCGAGCACTGGAGTCTTATCACCAACCCCGAAGGGGAACGCGCCCTGCAGGCAGGTTTCGAGCAGAGCGGCAAGATGATCACCAAGGCCGCGGCCGGCCTCGGTATCTCCCTCGAGTAAGCGCAGCGACGACGCTTGATACCATTTCGCCCGCCGCGACCGGCGGTTACCGCGCGACGGCCCAGTCCAGTTGACGGCGCGCGCGACACAGGAGATCTACCATGAAAGACGCAGTCATTGTTTCCACCGCCCGCACGCCGATTGGCAAAGCCTATCGCGGCGGTTTCAACAACCTTGCCGGCCCAACCCTCGGCGCCGCAGCCGTCAGCGAGGCGGTGCGCCGCGCCGGGATCGATCCCGCTGAAGTCGAGGACGTCATCATGGGCGCGGCGCTGCAACAGGGCACAACGGGTACCAACGTCGCTCGCCAGATCGCCCTGCGTGCCGGACTTCCCGTGACCGTGTCCGGCATGACCATCGACCGTCAGTGTTCCTCCGGTCTCATGGCCGTGGCCACGGCGGCGAAGCAGGTGATGCATGACGGCATGGATGTCGTTATCGGCGGAGGACTCGAGTCCATCTCGCTGGTGCAAAACGAACACATGAACCTGCACAGGGCGGCGGATGACGAACTGCTTTCCATGCACCCGGACATCTATATGCCCATGCTGCAGACGGCGGAAACGGTAGCCAAACGCTACGACATCAGTCGCGATGCCATGGACGAGTATGGCCTCCAATCACAGATGCGCGTTGCCGAGGCCTATGAGCAGGGCCGCTACGACGCCGAACTCACTCCGGTCACCTGCACCCGCATCGTGTGGAATAAGGAAACGGGCGAGCAGTCCGAGGCCGAGGTCACGGTCACCCGCGACGAGGGCATACGCGCCACGACGGCCGAGGGCCTGGCGGGCCTGCGCACGGTGATTGAAGGCGGCACCATCACCGCAGGTAACGCCTCGCAGCTTTCCGACGGAGCCTCGGCGCAGGTGGTCATGGACGCGAAGCTCGCGGAACAGCGTGGTCTCGAGCCCCTCGGTCTCTACCGCGGCATTGCCGTTGCCGGCCTCGAGCCCGACGAGATGGGCATCGGTCCGATCTACGCCGTGCCCAAGTTGCTGAAGCAGCATGGTCTTTCTGTCGACGACATTGGACTGTGGGAGCTGAACGAAGCTTTCGCGGTGCAGGTGATCTACTGCCGGGATCAGCTGGGGATCGATAACGACAAGCTGAACGTCGACGGTGGGGCGATTGCTATTGGCCATCCTTATGGCATGAGTGGGTCTCGGATGGTTGGGCATGCGTTGATTGAGGGTAAGCGGCGTGGTGTTAAGTACGTCGTGATTACTATGTGTGTGGGTGGTGGTATGGGAGCTGCTGGGTTGTTCGAAGTTCTCTGACTTTTGCCCGGGTGTGGGCTGTTTGTTGTGGTGCATCTGAATGCGGGCGCGGTGGGCGGGGGGGGGGCGGCGGGGGAGCCCAAAAACGCCCCAACCAAAACAAGACTAAAAAACCCCAAACAACAAGCCCCCAACCCCACCCCACCCCCCCCCCCCACC
>JBCBTK010000018.1:0-116154 GCA_039818725.1 Pseudomonadota bacterium
CCTGATCCAGCTTGCGTTTGTCGTCGGGTATCGAACTGCAAACCGAGTAGAGCCGATCGTTCATCCAGACGTTGTAATCTGCCATCGTGAGGCAGTAGTCGACCGTTATCATTTACTCACCTCTCTTGCCGTACTGTAGCTCCTGGCATGCAAACCGCAGTTGGGCGCGCTTTCGGTCCCGGCTGCTTGACAACAATGAGCCGGATACTCGCCGCGTCGAAGCACCGACCCTCAACCGCAGCGCGTGAACCCGGCCTTGCAAAGCCTCCATCGGAATTGCAAGCGGGAGACACCGAGGCCTGACGAGCCTGCTAAGTCAGCGATCAACTCTCGCCAGGACTGACCTGCGCTCCATCCACACCACCCAATACGTCCTCGAGCTCGGCCCTGACCGATTCGATGCGTTCCTTGAGCTCGTCAAACAGTTCGTAGTCCTGCGCCGCCGGTGGCGAATCCGACTTCTCCACAAGCGTGAAGAGCGTAGACAGCTTGTCGTTAAGCCGCACGGGGTAGTTGATCAGATCCTGGGTGGCCTTGGCCCGGAACTGGATCAGCCGCTCCTCGATGACGAGCAGCTGTCGGATCGTCTGTTCGGATTCACGACGCGTTGTTTCGCTGGGGATACTGCTCTGTAACTCCTGTTCGATGCGACCACGCAGCTCGCGGATCCGCAGCACCGTTTCGTGCGTGCCGGTGATCTCGTCGCGTACCGCCAGCAGGAAGCGATTGAGCTCGTCGAACTCTGCCGGCGTGGTTTCCAGTCTTGGGTCTGGCAACACCTCGAAGGTCCGGGTCGCGCTGAATTTCCCCACGCGCAGCTCCACCGTGTACTCCCCCGGAGCCGCGATGGGCCCGACCGGATCATAGCGCCGGTAGATTGCGCCCTTTATCTGCAGGGGACCGGGATAGCGCAGGTCCCAGACGAAGCGGTTTAGGCCAGCGTCCGCGGCAAGCGGATCCGGGGGTGGATTTCGCGGCGTGCCGAAAGCGTCGGGATCGGATTCGCTGCTGAAGCTCGCCACCTCCGCGCCGCTGGCGTCCCGGAAGCTCAAGGTCACCGTTTGCCCCGGTTCTGCCAGGTGATACCAGACGACGGCACCGGCTGGCGGATTCGCGCCGACAGCGCCCGCCGGGCTCTGCCCTCCGAGCGGACTGCGCGTCACCCCCTCGCGGAAGCGCACCGTGGCCTCGGGCGTGAAGAGGTGCGCCGGCGCGGCGAAGGTGTCCGCCTGGGCCTGCCGCAGCACGGCGAGGTCGTCGAAGATCCAGAATGCGCGGCCGTGGGTCGCAATCACCAAATCGTCGTTCTTGACTACCATGTCCCGCACCGGCACCACCGGAAAATTCGATTGCCAGCGTTGTCAGGAGGCACCGTCGTTGAAGGATAGGTAGAGCCCAGTCTCAGTGCCCGCATAAAGAAGGCCGGGGCGCAGCGGATCCTCGCGGATCACCCGGGCGAAGTCGTCTGCGCGAATGCCGTCCGCGATCGACGTCCAGCTCCTGCCGTAGTCAGTGGTCTTGAAGAGGTAGGGCGTGAGGTCGTCGAGCTTGTAGCGGTTCGCCGCGAGATAAGCCGTCCCCGGATCATGGCTCGAGGCTTCGATGATGCTGACGAGCGTAAAGTCCGGGAACTGGGGCGGTGTTACGTCCTGCCAGGATTGCGCACCGTCTCGGGAGATATGCACTTTGCCGTCGTCGGATCCGGCCCAGAGAACGCCGGGCTCGATG
The DNA here is from genome assembly GCA_039818725.1 of Pseudomonadota bacterium. GTDB lineage: Bacteria > Pseudomonadota > Gammaproteobacteria > Pseudomonadales > Halieaceae > Congregibacter. The sequence continues at coordinate 1,729 of JBCBTK010000018.1, forward strand.
GGAGACTCGGCAAACGCGAAAATCGTGGCGTACCACTCAATGCCGGTGTTATCCCGCTTGATGGGACCCCAGAAGGCCCCGGTGTCCGGATCGTCGTCGATACCCGGCGTCGTCTCGAGCGTGTTCGGATCGGCGCGCGTGAGATCGGGGCTCACAACTTCCCAGGAGTCGCCGCGGTCCCTGGAGCGATGCACGACTTGCGAAGTGGCGTAGAGCACCTCGGGGTCGTGGGGTGAGATCACGATCGGGAATACCCACTGGAAGCGGTACTTATGGTCCGCGGCACCCCAGCCCCACCAGATCTCGTGCCAGGGTGAGATGTACTTCACCTGCTTGGTGCGGTGATCGTAGCGGGTCATCCAGTGGTGGTCGCCGGAGTAGATGATGTTCGGATCGACCGGGTGCACCGCCGTGTAGCCGTCCTCACCCCCGCCAATCGTGAACAGATGCGTCTCATCGATGGACCCCGTGTCCGATCGGCTCGGGATCGCAAGCGTCGTGTTGTCCTGCTGGTTCCCGTAGACGTAGTAGGGAAAACGCGTATCCACGGTCACGTGATAGAACTGAGCGGTGGGCTGGTTGTAAATCGACGACCAGGACTCGCCGCCGTTGAAGGTCGTGGTGCCGCCACCGTCATTGGCCTCGATCATCCGCTGCGGATCCTCTGGATCGATCCACAAATCGTGGCTGTCGCCGTGGGGGGTGGAAATCTTTGCATAGGTCTCGCCGCCATCGGATGAATGCCAGAGCCGCGTGTTCTGCACGTAGACGCGATTCCGGTCCGTCGGGTGGGCGTGGATCCGGTGGTAGTACCAGGGGCGCTGAAGCAGCTCCGCGCGCTGACTGACCGCCTGCCAGGTCTCTCCGGCGTCATCGGACCGAAAGACCCCCGTCTGATCGTCCTCGGCTTCGATAATCGCCCAGATACGGTTCGGATCAGCACCGGAAACCGTTACGCCGATGCGCCCGCGGTTTTCACCGGTCGGAAGCCCTGGCTTGTTCGTCAGGGCTTCCCAGCTGTCGCCGCCGTCTGTGGATTTGTAAAGACCGGTCCCGGGACCGGCACCGCGCAGGCCCCAGGCGTAGCGCCGCGCCTGCCACATGCCGGCGTACAGCACGTCGGGATTCGATGGGTCCATCTCAAGATCGCCGGCGCCAACGTCTTCGTTGAGGTAAAGCACCTTCTGCCAGCTTTCGCCGCCATCTCGGGACCGAAAAACGCCTCGCTCCTCATTGGCACCCCAGGCGTGGCCCAGCGCCGCGACGTAGACAACATCCGGATTCTCCGGGTGCACGACGACGTTCGAGATCTGCCGGGTGGCCTCCAGGCCAAGGTGTCGCCAGGTCGCACCGCCGTCATCTGAGCGGTACACGCCATCGCCGTGGGAAGTATTGCCGCGGATCGCATGCTCCCCCATCCCGGCGTAGACGATCTCTGGCTGCGAGGGCGCAAGCGCGAGCGCCCCGACCGAACCCGTGGCGAAGAAACCGTCGGAGACATTCACCCAATGATGGCCGGCGTCCACCGTCTTCCAGACACCACCGCCGGTAGAGCCGAAGTAGAAGGTAAGCCGGTCCGTGGGATGACCCACGGCGGCGACAGACCGACCGCCTCGAAACGGACCGATGAGCCGAAACTCCATGTCGTCGAGCGGCAGGGCTGAGAGCGCGCCGGGCTCCTCGCCAAGCGCGCCTTGGGAAAGCAGCCATGCCGCCACTAGCGCCGCGGCGGAACGGATCAGGCGCGCTGGCGTTCGGACCGGTCGCCGCGGTGAGGCCGACGGGAGGGTTGGCTGATGGGCTCGGGTCAATGCAATCATCGCAGACTCACCTTCAGGTCTCGCCGCAGAAACGCGGTCAGGGTGCAACGACATTTCAGCACAGGCAGTATGCTTCCTCCAGAGAGCCTGCTGCAGTTTCCCGGCCGAGACGCAAGCTACCTACGCCTCACTGAGGCGGAACCAGAGGACGATGCGATGGCAACACAGTACCCGGAAATCTCGCAGAAGCTGCAGAGCTTCATCGAACAGCAGCATTTGTTTTTTGTCGCCACCGCAGCCGCTGATGGCAGAGTCAACATTTCACCCAAGGGAATGGATTCGCTTCGCGTGCTTTCTCCAACGCGCGTTCTCTGGCTCAACGTAACCGGAAGCGGCAATGAAACTGCGGCGCACCTGCTGGAAAACAATCGAATGACCCTAATGTTCCTGGCCTTTCAGGGGACGCCGATGATTCTGCGCCTGTATGGATCGGCCGCCGTTATTCATCATAAGGACCCGCAGTGGGACGACGTGTTTGCACTGTTTGAACCTTTACCCGGGGCGAGGCAGGTCTTCGACTTGTCGGTTGATCTTGTGCAGACCTCCTGTGGCATGGCCGTGCCGCTGTACGACTATGCTGGCGATAGAGATTTACTAAAAGATTGGGCGATAAAGCGTGGTCCGGACGGACTGCGAGACTACTGGCTGGATAAGAACCAGGAGAGTATCGACGGCAAGCCAACAGATATCGCCCAAAAGAATCTCTGACTGCGCTGATAGCGAACGTAGCATTTGCCTGTGGCTTGTTCAGCTCTGATTCAGGTTCAGTGAGTACCCTAAGCGCTCCTTCTTTCCGGAGTAGCAGTAATGCATCTTAGGGCTATAGCTGTAGTCGTTTGCCTGATGGCGATGACCGCATGTTCAACGTCGGGCGTACGCTCGCTGGAGAACGAAACCACCGCAACCCTTGAGAACAAGATCGAGGTAGGTCAGACCAGCAAAGAAACCGTGCTGGACATTATGGGGGCCCCGACAAGCACCAGCTTCACGGATTCCGGGCTCGAAGTGATCAGTTACGAATTCGAAGACACGACGCCGGGTCTGAGAAACTTCATCCCCTACAACATCCTCTCGCAAGTAGCGGACGGGAAGCGTAAGCAGCTCACCGTGCTCTTTGACGAACAGGACATCGTCAAGCGATTTGTACTAAATGAAGCCAAGGTCCAGCAGCGCTGGGGACTGCTTGAGTAAAGGGCGCTTGTCTGCGGGTGACTGTTTGGGGACTGACTACCGAGCGCGCGCACGGGCTGCTGCGGTCCGGTAGCCGAACACGCTGCCGGTCGCCATGAGACGCCCAGACCGGCGCCGCGATCCTGCGTCACCTACCTTCACTCAAGTGGACACACCTGCTGTGAGGACTTTCTAGCCGAGAAGCGCTACCTTTAAGAAAAAATATGCTTGGTGTCGGCTATGAAAGACTCGATTTCCGTCACAGCAGAGGGATGGCAGGTGCCCAAGTCTGCATCATGCCGCTGGGGAGTAGCGCTCGTCACTAGCACGGCGTTGCTTGTATCAGGTTGCGCCACGTCTCCTGGGGAAGCCCGCGGACCGCTTCCTTCGATTGTCGCAGAATCCCTGAACTGGTTTGGAGAACAGCTGGGCTCGGCCAAAGCGAAGCCAGAAGAAGTCACCTCCAACACGTTTCTCGAACTCCCTGAAGACATACGGGAATATCTCGATCGTGAGGTTGCCTCCCTAGATACCGAGGAAGACCGATACCGGGCCCTGCGCACCTGGGCACTTGAGGAATTCAGTCCGGAATTTGAGTACGACCCATCGCACACAGCTCCCATCGAGGAACTGGCGGACAGCGGCCGGATCAACTGCTTCAGCTTCTCGAACATGTTCGTGGCCGCGGCCCGTTACACAGACATCCCAGCGCAGTTTCAGCTGGTGGATTCTCCACCGCAGTGGGACTTCAAAGAAGAGACCTGGGTTGTAAGCCAGCATATCAACGTATCGGGACTGGTCTACCGGGAAATGACCGAGCGGGAAAAAGAGTTATTCATCTCTCAGCAGAAACAGACCGGTACGCGGATATTCCGTAGTCCGCCCAGGCGGGTGCGACGCACTTACGTTGTCGATCTAAATCCTGAAATCGCAGAGGACGCCTATCGCTCCCGCACCATCAGCGATGGAGCCGCCCGCGCGCTGTTTCACAGCAACCGCAGCGTAGAAGCAATGATGGCAGGAAACATCGAGGAGGCGATGACGCACGGTCGCGCCGCCATAGCGGCAGACGAGCGGTCGCCAACGGCCTGGAACAACTTCGGCGTTCTCCTCGCGCGGCAAGACAAGCTCGAAGACGCCAAACAGGCCTACCGCACTGCCCTGGCCCTGGACCCGGATGGCGAGATCGGCGCCAGTAACCTGGAGCGCATATATCGGCGAACCGGTGATACGGAAAAAGCCGAGGCCATGACCAAGCGGATATACAGAAACCGCATGAAGAATCCCTACTACCACTACGCCATGGGGGAGCGCAGCGTTGAAGACGGCGATCTTGAGAGTGCCGTCGAGCATTTCAAGGAAGCGATACGACGCAAATTCAAGGAGCGACTTTTCCACTACGCACTCGCCGAGACGCACATCAAACTTGGCGATTACGAAAGCGCCGCGAAGGATCTGGCCCGCGCGGCCGAGAATTCCACATCCAGGGACCTGGAGCGCTACCAGGCGGTGAGCCATCAGCTCTTGCGAGTCCAGGGCGAAGGCTGAAGGTATCCGGCGCGTTCTTCTGAGTTGATTGACTGAAGACCGGATTTGGATCCCCAAGCCCGTGCGGGGGGCAAGCGCGCTCTCGAGTGTCAACACGTGTAACGGCGACCCGTTGCAAAAGCGCACATTGCTAGCGAGTGCAATGCCAGGCCGTGCGCGCTGCTGCGCTCGGCTATAGTGGGATCGTCGACTTTGCCAATCCACCGCCGTATTCTGATGGCGTTGCGAGGGAAGGCAGCGGTATGCCAGCTCCGGTTCTTATCATTGTCGCGCTCGCTCTTAGCTGCGTGGCTTTCACAGCCGTCTTCTCGCTGGCCTACCTTCACCTCGGTCGACGCCCCCACGCCAAAAGTTGGGCACTTTCCTTCGCGGTCGCCGCGGCGATGTTTACCGTTTCCCTGGCGAGAGATTTCTTTCCCTCCGTGACGCTCCAATGGTTGCTGGGCTCCGCGCTTTCCTGCACGTCCGTGATGCTGGGAGCCCGCGGACACCTGCAGCGCCTTGGGAAGCAGTACACAACGTTTTACAGGCTCATCACATTGGCTACTTTCGCCGTGGTGACCTGGGCAACGGTGATCGAACCGCATGCCGGCCTGCGCATGGCTCCCAATGCGCTCCATGCCGGCGTCATGTACGCGATGGTCGTTTGGCTCATCGTGTCCAGGCCCGGTTCGATCTCACCCGCGGAGTGGGGCATGGCCATCTCCTCGGCGGCGTTTGCCGCTTGCCAGTCGGCGGCGGGACTGGTTGCCCTCTCCCAGGGGGCAACGCTGAACCCCGATATCGTTTCCATCTATGCGGCGATCAATTTCGTGGCCATGCCGGCATGCTTTCTCGGCATGGGCATGTTCGCGGTTTTCATACTCGCAGCCGATCTTGCGCAGGAGATGCGCGAGCTGGCGAGCATTGATTCCCTTACCGGTCTCGCCAACCGCAGAGGCATAAACGAGGTAAGCGCACGAGCGTGGGCATCCGCGCAGCGCGCGGGACAGCCCGTATCCATACTGCTCGCGGATCTCGACGGCTTCAAACAAATCAACGACGACTACGGGCACGCCGCCGGGGACGCCGTATTGACGGCAGTCGCCGAGCTACTGCAGCGCGATAGACGCGCCAATGACCTCGTAGGTCGATGGGGCGGAGAGGAATTCCTCCTGATGCTGACGGGTCCCTCCCGGGAAGAAGCACTTGCCATCGCGGCGGATATCGATGCGCGTATTCAATCGCAGGCCATTGAAACGGCGAGCGGACCTCTTAGCGTATCTGCGAGCGTCGGGGTCGCCACCGCTTTGCCGAAAGACAGCAGCGTCAGCGAACTCACGCGCCTTGCGGACGCACACATGTACGAACGGAAAATGGCCAGGAAAACAGGCGCGATGCCCGCCGCTTCGGCGCAACCACCCTCTCACGAACCCGCGGACGGTTCGTCGCAGTAACGCGTCAGTTAATCGCGTTCGCCATACCCAGCCCTCTTCCGGGCGTGTACATATCCTGAAACCAGTTTGACCCCAGTCTTGCGGTCATTGCGTTGACCACATCAGCGATCGGTCTGCGTCGCCAAAACGGGAGCCTGCACATGCCGCGCATTTCGATGATCCTGCCCTCCATCTCTTTTCTGGTCGCCTTGCTTACTCCTTCGGCTGGAAGCGCGAGCCCGGGTGACGCCACCTCCTGTGGTTTGTTTCGCCAGCTCTCTGAGGAGTACAAGCTGAACACGGCTGGCGCCGCTCTCATCCGTGACGGCCGCGTTCAATGGACATGTTTCGCTGGTGAAGAAGCTCCAGGCGTACAGGCTTCTGCTCGCACAAGGTTCAACGTTGCCTCCATCACAAAAGTCATTGTCACTGAAGCCATCCTGATGGAGGTTGATGCTGGCAGACTCGATCTGAACGAGTCCATGGCGCCGTGGTGGATCGATCCAGACCTGGTGAATGATCCCCGGCATGAGCGCTTGACGCCGAGAATGGTACTTACCCATCAGACGGGCTTACCCAACTGGCGTTACTTTGCCGCCGACCGGAGACTCAACTTCGAGCACGACCCCGGGGCCGCCTACGGCTACTCCGGTGAAGGATTCCACTACCTGGCCGCTTACGCTGCACGCAAGCTCGCGGTGCCATTCTCCGACATCGTGGAATCCAACGTGTTCGAACCCCTGGGTATGCGAAGTGCTGCGATGATCGCTCACAGCGAAGATACGCGTCACTTCGCGCGATCCCTTGACGAGAACGGTGTTTTCCCGGGCTTCTGGTGTCGTCCGGGCGGGTGGTGCCAACCTGAGGGATTCGCTTCTGCCGCGGGCGGACTTCGTGTAACTGTCGGCGACCTGGCCACGTTTCTCATCGAAGCGGCGGATGGCCTTGGCTATGGGCCCGAACTATTGGCGCAGCGCAGTACGGTGCATACACCATTAACCGGTGAAGACGCCGATATGCCATGCAGCGGCGACAACGTCACTGATCTGCCGAGCCAGGGCTATGGGTTGGGCTGGCGCGTGCTTTCTTGTGAGGACGAACCGCTGCTGTTCCACGGCGGAAGCGACTGGGCTGAGCTGGCGATCGCCGCAATCTCTCCGCTATCGCGAAACGGCTTTATCGTTCTGCTCAATGCACCGAATATCCACGGGGCGCGAGCAATGCCCGAACTGCTGCGCATCATCGCCCCGGACTCACCTCTTGTCGCTCATTACGAACAACGCCGTGACCGGGCCGAGGCCGGAAGCTAGCCGTCGAGAAAATCTCGCGATGTCGCATAGGTTTAGTCGACAAAAGACTACTCAGTGGTTCAGCAACCCAAAAACAAGCACCGCTCCGATCGCAAGGGGCGCCGGGTACTTGACCACACCCAGCCATGCCCTCGGCAGGGGCCGGGCGCCCATCTGGCGACGTAGCAGGAACCAGCCGACGAACAGCGCAATCAACAAACAGTTGAACGGCAACAGAACCGTAGACGCGAACAGATCAGTCACAGAGAAGAGATTCATCTCAGCAAAGAAGGGGACAAAGGCGAGCGGACGCCAGTCTGCCAATACGTTGAACGACAAGGATTGGAAGAGTCCGAGCGTCCAGATAGCCGCGCTGATCAGCCAGACCAATTGCCAGCGTCGCAATCGAGTCCGTTCATTGAAATAGGCGACGAGCGGCTCGAGAAATGCAACGGTGGTCGACAGCGCGGCAAACAGCAGCAGCGTCCAGAACGCCAGGGCAATCCACGCGCCCCCTGCGAACTGGGCGAAAGCGGTGGGAAGCACAATGAAAATCAGCCCCGCCCCCGCCTGAGTGTCGATGCCCTGGGCAAAGACGAAAGGAAAGATTGCGAAACCTGCCAACAAAGCGACCAGCGTATCGGCCGCACAGATCGTGATAGCGAGTTTGAGGAACGGGAAACGGACGGGCTCGGACTCCAGGGATGCGGGGAGATAGGCGCCATAGATGAGCATGGCTCCGCCGCCGATGGCGACCGAGAAGAACGCCTGTCCCAGCGCCTTAAGCCAGGTCTGGGCGGTGACTTCGGAAAAATCCGGTCGCAGCAGAAAGTCCACGCTACCGGCAAAGTCACCAACGAGCGCACCGAGTACCACCAGTAGGATCAGTATAAGAAACAGTCCGGGCACGAGCACACTCAGTGCCCGCTCAAGACCGCTCCGGACACCCCGGGCGACGATGAGCGCGGTCACGACGATGAGTAGCGTCTGCCAGGTGATCAACCGGAACGGTGATCCCAGAAGCTGGCGAAAATGCCCGGGGGCGTCTGCGACCACCGCGTCCTGGCCGGCGCCCAGATAGCTGGCAATGTAGTCGAGCGACCAGGACGCGATCACCGAATAGAAACTGTAGGCAAGAAAGCTGATCAGAAGACAGTTGATCCCGATGAGCGTCCAGCCCTGGGAAATCCCGTATTTGTCGCAGAGCGCTCGAACAGAGCCAATGGGGCTCAGCCGGCCCTGCTGGCCGACGTAGAGTTCGGTGACTACCAGCGGCACGCAAAACGCCACGACGAAAAACAGGTAGAGCAGCACAAAGGCGCCACCGCCGTTCTCGCCGGTCATGTAGGGAAAACGCCAGATATTGCCGAGCCCCACCGCGGCACCCACCGCGGCAAACAGGAAAGCCCGCCGACTGGACCAGTTAACCGTAGCTCCGGCCATGATCAGCCGCCTCTACTGGTGCTTACCCACTTCCCAATCGGTCTTGGACAGCCATTCCTCACCTGATTCGATGGCACCGGTCTCCATGACGGTACCCATCGAATCGTTCCAACGATTGAGATAACCGAACAGCGCGATGACTCCCATGATCTCAACGATCTCGCCGTTGTCCCAATGTTCGTTCATGCGCGCCATCAAGGGCTCATCCACGTCATTGGGGATGTTGGAGGCCGCCACCGCCAGATCCAGAGCAGCACGCTCGGCCTCGCTGAAAGCGGGATGAGTGCGGTACTCCCAGATGTTCTCCATCTGCTCCCGTTCCGCACCGTAGCGCTCGGCGGCACGGATTGTATGGGCCTGACAGTAGCGACAGCCGGTTACGTTGCTTGATACATAGGCGATCAGCCGTTTCAAGGCGCTGGTCACACGACCCTCATTGGCCATCACCGCCATATTGAGATTGATGAAAGCCGTGGCAATACCCGGCCTGCGCATCATGGTCAGGATGCTATTGGGACAGAAGCCGAGAGTCTCGTTGAAGAACTTGGCGAGATCGGCGACCTCGGGATTGGCATCGGCGGGAAGGGGTTGGACCAGCGGCATGTGTATTCCTTGCGTCTTGGAGAGCCATCGCGAGTCGTAGCAGCGCATGCTCTTCGAGAACTTATTATTTTCACGGACCCCGGCCACTGCTTGCCCTGGACATTTCTTACCAGAACACTACGCAACGCGCACCGACCGAGCGCCCTCGATGCTACTCCTGACGCCGAGGAACAGGCAATCGAGGCGTGGCCGCAAAGCCTGGTGCAGTGCATGTTGCTATCGACGCCAGTACTGACTCGCCCTGGAGGCGAGAGCTCTTCAACGACAAGCGCTATGGAGCCAAAACCAAAGTAGCGTAGGAATTAACGCCCATAAGCTCGCGTCGTATCGTCGAGACCCTCTTACTCGTCGGACGCTTCGTTTACACTCAGCTTTGAAATCCACAAAGCTCTCAGGAACACAACGCTACGCCGTGAAGCAGTTCTTTTCCCTCAGCTACAGTCTGGAGGGCCTTGCCGCCCTGGTTTCGGTTGTCGCAGGCGTCGGCGTGCTGCATACCTTCGTTCTCGGCAAGCACTTCGTCATTCCAACCCTGATTCTCCTGCTAGTCATCTTGTTCGGTAATCTTGCGCGATTTGGACTCAGGGGCCAGCGCTGGGCCAAGCACATGCTGTTTTGGATCTTCCTGCTTGCGGTTTTTCACGCGCTATTCGCCGTCGTCTGGGCTCGTGATGCCCGTCCGGGTCAGTTGCTAGGCGATGCGTTCTATCCACTCTACGGTGGATTCGCTATTGGCGTAGGTGCACTTTGTTTTCTGTATGCGAAGCGCAACGCCCTTTTCGGTCGATAGGACCATGCAAACTATCGTGGCGTCTGCGAACCCATTGAAGAACCACGCTATCTAATTGGTCATTGTTTTTGGCCGAGCGATGCGAAGAGACCCGGAAAAACGTAGTGGACCGACTCCTGCCCGTCGGCGCCGCGACCCGCTAAAAGCGCAAACGACCATCGTTGTCCTCCGCGTAAACACCGCCGAGGAACAGTATGTGCAAGTCGACAAGGTGAATTGGTGCGCCGGTTCAAGTAACCGTCCGGCTCAATTGATCAGACCTGTGGCTGCGCATGGGAACCGTGCGGCACTCCCACTGCAGTACCGTGGTTCCCTCGAATAGAACGGCATCGGCTCGTCAACGATGGAGAACGACCAGATCGCCCTTCGCTTGGCCACGAAGACCATGTTTCGCGGCTTCGGTCAGCACCGTGTTGGCGGACACCGCCCAGCAGAGATATTCGCTGCACTGACTGTCGACTTCCGCGCCCTCGAAGCTGGCCACGTAGTCCACGCGCCAGCGCAGGCGCTCGCTGTCGATCGCCTCGGCCGACGCGCGCGCGGCATAGGTCACCGCACCGACTTGCGCCGTGGCGATCACGGATTCGGCTACATCGCGAGCTTCGGGGCTCTGGATCTCCAGCACGGCGCAACCGCTAGGCGCGAGGTGAAGGGCAATCAGCGCCCACAGTCGCTGCCGGTCCACGGGCGAGAAATGCACGAGCGATGCGCTCGCGACGAAGGCCGAGACGATGTCCGGTAGCGGCGCGTCGAAAAGCTCCATGGGCAGGATGCTCACGCGGTGACGCAGCGCCGGCTGAGACCACACTCGCGTCAGCAGGCCCGCCCGCATCGCAGGGTCCGGCTCGATGGCGAGGATGGTCGCTCCCGGGAGCGCATCGGCGATCACCCGGGTGCTGAGACCGGTGCCGGCCCCGATGTCCACCACCGGCGCTAACGGACGCTCGATATAGCCGAGCGCCTCCGCAATCTGCGCGTCGACAGCGGCGTGTGCCCCGCCCGCAATCGCATCGTAGAACGCGGCGGAAGCCGCATAAGCGCTCATGGGAGAGTCGCGGAGATCCCGATGCCGAGCACGCGGGGCTGGCCGAGTGACACCGCACCCACTCCGGGACCGAAGAGCACCCCGTTGATCTCCTGCTCTTCGTCCAGGAGATTACGGCCGAAGGCGAAAACTTCGACGTCGCCGAAGGCGGCGCCGACCCGTAGATCGACGTTGTGGTAGGCGTCGAGCTCGAAGCTGTCCGCCACGTCCACGGCGCGCGCGCCCATGTACTGGTGCGTCAGCGTCAAGAACGGTTCGAAGGCGGCGCTCCCTGCGCCCGTGACGTCGCCGCGGTAGTTCAGAGTCAGCGTCGTACTGAGCTCAGGCACGTTCGGCACAGGGTTACCGGGCTCGGCCCCGGAGAAGCTGTCGGCGTCCCTCATCTCGCTGTCGGTCCACGCCAGGCCGCCGGCGATGGACCAGTGCCGATCGATCGCCAGGGCGCCTTCCGCCTCGAGTCCAAAGGCCCGGGTATCGAGATTCACCGGCACGAACTGAAAGGCGACGAGATCGAGCACGAGAAGCTGTTCATCGGTCACGTCGTTATAGAAACCCGCAACGTTGAACGTCGCGCGGCCATCCAGGAGCCGCGACTTCACGCCCGCCTCGTAGGTCCAGGATGTCGATTCCGCGTAGGCGGGACTGTCGACACCGAAGGCGGCATTGAGCGTGAGTCGCGGGAAACCGCCGCTCTTGGCACCGCGCGCGACCGTTGCATAAAGATTCACGTCGTCTGCCGCGGCAAAGGTGATAGCGGCCCGTCCTGTCAGAAGATCGAAGTTCGCTTCGCTGTCTTCGGCAAAGGAGTCGACGGATCCCGGGAAGCCCACGCCGCTGAAGGTCGCCTCCAGGGATTTCTCGTCCCGTGTGTAGCGCGCGCCAACGGTGGCGGTCAGACGTGGTCCGATCGGCGCCGTGACCTCCCCGTAGGCCGCGTAGGAATCGATGAGCTGCTCGGCGTCCCGATCACCGTTCAGGACGGGCGAAAAAGTTGAGCGATTGTCGAGTTCCACATCGAGTTCCGAGCGGAAATAAACCACGCCGGCGGACCAGGCAAGACCGTCGTCTCGCGTACCAGCGAGTCGCAGCTCCTGGTAAAAGCGCCTTTCCTCCTCTTCCCAGTCCGAGAAGTCGAGCGGGGGCAGGAATGCGGACGGCGGCAGCCCAAAAAGCGGGCCGTAGATCAGGCCGTTGGTGTCGTCTAGAAACTGGTCCGTGTGAAATCCGTTCACGGCAGTTATCGACGTAAAGTCCCCGAAGCCCAGGGGCTTTTCCAGCTTCATGCTGGCACCCCAGGCCGTGCGGTCCGTGCGGTTCCGAGGATCCACCTCGACGCGCGCCGGGCTCTGCTCACGCAGTACGTAAAAGTAGGGATTCGACTCTCGGCTGTCCGCGTTGACGGCCACCGTGGCGCGGAACCCATTCTCGGTGGCCGGGTCGATGACAAGGACGCCACGGCCGGCGTACTCGGTCCGGCCACCGAGGCTGCCGCCGACAGGTGCGGTGTTGTCTACGAATCCGTCCAGCGTCGAGGCACGCAGGGAGAGACGGCCTCGCGCCCGATCACCGCCCAGCGGCCCCGACAGTGTTGCCTGGGCGAGGCCGAAGCCCTGCTCACCTCCCTCAATGCGGGCGCGTGCCACGAAGGCGTCTGTCGGCGCGCGGGTGGTGATGTGGATGGCACCCCCCTGGCTGTTGCGTCCGAACAGGGTGCCCTGGGGGCCGCGCAAAACCTCCATGCGCTCGAGATCCAGATAGGCGAATTCGGAAGCGAACACGGGCTGCGGCACCCCGTCCACGTAGGTCACCACGGATCCGTCGTCGGGTCCGATGGCCTGCGAGAGAGGGCCGATACCGCGAAGCTGGTAGTAGGCGAAGCGGCCATCGTCGAAGCTCGTCAGCGACAGGCCCGGCGCGTGGCGAAAGAAGCTAAAGCTATCGTCTATGCGTCGTCGATCGAGCATGGTGGCATCGAGCGTCGTCAGTGCGAAGGGGACGTCGAGACTATCCTCGGCGCGCAATCGAGCGGTAACCCGAACGGTCTCGACAACGGCTCCTGGATCGATCACGCCATCGCTATTCTCCTGCGCCTGCGCTGTACCGAGGCCTACGAGAGCGAGAGCTCCCGCTGCCGCACGAACGATGATCCTCACGGCCACCTCTCCCTCCCTCATCGGAAGCTGCGAGCGTAATCGGGCCCGGGCGTAGGGCGTCAGTTGCGATCGGGAGCTTCAGGCGGGGTGATCGGGAGTTTCTGTGGGCAGGCGCCGTGACACGGCGCTGGGCAAAGCGCCGAAATGGCGGCGGAAAGCCAGGGCGAAGCTTCGCGGGCATGCATAGCCCGCCGTCTGCGCCGTGTCGCTGACGGACTGGCCGGCTCGGAGCTGCTCCATGGCGACCTCCATGCGTCGCTGGCGCACGTAGCCAAAGATCGTGATGCCAAAAACGACCCGGAAACCGCGCTTCAGGGAGAACTCGTTGGTGCCGGCGATACGCGCCAGGGCGCGGATGGTTGGCGGATCGGTGAAATGCGCATCGAGGTAGTCCCTCGCCGTCGCCAGGCGCTGCTTGAGTGTGGCGGACACGTCTGCTGCGGCGGGTTGTTCGCGCTGCATGACTTTATCCAGCTGATTCGCGAGGAGACCCAGCGCACAGGACTCGAGGAACAAGGTCCGTGCCGAACCCGTGTAGGGAGTAGCGAACATGGCCTCGAGGTACTGGCAGGTCCCGTGGTCCAACTGCGCCAGGCGATCGAACACCACGCGCTCGGACGCGAAGCGCGCCATCTCCCGGAGACTGTGCGTGTCGGACCCGTGCTGCGGCAGCAGATCCTGCAGCGCCGCCGGCGCGAACCGTAGCGCAACAGTCTGGAACCCATGCTCGGGTAGTCGGAACTTCGACTCCGCGCCCCTTGGGGCGGTGCCGACCCAGGTGTCGAAAGGCTGCGTCTCGAAGCGGCTCCCTTCCACGGAAAAGCGACTGCCACCTTTGAGGTGAAAGCCGATACCGAACATGTCTTCCGGCTCGACATAGCGAAAGCGCCGCTCCTCGCCCGCATCGTAGCGGCTGAGGACGAGCGACAGCCCCGGCCGCAGGGGGAGCGTTTCGACACGTTCGTTCCCGCGGGTGTGGCGCGCGGGCCAGAGTTGTGATCGGTTGCCCGCTACCACGGGAGTGCACCGGTACTGACAGAGAGGCCTTTGACGTTACAACATATCTAAACGTCTTGGCTATAGAGGCGGAGAGGACTACTGGCGACGTGCTTTCATCTTGCGGCAGAACAATCGAGATCTCGGCTCAGGTCAAAAACCAATGTGTTGGCGAAAACACAACCGTACGCGTAACGGAAAGAGGCACCATTGCATGAACGCTCACATGCACGAAGAAGCTCCGAAGAATCTGGGTCTTTCTTAACCCGTCCGCGGTGACCTATCCATCGCGCTGCGACTCATGGATGTGCTTCCAGCGAAACCCACCCACTGCGTCCGCGTCTTCGTGCAATACAGCGGTCACCATGCGGGTGAATTCGGCGATGGGGCCGAGGCGCGAGCCGCGAGTCCTTTCCTCGTAGAGAACGACGATGCAGTGCGATTGAGAATCCACGATTCGAACCGTTCCCGATGACACCCTATAGTCAGGGTTTGAACCGCGCGCGGCTTTGACCTCGACTGCAAGTTCGCCAAGCGATTGAACGCTACCCGTACGGGACACGTAGGTGCCGTCTGTAGAGAGCCTCCCGCCGATCGAACGCGCAAAGTCATCTGCGCCGCTCCCGGAGATCCATTCGCCAAAGGCCGCTAAACAATCGTCGACCTCCTTGATGACTCTTTCTTCTAACGAAGGCTGGTGAGTCTGCATGCAATACCTCTCTTTCATTCGCCGTATTGTTTACGGTTGGACATTCACCATGGACGATCTTCAAAAATTCGACCGCACACACCGCGACATCGACTTTAAACATCGGCAGATCTGGTTTGCTGAATGTTGCTCGTGTGTGGAGGGAATGTTGGCGTTACGACGTCGAGCATCGCTCGGAGAACGGTAGCAACAAGGGAGCGATCACTCGAGGCGCGAACACTACAGTGGCTGATACCCGAAGCAGTCCTTTTGGCTCGGCCCTCTTCCCGACGGGAAAGGCCTCGGCGGCCTCGATTTCAGATAGCTCTACGCAAGCACCCTCTTGGCAAGTGCGTCCGTCATCGGTCAGTTCTATAGCGCTGCGGCGAAAGAGATTCACACCTTACCGATCCTCCAGACGAAAAGAAGCGTGATCATCAGCAAAGGCTGGCCGAGGTCTGGTTGTGGAGCGCAGAGATCGGTGCCGTAGGAGACTCTCGGGAGCGCCCTGAGAAATGTGCGGAAGAACCCGGAGCGATCGGGCGAAGAGAAGCCTGATGTGTAGGGGGAAAACGATCGAGCCCCATAAAGAGACACGCCACTCGCAGCTAGTTCGGCTTGTCAGTGAGGACCGGCTACGCTGAACTGGTAGGATCCCTGGTGAGAGGAATCAGCTACTCACGTTACCTTGTTACAGATACCAGGCCAGAGTCCTTGGCGAAGCTGCGGGTATCCCCTACACTCATTTTAGCGTTGTGTTTATGGAGACGCTGTTGTGCCTGCGACCGTCGTCCTTGTCGATGACCACCGCCTCGTTCGGGAAGGACTGCGATCCGTCCTGGCAGACGCGCCCGATGTCGAAGTCGTTGGTGAGGCAGACAACGGGCGCGATAGCATCACGCTTGTTCGCCAGCTCAAGCCATCCATCATTGTTATGGACGTCACGATGCCTGACCTCAATGGCATCGACGCAACCAGCAAGATCGGTGAGCTCGGACTAGACACTAAAGTACTCGCCCTTTCCGGACACAAAGAAGAATCGTTCATTAAAGGCATGCTGCAGGCCGGTGCCTCGGGTTATCTGCTTAAAGACTGCGCGAGCGAAGAACTACTCATCGCCATCCGTGCCCTCGCGGACGGTGGCATGTATGTGAGCCCGGGCGTCGCAAACCTCGTAGTGGGCGACTACGTCGCCCATCTGTCGGGCTCCGCGACCGCTGAGAAAGATGTTTTATCCACGCGGGAACGCGAGGTGCTGCAGCTGATTTCTGAAGGCGTCACTACCGCTCAGATCGCGGAGCGCTTAAGCCTGTCCGTAAAAACGGTAGAGACTCACCGCAAGAACGTGATGGACAAACTCGGCGTTCGAAACATCGCGGGCCTCACCAAGTATGCCGTGCGTCACGGCTTAACAACGCTCGACGGATAATGCGATCTCGCTGCACGATCGCATTTTCGGCTTGGGCTTCGAATAGGCGAACCTCATGAGCGCTACCTTTCCGCCGATAAGTAGCCGCCTCTCGTAAGAGATACCCCAGCCGGCCAGAAACCGCAGCTACCGAAAACTCGCTCGCCTGCTGTCATTCCTGCCCAGCCTGAGACTCGCTCGGACCGCCTAGACCCCACTTGGTCAAATCGCGCTCAAGATTCGCTTTCGTTTTGCTCAGGGTTTTCCCCGTCGTTCGTCAGGGCTCCCCCGAGAGACCCCGGCACAATCAACAATTACTCTTCGTAGGCATTTTGGATTTCATTTCGTTGAATCGTGAAGGCGTACGCCGCGATCCGAGCGGTGTTTGTTTTGGCGAGCATTTCGATGCTGGTCTTGCTCTTGTATAGGTGGCAAGTGGCACGTGACGTGGCTCATGGCTCGCGATGTTTTACCAGCTTGCCTGAGACGCTAAGTGATCAAAAAGACAAACACATCACACGCTGGTTCTTCAGTCGAGGGGCTTCTCTGTGTCTAGCCAACGCCAGTCCCTGTGATTCGACATGACGATCATCGACTCTCGTGCGCAGCGTCGCCCCTGATCGATGTCCAGCCTTTCTGTGTTCTAGCGGGAGCACTGGATAAGCATTCGACGCACGGGGACAGCGTCACCATCTTAGGGATCAATCCAGAGTCTCATTGCGCGGCGTCGGCATCCCTAACTTGTGCCGTACGCCGCTCCATCGCGACCCGAAACCTCACGGGACGCTGCAAGTCGCACCTGCCATGAATACGCGTACGCCTTCCTGCGAGCAGGTCCGCATGGACAATCCTCTCGGGTTTATCGACTGCACTGAGCTCCCGGTCGTCGCGCTGGATGCCAGCTTGCGCATTACCCAAATGAATGCCGCGTTTGCCGATCTATTCTCGCCCCAGGACCACTGCACTATCGAACCTGCGGGTTGTGCCGCGCGGCTAGTCGGCATGGAGAACCTGCGCGGCCAACTGCAACAAGCACTAGGTACCGGCGATGGATTCGTTACCGAGGTCCGGTTCGATCACGCCAGGTACTTTCAATTACATGCAAGTCCCTGGCGCGGCAATAGCGGAAACGTTTGTGGAATCATCGTTTGGCTCGCCGATGTGTCTGCCTATAGAGCGCAGGAGCGGGCGCTGCGTGAGAGTGAACAACGCTACCGGTTGATGGCGGACAGCGTAACCGAGTACGCGATTTTCATGCTGGACCCGGACGGTAGGGTGGCTTCCTGGAATCCAGGTGCACAGAGGCTGAAGGGGTACAGCGAAGAGGAAATTCTTCAACAATCATTTGCCACGTTCTACACGCTGGAAGACCGCGATGCAGACATCCCCGGTAAGTTACTCGAGCGGGCCCGGAGCAAGGGCCGGGTCAAGGCCGAAGGATGGCGTTTACGTAAGAACGGCTCGGCATTCTACGCGGACGTCCTAATCACCGCGCTGTGCAATACCCGAGGTGAACTCGCAGGATTCGTCAAGATTACGCGCGATGCAACTCAACGCAAGTGTGCCGAAGACGCGTTGCGAAACAACGAAGCGCGCGTACGTCGCATGCTCGATGCGATGCCTGAGGCGGTACTGGTAGTCGACGCTCACGGCACCATTTCTCATGCGAACGAAACGAGCGTGTCACTGTTTGGCTTTCGAACGGAGGAACTGGTGGGACAACCGGTCGAAGTCCTCCTACCAGAGAAGAGCCGCGACCGTCATGCTGGCTTTCGACAGGAATACGCTCGTGCGCCGAAAGTCCGGCCACTGGGTGACAAGAAAGACCTTTACGCCCTGAAGCGCGATGGCACCCAGTTCCCGGTCGACGTGGCGCTGGCTCCATTGCTCGACAGTGATGCAAACGAGACCTTGGTGTCCGTGGTCGATATCAGCGAGCGTAAAGCTGCAGAAGAAGCGCTCAAGAACAGGGAGAACTATCTACATACGTTGCTGAATACAGCCAGCGATGGCATCCACGTATTGGATAGAACGGGCAAACTCAGAAACTTCAGTCAGTCGTTTTCAAAGATGCTCGGCTACAGCGCCGAGGAAATGGAATCGATGAATCTCGTCGATTTTGAGACGCGACTGACGCCCAGCGAGATTGCGGGCACGCTGGAACGGCGGATCAAGGTAGGCGAGACCTTCGAGACCCGTTATCGCCGTAAAGATGGATGCGTGCTGGACGTCGAAATCAATGCCACGAGCATTGAACTCGACGGAAACACTTACGTGTACGCGGCGGCGCGCGACGTCACGGACCGCAAGATCACGGAAATTGAGCAGCGGGAAGCTGCGAGTGTCTTTGCCAATACTCTGGACGGGGTTGTCATTGCGGATGGTGATGGAACTATCCTCCGCGCGAATCCCGCCTGCGAACAGATCTTGGGATACAGCAGCCGAGAGGTCGTCGGCCAGGACCTACGAATACTTGCCTCGGATCGTGAAAGCGAGGGCGTCCATAAACGGATATGGCGGCAGCTTCACGACCAGTGCCGCTGGCAGGGGGAAATTTGGGGTCAGCACAGAGACGGTCGCGCGATTCCTGCGCGGGTCAGTATCTCAACGCTCCGCAATTCAAGGGGCAACGTTGAGCGAATCATCGCCACCTTTCATGACATTACGGAACAAAAGCTGGCGCAGGATCGCATCCAGCGTCTTGCACACTACGATGCATTAACGGGCCTGCCGAATAGGGTGCTACTTGCCGATCGATTGAAGCAAAGCATTGCCACTGCGGACCGCTATGGAAAGCTCCTGGCGGTCTGCTATCTCGATCTTGATGGTTTCAAGCCGGTGAATGATCGCTATGGGCACGATGTAGGGGACGCACTGCTAGTCCAGGTAGCCGACCGACTCAATAGTATCGTTCGCGATGTTGATACCGTCGCACGCATCGGCGGCGACGAGTTTGTTGTCTTGCTGAACAACGTGGCGAGCGAAGAAGAATGTCAGTTGGCGCTGCGAAGAATGCAGCGCATCGTTGCGGAAACTTATCACGTGCGCGGAAACGCGATCGAAAGCATTTCGGTAAGCGTCGGCATCACGCTATATCCGACCGACGATAGTGATCCCGACACTCTTCTACGACACGCAGATCAGGCCATGTACGAGGTAAAGCAGTCCGCTCGAAAGAGCTTCTCCCTGTTTGATGCTGAGCGAAACAGCAAGATCATCGCGCGTCGAAAGCTAGTCGAGGATACTCATCGCGCAATTGAGAAAAACGAGCTGGAGATGCACTTCCAGCCAAAAGTGAATATGCGCACCGGTGCGGTCGTTGGCGCAGAGGCGCTGATCCGGTGGAACCATCCACAGCGAGGGCTATTGAAACCCGCGGAGTTCCTTCCAAGCTTGGAGAGCGACGAGCTGGCGTTTGCGCTGGATAACTGGGTCATAAGAGGCGTGATGCGGCAACAGTCACGTTGGCAGGCCGATGGCCTTCATCTGACCGTTAGCGTCAATGTCGTCCCTCATAACTTACAGTCACCCGATTTCGTTGGAAGGCTCCGCGGCTTGAAGAGCGAGTACGACGACTTGCCTCCGACGACCATCGAAATCGAGGTGCTTGAAAGTAGCGCGCTCAGCGATCTCGATACAGTTGCGAAAAACATAAACGAGTGCCGGGCGCTCGGCTTCGCGGTAGCACTGGATGATTTTGGTACCGGGCACGCGTCGTTGCTCTATTTGCGCCGCCTGCCTTTTGACATCCTGAAGATAGATCGGTCGTTCGTAGGCGATATGCTGGATGACGATGAAGACCTGGCGATCGTGCAGGGCATCATCGGACTGAGTAAAGCGTTCGGAAGGAACGTCGTAGCGGAGGGAGTGGAGTCAGAAGCTCATGGCAGCGTACTCATGCAAATGGGATGCGTGCTCGCTCAGGGCTTTGGAATTGCGAAACCGATGAATGCCGCCTCTCTGCCAGGCTGGATACACCAGTATCGTCAACCGCCGGCGTGGCGACACTGCTCTGAATTGACCGTGTCGAAGGCTCATCTGACGAACGTCAGTTGATGATGGTTTGGTTAAGAGCGCGACCACTCATTCAAGCTGTCTGCCTGCAAACAGCTTGCAAAGTAACGTCGTTGCCGTATTCGGTAGCTGCCGCGTTATCCGGTCCGGGCCTTCTACCGCGGCCGCTGATCATCGTCGTCGTGCCACGGGGCGCTCGTTGAGCCATGGGTAGTAGGGTATTGGATCAGCTACAGCCCTGGCTGGTCGGTCTCTTGCTTATCCCGCTTGGCGTTCGGCTGTTTCTTGGAATGCCGCCAAGCATCGCTCTGTGGTTCTCCTGCGTGCTACCCGTAGTAGCGTTATCGCTGCGGCTACTTCGCACCTCAACCTTTGTCATCGGCAGCGGCTTTATCTGGGTAATTCACGGAGTGGAGTCGACGCCCTGGGAGTGGACGCCTTTACTGTGTTACGAACTGCTTCTCGCCGTGGGAATGTGGCTCCTGTGCACGATCCCAATCGATTCTTGCGAGCTTCTGGACAATCGACGGCACCCTGAGGATGAACTGAACGCCAAGCTGGAGCGTGAGCTGGCGCGCGCCCGACGCTACGAACGTCCGCTTCTACTGCTCGTTTCTGAATCTGAAGAGGCTTCGAATGTACCGATCGTCGGTACGGAAGAGCTCCGCTTGCTCCAGCAACTCATCAGCGATTCGCTTCGTATTTATGCCGAGGTTCTTGTTGTCGAAGGTCGAATTTATGCACTGGTGCCAGAAGTGGAAACGACTGTCCTGGCGTTGCTGTTGCAGCGCATCCAAAGCGCCGTGTCTGGGGCAGGTTTCGCTGTACAGGTCGGTGCAGCTCACTACCCGACGGACGCTCTCTGCAGCGAAGACCTGCTGCGAATCGCGAAGGATCGCTTGCATCCGATAACACAGCCAGCCACTCCGCCTCGCATTCCGACGGCAAGCATCGACGAGATGGCGGCGAGCGAGTAGCTCAAAGTCGCCGGCGCGCTACTTATGCGCTGTGGCGCCGACAGCCTCTTTGGTTTGGGGCGACCAGGCGCTTGGCATATCCCCAATCTGCTGGTCGCTGATAACACTCGGGATTTCGCCAGGCGCCGCCTCCGATGTATCCAGACTGTGGTCTTCGGAATCGGGCAAGGAATCACTGCTGGAAGTCGGCCAGTTGTGATGGGGTTCAAAGTCTCCTGTTGTCTCGATCGCCTTCGAACCGCATAGTGCGCGGGGCCCGCGGGACAACGAACAGCTATGCACAACAAGAATCGCACGACCCTCCTTCAAAGTTTGGAACTTACGGCTGGGGAGGTTTACGGCCTGCCCCTCGACGAGCATCGCAGCAAAGAACTAAAGCAACGCCTCAGCACGCTGCTTGACGCTTACCTGCTGCAGTCTCAACCCATCGTTCAAACAGAAGCAACCATTCTCCTCGCTGACATTCGGGGGTTTACCTCGATGACCCGTTCCCTGGGCCCCGCTGCGACAAGCGATCTGCTGAATCGCTATTTCCTGGTAGTGAGCGAAGTCGTTCAGCGCTACGACGGCATCATTGATAAGTTCATGGGCGACTCCGTGATGGCGCTGTTCGGCGCGCCCGAACGGCAGAGCGATGATCTTGAGCGCGCTATTTGCTGCGCAATCGAGATACAGAACGCGCTGCAAGCCATGAATGTGGAAAACGAGGCTGCGGACCTTCCACAGCTGTTCGCCGGCATTGCAATCAACAGCGGCGAGGTCATGGCGGGTACCTTCGGTTCAGACATCTACAGCGAGTACACCGTCATCGGCGACGCGGCAAACCTGGCGGCGCGCATCGAGTCATTCTGCTTGCGGGGTCAGGTTTTGCTCAGCGACGCGGTCCGGAAGGGAGCCGGTGAGAACGCAGTGCTCGGTAGCAGCAACGAGGTACGCGTGAAGGGCTTCACTGAGACGATCAGTCTTCACGAGCTGCGCGGCTATGAGCGAGAAGACTCAACTCTCACCGTTCCCGATGTCGAAATGCGGCGCTCCCCGCGTATTGCCGTGGACCTCGATGCGATCTTCAGGCACGTGCGTGACAAGAAGGTCGACGCCAGCCACTTCTCGGGCCGCATCTACGATATCGGCTACTCGGGTATCTGCGCGGATCTACCGCTGACGCTTCCGCCCTATTCCGAAGTAGCCATGACCGTACAACCGCAGCTGGGCCTTGACGATTCTGCAGAGGTCTACGCACGGGTAATCCGTTCCCGACCCGAGGGTCAGGCTTACCGTACAAGCATGGAGTTCACAACGGTCGATACCCCGGCCCATCGACAGCTCAAGGATTTCGTCGACTTCAACCTCTGGCATCGATAGCCGGATCTGTGAAGGTCAGCGGGGGCGTCCAGCTCAGCGATGCTTGACCATGGAGCCAGGACTGAAAGGTTCAACGAGGCTCATATAGGGGCGGCCTAGCTATATCGGTCTGGACTTGCTGTGTACCCGTCCTGTCTGACAAATCTTGGAAACGTAACCATCCCGGTTGAGTCCGACAAAGCGCGGACGCGAATCAAACGATAGTAAAGAGCCCATTCGAGGCACTGTGCCCCAACACCGGCAGGACCAGGCTGCCGGTCCTCTCTCTAAACCAGAGAAGCAGCAGGGACGGTCCCCCGGTCAGCAGGATCAAAAACGCGTCCAGTTCGAAACCACTATTCGAATAGCTCATTCCGTGAGCAAGGCCGAACAGCAGCGACGTGAGCAGACCACCGTAGCCTATGGAAGCACCCAACACCGACACTCGCTTTGGGAACGCCTCGTTCATGGCCACCAGGAGGACTCCGCGGTAGAAGAGTTCTTCATCGAAGCTTGGCATGGTCCACTGGAATACGATGGTTTCCAGGTCGGCCCTGCCCGTCGAGTCGGTTGCTGCAAGGAAGGCGATCAGCCCCATCAGCAATAAAAAAATCGTCAGCGGTGTGCGGAAGCCGGAACGCTGCTCAAAGGTGATCCCCACCTTTCGAAAACCGAATAGCGGCAGTGACGCGATCAGGAGCATTCCCGCAAACGACATGGCTTTGCCGAGCCAGTTCCAGTTGGCGTCTGCGGGCCAGTTGGGAATGGAGAAAAAGCAGCGCGTCAGCAGGCCGTCATAGAGCACGTACAGACCTAGCGCCGCTACGAACCAACCCCATCGGAAACCGCCCTTGAACAGCCCGGCACCCACAAGTGCGAAGACCGTGACGACACCCAGCTGTCCGCCAATATCAAGCAGTTCATTGATCGCGTTCACGGGAAGCATCCCAGCTATGGGTTACTCGGGCAGCGGCGCAGACCCACCGCTGCCGCTGACTCCCGCATCGTGCTTTGGACCTTGTGTGCCCGACGCCGCATCACCTGCGTTTTCCAATGTCCCGCTTAGCAAGAGGACACGGAACGCCCATCAGGCACCGGTGTGAAGGCTCACTCCCCGATCAGCGCGGTGGCGCCAGGTTGATGACTGGCGATCGATCGAAGAAGTTAAACGGTCGTAGCGTGACGGACTTCGGGTGTGAAGGCAGCACGGGCCAGTCTTCCGCTGCCGTAATGTGGTGGAAGCCCAGCGTGTACCAAAGCACCACATCCGTTTCCTCAAGGGAACGGTTTTTCGCTGTCCAGGCCGGAAGCCCATCGCCGCCGCGACTCTGATTCGGATACTTACCGGCGGAGAACAGTTCGGCTGGATCATAGGGCGTGACCCACAGGTGGTGCCGCGCAAACCCCGCGCGGCGCAGCGGATAGTCGTCCCTGGAAAGCAGGGAGAGCGCGTTGCTGGACCAGCTGAGCGCGTAACCCGTGGGGTATCCCAGGGCGTTCTTCCGCTCAACGCTCTCCACGCGCCACTGTTCCGGTTGTTCAATGCTGATGTCGAGTTGCGCGGCGGCTTCGCTTCGAGCGCGCTGCGACTCGACGGTCCAGAGGCTGCTGCGCGGATGTTCCGACGGTAGGGACTTCGTCACGATTCGGTCGCGAACGAAGTTGTTGATCTGTCCATCAACATCCAGATCGAAGCGCAGGGAGAAGAAGTGGTCGTGAAAGACGCCGACCCGATTGGGGGCGATCAGGGTGCCATAGCGCGTGTCCGCCGCCGCCGTATCGTCACTCATCGACTTGCTCGGTACCGCCTTGGTGATATCCAGGCCCGTCGACGCGATGCTGACGGTGACCGCCCCCGTGGGCATGAAAATATAGTCGAAGACGTAATCGTAGTTGCCGATTGCGGCAATCATCCGCACCACCAGCTCGCGTCCCGGTCGACCGGCAAAGCTGCCGTTCATGCCTTCAAAGTGGCGCCAGGCCGGGTCCATGGTGGGTCGCTCGAAAATGCAGAGCGCACCCGGGAAGGGCTGCGGCTCGGCATCGTCAAGGCCCATGGCGTAATCGTGGAAGCTTGCGTGCTTCGGGCAATCGACACCGGGCGTCAGCTGCGTCGCAAACATACCAAACCCGTACTCGCCGGCATCGAAATAGTTCTTGTAGAACCAGCCGTAGGCCGGATCCATGTAGGGCACCCACATCTCACTCAGGGATGCCTGATAGAGGACTGAACGATCCTCGAAAGAGGCCAGGGACACGATTACACCCCGGCGCCGATCGAGGCGCAGATGAAAACGCCAGGGACCCCAGTCTACAAACGATCCGTCGAAGGAGTACGTCGGGCCGTCGGGAAGCGTGACCTCGATGGGTTTCATCGCCGGCTTGTAGGACTTCAGCGACTCCTCGTCGTAGTTCGCGTCGGGTTCGGGGACGGGAACGGGGCCATCGTCGACAAGCTTGAGGACGGTTCTATCATTGAGGTCCACGACGAGTGTGAGGCCCGAAATGGGACGCTGGAAAAGATTCTTCTCGGTGCCATCGAGGTCAAAACATTGAGCGCGAACGATGCGCCGGCCCTCGAACTCCGGTTCCGCAAAGTAGCCAGCGGCGAAGGGGAGGCACATGAACTGGTCGGTGTCGATCTGCTCGTAACCGCGCTTTCGCATGGCCTCGCGCCAGCCGGGATGTGCTTCCACGATTTCCTCAACGGATGCGAATTCGCTGTACAGGATTGACGACTGGGCATCGTCAACCTCAGTGACGGAGAGCGGTTTGCCGGATCGCAGATCGACGCGCGCCTCGAAGAGGCGATTGCCCTTGCGCAACACCACCCAGGCCACACGGGGAAACTCCCCGCCCTCGGTCCATGCCAGCACATCGGACTTGGGGGGTTCGTCGAGACGGATCATCGCGAACAGCGTTTGCTCATCCGCATCGCCCGATGCCACGAGGATGTCCCGCACCGCCAGGTATTCATCGGCCTGCAATCCATCGAGGGGATGCTTGACGGCAGCCGTTGCGCTGCCCAGGTAAGTGAACGCCATAAGTGCAAGGATCGTTCGATACAGCATCATGTCGCTCTCCTTAAAAGGCGTTCGGATACAGGCCCGTGCCGGGCAAGCAATGCGGCTCGACAGGTCTGGCTATACCGGAAAGGGATCGTATCACCGAAGGGCCGTGGCTGGCTGTTGATCCATTGCCGGGAACTGAAGCTGGCTTCGCGCCGGGTCCGTGGGTGATGGACCACGGGAAGCTTTGCCTTTGAGGGAGCGTTACGCCTCGCTGAAGAAGGCCTCCCGCAACAGCCGATCCCTCTCTCGGCGACGCGCAACCTCCCAGAGAGGAAATGCTCGGAGATTGGCTGCTCACTGCGTCCGGCAAACGACAGGCGTATACGTCAGTCCAACTGCCCTAAAACAGACCGTATGAACGGTTCTTTGCCTTTCAGATACTCAGCAATACCCGCGGTGTTTTCTCTCTCCAACTGTATTTTCAGCGCCTGGTACGCCGCACACGTTTCCGGGTGAGTCCGAAGAAAGTCCCTGAAATCGAGCATCTCCGTGATCTTTGGATGAGATTTGATGCACACGTGAAGCTTGTGCGTTCGAACACCGTCGCTATCGCGCTTGAAGAAGAGATGACCCTCCGAAAGATCGCCACCGCACCGATAGCGCATCGCCGCAAGGCGGTCGTTCCACTCTTTAACGCCCTCGGTGTTCTCGACCACCGCGAGCATGTCGATTTCTGGTTTAGCGTACAAACCCGGAATTGCTGTACTGCCAACGTGGTGAATGTCGATCAGTGCCTCGCCGAAGACCGCTTTCAGTCTCGACGCCTCGTAGCGATACTGAGACGGCCATTCCGGATCGTAGGGAGCGATTGTGCTGGTCAGCGCCATGGATTGAGTCTAAGGCCGAGGGGAGATGATCAACCGCCCAATCAGCAAGTTCTGCGTTTTGCGGAAACTGTAGACGTCCGTGGAGTCCGAACCATCCAGCCACTAGGAAGCGAGGCGCTGCTCGTGACCCGCGCGCTGACCTTCCTCGGAAGCTGGGGAGCGAAGGGTTCGAAGATACTGCTCCAGGCGCTCCGGAGCCTCGTCCCCAAAGAGAATGGCGCAGGCCTCACGCAGCCCCGGGGCGGCTTCCAGATCTTCGCGCCGCACCACCTGCTCGATCTTTGATCTTCTGCGCATAAAGTCTTCAAGGCGCACGACCATTTCCCGGCGCGCCGTGAGTTCAATTTCACAGCGCGTGTATTCAGCGTGTTCAATGAGGAGTTCCACGCTGGCTGCATCCTCCCGGATTCGGTCCAGGAGCTGAAAGGCCGCCTCGCCGTAGCGACGCCAGAAGCGCTCTGACAGTGGTTCGGACACACCGGGATCCGTCATCGCATCCAGGCCCAGCTGCGCAGCCTGTTGCCTGAAACGCTGGCGCACGGAGCCCTGGGGCTCGCCGTACCAGCGGTGCTTCGGCTGCGGTATGTCCACGCCGAGAGCCGCTACCTCATCGACGACTTCATCGCCCACGTTCAGGCAGTCGGTGAGCTTGCCTCCAAAAATGCTGATCTGCTGCTGCGCGCGATCCACTTCTATCTCATGCTTGCGCGACAGCTGTACCCAGTCCTTCGCGCCCTGCTCACCGGTCACCGCCAGGGGTCGCACGCCCACCCGCTCGGCGATCACGTCTTCCGGCCGGATCGGCTCGGCGAGGGCCAGCAGACGGTTGACGTTGTCCAGGACGAAGCGCCGGTCCTCTTCGGTGACGCCGACCTCCGGATGTTCCACCGGCGTATCGGTCGTTCCAATGCAGGTTTTGGGGCCCATGGGGATGAGGAAGAACAAGCGGCCGTCGCTGGCAAAGAAAGTGAGCACGCGGCGGCTGTCGGTGACGCGGTCGACGATGAGGTGGATTCCCTTGGAAAACAAATGCCGGTAGCGCGTGGTCACGCCGAGCTCCCGGTTCAGTTCATCCGTCCAGGGACCGCAGGCGTTGATGAGTACTGTTGCCCGGGTGCTTAGCGTCCGCCCGGACTCGCAGTCCCGGAGTTCACAGTGCCACGCTCCGTCCCGGCGTTCGGCGTTGGCAAGGGCCACGTAGTTGACCGCGGCGCAGCCCATGTCCAAAGCCCGGCGCACAAACCCAAAAACGAAGCGCGCGTCGTTGTCGTAAAGGTAGCAGTCGGAATACTCAAGGCCGCCGGCGGCATTGCGAGTGTCGATCTCCGGCTCAAGGCGGGCAATCTGCCGCGAAGAGAGATAGCGCGGTGCCTGCGTCTTGCAGCGACCTATGAACCAGTACAACAGACTTCCAAGAAACACGAAGAACGACCAGAAGCGGAATCCGCGCTGGATCGTCGTAAAGAAGCGGATTTCCTTTACCGTCGAGGGATAGGCCCGCATCAGCTCGTTGCGAGACCGGCAGAGCTTGTTGACGAGCAGAAACTCCTGGCTCTCCAGGTACTTGATACCGCCCCAGGCGAGGTTGCTGGAGTTGGAGCTGACGCCACTGGCAAAGTCACCGCGATCGACAAGCCCGACCGAAACGCCGCGTCCCGCGAGGGCCGCCGCGGCCACGGCTCCGTTTATGCCGCCACCAACGATGAGCACATCGAAGTGCCCTCCGTCGAGCTTGTTCATGTTGCTGTCGCGAAGCGCCGTCGACACGATTCCCCCTATCACGTACCTGGCTATGGGCGAGCAACAGGCGCGCCGCTGGACAGGGCCAGCGTTCGCGACCACTATAGCGTACTCGCTTGTAGACCCCTTCCCCGATGCCCGAACCGAAGCCGGAAACCCATCGCGGCCTGCACTACCCGTATGGCCGCCGCGTAAACCCGCCCGCAGGAGAGCCCCAGCAGATAGCCGAGGGCGTCTACTGGGTGCGCTTCCCCATGCCCATGTCGCTGGATCACATCAACCTGTGGATCCTCGAAGATGGCGATGGCTGGACCCTGGTGGACAGTGGCCTGGACCTCCCCGACTCCCGCGCGATCTGGGAATCGCTCTTCGAAGGCTTCATGGCGGGGAAACCGGTGAAGCGCGTGATCTGCACGCACATGCACCCGGATCATGTGGGCCTCGCCGGCTGGATCTGCGAGCGCTTCAACTGCGATCTCTGGATGTCGCGATCGGAGTACATGATGTGCCGGCTTCTGGTCGCGGATACGGGACGCGCCGCGCCCGACGCCGCCCTGGCCTTCTATCGCAGCGCCGGCTACACCGAAGAACAGCTGGAGAAATACAAGAAACGCTTCGGATTTTTCGGCAAAGCTGTCTCGCCGCTGCCGGATCGCTATAAACGCCTTGTGGATCTCGAAACCCTGGATATCGGCGGACGCTACTGGCAGGTCATGGAAGGGAGCGGGCATTCGCCAGAGCACATGTGTCTTTACTGCCCCGCGCTCAAGCTGCTGATCTCCGGCGACCAGGTCCTGCCGCGCATCACACCCAACGTGTCCGTGTTCCCCACTGAACCCGACGGGGACCCCCTCAAGCACTGGCTTCGCTCCAACGCCCGTCTTCGCGAACGATTGCCCGAGGACCTGCTGGTTCTGCCGTCTCACGAAGCACCGTTTACCGGTCTCCACGTTCGCCTTAGCCAGCTCCTCGAGTCGCACAAGAACGATCTCAATACACTGTTTGACTACCTCGAAGAACCACGCCGCGCCGTGGACTGTTTCCCTGCGTTGTTTCGTCGCGAGATCGACGGCGGGTCGCTTGGCCTGGCCACCGGGGAAACGCTCGCGCACCTGAACTGCCTGCTCTGGCGTCGACGTATTCGCCGTCGTCGCGATGACGATGGCGTGTACTGGTATGTGCAGGATCCGGACACGATTGACTCCGGCCATCACGAGCTGGGGCACTGAACGGTCCGGCAATGCCTCAGGTCACGTCGGGATTCAGTGACCCGAGTTCAGCCGCTTTCGCCATGGTCCTCGCGAACCGTGCCGCATTTGCTGCAGTCGCTGATGGGGAAACGCTCCTTCCGCAAACACGGCACGCTTCGCTCAGGCAGGAGCGAGGTTCAGAACTGGCGGGGCCAAGACTCGGGGCTGGCACAGCGCAGGTGTGGCCTGAGGCGTTGCGGAGCGAAGCGTCCCCCTTACGATCCGGCAATGCCTCAGGTCACGTCGGGATTCAGTGACCCGAGTTCAGCCGCTTTCGCCATGGTCCTCGCGAACCGCGCCGCATTTGCTGCAGTCGCTGATGGGGAAACGCTCCTTCCGCAAACACGGCACGATTCGCTCAGGCAGGAGCGAGATCAGAACTGGCGGGGCCAAGACTCGGGGCTGGCACAGCGCAGGCGTGGCCTGAGGTGTTGCGGAGCGAAGCGTCCACCTTCCCAGCGGAGCGGAGCAATGCCTCAGGCCTCGCCGGGATCGTGCGAAGCGAGACTAGACGGCGCCAGCTGAATCAAGACTGATGCCCGGCGACCTGGGACAGGATGCGCCGAGCCCCATCGGGCGTCAGCAACTTGGGCGGAAAGTACATCACGGCCTCCTTCACCGCCGCGGTAGCCAGATCATCGAAGTCCTCAGCCCGCAGCAGCTCGGACGTTGAAGAAATGCCGACGGAATCGCGCAGCGCGATAACGGCGTCGACAAAAGCCTGGGCTTTCTCCGTGGTTGTGGCGGTGGCGTTGCCGACGCCGATCAGTTCGGCGAGTTCAGCGAGAGCCGGAGCGGCCTCGTTAAAGCAGTATTCGAGAACGTAGGGCAGCACCATCGCGTTGGCGACACCGTGGGGGATGCCGTACCTGGCGCCAAGATTGTGAGCGATCGCGTGCACGGTGCCGACATTGACCTGGTTGATAGCGATGCCCGCGTACCAGGCCGCGAGGGACATGGTTTCCCGGGCATCCAGGTTTTCGCCCTCCTCGTAAGCCCGCGGCAGAGCGGCAAAGATCATGCGTATCGCCCGCTTCGCGTCCTCGCGGCAGGTTCCGCGATTCCAGCGGCAGATATAGGCCTCGACAGCGTGGGTGAGAGCATCCATACCCGTGGCCGCAGTAATGGGTTTTGGCATGCCGAGCTGGAGCGTTGCGTCCAGCGCTGTGGCGGAAACGGCAAGAGTGCGGCCGGTGATAACACCCTTCTCGTGCGTCGCCGGTTCCGAAATCACCGCGCCCATGGTCGCCTCGGAACCCGTGCCCGCCGTTGTGGGAATCGCGAAAATCGGTAACACCTCGTGTTTAACCTTGCCGAGGCCGATCCATCGGCGCGGGTCTTCATCGCTGTTTGCACAGGCGGCGATCACCTTGGCGCAATCGATGCTGGATCCGCCGCCGATGGCGAGAATCGCCTCGCTTCCGTGTCTGCGCAGGACCTGGGTGCCCTGCGCGACCTGGTCGAAATCGGGGTCGGGGGTAACGCCGTCATAGAACTCAATATCGACGTTGGAATCGCCGAGGCCTTCGAGGGCACGATCCACGAGACCGAGTTCCCGAAGCGCCGTATCCGTGACCACGAGGAGCCGCTCGATGCCCTCGCTCCGTATGTGCGCACACAGTCGGCGCGCGCTTCCGGGCCCGGCAAAGGCGAGGTAGCTGGCCCCCGATGACAGGCCAACAATGATGTTTGCGAGAATGAAAAACAGCGTGTTTTTGAGTTTCAGCATCGCGCGCCACGGATCCGAAAAATGTGCAGCCTAGCAACTCAGACAAGAGCCGGCGAGGAACTTGTACGAGCTACGAAGCAGTGCGATCTTGCCGTCGATCAATTACGCACATCGCAAGCCGTTAGAGTGAAACACCATGACATCCGATGATCACATCACCTGCCGCTACGTTCACATCAATGAGGAAGACCGGTCGCTGGAGGTGCGGGAAGCGCCGGCGCCGAAGCCGGGGGCCGATGAAATCCTCATCGAAGTTCACGCAGCGGGCCTGAACCGCGCCGATCTCATGCAGCGCAAGGGCCTCTACCCCCCGCCCGCGGATGCGTCGCCGGTGATGGGTCTGGAAGTGTCGGGCACGGTGGTTGCGCAGGGGGAAGCCGCGTCCGGCTGGCAGCGGGGCGATCGCGTGTGCGCGCTGGTCCATGGCGGGGGCTACGCGAGTCACGCGATCGCCCCCATAGGCCAGACACTGCGCGTACCCGATGCCTATACCATGAGCGAGGCGGCGGGCCTTCCCGAGGCCCTGTTTACGGTGTGGCACAACCTGTTCCAGCGCGCACGGCTCAAGGCCGGCGAACGTGCTCTGATTCACGGCGGTGCGAGCGGCATCGGAACGCTTGCCGTTGCCATCTGTCGAAGCATAGGGGTCGAGGTGTTCAGCACGGCCGGTGGCCCGGAAAAATGCGCTCGCGTGGAGGAACTGGGCGCGACGCGCTGCATTGACTACAGGAGTGACAGTTTTGCCGTTGAACTCGAGAAGCTCGGCCTCAAGGATCGAATCAACGTCATCCTCGATATGGTCGGCGGTGACTACGTGCAGGGCAATCTGGATGTCGCCGCCCCGGAGGGACGTATCGTGAACATCGCCTTCCAGCGGGGCTTCACCTGCGAGGTCAACTTTCTTCCGCTCCTGATGAAGCGGCTCACCATGACCGGCTCGACGCTGAGGGCCCAGTCCTTTGACGACAAAGCGCGCATGCTGAAGGAGATAAACGACAAGCTGTTCCCTTCGCTTGCGAGCGGGGCCGTGAAGCCAATCATCGACCGCGAATTTCCGCTCGATGAGGCGGCGGCGGCCCAGGAGTACATGGAGAGCGGCGTGCACTTCGGAAAGATCCTGCTGCGCGCGTGACGCCAACCGGGACCAACGCCTGACTATGCACACCGCTTTTTCAATAGTTCGAACCTGGCTGTGGCCGTGCGCCATTGCGGTGTTTCTCACGGCCTGCGGCGGTGGGGGCGGAGGCGGAGGCAGCACCACCCCGCCCCCGGTGAATCAGGCTCCCAGCGCCGAAGCCGGCGCCCTCGACCCGGTCAGCTCCGGCGACACCGTGGAGCTTGATGGCTCTGCAAGCACCGATAGCGACGGCAGCATCACCGCTTTTGCCTGGACCCAGAGCGACGGTCCGATGGTAGAAATCACCGGGGACAGCAGCGCGCTGGCGTCCTTCACGGCGCCGGATGTGAATGCGGAGACGGAATTCGTTTTCAACCTCACGGTTACGGACAATGACGGCGCCACAGCCAGCGACTCGGTGACCGTGACCGTGGCACCGCAAGTCAGCGCGGAGCGCGTTGCGGTGAGCGGGCGCCTCCTCCCATCGGCGAGCCAGGCGCTCGACGGCGATACCAACGATCCCTTCAACGAACTACTGAGCAATGACGATCCCGACAACCCTCAGCGGATCGACAATCCAACGACCCTCGGCGGCTATGTCAATGAGCCCGGGGAAGGCGCGGAAGGACGCTCCCAGGTAGGAGGAGACCGCGAGGACTACTTTGTTGTGGATATGCTTCAGGGCCAGAACCTCGACCTGCTGGTCGCGGAGTTCGAAGATGCCGATGCGGATCTCTATCTGTTTTCGAGCGACGGAGCGCTGGTCGACTTTTCCGTGTCCACGGGCCAGCGCGAAAGCATCACAGTGCCATCGTCCGGCCGCTACATCGTCAATGTGTCGATTTTTGCTGGCGCCACGAATTACACCCTGACCATCGGCTCCAGTCTCACCCCGGTTAGCCAGTCCTATGCGGAGGTGGTCCCGGGGGAAGCGATCCTGCGCTACCGGAACGGTCCCGATACCGCGCAGGACATTCCGCAGACGATCAAACGCCGCATGCGCATGCGGCAGATCGGCGGCGGACCGCGGCGCTCGCGGCGGGTACGCATGGACCTTGGAGAGCGCGATCCTGAGATACGGCGGAATCGCCTCGGCGCGCAGGCCTTCCGCCGCGATCGCTTTATCAACCGGCAGAGAGCAGAGCTGTGGGAAACGCTCATCAGCATCAAGGAGCTGGGGAAGACACCCGGCGTGGCGACGGCGGAGCCGAACTACCGCGTGTACCCGCAGGCCACGGTCAACGATGAAGCCTATCGATTCCAATGGCACTACCCGCTGATCAACCTACCCGGCGCCTGGGACAGCACCACGGGCTCATCGGACGTCGTGGTGGCCGTTGTCGACTCGGG
The DNA here is from genome assembly GCA_039818725.1 of Pseudomonadota bacterium. Classification (GTDB taxonomy): domain Bacteria; phylum Pseudomonadota; class Gammaproteobacteria; order Pseudomonadales; family Halieaceae; genus Congregibacter. The sequence goes on from JBCBTK010000018.1 coordinate 35,513, forward strand.
CATTCTGCAGAATCACCCCGACCTCAGCGGCCAGCTCGTAGACGGGTTCGACTTCATCAGTGACGCCGACGAAGCCGCGGACGGTGACGGTCTGGACCCCGACCCGGAAGAAAGCGTCGGCGGCGGCGATCCCTCAGCCATCAACTTTCACGGCAGCCACGTCGCCGGGACGATTGCCGCAGCCGGCAACAACAGCATTGGCGTTGCCGGGGTGGCTTTCGGCGCCCGGGTCATGCCCCTGCGAGCGCTGACCGCGAGCGGCGGCACCCTGTTTGACGTGAATCAGGCCGTGCGTTACGCGGCGGGGCTCACGAACGATTCGGGCACCCTGCCCGAGCGTCCCGCCGACATCGTCAATCTCAGCATTGCCGGCGGCGGCTTCAGTCCCACCAGCCAAGCGCTCTACAACGAACTGCGGAGCCGCGGTATCGCCGTGGTTGCCTCCGCTGGGAACGAGGGAAGCACCGTCCCGGCTTTCCCGGCCAGCTATGCCAACGTCATCTCGGTGAGCGCTGTCGACGTCCAACAGCAAATCACCGGCTATTCAAATACCGGCGGCAACATTGACGTCGCGGCACCGGGAGGCGACGGCAGCGCCGATCTCAATGGCGACGGCTATCCGGATGGCGTGTTGAGCACCGGCGCCTCCGACGGGCAGTTTGCATACACGTTCCTGAGCGGGACATCGATGGCCGCACCCCACGTCTCCGGCGTACTGGCCCTTATGAAGAGCCTTAATCCGGAACTCGACGCCGACGACTTTGATCGCCTGCTCTCCAACGGCGACATGACCGACGATCTGGGCGCCACCGGGCGGGACGATCGCTACGGGCACGGTCTGATCAATGCGCGCAAGGCGGTCGATGCCGCACTGCGCGAAGCCGGCTCCCAGAGCGAGATAGCTCCACGGCTGGCGGTGTCCACCCAGGCCCTTAACTTCGGCAGCACGGCGACGCGCCTCGAGGTCATTCTGCGCAATGCCGGCGGAGGTCGACTCCTCGATGTGCAACTGCGTGGCGTTGAGAGCTGGCTGGTGACTTCCGCCGCCAACGTTGATGAGGACGGTCTGGGGCTATACAACGTACGTGTTCGACGCGAAGAGCTTTCACCGGGGGTTTATGAGGGCACGCTTATTGCGAGCTCGGCGCAGAACGAGCTCGCGATTCGTGTGCTGCTATCGATCACCGATTCCCAGGAATCGGAGCTGGGCCAGGTCTACCTCCTGCTCCTGGACCCGGCCACGGACGAGCCGGTGGATCAAGCGATCGCCCTCCGTGATGGCAGCACCTACCGGTTTCAGTTCCCGTCCGTACCGGCGGGGAGTTATCTGATCTTCGCCGGAACGGACCTCGACAACGATTTGCTGATCTGCGATGCCGGCGAAGCCTGCGGCGCCTATCTCACCATTGACCAGCCGCTGACCGTGGAGCTCGACCGGGACCGTGACGACCTCGACTTCCCCATCGAGTACCTCATCGCCCTCCCGGGCACGGCGGAGTCCGCTAACGAAAACAGTGGCAGAATGGGGGCTCAACGAACACTGCAACGAAAGCCCTGAGCTCCCTACCATGCTTCGATATGCCGCTCTGCTTACCGCCTTCCTGGCGATCATCGCCTGCGGAGAATCCAGTGCCCCGGAGGCGAGCCCGCTGCCGCCAGCCCCGGAGTCGGCCGAAGCGGCTCCCATGGCAGCTCAGGATCCCGACCCGGCGCAGGAAACCGCGTCCGTCTTTTCCCCGACGACCACCGAGAATCGCGAAGGACTGACGGTATCGCCCAACGAGGCGGCGCAGTCCGGGGACTCGGATTCCCTCCGCATAATCGGTCCACTCCGGGATCTGCCGGCGCGGATCAGAACCGGCGATCTGGACAAGCTCGTGGATGCACGAGTGATTCGCATCCTGACCGTACATTCACCCGGCCGTTTCTTCCTTGAAGATGGGCAGGGGCGCGGCATCGTCGCGGAGATGGCCACGCGTTATGAAAATCATCTGAACGATTCTTTGGGCCGTGGCCACGTCAAGGTTTACGTGCTCGTCGTACCCGTCGCCCGGGATCAGCTGGTTCCCGCGCTGCTGTCGGGGCGCGGAGACCTGATCTCGGCGGGCCTGACCGTTACCCCGGAACGCAGTGCGCTGGTCGACTTCAGCATCCCCATGAGCAAACCGCTCAACGAGATTCTGGTGACCGGGCCTTCGGCGCCGGAACTGGCGGGCATCGAGGATCTCGCGGGTGAGATCATCTACCTGCGCGAAGACTCCAGCTATCGCGAAAGCGTTGACGCGGTGAATGAGCGCTTCGCGATCCAGGGTCTGGATCCGATCCTCATCAAGGCGCTGCCGGGCTCCCTGGAAGATGACGATCTCATCGAGATGGTCAACGCCGGGCTGCTGCCCTGGGCCGTTGTGGACGACTACAAACCGCAGCTGTGGGAAGGTGTGTTCGAGGATATTCGGGTACGCGGCGACATCGTGTTTCGCGAGGCCGGCCGCATCGCCTGGGCAATGCGTAAGGACAGTCCACAGCTCAAGGCGTCCGTGGATGCGTTTCTCAAGGAGAACCGCGAGGGCACGCTTATCGGCAACATTCTGCGCAATCGCTACATCCGCGACTTCGACTGGGCGGCCAACGCACTTAGCGAGGAGGACTACGCGCGCTTCAATAACCTGGAAGAGATTTTTCGCCGCTACGGAGAACAGTACGGCATCGAGTACCTGTTCGCCGCGGCCCAGGGTTACCAGGAATCTCGCCTTGATCAGAGCGTGCGCAGTGCGGCGGGCGCCATTGGTGTAATGCAGCTGCTTCCGGCGACCGCAACGGATCGCAACGTCGGCATCCCCGATATCCACGAAGTAGAGGACAACATCCACGCGGGCATCAAGTACATGGACTTCCTCCGGAATCGCTACTTCGCGGATCCGGAGATCACGCCCATTAACAAGGCCCTGCTTTCGCTGGCTGCGTACAACGCAGGTCCGGGGCGCATGATCGGCATGCGCGGACGCGCGGCCGACAAGGGCTACGACCCGAACGTATGGTTCGACAATGTCGAGCTGATTGCGGCTGAGGAAATTGGTCGCGAGACGGTGCAGTACGTCTCAAACATCTTCCGCTATTACCTGACCTACCGGATGATCGCGAACCAGGAACTGCGCCACGCCGAAGCGCGGCGCGCGGTCGGATTGAGCGACGCCCCCGACCTCGACCCCTGACTCGAGGTAACACGGGGAGCCGGGTCGTAGCACTTTCACCGGTGCATCAGCGGCCTTCTCCGTGAGAATCAGACACCGAAGCGAGAAGAACGGTACGAAGTTCTGTCGATAGGAGAGACGCGGCTCCGGCCGGGAACCGCGTGGAGAAGAACCCCGGATGGCTGTTTCCCCGGCACCGGGCCCCCGGGCTTGGGCGGCCCTAAAGCCTCAGCGATCGGTGTGCCCGGCCGTGAGGCCGGGCCCGGTGTGCGCCCTAAGCCGCCCGTTTTTTGCGCGCGGTTTTTGCCTTGGCGGTTGTCTTCTTCTTGGCCGGTACTTTCTTTTTGCTGACCGCTTTTTTCTTACTGGCGGCCTTCTTCGCCGGGGCAGCCTTTTTCGCCGCAGGGGTCTTGGAAGCCGTCGTGCGCGCTTTCTTCTTGCTAGCGGTCTTGGCCTTGGCCCTGGCTTTGAGCTTCGCGCGTCGGTTCGCGGCTTTCTCTACCATCGCGGCCGCGCGTTCGGCGGCCTGAGCCTTGCGCGCCTCGAGAGCCAGATCTGCCCGCATGGGGATCAGCTTCTCGGCGTACTCGTAGGCGGCCTTGGCGATATCGCTGACGGTCTGGGCCAGTTCCTGAACCTGACGACCCAGCTCTTCCACGCGCTTCTGATTTTCGCTGGTCTTGCGCTTACTAAGGGTGGCTCGGGCCTTTTTCAAACGCGTATTCGCGGTCGAGTATTTCTTCTTGGCCGATGCAAGGTCACGCTTGGCGCGATCGTGGGCGCGCTCGGTTTCCTTAAGTAGCTTCTGACGAAGCTGCTCTACCCGCTTGCTTGCCTGTTCGGCCATCTTCGTGGCCTGGGCGAGTTCCTTCTCCAACATTCACTGTCTCCCGGTGTGTCGACACGACGGTGCCTGCAGTTTAGGGAGTTGTACGCGTTTTGTAACGGATATTTGTTGATTTACTGCAACTTCGCGATTCCTTTCGTCCCGGCCGCATTTCGTTTCACCGCAGGCCAGGGCGTCGCGGTGTACCTGTGCACGGCCGCCGACTATGCTTTGCAGGCTGGGAAACAAGGGAAAGCTGTGATGAGCGAAAGCGACGAGGTAGCAACGGCGTCTCGCGGCGGTGGCTCCCCGCGCATGCCGCGAGCCTTACGCAAGAGACTGCGTGCGTCCGCCGTGGCCAAGGTGCGCAAGGACATCATTCACGCCGGCCGCAACGAGGACGACTACTCCGAGGAGGATCTCGAGTACCTCGTGGCCGAAAAGGAGAAAGAGATCTGGTCCGGCATCGGCTGGAAGGGTTTCGGCATCGTCGCCCTGCTCCTGGGCATCAATATCGGAATCTGATCGCGTGTCGCTCTTTCGCCTGGTGAAATACTCGTCGCTGCTGTATTTCCTTGGCAAGCATCGCGGCAAGCTGTTCCGCTCCATCGCCATACTGCTGTTTGCCTTCGTCACTTCGCTGCTCTACGAAGACCTGCGCGTCTACCTGGAATCACAGCATCCCGAGTCGCTCGCCTATGCCCTGATCGCCAAGGTCGTGATCGTCTACGGCTCCCTGGCCTTCGTGCTCTTCCAGTTTCGACCTCGCAAGAATGGCGACAAGCAGGGCGAGGCCCGCGCCGCGGCGATGCCACGGGCGCAGAAGCAAGACAAGCCGGAGGCTCCAGCGGATCGGCTGAGCCGTCTTGAGGACGTCGACGGTCACCGTGACCTGCGCTCGCGTTACGATCGCGTTCTTATGGGCGAGCCGCGAAAGCCGGGGCGCGCGACCGGCAAAGCGGACAAATCCTGACGGACTGGCGGCGGCGCCAGGGGCTTGCGCGACGCCGAGTCAAGCATTCGCGAGGGGGACAAGACGTCCTTCATCGTCTACCTGCAGGCGCCCCACCGGCGCGGCGCGACGACGCAGCCCCGGCTCGGGAGCAACGTAGAACAGATCGCCATTGGAACCGGTGAGGGCCAGCTGGGCGCCGTTCGCCCGTGCGATTTTCGCGTTGGCGAGCATGTGTCGTTCCTCGCCGTGTACGGGAACGGCCAGGCGCGGAGTCAACCAGCGGTACATCGCCGCCAGCTCGTCGGCGCAGGGGTGGCCGGAGGCATGTACCGGCGCATCTATTTCCTCGTCGGTGACAATACGCACGCCCAGGCTCCGGAAGCGCTCCAGCAGCCGCTCCACGGGCTCTTCGTTTCCCGGGATGATTCGGGAACTGAGCACCAGGGTGTCACCGGGTTCCAGCTCCAGCGCCGGATGACTTCCCGCGGCGAGCCGGGAAAGGGCGGCGCCGGGCTCGCCCTGACTGCCCGTGGCGACCGCCAGAACCTCTTCGCGCGGAAGATATCCGAGATGCTCCGGCGCAATGAGGCGATCGCTTTTGGTCAGCAGACGCGTGCTCACCGCCGCCGAGTGAATCGTATGCAGGGAACGCCCGAGAAGCCCGAGGTAGCGTCCGGTTCGCTCGGCAGCCCAGGCGAGGCTGGCGAGGCGAGCCACATTGCTCGCGAAGCACGCGACGACAACGCGACCGCTGCTGTCAGCGATGACGCGTCGCAAACCCTCGCGTACCTCTTTTTCGCTCACGGAGTGTCCAGCCACGGTGGCGTTAGTGGAATCGCAAATGACGGCATCGACCGGCTTCTCTCCGACAGCCTTGAACAAGCGGCTGTCGAAGGCGGGGCCGACCACGGGGCCCGAGTCGATTTTCCAGTCCGCCGTGTGCAGGAGGCTACCGGCCGCGCAGCACAGGTGAAGCGCACAGGTGTCGGGCGTCGAGTGCGTGATGGGCAGCCAGTGCAAATCGAAGGGTCCGACTCGGATATTCTCGCCCGGGAGGCATTCGATCAGCGTCTCGGGTATGCGACCGCCCCGGCCGGCCGCCTTGCGGCGCAGCACCTCGGCGGTGAACGGTGTCGTGTAGACCGGGACGGGAAAGCGCTCCCAGAGCAGCGGCAGGGCTCCGATGTGGTCCTCGTGCGCGTGCGTGAGAACGATACCGGCGAGAGCGTCGCGGCGCTCGGTGATAAACGCCGGGTCCGCCATCTGCAGCCACGGCCTCGTGCGGCCCGCCTCGCGCTCGAAGGTGATTCCACAGTCCACCATCAGCCAGGCATTGTCGTGGCCGTAGAGGTTGAGATTCATGCCGATCTCACCACAGCCGCCCAGGGGTAGGAACCAGAGGTCCTTTTGCCCCGGGGTCACGGCGCCTCCTGGCATTCGGGGCACCAGTAAATACGTCGGCTGCCCATGGTGCCCTTCTTCACGCGGCTGCCGCAGCGATAACAGGGCTTACCATCGCGGGCGAAAACGAAGAAGCGGCGTCGTTCGAAGCCCTTTACGCTGCGGGCGAGGCGTGCCGCGAGGCGGGGTGTAAGCGTAATCCCAGCCGTGGCGTAGCTGCGCTGAGTCACCTCCAGCGTTTCCCTGGCCAGACGACCGCGCTTCCCCCGGCTGAGCTCGGCGGGTCGCCGCAGGGGATGCAGGCCCGCGCAGAACAGGATTTCGGAACGCAGGTAATTGCCGCTACCGGCGAGGAAGTGCTGGTCGAGATAGAGCGCGGCCAGGGAACGGCCACAGAAGCGGGGCTCCTCGAGGCGCGCCGCAATCGCTTTCCAGTTCAGATCCCGGGACAGCAGGTCCGGACCGATGCGCGCGAGGAAAGGATGCATGCCCAGCTCGTCCCGCGCCCAGACGCTGATGTCCGACGCGCTGAACAGCAGCGCGGAGTGGGTTGCGGTATGCAACGCGAGACGCAGCGATCGCTTGGTGGCCGGCATCTTTCCCCGGCGCGCTATTTTCCAGACGCCGTAGAGCTGGTTATGGGAGTAGATGCTGTAGTCGTTGTCGAAGTGCGTGAGCAGCGCTTTGCCCCGGGTTTCGACATCGATCACGCGCTGACCCCCGAGCACTTCGCTGAAGTGCTGCAGCTGCGGAAACGCGAACTGCACGTCTTCAATCGTGTTGTCCACCAGTACTTTGGCGATGCGGTCGGCGGCGCGCCGTATTTCCGGTCCCTCCGGCATGCGAGGCTCCTGTGTGTTTGCTGCTCGATACGCGCCGCGGTGACTGGTGGTTGTTCACTTTACTTGGGCGAAGCCCGAACGCAGACTCCGCGCATGTCTGCCTACCCCACCCAGGCCGCAATCACTCAAACACGTCCAGCGACGAGAAATCCATCATGAACCGCGATGTCTACGATCTCCGCATTCGGCAGGCGCAGCCCCTGATCACGCCCTGGGTGCTGGCGGCGGAGCTGCCCCTGGGCGATTCGCGGGCGGAGCTGATCGCCGGCTCCCGTGAGCGCATTGCCGCCGCCCTCGCGGGTCGCGACCCGCGCCTGGTAGTGATCGTGGGCCCCTGCTCGGTACACGATCCCACAGCGCTCCTGGAATTCGCATCGCGGCTGCAGGCCCACGCGCAAACCCTGGAGGACGCGCTGCTGCCCGTGCTGCGTGTCTATTTCGAGAAGCCGCGCACCGTGGTGGGCTGGAAGGGGCTCATCAACGATCCGGACCTCGATGGCAGCTTCCACATCAACCGCGGGCTGCGCATGGCCAGGCAGTTGCTCTGCGACGTAGCGGACCTGGGCCTCCCCGCCGCCAACGAGTTCCTCGATACCACCTTCGGCCAGTACTACGCCGACCTCGTGAGCTTCGCGGCCATCGGCGCGCGCACCGTCGAGAGCCAGATTCACCGCGAGCTCGCCTCGGGTCTGTCCATGCCCGTCGGCTTCAAGAATGCGACCTCGGGAGATGTGGGCGTGGCCATCGACGCGATCCGCAGCGCCAACCACAGCCACTGGTTCCCATCCCTGACCCGCGAAGGCACGCCGGCTATCCTCCAATCCCGCGGCAATCCGGACAGCTACCTGATTCTTCGCGGCGGTCGCAGCAGCGGGCCGAACTACAGGGCGTCCGCCGTGGCAACGGCGGCGTCGGCCATGGCCGGCGCCGAGCTTGAGCCCGGCATCATCGTCGACGCCAGCCACGGCAACAGCGAAAAAGACCCGGCCCGGCAGGCGCTCGTGGTTGCCGATCTCTGCGACCAGATCGAGCAGGGTCAGCCGGCGCTGCGTGGCGTCATGCTCGAAAGCCACCTCGTTGGCGGGCATCAACCGATCGGTCCGCGGGAAACGCTCACTTACGGCCAGAGCATTACGGATGCCTGTCTGTCCCTCGATGAGACGCTTCCGTTGCTCGACAATTTGGCAACGGCTGTTCGTAGATCCCGGCTTTGAGTCAGGAGCTCCGCACGCCGAGGCCTCGGCCTGGTATTTCGCTTCTCGCGGGACGCCAAAAAGCGGCCATCCATGGCCAGGCTTATCTCGCGCCATCCAGGCGCTCCGTCCCAGCCAGACCTCATAGGCCCGACCAAGACCTCTGCGCCGGTGCCATATTCGGCACCACGCCTGAGCGTTCACAGGAAGTGACGCGAGTCGCAGAAACACTGTGTTGAATAGGCTCTGCGCAGCAAGCGGGGCCCTACGAGGAAGAGCAGATTCAAGGTTTGCGGAGCCACAGGCTCACGTCGCCCTGGTCCAGGGCAAGGCTGCTGGCGAAGCAGGGACTGCACTCGACTTCAGCTGGCACTGCGCAGAGGGCTTGTGCTGGGACTTGGTTGCTGACGGGTACCGAGCGCCTGGATGGCGCGAGATAAGCCCGCCATGGATGGCGTCCTTTTGCGTCCCGTCAGCAACCAAGTCCCAGCGCGAGCCCTCGTGGATCGTGGCACAACACGACCTTCGGTCGGACGGCTTACCAGCTATAGCCAATCCTCAACCGGTAGGTCTCATCAAGCTCCTCCGTACCCTCAACGGCGCCAGTGTTCAGATCCCAGGTAACCTCGGCGGCGCCTTCGATGCCGTAGAGCAGCGGGATGGCGATGCCGATGGTGGTGTTGAGGACGACGTTTTCGGCTTCGTCGAGGTTCCAGACGCCGCGGTGGTCCAGGTAGAGGCGTGAGTCGCCGCCGAGATAGTTGCTGTTGATGTGGACATCCCAGGTGCTACCAACGTAGTCGCGATCCACACCGCTGATGAAATCTTCCGAGATATACGCAAGACCGGTTTCGGCCTCGAGTTCGAAAATGGGATCGGTGAGGAACTTGCGGCCCAGGTAGGGACCAACGGTTGTTCGCAGATCCAGATCGGCGAACAGGTCCTGCTCAACCGTCGCACCGCCGCCCCAGTACCAGTCCCCGGTCTGGACCCGGTCATAGCGCAGGCGAGCCGTCCAGTTCTCGGCGTTTTTCACGCCCTGCGCTTCATCGACTTCGCCGAAGCCATCGAAGCGGATACGATCGCGCAGGCTCTCCCAGCGCAGCTCGAGGCGATAGTCCAGTTCGTCGAGTTCGGTGTTGCCGCGCTGACTGTTGAAGGCAAAGCTGGCGAGACCATTGAAGCGGTAGCCGTTCCCCAGTTCCCAGGGTTCGGGGTTGATGCGGGTAAGCTCCGCCAGCGCATACACTCGTTCCGCCTCCTCGGCCAGGAGCAATCGTTCGCCGTCCACGCGCAGACCGGGCGTCTCGAGTACGCTGCCGTCCTCCATTTGCAAGACCAGCTCCGACTCCACGCTCATGGAGCGGATCTGCGACTGATCTACCTCGATTACTCCCGCAAACGCCGTTTCGATCTTCACCTTACCGGCGTCGGCGTCCTCGAAACTGCCGTAAATCACGGAACCATCAATCAACTCGATGCGATCCGCGGCCAGGGCGGCGGGAGTGAGGGCGCCGGAAAAACAAACACATAAAGGAAGGGCTAGCAGGCGCAGAAAGCGCCCGACTGACATGCCGGACATGGACAATCCTCTCGTTGGCGGTGGGGAGGTGGTGAGGCCGAGTGGCTGATTGTAGCCGGACAGCTCAGGTCAAGACATCGACGGCATCGCCGACCCGAAAGCTCACTCCGGCGGCGGCGATGGCGTTCATACCGAAGTAGATGATGCCGTCGCGGCGACGGTACGAGGCGAGGGCCCGGTTGATATCCGGATCGCGCGCACCGGTCTGCTGGTTCACGGAAGGGATGGCGCAGCGCGAGCAGGGCTTCACCAGATGCAGCTCGGCGTCCCCAATGCGGACATGCCGCCAGCCGTCCTCGGCGTGCGCGTCGGCGCCGCGAATCACGAGGTTGGGACGGAAGCGGTCCATGGGGACGGGCGACGGCAGTCTTTCGTTGAGTTCATCCAGAGCCGCTTCGGTAACCACCAGCAGCGGGTAACCATCCGAGAACGCCACAAGCTGGCTCGACGGCGCGTAGCCGGGTTCGACGCCGCGCAGCGCGTTGTCCGGGAAATAGACCAGGCGCAGCGCTTCGCCGAGTCGATCGCTGAGCCAGGCGTTGGCCTCCGCGGTGGCCACCGGGGCTACGACCGTGTCCTCCCACACCGTGCTGATTACACACTCCCCGCGCGCGTCCGGCTGCTCGACGTCGATGTTCTCGCCCTCCCAGCCCAGGCGCAGACCCGAGGAGAGGGGTTCGACCTCGAGGCGCGCCATGGCCGGAAGATTGCGCTGGCTCTGGAAGCGCCCCGATGAATCCACCAGCATCCAGCGACGGTCGCCGCGCAGACCAAAGCGGTCCGTTTCCGCGCTGGCGAGGCTGTGTCCCCGCGCAGACTTCAGGGGGTAGCGGTAAATCGCGCTCAGACTCAGGGAACTCATCAGTACTCGGCTTCACTCTGTGCTGTCAGATTCTGCAAGGCTCCGGTGCTCCGCAAACCGGCCAAAGCGCCAAGGAAATCCCCGATACCGGAACGACTCATCGCCCCGGTAAGCCCGAGTCGCACCACCACGAGCTCCCATTCCGGGACCACCACAACGTACTGGCCCGAGTTGCCCGACGCAAAGAAGAGATTCTCGGGGAGACCGGGGAAGGCCACGCCACCAGTGTTCAGCCAAAATCCACGCCCATAGCGACCGCGACGGTCCGAGGGTCGGGCGCTCACCGAGGCGCGCAGCCACGCCTGGGACATAAGCTCTGCCCTTCCATGCCAGGCATCAAGCCACAGCTGTCCCACGCGCAGCCAGTCGCGGGCCGTCATGTAGGTATAGCTTGAGCCGACCTGAGTTCCGCTGGCGTCCGACTCCGCGACGAGGCTCGCGATGCCCAGCGGTGCGCTGAAGTTTGTCTCGATCCAACGCTCGTAGGGTTCATCGAGGGACTGCTGCCACAGGTGGCTGGCGAGTACCGTATCGCCACTTGAATAGGCAAAACGCTGCCCTGGGGCGAACTCCTGTCCGACAGCGGCGGGTACGGTCCACATGGTGTCGCTGCGGTAGAGCATCTTTGTGACGTCGCTGCCGGGCCCGTAAATCTCGGCAAAGTCGAGACCGCTCTCCATTTGCAAAAGATGCAGCAGAGTCAGTCGCTCATCGACGCCTATGGTCGTTGCCGTGTCCACGGGAATGGACGGGTCGAGGTCGGCGACCCGACGGGTAGGATCGAGCCTGCCCGCCTCCGCCTGCATCCCGATCCACGTCACCATGAGACTCTTGTTCATGGACCAGCCCTGCATGGGGGTCGCGGCGCCAACCGGCTCACGGTACTGCTCGGCGATCAGCTGCCCATGTTGCGAAACAAGAATCGCAAGCGTGTTCCTGCCCGCAGCCGCGGGCTCACCGAAGGCGGCTTCGTAGGCGGCCTGCAAGACTGGCGGCACGGGAACGGTGTCCCCGGCCTCCGCTATGGGATTGGGTTCCGTGCCAGGAAGTTCCGCGTGCAGAATGCAGCCCCGGGAACCGGTGTGCACGGCGCGCGCACGAAGTCCAAGCAGGCTGGCCTCGGCGAAACCGGCGCTCCGGTCGGCGCGTAAGCTCAGCCAGGAGCGCGCCGGGCCGAGGATTGCCAGCCGCGGCAGGATGTCTGTCTCGATGAGAAAAGCTTCAGAGAGTCCGGAGACAAAGGCGCCGGAACAGAGCTGCTTGGCGCTGTAGCCGACTACCACCTGCAGCTCGCCGCGGGCCAGAACAACACCCCAGGCGCCGAGGCCGAGAACGAGCAACAGCAGGGCTGTGCGCAAAGGCTTCATGAACTCCTCGTGACAACTGTGGTCCGATGCACCCGTGCCCGCCCGGGGAAGGTCCGAGGGGCCGGTTAAGAACACGGGCTGCTAGAATGCCGCGCCCCAGGAGGAACAGCAATGAGCGATCTCGACTACGATCTCTTTGTCATCGGAGCAGGCTCCGGAGGCGTGCGTGCCGCGCGCATGGCCGCGGGCTTTGGTGCTCGCGTAGCCATCGCCGAAGACCGCTACATGGGGGGCACCTGCGTCAACGTCGGCTGCGTGCCCAAAAAACTCTATGTATATGCCTCGGAGTTTGGCAAGGCCTTCAGTGATGCGCGGGAGTTCGGCTGGTCAAGTGGAGACAAGAGCTTCGACTGGGCGACGCTTCGGGACAACAAGAAGACCGAGATATCGAGACTCAACGCGATCTATCGCCGCCTGCTCGATGGCGTCGACGCGACGATCATCGACGGTCGCGCCCGGATCGTCGACGCCAACACCGTCGCCGTGGGCGATCGCCACTTCACCGCCAAGAAGATTCTTATCTCTACCGGCGGCTGGCCCTACAAGGGCGACTTCCCGGGCAATGAACTTGCCGTGGACTCAAACGAGATCTTCGATCTCGAGCATTTCCCCGAGCGGCTTCTGATCATTGGCGGCGGCTATATCGCCGTCGAGTTCGCCGGCATCTTCAACGGCCTCGGCTCACGGGTGACTCAGCTGTATCGCGGCCCGCTGTTCCTGCGCGGCTTCGACAGCGACATCCGGGCGCACGCGGCCCAGGAAATCCATAAGTCCGGTGTGGACCTGCGCTTCGAAACCAACGTCACCAGCCTCAAGAAGGTCGCGGGCGGCATCGAGGCCAGCTTGACGGACGGCAGCACGATAGAAGTGGACACCGTACTCAGCGCCATTGGACGGCGCCCGAATCTGACGGGCCTCGGTCTTGAAAACACCTGCGTCAAGCTGGGCAGTCATGGCACCATTGAAGTTAACGAGCATTTCCAGACCGCGGAGCCGAGCGTCTATGCCCTCGGCGACGTGATCGGCGGCATGGAGCTCACGCCCGTAGCCCTTGCTGAAGGGATGTCCTTTGCGCGCCGGCAGTTCGGCGATCTGCAAAAACCCGTCGACTACGACTTCATCCCCACTGCGGTGTTCTGCCAGCCCAACATTGGCACCGTGGGATTCACGGAGGGCGAGGCACAGATGGAGTTCGGCGAAATCACGCTGTACAAGTCGACGTTCAAGCCGATGAAGCACACCATCAGCGGGCGCGACGAGAAAACGTTCATGAAACTCATCGTGGATGACGCCACGGACCGGGTCGTCGGAGTGCACATGATGGGACCGGATGCGGGCGAAATTATCCAGGGCATGGCCATCGCCCTGAAAGCCGGCGCCACGAAGGCCGTTTTCGACAGCACCATCGGAATTCACCCGACCGCTGCGGAGGAGTTCGTCACCATGCGCGAACCCTGGGGTGACGACTGAGGAATCGGCGCTCTTGCCCTGTCATCTGACTGTGCAGGGGCTACGTCGAACGGCCTCCCGTCCCACTTCCGCGTGAACCCAGGCCTGCGCTCGCGTGGACGTTGAACTCTGGCAGGTACTGCTGCTCATCGGCACCGGCGTTGCCTCGGGCTTTCTTAACGTCATGGCCGGTGGGGGTTCGCTGCTGTCCGTTCCGGTAATGCTGTTTCTGGGTCTCTCCGGGCCCGAGGCCAACGGCAGCAATCGAATTTCGATCATTGCGCAGAACATCGTCGCGGTGCGCACGTTTTTCCGCCGCGGCTTCTCCGACTTCCGCCTCAGCCTCACGCTTTCCGCGGCGGCCACGCCCGGCGCCATCCTGGGGGCGCTCGTCGGCGTGCGTCTCGATGGCGTGTGGTTTGAACGCGTGCTCGCCCTGGTCATGATCGGCGTGCTCGTTCTCATGCAGCTGCCCAGTGGCAGCCGGCCAGGCGAGAGCCTGCCGCTCACCCGCCGGCGCCTGGTGCTCGGGCACCTGCTCATGTTCGGCGCCGGCTGCTGGGGCGGTTTCATCCAGGTCGGTGTCGGCTTCATTCTCATGCCCATCCTGAACCGGGTCATGGGGCTCGACCTCGTACGGACCAACATGCACAAGGTCTTTATCGCCCTCTTCTACAACCTCGTCGCTATCGCCATCTTCGCATCCGCGGTGTCCATTCACTGGGTTTTCGGCTTCTCGCTTGCTCTCGGAAACGCGGTCGGCGGTCACTTGGGCGCCCACTTTTCGGTGCGTGGCGGCGAGCGCTGGATCAGCCGCGTGTTCACTCTTGTCTTGCTGGTGTTTATTGCTAAACTCCTGCTGCCCGTAGGCTAGGCCCGCGCGGCTTTTGACAAAAACCCCTCAAAAACCAGCGTAGAACCGAGGCGGCGAAGGCACCGACAGTTCACCACCCCGTAATCCGCAAGCAACCAACCCGCAAGACCAGATGTACACGCCATGATCGACGTCACTTCGCTTACCCGCTACTACGCCAACACTGCAGCGGTCAACGAGGTATCGTTTTCCATAGAAGGCCAGCAGATCGTCGGCCTTCTCGGCCACAACGGTGCCGGGAAAACGACCGTGATGAAAATGCTCAGCGGTTATCTCGAACCGACCGCCGGCCGCATCCAGATCAACGGTCTCGATATCGATGGAAACGCCCGCGAGATTCAAAAGAGTCTCGGATACCTGCCTGAGAACCTCCCGGTCTACCCCGAGATGAGCATTGCCGACTACCTCGACTATGCCGCCCATCTCAAGGGCCTGCGAGGCGCGGACAAACACCGCTCCATTCGCCGCAGCGTCGACGCCACGGAACTGGGCGCGCGCTTCCTCGACCCTATCGGCCAGCTATCGCGCGGTTTCAAGCAGCGCGTCGGAGTGGCACAGGCAATCCTGGGTGCTCCAAAGCTGCTCATCCTCGACGAACCGGGCAACGGCCTGGACCCCGAGCAGAACGAACACATGCGCGCGCTGATTCGCGAGTTGGCGAGCGAAGCGACGGTGATCCTGTCCACCCACGTGATGCAGGAAGTGGAAGCACTCTGCGACCGCGTGCTCGTGCTCGCCGACGGGCGCCTGGCGCTGGATTCCCCGATGGCTTCACTTCGGGAAAGTCGGCATCTGCTGCTGAATTGCAGCGATGACGCCAAGGACCTGAGCGCCGCTCTGCAACGCGTCCCCCAGGTTGTCGAGGTACACCCGCGCGACGCTGCTGCCGGGCAGCTGGCGCTGCGCATCGAGATTCACGAGGACTCCGTTATGGATACGGCTTCGGGAAATGTGAGCCGCATCGTGGTCGAAAGTGGAGCGCGGCTGTTCCGCATCCAGCCCGAAGAGCGGGATCTGGAACAGGTGTTCCGAGAGGCGGTACAAACCGCGGGAGGCCGGCATGGCCAGTGATCGCGTACTCTTTCAGGTCGCTCGCAAAGAGCTGCAGCTGTTCTTTGCATCGCCCGTGGCATGGCTGTTCCTGGCCAGCTTCATGGTGGTCTGCCTGTTTACGTTCTTCTGGGTGGAGTCCTTCTTTTCGCGCAACATTGCCGACGTCCGGCCGCTGTTCGAATGGATGCCCCTGCTACTGATCTTCCTCTGCGCGGCTCTGACCATGCGCAGCTGGAGCGAGGAGCGACGCAGCGGCACGCTCGAACACGTACTCACCCTGCCGGTGCCTCTATGGCAGTTTGTCCTGGGCAAGTTCCTGGCCTGCGCGACCGTCCTCACCGTAGCCCTGCTCGCTACGCTGCCCCTGCCATTTACGGTAGCGTCCATCGCCAACCTCGATCCCGGACCGGTGTTTGCCGCGTACCTGGCAACCCTGCTGCTGGGCTTCGCCTACCTCGCCGCGGGTCTGTTTGTGTCCTCGCGCACGGACAACGCCATCGTCAGCCTGATCGGTAGCGTCGCGGTGTGCGGCTTGCTCTACCTCGCGGGCAGTGATCTTCTGTTGAGCTTCTTCGGCGGCAACACGGCGGAGCTACTGCGCCTTCTGGGCTCCGGCTCGCGCTTCGAAAGCATCACCCGGGGTGTGATCGATCTTCGAGACCTCTACTACTACATCGCTATCAGCATCGCGTTCCTGGCCCTGAACGTCTATGGGCTTGAGCGCGGCCGCTGGACGCGGGCAACCAATACGCGGCACCGGGCCTGGCGCCTGGGGGTCGGCCTGCTCATCGCCAACCTCATTCTTGGGGGTCTCTGGCTGCATCGTCTGCCGCTGCGCAGCGACGTCACCGAGGGTCGTCTCTACTCCCTCTCGGAAGCGAGCCGCGCGCTCCTGGGCCAGCTTGAGGAGCCGCTGCTCATACGCGGCTATTTTTCCGAGCGCTCGCACCCGCTCCTGGCACCGCTGGTCCCCCAGCTGCGCGACCTGCTTCGGGAATACGCGGTGAGCGCCGGCAGCGGCGTGCGCGTTGAGTTCGTCGACCCTGCGGAGGATGCGGCGGCAGAGCAGGAGGCCAACGAAGACTTCAACATTCAGGCCACGCCCTTCCAGGTAGCGGATCGCTATCAGTCGGCCCTGGTCAATGCCTACTTCGATGTGCTGGTGCAGTACGGCGGGGAGTACGAGACGCTGAGCTTCGCCGACTTTATCGAAGTCAAGACGTCCATGAGCGGGGAGCCTGAAGTTGTGCTGCGCAACCCGGAATTCGACGTAACCCGCGCAATCCGCGACGTACTGTATCGCTACCGCAGCGGTGGCGACCTCTTCGACCAGATCGAGAGTCCCGTGACCCTCCGCGCCTACGTGTCGGCAGGCGAACTGCTGCCGCAGCTTCTTGTCGACTATCGCGACGCGGTCCGTGCGGAGGCCGAGGCGTTGGCGGCCCAGCACCGAGGTCAGTTCAATGTGGAGTTCATCGAGCCCGAGGCCCAGGGCGGAGCGGTCGCTGATCGCATCGTGGAGGAGTGGGACTTTCGGCCGATGATCGCGGCGCTGGGGGATGAAGCCGAGTTCTACTTCTACCTGACCCTGGAAGACGATCACCAGGTCATTCAGCTTCCTACCGGCAGCTTTGATCCCGAGGAATTTGGCGACGGCCTGGAAGCCGGTCTGCGACGCTTTGCCAGCGGTTTCACCCGCAGCGTGGCGTTGGCGCTGCCGAGCGCTCCCCCATCGATGCCCGGTATGCCACCCCAGGGGCTCAGCTTCCGCACCCTGCAGCAGAGCATCAGCGAAGATCACACTATCCTCATGGAGGATCTGAGTGACGGCAGCGTCGATAGCAGCGCCGATCTGCTCCTGGTCGTGGCACCGGAGAACCTCGGCGATGGAGAACGCTTTGCCATCGATCAGTACCTGATGCGCGGCGGAACCGTGGTTCTCGCGACTTCACCCTGGTCCATCAATACCCAGGGTGGCTCGCTGAGCCTGCGCAGTGTGAACAGCGGCCTTGAGGACTGGCTTGCCCACCACGGTCTTTCGCTGTCGCAGTCCCTGGTCCTTGATGAACGCAACGCCTCCTTTCCGGTGCCGGTAGTCCGGCGCATCGGAGGCTACGAGTTCCGCGACATGCAGTTCGTCGACTACCCATACCTCATCGACGTGCGCGAAGACGGCCTGAACAGCACGCATCCCATAACCAGCGGTCTCCCTCAGCTCACCGTAGGCTGGGCCTCTGCCATTTCGGGGGAGAGCGCCGAGGGCCGATCGCTGACCACCCTGCTCAGTAGCTCCGAAGGCTCCTGGCAGTCGGCCCGAACCGATGTGATGCCAAGCGCCGATGGGGGTGGCTGGGATCAACCCGGTCCCGATGGCACTCAGCGCGAAGGCATTGCGCTTCTTTCCGAGGGTGTCTTCGACAGTTACTTCGAAGCGGCACCGGAGCTGGCGCCAGCCGCCGGTGATGGCGAGGAAAACGAGGCACCGGCACCGGCCATTACCGCGCTGACGGGCAAGTCCCCCGCGTCCGCACGCCTTTTGCTAGTGGCGTCGAATGACTTCGCCAGTGACCAGGTGCTCTCAGGAGTGATCGCGGCTTCCGGCACGCAGTACTTCGGACCGCTTGAGTTCCTTCTCAATGCCGTGGACTGGGCCCTGGAAGACAGCAGCCTGACCAGCATCCGCTCGCGGGCGCACTTCAACCGCACCCTGCCTCCCCTGCCGCGGGAGACCCAGGCCACCATCGAGTACGGCAATTACACGCTGGCTCTGGTGATCCTTGCCTTCCTGTACCTTGGCTGGCGCGTGGTGCGCGCCCGGCGCGCGGTTCGTCTTGCGGAGGTCATCGCATGATCCGCCTGCTCTCACTCATGCTGCTCCTGCAGGCCGGGCTCGTTGCGTTTCTCTACTGGCCCGAGGGCGAAGAACAGATCACCGGAGCGCTGATACCGGGATTTGCCTTCGACAACATCGACCGTATCGAAGTCACCGACGCCGAGGGGGACAGCGTAGTGCTGAACCTCGACGACGGCGCCTGGAACCTGGCCGGCGGTTTGCCCGCCGATAGCGACAAGGTCTCCGCCCTGACCGACGCGCTCGCCCGCGACCCGGGCCTCGCCATCGCAACCAGCGAAAGCGCCGCGCGACGCTTCAAACTCAGTGATGACAACTTCGAGCGCCGCGTTGTCCTCGGCGCGGGAAACGTAGAGCGTACGGCGTACCTCGGCACTTCCCCGACCTTTCGCAAGATCCACGCGCGCAGTGAGGGCGACGCCAACATCTACATGATCGAGCTGAACAGCTATGACGCTCCGGTGGAGACGGGACCCTGGCTCGACAAAACACTACTGGCGCAGCGCGATCTTGGCTCTCTCGAACTCTATGACCTGCGCTTTGTCCGCGAAGGCGAAGGCTGGCGGCGGGATGATGGTGAAAGCGTCGACGACGAAGCCATGGAGCAACTGCTGCAGGTGCTTGAGGGACTGCGTGTGTCGGGTCTGGTCGCCGACGACGATGCAGACGCCGGCGCCGCCGGCGAAGCGCTGCGCATCAGTCTGGGTAGTGGACCCGATACGCAGCAGCTACTGGTGCTCGACAACCCGGAGATCGAGCGCTACTACCTGAGCAGTGATCGCTTCGCTCACCTCTTCGATACCAGCGCTTACGATGCGGAGCGTCTGATCGAGGCGGCGAAGGCGCTGGTCGGTATAGCTGAAGAGCCCGGCGAGCTTGAGGAAGCACCCGAGGATGAGGAGCAGGACGCGGTCGAGGCATCGTCCAGCTCCTAGGCGACGCCATCCGCCGTGCCAAGCACTTCGCTGATGGCGTTGATGCGACGACGGCTCACCGGTATCTCCTCGCCGTTTTCCATGTGGAGCGTGCCCTGACGACCCCGTCGACGGAAACCGCGTATGGACCGCACCGCCACCCAAAACGAACGGTGGGTCAGAAGGCCGCTTTCACCGGCGAGTTCATTGGCGGCATCGCGCAGGTTATAGAGAATCAGACTGCGGCCGTGCTCCGTGACCACCGCAAGGTAGTGCAGCTCAGCCTGCAGGTAGATAACGCGACCGCGCATGGTCGGTGCTACCAGTCGCATAAACGGTAACTGCCGGTGATCAGGCCGCGATGCGCCGGCTTCGGACCGGCCATGCTCTGCGTTTTCCTCGGTTCCGACCGACCGCTGGGCGGCGCCGGCTTCCCGCCCGTCCCCGTCACCGAGCCCGGGCCCTGTCGCGCAGGCCCGATCCGATACACGCGATTCACGGCTCGCGACCACGCCCCGGCCCGTATTGGTAAGACGCAATCCGAGAACAAAAGGCGCGTTGATGGCTATCCAGGCCAGGGTGATGGGCGGCGCGATACTCACAGCCTCGTTGACGATCGCTGCCGTACCGAAGGCAGTCTCCGCACCTTCAAGATAGTGATCCAGCAGCGCCGCCAGCGGCGAGAACATCAGAGCGCCGCTAAGACCGGAGATCAGCAGCTGAAGCCACGGTCCCTGGCGATCGAAGAGCGGCAGCCACGACCAGGCCATGTGGGAAGCCAGGAGCAGAAGCATCGGAACAAAGCTCTGCAGTTGCCAGATCACCAGGCTGCCAAACAGCGCCGGGCCGCTGTCGTCGTCACCGGCGACAAACGCAAACAGCAGGCCCAGTACCACAGCGACAACCGCAAAGTAGCGACGCGGCGACACATCACCGATATCAAAGGGCCCGCTCATACGTCCCCCTGCCCGTTCGTACAAAAACGCGCCCGCTCATACAAAACCTTCTAAATCATACACTTATGCGCTCCCGCAGATCGTAGAGTGAAGTGCATGAGGCACAGGCCCCATGCCATTCATGAACTCGATCAGGGAGCAAATCCATGTCTCAGCCAGAAACTTCAACACCGCTGGTCGGCGCCGACGCCCGATTCGCGACGGGCCTGCTGGCCCTTGCCCTCTCCGCCTGCCCGGCCGTGGCGCAGGACGCTTCGCAAGACCGGGAGGCCGGGTGGATTGCGCGCGCGTGGGGCGGTTACAGCAGCCTCTCCGACACAGGCGGCGCGTTTGATAACACGACCGCCGGTCCCCCGGTGGACTCGGTAGATGTCAGCGCGGACGGAGGATTCACAGCGGGGGCAGGTGTCGGCTATCGCTACGGACCTCGACTGGCGGTAGAGCTGGCCTGGGAATACCGCAGCAACGGGAGCGAGACCACGTTCGCCGCGGGTCCCGGATTTGATGACGGCAACTACGCGTCGAACACATTTTTTCTGAACGGCTACTACTACCTCGATAAACGCGGCCCCTGGGAACCCTACCTTGGGGCGGGCCTGAGTTGGATCCAGGAAATCGACATCGATCTGGAAGGGAATGGTCCGGAGCAATCCTATGCGGGCGACGGCGACGTCGGTTTCCAGGTCTTCGTGGGAAGCAACTACCGGCTCAATGAGCGTTGGTCGGCCCACGGCGAGCTTCGCTACGGCAGCGTAACGGGCATTGATCTAGAGGGCGAAGGCATCTCTGGGCGCTTCAGCGACTTCGACTACGAACCGCTCACCTTTCAGCTGGGCCTGAGCTACTCATTTTGACCTGTCGTTAACCGTTTGCGCGCCGAGGTCTGGCGGGCCGTCACTTGTTTGTCAGAAGCGGGGCGCGTGCTTGCGGGCTACCGGAGGCCGTGGGAGCATCGGCAGCTGTTTTAGAAAGTAGAAGCTCAGAGGTATGGACAGCTTCGGCAAACGGTACCTCATGGTGCTCGGCAGCATAGTCACCGCGGTAATCCTGTACATAGTGCTGAGCGGAGACGAGCGCGTCTACCAGATCAACGCCCTGCTCGCGGAAGATGCGGATCTGCGCGACTATCCCTACACGTTTCGCGTTCTTCGCATCGAGGAGGGCATCGCGATCATGGGATCGCCGCGCTCGGCGGAAGTGCCGGCGATGCGTTTTCTGCGTACGGCCTTCCCCGAACTCAGCCGCACCGCGGTCGACGACCCCTCCATGTTCGCCGCGCAGCAGATCCTCGCGGAGAAACAGGGCCGGGCCATGCAACTGGTGGAGAGCCAGAGCGACGTTACCGCCGTGCGCTGGGAAATCGACGAACGTTGGTTCAATGAAAACGGCGTGTTCCTGAACTACTGATCCGCCCCGCTCCGCTACGCGCGTGGCCTGGCCCCCGCGGCGTCAGCCCTTGCGGTAGCGCTCGAGCACCGAGGAAAAGTCCCGCGCCCCGTTCCCCTCGGCGCGATGCTCCGCGAAGAGGTCCCGGGCAAGGCGGCCCATGGCATTGTCCACGTCGGCCGCACCGGCGACTTCCATAGCGAGGCCGAGATCCTTATCCATCAGGTCGACCATGAATCCCGGCTCATAGTTGTTGCTCGCGGGGCTGTTTTCCATAACGTCAGGCCAGGGGTTATAGACTTCCAGAGACCAGTTGCGCCCGGAACTGGCGAGCATGATCTCTGACAGGCGCGCCGGGTCCAGGCCGTGGCGCTCGCCCATGGCCAACGCTTCGCAGCTGCCCAGCATGTGTATGGCGAGGAGCATGTTATTGCAGGCCTTGGCCACCTGGCCGGCCCCGGCGGGACCGGCGTGAAAGCTCGCCCGGCCCATGGCGTTCAGCACGGGCTGCGCCGCCGCGAACACGGCTTCCTCACCGCCGCACATAAAGGCAAGCGTTCCGGCCTGGGCCGCGGCGACGCCGCCGGATACGGGGGAGTCGAGGAATCCAATGCCTTTGCTCGCCGCGGCTTCACCCACCTCCCGCGCCGTGGCCGCATCGATCGTGGAGCAGTCCAGTACGGTAACGGACGGCGGCAGCGTGGCGAGCAGCCCCTGATCGCCGAGATAGAGACCCGCCACATGCTTGCCGGCAGGCAGCATGGAAATCAGATAGTCCGCGCCTTCCGCGGCCTCAGACGCCGACGCCATGGTCTCGCCGCCCTCGCCGGCTACCGCGGCACAGGCTTCGGGCGACAGATCAAAGACGCGAACGCTGAAGCCGGCGCCGAGGAGATTGATGGCCATGGGGCCGCCCATATTGCCCAGGCCTATAAAGCCGACCTTCGCCGTTTCTTCGCCACTCATGGCATTCCTCTCGTTATTGGTGCTCTCAGTATGCGTGCTCCGCCGCACGAAGCCGGGGCATCTCGCCTCAGGGCAGGTCCGCCAGGGGATTTACAGCCCAGGGTGCGCGGAAAAAACTGTCCAGCAGGTCTTCCGGCACGTCTCGGGAATGGGCGAAGGACCAGCTCGGATTGCGGTCCTTGTCGATCAGCAAGGCGCGCACGCCCTCGGCAAACTCCGGGTGGCGCACGATGTTCGTGCCCAGCTGCAGTTCGCTCTGGAAAACCTCACGAAGGGAGGCGTGGCGCGTCTCCCAGAGCTGCCGATCGATCCACAGGGCGGCAAGCTTCGAGCCGTGGGCGAGACCGTCGCGCGCGCGGGCCAGCCACTTATCGTCGGTGTCGAGGGCCAGAATCCGGTCGATGACATCGTGCACGTCGTCACCGTCGCAGAGCGTGTTTACCGTGTCGAGATGCGGCTGCACCTGGGCGGCGGGCAGCTCCGCCTCCGGTCGATCGCTTGCGGCATGAAGCAGGTGACGAAGGCGCGCCCGGTTTTCCCGGGAATCCTCGGCCCAGGTCGTGGCGAGCAGGGCCTCCGATACCGCGTCCTTTTGCGATGCCGCAATAAATCGATCCCCCAGACCGCAGAACAGCGCATCGGCCGCGTTCACGGAGGCCGCGGTGAGCGCCAAAAAGCGACCGCTGGAGCCGGGCATATGGTTCAGAAACCAGCTCCCGCCGACGTCGGGAAAGAGCGCGATGGTGACCTCGGGCATGGCGATACGCGTGCTTTCGGTCACGACTCTTTCCGAACAGCCGGCCATGACCCCCAGACCGCCACCCATCACGATACCGTGACCCCAGCACACGATGGGCTTCGGATAGGTGTGCAGGGTGTAGTTCATGCGGTATTCACGCTCGAAGAAGCTCTCGGCGTATTCGCAGGGGCCGCCAGGCTTCTCCACCGCTGAAGCGTGGAGAGCCTGCACGTCGCCGCCGGCGCAGAAGGCCTTTCCACCAGCGCCATCGATGAACAGCAGCGCGATGGCGGGGTCGTCGCGCCAGCTATTGAGGGTCGCCTGGATTGCGTCCACCATTTCCAGAGTCAGGGAATTCAAGGTTCCCGGGCTGTTCAGCGTGATGCGTCCAACCCGCCCCAGGGCGGCGTCTTCCAGGGTGGCGAGGATTGCGGGTTCAGTCATGAGAATCCTTGTACAGCGAGCATGCGGGCCGGGAGTTCGATGGCCAGGCTGACCTCAGGCGTTCTTCCACTCGGGTTCCCGCTTTTCGAGAAAGGCATTGACGCCCTCGCGCTGATCCGAGGTCGAGAAGAGCTCGACAAAAAGCTCACGCTCCGCGGCCAGGCCGTCGCTGATGGCCTTGTCCCGGGCGCTGTGAATCAGTCGTTTGCAGCGGGAAACTGCGCTGGGGCTCTGCTGTGACGCCTGCTCCGCGAGCTTGAGGGCGCGCGCGCAGGAGCTGCCGGCGGGCACCACCTCTTCTGCGAGACCTATGCGCTCCGCCGTTGTGGCATCTATTCGCTCGTTGCACAGGATCATGCGCTTGGCCCAGCCCTCGCCCGCGAGACGCGCCAGGCGTTGCGTGCCGCCGGCACAGGGCAGGAGGCCGACGCGGGCTTCCGGCAGGGCGAGCTTTGCCTGCTCCTCGACGATGCGAATGTCGCAGGCGAGGGCGACTTCGAGTCCTCCACCCATGGCGAAGCCATTCACCGCCGCGATCGATACACCGCGGAAGTCGGCCAGGGTTTCGAAGGCCTCGCCGAAGAGCCGCGCCATTTCGGCCGCGGTATCCGTGTCGCCATCGGCGAAGAGCTTCAGGTCCGCGCCGGCGGAGAAGAACTTTTCACCGGCACCGGTGAGCACGAGGGCGAAAACATCGGACTGGGCATTGAGGTCGATGACCAGATCGCGCAGCGCCGGAAGGCTCTCCGTATCCCAGGTGTTGGCCGCGGGGTTGTCGATGGTAAGCAGCGCGGTGTGACCGTGTAGCTCAAGCCTGAGTTTTTGGGATTTACTTGCCGTCATCGAATCATCTCCAGTGCCTCGTCCATCATCAGCCGCCGCGCGATGATGACGCGCATTATTTCGTTGGTTCCTTCCAGGATCTGGTGTACGCGCGTGTCGCGCACGTGGCGCTCAAGGGGATACTCGCGGATATATCCGTAGCCACCGAACAACTGCAGGGCATCGTTGCAGATGCGGAAACCCGCATCCGTGGCAAAGCGCTTCGCCATGGCGCAGTAGGTCGTCGCCTGGGAATCGCGGGAATCCAGCTTGCAGGCGGCCAGGCGGACCATCTGCCGTGCCGCCACAAGATCGGTCAACATGTCGGCGAGACGAAACTGCGTCGCCTGGAAATCCGCTACGGCCTGACCAAACTGGCGCCTTTCGCCGACGTGGGTGCGGGCTTCCGTAAGGGCCTGCTGCGCGGTCCCGATACTGCAGGTGGCAATGTTGATGCGCCCCCCATCGAGACCCTCCATGGCGATCGCGAAGCCCTGGCCTTCCTCGCCCAGGCGATTGGCCACGGGTACGCGCACGTCATCGAAGCTGATGGCGCGCGTAGGCTGCGCATTCCAGCCCATCTTTTCTTCTTTCTTGCCGTAGCTGATGCCTTCGCTGTCGGCGGGAACGAGAAGCGCCGTGATCCCCCGCGGCCCGGCTTCACCGGTCCGCAACATGACGACAAGCACATCCGTTTCGCCAGCACCGGAGATGAACACCTTGCTGCCATTGATGACGTAGTCGTCACCGTCGCGCTCCGCGCGGGTGCGCAGAGAAGCCGCGTCGGAGCCCGCACCCGGCTCCGTGAGGCAATAGGAAGCGAGAAGTTCACCGCTGACCAGCCCCGGGCACCACTGCTCGATAACGCTTTCGCTGCAGTAGCGGCCGATCATGCTGGTTGCCATGTTATGAATCGTGAGGAAGGCCGTGGTGGTCGTGCAGCCCCGGGCGAGTTCTTCCACGATAAGGCTGGCATCGAGGCGCGACAGAGCAAGGCCGCCGGCATGTTCAGGGGTGTACATGCCCATGAACCCTAGTTCCCCCGCGGCCGCCAGGGCCTCCTTAGGGAAGATGCTCTCGGCGTCCCAGAGCGCCGCCTTGGGTGCCAGTTCCGCTTCGCTGAAGGCGCGTGCGGCGTCGACGAAGGCCTGCTGCTCGTCGCTGAGCGAAAACTCCATAGTTATCCCAACTTATTTTTGGCGCGCAATGGTAACGCAGACGCACCGCGGGGAGCGACGCCGGCCTCTGCATTGCGTCAGCCGTGTTGCTACCATGACCGCCAGCTGCCAATCCGCGGAACTCCCATGACTCGCCTCTCGCTCCAGAACATCCTTGTTGCCTGCTGCCTCGCCCTGCTCGTCGCCTGCAGCGGCGTGGAGACCATTCCCGATGACACAGCGCGTTTCGAGGCCACGGGCTATCAAAGCTACGCCTGGCGCAGCGAGCCCCTGGAGCAGCGCGGTCACACCCGCGATCGCCTTTACCAGGCCGATCCGATGATCCGTCGCGCCGTCGAGGAGCGTCTGGGTGAGCTGGGCTATCGACTCGTTGACCGCGACGACGCCGAGTTCCTCATCGAATACCTGGCCGCCGGAAGCATCAACGACGGACGTCTGGCGACGACCGCGTCGAACGTCACACCCTACCCCTCGGCCCAGATCAATCGCCAGGCCGATGGCGCCACGGTAGACAACGCCTACGCCCTGAGCGGTGTAAAGGAAATGGGCAACCTGCTGGTCGCCTTCGTGGATCCGAGAGCCACCGAGGTTCTGTGGCGGGTGCGTATCAGCAAGGTCATGGAGGATGCCAACAGCGTCAGCGAAAGTGCCGTGCGGCGGGCTGTGCGCGATGGGCTCTCGACCCTGCCTCCGGCTCGCTGAAACGCGGCGCCGGCCTTGCCGACTCTAGTCGGCCGTTGGGCGAGGTATGCGGTTTTTGCGGATGGAGCGTTTCTTCACCAGAGACCGGATTAAACGCGGCGTGTCTAGTTGTGCTCTCTCCCACGTCAACGAAGGTACGACGGTGCAAGCGGCCGGGTGAACCGGGAGCCGCTCCCTACGCTCGCTGAGGCGGGGGACGCTCGCTCCGGAAGCGACTCCCGGTTCACCCTGCTCAGTGCCACGCGGAGCTCACGGGGCGCGTTGTTTCTGATTTCGAACCTCGAACGGCGCTGAGCGAGGTGTGCCGTGTTTGCGGAAGGAGCGTTTCCCCATCAGCGACTGCAGTAAACGCGGCGCGCCTCGCGACGAATGACGCTCCGATCCAATCCGACTCGACCAAAGGGTTGCTCAACTCAAGACACGAAGTGAGCCAAAGATCGCTCGAGCCGACGAACCAAAGTCGATATCCGCCTCGCCCCGCAGCCGCTGTTCCCAACGATGTTGATCCCAGCGTGACGGAGACAACACGAGCACGACGTTGTCCTGATCGCCGGCGCTAAGCAGGGCCGTGCCGGGAAAGTGGCGGCGCGCGGTCTTCAGCTGCGTTTCGAGGCGCTCCTTCGCCAGGGGAAGCAGGTTGAGCGCCGCCACACCGTCCGGGGCCAGTGCGGCGCCGAGTGCGGCGCAGAAGGCTTCGCTGAGCAGCCAGTCCGGTTCCCGGAGGCCCTCGAACAAATCGCTGAAAACCAGATCCCAGGTGCCGCGGCTAGTCTCGAGGTAATCGAGGGCACTGGCCACGATGACGGCCTCATCGGGCGGCAGGGCGAAGTGGGTCCGGGCGATCTCCAGCATGGCGGGGTCCTGTTCGACGCCCGTGACTTCTGCGCCGGGAAATACGGCCCGGGCGAAGCGCAGGAGAACACCACAGCCTGAGCCCAGGTCCAGGATGCGCGCCACGCGCGACGGGAGCGCCGCGGCGAGCGACATCGCGATGTGATTGGCGAGCACCGGGCAGCGCGGATTTGCCAGGTCGATAGCGCTCTGCACCGCGCCCGGGGGACTGCAGAGCCAGCGCAGCTCACCGCTGCCGTAAACATCGCGACCCTCGGCGAAACGAGCGAGACGGTGTTCCGGAGTACTGCGAGCGAGCAGCTCGGGAAGGGATACGGGGTCATTCATGTGCGCAATCGTGCGGGTGGGAGTCCCTCTCCCCGATCTCGAATCATCCCCTGCAGTGTAAGTCCGCGTTCCCGCCGCCCTAGCCAGGCGGGAACAGATGCGCCGGCATCGTTGTCAGCTGGATTCGTAGCAACCGGGGTTAGCGCAGGAGGGCATGCGCTCCCCCGCGAGCGCCGCCAGCGTATTGATCACCGCCATGTCCGCCATCTTTTCCCGCGTCGCCAGGGTGGCACTGCCGATGTGCGGCGTTGCCACAACGTTCGGCAGACTCAGCAGCGGGTGATCCGGCGGGACGGGCTCGCGCTCAAACACATCGAGACCGGCGGCACCGAGGCGACCGCGACTCAGGGCTTCGGCAAGCGCGGCTTCGTCGACGATTCCCCCCCGCGCCGTATTGATAAGCACGGCATCGGATTTCATCAGACCCAGGCGGCGAGCGTCGATGAGTCCGCGCGTTTCCTCGTTCAGAGCGACGCAGATACAAACGAAGTCGCTTTCGCTCAGCAGTTCGTCGAGATCCAGAGCCTGGACGCCGGCGATTTCGCGCGGGCTGCGATTCCAGCCCAGGACATGCATACCGAAGCCGCTGGCGCGCCGCGCGATGGCCTGGCCCACCGCGCCAAGACCGACGATACCCAAAGTGGCGCCGGCCACATCCTTGCCCACGAAAAAGTCCGGCGACCAGGCGTTCTCCTTTCGCCAGTGTCCGCCGCGAACGAAGCGGTCGGCTTCGACGAGGCGCCTCGCCGAGGCCAGGAGCAGGGCAAAACTGGCGTCCGCGGTTGTTTCCACCAGGACTCCGGGTGTATTGCCTACCGGGATATTTCGCTCGCTAGCGGCTGTCACATCAATGTGATCCACTCCAACGGACATAGAGGAAATGAATCGCAGCTGCGGATTGGCATCGAGCAGCGTTGTATCAATGCGATCTGTAAGCATGCACAGCACGCCGTCGCAGCCGACGAGCTCTTCCCGGAGCGCCTCGGGAGACAGCAACCCGGGGCCCATCCAGACGTTGACTTCACACTCCTCGGCGAGCTCCCAGAAGCGGCTGCCCGGAAGTGAGTGAGTAACAAGAACCTTGGCCATGGAGACACTCTAGCTGCTCGCCCGGCGCCTTCTCAAGCTGAAGCACTGATGCTGATCAGGGAAATGGTGCTATACGTACACTAAAGGACAGAAATGAGCTTCACCAATCCAGTAAAAATCGACAGCACGGCTGCTAACGGATTCTTTGATGACCCGGAAGCAGCTACGGTACACAACATGACAGCCAGCGCACTAAACGGCGAACTCGATCGCCAGATCGCTGTAAACAGTGACGAACTCGAATGGGTACAAAGCCCAGGCGGCGAAGTCCTGCGCAAACGCCTGCACCTCGTAGGCGCGCCCGAAAGCGGCCAGGTCACCTCCGTCGTCCGCTATCAACCGGGCAGTACCTTCCCCAGCCATCCACATCCCGAGGGAGAAGAGATCCTGGTGCTCGAAGGCGTCTTTTCCGATCAGCAGGGTGACTGGCCCGCCGGGACCTATCTTCTCAACCCCGAGGGTTTCGAACACGCACCTTTTTCAGAATCGGGCTGCCTGTTGTTCGTAAAGCTGCGCCAGTTCCCGGGCACGGAGCGCCACCGGGTTTCCTTGGACACGACCGAGAGCGAATGGCGCTCGAGCATCCGCCCCGGTGTCTACTGGAAGAAGCTCTACGCCCAGGAGCCCTTCAGCGACCATATGCGTCTCGAGCGATGGACCTGTCCGAGCGATGTGGGCGTGTTGAACTTTCCCCAGGGCGTCGAGATGTTTGTCCTGTCCGGTCACTTCTGCGACGAACAAAACGAGTACCGCCAGCACGCCTGGCTGCGTCTGCCGCCGGGCAGCTCGCTTACGCCGCAGGGGCTGGAGCAGTGTGATCTGTACATCAAGGAAGGCGGGTTTCCCTATCTCCGGGCAGGTTAGTCACCCTCTCTGGGTTCATCTTGCTTACCGGTAGCGAGTTTCCGGGCGAACCGGGAGCGACTTCCTCCGTTCGCTGAGGCGGGGGACGCTCACGCGAGAAGCCGCTCCCGGTTCACCCAGGTCTGTGCTTCGCGATGCGTCAGACACACTCATTTCGCCCGCCACTCCGGCGTTGAGCGAGGTGTGGCGTGTTTGCGGAAGGAGCGTTTCCCCATCAGCGA
This sequence comes from Pseudomonadota bacterium, assembly GCA_039818725.1. Lineage (GTDB taxonomy): Bacteria > Pseudomonadota > Gammaproteobacteria > Pseudomonadales > Halieaceae > Congregibacter. Next base: position 65,419 of record JBCBTK010000018.1, read on the forward strand.
CTGCAGCAAATGCGGCGCGCCTCGCTCGGTTTCCTCCCATTTTGACCAAGGCACGGCGGAGCGAGCGGCCGGGTGAATCGAGCGCCGCTCCCTCCGCTCGCTGAGAGGGGGGACGCTCGCTCCGGAAGCAGCGCTCGATTCACCCTGCTCAGTGCCAAGCCGAGCTCACTGGGTATCCAGCTCAGGTTTCGAACCTCGAACGGCATTGAGCGGGGTGTGGCGTGTTTGCGGAAGGAGCGTTTCCCCACCAGCGACTGCAGCAAATGCGGCGCGCCTCGCGGTTTGCAGGGTGATAGGCGGCGACTTGGTATAAGACCTCTAGCAAGGTAGACGGAACAAATGTCAGATGGTTATCCCGCCATCAACAAGAATGCACTCACCATTGGTATAGCTACTGGCATCTGACACCAAATACAGAACCGTACCCGCCATCTCCTCGGGTTCCGCGTGCCGCCCCATGGGAATCTTCTCCATGGCCGCCTTGTAGATATCATCGTGCTCGAAAAGTGCACCGGCAAACTTGGTCTTGGTCAGGCCCGGCAGGAGTGCATTGCAGCGGATGCCGAGGGGAGCGCATTCCTTGGCGAAGGCTTTCGTCATATTGACGACGGCGGCTTTGGTGATTGAGTAGATGCCCTGCATGGGGCCGGGCTGGATTGCGTTGATCGAGGCGGTGTTTACGATGGCGCCCCCGCCCTGCTCCTTCATCATCTTGCCCGCTTCAACCGACATGAAGAAATAGCCGCGGATGTTTACATCCACGGTTTTTGTAAACGCGCCGAGATCTGTATCCAGGATGTGGCCAAAGTAGGGATTGGTCGCCGCATTGTTCACGCAGATGTCCAGGCGTCCGTGACTGCGACGTATATGATCGAAGATTGCGCTGATGTCCTCCATGCGGCCGACGTGGCATGGATAGGCCTCGGCGCTGCCGCCATCCTGCGTAATGGCATCGGCGACCGCGGAGCAGTCCTCCTGCTTGCGACTCGACACGATCACGTGCGCGCCATGCTCCGCGAGGAGGCGCGCGATGGCCTCGCCTATGCCGCGGCTGGCTCCGGAAACGAGGGCGATTTTGCCGCTGAGATCAAAAAGCGAATTAGCCATGGACATGCCTCTGTTTATTGTCGATTAGTGCGTTGCGATGCGCGCTGCGATTCTACGGACTCATTCGGCGTTGTGCAGGGGCGGCTCGCGCCGGGCCCAGTGGCTGTACGCCCAAAGGCAGTAGCACAGCACCATGAGCAGGGGCAGACCCCAGGCTATCCGGAATCCGCCGAGGGTCAGTAGCGCGCCGGTGAGAATCGGGCCGAAGATACGGCCCAGTCCCGCCGCGGCACTCGCGGCGCCGAGGAGATGGCCGCGGTCACCTACAGCGCCGCGTCGACTGGTCATGGCATTGAGAATCGGCATGCACAATGTGGCGCCACCCAGGGCCAGGATAAGCGAGCCCACCATCGCCACGGCGCCGCTGGCGAACATGGCCAGAAACAGGCCGGTAAGGAATAGGCTGGTGCACACGCGAAGAATACTGACCTCTCCCGCGAACCCGACGAGCCGGCCCATCAGCACGCCCTGATTGAGGGCCATGATGGCGCCGACAACGCCAAAGACGATGCCTACCTCGCGCGCCTCCCAGTCGAGCTGCGCGTACACCCAGAGCGGGAACAGGTAGGTGATGGCGCTGATGCTGCCCGTATGCAGGAAGTACTGCAGCATCAAGAGACGACTTTGTGTTTCGCGCAGAATCGACCACAGACCCGCGGAGCTTCCCGGTACCGCTCGCGCCTCGGCTGAGCGCGATTCGGGTAGGAACAGCCAGGCGGCCAGGACCGCCGACACGGACATCGCAGCGGCGAGAAGACACGGCAGGGTGAAACTGCCGTCCGGACCGGCGAGAAGCCCGCCGAGCAGCGGTCCGAGGACGAGTCCCATACCAAAGGCCGCGCCCACGAGGCCCATACCTTTCGCTCTCTCAGCGGGCGGCGTCACGTCGGCCATCATCGCCGACGCGACGGGAAAATTCCCCGCCATGAGCCCGGCAAGAGCCCGCGCCGCATAGATCATCCACAGCGTCTCGGCCAGAGCGAGGAGCAGATAGGCGACCGAGGCGCCCACGGTGCAGAGCATGAGAATGGGTTTGCGCCCGAAGCGGTCTGAGAGTCGACCCCAGAGCGGCCCGACCAGCGTCGCAAAGACGGCGTAGCTCGCGATGATCAGCGCGATGTCGAATTCGCTGCCACCGAGGCGTGGCGTAATGAAGGGCAGAATCGGGATCACGATCCCGAACCCGATCATGTCCAGGAGAACGACGGCGAAAAGCAGGGCCGCGGCGCGGGGACCCGCGACGGGCTTCTCAGTCACCGCTGCTCCTCAGCCCTGCCAGCGCTGAATGGACGTATCGTTGATACCGAAAAGGTCGAGGACGCGGCCGACGTTCTGCGTCACGCATTCATCGAGCGTCTCGGCGCCGGTGTAGAAAGCCGGGACCGGAGGCGCGATGATGGCGCCCATTTCCGACAGGGCCGTCATTGTGCGCAGGTGCCCGGTGTGCAGCGGCGTCTCGCGCACCATAAGCACAAGGCGGCGCCGCTCCTTGAGCACCACATCCGCCGCCCGGGTGAGCAGCGTCGAAGTAACGCCCGTGGCGATCTCGGACATGGTTCGCACGGAGCACGGCGCGATGAGCATGCCGTCCGTGAGGAAGGAACCGCTGGCGATCGCGGCGCCCACGTTTTTCACCGGGTAGCACTCACTGGCGAGCGCTTTGAGATCATCGACGCTCTGGTCCATCTCGTGGTACAGCGTAAGCTCCGCCGATTTGCTCATGACCAGGTGCGTCTCCACGTCTGCGGCACGCAGCATTTGAAGGGCGCGCAGACCCAGCACGATGCCCGAAGCTCCGCTGATACCGACAATGATCCTGCGCATGAGAACTCCTGCAAACGGGCCCGGCACTTTAGCAGGACCGCCGCCCTTATCCGATGCCTCAGCGAGCGTCGGCCGATGAAGGGGAATTCGATCGGAGTATCGCGGCGTCGGACCGCAGCGCTTCGAACTCACGGAGGTCTCGCTGCGGATCGATGCCCTCGATGACCGGGTCCATGATGCTCACGATCGCGTCGGGATAGCCGCTGCGATTCCGCCGCCACCAGGCCTGAGCGTAGGGGTTGCCGAAATAGACCCGCGCCTGGGTTCTGGCGAAGGGTTCCAGCGGATCCTTGAACACGTCGAGGCCCAAAAGGTAACGCTGCCGGAGGACCTGCCCGAGCACGTCGTCGTACCAGGCGTCCAGGATCACCTGTTGCTGCAGCGAGACGTCGGACGGATTGTCGATGGCCTGCGCGATGGCGGCCGCAAGATCCTCGCCCCGCACACTGGAAAGCAGGTTCTGACGATAGGTCATACTTCCAGAGCCAAGCTCCGCGCGCACGAGTAGCGCGCTTTGCCTCATTTCAAGGCCGACAAGGAGAAGCCCGGCGACGATACCGAGGGCACCGGTGATCTGAACCCAGCGATCGAAGCGGTTGAAAGCCATGCTCTACAGTCTCGCCGTCACAGCGAGTGCTGACAAGGTCTTGCTTCAGGTCGCGTCCACGTCGGCAAGGAATGCTTCCACAGCCTCCACGGCGACGGGTTCATCAAGCATGGGCGCGTGCCCGCGATCGGGAATCTGGGCGACCCTCAGCGTGGGGCTGATGGACTGCATTTTCTCAACGCAATCCGTCGCCAGGAGATCCGACAGCTCGCCACGGACGACCAGCATGGGTATCGCCGCCATACGATGGAAGAGCGGCCAAAGATCGGGAGGCACGGCATTCGACTCCGCGTCCTGCATCGCCTCGGCGATGGCCGCATCGTGGGCGATGATCGGGACGCCGTTTTCCTCGAAGTACAGGCCCTGGGTGAAGCGCAGCCATTCTTCATCGGTGTACCTGGGGAAGGCCACCTCGTTGATTTCCCGGGTCTGGGCTACAGCGTCGTCCCAGTTTCTGATCTCGCGGCGCTTGCCCACGTAACTCTTGATGCGATCGAGGCCTGCGGGGTGGAGCTCGGGCCCGATGTCGTTGAGGACGATGCCTGCGAAGCGTTCCCCCTGCATGTTGGCCATAATCATCGCCATGAGGCCGCCCATGGACGTGCCGATAACCAGCATGCGCGGGACGTCCAGTTCGTCGAGGAGCTTGAACATATCAGCCACATAGGTCACGGGGGTGTAGTTCGAGGCCACGGGGTCGTAGTCGGAAAGGCCTCGACCGCGCTGATCCACGCTGATGACGCGGCGGGTTTTAGCCAGGCGACTGGCGATCCAGCTGAAGTCGGCGGAGTTCCGGGTGAGTCCGTGCATGCACAGCACGGGGAGGAGCGTTGACCCCTCCGGTCCTGGGTAGTCCCGCGCATACAGCGTGAGACCGTCGGCGCTCTGGTAGTAGTGGTCGAGGTAGTCGCGCGCGGCGTCAGGCATAGCGTTTGTCTCCGTAAATCTGGCGCAACTCGCGCTTGAGTATTTTGCCATTCGGATTGCGTGGAAGCTCGTCCACTGCGATACAGTCGACGAGGCGCTGCTGCCTTCCCAGGCGCTCATTGGCCCAGCTCAGCAATTCACTCAGATCGAAAGCCGGAATCTTCGAAACCACCAGTGCCAGGGGTGTTTCGCCCCAGCGCTCGCTGGGTACGCCGATCACCGCCGCGTCGTCCACGAGCTCATGCTCGACAAGCACGGCCTCGATATCCTGAGGATAGATGTTCTGGCCACCGGACAGAATCATGTCTTTCTTGCGGTCGACGATGTACAGGAATCCCTGAGCGTCGAGATGTCCGATATCGCCCGAACGCAGCCAGACCACACCGTCGTCGTCGACATAGCTCGCATCCCTGTTGGCGTCTTCACGTCGCCAGTAGCCCGGCATGGTGATGCGTCCGCGGGACACGATTTCTCCGGAAACACCCGACGCGCAGGCGCAATCGTCATCGCTGATGATCCGGATATCCGTGCCGATGAGCGGCTTGCCCACGGAGGCCCAGCGGCCTTCGGCGTCCTCGGGATCAAGCGTTGTGATGATGCCCTCGGTCAGGCCATAGAGCTCGATAATGCCGCAGGGGAAGGTGGCGAAGATATCGCGCTTGAGTCCTTCGTGCAGGGGTGAACCGCAGCTCATCATGGCCTGCATGGTCGCCAGGTGTCGCCGCCTTGTTTTCTGGGCATCCACGACGCGCTGGAACTGGATCGGCACCATGGCCGTGTGCGTGACGCCCTCGCGCTCAACGGTGTCGAGGAACGCATCGGCGTCGAAACGCTCATGGATGATCAGGGTGCCGCCGGCGAGAAGCGTGCACAGCATGGCCACCCAGGAGATGTTCGAGTAGAGGCCGATGGTCAGCAGCGTGCGCGCGGCGCCGTGGTAGCGCAGGGCTATCGCGAGATCATAGGCCCAGTCCCGGCGTCCTCCATGCGTGTGCAGGATGCCCTTGGGAAGGCCGGTCGTCCCGGAGCTGTAGATGATGTTCAGGGGCGAGTCGCCGGCGAGATCGAGGGTCGGGGCATGGGCCGGCTGGTCGCGCAGCAGATCACCCAGACAGCGCCAGCCCGGTGCTGCTTCGTCACAGATGAACAAAATGCCGTCCGGTAGTTGGTCCATCAGGGACGTGAAACGTTCGCGATGTACGGCGCTGACCACCAGGGCCGAGATGTCCGCATCCGTGAGCATGGCAACGATGGCGTCGTCGGACACTGAGGTGTTCAGGGGCACGGATGCGGCGCCGGAAACGAGGATGCCGAAGAGCGTGGTCAGCATCGGGTAGCCGTTGGCCATGAAGACGCCAACGCGATCACCGCTCTGTACACCGGCAGCACGAAGTCCGTTGGCGAAACGATGGTTGTCCGCCACGAAGTCGGCCCAGCTGATGCGGGTGTCGCCGGCGATGACGGCGTCGCGTTCGGCCCGCCAGCGACCGTGCAGGGCGAGAATTTCAGGCAGCAGGGGTGCGGGCGAGGGAAACTCGCTCATGAGAGGTACCTCCGATAAAAAAGCCCGCGCTACCCCTGAGAGGTAGCGCGGGCAAGCATTTACTGGAAGCGGTATTCGACGGTGGCGAACACGGTGCGGGGCGGTCCGAAGAAGACCGTGGTGTTGTCCTCGCCGCCGAGGGCGGAGGGACAGTCCTCAAAGCCGAAGCAGTAACCCGCGGTGGCGTACTCCTCGTCCGCGAGGTTTTTGCCGTGGAAGCCGACGAGCCAGGTATCGGAGGTGGAGGTCCAGACCACGCTGGCGTTCCAGATCCCGTACGCTTCCTGGTCGATGTCCGCGTTGGCGATCTCGAATTGCTGGATATCTCCTTTGTAGGAATAGTTGGTGGTGAGCAGCAGATCCCCGCTGAAGGCGGGAATGTTGTAGTTAACACCTACGAACACCATTTCCTCCGGCGTATTCTGGATAGCGCGGTCATTGGAAACATCGACACCACCGACGATGTATTCATCGAAGCCCGCGTCCAGGAAACTCGCGGAGTACTGCAGCGACAGCGCTTCCGTGAGGAGCACGTTGCCCTCGATCTCAATGCCCCAAATCGTTGATTCGCCGGCATTGGTCACGGTTCCCACGAAGTTGTCATTGACGCCATCGCCGTCCGTATCCACGCCAACGGAGCCGGGGATCTGCATGTCCTGATAGTCGCTATAAAACAGGGCAACATTCGTCGTGGCGCGACCACCGAGGTAGGTAGCCTTGAATCCCACTTCCCAGGAATCGAGCTGTTCGTCGTCAAAGCCCTCCTCAACGGCCGGAGTGGCGAAGTTGGCGCCACGCGGATCGAAGCTCCCGGCCTTCCAGCCTTCGCTGTACCCACCGTAGACCATCAAGTCCTCGTTGACCGCGTAGCTCAGATTGATGCGCGGCGAGAAGTCGTAGAAGGTTCGGTCGGCCTCATAGTCAGAGTTGACGGCGATCTCCACCGCGTCCTCAACGCCGAAGGCCGGCGAACCCACGCCCAGATAGTTGGCGCGGAACACGTCCGCCCGACGCTCATCTTCCGTGTAGCGACCACCGACTGAGAGGGACAGGCGATCGGTGAGCTCGTAGGTGAGATCGCCGAACAGGGACCAGGCCTCGGTCTCAATCACACCGCCGGTATAGGCCGTCAGGCCACCGGGGATAATCTGACCCAGGACAACGTCGAAGTCGTTCGCGGCTTCCGAGTCGAGATAGTAGTAACCGAGGACCAGATTCCAGCGATCGGCGTTATAGAGCAGCTGGAACTCCTGGCTGAACTGTTCGTTGTCGTAGATGACCGGCGCATCGAAGTCGTCCGACGGCAGGCTGTCGAAGTCGATCACGGACTCGGTGAAGTCTTCCCGCGCGGAGGTAATGGAGCGCAGCGTGATCTGGTCGTTCACATCCCAGTCGATGGATGCGCTCCAGCCTTCGGCTTCAACCTGGTTGTTGCCGTTGATACCGGCCGTGGACGGCAGGGTGCTGGCGCCGGCATTGGTGTCGAAGACGTCGCGGGGCGACGGAATGCCGCTGACCGCGCCGGGGAAGGGGCGCCATCCGGCGACGGCGGAGGACTGATCGTCCGTATTGTCGTAGGCCAGGCGGATCAGCACCGACTCCGTGGGCTCCCACTCGGCCGACAGGCGGTAGCCGACGATGTCCTTGTCGTACTGCTCACCACCGGTGAAGAGGTTGTCGCCAAAGCCATCGCGCTGGAACGACGCGACGGTGGCGCCGAGACGCAAGCCATCCGCCACGGCGCCAGATACCGTGCCCACGAGGTCCTGTTGGTTGTACTGACCGTAGCTGCCGCGCAGGCGCACGTTGAGATCGTCGGACAGGCGTCGCGTCACATACTTGATCGCACCGCCCACAGCGTTGCGGCCGTAGAGCGTGCCCTGGGGTCCGCGCAGGACTTCCACGCGCTCGACGTCGTAGAGGTCGAGGAGCGCGCCCTGGGGGCGGGCGAGGTAAACATCGTCGAGATACAGAGCCACGCCCTGCTCGAAGCCGGCCAGCGGGTCCTGCTGGCCCACGCCGCGGATGAAGGCAGTGAGGGTCGTGTTGGTGGCGCGGGAGGGCTCGAGGGTCACGCTGGGCACCGCCTGGGCGATTTCCGTGATGTCGGTCGCCCCGCGCAGCGTAAGCTCGTCGCCGGAGATGGCCGAAACGGCAATGGGAACGTCCTGCAGGCTCTCCGCACGTCGGCGGGCGGTAACGGTGACTTCCTCAAGGACCGTTGCTTCGCTCGCCTGGGCGAATGCCACGGGGGCCATCGGCAGCGTGACAGCTACGGCGGCGGCAACGGATACCGCTTTCACGGACGCAGCAAGAATGTTTCGGGGACTGGATACCAACATAGCGGACACCTGTTTGCGTTATGAGTTATGGGGGCACCGCGTGTCTCGGTGCGATATCGCACGGCTTTTTCAACAGCCGTTGAATGACATGAGATTATTCAACGGGCGTTGAACTGTCAAGGCGTGAAAATTACCGGATCCGAGAATTGCCTGTTTGCGGCGTCGAAACGGGCCGAGCGAGTGGCCGAGACGCGCGCCGCCGCTCTTGGGCTCAGTCGATCCCGTGCGGGGCGGCTTCGCGCCGGGTGAAGAAAAGGCCCCCGAGACCGAACAGCAGCGAGGCGAAGATGCCGTAGGTCGCGGAGATCGCGGGATTCGCCACCCCCAGCGCAAGATTGAAAAGCAGGTGCAGGGTGAGCCCGATCGCCGCGGCGCCGGCCACGACCCATAGCGGGATATGACGACGCACGAGCACGCCGAACAGCACCGGCACCAGGGACGCTGCCGCCAAGCCGTAAACGCCTTTCTGCGCGAACAAGCCGATCAACGGCGGTGGATTCCACGCGAGCACCACCCCGATCACCCCCACCGCAACGAGCACCCAGCGCGACAGCACGAGACCGTCGACCCCATCCCCGGCCAGCGGTTGCACGATGTCGTTCACCACCATCGCAGAGAGCGCGACGAGAATCCCGTCGAGGGTGCTCATCCCCGCGGCGAGCAGCGTGATAAAGATGAACACCAGCACGTATTCCCCAAGGACCGAGGATCCGAATTCGTGCAGCAGGTATTCGCGCACCACCGTGTCCTGAGCATCAATCTCGAGACCGGCGAGGCGAGCGTAAAACCCGATCATGAGCATGAGCGTGAACACCGTGCCCACGACCACCGTGGTGCCAATGAACTTGCCGATATCCCGTTCACTGCGCAGATAGAGCACCTTGGTAAGGATGTGGGGCTGCAGCATCAGTGCGAAGGTCACTACGAAACCGCTTACGAACACGGAGAAAAAGTCGAAGTACAGTGAACTGCCAGCGTTGAAGGCCTGTGCGTACTGATCGCTGACCGCCTGGAGACTGGCCAGCGGATCGCTGCCGAAATACTTGAGCCCCTGAACGAACAGGAGCACAGTGACACCTAACATCATCACGCCCTGGAGCGTGTTCGTGTAGGCATGGGCGTAGGTCCCGCCCATGAGTACGTAGGAAAATACAAATAACAACACGAGCACGAGCGCAGTCTTTTGCTCGATGGGGAAAAGCCCGGTCACCAACAGACTGCAGCCGACGAGGATCAAGACTACGAAAGTGATCGAAAGCAGATTGATAAAAGCAAAAAACAGGCTGAGGCCGCGGTGGTTATAGCGGTAGTAGATCCACTGGGGGATCGTGAGCGCAGCGTTGCTTTCCCCAAGACGCAAGAAGCCCCGGGTGAGCACGAGAAATGCGCTGAGTATTCCCAGCGACCCCGCAACCCCGAAGTGCAGATAGGCCGAGAGACCGTGGGCGTAAACAAAGCCCGGGTTGATAACAAACGTCGCCGTCGAGGCGATCGACGCCGCCAACGTGATTCCCACCACGTAGGGGCTCATATCCTTGTTGCCAATCGAGAAGCCTTCGACGCTGCGGGTTCGGCGCATTCCTATGATGGAGAGGCCGTAAACGAGGAGCGCGTAGGCTCCGGTCATCAGGTACTTGAAGACTTCTGGGGTCATGGTGGCCGATCGCGTTTTGTTATGGCGAGGGAGGCTATTCAACACCCGTTGAAAAATCAAGCGGGCTTCGAATCAGAGCGCCCTTGCGGAGCAAAGGCGAATGTTCAACAATTGTTGAAAAAGAATAATGGTTGAAAGAGGGGAATCCGTGTCGCAGCCATCGCCAACGATCCAGCCTGCAGCTCCACGCCGCGAGCGCATACTCGACGCAGCCGAAGAGCTCTTTGCCGAGCACGGCTTTGACGGCGTGACCCTGCGACAGATCGCCCGGCGCGCCGAGGTGGACGTGGCCCTGGCCAACTACCACTTCGGCAAGAAGCTCGACCTGTTTCAGGCCGTCTTTGAGCGCCGCGCCGAGTCCCTGAACGATGCCCGCCGCCAGGCCCTGCGCGCCAGCCAGGCCACTGCGGGTGACGAGGGACCCACCGTCGAGCAGATCATCGAGGCTTTTTTGCGCCCGCTGGAACTAGCACAGGAAACCGGCGACGAGGGCTGGCGCCACTACCTGGCGTTGATCGCCTACATCAACAACTCGCCGTACTGGGGACCGCGCATGATGTCCCACCTCTTCGACGATCTGGTGCAGGAATTTATCGCGGCTCTCAGCAAGGCCCTGCCGGGCGCGAAGCCGGAAGATATCTACTGGTGCTACCACAACCTGTCCGGGGCGCTGACGCTGACCCTCGCGCAGACCAAGCGCATCGACAATCTGTCCGGCGGGCTGTGCCGCTCCGAGGATCTGCAGGCCGCCTACGACCACATGATTCCCTTCGTCGCCGCCGGCTTTCGGGAAGTTTGCCAGCGCTAACCCCCCGCGGGAGGGCCCGAGCGGTTTTTCGCCCTGCCAGAACCTCAGCGCACAGCTGGCGTGATACGCCTAGGCGACGATCGCTCCGACCAGCCGATTGGCCTTGCGGCGGAATGACGGGTCGCTGAGCAGTTTGGTCGCACGCCCGAGACCGGCGCTTTCCAGATGGCCCGGGAGATGGAAAAGGCCTGGATCCTCGTCGCTGTCGAGCTCCAGTTCTCCCACATCGCGCAGGCCGCGGTACGTGATGATCTCACCGATACGCCCCGCGAAATACACGATCACATTGCTGCGCAGATTGTCGCCCTCCATGGGGTGTTCACCGGGCCTGGTAACGAGCGGGAGAAAACCGGTCTCGATGGCTGCGACCAGATCGACCGGCAGGTTCCACTCCTGCGCCAGGGCGGCGCCGACGATCGCGGTGTTGGCACCGCTGGCCTGCTGCTGCGCCGTAATGCGATCGACGATGCTCACGCCCTCGGCGTACCACTGCGTGGCGCCGTCAACGCCGAGGACAATGGCGACGTCACCGAGGTTGAAGAACAGCGACTTGGTCGCCAGGATCGACGGTCGCGACAGTCCGAGTTCCTGCCCCAGCGATTGCGCCAGGGCGCTGGCGCAGCAGGCCGATTGCCAGATCCGCGCCATGGCCGCCTGCTGCTCGGGAGTCGCATCGACGGCGCTGTCGGAAACCACGGCCTGTGCTACCAGTCCCTTTACGACGCCCACGCCCAAATAGTTAACCGCGTGCTGGACGCTAGTGATCGGCGTGGCCAGCGCGAAGGCGGCGGAGTTGACCGTGCGCAGGATAGAGGCCGTGAGGCCCGCGTCCGTGACCACAGCGCTGGTGAGTTCTTCCGGCGTATCCAGACCGCCGGCCATCTGTGTCTGCACCGGATGCGGCTCGGGCATCGCGGCGCAGACCTCCAGAACCGCGGCCTGCTCCGCTTCCGTGAGCTCACCGCGGCGACGCAGGAGCAGGTGCTCCAGATCGTCCGGTACGGCGCGCAGCGGAGGCGATGCGGGCGTGCTGTCCGACGCCGCCTTCGTGTTGTTGGCGACCTGGGATGCCGCCTTCGGAGGCGCGCTCCGCTGCATCTTGGAACCGGACTTCTTCGAACCGGGCTTTCGCAGCCACAGCCACAGCAGTCCAACGGCTACCAGGGCCAGGATCACTCCCTCAAAAATCATGTTGTCTTATTCCGAATCCAGCGGGCGCAACAGTATGCAGCGCAACCCGCGCAACGTGTATGGGTGAAACAAGGAAGACGCCGCCACGACGCAGAGTTCGCCGGGGGCTACTCTCGAACAAACTCGCGCAGATCTGCGGCGAAGCGCTCCATCGAGGCGGGATGCAGATACATCATGTGCCCCGCTTCGTAGTACTTCACCGCTATGTTGCCGCGCGTTTCCCCAGGGATGTCCATGTGGTTCAGGAAGTACTGCATGGCGCCGTAAGGCGTGGCCAGGTCGTAGTAGCCCTGCTGCACCAGCAGGCGCATGTTCGGGTTCTGAGACATGACCCAGGCGAGATCGACACCGGTGTTGGCGATCGGTACGCGACCCAGACCGGGGGTCTGGTGGCGCTGGTCCCAGTCGGCGTAGAGGCCGGCTGAGCCGATGTAGCGGCGTGCCGTTTTTACGCCCAGTTCCTCTCGATAGTAATCGTTGAACGTGGCCATGAAGGCGGGCCCGACGGCGGGGAAGAACGGGTCGTAGCGGAAAGTTTCGGCGATGTGATTGATCGCATCACCCACGTAGCGCGAATCAATCCGCCCCACGGTTTTGCGCCGGTCGCGGAGCAGTTCCTTGGTGAAGCGGGACTCACTCAAGCGCAGATTCGCACGGTCCCAGTAATCGGCGCTGATGCCGGTGAACCGCTCCAGACCGCGAAGGACTTCCGCGCGCTCGGCGGGCGTTGCGCTGGCCCCGCGGCGCAGCAGCGGAGCGTAGCTGTTTTCAACAAAAGACTCGGCTTCGGCGAGGAAATCCTCAAGGCGCGCGGGTCGATTGGCCACAGTCTTGTGATACCAGGCCGTGGCCGCAAAGGTAGTGAAGATATTGGTATCGGCAAGATCGTTCGCCGCGCCGTTGTTTCCCGCGATGAAATCCATGTAGGGCGACACGAGGATCACGCCGTTCAGAGCGATGGAGTGTTTGCCAAAAAGCTCGTAGGCCACACCGCCGGAACGGATTCCGCCGTAGCTCTCGCCGAGCAAATACTTGGGCGACTGCCAGCGACCGTTGTCCGAGACGTAGCGAGCGATGAAGTTCGACACGGACTCGATGTCGTTGTCCACGCCCCAGAAGTCCTCGCCCTTCGCCTCGCCCACGGGCCGGGAGAAGCCCGTGCCCACGGGATCAATCATCACCAGATCCGCTTTGTCGAGAATCGAGTACTCGTTGTTCGTTCGCGTGAAGGGACCGATGGTGTTGACCTGCGTGTCCTCCACCACCGTGCGCTGAGGACCGAGTATTCCCATGTGTAGCCACATGGATGCGGATCCCGGGCCTCCGTTATAGGCGAAGAGAATCGGCCGGGTCTGTCTATCCGCTCCATCCTTGATGTAGGCCGTGTACCCGAAGTGCGCAATGGGCTTGCCATCCTCATCGAGCATTTCCAGAGTACCGGCGGTGGCGGTGTAGTCGATGCTCGTGGTGCCGATTCGCAGCGTGCCCTGACTTACGGCATGGAGCAGCTCGGGCATCTCCTTTTCCGCGTCCGGTCCTTCCGCGCCGGGACCTGCCTCGTGGCTCGTAGCCTGGGCGATGGGAATCATGAAGAGGCAGAGAACGCCCGTGACGACCAGCTTGCAAAGACTTGGATTCATAGCTTTTTCACTTCTTATTGCGTTGGTAGGCCTGAACTGGCGCCGCGAATCCGATCCGTCAACGGGGTGAGCGCCGGTGACGTTCGGCCTCGATCTCACGTTTCCGATCCTGCTCTATTTCCCGCTGCAGTTCAAAGCGCTGACTGCCGCGCTGCGCTGCCGACTCGCGCATGCGCTCGCGATAGCGCTGGCTGCGGAAACCCTCGACCATGCTGGCAAAGCGATCCGGCTCCACTTCACCGGCGATGAGAGCCTCCACAAGCGCAATGTCGATGCCCATGCGATAGGCAATGCGATTGGGGCGGATCCGGTGCGCGTGAAACTGCGCCACAACGCGAATCTGCTCGTCGCGATCGAGGGTACAGGGTCGCGAATAGCCGTAGGGCGGGGACGGCGTTCGCGGATCATCGTCCGGTGCTGCGCTCATGGGGCGACGTTCTAGCACCCCATGATGAAACTTGCCAACACGGAGAGCGGCAAAGCTCGTCGAAACTGCGCCGTTTCGTCGATTGGCGCACGGACCCGCGCGCTAAAAACACCTGTGGCGAACGCCTATACTGCCGCTCAGGATAAGCGGACCGAGCCGAGGTGATCGCCATGAATGCACCGCAAACCAACGTAGGAGTTTCCGATGCGGAGCAGCACATGCTTGATGTGCTGAATGACCAGCGTGCGGATTACGTGAAAGAAGGAGTCGTGAGCGTCGAAACACGCCGGGACCGCCTGGAGCGTGGAATCGACGTATTACTCCGCAACCAGGATCGCGTGATCGAGGCGCTGAACAGCGACTTCAGCTGCCGTCCCCGGGAGGTGACCCTGCTCACCGATGTGGCCGCGTCCGTGGCGCCCCTGAAGCACGCCATGAAGCATTTGAAGGGCTGGATGCGTGCGCGGCGGCGACCCACGATGTTTCCCCTGAATCTGCTCGGCGGGCGTTCTCGCGTCGAGTACCAGCCCCTCGGCGTGGTGGGCGTGATCTCGCCATGGAACTTCCCGGTCAATCTCACTTTTGGTCCCCTCGCGGGCATTCTCGCCGCGGGAAACCGGGCCATGATCAAGCCATCGGAGTACACGCCCGCGACCTCCGAGGTGATGGCCGAAATGGTGGCGGACGCCTGGGACGAGAAGGAAGTTGCGATCTTCCCGGGCGGACCCGAAGTAGGCCAGGCCTTCTCGGTCCTGGCCTTCGACCATCTGTTGTTCACCGGTGCGACCGGTATCGCGCGGCATATCATGGCCGCGGCCTCGCGCAATCTCGTCCCCGTAACCCTGGAGCTCGGCGGAAAATCGCCGGTGATTCTGTCCCGCGATGTCGATCTGGATCTCGCCGCGCAGCGCATCATGCTCGGCAAAACACTGAATGCCGGCCAGATCTGTCTCGCACCCGACTATCTCATGGTGCCGGAAGAACGGTTGTCGGAGGTGGTCGACGCGCTGAAGCGGGTGACCTCGGCAATGTATCCCACGCTGCTGGACAACCCGCAGTACACCTCCGTGGTCAATGAGCGCCACCATGACAGGCTTCAGGGTTACGTAGCCGACGCCGAGGAACGGGGCGCGACGCTCGAGACGATCAACCCGGCCGCGGAGGATTTCTCGGGACAGGAGGGCGGCTACAAGATCCCGCCCACGCTGATCGTCAATCCTCCTGCCGAAAGTAAAGTACTGGAAGAGGAGATCTTCGGCCCTCTTCTACCCGTCATCACCTATCGCGATTTCTCCGAAACCATCGCTCGCGTGAACGCGGGACCACGGCCGCTGGCCGCCTATTACTTTGGCAATCAGCGCGATGAGGAAGAGGCTGTGCTAACGCAGACCACCTCCGGGGGCGCCTGCATCAACGACGTCATCATGCACGTGTCCCAGGAGGAGCTGCCCTTCGGCGGCGTGGGGCCGAGCGGTATGGGTGCTTATCATGGGGAGGCCGGCTTTCGCCAGTTCAGCCATGCGAAGGCCGTTTACCGGCAGTCGCGCTTCAACGTGGCCAAGCTAGCGGGGCTCCTGCCGCCCTACGGCGCGGCAACGGAAAAGAGCATTCGCATGCAGGTCAAGAAATAGGTCGTGTCGTGGGCCGTAGCATGCGTCGAGGGCGAGCGACACGCCGCTCGCATCGCCGGGCCTGGCTCCTCTGCGCCATGCTGGTGTTTGCGTCCCCGGTCTGGTCCGGCGACAAGGCCGTCGATGTCATGAGCGGCAGTCGGGCGATAATCATCGCGCACCGTGGAGCTAGCGCTTACTTACCCGAGCACACTCTGCCCGCCAAAGCCCTGGCGCATGCCATGGGCGCCGATTTCATCGAACAGGACGTCGTTCTCAGCCGCGACGGCGTGCCGGTCGTCATCCACGACATCCACCTCGACGCCACCACCGATGTCGCCAGTCGCTTCCCTGATCGCGCCCGGGCCGACGGTCGTTTCTACGCTATAGATTTCGACCTCGCTGAACTGCGTAGCCTGCGCGTGCACGAGCGTCGCGACAGCGAAGGGAACGTGGTGTTTCCAGAGCGCTTCCCCGATGGAGGCGGGCTTTCTGGCCTGCCGACGCTGGCGGAGGAGCTGGCGCTTATCGAGGGCCTTAACCGGAGTCGCGGAATGCGCACCGGCGTCTACATCGAAATGAAGGGAACGGCGTTTCACCGCCGCGAGGGCCAGGACCTGCCCGCCGCGGTCATGCATGTGTTGCGCGATAGCGGCTGGGACCAGCGGACTGATCAGGTCTACCTGCAGAGTTTTGAACCCGAGGCACTGCGCTATCTGCGCCAGGATCTCGCGACCGAGCTGCCCCTCGTACAGCTCATTGGGGAGAACTCCTGGGCTGAGGACGGCGAGGTGGACTTCGATTATCTGCGCAGCGATGCCGGGCTCGATGACGTCCGCAGCTACGCCGACGCCATCGGCCCCTGGTTAACGCAGCTGTATCGGGGGCGAGATGTCGATGGAAGGGCAGTGCTCACAGATCTCGCTGAACGCGCGCATGAGCGAGGACTCCTGGTGCACCCCTATACTTTCCGCGCGGATGCGCTTCCGCAGGGGATGGAGAGTTTCGAAGCATTACACCGGCTTTTTCTACAGGACCTGCGCGTCGACGGTCTGTTTACGGATTTTCCAGACCGCAGTCGTGAGTTCCGGGACCGGTTCACCGAGGCCGACTCTTGAACTACGACGAGGCCCGCAGCTATCTCCTGAAGTGCCAGGCCGCGATCGAGGATTTCCCCTTCGGACCCGAGGTCGCCGTCATGAAAGTCGCCGGCAAGATGTTCGCGACGCTGAGCAAAAGCGATGGGGTCGCCCGCATGAACCTGAAGTGCGATCCCCACGAAGCCGTGATGCTGCGGGACCTGTTTCCCGCCGTACGGCCCGGATACCATATGAACAAACGCCACTGGAATACGGTGCTCCTCGACGACAGTATTCCTCGCGGCGAGCTAGAACGCATGGTCGACCAGTCCTACGCGCTGGTCGTCGCCGGTCTGACCCGCCGTCAGCGCGACGCCCTGAAACTACTCGACCCAGCCGATTGAAAAGGTCAACGCATGAGTAAGCCGGCCCTGCGCCGTACGAAAATCGTCGCCACCATTGGCCCGGCCAGTGAGGATGCCGACTCCATTGGTCGCCTTGTGCAGGCCGGAGTAGATGTTTTTCGTCTGAACATGAGCCATGGCGACATCACCGTCCACGAGGCCGTAGCGAAACGCATTCGTCAACAGGCGGCAATCAACAACCGCTATGTGGGTATCCTCGCGGATCTCCAGGGTCCGAAGATCCGCATCAGCAGCTTTGAGAACGGTGGCGTGGATCTCGCCACGGGCGATCGCTTCCGCCTCGATGCGGACGTCGGCGATAAAGCTGGTGATCAGCGTGTCGTGAGCTTCACCTACCTGCCGATGCTCAAGAGCCTGCAGCGAGGCGACGTTCTCCTGCTGGACGACGGCCGTATTCGCCTGCGAGTAGACGACGTGGAAGCAAGAGCCCTGGATTGCACCGTGATCGTTGGGGGTCGTCTGGGTTCGCGCAAGGGCATCAATCGTCTCGGCGGTGGTATAGCGGCGCCGGCGTTGACCGAGAAGGATCTGCAGGATATCGCCGGGCTCAGTCGTCTGGAGCCCGATTACCTTGCCGTTTCCTTCGTCTCGAGTCTCTACGACATCCAGCATGCCCGCGACATGCTTCGCGAGCAGGGGCACCGCGCGGCGATCATCGCCAAGATTGAAAGAGCTGAGGTCGTCGCCGACGACAACGTACTCGATGGCATTCTTATTGAATCCGACGGCATCATGGTGGCGCGGGGCGATCTGGGCGTGGAGATCGGCGACGCCGAGCTTATCGGTGTGCAGAAAGACCTGATCGCCCGCGCCAGGCGAATGGACCGCCTGGTCATTACGGCGACGCAGATGATGGAGTCGATGATCAGCAGTTCCATGCCCACGCGTGCCGAAGTGTTCGACGTCGCCAATGCGGTTCTTGATGGAACTGATGCCGTGATGCTCTCGGCAGAGACCGCGGTCGGCCAGTATCCCGTTGAGGTCGTCACCAGCATGGCCGACGCAGCGCTGGGAGCGGAACGTCATCCCGTGGCCCGAACCTCGCGCTACCGCGTAGAGCGGCAATTTAATTCGGCGCAGGAGAGTATCGCCATGGCGGCGATTTATGCCGCCAATCATTTCAGTCGTGTGCGCGGTATAGCCTGCCTTACGGAGTCTGGTACAACGCCCTTGCTGATGTCTCGCCTGAGTTCGGGCCTTCCCATATTCGGCCTATCGAGCAATGCGCGAACTCTGGCCCGCCTTAGTTTATGCCGCGGAGTTGTTCCGCTTTATTTTGATGCCAGCTCCTTTTCCGACGAACACCTGGAGCAGCATGCGATTGAATTTCTCTGTGATGGGAAGTTTCTGGAAAAGGGCGACGCACTGATCCTCACCCGCGGAGAAAGCATGGGACAAAGCGGCGCGACAAATATCCTTAAAATTCTCGCTGTATGACTATAGCGATTTATTCTCAGCATTTATGCCGATGTCACTTTCATTGCCTTTTCGTAGTGCTACACTTGAGTTGCTGCAGTTAGCAGCAGGTTCATCTGGAACGCGTTACAAAGCAAGAAATCGTTATTTCCCCGATCGTCCGCCATACCTGCTTCAGCAAGCCTCGTCTTTTGTAACAGTAATGCAACCTTATGGTGCATTTTTTGTAAGGCCCTGGCTTTCGCAGTGTTTGCGATTTATCGGTTTACGTGTCTGACGAGAGTAGCTGTGAGTAAACAAGCAATCCCGGTGGTAGCACTCTCTAGACTGTCGCCTTTTAGCGACAGTCGAGCTAGACAAGCGTAATCTCAAAGGTAATTTGTATGTCGACAGTAACCGGTACCGTTAAGTGGTTTAACGAAACCAAAGGCTACGGTTTTATTGAGCGCGAGGGCGGCCCGGACGTTTTCGTTCACTTCAGCGCAATAAAGGGTGACGGCTTCCGCACGCTCACCGATGGGCAGAAGGTGGAATTCACCGTCACCGATGGCCAGAAGGGCCCTCAGGCTGAGAACGTGGTTGCTGTCTGAGACAGGCACGTTGAGCAACGTCGCGACTGGCTTTTTTAGTTTCCCGTAGTGGCTCGTACTTAAATCAGGCTTAAAGTCTGAAGTACGCGCGCTTCCGGTGCGCAAACGCGTGAGTGCGGTTTTTGATTGCCGGGACCTGGAAAAGCCTGACTAAGAATTGGGGTCGCGCGAGCGATCTGTTTCTCCAGTCATCGGACCTGCTTTAAACAGCAAGGGGCGTTCTGCGGGCGCCCTTTTTTTGTGAAACTCCATCAGCAATTCGCTGGGAACACCGTTCTTATAAGGGAACGCGTATCCCTTTCCTGACAATTCCTGTTTTAAATGGCTGTCAGGCAAATGACCGGGTGAACGGAGATTCAGTACCTCCGGTGGCCGTCGCGACACGCTCGATAAGGCTGCAAATCAAGGCTTCTGTATCTCTACCGATACTCATTGATCAACGTCACCTCATATCCCAGATGACCTCTCGAGTGCTTCGTACCTCAATTACGGAACGTTGATGAAATAAAAAAACCCGCGCTGTTTCCAGGGCGGGTTTTCGAATTGTGCCGTCTTTCGCCTACCTTCTTTCACGTTCCGTCTTTCAACGTTCGTATCAAGAACTCCCAAGTCAAGCCATGGGTTGGGTAGGGAAGCTGTCTGATCAGTTTCCGGTATCTTCGGCCAGTTTGCGTTGACGCTCCAGCTCGGAGTTCATGTAAGCAATCCATTGCGTTGCGTACTTTTTCGAACGTTCATCGCGGCCGGCCGCCCGGAACGCATCCCGCGCTTTAGCGTATTGCTTCAGGTTGAAGTGCGCCATCCCAAGAACGAGACGCGCATTGTCCGGGCGCTTCACGCCCCCGCGCTCGAGTCCCTTATTGATCGCTTCGATAGCCTGTTCGTTTTTGTCCGCGTCAAGATAGATACTGCCGAGCCGTGCATAAAGCTCGCCGTCATCGGACTTCGAAGCGGCTGTTTCCATAGCCGGAATCGCCGCTTCCACTTCCTGCGACTGACGGAGAGCGCCGGCTAGAAGCTCCCAGTTCTTCGACGTGTCTTCCACGATCTCCGCTTCCAGGCCTTTTTCCACGATGGTAGCGGCCTTATAGGGAACGTCGGCATTCAGATAGAGCGATGCGATATTGCGATACTCGCCGTCCTTGTCGAGCAAGTCCTGCACGTAGGCAGTATCCATCGTGGCAAGCTGCTTGGCTTCATCATTCTGTTCCGAATACATAAAGCTGAGCTGCACCCAGTACTGCTTCTTGGGATAGAACGTGATGAGATCGCGCAGGACATTGGTCGCCTCGGCGATCATGTTCTTTTCCGCGTAGAGGAACCGCGCAAGGTTGTACCACTGTTCCTTGGGAACCTTCCCTTTGCCCTCGAAATCCGCAATGGCGATCTGTACGTTCTTCAGCGCCTTGTCGTAATCCTGGAGCTGATAGTAGCCCTGGGCCAGAAGAACGTAGGCATTGGCATTGGGTGTGGTGGTCAGATCGAACCACTGCAACAGAGCGTCGATACCGTCCTGCCACCGCTCCTGTACGAAGTAGAGCTGAGCGATGGTGAAACGCGTGTTTACTTCCATCGCGAGGGGAATGTCCGGCTGCTTGACCACGTTCTCATAGGCCTGCAGGGCGCCAGTGTAGTCCTCACGGGAATACCGGATGAACGCGTAAAGGTTGTAAACGTTCGCAAGCTCGTAGCTATTCAGCTCGTTGTCGCGCCGGCCGGCAAGCATCTGATCCAGGACTTTCGCCGCCGTATCAAGGTCCTTGGCTTCTGCCGCTGCCTGCGCTTCGGCCAGCTTTTCATAGACCTTGTTGCGAAGTGCGGGGGTGCGTCGGACTTCCTGTTCCTTGGCCGCGCCGCCTTCTTCCTGCGCCTGTGCCACCGTTGCGCCTCCGAGCAGAGGGCCCACAACGGTTGGCGATAGAGCCAACTGCGCAAAGGTAAGTGGTGCTGCAATCAGCAACGCTCGGCTGGTGCGACGTGCTGCCGCGCGTCCGAAACTCTGTACTGGTGCCATGGTCATGGTTTTCATAAGTCCAACCCTGCCGTTGCGCGGCGAACCAGCGAATAGGCAGATATACCTGCCAGCCGGCTCGGGCCGCCTGCTTTCATTTCGTGTTCACGACTACTTTCACTGCCACATCTGTCGCAGAGCTTACTGCTCTAGCTCGTAGGTGAACTTGTTTTGTACACCGGCCACCTCGATGGCTTCACCGTCCACCACGCGTGGCTTGTACTTGAACTTCTCGGCGGCCTTCACCGACGCTCGCTCGAAGACGCCAGATGGCTGGCAATCCACGGGAAGGGGATCGCGGATCGATCCGCTGCGGGTCACCGTGTATTCGACGATGCAGTATCCAGTGATCCCGCGGGTCTGGGCACGGCGGGGATAGATCGGCGCGACCTTAACGATCGGCAGGTACTCACCGTCACCGGAAGACATGCCGCTGGTGCTGATATCCACGCTTACGGCGGCGGCCGGAGCCAGGTTGGCCACATCCATATCGGTGTCGAAGTCGAGCTCGAGGGGCTGAAGTTCGGGGGGTGGTTCCTCGGGGTCTTCCACCTTCTCGGGCTTGACCTCTTTGGTGTTCACCTCAATTTCGCGCTCCGGGACAACAATATCCGCGATCTTGCGCGCTTTGGTGTCTTCCTGCTCGTAGTCCTTGTCGATCAGGCTCTGCATGATCAGAAACAGACCAAACGCCACTGGAATCGCGACAAGGGCCCCGATCAGTGACCTTACGATGCTATTACCCATAAGCCTTCTCCCTCACTCGTCGTCGGTGGAAATACAGGGGGGCGCGGTCAGCATGGGCCGCACGGCATCGTAGAGGTCTTCCACGATGTATGCCGGCGTATCCTGATCTACCTGTATCACCATGTTGGCTTGCGGTGCTTCCTTCTTGGCTACCTCTACGAGACGAACCGCGCGCTCAAGAGGCACCTTGTTCTTGTTGTAGTGGATATCTCCACGTCCATCAACTGCAAAAATAATCGTGCCGCGATCACAGGCCTCCGTGGTGCTGGCCTGCGGCTTGAACAATTCGACACCGGGCTCCTTCACAAATGAGGATGTCACGATGAAGAAAATGAGCATGATGAACACCACGTCCAGCATGGGCGTGAGGTCGATTTTGCCAGCTTCGTCGTCCGCGGCTTTCCGAGCTTTAGCAACCATTTACTTACGCACCCCCGTTGCCCAGTTGACCGTTCCTGCCCCAGCCTCGCGAGCCGCGTCGGCAACGTCAATTACCGTATTTGCCGTCGCGCCTTTGTCCACCTTGATGCTCACAGGCTGCTCCGGGTCGGAGGCGAGCAGACGCTGAATGTTGGCTCGTACAGCGCGCGCATCCACACGACGGTTTTCCATCCAGATTTGGTCATCGGAACGAATCTGGACGAGGATGCTCTGTGCGTCCGAGGGATCCGACTGGTTGTTGTCCGGGCGATTGACTTCAATGCCAGCCTCCTTGATGAAGGAGGCGACCACAATGAAGAAGATAAGCATGATAAAGACCACGTCGAGCATCGGCGTGAGGTCGATATCTGCGCTCTCTTCTTCGGGTTCTTTCGCAAGTTTGCGCATTGATCTTTGTATCCGTAGTGCGGATCAGTGATCCGAGGTGAGCTGATCCACGAGCAGTTCCTGCTCACGATCCGCGATACGCTGAAGATAGGTGTTGGCAAAGAGACCGGACAGGGCGGCAACCATGCCCGCCATGGTGGGAATCGTGGCGCGCTCTACGCCGCCCGCCATCGACTTGGCATCGCCGCCGCCGGTCACGGCCATGACGTTAAATACCTCGATCATGCCCGTCACCGTGCCCAGCAGTCCCAGCAGCGGACACAACGCCACCAGTGTGGTGATCACGGGAAGGTTGGCCTGGATATCTTCCTTGGCCACCGAGAGCAGGCGCGAGCGCACCTGCTTGGCGTTCCAGGATTTCCTTTCCGTGCGTTCTTCCCAGGCGCTGATGACATCGAACACCTCTTTCTTCCAGACAAAGCTGAAGAACCAGAGGCGCTCAAAAATCAGCGTCCACATGACGAAAACGAGGATCGCGATCAGCCAAAGGACGTTTCCGCCCTTGTCCATGAAAGCGAGGATCGTTTCGAGCAAGCCGCCCATGGCAGACCTCCGCTTACTTGTGCGCTGCTTCGGCGTGCTCGGCAACGATACCCGTCGCCTGCTCGTTCAGCACGTGGATGATGCGCTGGGCGCGTCCATTCACGACCGTGTGCAGAAGTACCGTCGGGATGGCCACGAGGAGACCAAGCACCGTTGTGATGAGGGCGCTGGAGATACCGCCGGCCATCGCCTTCGGGTCACCGGCACCAAAGATGGTGATGGCCTGGAAGGTGATGATCATACCGGTCACCGTTCCGAGCAGACCCATGAGAGGCGCGACGGCGGCGATGATCTTCAGCAGCGTGAGGCCGGATTCGAGCTTTGGCGTCTCGCGCATAACGGCTTCGGACATCTTGAGCTCGAGAGTCTCGGTGTCCATGTCTGGGTTGTCTTCGTGAATCTTGAGCACCCGGCCCAGCGGATTGTTGTCGGTAGCGCGATCGGTCTTGAGCTGCTTACTCACGCGCGAACCGACACCGGTGAGCACGACCAGGCGGAACAAGGCGAGCAGTAAGGCGAAAGCACCAACGGCGGTGATGGCGTATCCCACGTAGCCGCCCTGGTGCCAGCGTTCCTCAATGGTCGGACTGTCGATGATGGCTGCGAGGAAAGAACCGCCGGTCGGACCCGTGGGGTCGATTCCGAAGCGCTGCGTGCCGCTGCTTGCGTTGGCCAGAGAACCGGCCCAGCCCGTGTAGGAGCCGGAAGGCTGGCGCGGCAGGACGCTGAGGTGATCATTGGCGTAGGAAAGATAGTTGCCTTCGGTATCAATCACGTTGAAGGCGCCGACCCGAACGACGTCGCGGGGCGCGCGCTCACCGCTCGCAGTCGCCACTTCCGTGTTGAATGCGACGACCTTGCCGGTCTCGGTGATCTCGCGGAGCATTTCGTACCAGACGCGCTCGATCTCTTCGATGCTCGGCAAGCGATCAGAAGTGCTCATCTTGTCGATCAGCTCGTCCAGGAACAGACCGCGATCAGGGTACTGGGAGGACACGAGTGATACTTCCAGGTTCGACGCAAGGTCACCCGATGCCGCCGTAAGGTGTCCGAAAAGTTCGGTGAGGGCACCGAGACGCTCGCGGAGCTGTTCCTGCTTTTCGGCAACCAGTATTTCGTTTTCGTTGAACTGGGATTCGAGCTGGGCTGAACGACGCTCTTCGCGGGTGCGCTCCGCCTCGGCCTCGTTGAGCAGGCGCTCCTGGTCAGCGCGGGCCGCCTGGAAGCGTTGCTCGCGCTGGCGGTTGGCGCTTGCGTCGGTAACCTGACCCTGCTTAACGAACTCCAGCAGCTGGTTGAGGTTTTCCGCCGCAACTTCGCGGGGATCCGGTGGCGGCGGTGCCGCGGGCTCAGCGACTTCATCCTGTGCCGCTACGAAGCCGGAGACGGCCAGGGCGCTGCTGAAGGCCAGCGCTGAAAATACCTTGTTCAGAGCTTTCATTAATTCGCCTCCGGTGCAGCGATGGGCATGTCGAGAAGATCGATGGTGGCCTGTTTCTTGGCAATGCGGACGCCTTTACGAATCGCATTTGCGTAGTCGCCGGCGGGGAGCGGATCCCACTCGCGGGATTCGTTGTTCCAGACGCCGACCTCGGCTCCGTCAGTGGACTGGTATACGAGGGCGATACGTCCGACGCGGAGAAAGTCAACGTCGCGGGGACCGGAGCCCAGGTCGATGGTGTCGGAGTAGGTTTCAAAACCGCGACCGTACTGAAGCTCGATGTTGTACGCCTCGAGGACCTGGCGGAATTTCTCAGCAACCGTCAAATCAGAGCGATCAACGTTGGTGCGCAGGAACTCGATGCGCTGACGACGCTCGTCGAGGTTGAACGGTACATCCATTTCCACGAACTGCTCGAGACCGTCGATCATGCGAATCACAAGCGGCGTCATCTGACGCTGGATGACCGTGACCTGGTCGATGGATTCGTCAATCTCGGCTATACGACGCAGCTGGTTGTCGATCTGACGCTGCAGACGCGCGTTATACACCCGGAGACCGTCGATCTGCTTCATGACCGTTTTGTAGTCGTCGAGCAGGTTGCGGGTCTCGTCAGCGAGGCGGTCCACCCGGGCCTGCGACTCACGCGCCGCCTGGGTCTTGGCCGAACTGACCTCGAGGATTTCATCGATGGCGCCTGACTGCGCAACCGCCGAAGCGCCAACCACTGTGGCGAGCGAGGCGGTGGCAGCAAGCAGCACATTCTTCATTCGATAGCTGTTCATGGGAACGGTGCTTCCTGTGTCGAGAGGTGTAGAAGGTGAACTTTTGTACGCGGCTGGTGTGTGAGGACGAAACTTTTGTCTAACTTGCATGTGTTGGCAGCAGATTGTGATCTTGAGAAACGATCCCTGTGAACCATTCCGGGGAACGAATCCCGGGCTCTGTTTCCGAAAACATCTCCCGGAAACCCAAAACACTAAGGGGTCGCGAAGCGAGCCTCGGTACCCATCCGGGGTACGGACTCGTCAGGTCCAAATCAGATCATTACCCGATCGTCTCGCGCAAAAATCCCACCCCGCCGGGAATCCCCCGTTCAGGTTGAGAAATCTGGGCTGGACGCTCTGGGGAGTCGACTGAACACCAACCGTTACAGTCTGGTTGGTATATGTCTAGACCCGCCTGAAACACGACCTCCCTGGCATCACCGGGAGTACTTCTCCGCCACCGACACCTGACGCTGCAAGCAGCGTCTCACCCAGCGCCCTGATCCCCTGACCGCGTTGGGAGCATGGAGCGCTTTACCCACCGACCATTGGGTGCGTTCAGCAGCGCAAAAGTCGTAGGACGGATCGTCGATGTAACCAGATAAAAAGTTGCATTTCAAATACTGCTCGCGCCATCACGCTGGTTCTTCGGGGCAGCAAGCGGGTCTCTCTACGCCATTGGGTATATGGGTAACGCTTTTGCCGCTTTGGGTAACATTGCTGGGCACCAAGGCCCGGATCGCGTCTTAGGGACGCGTGTAGGTCAGGAACGTGTGTGCGGGATGCCCGCCGGCGGCGGCGTGCTCTTCGCGCTCCTGTTCTTCCCAGGAATCCCAATCAATCTCCGGCAGCCAGGCATCTCCAGCGGGTTCCGCGTGCACTCTCGTTAAGTACAGCGTGTCCAGGCGCGGCATCGCGAGCGCATAAATCTCCGCCCCGCCGATCACGACCATCTCTTCGCTACCGTCGATCAGTGCGATCTGCTCGGCCAGTTCCAGGGCCTCCCCTACGCTGGCGACAACGCGAATACCTGCCGCCTCGTAGTCCTGATTGCGCGTTATGACGATATTGCTGCGCCCGGGCAGCGGCCGGCCTATGGATTCAAAGGTGCGGCGACCCATGAGTATGGGCTTGCCCATGGTGCGCCGGCGAAAGTAGGCAAGGTCCGCGGGAAGGTCCCAGGGCAGGGCATTGTCGCGACCGATGACGTTGTTGTCCGCCGCTGCGACGATGGCCGCCAGGGAGACGGCACTCATACGGCCACGGGCGCCGGGATATGAGGGTGGGGATCGTAGTCGAGCAGCTCAAAGTCCTCGAAGCGATAATCGTAGATGCTCTCCGGGTGTCTGAGCAGCCGCAGCCTCGGCAAAGGCCTGGGCTCGCGGGACAGCTGCAGCTCAACCTGTTCCAGATGATTAACATACAGATGCGAATCGCCGGTGGTTACGATGATCTCTCCGGGCTCCAGCTCCGCCTGCTGCGCCAGCATGAGCACCAGCGTGGCAAGGCTGGCCATGTTGAAGGGCAGGCCCAGGAAGCTGTCACTGGAACGAATGTAGAGCTGCGCCGACAGGCGACCGCGGGCAACGTAGAACTGATAGAGCAGGTGGCAGGGCGGCAAAGCCATGCGACCGGCCTGGGCATTTTCCTGCGGACTGAGATCTTCGTCGGGAAGATACTCGACATTCCACGCATGAAAGAGGATGCGCCGGCTGTCCGGACGATGGCGGAGACAGTCGAGCACATAGTCGATCTGATTTATCTCGTTGCCATCGGCCGTGGGCCAGGCGCGCCACTGCTTGCCGTAGACGGGCCCCAGCTCCCCGGCCTCGGTGGCCCACTCGTTCCAGATCGAGACGCCGTGCTCCTGCAGCCAGGCGATGTTCGTGTCGCCGCTAAGAAACCAGATCAGCTCGTTGATGATACTTTTGAGATGCAATTTTTTTGTGGTCAGCAGCGGGAAGCCGTCGGCCATGTCGTGACGGAACTGGCGACCGAAGACAGACAGGGTTCCCGTGCCGGTACGGTCTTCCTTGCGCACGCCGTTTTCCAGAATATCGCGCAGCAGTTCGTGGTATTGACGCATTCCGTTTCTCGATCAAAAGTTGCGAGGAGAGCCGTCGTCGCACTCAGCGCCGGCGGCCATAGGCGCTCCAGAGCAGATAGGCGCTCACGATAAACATGGGAATGCAGAGCAGCTGGCCCCGCGTCACCCAGCCGAAGGCCTCGAAGCCAATGTGCGCGTCCGGTTCGCGAAAGAACTCAACGAAGGAGCGCAGCATCGCGTAGCCACCGGCGAAGACCCCGGCAACGGCGCCGACGGGTCGAGGCTTGCGCGCAAACCAAAGCACGATGAAGAACAGCAGCATTCCCTCCAGGGCAAACTGGTAGAGCTGCGAGGGATGACGTGGGAGCTGCAGGGGATCGCGCGGAAAAACCATGGCCCAGGCTACGTCGGTCGGCCTTCCCCAGAGCTCCTGGCCAATAAAATTACCGAGACGACCGAGGGCCAGACCTACCGGGGTGAGCACGGCGACGAAGTCCAGCAGCGACACGAAGGAGATCTTCTGCCGCCGGGCATATAGGTAGGTAGCGATGATCACACCGAGAAAACCACCGTGAAAGGACATTCCACCTTCCCATACACGCAGCAGCCAGCCGGGGTCATCGGCGAGTCGCTGACCACCATAGAAGAGGACGTAGCCAAAGCGCCCGCCGAGAACCACGCCCAGGGCGGCGTAGAATATGAGGTCATCGACCTGTTCACGCGCAAGGGGAGCGTCCGGCCGCTTGCAACGACGCAGCGCCAGCCACCAGGCAAAGGCAAGGCCGGCAAGATAGGTCAGGCCATACCAGTGCACCTTCAACGGGCCCAGGGACACGGCAACGGGATCGATGACAGGGTAGGTCAGCATAGCGAGAGGTGAGGTCCATCAAAGACACGGGAGACCGGCGCAGGGCAGCCGATGAGTACATGGGCAGGGGCTGCGCGCCTCGAAACAGCGCTACCGGCTGCGAGCCGGCGCGACCGACGCCGGCGCCATTATCGTCCAGGCCCGGCGCACGCACAAACGATCTGACCGCCAGCCCCTATAAACGCACGTATCTCGCGCCCGTCCAGGCGCGGCGCGGAGCAAACTCCGGTGGATCAGCCCTATGTGCCTGATCGCCTTTGCCTGGCGCATGCGCGCCGACGCACCCCTGCTTCTCGTGGCCAATCGCGACGAGTTTCATGCGCGGCCCGCCGCGGCGGCGGGCTTCTGGGAGGATGACCCGGGGGTGTTCGCGGGACGGGATATGACCGCCGGCGGCACCTGGATCGGCCTGGGGGAAAACGGGCGCTTTGCGGCGGTCACCAATATTCGAGACCCCCAGGGCAAGGCCGGTACCG
The DNA here is from genome assembly GCA_039818725.1 of Pseudomonadota bacterium. GTDB lineage: Bacteria > Pseudomonadota > Gammaproteobacteria > Pseudomonadales > Halieaceae > Congregibacter. Next base: position 94,337 of record JBCBTK010000018.1, read on the forward strand.
CAGCTCGCTCGCGCGGCGAGCTGACCGCAGATTTCCTGCGCCTGGGAACTCCCGCCGAATCCTACCTCGGTGACATTGCCCAGCGCATTGGCGATTACCAGGGCTTCAATCTGCTGATCGGCGACGGGCAATCGCTCTGGTATCTCCACGGAGAAACCGGGAGTACACCCCGTGCCCTGACTCCTGGCGTCTATGGACTCAGTAACGCAGCGTTGGATGTGCCCTGGCCCAAGCTCGTTCTGGCCCGGGAGCGCCTCGCGCAGCTGGCCTCGGCGCCGCCTCTCCCCACGGCCGAGGATCTGAGTCGCTGCGTCTCGAGTCGCCAGCTGGCGCGGGAGGAGGAACTGGCGGAGTTCGGCGACTCAATGCTGCCTGCCCTTTCCGCGCAGTTCATTGTGACCCCGGTCTATGGCACGCGGTGCCAGACGACGCTTCGCTACCTGGAGGGCGGTCAGCGGGAACTCTGCGAAACACGTTTTGATGAAACGGGCGCCGCTGTCGGCATCGGCGGCGTATGCATGGTCAACGGGCCCGGTCCAGGCTAGTCGATGGGCTCCGGGACCAGCTGCTGCAATCCCCGCTCGCGGAGAAAATCATCGAGGCGGGTCTGTATCGCGTCGCCGCTGTCGAGTCCCCGAACTTCTTCCCACAGGGCGCGAGCGTCGGCGGCGCTTATGGCGCGAAGGGCGCGCTTTACACGCGGCAGGCTCGTCGCGTTCATGGACAGCACTTCGTAGCCCATGGCGAGCAGCAGGCTCGCCGCCATGGGATTCCCAGCCAGCTCACCGCAGATGCTCACGGCCTTGCCCTCGGCGCGCGCCCCGTCAGCAACCTGCGCCAGGGCTTCGAGTACGGCCGGATGGAAGGCGTGGTAAAGATCGGACACGCGGGCGTTGTTGCGGTCGACGGCGAGCAGATACTGGGTCAGGTCATTGCTGCCAACGGAAAGAAAATCAACGCGGCGAGCCATCGCTCGCGCCTGATACACCGCCGAAGGCACCTCAACCATGACTCCCACGAGGGGCAGGGGCGTATCAATTCCTTCTTCCCCAAGCTCCCGGTGACAGCGGCGTAGGAGTTCGAGAGCTTCCTCGAGTTCCGGCACGTTGCTCACCATGGGGAGCATTACGCGCAGATTACCGATGCCCGCATTGGCCTTGAGCATGGCGCGCAGCTGCGCGAGGAGAATCTCCGGATGATCCAGGGTTACGCGTATGCCACGCCAGCCAAGAAAGGGATTGGCTTCTTCAATCGGGAAATAGGGCAGGGCCTTGTCCCCGCCGATATCGAGCGTACGCATCGTGACCGGGTTGGGCGCAAACGCTTCGAGCTGTTCACGATAGATCTGACGCTGCTCCTCCTCGGAGGGAAAGCGCTCGCGCATCAGGAAAGGAACCTCGGTCCGGTACAGGCCGACGCCCTCGGCGCCGCGTTCCAACGAGCGCGCGACATCCGCCATGAGACCCGTGTTCACCCACAGCGCGACGCGCTCGTCGTCGGTCGTCACGCAGGGTAAGCCGCGCAGTGCCTCGAGATCGCGGTTGATCTCGTCGTCCTGGTCGGCGATCTCGCGGAAGCGACGCAGAATCGGCGCCGTCGGATTCAAGTGGACGTTGCCGTTGTAGCCGTCCACGACTACGGACATGTCGCGCAGGCGCGTATAGGGCAGATCTACGGCACCCATGACCGTGGGTATCCCCATGGCACGCGCCAGGATCGCCACGTGGGAATTACCGGACCCGCGAACGGAGACCATCCCGGCTATGCGCTCCCGGGGTATCTCTCCAAGCATTGATGCGGTTAGCTCCTCGCTGACCAGAATCGTTTGCTGCGGGTACTCCTGGTCTTCGCGCTGCTCCGCCTGGAGATAGCCGAGGACGCGCTCCCCCAGATCCTTCACGTCCACCGCGCGCTCGCGCAGGTAGGAGTGCTCCATCGCCTCGAAGTGGCGAATGTGCTCCACCATGACCTGGGCCAGCGCACCCTGCGCCCATTGTCCGGCCTTGATGAGGCCGGCGACTTCGCCGCCGATCGTTGAGTCGTCGAGAATCCCCAGGTAGACATCGAACAGGGCGAGATCTTCCGGGCTCAGTTTGTCGCGCAGGCTTTCCGCCACCGATTCGATGTCGATCCTTACCTGCGCCAGAGCGCGCTTGAACGCGCGCAGCTCCCCGCGGCGGTCGTCGCTGTGCTGCCTCGGGACGGTGTAGAGATCCGCTACCGGTGACACGACCACTGCTGTCCCGAGCCCAACACCCTGTGCGCCGGGGACGCCGCTGATCCGCGTGTAGACCGTGTAGCGCTCGGGGCTGCCCTCGACCGGCACATCGCCGGTCACCAGGGCGTGGGCAATCACGCCCGCAAGCTGTGCCGATAGCGTGACCAGGAAAGCCTCTTCGCTTTCATCAAAGCGACGTCGCTGCGACTGCTGCACGACCAGCACACCCAGCACATCGCGCTGGTGAATGATCGGCACGCCTAGGAATGCGTGGAAGGGTTCTTCTCCGATATCGGGCAACAGCTGGAAATTCGGGTGCTGTTCGGCATCCTCGAGGTTGATCGGCTCTTCGCGTTCCGCGACGAGACCGACGAGGCCCTCGCCCAGCGCCAGGGACGCCTTGTCGATCTGGGTGGTATTCAGTCCTTCGGTGGCGCGAAAAACAAAACGCTCAACGGCTCGATCCCGGATGTAGACGCTGCAGACTTCCGTTCCCATGGCCATGCGCACCCGCGAAACGATGATGCGCAGGACGACATCGAGTGAGTCGGCGGCGTTCAGCTCCAGAACGATGTTGCGGAGGATCTCAAGCATCAGCCGGTGCCCGCTTCGACGAGCTTGAGCAGCGGCGGCGCGAGCTCGCGAAGCGCCCGGCGATAAACCTCACGCTTGAAATACACGACTTGATTCAAGGGATACCAGTAGGAGACCCACTGCCAGTGATCGAACTCCGGTTTGGGATTGTCATCGAGCACGACGGCGCTGTCTTCGGCCAGCATACGCAGCAGAAACCACTTCTGCTTCTGGCCTACGCAGACCGGCTTTTGCCCCTTGCGCTGGTAGCGCCGGGGAAGGCGGTAGCGCAACCAGCCTCGAGTACAGCCAAGAATCTCCACGGAGTCAGCGTCCAGGCCCACCTCTTCCTTAAGCTCCCGAAACAGCGCCTCCTCGGGCTTCTCGCTCGCATGGATTCCACCCTGGGGAAACTGCCATGCATCGCGCCCGCCCACGCGACGCGCCCAGAGCAGGCGACCGGCGGGGTTGGCGATGACAATACCGACGTTGGGGCGAAAGCCCTGCGCATCGAGCATAGAAATGGCGACCTGGGAATCGTTGTTTTCTCCGATTGTTCCACAAACGCGGGGTACTGAGAATTGCTGCTCCCGGGAGCGCCCCGTAAGCTGGCGCTTTTCAGGTGGGAGCGCAGCGCGCGTGGCTCTGGCTATATTCGATCTCGACAACACGCTCATCGCCGGCGACAGCGATCATCTCTGGGGTGAATTCCTCTGCGATCGTGGCATCGTCGACGCCGCACACTTTCGGGCGACGAACGACTCGTTCTTCGAGGACTATCAGCGCGGCGAACTCGACATCGCCGCCTACGCGGCCTTCGCCCTGGGGCCGCTCGCGGGAAAGACTCCCGAGAGCGTTGTCGATCTGCAGGAGGAATTCATGGCCACCTGCGTCGAAGCGCTGATGCTGCCGGCGGCGCAGGCTCTCATAGATGAACATCGCGACCGCGGTGACCGCCTCCTGATCATCACGGCCACGAATGAGTTTGTCACGCGGCCCATCGGCCGCCGCCTGGGTGTTGAAGAACTGCTCGGCTGCGCGGTGGAAATCAGCGACGGCCGCTTTACGGGCCGCGCCACGGGTACGCTGACCTACCGCGAGGGCAAGGTCACGCGGCTGCGCGAGTGGCTCGAAGAAGAGCAGGAGGAGTTGGGGGGCGCGACCTTCTACAGCGACTCACACAACGATCTGCCCTTGCTCGAAATCGTCGATTACCCGGTGCTGGTGGATCCGGACGCGAAGCTCGCCGCCGTCGGCCGCCAGCGAAACTGGCCTGGCCTCAGTCTGCGCCAGGGCAGTACGCCGCAGCCCCTGGATTAAGCCATCGAGCGACGGGCTCAGGCGCTCTCATCGCAGTGCGCCTGGTAAGCCTCGGCGTCGAGAAGCAGGCTCTCCACGTCACCAACATCGCTCGGCTGCAGGCGGAAAAACCAGCCGTCCTGGTAGGGATCGCCGTTCACCGTCTCCGGCACATCTTCCAGAACGCTGTTGATCGCCAGTACCGTACCGGCGATGGGTGCATAGATGTCTGAGGCCGCCTTGACGCTTTCCACCACGCCGGCCTCGTCACCGGCTGCGAGTTCGGCGCCCTCTTCGGGCAGCTCTACAAACACCACGTCGCCCAGCGCCTCCTGGGCGTGGTCACTGATTCCGACCGTTACCGTACCGTCGTCTTCAACACGCGCCCATTCGTGGCTGCGCGCGTAACGCAGTTCGGCTGGCACCTGGCTCATGGCATGACCTCGCTGTTCCGTATCTGTGAGAGTGGCGAACGTGCGGAATTCTGCCGCCGCACCCGCCCCGCGTCCAGCGGTGGTTCAGGACGCGCCCATCGCCTCGCGAATGATGCGTCGTTTCACGGCGGGCAGGCTGGCAACGCCGCGCATCCCCGTATTGCGCAACCAGCGCAGCGGCAGGGCATCGCTGCCGAAGAGGCGCTTGAAGCCGTCCATGGCTGCCATCATGCGCAGATTGTCGCCCTTGCGGCGCCGCTGGTAGCGCCGGAGAACCGCGATGTCACCGGCCTCGAGACCGAGCCCGCGCGCGCGACGCAGTTCCTGGGCAAGAACGTCCACATCTGCAAGACCCAGATTGATGCCCTGGCCCGCCAGGGGATGGATGGTGTGCGCCGCATCACCGACGAGCGCCGCACCTGGCATCACGTAATCGACGGCGTGACGCTGGCGCAGCGGGAACGCCTTCCGCGGCGCACAGGCGACAACGCGCCCGAGCACGGCCTCACTGGCCTGTGTCAGCGCATCGCCGAAGTCCGCGTCATCAAGGCCAAGGAGATCGTCCGCCCGGTCATCCTCGATGGACCAGACGATCGAGCACAGGTGATCATCCTTTCCCCCCAGAGGAAGCAGCGCCAGCGGGCCGCTCTGTAAAAACCGCTGCCAGGCCGTATGCTGATGCGGAGCCTCGAAGGCTGCGGTAGTCACGATCGCGCGGTGACCGTAGTCCCATTCCCGCGTGCGCAGTCCCAGGAGCGAGCGCACCGGCGAGAGAGCGCCGTCCGCGGCGACCAGCAGACCGGCGACCAGCCTCGCTCCATCGTCAAGGCACAGCCGCAAGGCGCCCCCCGTGTCTTCCAGCGTATTCAAACTGGTGTTGCTGCGCAGATCGATGCCCGGAAGACGCCGCACTTCATCTGCTAAAGCGCTGACGACGAGGCTGTTCTCAACAATGCTGCCGAGGCTTTGCGCACCGACTTCGCTGGCGTCGAACTCAATACGCCCCGTGCCCTCCGCATCCCAGACCGTCATGTGCCGATAGGCGCAGGAGCGATGCTTTTCAATGCTGTCCCAGGCACCCAGCTCCCGCAGGAATGCGATGGAGCGCGCGGTCAGAGCGCTGACCCGCGCATCGTAGTCCGTTAGCGCATCACCGACCGGAGCGTCCGGGAGCGCGCGCGCCTCGATGACTACGATGCTCAGGCCGCTGTCACGCAGGGCCGCGGCGAGAGCGAGACCGGCAATGCCTCCGCCGACGATAGCGACATCGGCCGCGGCGTCTACGGCGGGGTGCCTGCTCTCAGCCACGTCGGGGACCACCACAGCTGTTCGGGCTGGAGGCCGGGCCCGCCGCTGGTCCAAGCCCGGCGAGTGTCCTACCACCCATCATGAAAGCGACCCGCCGCGACTGCTTTGGAGGGCGGCCATACCCGCGGCCTGCTGCACGAACTCCCGGCGCAGCGCCGGGAACAGATCGAGACCGGCGAGTGCGAGGTCGCGGCCCAGGGCAAAAATGGGATCGCTGTACATGAACAGGGCGGGAAGACTGTCGCTGGCAAAGATGGTCTGTTCCTGATCGCGGCTACGATCTGCCGCATAGGCGTTGAGATGGCGCGTGTCGCCGATGGCATCCCCCGCGGCCAGCACCGCGTCGGCGAGAGCGTTTGCATCGCGCAGCGCCAGGTTGAAGCCCTGCCCCGCCACCGGGTGGAGCGCATGGGCAGCGTTACCGAGAACGACGCAGCCCCGCCGGGCCTGCTCAACGGCTTCGGTCAGCGCCAGGGGATAGGCATGGCGCGAACCCACGCGAGTAACCCTGCCGAGACGCTCGCCAAAAGCGTCCAGCAGAGCGTTGGCAAAGACCTCCTCGGAAGCAACCGCCAGCTCCTGCGCGTCCGCCGGCGGCAGCGTCCACACCAGCGCCATGCGATAGTCGGCCTGCGCCGTCGCCGGCAAAGGCAGCAGCGCCAGCGGACCGCTGGCCGTAAAGCGCTCGTACGCGCAGCCCCGATGATCGCGCTCGAAGGCAAGGTTGGTGACCAGCGCGTCCTGGCCGTAGGACTTGCGGCGGGTCAGAAAACCGAGACTGTCGCGCAGGGCGGACTCTGCCCCGTCGGCAATGACCAGGAGGTCGCAGCGGACCTCTTCGTCGCCGTCGAGGCGCACACACATGCCGCCAGGCTCGGCGGAGGCGCCGAGCACCCGCCGTGGGCAAAGGACTCGCAGGCGCGAACTTTTGCGCACAGCGGCGAGGAGGCAGCGGCCGAGACAAGGATTCTCCACCACCCATCCCAGGGAATCCCAACCCTGTTCTTCCGCGAGAAGCCGCGTGCTGGCCGGGCGACCACGACGGGATACGTGAATGCTGCGGATAGGGCCAAGACCCGGCAGAAGCTCTTCCCAAAGGCCCAGGCGGCGGTAGATCTCCGCCGTGCTGTAGGAGAGCGCTGTGGAGCGCGCATCGAAAGAGGGATGGTAGGGCTCGGCGGGTGCGTCCGCGCTGGGAAGCTCCACCCCTTCAACCAACGTAATGCTCAGCGAAGCCGGAGCGGCCCGATCAAGCAGCAGCGCCAGGCTCATGCCTACCATTCCACCGCCGGCAATCAGAAGATGCTGCGGCGCGCTCATTGCATGCAGGCCTCGATTTCCCCCGTCGTGCGCGGCAGACCCGGCGTCAGCAATTCATGCCCGGTCCCGCTTACGGCGACATCGTCTTCGACGCGAACACCGATGCCGCGCCATGCTGCGGGGATATCTCGATCGTCTCGCGGGATGTAGAGACCGGGTTCGACGGTAAGGACCATCCCGGCCTCCAGCTGACGCCATTCGCCCCCGGGTCGGTAATCCCCCACGTCGTGCACATCGAGGCCCAGCCAGTGGCCCACCCGGTGCATGTAAAAGCGCCGGTAGGCGCCGCGCTTGATAAGCCGGCGCAGATTGCCGCGCAGAAGCCCGAGATCGATAAGGCCGCGGGTGATTTCTTCCACCGAAGCATCGTGGGGTGCGTTCCAGCTGCGACCCGGTGCAATGGCGGCGAAGGCCGCTTCCTGCGCGGCCAGGACGATGTCGTAGATCTGCCGCTGACGTCGGGTGAAGCGACCGGAGACGGGAAAGGTTCGTGTGATATCCGAGGCGTAGCCGCGAAACTCGCAGCCGGCGTCGATGAGCACAAGTTCTCCGCGACGCAGGCGCTGATCGTTGCGCGTGTAGTGCATCGTGCAGGCATTGGCACCGCCGGCGACGATGCTCGGGTACGCCGCATGGCGGGCTCCGTGGCGGCTGAACTCGTGAAGCAGTTCGCCCTCGAGCTGGTATTCGTACAACCCGGGACGGCACTGGCGCATGGCCCGCAGGTGGGCAGCTACGCTGATGCCGCCGGCGCGGCGAAGCTGGCGTAGCTCGGCGGCGGACTTGTAGAGCCGTTGTTCATGCAGGAGATGATCGAGATCCGTGAACTCCCCCGGTGGCACAGACCCACTCGCCTCCTTGGCGCGGATCGTGTTGACCCAGGCCATGATGCGCGCGTCGAACTCTCGGCTGCGGCCCATGGAATAGTAGACCCGACCGCGTCCCTCGATCAGCCCCGGAAGAATGTCGTCGATATCGGCGAGGGGGAAGGCATCGTCGGCGCCGAAGCGCTCGCAGGCGGCCTCGGCGCCTATGCGCTCCCCGTGCCAGAGTTCGGCGAGAGGATCCTTTTCCTGACAGAAGAGTACGTATTCACCGTGCGCGCGACCGGGCAGGAGCACCGCCACGGCATCGGCTTCGGGAAAGGCCGTCAGGTAGTAAAAGTCGCTGTCCTGACGAAAGGCATACTCCGTGTCGCGACTGCGGATCGCCAGGGAGGCGGCGGGAATGATCGCTATGCTGTTTGGCTCGAGGGACTCCATGAGCACCCGGCGGCGACGGGCGTACTCCGTGCGCGCAACCGGCGCCACGCGCTGGTTGGTCGGCGGTGCCTGGATCCGCTTGGAACCGGTCACGATGAAGCGCTTGCGGCATCGGCCTGCGCATCCATGAGGACGTTCATTGCCGCCACGCGCAGGTATTCGAGCAGTTCGAGGTAGTGTCCCTCGCGCTCGGCGAAGTCATCTTCGTCGTCGTCAGCAGCGGCCTGGGCGATGGCGGCGAAGTCCTTGAGGGCCTCGGCGCTATCCGTCGCGACGGCCTGCCCCGCCGCGTCGTCAGTAGCCCTGGCCTCGGCAAAGCCGCTGAGAAATCCGCGACACCAGGAAGCCATCGCATCGATGCGCTGCGTGAGCTCGAGGTCTTCGTCCGGCAGCAGGAGGATGAAATCGAAATCGCCTTCCGTAACGCTGGCGATGGCCGTGCGCCTGAGTTCGCTCACGGCGTCGGCGAGCGCTCCGTGCAGGCTGGTATCGAGAGTTTTTTCCAGGCGCATCAGCAGAGCAGTATCGTCACCCTGAAAGCCACCGCCGAGCAAACCGCAGAGGCAGCCGTGGAGCTCGGCGGGAGAAACGAGCTCCCCCTGCTCGAGGAGGGCGTTGGCGACTTCGTCGAAGGATATACCTGCGGCGTCACCGGGATGTGGATCGAGGATGGACAATGGATCAGGCCGGGGGTGTCAGCGTCGTTGACCTTGCGAAAACCGATCCCTATATTGACTGCTCCCCGAAGCGCCACGCAAGTCGTGCCCGCATGCCTGAAAGTAAAACTCCCGAGAACCTCAAGGCTCTCGAAGACAAGATCGATCAATTGATCGACCTGTGCGCGCAGCTGAACCGCGAAAACCGCGCATTGAAGGAAGAAAACCTTAACTTTCAGCAGGAACGTCGCGACCTCATCGCGAAGAACGATCTGGCCCGGGCCCGCGTCGAGGCCACCCTGCAGCGCCTGCGCAGCATGGAGGCCGCATCTTGAGCAAAGCCGGCACCTTCTCGGTCACGATCCTGGATAAGGAGTACCAGGTCGCCTGCCCGCCGGAGCAACAGGCGGAGCTCCTTTTATCCGCGCGCCACCTCGACGAGCAAATGCGTGCAATTCGCTCCACCGGCAAGGTGATCGGGTTGGAACGCATCGCGGTCATGGCCGCCTTGAATATCAGCCATGAGTTATTGCAGACGCGCAGCGGTGTGGGCGCCGGCGCCGCCGAAGAACGCGGTGGTGAGGCCGCCGATGAATCGGGGCCGGCTAGCTCAGCGGAGCCCGCCGAGCTGAGCGCCGCTGAGGCACGCAGTGTCGCCGGACTCAATGCGAAACTCGATGAAGCTCTCCACCAGCTGAGGCAGCTGGAAATCGGCTGAATGCGTCCCTGACCGGCGACGCTGCACCCTTTCGGCTATACTGAGCTTCGGTCCCTGGCGCATACGCCAGACGTTACAGTCCTCGAGCCGATAATGCTTTACTAGGGGGCGACCATTGCCGCTGGTGTGCAAGTCCGGCCATGACCGGGAAGCCTGAAGTGGTATGGAAGCCACCGCCTTGAACCGTCGGGTTCAAGGGCAGTTTTGTCAGCGGTGTGCCGGGTACCGAATCATTTCTTGTTTCTCGTGTCTGCGCTGCTTTCTCGACGTCACTCTCCCGGGTCTCAAGGGTTCCCCGCGTGTCCCAGGCCGGACGCGTTCCCTGGCTTTTCCTGCTTCGTCGCTTCCGCCGGGTTCGTCGGATTGGCCAGTCCGTCTGGCGAGGCTGATGCCAGCTCATCTTGTACCGCCGTTTGTCTCGACCACCCTTTCGCCGAACCCGTCTACCGTGTGCTTCCTGCCACCACTGTCGCGTGTCTCCAATCTAGGGTCGATGCCCCGTGACTGAGGAAACTCCCGCGCAGGTTAGGGCCCGATGGCGGCGCCTGCTTCGCGAGCGACGCCGCAAGGTGGATACAGACTTTGCATCCAAGGCTGGAGCCCGTATCTGTGCAAACCTGTTGGCCTGCGATGCCTGGCACGGCGCGGATTCAGTGGCACTGTATCTCGCCACTGACGGAGAGGCCCCCACCCAGCCCATCGTGCGCGCGGCACGGGAGGCGAACAAATGCTTGTACCTTCCCGTGGTGCTCGATAAACGGCTCGAATTTCGGCTGTGGCGGGCGGACGAGACGCTTGTCGCAAATCGCTACGGCATCGGCGAGCCCCCGCCCGGGGCGCCGGTGATCGACGCCGTGGAGCTTATGCTGTTACCGCTCGTCGGCTGGACCTCGCGGGGCTTCCGACTTGGCATGGGCGGCGGGTTCTACGACCGGTATCTTGCAGACCCGTCGGCCAGGCCTGCCCATTGCCTGGGCCTGGCGTTTGAATGCCAACGGGAAGACAGCCTGGACGCTCTGCGATCGAACTGGGATGTTTCCGTTGACGGGATCGTCACGGAAGAAACGGTTTATCGATTCTGAAGCACTGACTACATTACGAAACAGGAAACCCTCGGTCGACGCCGACCGGTTGTCGTGCCTACAAATTAAACCTGGTGCTGTATCCGCACATCAGCAAGGCGCGGCAGAACCGAGCCTGCGTGCGCAGATTTGCTAGCGCAGACCGATAACGCCGGCCTGTAATGGAGACGCCGGAGCGGCGATGGTGGGGCCCGATGCCGCGGGCAGCATCAGGGTCAAAATTACGCCCAGGCCAAAGCTGGCGGCCAGGACGAGCAGCATATCGGGTCTCTTTTTCACGGGGGATTCTTCTAAAACTAGAGATGAATTTTGGCAAGATTCCGCAAATATGTCATGGAATAGTTGACAGAGCAAGACGTCTGCAAAGTTCTGTCGCAGGGCGTGAGTACATGCTAGCGGGTCATTTTTGGTCAGAATTTGGGCCTGCAGTCCGGACATCGACCAGCATTGGGGCGCGGTAGTTGCGTGATCGAAGCGCGATGGGAGCGCGATGGGAGCGCGATAATTTCGCCACAGATGCGCGGCTGAGCGTCCACGGAGCTCAGCGCTAATAATGATCAAACCCCGAGACCAGTCGAACCAAAAGGGCAGGCTTGAATCTTAGAGCTGCGGAGTTCAGCTATCCCCGTTGCCGAGGTACAACCGATAGGCTGCATTATCGGTCTCATCCCAGAAGCGGTAGCCGATACTCTGCAACTGCTCCCGCGCCGCTTTCTCTTCGCCTTTTTCGACCTGCATGCCGACCAGGATGCGACCGAAGGCGGCGCCGTGATTGCGGTAGTGAAAAAGCGATATGTTCCATCGCTGTCCCAGGCCGGAGAGGAATTTGAGCAGCGCACCGGGGCGCTCGGGAAACTCCACCCGATAGACCCGCTCAGCGCCGAGCGACTCGGGAACACGACCTCCCACCATATAGCGGATATGGAGCTTGGCCATCTCGTTGTCGGTCAGGTCTTCGCAGTGGTAGCCCTTGTTCTCCAGGTGCGCGATCAGGTGCATAAGGTCGTCGCCGCCGGGCTCGACGGTGACCCCCACGAATACTCGTGCGTCGCGCGGTCCGCTGAAGCGGTAGTTGAATTCGGTGATATTGCGGCGACCCAGGGCGCTGCAGAAGCGTCGAAACGCGCCGGGCTTCTCCGGAATCGTGACACTGATTACGGCTTCGCGCTGTTCCCCGATTTCGGTGCGCTCAGAGATGTAGCGCAGACGATCAAAGTTCGTGTTCGCGCCGGAGAGCACGGCCAGGAGTTGCTGACCTTGCACGCCCTCGCGCTCGATGTAGGTTTTAAGGCCCGCCAGGGCCAGGGCGCCGGCGGGCTCGGCGATACCCCGGGTGTCCTCGAAGATGTCCTTGATCGCCGCGCACATTTCGTCGGTGCTTGCTGTGATGACTTCATCCACGGTGTCGCGGATCACGCGGAACGTCTCCTTGCCAACCTGGGCCACGGCGCAGCCGTCGGCAAATAGGCCGACCTCCTTTAACGTGGCGCGGCGACCCTTCTCCAGGGCCAGCTTCAGGCACGCCGCATCTTCTGGCTCGACGCCGATAATCCGGGTGTTCGGCCACACATAGCGGACGTAGGCGGCAACACCGGCGAGAAGTCCTCCACCGCCAACCGGCACGAAGACGGCATCCAAAGGTTCCTGGTGCTGCCGCACGATCTCCATGCCCACGGTGCCCTGGCCGGCAATCACGTCCGGATCGTCGAAGGGGTGGACATAGGTCAGGCCGCGCTCATCAACGAGCTTCTGCGCCTGGAGCGCGGCCTCGTCAAAGCTATCGCCGTGCAGCACGACGTGCGCACCGCGGCTGCGCACGGCGTTCACCTTGATGCTCGGGGTGGTGCGGGGCATCACGATCGTCGCCGGTACGCCCATGCGCTGCGCGGCCATGGCCAGCCCCTGAGCATGATTGCCGGCCGATGCCGCAATAACACCGCGCTGGCGCTGCTCGACATCCATGCGCTGCATCTTGTTGTATGCCCCACGCACCTTGAACGAGAACACGGGCTGAAGATCTTCCCGCTTCAGCCAGATACGATTGTCGAAGCGCTGGGAAAGGAGGACCGCCTCGTCCACGGGCGTCTCCCGGGCCACGTCGTAAACGCGGGCGTCGAGAATGCGCTTGATGTAGGAATCGGCCATGGCCCGTCAGTCCGGCAAAAGGCGGCATAGTAATGCAGCGTCCCCGCTGCTGCAGCAGATCGCTGCGAGCTCCCTGTTCATATCCCGGTAGCGGGAGGCAGATGCGAAGTAGATGTAAAGAGCAGGACGCGAGCCTCAAGGGTGACCGTTTCTTCGGCGCGGACGGCTGCTGCTCCCCAGCGACGACGGCGCAGGCTAGACTGCGCCTGCAATCAGAGCCCGCGAGGCGCACAGGCCAATGGATCAGGACACCCTAAAGCAGCGCGTCGCCGAGGCGGCCCTCGAGGCCATCGAAGATCGCCTAGAAAACGACACGGTGCTCGGCATCGGCACCGGGTCCACAGCAAACTGTTTCATCGACGCTCTCGCCAGTCTTGCCCATCGCTTCGACGGCGCGGTGGCGAGTTCCGAGGCCAGCGCCGAGCGGCTTCGCAGCCACAAAATCCCCGTTTACGATCTGAACTCGGTGAATCGAATCGAGATCTACGTCGACGGCGCCGATGAATGCAATGCGAATCTCGAGCTGATCAAGGGCGGCGGCGCAGCGCTGACCCGCGAGAAGATCGTGGCCGCGGTGGCGAGGGAATTCCTGTGTATCGCGGACGAGAGCAAGCGTGTTGCGGTCCTCGGCGCTTTCCCTCTTCCCGTGGAAGTGATTCCCATGGCGCGGAGTCACGTGGCACGTGAGATCGTGAAGCTCGGTGGCGACCCCATCCTGCGCGAGGGCGTCATCACGGACAACGGCAACTGCATCCTGGATGTGCACAACTTCCCTATCGCGCAGCCGCGAACCATGGAAGCCGCGCTCAATGGGATTGTCGGCGTGGTGTGCAACGGCATCTTCGCCGCGCGCCCCGCGGACCGCCTGTTTCTGGGCACGAGTGAGGGAGTTAGCGAACTCAGGCGTCCAGAAGCTTTCCCGGATTCATGATGCCGTCGGGATCGAATACGCGCTTAATCTGCGCCATGAGTTCGATCTCGGCTTCGGAACGGCTGTAGCGAAGATAGGGCTTCTTTAGCAAACCGACGCCGTGCTCGGCGGAGATACTTCCTCCCTGGCGCTCCACGGCGTCGAACACGCCCTCACTCACTTCACCGCAGCGCCTCTGGAACTCATCCATGGGCATGCCATCGGGACGCAGGATGTTGAGATGCACGTTGCCGTCGCCGATGTGCCCGAACCAGATGATCTCGAAGTCCGGATAATTCGAACTGACCACCGCCTCCACTTCCTCGAGAAGAGCCGGCACCCGCGACACGGTTGTCGAGATATCGTTCTTGTACGGTGTCCAGCGCGAGATAGTCTCGGAGATATCCTCCCGTAGACGCCAGAGCGCGTCGGCCTGGGAGAGGCTTTGACTCATGACGCCATCCACGGCGCAGCCTTCCTCAACGCAGCGCTCAAAGCAGGAAAGCGCGGCCGCCTCGGCGTCTCCATCGGGCGTATCAAACTCCAGAAGCGCGTAGTACGCGCAGGTCTCGGGAAAAGGCCGGGACAGGCCCTGGTGCTCGATGACTTTGCACAGCGCTTCTTCGGAGAAGAACTCGAAGGCCTGGAGGGCGACCTCATCACGAAAAATCGCGAGGATGCGCATGATCGACGCCATGTCCGGGGAACCCACGACCATGACGCTGCGCTCGGCGGGGGCCGCCTGCAGCCGCACGAGCACCTCCACGATGACCCCCAGGGTGCCCTCGGAGCCGATCATGAGGTGGCGCAGGTCGTAGCCGGCGTTGTTCTTGAGCAGACCGCGATTCAGATCGAGAAGCTCGCCCGTACCCGTCACGACTTTCAAGCCCGCAACCCACTCGCGCGTCATACCGTAGCGAATCACCTTGATTCCGCCGGCATTCGTCGCCACGTTTCCGCCGATCTGGCTCGAACCGCTCGACGCGAAATCCACTGGATAGAACAAGCCCTCCTCCGCGGCAAACTCCTGGAGCTGGGCAGTGACGACACCGGCGCCACAGACCACGGTGCGGTCCGTCGCATCAAAGTCCCGGATGTCGTTCAGCCGGTCCAGGGCGAGCACCAGTTCGCCGCGCGCGGCCACCGCGCCGGCCGAAAGCCCGGTTCGACCACCCGAGGGCACGATGGCGACCCCGCGCCGACGGGCCCAGCGAACCAGTTCCTGTACCTGGTGATGGTCACTCGGGAAGACCACCGCGCCGGGAAGGGGTTCGTAAACCCGGGTCCAGTCGCGGCCATAGGTCCGCAAGGAATCCGCATCGCTGCGTACTCCGCGATCGCCAACGATCGCTATGAGTTCATGCAGGAGCTCGTCGCTGAAGCGCAGCTCAGCGGACGTGGAAGCAGGATCAGGCTGTGTCAGGTCGTTCATGAGGCAGGGCGGGGGAAGTAAGCGAGACCGCGGAAAAAGGAGCTGGACAAGAACGGCCCAGACGCGGCGCTATGCTACCATGCGCGCCCCGCGCGGCAGGGGCCTACCGCTATCTGCCCGGTACGAGCTGTTCAGTGTTTGTTCTGTTCAGCATTTGTTGTGAGACGGTTTCCCTCGATGGCCCAGCAGTCCCTGGAAAAAAGCAAAATCCGCTTTCTTCTTCTTGAGGGCGTACACCCCTCAGCCATCGAGATGCTCAACCAGGCGGGCTATTTCAATATCGAGCAGCACAGCAAATCGCTGCCTCCAGAACATCTCAAAGAGTCCATCGCCAGCGCTCATTTCATCGGAATCCGTTCGCGCACGCAGCTCACGGAAGACATCCTTGCCAGCGCGCCCAAGCTGATCGCCATCGGCTGCTTCTGCATAGGCACAAACCAGGTCGACGTCGAAGCCGCCAGTCGGCGCGGCATCGCGGTTTTCAACGCTCCCTTTTCCAATACGCGCAGCGTGGCGGAGCTGGTAATCGCCGAGGCCATTCTTCTGCTCCGCGGCTTACCGGAGAAGAACGCCGCAGCACACCGCGGCGAGTGGCAGAAAAGCGCCGCTAACTCCTTTGAGATTCGAGGAAAGCGCCTCGGCATCGTCGGCTACGGCAATATCGGCATGCAACTCGGAGTCATCGCCGAGAGCCTCGGCATGAAAGTCAGCTTCCACGATGTCATCAACAGGCTGCCGATCGGCAATGCGCGCCAGGTGCCCAACCTCGACAGCTTGCTCGCCGAGTCGGACGTCGTGAGCCTGCACGTACCGGAAACCCCGTCCACGGCAAATATGATTGGCTCCCGCGAACTCGCTCTGATGCCGGGGGGCAGTGTGCTCATCAATGCTTCCCGGGGCACCGTGGTGGATATCGACGCGCTGGCGGCGTCGCTGCGTGACGGGCACGTGCGGGGAACTGCGATAGATGTCTTTCCCGTGGAGCCCCGCTCCAACGACGATGAGTTCCTGTCGCCGCTGCGCGACTTCGACAACGCCTTCCTCACGCCCCACGTGGGCGGCAGCACCATGGAAGCCCAGGCCAATATCGGCCAGGAAGTTGCCGAAAAACTGTCGCGTTATTCCGATAACGGTACGACCACAAGTTCGATTAACATGCCGGAAGTGGCGCTGCCGCCGCACGACGGCTGTCATCGACTTTTACATATTCACCGTAACGTTCCAGGAATGCTCACAGCGATCAACACCTGTTTCTCCGACCTCGGCGTCAACATCGCCGCCCAGTACCTGCAGACCAATGAATCAGTGGGATATGTGGTGATGGACATCGACGCTGAGCATTCGGAAACCGCCGTGCAGCGCCTCCGCTCCCTGGAAGGTACGCTCCGATGCCGGGTACTGTTCTAGGTCTACGTAATCGATTCACCAGCGTGGTCGCTCCGGCCACGCTTGGGCTTTCGATGGCCATGCCGGCGGACGCTGTTCCAGCGGTAACGGTAGTAGACACCGGGCAGGCCCAGTGCTGTTCATCCATTGCCCCGGAGATGCCCCCCAACACCTACTACGGTGCGACCATACGGCGCGACGACGATCTGAGCGTCATGGCGAAACCCTTCGTCGCAGAACCGGAAGACCCGCCGGGTAGCGTTGCGGAGATGGAACGCCTTATTGCTGAAGCGGAATCCGCCCGGGGCCCCGTCGCCGCGGAGCTTGCAGTCCCGCTGCGCGGCCTCGCCGCCGCGCACATGGCGAACGAAAACTACGGCGCTGCTGTAGAAGCGCTTCGCCGCGGCATCCACGTCGTGCGCATGAACGATGGCCTTAATTCACCCGGGCAAGTCGAGTTGCTGGAGCAGCTCATCGGCGCGCACATTCGTCGTGGTGACTACACATCGGCGGACGCCCAGCAGACCTACCTGTACCGGATTCTCAGCTATCGCCGCGGGCACGACGCGCCGGAACTCCGCGAGGCCACGCTGCGCTACGCGGACTGGATGCGCGGTGCGTACCTGGGCGATCTTGGCAGAGAGCGCTTTCCCCGCCTTGTAGGCCTCCACGATCTATACACCGATGCCATCGAGGAAATAGAAGATTCACTGGGCGAAAACAGTCGCGAACTGTTGCCCTATCTTGAGGGCCGGGCTCAGCTCTCCTATCTGATTTCCGTGTATCCCGGGGAGCAGCGTGCCGGCGTTCAGATTGAGGCCCGCCAGATGGGCGACTTCGATATCGCAGGGGAAGCGCAGCTGCGCTTTTGGCGCCTAGAGCAACATAATTTCCGTTACGGCAAGCAGGCACTGCAGCGTCGCGTGGAAATCTACAACAACGATCCGCAGAGCACGCCGGCCGAGAAAGCCGAAGCCCTGGTTGACCTCGCGGACTGGTTCCAGTGGCACCGCCAGTACGCCCGCGCAATCAACGTTTACGAGGAAGCCTGGGCCGTAGCCCAGGACGACGGCGACGCCCGACGATGGCTGGAGCACACCTTTGTCGAACCACTGGAGCTGCCGCGTGCGACCGTGTTCAGTCCCGGCGTGATTCCCCTCGGTACGATCAACAACGCCGAGGTCGCGATGCGCTTCGACGTATCCCGTCACGGCGAAGCCAAGGACATCACCATCCTCTCCGAGGAAACACGCGAAACGCAGTCGGGAATTACCCGCGCCTATCACTACCTACGCAACATACGCTTTCGTCCTAAAGTTAGTGAGGGCAGCGTCGTGCGTGCCGAGGACATCGAGCGCAGCTATCGGGTCCGATACTGAGTGACCTCAAACATGGGGACGGCCGCGGATATCATCGCGAAAGCGCAGGGCCTGATGCGCTCAGGAGACGGGCCGGGGGCACTGGAGGTAATCCGGGACGCGGTGAACGCGGATCCGGGCAACCATGATCTGCAGCTTAATCTCGCGATGGTGCAGCGCGCCGCCGGAGATCTCATGGCCTCCTTGCGCGCCCTCAACGCGGCACTCGCGGCGGACCCCTACTCCTTCCTAGCCCTGCTCTCCAAGGGAGCGGTGCTGGAACAGATGGGCAAGGCACGCCTCGCCGCCGACGTATACCGCGACGCTCTGCGCATCGCACCGCCCGAGGCAGGCACACCTGCCGGCCTGAAGGCACCGATTGCGCGAGCCCGTGAAGTCGTTGGAGAGCAGGCACAAGCGCTGGCTACGCACCTCCGCGACGTCATGGCTGCCTCCATCGGCACCCACGCCGACACTGACCTTCGCCGCTTCCAGGAGAGCGTCGATGTGCTGGCAGGCACGACTCGCATCTACAACGCCGAACCGGTCCAGCTCCACTATCCACGGCTTCCAGCGATCCCGTTTTTTGATCGCGAGCACTTTCCCTGGTTCGAAACCCTGGAAGCCGCCGGCGGCATCATCCGCGATGAGCTGACGACCCTGCTGAACGCCGGTTTGCCCGGATTCAAGCCCTACGTACAGTACGAACCGGGAACGCCGGAGAACCAGTTCGCGCCCCTGAATCACAACGAGCGCTGGAGTTCGCTCTGGCTGTGGAAAGATGGAGAGCGCCAGGCAGAGGCAATGGCTCAGTGCCCGAAAACGACGGCACTACTCGACGAGCTACCTCTTTGCGATCAGCCGGGTTTCGCGCCCACGGCGTTGTTCTCGGCCCTTGCGCCGCACACGAAGATCCCCCCGCACACCGGCTCCACCAACACTCGGCTGCTCGTGCACCTGCCGCTCGTACTCCCCGGTCCCGCGGGTTTTCGCGTGGGCAACGAGACGCGCGAGTGGAGTCTGGGCGAGGCCTGGGCCTTCGACGACACGATCGAACACGAAGCCTGGAATGATGCCGACGAGACCCGGGTCATCATGATCTTCGACATCTGGAATCCGCTGCTTTCCGAGGCCGAGCGGGCTTTGGTTCGCGAACTGCTCACCAGCCATCGGGACTGGCTGGACGGATGATTCACGGCCCTGGGCGCGGCAGATAAAGGATTCCCGCCGCCGGCAGAGGCACTCAGGCCTCGGGGAGCAGATCGAAGGCCACGGTTATGCGCGGCTCGGCGGATTCAAAGGGCACGGTCCCGTGCCACATATACGATGGAAAGAGAACGAGGGTACCGATCTCGGGCTTCACCACGCGCTGCGGTGAGAGATCCAGGCCCAGCTCCTTCATCGGTTGCCCGAACTGGATGTACCCCGACTCATCGTCGCCCCGGCGTACCTCTGGAGGAAGGTGCACGTAGAACGCCGAACTCACCCAGCCTTCGGGATGGATGTGATTGGTATGAAACCCCTGCCCCCGCAGGCGCACGGACCAGGCACCGGCGAAGCGGAGTCCGTCGCGGGTGGGGGAGCGGTGACGCCGCGACCAGAAGGGGTGCTCGTTGTCCGCTGGAAAACGCTGTACCGCCGAGGCTATGGAGGCGCGAAGCTGTTCTTCGAGGCGGGTAAGCAGTTCATGCTTGAGGCGGAACAGAAATCCATTGGTCTGCGTACCGCCGCGAACACTTTGTTCGATGGGTCGCGCCTGATTGACGTGCAGGGCCTCAAGGATCTCGCGGATATCGCCGAAAAAGGATTCCCGGGTCTGGCCCTGCGGAGCCTGGACCGGTACGGGCACGACCATGCTGTCGTAGTCCAGCAGCCAGCTCTCGCGCTCGTCCCCGAGGAGACGCCAGACCGTGCCCTGATAGGCCAGGGCCACCTGGTCGAAGGGGTCGATCTGTAGCGCTCTCTCGCAGAGACGACCGGCGCGCTCGCAGTCCCGTGCCTTCAGCGCCAGTTCGAGAAAGGCGTGGATGACGAGCGTGTTGTCTGGCGTCTTATCGAGTAGCTGGTCGAACTGCTCCAGCGCTTCCTGACTACGGCCCTGGCGGTGTGTATCAAGTGCCTCGAGGGCAAGAATGCCGGGTGTATCGGGACATCCCAACTCGCGAGCCTGCAGGAGCGTCCGGGACGCTTCGTCCTCACGATCCAGGCGCTTCAGCAACTCTACAAGCGTCTGCCACAGGGCGGGATCGCCGCGCCGTGCCTCGGCGGCAGCACGCAGGCTGTCCAGCGGATCGCCGGGCGCGTCGGACGAGTGACGCACGCGCGCGAGCGTGCGATGCAGTCCCGCATGATCTTTATGTCGCTCGACCCCACGCCTCGCCCAGGCCATCGCGTCGCCCAGTTCCCCAGAGTCGAGCAGCGCTTCCGCCAGATTCCGGTAAAGGTCCGGCGCGCTGAAGCCCTCCTTCTCGGCGGCGATGTAGGCCTTCGCCGCGTCGCTGAACTCGCACTCCTGGCGCAGCAGCTGCGCCAGCGCATAGTGCAGTCGGGCACGGCGCTGCGCTTTCCCAAGACCCTGGCGACAGCGCTCGATCGCCGCCGACAGATCGCCGGCCTTTTGCAACGCGGCGGCCGCCAGCTCCCAACCCTCGGAGCGCGCCGGTGCCAGCTCATGAGCCTGCGTCGCCGCAGCCAGCGCGTCCTCGTAGTGTTCCTGGTCGAAATGGCACAAGCCCAGGCGATGCCAGGCCTGACTGGAACCCGGTACAAGGGTCACGAGCTCCCGGGCGCATTGCTCGGCGGGTTCGAGCTTGCGGTACTTACGCAGGAAACTGATGTAGGCCAGCCAGTGATCTTCGCGAAAGGGCTTCAGCGGCAAAAGAAAGCGAAAGGCACGATCGGCTAGGCCAGGATCACCCGCAAGCGGTGCGGCCCGGGCCACAAGAAACAGCGCATCGGCGTTGGACGACTCTTTTTCGAGCAGTCTTCGACAGGTGTTGAGGCAATCCTGGTAGGCACCGGCGTTCAACTGCTTTGCTGCAGTGGCCAGGAGTTGCTGTGGAGACTCAGTCAATACTCGTTCCACGCTGTAGCGAGAGCGTCCGATCTTAAGTCGCGAGACTGGAACGTCAACGACCGGACTTCACGGAGAATTAGCCTCACTAGGTTTGCTCGAAGTCGTTTTTCCTTTCGGACCCTGAATCAGGCATTAGCAGCCCGCCCCCGCTCTACTGGAGCCGCTCGCGGACCTCCATCGCCTCATCTGTCCGCCGTAGCTCCCATGCGGACTCCGTAGCGGGCGTCGGCAGACCGGCACCGATCTACTTGAGCTGCTCGCGTAGCTCCATCGGCACTACGGTTCTTAACAGCGCGCTCGACGGACGCTCAAGCAGAACAGCGCCGGTCTGCCACCCAGCGTCGAGTTGTGGCACTGCGATGACCGGAGGTGGCCCAGGAGTGGCACGGAGCAGGGGAGGTAGGTGGCCGTGTCCTTCGTGCGTCCGTCGCGTGCCTCGAACAATGCTCAGGCCCTGCTGGAGCTACGCGAGCAGCTCGAAGGATACGGCCACCTGCCTCACCGTCTTTCTAACGAAACCCGCAGAGCTACACTAGCAGCCCAACGAGAGCGGCGGTGATTTGCCAGCCCTTGCCACGAACCAGTATACATTTCGGCCTAAAAAAAAGGGCCGGCTAATGCCGGCCCCCCTTCGACTCTTC
>JBCBTK010000019.1:0-112367 GCA_039818725.1 Pseudomonadota bacterium
CGCGCTCCACCGGTACCGGTGAGTCGAGAGCCTGCGTACTGGCTTACAAAGTAAAAGACAGCGCCCGATACCACGATGTACCCTCTGCCACCGCTGCTCTTTCTGCTGATTACTGGATGGACCCTGCTCTACGTAGTATTGCAACGACCCATAGAGGCGATGATCACAGCGTTCATCGTGGTATCGGGCGCTGTCTTTTACTTTGTAAGCCAGTACGCAGGCTCTCGACTCACCGGTACCGGTGGAGCGCGCTGACCTGCCCGGCACCGGATCCTAAACCACGCATCTGCTAGCGGAGAAAACGCATCCATGACCCGAAGTTTCCTGCTGATTGTCGGCCTCATCTTCATCGCTTATGGCACGGCCTGTGCCGTTGATCCGGGACTGCCCGCCCGGGTTGCCGGGCTGGAGATTCTGACCGGGGATGGCTACGCGGAGATGGGTGCGATGTACGGTGGGGTTCAGGTCGGCGTGGGCCTTTTTCTGGCGCTCGCCGCGTTCCGGCCGCTTGATCAGGGCGCTGCCGTGCTGCTGGTCGCGATTACCATGGGCCTTGTCGCCCTGACGCGCGGTGCAAGCGCGCTGCGCAGCGATGCGGAGCTGACGGTCTACACCTGGGGCGCCCTGGGCTTCGAAACCGTCGTAACCATCATCGCGCTCACTCTGCTCCTTCGCCGACCTGGCTGAAGCGCCGTGCGCTGGCTCATCGCCCTTGCGCTGCTAGCGCTCCTTTGCCTCGCCTCGGGCCTTGGCTTGCTAATCAGGGGTACGAGTCTGTCACTCGCCATGCCGCTCATTGAGCGCGAGGCGGAGGAAGCCCTGGGAAGAGACGTGACCTTCCGCGAAGCGCCGTGGCTAAAACTCGGTAGCACCAGCGTGCTGGCCGTTTCGGGACTCGAGATTGCAAATGCGGACTGGGGAACGAGGGACTCGCTTCTAGAACTCAGCGAGGCGGAAATTCAGGTAGAGTTTTCCAGTCTCTTCAATCCCCCCCTGAGTATCGTCAGCCTTCGCATAGACGGCCTTCGCGTTCAACTGGAGCGCGATGCTCGGGGCCTTAGTAACGTTCCGCAGCTTGCGGCCGCGCAGCCTGAAGAAGAAATAACGGAAGAACCTAGGGACGACGAAGAACTCGAACCGCCTGTTCTGCTACGCGACCTGCAGCTTACGGGAGTCGAGGTACACAGTTTCGACGCCAGAAGCGAGGCCAGGCGCAGCTTCACCATAGAGCGGCTAAGCCAGACGTCCGAAAGCAGCGAGGAGTTGGTGCTCTCCGGTGCCGGCTCGTTGCAGACGCGACCCTGGACCCTTGCCGGCACGCACAGTGGCATTGCATCGATCGCGCAAGGGCGGCAGCTCTGGGGCAAGCTGGAGGGCCGCCTCGATGGACTCGAACTCGTCGCTGACTACCGCCTCGCCCACGTCGCGGAGCTGGAGGACCTGAGCCTCAAGGCTCGCGTAGCCGGGCCGGTGCCACCGCGCGTCGCGGAACTGTCACCTGTACTGGACGCGGAGCAACCCATCGAGCTGAATCTCAGTATCCTCGATGTGGATCCCGGCGTGAGCCTCAATGCGGTCCTCGACCTGGGCGACACGGAAGTACACGTCAGCGGCATCGCCGATGACCCCGGCGGTGGCGACGGTCTGGACCTGAATATTTCCCTCGACGCTCCCAGCTTTCCCCGCCTTGCAGAGGCTTTGGGCCTGGGTGAGATTGGGGAAAGCGAACTCGACTTGAATGCCGTTGTCCGCCGCGAGGGTCGCCGCTTTGTTGTCGAGGACCTCCTCGCCACCGTGGGCGATCACCGTGTGGAGGGACGGCTGCTCCTTCCCCTGCTCCCGGGCACAACAAAAGCCCGCGTAGATCTGCGCGCCTCGGGACCGGAATTCGCCTTCTACCAACGCCTGTTCCGTCGCCCGTTCGAGGTAGCGGCGCCCTACGCCCTCCATGTCCAGGTCACCGAGGGAGAAAACGACAAGGAGAACGTCAGCACGAGGGTGAACCTCGGCAATACCCTGGTGGCGGTGGAAGGACAGTTGGGCAGTTTCCCGAGCTATCGAAACTCTCGGATGACTGTAGACATTCAGGGCGATGATCTCGCGCAGGTTGGACGCAGCCTGGAGCTTGAGCTGCCGACTGGGCCGTTTTCTCTGAGCGGCGAGCTCCTGGTATCAAACACCGGTCGCATGACCTTCGAGGGCTTCACCGGACGCGCCGCCGAAACCGAACTCCGGCTATCGGGCGGCATCAACGGCTATCCCGCATTCGACGATATAGCCATGCTCGTTAAGCTGCGCGCACCGAGCATTCGGCCCACGGCGAGAGCATTGGGACTTGAGGGTGACCTGGGCGACGTGACCGCCGAGTTCGAGGCACAGCTGGCGGGCTCTGCGAACGCCGTCCGGATCACGGATCTTTCAGCGCTCATCGGTGACAGCCGCATCGAAAGCACCGCGGGTTCGATATCGCTGGTCGAAGGCGTGCTAAGCGCAGATCTGGTCCTTGACGGCAAAATTGAAGGACTCAAGAGAGCGCTCGGCAGCTTCGCCCCGCAGGCCTATCGGGGACGCCCCTTCAGTTTCACCGCATCCACGGACATCTCGAAGGAGGGTTACGGATTCACGGTCAGCGACCTCCAGGGGCAGGCCGTCAGCGGCAGCGCCGAGTTTTTCATCGGTCCCGAGTTACTTCATGACGAACAGCTCCGCGTTTCGGCAACGCTAAATGTCGAGAGCCCGGAAGAGTTTTTGCCACCGATAATGGCGTACACGCCACCCACGACGCCGCTCTCAATCTCAGCGCAAAGTCGGGGACGCAGCGGTGCGGTGAATGCCTCGGTGAGTTCAGCCAACACCGCACTCCTGAGCGCAAGACTTAGGCGGGAACGCGGAATCTCCACGCTGGATCTCGAGGGTAAGGGAGTGGACCTGCATGCCTTTGGCTCGGTGGAGGCATTGCCGCCGGGCCCGCTGCCCTATGAGCTGCGCACGAGTATGCGCATGGCCAGCGACGTCGTTGACATTGAGCTGCCCCTTTTGAATCTGGGTGGAAGCCAGGTGCGGGGATCCGCTCGCTTCGGCCGCGGCGATGCTCCGTTTATTTTTGCCCGCCTCGATATACCCGAAGCTCGCCTCGATGACTGGCTGCCGTCCACACCGCGGGACGCATCGGAGATGCCGAACGGCGCTTCTTCGAGTGACGAAAGACGTCTGATCCCCGATCTTCCGATCCCAGTGGAGCTGATGGAACGCGCTGAGCTCGATGTGGAAGTAAGCACGGGGCCACTGGGCGTCAGTGACCCTGGCTTCCCGCTGCTCTCGCTCGTGGACAGCTCAGAGCTCCAGCTGCGCAGCGATACACGGGAGCTACGTCTACACGTTGAGGAAATGCGCGGCAGCCGCGGGGAGATCGCTCTCGACCTCACGGCAAGGCGTGGTGATAACGGCGCGCTTTTCACCATCAACGCGGATATCGATCAGCTGCCCGCCGGCGTTCTTACAACGTCGCAGGATGCCCAGGGACTGCCGCGCTTCGATATCGATGCACAGCTGTCAGCCGAAGGTCGAACGACGCGAGAACTGGCGGCCTCCCTCAACGGTGAGTTCCTGGCTACCGGGGGAAGCGGTACGCTGCCGCGCCTCGGCATTGGTCTCGCCACGGACTCGTTCGTGCAGCAGATTGCGGACGTACTGTTGCCCGGCGTCCGAGGACAGGAAAAAGGCGCGCCGCAGGCCGAGTGCAGTGTGCTGGCCCTGTGGGCAAACAACGGCATCGTCCATCTTGATCCGGGCTTCGTTATTCGCACGCAGCGCGTGGACCTCTCCGCCCGGGGCAACATGAACCTAGGTGACGAGCGTCTGGCCGTGCGCTTTGACAACCAGGCGCGCAAGGGACTGGGAATCAGCGCCGCGAGTATCGTCAATCCCTACGTGCAGATCACCGGCACGCTCGCGCAGCCTAAGATAGGACTGGATGTGACGAGCTCTGCTCTCGCCGGCAGCGCCGCCGTGGCCACCGGGGGCCTTACGGTGATCGCCAAGCCGTTGTTTGGCCGTTTCCTCGACCGACGCAGTCCTTGCAATGTGGCCCTCAAGCGCTGGGAGGACGGCAAGGCCAAGCGCCCGTCGGCACAAAGCTAGGCCGCAAGCGAGCGGTACTCCTTCTCGAGACGCTTCGCCGCTTTCTTGGAAACACCGCCAAGCACCTCGATGGCGTGGCGAACACGGGCTCGACTCATATCGGGACCGAGAAGCGCCATCGCGTCCACCACAGAAATCGACGCGCGGCTCCCGGACATAGCAATGAACAAGGGCGCGAGAAAATCCCGGACCTTCATCTCCAAGGCGTCGGCAAGGCTCTTGAGCGTGCTCCAGACCGAGTCGCGATCCCACTCCTGGAGCGCCTCCAGGGACCAGAGGGCAAACTGCAGCTGGCGAAGCAGGTTGTCGGTTGGGACATTCAACGACGCGAAACTCTCTTCCTCGATGGAAACGCTTCCGGAAACCAGGAAAACGGCCTGCGGCGCAAAGTCGCTCAGGGTTTCGATCCGCGGCTGCAGATGCGGAAGCACTTCGGCAAGGCGCTCTGCGTTAAAGGCCCAGTCCACGAGACGCTGCGCAAGTTGCTCCTGAGACAGTTCCTCCCGAATCCAAAGACCGTTCAGCCAGCGCAGCTTCTCGACATCGAAGATCGGTCCGCCGAGGGATACACGCTTGATATCGAAGGCCGCCTGCATCTCGTCGAGGGAAAACTTCTCGCGTTCGTCGGGCATCGACCAGCCCATGCGTCCCAGGTAGTTCAGCAACGCCTCGGGGAGAAAGCCCATGCGCTGGTAGTAGAGAATACTGGTGGGATTCTTGCGCTTGCTGAGCTTTGACTTATCCGGATTGCGCAGGAGTGGCAGGTGGCAGAGCGTCGGCATCTCCCACTCGAAGTACTCGTACAGCAGCTGGTGCTTGGGCGCGGAGTTGATCCACTCTTCCCCGCGGATTACGTGGGTGATGCCCATGAGGTGGTCGTCCACCACGTTGGCCAGGTGATAGGTCGGCATGCCGTCGGACTTGAGCAGGATCTGCGCGTCCACCATGGACCAGTCCAGTTCAATCTCGCCGCGCAGCAGATCCTGAATCCGGCAGCTACCTGGTTCCTCCGGCACGACCATGCGGATCACGAACGGTTCACCGGCCGCTGACCGCGCCGCGACCTCGGCCTCCGGAAGCATCAGGTCCGAAGGCTTGAGCGCCGTGCTCGAACCGGCGGCACGCCGGGCTTCGCGAAGTTCCTCCAGCTCTTCCGGACGGCGGTAGCAGACGAACGCCTTGCCCGCGTCTACGAGCTGCTGCGCATACTCGCCATACAGCGCCATGCGCTCGCTCTGCCGATAGGGGCCGAAATCGCCCCCCACGTCCGGACCTTCGTCCCAGCTGAGACCGGTCCAGCGCAGCGAGTCGAGGATTGCCTGCTCCGATGCCGCCGTCGAACGGGCCTGATCCGTATCCTCAATACGAAGCACAAACTGCCCCCCATGCGCTCGCGCGAAACAATAATTGAACAGAGCCACATAGGCCGTGCCCACGTGAGGATCGCCGGTGGGAGAAGGTGCGACGCGGGTGCGAACGGTCATGGGATTCAGTCCCTGAAAACAAGGGCGGCGATTATAAGAGCTGATCGGCGCCGCAGCGAATCCGGTATCGGCCAGCCCGCTGCCGGCAACGGAGTCTCCACAACCGGCACGGGAGTATCAGTTCGGTTCTTCCGAGGATTCTAGAAGGCGCTCCAACCAGCCCACCGCCGTGGCAAATGTCTCGGGAATGTTGTTGTGCCCGGATTCAGAAAACAGTACGTACTCGTAGGGCAGACCTTCGCCGCGCAGCACATCCAGCCTCTCCATGGAGAGATCGACGGGTATGCTTCCGTCTTGACCGCCAAAGATCCAGAGCCCCGGTGTCGAGAGTCGTCGCAGGCTCGTGGATGGATCCGAGTCAATCCCAAGAAAGTCCGGCCATCGATAGGGCGACTTGCGCGCCGCCAGCGCCTCGGCGTAGCTCGGAACGCCCCGTGTATCGCGGTCGTTCGTATACTTGCTGAAGATGTCCTCTTCGCTGACCTTGCACACCGGTCCGCTCCACAGCAGCAGAAACTCCGCGAGACCGCTCTTGTGTGCCGCGAGAGGGGCAATCCATCCCGCCTGGCTGATCCCCGCCAGTCCCAGGGCCGCTCCGTCCAGTGCAGAACGCTCGCGCAAGGCGGCAAGGGCCGCCGCCGCGTCTTCGGCAAGACGATCAATGTTGTGTCCGCTCACCGCCTGCGCTGCCTCGTAGCGTCCCCCGGACTTACCCACGCCCCGCTTGTCGTAGACAAACGCGCCAATCCCGGAACGCGCAAAGTATTTCGCGAGGGGCAGGCTGCGCTCCTGGGGACCGGATCCGTGCACGAACACTACGACGGCCCTGGGCGCGCTCCCTTCGGCGGGAAGGACCAGGGAGCCCGAGAGGGTCGCATCGCCACTGATGAATTCGATGTCCTGGACAGCCGCACCGGTGTGAGCCTCGCCGATCTGCTCTTTGGCGGAGACCTCACCGACCAGCAAAGCGGGGTTTGCGATGCCGGCTAAGCTGAACAAAAGACCGACCCAAACGCCCTGGCGAACTGTTCTCGACGCGTGGTTCACAGCGGCGGTAGCACTTCCCACTCCGGCGCTTCGAATTCGCCAATAAGCCGCACACTGATGTGGGGAAACTGCGTTTCCAGGATAGCCGCGATTTCCGCCGGTGGATCGGCCTCCATGGCATCTCGCGCGGCTTTGGATTCCCAGGTCGCAATGGCGAGGAGGCGCCGGGGATCGCCAATCTTCCGATGCAGCCGCGTGCCCATCGCGCCGGGAGCCGCCTGGATGAGTCGGCTCACGCGTACCCAGGCATCAGCGTATTGCTCAGCGCTGTAGTGGGGATCGCTGATCTCTAACTCGAAGATGTAATGCATGGCAGCTCGTTCACCCGCGGTCGTGAAACACAAATGCCTCCCGGCGCACCAGTTCACCATCGGCACTCAAAAGCTCCAGACTCACACTGCCGTTCTCCCAGTCGATCAGCAGGCCGCCGAAATTACTCTCCCCGTACATCTCCCCGAGGCGATAAGGACCGGCTTCGGCCAACGTGTTATTGCGGTGGGCCATCGTGATCGGATTGTTCAGCGCCGAGGAGGTGAATTCCAGCAGCGGTCTGTCTCGGCCAATGTCCAGCCGGTAGAAGCCGGCCACGTGCCGATCCCCGGACAACAGGAGCAAGGGCGTTCTGTCGGCGGCTCGTAGCGCTTGAAACAGACGCTCCCGTTCGAGCGGTAGCTGCCTCCAGCCCTCCCAGCCATGACCATCCGCAATTACCTGGATGGAAGAAACGATGAGTCTGAGGTCGGCCTCTTGCTGGAGCTGCTTCTCAAACCACGACCACTGGGCATCCCCGAGCATGGTTTTGCCGTGGTCGGCGTCGGGGACGTAGCGTTCCCGACCGGGGGCGCCACGCTTGTCCGTGCGGCGCAGGGGCGAGCGGAAGTAGCGGGTGTCGAGCACGATCAGCTGCAGGCGCGCCCGGGGCGGACCAATGGTGCGACTGAAGTAGATTCCCGCTCGCCTGCTTCGGGGATCCGGCCCGGCGATACCCCAGTAGTCGAGGAACAGCCGTTCCGACTCGCTGCGGAACGGGAAGTCCGCACCGCCATCGTTGCGCCCGTAATCGTGATCGTCCCAGACCGGCAGCACCTCGACACTCCGGCGCAGTTTCGCGAACGGCGCATTGGATGCCAAAGCCGCGTAGGCCTGGCGCAGACGCGGAAGCGAGGCTTCGGTGTCATCGGAATCCGGATAGAGTGTATCGCCGGCAAAGACGAAGACCTGCGGCTGCCAGGCGGCCAGTGCCGTAAGCGCTCGATCGTCGTTGCGCTGTGTCTTGAAGCATGACCCGAAGGCAAGACGCTCGATCAGCGTGTCGGAGGGCAAAACGCGTGACTTGAGGGCAGCTCGAAACGCCGGAGGAGAAGTGGGGCCTTCGTCGGGCACAGGGGCCGCCGCAACCGAGACTGCCAGAGCAAGCGTGGCCCAGCCGCAGGCGTGTGCAAAGCAGCGGGGTCGACTTTCAGACATCGCTCGGATCACGCCCAACGCGCCGCCTGCAGCCTCACCGGTTGTGACGCGGTTCCAACCACTTGGGGCAGGGCTCCTGGAGGACGGCCATCGAGCGGCACTTTGTCCGGCGACAGGCCGAGGAGTAAGCGCGGCGGTGCCAGGCGATCACAAGCACGGTGGGTCGGCGGACCGTGGCGCTTCATTCGGTCTCGCCCTGAAGTGCCGACTGCAGCAGGTCAAAGATCGCATCGCGCATGGCGCCGAAAGCCTCCGTATCGGGATGCACCCAGTCGAAATGCCCCGCGCCATCCAGGTGATAAGTCCGCGCCGCCGCCAGGGCCTCGGCCTGCGAGGCGGGCACAATCGGATCCTGCCCGCCCACCATGAGACCCAGGGGGATGGCGTAGCTGAGAACATGCGGCGACGCGGCGGCATACTGGCGCGGCCGCTCCTCGGGTGTCCCGCCCATGAACAGCGGTGTGGCAACCTCGCAGCTGTTCGTGCCCCGGGCATAGGCATTCAGATCCGTGATCGCCGCCAAACCAAGCGCGGCAACGAGCCTCAGCGGTGGTCGCCACAGGGCCGCATCGCGCGCCGCGAGCCACAGGGCCAGGTGTCCACCGGCCGAGTGTCCGGCTACCACGGTGCGATCCAGCGCAAGACGCGGGTGCCGCAGGGCCGCCAGGGCGTCGATGGCAAGAATCAGGTCCGCCGCCGTCCCCGGCCAGCCGCCCCCTTCCTCACCGACGCGCCGGTACTCCGGCGTGTACACCGCATACCCATCCCGTGCCAGACGGCTGGCAAGCGGGCGAAGGTGGCCCATATCGAATTCCGCGAGCCAGCAGCCTCCGTGAATCAGGATCACGACCGGGTGAACGCCCTGCCCCGGCGGCAGCCAGAGCGCGGCGGTGTGTGACTCCTCGCTGCCGTAACGGATAACCTCGTTCGGTGCCCGGGCGTCAAGTACCAGGACGTCGTCGAAGCTCACGGGCATCTCCGCCGCCTTAAGCGGGGGCGAAAGCATTGCGGTGCAGGCCAGGGCGGTAACCCTGGCGGCGATGCGCGGCAGCCACCAACGGACGCGTGGAACGGCGGCGGTGTGCTGAAGGAGCGCGGAGCACGCACGCCGGAAAAAGTCATCGTGTTTTGAATCAGGCATCGCCCTGCAGTTTGGGCGTCCTTCGCGCAGCAAGCAACGGTGTATCCCGTCATTCCTGCTGAGCCCGATTCGGAGCAGGCCTTGAAGGGCCAAAGGTTTCCTCTTTGAGAAGCGCTGAGCGATGGGTGACGCTACAATCCGCAGCCATCCCAGCACAGCAAACCACGGAAACTTGAACACGCGACATGAAACCCACCGCCCATCGCCGACAGCGCTTGCGGATAATCGCTGGCGATTCTGCACCGCTCCCATGATGGACTGGTCGGACCGCCACTGCCGCTACCTCTGGCGCCAACTCTCGCGACGCGCACGGCTGTACACGGAGATGGTCACCACCGGCGCCCTGATCCACGGCGACCGACCCCGGTTTCTGCGCTTCAATGCCGAGGAAACGCCGGTAGCCCTGCAGCTCGGCGGCTCGGAACCCGCGGACCTCGCCCGCTGCGCGGCCTGGGCGGCCGAATGGGGCTATGACGAAGTGAATCTGAACTGCGGCTGCCCCTCAGACCGTGTGCAGAATGGCGCCTTTGGAGCATGCCTTATGGCCGAGCCCGAGCGGGTGCGCGACTGCGTGGTCGCCATGCGTTCAGCCTGTGACCTCCCGGTCACGGTGAAGCACCGCATAGGCATCGATCATATGGAGAGCTACGCCGAGTTTCGCGATTTCGTGGGCACCGTTGCCGAAGGAGGCTGCCGCGTCTTTATCGTCCACGCACGCAAGGCATGGCTGAAGGGACTTTCACCCAAGGAAAACCGCGAAGTGCCTCCGCTCAACTATGCCTGGGTGTATGCCTTGAAAGCCGACTATCCCGAGCTGACGGTCGTAATAAACGGCGGTATCGAGACGCTGGACGATTGCAGGCTCCACCTGGCGGAGGTCGACGGCGTCATGCTGGGCCGATCCGCTTATCACAACCCCTGGATCCTGGCCTCCATCGATTCCCAGGTCTTCGACGAGGAAGACCCCTGTGCGAGCCGCGAGGACTTTATTGAACGTATCGTGCCCTATGTGAAAAAGCAGCTAGAATCCGGAGCGCGGCTCAACCAGATCACGCGCCACCTCCTCGGCCTTTACCAGCAGGTTCCCGGGGCGCGACGCTTCCGCCGCGTGCTTAGCGAGGGCGCCCATCGGGATGGAGCGGGCGTTGATCTGTTGCGCTCCGCGACGCTGGAAGTCACCCGCCGCGCCGCCTGACGCGTATGAACTATTCGAGCCCACCCACAGTAGAAGCGCGCTTTCACCAACGCAGCGAGAAACCCCATGAGTGACAAACTCACGCAACTCAAGGCCATGACCGACGTTGTCGCCGACACGGGCGACATTGAAGCGATACGCCGCTTTACTCCCATGGACGCGACCACCAACCCCTCGCTCCTGCTAAAGGCCGCCGCGCTGCCCGCCTACGCGCCGCTGCTTTCCGCCGCGCGCGAACATGCCGAGGCCGAGGGCGGCGACAACGCCACGCGCCTCGCCGCCTGCTGCGATCATTTCGCCGTATCCGTGGGCCGAGAGATTCTCTCTATTGTTCCGGGACGCGTGTCCACGGAGGTCGACGCACGCCTTTCCTTCGACTCCACCGCCTCGATCGAACGCGCACGCCGCCTCATCGGGCTCTACGAGGCGGCAGGTATCGGCCGCGAGCGCATACTCATCAAAGTAGCCTCCACCTGGGAGGGCATTCGCGCGGCAGAGAAACTGGAGAAGGAGAACATCAACTGCAATCTCACCCTTCTTTTTGGTTTCGCGCAGGCCCAGGCCTGCGCCGATGCCGGCGTCTTTCTCATCTCGCCGTTCGTCGGCCGAATCCTGGATTGGTACAAGGCCAACACCGATCTGGTCGTCGAGCGAGGCGAAGACGATCCGGGGGTCCAGTCCGTGCGCCGGATCTATCGCTACTACAAACATCACGGCTACAAAACGGTGGTCATGGGCGCAAGCTTCCGCAACGCGGGCCAGATCGAGGCCCTCGCCGGCTGTGACCGGCTGACCATCAGCCCCGCGCTTCTCGAAGAACTTGCCCAGGACTCCGGCGAATTGCCGCGATTGCTCGCAGCGGAGAATTCATCCAGCGAGGATCCGCGCAGCACCCTGGATGAGGCCACCTTTCGCCTTGCGATCAACGAAGACGCCATGGCAACGGAGAAGCTCGCGGAAGGTATTCGCAACTTCATCGCCGACCAGCGACGCCTGGAAGCCCTGCTCCAGGCTCAGACCTGAGCTGCGGGTAACGCCGTGCTGGCCCGACTGAAAAAAATGCTGTTGGACGAAGCCGCCAAGCCGCATCGGGAACCCCATGACATCAAGCTGGCCGCCGCCGCGCTCCTGGTGGAAGTCGCCCGCGCCGATCACGATCAACTCCCGGAAGAAGAGCAGGCCATGGGCCGGCTGCTGGCGAGCACACTGCAGCTCTCGAGCGACGAGGTCGACGAGATCCTGAAGCGGGCGGGCACGGCGGTCGAAGAGGCAACATCGCTCTACGAATTCACACGACTGGTCAACGATCACTATGGACCGGACGACAAGCGCGCCCTGATCGCGGCGATGTGGCAGGTAGCCTACGCGGACAACGCCCTGGACAAGTATGAGGAGCACATTATCCGGCGAGTCGCGGAGCTGATTTACCTCCCCCATGCCGAATTCATGCGTACCAAGCACGAGGCCGCCGCGCAGCGCTGAAGGCCGCCCGAAGCTTGGGTTGGTAACGATGGGAGGCGGGGCGGAAGCTTCCTTTTTACCTCGGCTACCTAGGCTACCTCAGTTCCCTCGGCGCCTTCGCTCCTCAGTTGCGTTCCAGCGTCGCCACCAGATCGGCGAAGCGCGCACGGTTTTCCTCCGAGACGTCCATGAGCACCCGATGGGCCTCCAGGACTTTCTCGCGAACCTCGTCTTCGCTGCCGGGAACCATGGGGATCATCTGGGCGCAGCCCGTCGCGCAGCAGGTCTTCTCATGCAGAGCAAAGAGGCGATCCAGGCCCATGCTACGCAGCAGCCGGTTGATGCCTGAATCACAGCAGTAGATCGCGGGTCGGAAGTTGTAACGCTTGCTCACAGCCAGTGCGAGTTTTGCGAGTTGGCCGAGGGTGGTGCTGTCGATCCCTTCGGCATCGCAGAGGTCTACCCAAACGCTTGAAAAATCGGGATCTTCGAGCATCTGGTCAACAAAATCGTCGATCGATGCGCAGAGTGTGAGGCGTACGTCGCCGACGAGCCTCAGCACGTAGGCTCCGTTTTCTTTCGCAGCGAGTACCCTGCCGTCAGCCATCACCGTGTCGCTTGCTTACGAAAAGCGCCGCGATGTCGTCGGGTGCCGAAGCGGCGCCGTCGAGGCCGAGCCGTGACACCAGTTCGTCTGGCGTGTCTGCAGTGCGCGAGAATACATCGAGAAAAAAAGCCTCCTTCTCTACGAGGTTCTTGGGAGGCAGCGTCTCAAGAATCCCGTCGGAGAATAGCGCCAGCATAAATGCGGAGGGCAGGTCGATCGTCGATTCCGAGTACTCGGCATCCTCGAGCATACCCACCGCGTTGCCCTTGCCGTCAAGGTAGCGTGCTCCGGCGTCAGAAACCAGTATCGGCAGCGGCAAATGCCCGGCCACGCTGTAGCGCAGCGTGTTTGCCTCGCGGTCGATGACCCCAACAACCATGGTCGCATACTTGCCCACGTCCAGCTCAAGGAGTTCGCGGTTGGCGAGGCGGAGCATCTGCAGGGGATCGAGGATGCTGTCGTCGTTGCGTCGCAGGTAGTTGGAGCGCTTGCGCGCAAACAGGTTCTTGAGCAGGACCGTTGCAAAGGCTGAGGAGCTTCCGTGTCCCGACACGTCGGCCATCAGAAACACCACGTAGTTTTCGTCGACCGTAAAGTAGTCGGTAAAATCACCGCTCAGATACAGGGACGGAATGATGGTGTGGCTGCACATGTAGTCGCCGACCACCATGGGCGAGGACGGCAGCATGCGCATTTGTACCTGGCGCCCCGCCTGCTGATCCTTCTGCAGCACGCGCACCGTATCGCGCAGTTCGCGATTTGTGGCTTCCAGGGCATCGCGAGAGCGCTGTAGCTCCCGGCTCATGGAGCGGAGGCGGACACAGCGTTCGATCGACGCCACCAGGGCCTCGCTATCTTCCACGGGCGTCGCAAAAAAATCGTTAGCCCCGAGGCGCAACGCCCGCATCATGCTCGTCGAACGGGATTCGTTGGAAAACATCATGACAGGAACCTGCACGTTGAGTTCGAGCAGGCTTACATCGTCATTTGCCCAGGCTTCGGGTGTTGCATGGACGTCACATAGGACTACGTCCCAGTCGCTGCCCTCGTCGAGGCTCGTATCGGGACTGATGGCGGGAGCCACACTGGGCGTGAAGCCGGCGGAGGCAGCGAGGTCGGCGAGCGAGGCGCCTCGATCCGGGTCTTCGTCAATGACCAGAACCTTACCGCTATAGGCCATTTCAGACTGCTTTTATGAATTTGGTCGGACGACCCTACGCCCGCGCGTGGCGGCGGAGCAACTTACGACGCAGGCTTTGAGGAGGATTTCACAGATTTGTCCCGATGAGCCTGGTCAGGCGGGGAAAAACCACCGACCAAGGTCGATAGCCATGCGCTTGAAAGACACCTCGCGACTCAGAACTCGTCTTCCCAGGGCTCTTCGAAGTCCGAAAACTCGTCGACCACTTTGCCGTCATTCACCAGGATGGAGCGCTGCTGCAGATAGGCATCGCGGACAAATATGTAGCGGTCGCCGGTGATCAGCTCGTCCGTTCCCAGTAGGCGCGCGCGCCCATGCACGAGCTCCGTTGCCCAGAGGGTATTGCGCAGACTGCGGTTACTGAGCTGCGGCGGCACGGAAAGAGTGAAGGTGTCGACCAGGGTCCCGGCTCCGCTGCGCATGGTGCGCGGACCGAAGAGGGGGAGCATCATGTAGGGACCCTCCGGAACCCCCCAGATCGATAGCGTCTGACCGAAATCCGTGCGATAGACACTCATTCCCATGGACGAAGCGACGTCGAACAAGCCCACCACGCCGATCGTGCTGTTCACCAGGACTCGTCCGCTGTTTCGCAGCGCGCCGTCCCAACGCCATTGCAATACGGCGTTCAGGGCACTTGTGACGTCGTAGAG
Organism: Pseudomonadota bacterium; assembly: GCA_039818725.1. Classification (GTDB taxonomy): domain Bacteria; phylum Pseudomonadota; class Gammaproteobacteria; order Pseudomonadales; family Halieaceae; genus Congregibacter. The sequence continues at coordinate 14,397 of JBCBTK010000019.1, forward strand.
ATTGGCGAAGAAATTACTGACGCTGCGTTGCGCCGGGTCGGGCATGACGAAATCGTAGCCCTTGGCGACGGGCCGCAGGGCAAAGCGATCGAAAGCGTTGTTCACGGCAAAAATCGGTCGGTTTATGGGCTCCAGGGGATCCTCAACCGCCGCTGACGCGCAGGGTACGATCGTGCTCAATCCCACGAGCACAAAGAGAACGGGGGCCGATAGCGCTCCCGCCCGTCGGCGCCGCGTCCAGGCGCGACGCGTGTTATTCCACATGCCTGTCTCCGCGCGGATTGCCGGGCCTCATCGTCGGTCCCTTACCGGGCCGCTGAATCCGCTATCCCTCCACGAAACACAACGCGCCCAAAACGTTGAATTCCCTTAGTTGCTGCCAGGCGAAGCTGAGTAGTTGTGGTTCTTGCATCGCCCATTCCTGCGCCAGCGATCCGATCACCGTCGCCACGTCCTTTGGGGACGCGTTGGTCTCCCTTAGGAGACGCGCGGTGGCCGTGTTCAATTCCATGAACTGAACGCTGTCGTTTAACCCACGGTATACCAGTAGATGCGTGGTCGCGCCAGAATCTCGCGGCTGGAATGAAGCTCCTATGCGATGAACGGGGAATGCATAGGCTACCAGCCGAGCCGTCGGCGCCAGCCGGGCCCGGTGCCTGTGCGGCTGCGCGTCAGGCTGCTCGCGGGCCGGCTTGCCAGGGCTTACATCGACCGCCAGCTCCAGCCATTCGTAGTGCGCGAGTTCCGCTTCAAAGGGGCGTTCGGGCGGCACCTCGCGCTTTGCCATGTATCCCAGGAATTCTTCGCTGATCTTGAGAAAGAGCGGTGTGTTGCAGCGATGATGCTGAATGAAATCCCGCACAAGATCCTCCCAGGCCCGGTCACTATAGAGGCTGCGCAACACGGGAAAGACGGAGCTGATGAAGCCTTCGATATTGCGGTAAACGAGATCGCGGTACACCTGCAGGCGCCGCGCTTCAATGCCCGGGGGCGCAGCGCGACCCTGCGGATCACGGAGAAAGCGCGCCATTTCGCGTTGGGCCTGGGCCAGGGTCTGAGTCATAGCATGCCTATCGGTGAACCGCGGCCGGCCGGCTCGTGCTCGTAAAGCAATCCATGGACGGGCTCTGCGTCCCGGGTCGCCGTCCCCGACAGGCGCTGGGCGCTGCGAATCTGCTCGATCTCCGCCAGCAGGGTCGAGAGTTCGGGAAAATTGAAATCGCGTTCCAGCAGCGTAGGCCTGGCGCCGGTCATCGCGTAGGCGGCATCGAGGAGATCCCAGACGGGATCGATCACATCGGCACCATGGGTATCGACTTTCAGGTCGTCGGCCTCGTCGAAATGCCCGGCGATATGCATGTAGCGCACTCGATCAAGCGGCAGCGCTTCCATAAACTGAATGGGGTCGTAGCCGTGGTTGATACTATTTACGTACACGTTGTTGACGTCCAGGAGTAACTCACAGCCGCTCTCCTCAACCACAGCGGTAATAAACTCGGCTTCGCTGAGTTCCCGGTGCGCCTGCGCGTAGTAGGAAGCGTTCTCGAGCACCAGGGGCACCCCCAAGCGCTCCTGCACGCGCCGGATACGTTCGCTCACGTAGTTCACCGCCTCCCCGGTAAAGGGAATGGGTAGCAGGTCGTAGAGATGTCCGTCGGCGGCGCAGTACGTCAGGTGCTCGCTGTACAGACTGATGTCATAGCGACGCATCAGCGCTTCTACGCCGTTGAGAAGTTCCATGTCGAGCGGATCCGGACCACCGATGTCCAGCGACAGACCGTGCATCACGAAGGGAAAACGCTCGCCCAGGGCGTCGAGCCCATCCGCATAGCGTCCTCCGACGCCGATCCAGTTTTCCGGCGCCAGTTCCAGAAAGTCCACGGCATCATCGTCCATGGACAGCAGCGGGCCCATGAGGGCCCGCCGCAGCCCTAGCCCCGCACCACGCGGAGTCGGAGCGTTGTGCTGGGGCTCGATCACGCTGCGCCGCATTTGCCTTCGCCGCACTTGCCCTCACCACCTTCGGCCTTGGCGTGATCGGCCATTTCGCCGCCACACTTGCCTTCACCACACTTGCCTTCGCCGCCTTCCGCCTTGGCGTTTTCGGCACCGGCACCACCACACTTGCCTTCCCCGCACTTACCTTCGCCACCTTCCGCCTTGGCGGTGTCGGCGCCGGCACCGCCACACTTGCCCTCGCCGCACTTACCTTCGCTTTCGGACTTTGCGTCGCCACATTTTCCCTCACCACACTTGCCTTCCGGCTGCTGGTCGTAGGAAGCGAGGTCGTAGCCGCCCTGGAGCAGTTGGGCCGAGAAGGGGTTCGCTTCGGCGGACACGATGGGCGCCACCGCGGTTGCCAGGAACGCAGCGCCGAGAGCAGCCGCAAGGGGTTTTTTGGAAGTCGTAGTTGCCATGATCGTGTTCCTCGTTCTTCATTTTCGTGGCGTGTTCGCGCCTGCTTGATTGAGAAGTGTCATGCGTCAAACAGCCACCCGGTGAAGTACGAGTCCCCTCCCCTTCGCCGCCGCATGCTCTTGCAACGCACGAAACTGAGACGGGTTTCAGACAAGAAGAGTTTCCGCGCCAGAGCGCGGGAAAGCGCGTATTAATTACGCTTCGAGATGGCGGGCGTTGGTGGAACTTTGCCAGGCGTCTACGGTCCGCCAGTGCTCCCGCAATCGCTTTACGGAGACCGGCCGGGACGTACCGAGGTGCTGAGCGAACAGCGAAACGCGCAGCTCGTCCAGCATGAGGAAGTAGGTTCGTAGCGATGGAGAAAGCTCCGCCGCGACGGGGTTCAGGTCCTCTAGCGGTGCCGCTAGCCCGATGAGATCCTCCAGCGTGCTTTGCTGGTCCTGATCGCGACGGAAGTTCGCGGCCACACGTTCCGCCCGCACGAGCATCGCCCGGGCGTAGCGGGGATAGTGACGCAGTTCGTCCCAGGGGCGGCCGAGAAAGGCACCGGGAGCAAACATGCGATCACGCTGAAGGCGCAGGTCCTGCAGCGCCGGCGCGTAGTCCGCACCACCCGCGGCAACGCGTCGCAGGGCGTCACTCATGTGTTCGAGGCTCTGAACCAGCCAGCGCTCCGCGTCGTTGGCGAGGGACGCGGCCTGGCCTTTCATGTGCTCCCGGGCCGCCGCGAAGGCCTGCCGGCTTCGACAATCGCCGAAGCCTATTGCCCCGGCCTCAAGAGCGAGCGCCGGCAGGAGGGCATCGAGGATCTGATCGCGATCCAACTCCAGCGATGCGAGGAGCAGGGTCACGGCGTTGCCGCGCAGGAGCCTCTTCCGCAGCTCCCGGTGCAGGGGACGATCCTCCAACATCAGGAGCCGCGCCACGCCGCGGCGGTGCGCTGCGTAGGCGTCGCCCGGGTAATCGTGCAGAGCGATGTCGACGCTGTCGCCGCGATCCACCAGGCCCGGGTAGGCAACAATGGCCACGCCGGCCTGACGGAAACGAAACTGGGCCGCCAGAGAGTCGAAATCCCAATGTCCGATCCCTTCGCGCGCTGGCGACTCGGCGCCTCCCTGCGCGACCTGCACTCGGGTCTGCTCCCGAAACTGACCCACGATCGCATCCACGTCCCGTCCCTGGGCCAGAATGCGACCCCGTTCGTCTACCACGCGCAGATTCATGCGGTAGTAGTCGTCGACCGTCTGTTGCTGCCAGTCCTGCTGACTCAGTGTCGGGCCGCCGAGCGCGATCAGAGTCCGTGAGAGCGCATCTATCAGGGGTGCATCCTGGGGCTCAAGCTCCACCAGGGCGCGATCAACCCAATCCGGGACGGGCACCAGCTGCCGGCGCTGGGCCTTGGGCAGACCCTTGATCAGCGCGATGCATTTGTCGCGCAGAAGTCCAGGGACGAGCCAATCCAGGCGCGCCCGGGGCAGACGGTTCAACAGGGCCACGGGCACGGTGAGGGTCACGCCGTCGCTTTCCTGCCCCGGAGCGAATTCGTAGCTCAGCCGGTAGCTCTGCCCATCCCAGTCCAGGCGGTCGGGAAACTGCTCACCGAGACCACCGGGATCGCGGAGCAGGAGCGTCTCGCGGCTGCAGCGCAGCCGTGCATCGGCCGCCGCATCCCCTTGAAGCCAGTTCTGCAGGGCCGCGGCATTGGTCACCTCGGCGGGCAGGCGCTCATCGTAGAACTGAAACAGGCGTTCATCGTCCACCAGCAGATCGCGGCGGCGCAGCCGCGACTCCATATCCTCGATGTCCCGGGCAAGACGCAGATTGTGTTTCAGAAAGGGTGGCGGACGATGCCAGCGACCGGCGACCAGACCCTCCCGGATCAGCAGCTCCCGAGCCTGTACCGCGTCCACCTTGGCGAGGTGCACGCTGACCCGGTCGCTTACCGTGAGGCCGAACAGCGTACTGCGACGCCAGGCCACCGCCCGGCCCTGATCAGGCTTCCACCGCGGTTCGTAGTACTGGTGCTTGAGGAGTCCGGGATTGATATCGAGGACCCAGTGCGGTTCGATCGCGGCGGCGCTGCGTGCGAAAACGCGCTCGGTCTCCACGATCTCTCCCGCCACCAGCCATTTCGGGGGTTTGCGGTATAGGGCGGATCCCGGGAAGAGCTGCAGACCGCGATTTCGGGCGCCCCGGTACTCGCGTCGCTCCTCCTGCTGAGCGATGTTTCCGAGCAGGCCCGCGAGCAGTGCGCGATGCACGGCCGCATAGTCCACCTCCTCGGCTATAGACTGGGCGCTGCGAAGCCCCTGCGCCCGGGACGCCAGCACCAGCTGTCGGTGCATGTCGCGCCACTCGCGCATGCGAAGCCAGGACAGAAACTCCTTTTTGCACAGACGGCGAAGGCGGTTCTCACTCAGGGACTGGCGCTGCTCCTCGTAGTAGCGCCACAGGGACAGCAGAGCGATGAAGTCGGAGCGTGGATCGCGAAAGCGGGCGTGCGCCTGGTCGGCCTGGGCGCGTTTGTCCGCCGGCCGTTCGCGCGGATCCTGGATCGCAAGGGCACTGGCGATGATCAGCACCTCGGCGAGGACGCTCTGACGGTCCGCCGCCAGGATCATCCTCGATAGCGTCGGGTCGACCGGTATGGCCGCCATCCGCCGCCCCAGGCGCGTGAGGCGATGGCGCGCGTTCACGGCGCCGAGCTCTTCCAGGAGTCGGTATCCGTCTCGCACCAAACGCGCATCGGGGGGCTCGAGGAAGGGAAACTTCTCCACATCGCCGAGACCGAGCTTCAACATGGTAAGGACCACGGCGGCGAGATTGCTACGCCGGATTTCCGGGTCAGTGAAGGCTCCTCGAGCGAGAAAGTCCTCCTCACTGTAAAGACGCAGGCACACGCCCGGGCCGACGCGGCCGCAGCGTCCGGCCCGCTGGTTGGCGCTGGCCTGAGACACCGGCTCGATCGGCAGTCGCAGGACACGGCTGCGGTAGGAGTACCGGCTTATGCGCGCCTCGCCCGGATCGATGACAAAACGAATCCCGGGTACCGTCACCGATGTTTCAGCCACATTAGTGGCAAGAACCACCCGTAGCCCGCGCCGCTGCCCACGCCCGAATACGCGGGCCTGCTCACCGGCACTCAATCGGGCGTAGAGCGGAAGCACGTCCAGATCCGGCGTACCGCGCAGTCGGCGCGCCACATCGCGGATATCGCGCTCGCCGGCGAGGAATACCAGCATGTCTCCCGCCGGACCGAACTCGCCCGCCTGCACGGCTCGAACGGCGTCGACAATCCGCGTCGGCAGCTCGTCTCTCGCCTCAAGGGGCGCCGGGAGGTAGTGCGTGTCGATCGGATAGCTGCGCCCCGAGACCTCGATCACCGGCGCGTCATCAAAGAACTTCGAGAAGCGCTCGACATCGATGGTGGCGCTGGTGATGATGAGCTTGAGATCCGACCGTCGCGGTAAAAGCCGTTTGAGATAGCCGAGCAGAAAGTCAATATTCAGGCTCCGCTCGTGGGCCTCATCGATAATCAGCGTGTCGTACTGCGTAAGATCGCGGTCGCGAGCCAGCTCCATGAGCAGTACGCCGTCAGTCATGATTTTTACGGCCGTCGCTTCGCTCACCGTATCCTCGAAACGCACCTGGTAGCCCACGAGCTCGCCGACCCGCCCGCCGGTTTCCTCAGCGATGCGCTGCGCCACGGTACGCGCGGCGAGGCGCCGTGGCTGCGTGTGTCCAATGCGACGCTCGAGGCCCCGACCCAACTCCAGGCAGATTTTCGGCAGCTGAGTGGTTTTTCCCGAACCGGTCTCGCCTGCGATAACCACAACGGGATTGTGGGCGATTGCCCTGGCGATCTCTTCGCGACGCTCGCTGATGGGCAGTTCGCCCGGATAAGTGATCGCAGGTATGGAGCGAACGGTGTTCACCTCCCCACTCACGGCGATGTACTCCCTGCCCGGGTTAAGCCGGGGTACACTGCGCGGCGCTCGGCCAGCATGGGAACAGAGAAATGGATACCGGGAGCGATGCGTCCCCCGCGGCAAAGACAGGCGTGCGCTACGACGACCTGCAGGAAGGACAGACCTGTGAAGTGCGGCGTCGGCTTACCGGCGAAGCTATCGATGCCTTTGCCCAGGCTAGCGGTGACCATAATCCCCTGCATACAGACCGGGAGTTTGCCATCGCGGCCGGGTTTCCGGATCGCATCGCTCACGGCATGCTGCTCGCAAGCTGGATCTCCGCCGCCCTGGCGGAGGAACTGCCCGGGCGCGGAACCCTGTACCTGCGCCAATCCCTCGAGTTCCGCCAGGCCGCCCTGCCGGGGGACGAGCTGCTGGTCAGGCTTAGCGTGAGCGAAAAGAAACGTCGCGGCCGCGTGATTCTCTCCTGTCTGATCATCAATGAGGCTACGGGTAAGGAACTGCTGCGCGGAAGCGCCGAGGTCATTGCTCCTTCCTGAGCGTCTCGCGGGCCGCCCGCGCTAAGGAGCGGGCCGTCTTCAGGCGTCGCTCGCGCTGTCCGGCTCGGTTTGCTGGCGCTGAAACTGCACGGTGTCGAGGTAGGTGAGCTGCAGATGAACCGCGGCCTCGCTGGCGCTCGATTCCGCAACCAGGGATAGGACGCTGGGCTCATCGTTCTCCGTGGTAATGGCGAACACATTGAATACGATTGAGCGCGGGTTCTCCTGATTCTGGAGTATCCGCAGTTCCTCGGGCGTTTTGAGTTTCTCACCGGCGTTGGCGATGAACAGCGCGATGCTGTTGCGGAACGTTGTGAAATTGAGATTGCCGCGGTACAACTCATGATTCATCGACAGGTCGAAGCGAACCATGGCCTTGTCCTCAAGTTCCAGATAGGTCAGAGGAACGACCTTTCCCGCCTGAATGTCGCGAAACTTGTTCTTGGCATCCGTGCGGCTGGCGTCGAGGAGTGCATTCTTGAGCAGGTTGGCGGCAATGGTCAGGAACTTCGCCGGCGGCAGGCTCTTGGTCTCGGAGTTGTACTGCATGAAGTCAGGCGGGGGTGTGCGAGAGGTCGGAGAGTCTAGCGAGTGACGGAGCTCGTGGGAAGCGTCGCAGAAGCTCACCACCCAATCTCGATGCCTTGAGCGCTGCCCGGGGCGCGGGCCGCAAGGCCTGTTTTTAGAGTCCGGGCATCTTTCAACAGCGCTCTGCATCGTCCCCGGTCGCTTCCCGGAACGCCTTTGCTATTCTCGCGGCCCCACACAACGAAGCGGGTTAAACAACGCTGTGATTCTGGCTCGTGGAGCATTTGCGCCGCTCGAAGGCAACGATCTGAGCTGGGACGCGAGCGGCCACCCCCGTTCAACCCGTTACGGTGATGGCTACTTCGGAGGCGACGACGCTGTCGCCGAGAGTCGTCACGTGTTCCTTGCCGGAAGCGGGCTCCCTGAGCGCTTTGCGATCCATGCCCGGCCGCGCTTTGTCGTCGCGGAGCTGGGCTTTGGCACGGGACTGAATTTCCTGCTGACCTGGGCGGCACACCGCGAGCATGCTCCGACATCGCAGCGGTTGCACTTCATCAGCATCGACAGTCATCCCCTGCGCCGCGCGGAGCTTGAGAAGGCCCTGGCCGCCTACGGAGCCCTGGATCCGCAGAAGGTTGAACTCATCAACGCCCTGCCACCACCGGTCGAAGGCGTTCATCGACGCTTCTTTGATGGGGGTCGGGTGGTGCTCGACCTGATCTGGGCCGATGCCCAGGACGCCCTGGAGGAGCTTGCTCACAGCTTGGCGCCCGCCGTGGACGCCTGGTTCCTCGATGGCTTCGCCCCCCGGCGAAACCCGGCCATGTGGACGGAGGAACTGCTTCTCTCGGTCGCCAGGGTGTGCCGGGATGGAGCGACCGTCGCGACCTACAGTGCTGCCGGTGCCGTGCGCCGGGCGTTGCACCGGGCGGGCTTTGATGTCGCTAAACGACCGGGTTTCGGTCGCAAGCGCGAGAGTCTTCACGGCCGGCTGCGGCTACGACCACCGGCTTTACCGCCGCGCCTAACGCCCTGGGATCTTCCCGAAATCGCCGACGACGCGGAGGCGGAGCACAGCGCCCTCGTGATCGGCGCGGGCCTCGCCGGTGCCCATGTCGCGGCGGCTTTGGCCCGCCGCGGCTGGGGGGTAACGGTGGTCGATGCCGGGACGATCGCCGCCCGCGCGTCGGGGAACCCCCAGGGCCTGCTTTTCAATCGTTTTTCGCACCAGCGTTCCGCCCTCAGCGACTTCTCTCTTACCGCCCTGCTCTTCGCCCGCCATCTGTACGGCGGACTGTTCGATCAGGGACTGCTCGTGGAAGGCCGGGACGGTGCCCTGAACGGCTGCCTGCAGACCGCGCCGCCACGCGGGGATTTTCGGGCGGCCAGGGAGGCGGTAGCGCAGCTACCGGAGCTGGCCGAGGTCGTACGCGCAACGGAGGCGCAGCCACGCCTCGGAACCACACCGGGGGAAGGCGGACTCTGGCATCACGAATCCGGCTGGCTTTCCCCTCCGCGCGTCTGTCGCGCGCTGCTGGCGATGCCTGGCATCCGGCTGGAGCAGGACTGCGGCAGGCTGACCCTTGAACGGCGAAACGGTCGCTGGGAAGCCCGCGATGAACGGGGTAAGCGTCGCGTCAGCGCGCCCATCGCCGTGGTCGCCGCGGGCGTCAGCTCCGTCGATTTTGCGGCCGGGGACGGCTTTGGGCTCCGCGTTGCGCGAGGGCAGACGACCCAGGTGCCCAAGCCGGAGGGAATCGGCCTGCACCGCTCAGTCTGTCACCATGGTTATATTGCGCCGGCGCTCGATGGAGCACACTGCATCGGCGCCAGCTTTCTCCCCGGCGATCATGGGCGGGAACTGAGAGTCGCCGAACATCGCAGCAATCTAGACGCCCTTGCCCGAGCCCTTCCGGACTGGGCGGCGTATCTCGCCACGCTCGACCCCGAAAAGCTGGAGGGTCGCGCCGAACTGCGCTGTGTGTCCCCGGACTATCTGCCTGTCGCAGGACCGATTCCGCAGCGCGCGGCGTTCGAGCATCGCTATGCGGGCCTGGGCCGTAACGCCCGCCGCAGCGTAGACCGACGCGGTGCCTACCATCCCGGCCTCTACCTGAGTACGGCCATGGGTTCGCGGGGATTGAGCTACGCCGCGCTGGCCGGAGAGCAGCTTGCCAGCCAGATCGCGGGCGATACGCTCCCCCTGCCCGCTGAATTGAGTCGGGCGCTGGCTCCCGCACGCTTCCTGATTCGCGCTATTGTGCGCGGCGAAGGACCGAACGGAGAAAACCATTGACTCGAGGAACCTGGCATCCGGCAAGCTTGCCCGCGCTCTTCCTCAGCCTGATGGCTGGCCTTGGGAGCGTCGCACCCAGCTTTGCCCAGCCCCTGGCTCTACCCCCGGCTCAACCTCTGGTGTACGGCTTCGAGGTGCTCGAAAAAATTCCCCATCCGCGGGAGAATTTTATTCAGGGGCTGCAGCTGCGCGACGGCGAAATAATCATCGGCACCGGTCTGCACGGTGAATCGCGGCTGCGCGTCTATGACTTCCCCTCGATGGAACTGGAGCGCGAGGTCGAACTCGCCCCGGAGCTGTTCGGGGAGGGCGTGACCCGAGTTGACGATCGTCTGTACCAGCTCACCTGGAAGGCCGGAAAGCTGCTGATCTATGACGCGAATTCGCTGGAACTCCTTGAGACGGCTTCCATCGACACCGACGGCTGGGGCCTCACCCACGACGGTGAGCAGCTGATTTACAGCGACGGGAGCGCTTCGCTGCATTTTCTCAACACCGACGACTTTTCCGTTGAGCGTCACCTTCTGGTGACCATCGGAGGTAGACCGCTGCCACGGCTCAACGAACTCGAGTACATCGACGGTGAGATCTGGGCGAATGTCTGGCAGGCCAACCAGCTCGTCCGAATCGATCCACGGAGCGGTGTCGTGACCGGCATTGTGGACCTGCGCGGCCTGCTCGACCCGGCCGAACGTGAACCGGACACCGATGTTCTCAACGGCATCGCCTGGGATGCGGACGCGCGAGCGCTGTGGGTAACGGGAAAGCGCTGGCCGTGGCTGTATCGCTTGCGAATTTTCGCCAGGCCCGCCGCTTAAAATGCGGCGCGGCACTCAGCCGCGGAGAGACAAACGAGCTAGAATGGCGCCTTTGCCCAGCTTGGATTGTCGAATGAACAGCCCCAGTCAGCTCCCGGTCGCCCACGACGCCTTCATCCCCCTGCGCCAGGCCCGGATCGATGCGCTTAACCTGCGCATCGAACAGTTTGAGCATCGGGAGACCGGCGCGATTCACTACCATCTCGCCGCCGACAACCCGGAGAACGTCTTCCTCGTTGCGCTGCGTACCGTTCCCGAAGATTCCACCGGGGTAGCCCACATTCTTGAGCACACGGCGCTTTGCGGAAGCGAGCGCTATCCCGTGCGTGACCCGTTCTTCATGATGCTGCGGCGCTCGCTGAACACCTTTATGAACGCGTTTACCAGCGCTGACTGGACCGCGTACCCCTTCGCAAGCCAGAACCGCAAGGACTTCCGCAATCTTCTCGACGTCTATCTCGACGCGGTTTTCTTTTCGCGCCTGGATCCGCTCGACTTTGCCCAGGAAGGGCATCGCGTGGAATTGGCCGAGGCGGGTAACACGGAGAGCGAGCTCGTCTACAAGGGCGTGGTTTTCAACGAGATGAAGGGCGCGATGAGTTCTGTCGCCGCCACCCTGTGGCAAACGCTCTGCCACCACCTGTTCCCGACCAGCACCTATCACTTCAATTCCGGCGGTGACCCGGAAGCGATCCCCTCGCTGAGCTACGAGCAGCTTCGCGACTTCTACCGCAGCCACTACCACCCGAGCAACGCCACGTTCATGACCTATGGAGACATCAGCGCGGTGGAGCACCAGGCGGTCTTTGAGGAACAGGTCCTGAGCCGTTTCTCGCGCCTCGACGAGCGCATCGCCGTGGACGCGGAACAGCGCCTTGCGGCACCGCTTCGGGTCAGTGAGCCCTATGCCTACGACGAAGATGGCACCACCGAGGGCAAAACCCATATCGTCATGGGCTGGCTTCTCGGTGAAAGCATGAATCTGCGCGACGTGCTCGAAGCGCAGCTCCTGTCCAGCGTTCTCCTTGAGAATAGCGCGTCGCCTCTGCAGCGCGTGCTGGAAACCACGGAGCTTGGCAGCGCGCCGTCGCCACTCTGCGGGCTCGAGGATTCGCTGCGGGAAATCGTTTTCTGCTGTGGTATCGAAGGCAGTGAAGCCACCCACGTCGATGCACTGGAAAACATGGTGCTTGACGTGATTGAGGACGTCGCGGAGAACGGCGTCGAGCTTGAACAACTTGAGGCCGTACTGCACCAGCTCGAGCTGCACCAGCGCGAGGTCGGTGGAGACGGCATGCCCTATGGGCTCAATCTGATTCTGCAGGCCCTGGGCCCCGCCACACACTACGCCGATCCGATCCCGGCTCTGGATCTTGAACCGGTGATCGCATCGCTACGGGAAGAAATCCGCGACCCCGACTTTATTCGCGACCTGGCGCGTCGCCTGCTTCTCAACAATGCGCATCGCGTAACCCTGGTCATGACTCCGGACGAGGAGCTGTCAGAGCGTCGCATCGCCGCCGAGAAAGAGCGCCTCGCGGAGCTCAAGGGCTCGCTCGATCAGGAAGACCTAACGGCGATCGACGCGCAGGCCACGGCGCTGATCCAGCGCCAGGCGCAGGAAGACGATCCCGGCGTCCTGCCCAAGGTCACGCTTGCCGATGTACCCAAGTCGCTCCCGCGCCTCACCTACAAGGAACGCACGGTGGGCTCCATGCCGGTGACTCTGTATGAAACGGGGACCAACGGACTGGTCTACCAGCAGCTGAGCTGTTCCATTGGCGATCTCTCCAGCGACGAGCTGGCTATTCTTCCGCACGTCACGGGTATGGCGGCAGAGCTGGGCATCGGGGATCGCGATTACCTTGCTACGCAGCATCGGCAGTCCTCAAGCGTTGGCTCCATAAGCCTGTTTACGTCCATGCGCGGCAGCGTCGGCAGCGAGCAGGAAGCTCAGGCCAGTCTCGTCCTTTCCTCGAAGGCCCTCCTGCGCAAGAGTCGCGAGCAGCTCGAACTCATGCGCGACACGCTTCTGCACCTGCGTTTTGACGAGCTACCGCGTTTGCGCGACCTCGTCGCCCAGCAGCGCGCACGCCGCGAACAGTCGATAACCGGGCAGGGCCATTCGCTCGCGATGCTCGCGGCCTGCGCCGGTATGAGTCCACTGGCGAACCTCAACCACGAACTTTCGGGCATGCAGGGCATTGCCGGACTGCGGGCGCTGGACGATGAACTGGCGGACGACAGCGCGCTGGCTGCCTTCGCGGCGCGACTGAGCAACGTTTACGCGCGCCTCCGCGAAAGTGACTGGGAGTCACTGCTTGTCGCCGAGCCCGAACGTGCCGCAGCCCTGGCCGAAGAGGCAGAATCGCTATGGCAGGAGCTGCCCCGGGGTGGTCGCAAGCACCTGAGCCTCGAAACTCTGCGCGAGGCGCGCCGCGAGTGCTGGGTTGTGAATTCGCAGGTCAGCTTCTGTGCCAAGGCTTATCCCACCGTGCCGAGCGGCCACGACGACGCCGCGGCGCTGACCGTGCTCGCGGGCTACCTGCGCAACGGGTTCCTGCACCGGGCCATCCGGGAACAAGGCGGCGCTTATGGTGGCGGCGCCAGCCATGATGCCAGCACCGCGGCGTTCCGCTTCTTCTCCTATCGCGACCCGCGCATCGCCGGGACTCTTGAAGATTTCGATGCGAGCATCCGATGGCTTCTGGAGAGCCCGCCCAACCCCGCGGCCCTCGAAGAAGCCGTCCTAGGGGTCATTGGCACCCTGGACAAGCCCGGATCACCGGCAGGTGAAGCCAAGCAGGATTTCCACAACCGGCGCTTTGGCCGGGACTGGTCTCAGCGCATGGCTTTCCGGGAATCCGTACTTCAGGTATCTCACGAGGACCTGAGGCGCGTGTGTGAGACCTACCTTGAGCCTGAAAATGCGTCCATTGGCATCGTTACCGGAGCGAGTGCGCGAAGCGAAAACGCAGTCGTGATCGACGAGTTGCAGCTGGCGGTGAAAGAGCTGTAGGCACACTCACGGGCGCAGGGGCTGAATCTGCACCGGCCAGCGCCAGTCCGTGACTTCTGGCATGGGCCGCGTGTCCGCGATTTCCGGATGACCCACGAGAAGCAGTCTACCTGCGGCTGCCGCCCCTGATCCCGCAGCTTCGCCCGGCGCGGGGCCAGCATTGCCCAAGACGTCCACGGACGCGCCTTCGAAAGCACGGCGAAATGCCCACGCCGCCACTCGCCGGTGGCCCCAGGTGGGATCGGCCAGCAAAACCGCGCCGTCTGGCGCGACGGCGCGCAGCACGGAGAAGTGCGCGCGCCCTTCCGTACGCAGCGCGACGATGGCAGGTCGGCGCAAGCCCTTCAGAGACTCCGTCGGCACAGCCACGCCCTGAGCCACGAAGCCGAGACGCCGGGCCAACATCGCCAGGTCCGCAAAGCTGATACTGCGGTTTTCCGCCCGCCAGCTGTCGCCCAGTTCGGCGAGAAGCTCGGCTTCGCTAACGCGGACGCCTTGCCAGCTCATAAGCGTCGCCAATGCGGCGAGACCGCAGCTGAAATCGTAGCCCTGGCGCACAAGCCCCGCATCGCGTCGCTCGACCCAGCTTTGGAAAACTGATTCGGGGTCAGCGGTCCGGGGTGTGCCGCTATCCGCGGCAACGACAGCGTACCCAGCCAGAGAGAGCAGCGCGCCAGCGCAGCCTTTCGCCGCCGTGAAGCGACGACGAGCGCCTCCAAATGTTTCCATGTGCAGCGGTACCCCGGCGCAGACTAAGGCTCTTGCCCCGACGCCTGCGCGGCCGCTTTGTCGAGGCCCAGGGCTGACTTCAAGGCACGGCGTATGAACACTTCGCCCAGACAAACTCCGATCGCGTAGACCGCCAGGGCAGCCGAAGCCGCCGTGGCCGGAAACTGACCCGTCGATTCATAGGTCAGATAGGCGAAGACAGCGAGCGGAAGCAGCATGAACAGGACGAATAAGCCGAAGCGGTTGTAGCACGTCTCGAAAGCGACGCGTGTATCCAGCTCTTCCTTCATCTGGGCCAGGGGGCCCTGCTTGGGTAATGGAGCATTCTTCATAATTTCTCTCTATACCGGGACTAGCAGCTATACCGGGGCTAACAGCTATACCGTGCTACAACGCGCGCTACCGAGCGACACCGCAATTCAGATTGCATACGCTCCCCCATCAATTTCCTGACAATCCCTCTGTTTCCGCAGAATCCCTCAATTTCTGGGGAATTCCTCTATCTCCGGGGAATCCCCAATTGCGGGGGATCTATGGCCTATGTCCACGCGGTCTCGACACCGCCTCAATGCAATCGACACTATCTCGCGGCTAAATCGCAGATCTTAAGCGCAGATCTACAGCGCAGATCTGAAGCGCAGAATAGCCGCAGATCAGTCACAGAGAAGGCATCCTAGAACTACAGCATGAGAACCCAAACTCCTCGAACACAGAGGGACGCTCCGACGTTCGCCCAGAAGCGGGAGTCGCCACGTTTACGGTATGCCATGACGACCCCCGGCGGCGCCACATCAAAAGCGTCCGCTACCTACGGGAAGCTAGCGCGGAATGTGATTCCGCCCGCTGCAGCTCGGGCAAACCCCGCCACCGCCATTTGCCGCGGTGATCGTGGGCACGTAGGTGCCCCAGAAGAACGCCGCGAGTCCCAGATCGACCGTCACCACGGCGGCGATGAAGGGCCAGAGTTCTCCCTCGGTTTCGGCCATGGCGCGCCCGTCGAGCATCTGTATATCGTCGGCCGTCGCCACTGAGAACGCATTGCCGATCAGCCCATAGCTTTCTGTCGCTTGTACACCCTCGGCGCTTGCCCCTGCGGCGCTGCTCAATCCAACCATCAGTACAGCACCGAGCACCGCGCTGGCGGCACCGCCAACTCCTCTTTGTTGCAACATCGTCTTTCTCCTTGCCTATGAAGGCTTTCATCGTTTGTGGTCTACCGTTCACTTCCCCATGGAAGCCCAAAAAACCGGCCCCTCCCGACTCAAGGCGTCGTTCTGATTCAATCGATTGCTCCGGGGTACCGACCCGCCCTCTTCAAATCATCAGACGCGTCGGATTCCGGCGTGAGCTAGCGCGGAATGTGATTCCGACCGGCACATGACGTGCACTCACCGCCTCCCCAGGGTGCGGTCACCCCGGGCACCACGATAGTCCACGCATAGGTCGCCAGGGGACGACTGACCGGGGGCGAGGAAAACGCGCGGGGCCAGAGGTCACCCTCCGTCTCGATCATCCTGCGTTCGCCAAGTGCACGTACCTCCCGTACCGCCACCTGGGAAAACGCGTTCTCGATGAGCGACTCCTTGTCGCTGGGCAGCGCAGCATCGGCGTGTACGGCGGCGGCACCGCCCAATGCCAACCCCAATCCCAGGACCTGTGCCATGCCGCGTACGATCCTCGAAGTACAAAACGTCACAGTGTCTTTGATCATCAACTTCTCCTTGGCCAGTAAGGCTGCTTCTCGTTCATTGACTACCATCTGCTCCTCCTCTTTAGAGCTCGAAGAACCATTCCATCCCGATCCCCACCCCCGTGCTGCCGATATCTCCGCTCAGGAAAACGTTGCTCCCCGGCGTTGGTGCAAGACCGATACCCAGACGTAAGCCGAGGTCGTGGCGCCGCGACAGAAGATGTGCGCCGTCCACACGGGTCGCCGCATCGCGGCTGAATGTCAGGCCGGTCAAGAGAGTGACCCGTGGGTTTACGGCGAAATTGACCATGGGTTCGACGCGCCAGCTCAAGCCCGGTGCGATAGTGCGGCGGTCCACGGTAAAGGCAGACCGGTGATTGACCGCCGCCCGCAGCGACAGCACAACGGGATCTATGCTCCGATATACCGTCGTCGCTAACGCCGCGCCCTGGGAACGATCTATGCGGTTGTCGGTTGGCAGGTACTGGTCCCAGCGGGCCTCCACAAGCAAGGCCGGCCAGCGGTCTTCCGGGCGCAGGAGCCAGGTGCTTCCGATGCCGACTATTTGTGTCCGATCCTCCCCATAGTCACCGGGAAGTCGTCGCTGGGTGTGGCGCTGAGAGAAGCTTGCGTTGACCTCCAGCTTCGGCGTGATGCCGTAGCGCAGCGACGTACGCAGACCAAAGTCACGGAGTTCGCCGGCCGGCTGATGGGTGCTGCGCTCATCGAGACCCGCGGTAAACTGCCAGCGGGAGGCCTCCATGATGAGCTGTTCGATGCTGAGCGGGGCCTGGGCCACAGCGAGTGGAGTGACTGCGCAATTCGCCATGCAGCTGACTAGGCATACCGTGATGCAGGCACCGCGAGACATGAGTGGGACTCCCTGAGCGAACAGGGCTCAAGCATGCTTCCGGCGCGTGAATCGAACCACGTCCGATGCGCCCTGCCATCTCATCGAATTGGGCTGCAGTCATCTTGCCGGCTTCAACCAGGCATCGCATACTCGCCGCCGTTTTCGTCCACGGAGGTTCCATGCAAAAGGTCTCGAGATATGTTCGGCGGGCTCTGGGAGCGGCCCTATGCATGACGATGGTCGGCTGCGCCAGCTATACGGCGGACTATCAACAGCGCCTGCTGGATACGCTCCCGAGCACGCGCGGCGTGGTTTTTGATGACCTGGAAAAATACCCCGGCGAAGTGCTCTGCGGTACCTATACGTCTCGCAATTTCACCACGAATGCCACCGACACCGATACGTTCATCGTCACGCCAAGCCGTGTGCTTCGCAACCCCAGCCCGGCGCAGCTTGCGGTGTATTGCGGTCGCGACGCGGCCACTGCACTCTTTGAGCGCTATGGCATAGGCGGACCGGACGCCGACTGGGCAGCGATCGAGCAAGTACTCGCGGATCAGTCACGGATCAAGAGTTCCGTTGATGTCTACTATGGCACCTATGCCTATCCACCTCTTGAGCTCCAACGGTTGCTGGACGGCGACTACGGCATCAGTGACTCAGGGGAACTCATCGATCCCTGGGAACGTTCGTACCTCTACAACCCGGGACTTGCCGGACGCAGTCTTCCCAATATCAAACTGGAAACCCTCGGGCGCGACGGAAAGCGCGGGGGCAGCGGTGCGGATGCGGACATTTCCATTGAACGCATCGATGAAATCAGACATGTCCTGAGCCTGCGGAACTAAACGGCCCTCACACGGGCGTCAAGGGAAAGACCCTCGGCAGCAGCACGATAACCACCGTGGAATACGCCAGGGACACGGGAAAGCCGAAGCGCAGGTAGTCGCGAAAGCGATAGCCGCCGAGGTTCTGAACCATAAGGTTCGTGGTGTAGCCGTAGGGCGTGAGAAAGCTCGCGCTCGCGCCATAGGCAACGGCCATGGCGAACGGAAACACGCTGACGCCAAAGCTCTCCGCAAGACCGTAGGCCACGGGAAAGGCCAGGGCCGCCGCCGCATTGTTGGTCATCAGTTCGGTCAGAAAAAGCGTTCCCAGGTAAACACCGGCCAGGGCAAGAACGGGACTGCGGTCGGCAAGCGAGAGGTGAATGAGATCAGCCGCGCGGTTCACGAGTCCGGACTGGGCCAGGGCCTCCGCCAGTACAAGGGCCGAAACAATGATCATCCCGATCTCGAAGGGAAAGCGGCGGCGCAGTTCGCCAGCGCGGATGACGCCCAGGCCAAGCATGGTCACGAGCAGTGCCGCGAGTCCCTTGAGCAGTTCGATCACGCCCGCGGCCGCGCCTACGATCACCAGCAGCATGGCCACGCCAATCAGCGTATCGACGACGGGCGGCAGGCGACGATCAACGCTTCGATCGCCGACCACAAGAAAGTTTTTCTCAACATTTCGCCGGGCGTAGAAATCGGCGCCGGTGGCAAGCATCAGACTATCGCCGGCCTGCAGACGGATACGGCCAAGCTGGCCGGACAGACGCTGGCCGCCGCGACGCAGGCCAACGACAGCGGCATCAAACAGGGACCTGAACCCCGACTCCTTGATCGTGCGGCCCTCGACGGTCGCTCCCGGTAGCACGATCACCTGCACCAGGTTCCCGCGAAGCAGTCCCTCGTCGGTGGCGAAGGTTCGAAGACCGGGGAAACGCTCCAGGAGGCTGACCCGCTCGATGTCACCGGAGAAGATCAGTTTGTCGCCTTCCTCGATGTACTCCGCGGGAGACACGGGAGAAATCAGGTGGTCACCGCGCACGACTTCGACGAGGAACAGCGACTCCAGCTCCCGCAGTCCGTTGGCCGCGATGCTGCGGCCGATAAGTTCGGAGCCCTCGGTTACCCTCGCCTCCACCAGATATTCGGCGATGGAAACGTCCTCGCGACGGTGTCGCGGTAACAGGCCCGTGGTGCAGAACATGGCGGCAACGGCTGCGAGGGACGCGGTCACTCCCAGCGGGAGAAAATCGAAGAAGGCCAGCCCCTGCCCCGTGGCGTCTTCCAGAAAAGAGCTAACAATGAGATTTGTGGACGTGCCGATCAGGGTCATCGTCCCGCCGAGCACTGCGGCATAGGACAGGGGAAGAAGCAGACGGCTGGGCAGATGTTCATTGCTGCTGCGCAGCGCATTCGACAGCGCCGCCACCACCGCCGTGTTGTTGACAAGCGCCGAGAACAGCGCCGTGACCACTGTCACGCGCAGCAGCGTTGCTCGATAGCTCTTCACCACGAGGCCCTGGGCAAGGCGTGAAAGCCAGCTCAGCTTTTCGATACCCAGGGAAACCAGGAGTAAGAGCAGGAGCGTGATCAGCCCGGTATTCGTACCCTTTTCCAGCACGGTCTGCGTATCCACGAGCCCTACGAGGTATACGCTGCCCATGGCGCCCACGAACAACCAGGATGCGGCAATGCGAGTAAACACAAGGCCGTAGAACAGCCCAAGGAAGACTGCCGCTGTAAACAGTTGCGCAAACATGTCGGGGACGCTCATTTGAAGACGCGAGGATACGCGCTGCCGAAGCTGCTTGCCACGACATCGCGATCGTTTACACTGCGGCCCCGCTGCGCAACCCGCCCAGCCCGCGCCCCCGGGCCAGAACAATTCGAGTCACAAGGAATAAGGAGAAACACATGATCGGATACGTGACCCTTGGCGTCAGCGACATGGAGCGAGCAAAAGCGTTCTACAGCGAACTGCTCAAGGACCTCGGCGCCTCCATGCTGCTCGACATGGAGCGTATCGCGTTTGTCGGCAAGAGCATGCAAGAGCCCATGATTGCCATTTGCATCCCCTACAACGAAGAAGAAAATCACCCGGGCAACGGCAACATGGCGGCCATAGCGGCACCGAGCAAGGACGGCGTGGACGCGCTCTACAACAAGGCCATCGAACTCGGTGCCACCTGCGATGGTGAGCCCGGCCAGCGCATCCCCGATATGTTCTACGGCGCCTACGTCCGCGATCCCGATGGCAACAAACTTGCCTTTTTCCTCTTTGGCTGAGGCGATCGCCACGCCGCCGCGGGGGGCCATCCGCGGCAGGCCGAAGGTGGCTGAGACCGCTCGTATCAGGCTGGCTGCGCCGCGGCTATGCAGCTACTAAAGTCGATCGAAACCGGGATTCGCGCCTGGCGGAACCGGGTGATCTCCCCGGCCCTGCATCGCGGCGACGCTGTCCACTGCCCGGTCTGCGGGGGCAACTTCGCACACTTCCTGCCCGCCGGCACGGGCGCCCGCGCCCGTCCCGGGGCCGTTTGCCCGCGCTGCCGGAGCCGGGAGCGGGATCGCCTGACATGGCTGTTTCTCCGTGACCGGAGCGACACCCTCTTCCGCCGTCACATGCAGTTTCTTCACATCGCACCGGAACCCCGTCTCAGCAGTTTCTTCTTCGGCCTGATCGACGAGGGCTACATCACGGCGGACCTGATGCGTAAGGACGTGCTGGTGAAACTTGACGTCCAGGACATGGTGTATCCCAACGAAACGATGGACGCGATCTACTGCAGCCATGTTATGCAGGATGTTCCGGACGACCGGCGCGCTTTAGCCGAGTGTTTTCGCGTGCTGCGACCCGGCGGCTGGGCCGTGCTGAACGTGCCGATCTTTGAACAGACCACCCAGGAGACCGATGCCCCGGGAAATCAGCGCGCGCGTTGGGACAAGCGCCCCGACGAACACGTTCGTGCCTACGGACTCGACTACGATGAGCGGCTGCGAGAGGCGGGCTTCGAGGTGAGCGTTTTTTCGCCCGCTGACCTTGAACCCGATGCCGAAGTCCGAAAGCGCCTCGGCATCGACGGCCCCCGCACGGGCTTTGTGCACTACGTCGAGCGCCCGCCCTCCGACGAAAAGGCGTAGCCCATCAGTTCGATCTCGCGCTGGTAAAGCTCGGCCACCCGCTGACGCGTTTTTTCATCGTAGTAATCCGCGTAGGGTTTGCGCTGGGTGGCAACGCCGGTTTTTTCCCGCGGCAGCGGTTCCGGAAGCTGCAAACCGAGGCGTTCGCGAAGCTCCGCAAGCGCCGAGGAGAGCTCCCGAAACTCGAAAATCCGATCGACGATTACGGCTCCCTGGTCACAGTAGAGCGCGCTGTCGACAGGCAGGCGATGGGACTTGCGTTCGATGTAGTCGGCGAATTCTGGCATCGATCTGCCCTGTCCGTGCTTCTTCCACAAGTAGTAGGAGACGGTCTTGTCCCAGGAATTCCGTTCGAAGCAGAACGTGAAGTAGTCACGCCAGATGTCCTCGCCCACGAGCTCGCGTATGCGCCAGGCGGGCATATGTTCGTAGTAGTAGGCTCCCAGGAGCGACGAGTGCCGGCCCACCAGCTTGCGCAGCATCCGACTGCGACGGTAGGCGGAACCCAGCCGCGACGTGGGACCATAGTTGCGCGGTATCCCCGTCGCTATGTTGTCTTCCATGTGCGAGACGACATCGTCCGGACCGCACTCCAAGGCGAGCGCAACCTCCAGCGAACTGCCGGCCGTCTTGTGAGTTTTCACGAAAATGAAGCGGTGACGATGGCTGATGATCATGCTGTCGCTTCCCCGGCCTCGACTCGCACATTGCCTCCCTCGGCTTCGCGCTCCTCTTCTGTCTCGCACAGCGCAAAAAGATACAGGCCGATAAACAGCCACAGCAGCGATGACGACCACGAGGAGTACCACGCCGAATGCGTATTCACCGGAAACAGTGTGCCCGCCAGGGCAGCGGCGTAGGGGAGCGCACGAGATCGCGCTGCCGGGCCGGCGCTGAGCCAGGCCCGCCAGAGCAACAGCAACATAAGCAAATAACCACCGACGCCGATAATTCCCGTTTCCGAAAACAGATCGAGAAGCAGCTGATGGGCATGCGAAGCCTTCGCACCCTTGGCGTTGGGAAGCGGCTGCGCCCAGGGATCGTCGTCGGCCGCGTAGTCTGCATAGGCATAGCGGAAACCACGGGGACCGACACCGTTTATCCAATGATCGCTGCCCATGCGCCAGGCTGTCGCCCAGATTGGGAGACGAATGCCCGTGGCCCGGTTCAGGGTTTCGTAGTCAGGATTCTCCACGGCGGTCACGATAACGCTGCTCCGCTCGCGCACCCAATCGCTGTAGATGAACGCTGCGCTCGCCACGGCGGCCACGGCAATTCCCGCGACCAGGCCCCGGCGCAGGCCCAGATGACCTCGCAGCGCAAAATAGATCGCGAGCAGTGACAGCTCGACGACGGCGCATATCCAGGCCGCACGCTTCCCGGATAACGCAATGGCGGCAAGAATCAGTAACAGTACGACGGCCGCAACCGGCGTCGGCCCGCTGCGCAGCGAGCGCACAAAGGCGACGGGCATGAACAGCGCAAGGCTCGCGCCCAGCTTGATGTTGTCGTCTTCACCGAAGACACCGTTCACATAGCCTTCGCCGACTCCGTAGCCGAGCAGGTTATGCCCGGAGTAGAACTGCCAGATAGCGTCCAAAGACCACAGGCTGAGGAGCACCGCCACTGTGAGGCCGAAACCACTCAGCGTGGCTTGCTGCATCCGCTGTCGATCCTGCGCCAGGGCGTACAGACTGATCATGGCGACGCAGAAAAGACCGTAGCGAACGCCGCCCAGCGAGGTGCGCAGGCTCTTTCCGCTCTCTACCGCGTCGGGAAGCGCCAGCAGCATCGGTATTGTGTAGGACAACCAGATCAGGAGCAGCACGCGCCAGGGCAGGCGCTCGTCACGGGGGATGCCCAAGAGCATCATGGCGCCGAGCAGCGAGAGCAGTCCCAGAGGAAGCTCAACGAGGCGACCAAAGGGCAACAGGGCGACCGCCGAAGCCAGGAAATACAGCAGCAGATGCGTTGGCGCGAAGGTCATCGCCCGGTCCGTGAAAGAGCGGCGCTACTATGCGCGGCAAGCTGCGGCCAGTCAAAAGGCATCTGCGCTAAACTTTGCACAAAGGTACTTCGCCCTGCCCCATGTTGAAATTCCGCCACACCCGCCCCCTCTTCGTCGGAGGGACGCGTTACTGCTTCCAGCATCCAGAACACGCCAATCGCTGCGTGAAAGTGCTGCGGCCGGATCGCACCGGAGCCGCGCGGAAACTGCTGCGCCGGGACTTCAAGAAGTTTCTTCCCGCTCGTTATCTCGACGATCAGCTCAAGGAAATCAAGGCCTACAACGCCTTGATGCCCCGGGCCAGTGAAGCGCTCTGGCGCCATGTACCGCGCTACCACGGCACGGTAGCGACGGACATGGGTATTGGCATCGTGACTCAGCTCATGCGGAACAGCGACGGCAGCTGGCCGCGAAACCTCGAACAGATGCTGCCCGAGGGTGTGAGCCCGGAGCTTCAGGCGGGCATGGATGAATTCGCCCGCGCCGTGCAGGACCTGCGCATCCTCAGTCGCAACCTGCTGCCACACAACATTATCGCCGTTCGCGAGGACGACGCGTACCGCGTGATGCTCGTGGACGGGATCGGCAACAGCGAGCTTGTACCGCTGTCCAGCTATCTGGATTTCTTCGCGGCGCAAAAAACGGCACGTAAAGTGGCGCGATTCCGCGAACGCTGCGCCGAACTGCTGCCCGCCTGAGACTCCATCGCCGCAGCTTCGAAATTGACCTTGCGGCCCACAGGTCGTAGCTTAGCGGCCCCTTCTTTCGGTAATAGAATAATGAGCAAGGCAATTCCACGGGATAACGCGAACGACTACAACGCGGACATCGTCGCCGAGCGGCAGCGCTTCATTGAAGAAACCACGGGCGCCAAGCTGAATCACACCAAGCAGTTCTCCTTCAACCCGGAAGATATGGCGGGCAACATCGAGAGCATCTTCGGCGTTGCCCAGATTCCCATCGGCATTGCCGGTCCCCTGCTGATCAGCGGGGAGTACGCCCAGGGCGAGTTCTATGTCCCCATGGCCACGGTCGAGGGCACCATGCTCGCCAGCTACAACCGGGGCATGAAGGTCATCCGCGAGGCTGGCGGCGTGACCACCACCGTTGTGGGTCAGGCCATGCAGCGCGCGCCCTGCTTTGTGTTCCGCAACGCCCGCGACGCCCGTGATTTCGAGCAGTGGCTGGTCGACAACTTCGAAAAAATCAAAGAAGTTGCCGAGACCACGACGTCCGTGGGCAAGCTCAACGAGATCGAACACTACTGCGCGCACCAGTTCGTCTACACGCGATTCGATTACAGCACCGGGGACGCCGCCGGCCAGAACATGACCAGCCGCGCCACGTTCGTGGCCTGCGAGTGGATCCGCGAGAACTATCCGGCGCTCAAGAACTATCTCCTCTCCGGCAATTTCGATACGGAGAAGCGCACCTCCTCCGTAAACCTGCTGAAGAACCGCGGCAAGCGTGTCACCGCAGAGATCACCATCCCCCGCGAGGTCATCGAGCGCAACCTGCGCATCACCCCGGAGGCCATGCATTATGGCCAGGGCATCACGACCCTCGCATCTTTCATGACCAACTCCTCGAACAACGCCGCGCACCCGGCAAACGGCCTTGCGGCCCTCTACCTCGCGACCGGCCAGGACATCGCCAACATCGGCGAATCGAACCAGTGCACGGTGTACAACCGGGTTACGCGCACCGGCGACTACGAGTTTTCGATCACGCTACCGGCGCTGATCGTCGCCAGCTACGGCGGCGGCACAAGCTTGCCGACCCAGCGCGAGTGCCTGGAGATTCTTGGCTGTCACGGTAAGGACCGGGCACTCAAGCTCGCGGAGATCGCGGCGGCGCTGGTAGTGGCCGGCGAACTCTCGCTCGGTGCCGCCACGCGGGTCGATAAGGTCACGCGCCAGAACGAGTGGGTGGACGCGCACGAACGCCTGGGCCGCAATCGTTAACCGATCGTGCGCCCCTTTGAGGGCAGCACCGCGGGTCAGTAGCCGCGTTCGAGGTCGATGACGCCCTCCAACGTCGAGCCGCTGCAGTAGCGCTCGAGGTTGGCAAGGAACAGCGCGGTCACGGCGTCCAGGGACGTGGGCGCTGCGCTGTGCGAGGTGATGTACAGCCCGGGCAGCCGCCACAGCGGGCTGTCCTTGGCCAGGGGCTCTTCGGCGAAGACGTCCAGCACCATCGCCGACAGCCGGTTAGCTTCCAGGGCCGACAGGGCGTCGTCGAGTACGAGCGCGTTGGCGCGACCGCCGTTGATCAGTATGGCGCCCGACGCGAGGCTATCGAGCAGAGCGGCGTCGACGAGGCCGTCAGTACCTGGCGTGTCCGGCAGCACAAGGGCGAGCACGTCCAGTCCCGCGCCAAATGCCAGCCGTTCCCGGGTGCCATAGCAGCGCGTGAATCCCTCCACTCGCCGGCCGTCGCTGTTCAGTCCCACGACCTCGCGAAAGAACGGAGCGCAGCGCCGGGCTACCTCCGCTCCAATGCTGCCGGTTCCGGCGATGCCCAGGCGAAGGCCCGCGAGTCCATCGTCGCGACGGAAATCCCAGTGCGTGCTCGCCGCGTAGTGCAGTATCGAGCGCCGCAGCGCCAGGGACCATCCGAGTACGTATTCGGCCATGTACACCCCGAACAGTCCCTTCACGCCGGTGAGCAAATAATCGCGCCGCGGCTGTGCGACCAGCGGCGTGATCCCGGCCCAGGTCGACTGCACCCAGCGCAGCGCGGGCAACCTGGGCAGCAACTCAACCACCCGGTCCGGAGAACCGAACAGGATTTCGACCTCGTTGAGCGCTGCGTCGGGACTCGTGGCGTCTACCTCGATGACTTCAATCGCGCCCGGCAGAACCGGAACAAGGGTCGCACGCAGCTGCGCCGAGTAGTCGCTGGCGACGGCGACACGCAGAGGCTCATCGCGCTCTATGGAAGGCATCCGGTGACGGCGCGGCGGTTTGTCAGGCGCCCGCGCTGCTCGCGCGAGCCAGGGTCAGCGGAGAAACAAAGCCCGGGGGTTTGAGCGCGAGCACGGGCGTTCCGCAGCCGGCGAGGATGGATTCGGTCGTCGCACCGATAAGCACCCCGGGATTAGCGGACGTGCCGACCGTGCCCAGCACGAGCATGCCCGCGGCAACGTCATCGACGACCCGGAACACCGTTTCGACGACGGGCCCTTCCAGGAGATGGGTCTTTGTCATCGCTGGATCCGGGGCCATGCTTTCGATGCGCTGCGTTATGCGGCGAAACCATTGCTCGCTGTCCCGGCGCTGCTGGCGCAGGTAGGCCACCCGGTCCGACTCGTCGAGGCCGAGGGCGGGATCCTCGAGGAGATCAACACCATAGGGAAGCCAGGCATGCAGCACGTGGAGCTCGCCGCCACGAGCGTCAGCCAGGGCGAGGCCCGTTTCGGCCAGGGTCATGGCGAAGGCCTCAGCGGCTGTGGTTTCCGCGGTCAGTTCGCGATCCAGCGCCAACACCACGTTGGCGCTGTGTGCACTCTGCTCCGGGTGCAGAGCCCAGACCGTGCATGGACACTTCCGCATGAGATGCATGCCTGTGGCATTCAGGCCGATACCCGTGGCTATCTGCACGGGTTCGCTTATGTGCACGACGAGGTCGAAGTCCTGCTGAACGACCTGCTCGGTGATCGTGACAAAGGGAGCGCCGCTGAAGACTGAATAGTCAATGACCGTATGCTCGGCGAAACGGTCAACGATGCGGCGCAGGCGCTGGAAGGCGCGGGCCCAGCGCAGCTTGCTCAGACGATCAACGACACCCCGGGAATCCTGGCTGTTTGGTGTCGGTTCAACAATCTCGCAGACGGTGATGGCTGCGGCGTGGGCTTTGGCGACGGCAACCACCTGGCTCAGGCAGGCTTCGTCGTCGACTTCGGCATAAACCAGGATATCCCGGAACTGCTTCAAGCATCGTCTCCATGGCGGGTTGCATGCGGCTAGAACTCTGAATCGCTAGGCGCAGGCCGCATCTTGCACTCTGGCGGGCTCCCAGTGAAGGCCACCGGCATAGCGCAGCGCAACGGATCCACCGTCATAGAGGGCAAACAGGCTGAAGCCGCCATGCTCAAGGAGGCGGCGGAGCCCGGGCCGTCGCTCCAGCACCAGGTTGATGGCGGTGATGGGTGCGGCCACCGTGGCCCGGGGCTTCAGTGAACCGGTCGACGCATCGGAGGAACGAGCCAGCGGGACCGCGCCTTGCTTGGCGGCGATCAGCCTCTGGACTCCTTCCTCAAGCACGCGCTCGAGCAGCTGGTAACGACCGTCATCGACGCCCGAGTAGTCAAGCTGGGTGCAACTGCAGGGTCGCGGCGCAGCGCCGCCGTGGGCGCCTCGCTGGAGCTTGCGAGCCGCTGCGCCGGCCCGAAAATCCACGCGAAGCACGGTGGCCGTGGCAGGCGCGTCGAGGGCATCGGTTGCCGGCGAACGCGGGTGTACATCGGTGCCCTGGCGCGCTCGGGCAGGAGGGTTGAACTGATAGACGTTCATGGCAACAGCGCCTCCGCGACGCGGGTTTCTGCGGCCGGAAGGCCACACCACGGCGACCTTACGGCAGCGTGTTGCAGATAAAAAATTGAATGTTTAAATCTATCGATTAATATTTATCTAATATTAGAGCAAGATCGAGCTTGAGATTTTGGCTTTATGTCATTGAATTACAAACACTTAAAGTATTTCTGGACGGTTGCGCATGAAGGCAGTCTCGCGCGGGCATCCGAGACGCTGCACATCACCGCCCCGGCCCTGTCCGTGCAAATCCAGAAGCTCGAGGAGCAGCTCGGTCACCAGCTCTTCGAGCGCAAGGGACGCCAACTGGTCCTCAACGAGGCCGGACGCGTTGCTCTGGATTACGCCGATACGATCTTTACCGCCGGAACGGATCTTGTGGGAACGCTCAAGGGGTTCGACGCACGCTCGCGGCAGATCGTTCGCGTGGGTGCCATGGCTACCCTGTCGCGGAACTTCCAGGTCGACTTTCTCGCGCCGCTCCTTCAGCGAGAAGACATCGACATCGTCGTGCGCTCCGACGGCCTCCGGGTGCTGCTGGAAGAACTCGACACGCTGCAGCTGGACGTGGTCCTCGTCAATACACCTCCTACGATCAGCCACGACGTGCCCTGGCTTACGCACCTGATCGCTGAGCAGCCCGTGAGCGTTGTTGGCTGCCCCACGCGAGTCCGAAGCGGTCGCGACGCCCGCGAGATCATCGCCACCGAGCCGCTGATCCTGCCGTCGACCGCTACCAGCATTCGCAACACCTTCGATGCCTGGCTGGCGCGGGAAGGCATCAGCCCTCGCGTCGTGGCTGAAGTCGATGACATGGCGATGATGAGGCTTTTGGCGCGGGCCGATCATGGCCTCGCGGTGGTTCCGCCGATTGTGGTTCGAGGCGAACTACAGAGCGGTCGTCTTGTGGAGCTTGAGCACTTTGAAGCGCTGCGGGAGAGCTTCTACGCCATCACTCTGAAGCGGCGCTTCGAGAATCCCCTGGTGCGCGAACTCCTGGAGGAGCACTACCGGCCGCCGGAACCCTCGCTTTCGAACACCGGTTGACAGCGGCCGTAGTACTGGGAAGCGCGCAGCTCGCCGAGACCACCGATCATGGCATGGCGGCTGTGCACGCTCTTGTACAGATCGCTCTCATCGAAGGCATCGAAGACGATGGCGGTAACGTAGAGCCCTTCGTTCCCCGTGTTCTGCATTACGGTCAGGTGACGCTGGGAGAACCGCAGTTCCAGATCCGCGACGAAGTCGCCGCTGCGCACGAAAGCCGTCTCCGCCTCGCGGTCGATGGTGAAGCGCATACGCAACTCCTCATCGGCGTCGCGCAGTCCTCCTTCCGGATCGGCCATCCTGGGGTAGCTGCAGTCGAGCGACACCGGCGCTGCTTCGGCCTGCACCCCCGCCAGCGCAGCCAACGCGAAGACAACCACCGCTGCGCGTGGCAGGAACCGGCGTTGTCGGCTTGAAAAAACAAAGTCGAAACAAGCGACGGGCCAGACTCCCGGACCGAAATTAGAAGACAAGGACAACCGGACCATATTGCGCCGCACAGCCTGTAATTTGCATATCAACCCGCGCAGCGTACAGCGTCGGGTCCGCGGCGCGAATGCTACTTTCGCAGCAAAATCGTGCCGGGAACCCGACCGGAGTCTCGCTTGACGACCGTCTCCGCGCCGAGCGCTCGGACTCAGGCCGCCTCGTCGTCAGTCTTCAGCGCACCGCGGCGCATCTGATCGCGCTCCATGGATTCAAACAGCGCCTGGAAGTTGCCCTCGCCGAAGCCTTCGTCTTCCTTGCGCTGAATGAACTCAAAGAAGATGGGGCCGATAAGCGTCTCGGAAAAAATCTGCAGGAGGAGGCGGGGACTTTCTCCCTCCGTGCTCCCATCGAGCAGAATTCCGCGCGCCTGGAGTTCGTCGACAGGCTCGCCGTGGCCCGGCAGGCGCTCCTGCAGCATCTCGTAGTAGGTCTCAGGCGGCGCGGTCATGAAGGGAACGCCGCGCTCCTTGAGCCGGTCCCAGCATCCGAGGAGGTCGTCGCAGGCAAAGGCTATGTGCTGGATGCCCTCGCCGTTGTACTCGAGCAGGTACTCCTCGATCTGACCGCCAGTGCCGCCCTCCTCGTTCAGCGGAATACGAATCTTGCCATCCGGTGCCGTCATGGCGCGGGACTTGAGGCCGGTGTACTCGCCCTTGATATCGAAGAAGCGGATCTCGCGGAAGTTGAACAGACGCTCGTAGTAGCCAGCCCAGTAATCCATGCGGCCGCGATACACATTGTGGGTGAGATGGTCGATGAGTTGGAAACCGCAGCCGAAGGGGCGGCGCTCCACCCCTTCCTCGAACACGAAGTCGATGTCGTAGATCGATGTGCCTTCCTCGTAGCGATCAATCAGGTACAGGATCGCACCGCCGATGCCGCGGATTGCGGGCATCTTGAGTTCCATGGGGCCGCAGGGCACATCCACCGGTTGGGCGCCATTGTCGAGGGCGAGCTGGTAGGCCCGGGCCGCATCGCGCACCCGGAAAGCCATGCCGCAGGCACTCGCGCCGTGCTCCGCCGCGTAGTACTGAGCCGGGGATCGGGGCTCGTAGTTGGCGACGAAGTTGATGTCGCCCTGACGCCAGAGATCCACATCCTTGGTCTTGTGGCGGGCAACGCGGGTGAAGCCCATCATCTCGAAGGCGGGCTCCAGGACGCCGCGCTCCGGTGCCGCAAACTCAACGAACTCAAAGCCATCGAGGCCCATGGGGTTTTCAAACAGGTCTGCCATGTCACTGTCCTCCGCTTGTTGTCGAAGCAGGATACTAATGAATCGTCGCAGGAAATTGTCTATTTTTGCCTATGTACGCGTCTTGGTGGCAAGATCCTGCCAATCTAGGCGGTCTATGAGGAGGATAATGGCATGCAGCTTGATCGCACCGAGCGCCACATTCTGGAGACCCTTCAGAGCCGCGGCCGCATCAGCAACGTGGAACTGGCCGAGGCCGTGGGGCTATCGGAGTCGCCCTGCCTCCGACGCATGCGTGCCCTGGAGAGCAGCGGTGTGATCCGCGGCTACCGTGCAGTGCTCGACCAGCGCCTTCTCGGCCTGCAGGTGACGGCCTTCGTCCAGGTCCAGCTGGAGAAGCATGACGACCGCAAGACCGCCGAGTTTCTCGACCGGGTCTCCATCGAGCCCCACATCGTGGAGTGTCACGCGATGAGCGGGGCCTACGACTACCTCCTCAAAGTCCTCGCTGAAAGCATGGACCACTTTTCGGATCTCGTCATGCGGGATATTTTGCGCTTTCCTGGTGTTAAGGATATTGAGTCCAGCTTTAGTCTGAGGACGGAGAAGGAAAACGCCGTGATGCCGATTCCGGCGGCTTCGTCCTGAGAGGCCCGAATCGCAGTCTGCAGACGCTGGCGTTCATATCGCCCAAAAAGCCGGTGGCCGGATTGTTGAATCCGCTCGCGTGGCTTCGCCAGTGTTCGTGTATGGAATACGGGGAGGCAGGTGGTGGTGTCCTTTGGGCTGCTCGCGTAGCTCCAGCAGGTCCGTCGCACTAGATGAGGCACTCGACGGTCGCCCAAAGGACACCACCACCTACCTCCCCTTTGCCGTGCCAACCCGGGGGCTGGGATTGACTCGGCAGTGCCTCATTCTGACGCTGGGTGGTAGGCCGGCGCCGGTCTGCTTGAGCGTCCGTCGAGCGCGCCGACAAGAACAGAAGCGCCCGGCCAAATGATCGTCATGCGAGTTTGCCTTGAAGACAAAAAAGCCCCGGCCGGTACAACGACCGACCGGGGCTTGTCTTTGCGTGGGTGGCTTAGAAGCGGATCGAGAAGCCCGCCCGGACCTCCCATAGCGAGCGCTCCTCACGCACGTCGTTGATGTCGCGCGCCGTGAAGCGCTCGAACACGTAGCGGCCCTGATCGTCGAGGGTCATATCGACCACTTCCTGCGAGAAGAACTGCGCCCGGGTCTGGACGCCCCAGTCATCGTTCAGCATGTTGAGGAAGTTGTAGACCTTCAGGTAGCCCACGCCCTTGACGTCGGCGAAGAGCGGGAACTCCTGGTCCACACGCAGATCGAGGCGATAGCTCCAGTCCGCGAAGTTCTCGTTACGCTTCTGGAAGCCCGTGCCCAGGCCTTCACGACGGGCAAACGCTTCAAAGGAGGCGTAGTCGAAGGAGTCCGCGATTACCACGTTTGGATCGTCGATGCTCGTCGGTACGTAGAGCAGGTGACGGCCGAAGCGCTGGTCGCCCTCAAGGTCGTCTGAGCTCATCACGTAGCTCTGCGGCTGTCCTTCCTGCCAGAAGCTATAAATGGAGAAGCGCGTCTCGTTGTCACCGAAGAACTTCTTGCGGAAGTTGGCGCGGAACGTGAAGCGATGCGGGTTGACGTAGTTACTCGTTGCCGCGTTGGGCTCAACGATGTCGTTCAGGGCGACGTTGTCGAAGTTCGATCCGGCGACGGAGGATGTCATCGGGCTCACATCTTCCGCATCGGTGTAGGCGTAACCGGCGAGGATGTCCCAGCCGTTATCAAAGAACTTGCGCACGCTCACGCTGAAAACGTGGGCCTCGGGACTCTGGTTCGAATTCGTGAGCATAAAGTTGCTCTCACCTCGTCCCTCGATGAAGTCGTAGATCGGTTGACCCGCAGCCGTCGTGCCCACGCGCTCCTGCGACACATCGACGTAGTACGCCGGGTTGTCGGCGCGGGTGTACAGGTAGTCCGCATCGATCACCCAGCCGTTGAGGTCGTAGGTGGCTCCCAGAGACGCTTTCCACTCACCGGGCTGCTCGTAGCTGGGATCAATGAGAGCGAGGAAGGAGTCGTTCGCGTCTGCGTCACTTACTGCGAGAACGTCATCAACCATGGACTGCGGAACATCAAAGCCTGGGCGGCCCTGACGAGACAGCTCGAAGGAGTCGGGCTGGCCCTGCAGCAGCGTGTTGGCGCCATCGAAGTTCCCCAGGAGGAACTGCGCGTTGGAGATACCGTCATTCGAGAACGAGTTGCTGATCCAGACGTTCGGGTTTCCGCCGCTATAGAGGCCGAAACCACCGCGCAGGGTCAGGTCTTCACTGAAGTCGTAGGAGAAGCCGACGCGCGGCATGAACAGGTCCGTGCCGTCGATGGTCTCGTCGTTGCGGAAACCGTTGGCGTCAACGAAGGCCTGGTTGAGACGCGGCGCGCCGTCTGCTTCCCACCACTCATAGCGCAGACCCGCGGTGATCGTCAGGCGATCGCCGATCATGAACTCGTCCTGCAGGTATACCGAGTGCAGCGTGTTCGTGAAGTTGGCGCCGGCGTCGGCCGGGTTGTTCGTACCACCACCGCTACCGTAGTAGATGCGGCTTGGGCGCCCGAGCTCGAACTTGTCGATCCCCGACGTACCGCAATCCGGGTTGTCGAAGCGGCCCTGAGCGTCCAGCGCGGCGCAGAACTCCGGATTACCCGTGGTGTCGTCAAAGTAGTCGTACTCACCGCCGTTGGAGTGCTGCACGAAGAGGTTGAATACCTCCAGCTCCTCCATCTGGTAACCGAAGCTCAGGTTGTGATTACCCATGGCGTAATCGGCGTTGAAACGGAAGTAAGCCGCGTCGTAGTTGAGATCGTTGGCCTGGCGGGAATCGTCAGCTCCGAGGTAGATCGTATTGCGATCGGCATCGGAGATCTGGTGGTCACCGAAGTCGCGAGGACCAACCGTTACCTGGCTGTCGTCCTGCTCCTGGGTGCCGATGAAGATGTCCGTGGAGAAGTTGTTCGTCCACTGGCTGGACAGGAAGGCTGAGTAGGTGGTGTTTTCGTCACCCTTTACGTAATAGTGGTTTTCGAACTCGAACTCGTTGTCGTCGCTGTCGGAAGCGCGATCCTGGAAGCCCTCGTAATAGTTGTAGACGAACGCTGCCTGGTGCTGATCACTGATGTTCCAGTCGATGCGACCGAAGTACTTCTCGCCTTCCTGAACACCGTCCCCGGGAATGCCGCCCGGATCATAGTTGTAGGTGTTCTGGGCAATGTTGCGAACCCGGTTGAAGTCGGACTCGCTCAGCCAGGGGCGTTCCTGACCGTTGCCGGAGCCGTTGAAGCCCTGGGCCAGGAAGCGCGGGAGTTCCTGCTTCTCGTAAGCGAAGCTGACAAACAGCCGGTCCTGGATGATGGCGCCGTTGCCGGAGAAGCCATAAAACTTCTCTTCGTAGGGATCGATGCCGAAGGGCACACCCGCAACCTCGTCACCGCGCAGGTCATTGTCGGTGTACTCGTAGAAAGCGTTGCCGTGCCATTCATTGCCGCCGCGCTTGGTGACGGCGTTGATGTTACACGCGGAGAAACCCGTATAGCGCACGTCAAAGGGCGCGATTTCCACGGAAACCTGCTCGACCGCATCGAAGGGGAAAGGCATACCCGTGGCCGTACCGTACCCGTTGTCATTCAGGCCGAACTGGTCGGAGTAGCGCACACCATCGAGCGTCGTGGTGTTGAAGCGCGGGCTCTTGCCGGTGCAGTTCACCTCACCCTCGTCGCCGGTGACGTTGATGCGGGGGTCCATGGCGAAGACGTCTTTGATATCACGATCGAAGGCTACGGCTGATTCGAGTTCCGCAATACCAAAGTTGGCAGACGGTCCCGGCGCGACATTGAAGGTCGCCGCCATGCCCGTCACGATGACTTCCTCGATCGCCGACGCACTGCCAACCACCAGGGGCAGTTGGTAAGAGTTGCCCAGCGAGATAGATTCGATCGTGGTCTGGCGAACTCCGTTGACGCTCACCGCATAGGGACCACCCACGGCGAGGTTGCGCACCGTGTACGAACCGCTGTCGTTGGACGTAACGGTGCGCCGCGTGCCAGAACGGGTATCGACAACCGTCACTTCAACGTTCGCAGCGGGATTGCCCTGCGCGTCGTAGACACGGCCTGTGATCGCTGAAGTCTGGTTCTGCGCGTAGACCTGCGAGGGCAGGACAGCCGCACCTACGGTGGCCGTGGCGATAGCCGCGGCAAGAGCCTTTCTAGCGAAGGCTTGGGATATGCACTGAGAGACAGATTTAGACACGGAGACCCCTCCCTTAAGGGCTACATGGGATTTGACGAGCGCACCCTAGGCGCCCGCCGTTGCAGTATGGTTATTCTTTTGTGACACAATTGTTACACACTGAACTACGGTCAGTGCTTTGGTAATTTGACCAAAATGAGTTGGCTCGTCCCGCCCATACGGGACCACGATTTACGAAAAATCCCGGCTTCAGCGCGAAGCCCCCAATGGCAAGGAGACGGCAAACGGGCTGCGAATCGGCCGCGGCTAAAAGTAGAGGCCGAGCATTCCAGGGGGGCGCCAGCCTCAGGTGACGGCCCTAGCGCGGCAGATCGACCGTCCATCCCACCGCTGGAAGGGCCACCCGGGAACTGCCCCGCGGTCGTTGGTGTGCAGCCGTCTGGTCGTCCAGCCAATCGATGGCATAGTCGACGCTACGCCCATGATGCCAGGCGCTGCCAGCGTCCTTACCTCCAGGAAGGCGCATCACACTGACCTCCCAGGGCCTGCTTCGGGTTGTCCAGGTAACGTACCAGTCGTCGGTGCCCCGCCTGCCTCTTCGGTACTCCAGGGCACTCACGAAAACATCGTTGTCACGGGCACGGATCGAAGGTGCTTCTCGCACGGCTGTTATCCTTGTAACGCGAGACTGGTCGGGAATTCTTGCCGAGTGCGACAGCGGGCGGCATGATCCATATCAATTAAACGCCGCGCGGATTGCACCAATTCATTCTAGCCACTCCCGATGTGCCCAATAACAGTGCGCGGCACCGCTTTTCTCCCCCGGAAACCAAGAATAACCCTATGAAACCAGTGTTTTTTGCATCTCGCGGACAACGGCGTCGAACGACGACGCCGGTGGCGTTTTCAATTCTGATCCTCTTTTTCGCCGGACAGGCGCAAGCCGACGAGGCCATCCCGTTCGACTACTTCGCGGCCAATCGCCAGATGATCAGCAACGGCGTCCAGGCCGTCCTCAGCTGCAACGGCCTCTACACCTCCCGTCGCAGCATCGAGCAGGTCGTCGCCCAGGAGCTCGCCTACCTCGACGACCCGCGCCGCGGTCTTGCCGCGGTCGGCCCCTACGAAATCCATCCGCAGCAGCGCGCTGTGAGCGTTGGCGGCGGCGATCTGGGGCCGCGGATCACTGCGGCATTTCGCCGCGGTATCGGCTGCGTAGTGCTGCCGCCAAACGCGGCCCTCGAGGCCATCGAAGAGCTTCCGGAGATCACCCTGGCACCGCCAGCAGGTGATCCGCGCCGCATAGCCTGGCCCAACGGCGACGCCGAGGCCGTATCCGAGCCCGACGCCGACGTCGACCGTGGCGCCCTCGAAGCGGCGGCCTCCTGGGCCTTCGAACGCGACAATCCGGAGCAGGACACCATCAGCCTGATCGTGGTACACCGCGGTCGAATAATCCTGGAACGCTACGCCGAAGGCTTTGACTACCTCACGCGTACGCGCACCTGGTCCACGGCCAAAAGCATCGCGGCAACCCTTATCGGCATGCAGGTGGACGCCGGCAAGATGGCCCTCGACGCCCCCCTGCCCTTTGCCTGGGAACCGGACCTCGTAAGCCCGGAAACGGACGCCAGACGCGACATTACTCTCCGCCACGTGCTCAACATGTCCAGCGGCCTCTATCCGGTGGACAGCTTCGGCAAGGAGTACGCCACGGGTTCGGGCCTCGCCTACTGGGCTGGCGCCAGCTCCATCGAGGGTATGCGCGATCGAGGTCTGGTTCGCGAACCGGGAACGCATTGGGACTATGAGAACTTCGACACGCTCCTCGCGGTCTACGCGCTCAAGCAGGCGCTTGGCGGTGAGCGTGCCTACCACGAGTACCCGAGGAAGGCCCTGCTGGACCGTATCGGTATGCGCAGCACTCTGCTGTCCACCGACCGCTTCGGAGATTTCATAATGAGCAGCCAGGTCTATACCAATGCCCGGGACCTGGCGCGCTTCGGCCTGCTCTATCTGAACGATGGCGTCTGGGAGGGCGAACGTCTTGTCTCCTCCGCTTGGGTCGATTTCGTGCGAACGCCGGCACCGGCGTCGGCGGTCCGCGGAAACGACTACGGGGCTCAGTTCTGGCTCGTGCCTGATGCGCGCAAGTCGGAGGTGCCTGCGGATGCGTACAGTACCGTCGGAAACCGTGGTCAGTACGTAATCATCGCCCCGTCGCACGAACTCGTGGTGGTGCGCCGTGGCCTGGACTACGGCCGTCAAGGATTCGATCGCTGGGATCTGCTGCGAGAAGTACTCAAGGCTATTCCTGCGACCACCGGCCCCTGAATTGGCTGCGGCGGCCGCGGTGCGCATCTGGGCCTACCGGCATCCTCGCGACGTATCGGGCAGCATACACCGTTGCGCCACGCGTCGGACCCAGCTCTGCGCATGCAGCAACCGGACTCGACGCCACGCATGTTCGGCCAGCGCCAGGAGTGGAGCATGAACGCTCTCCCTCTCCTGCCGGATGATCTTGCCCAGCTGATTAAGTTTGTCCCGTCTCGAGGCTGGGATGCCCTGGAGTGGCGTCCCCTGCTTACCCAACTGCGAAGCATCAGCGTGCAGCTCGCAACCCGGCGAGGCGTTGCCGGACTGGCCACAAGCGTTGCCCGCGAAACCACCGCGGTCTCGCTCGCGCCTGCGCCAAAGGACTCCAAGCGCTTTGAAGCGCTCAACAGCCGCCAGCATCGCGCCGCGGGTGACAGAATCCTGCACTTCTATTTCGCGCAGTTTCGCAATGGTGACGGGATCTTCCTCGACCTGCGGCCGGCGCGCTTCGCCTGGCAGCGCGGGAGGCTGCACTACTCACCGACCGGTCTCCACGGACAGCTGAGCCCCGGATTTCGGGAAGGCATGATGGATCTTTACCGCGGCTTTTACCTGCCTGACGAGAAACTCCTGGACGATGCGATGTTGCGCCTCGGGTTTCTGTATGAGGGTCAGCCCGAGGATGAAGCAGCAACGCTCCGCCGTCTACTGCGTGATCACTTTGGTGGCTCCATGACGGCCCAGCGCTTCTCCATTGACGAGTTCAAGGCTTCCTTTGACACGCTCTTCGGCTTCTTTATCGACAACGACTACCGCCTGCAGACGGATTTCGTTCTGTTGGGTTTCTATCTGATAACGCTCTACCTCAGTCTCGATCGCCTTGGCACCCGGCACGACGTGAGAGCCATCTGTCTGGAGGAACTGAAAGCCTAGCTATAGCGACTACGGCGCGCGCTTCAGGCCCGATGCGGGCGCCTTCGGCGGCGCAAATCGTCAAAGACTGGCGCTGAGCTGGCAGGGCTGGCCGGCCTGACGGCATGCCGCCACAACCGTGTTGCGAAGCAGGCAGGCGATGGTCATAGGCCCAACACCCCCCGGCACAGGCGTTATCGCGGCGGCCTTAGCGCTTGCCTCGTCAAAGGCCACGTCGCCAACCAGACGACCTTTCTCCTGTCCGGGCACCGGTACACGATTGATACCCACATCGATCACTACGGCGCCCGGTTTGACCCAGTCGCCGCGAACCATCTCCGGCCGGCCCACGGCTGCCACCAGAATGTCGGCCTGGCGGCACAACGAGGGCAGATCGCGGGTACGCGAGTGGGCAATAGTCACCGTGCAGCTCTCCTGGAGCAGCAGCTGCGCCATCGGCTTGCCGACGATATTGCTGCGACCGATAACAACAGCGTTCTTGCCGGAGAGGCCCTCTGGAATCCGGTCCTTCAGGAGCAGGAGACAGCCAAAGGGAGTGCAGGGCACCAGTGCGTTTTGATCGCCAGTGGCCAGGCCTCCGGCATTGATGGGGTGAAAGCCATCAACGTCCTTCGCCGGATCGATGGCGGCGATCACGCGCTGGGCATCGATGTGATCAGGGAGGGGCAACTGCACGAGGATGCCGTGGACGGATGAGTCAGAATTGAGCTGTGCCACGAGTTCGAGCAGCTCCCGTTCTGGCGTCGATGCGGGCAGTTTGTGCTGGAAGCTGCGCATCCCGGCTTCCGTCGTCTGCCGGCCCTTGTTGCGAACGTATACTTCGCTGGCGGGATCTTCTCCAACGAGAACGACGGCGAGTCCCGGCTGAAGATCGTACTCCGCCTTCAGGCGGGACACCTCGACCGCGATATTCTGCCGCAGCGCCTGAGCCGCAGCTTTTCCGTCAATAACCCTGTCCTCCATGGACGCCTGCTCCCTGACTGAACGCCCTTCGCGACCGGGCGTGATGGTTCTTTGGCACCTGTATCAGCGCGGGGCGTAGGGTACAGATCACAACACAGGTCGTCGACGCCGCGAGGGCTCTTTCAGCGGTGAACACCAAAACATGTCACCAGTGTCTGGCTCAGGCCGGATCAACGCCCATGGAAACCGTGCCGGCCAGAAAGGCCTGGTCGATCTTGGCCTTGAAGTGGCCCTGGCCGAGAAGAAAGGGAAGCCGCTGAGCCGTGACCGGGTGGCTGAACAGGAATCCCTGGATCACATCGACGCCGAGTCCGTGCAGGAACTGGAGCTGATCCGCCGTCTCCACGCCTTCGGCGACGACACCGAGCTGCAGCTTCGCCGCCATGGCCGCGATGGCCTCCACGAGGCTTTCGTTGTTGCGGCTCTTGGCATAGTCCTGCACGAAGCTGCGATCAATTTTCAGCGTATCCAGTGGAAAGTGGCTGAGATAGCTGAGAGAGGAATAGCCGGTTCCGAAGTCGTCGATGGAAAGCCTCAGCCCCAGCCGTTTGAGCTGCTCAAGGCAGTCGATGGACGCCACATCGGTGCCCATGATCACGTCTTCCGTGATCTCCAGTTCGAGCGACGACGGGTCCACGGCCGTCTCCGCCATGATCTGCTTAACCCGGTTCACGAAGGTTCGCGATACTGCCAGGGGAGAGATGTTCACACTGATTTTCTTGAGCGCGCAGCTCTCCATATCCAGCTCGTTGACCATCCGGCAGGCTTCGCGGAAGGTCCACTCACCCAGCTCCACACTCATGCCGAGTTCCTCGGCCAGGGGCAGAAAGGAACCGGGTCCCAGCACTTCTTTCTCCGGATGATGCCAGCGCAGCAGCGCTTCGGCTCCTACGATAGTCCCCGTCCGCAGCGACACCATGGGCTGGTAATAGAGCTTCAGTTCACCGCGGTCGATGGCGCTGCGCAGATCAGCCTCGAGTCGCAGGCGCAGCACGTCCGTGGTCTTCATGGCATCGTTGTAGAACGTGAACTTATTCTTACCGTCCTCCTTCGATGCATACATCGCCGTGTCTGCGGCCCGAAGAAGACTTTCAACGTCCATGCCATTCTGGGGGCCGATGGCGATACCTATACTGGGCGTGATCACCAGTTCGTGGGCGTCGATGAAGATGGGCTCGTTGAGCGCCTTGAGTGCCCGTTCGGCCACAACGGCGGCTTCCCCTTCCTCGCGTAGATTCGTGGCGACGATCGTGAACTCATCGCCGCCGAGGCGGGACACCTCGACACCAACGTGGGCACTCGAGAAGTGGCCGAGCAGATCACTCGTTCGCGTGCAGTTGGCGAGGCGGATGCTGACTTCCCGCAGCAAAAGATCGCCAACGCTGTGACCGAGGGAATCATTGATGCGCTTGAAGTTGTCGAGATCCACAAACATGAGCGCAAACTGGTTATCGTCGCGTTCACACATACGCAGGATGAGATGCAGCTGTTCCGTGAAAAGCCGGCGGTTCGGCAGTCCGGTGAGGCTGTCGAAGTACGCCATGCGGTGCAGATCTTCCCGCGTTCGCGCGACTTCTTCCTTTGCGACGTCGAGTTCTTGATCGAGTTCGCTAAGCCGCGATCCCTGAGCCGATACTTTGAGGTTAAGGAGCTGACGGTCAACGTTTACGCTGGCCCGGTAGCGTTTTAGTTCGGCGAAGGTGGCATTAAGCAATGCTGCGATGTGCCTGCCTTCGCCCTCGGAGGAAAATCTGGTGTCAAGGTTGACCTCTCCGCTCGCGGCCTGCTGGGCTTTTTCCGAAAGCCGTATCAGGGAACCGAAGAATCGGCGGCCAAAAAACTGTGTGATGAGTACCGTCGCTAGCACAGCGGCAATGCAGAACAACAACACTGGGAGAATCCGCGGCATGGCGTGTTGCCACAGCACCCCCCGATTCAACGCCACAGCTACATGACCCACCACGTAGCGGCTTCGCGCCGTTGCGCCTTCGGCCTGGGATTTCAGCACTTCTTCCACGGTGATCGTTTCCTGCAGCGGACTTACAGGTGTCACTATGGGTATGAATACATAGTCTAGTTTTTGGCGTGTGAACGGCAGCCTGAGGCCGTCGATCTGATCGGCGATGGCAGCGACAGAGGCTGCTTGCGTATAGGTATTCAGGGCGAGCGACGATCTTCCACGCCGCAGAAGACTGATGTCCGGAACGGTCGGATCCAGGGAATCGTCGTGGGCTTCGAGTACGAGCTTATCGCCAGTCCCGTCGTAGACCAGGGCGAAAACCACAGCGTCGTCGACAAGCATGCGCCTTAGAACCGTGCCGACAAGCTCGCTGTCCCGCCCGTAGACCAATGCAGGCAGCTCCGGGTGAGCGATGACTGTCTGCAGCGCGGCGTTGAACCGCGTCTCGCGTTCGTACACCAGTTCGTGACGGGCCGTTACCCCGACAACGAGAATAGCGATGAACAGGGCGACAGCGGATACCGCGTAACCGAACCTTGAAACGAGCGACATACCAAATATCGGAAGCTGCTTTTTGCTCTTCTACTACAGCGTAGCCGCCATGGTTTCACGTTTTGTCCGGATATTCGAGCCTGCGTCCTTTCTTGTCGCTGATCCCTGCCGTCGTTAGTGACTAATTGTCTCGGCCCTCGCGTTCCTTACGCCGGCTGGCCGCGACGCTCTGTGCCCGCTGTCTCCACCGGGCAATTGAACTCTTGGTCGCCTGTCTGAAAAGACTAGCCCGTCTGCTGACCCGCATTCCTTTCGAGGGTTTCTTCTAACAGCCGGCGCACAACAGCCGCTTCCTGAGGCCGGCCCAGGCCAAAGCCCTGGACCAGGTGACAGCCGCTGGCCTGGAGAAACCAGTACTGCTGATCGGTCTCCACGCCCTCGGCGACGATTTCATAGCCAAGTTCCCGGGCCATGGCGATCATCGCGTTCACCACCTGTCGCGCCCGCGAATCATGGGCGATGTTTGTCAGGAACGACCGGTCGAGTTTGAAGGTATCGAGAGGCAGACGGGCCAGATTGGCGAAGCTGGAGTAGCCTGCGCCGAAATCGTCGATGGCGATACGCACACCGAGGTCGCGCAGTTGCCCCAGCACATCTCCGGTAACGGGCAGTAGCTCCAGCATGCAGCCTTCCGTAATCTCGAGCTCGAGCGCCGCAGCCGGAATGCCTGTTTGTTCTAGCGCGTTCGAAATCACGCCGGGAAGCTGCGAATCCTGAAGCTGCCGGGGCGATACGTTTACGGCCACGCGCTTCAGGCTTTCGCCCGTCGTTCTGCTCCATTCGGCGAACTGCCGACAGGCTTCGCGGATAACCCAGTGGCCGAGTTCGACAATGTCGCCCGTTTCTTCCGCCACGCCAATGAAGTCGTTAGGAGGCACAAGCGCTCCCGTCGGCGTAACCATACGTACCAGCGCTTCCACGCCGACAATGTCGCGCCCATCGAGCGAGTACTGGGGCTGGTAATGCAGTACAAACCGCTCTTCCGTCAGGGCACGCTTGAGCTCTCCCTCCATCCACAGCTTGTAGCGCTGACGCTCAAGCAACTCCTGGGAGAAAAAGCAGTGACTGGTGGCGGAGCCCGCGCTCTTCTCAGCGAGGGCATTTCGCAGGGCAACGTTGGCGAAGCGCAGTACGTCATCCAGCCGCGCCGAATCCACCGGATAGAGCGCGACGCCCACGGCGGCGCTGACCCTCGGCGTCACATCCCCAAATTCGTAGCTTCCGCCCGCGGCCGCCACCAGCCGTTCGCACACGAGGTCCAATTCGCTCTGATCCTTGGGCTGGGGCATCACCACGGCATACTCTCCCTGGCCCATAGGCAGGATCAGGTCGCTGCCGCGCAGGCAACGTTCAAGGCGACCCTTGATCTCCCGATCGAGCAACTGGCCGGTGCTGTAGCCGAAGGTCTCGACAAACTCCGCGTACTCCCCGATGCGGAGGAGCAGAAGTGCAGCGGCGCCGCTGAGTTCGCATACACGTTGCAAGCTGTGAAACAGCGCCCCGTTTGCGGGCTGTGCTCCCTCCGCCGGCGACGCCGAGGTCATGGGTGGCGCGACGCGTTCTTGACGCGGCAGGTAGACCACATTGCGACGATCGGTAAAGGTTTCAACGTTGTCCATCTTCTGGTCCTCTTTTGCCCGGCGGTAATCGCTTTGCTTTTCGGGTGCGGGGAGCGCCCCTACTCATCCACCGCCGTGGCATCGTTCGAGAGTGTTCCGTCATTCCAGAGGAAACCATCGTTCCATAGGAAGCCGTCGTTCCAGAGTTCACTGTCGTTCCAGAGGAAGCCGTCATTCCAGAGGAAACCGTCGTTCCACAGATAACCGTCGTTCCACAGGAAGCCATCGTTCCATAGGAAACCATCGTTCCACAGGAATCCGTCCGCATCGACACCACTGTCGTTCCACAGGAAGCCATCGTTCCAAAGGAAGCCGAGTGCCCATTCCATGCTGCCCCAGAGCTGACCTGTTTCCTCGATACCGAGTTGACCGGTCTTCTCGTTGCGGCTTACGCGGGGCGATGGTGCCGCGTTCGCATAGCCCTGCTCCATAACAGCACCGTAGATA
Source organism: Pseudomonadota bacterium (assembly GCA_039818725.1). Lineage (GTDB taxonomy): Bacteria > Pseudomonadota > Gammaproteobacteria > Pseudomonadales > Halieaceae > Congregibacter. The sequence goes on from JBCBTK010000019.1 coordinate 57,509, forward strand.
TCCAATATCCCGGCCCCAGTAGCAAAGACGTCGGGGAAGTCCACTTTCTTGGCCGAGCGCATGAGACGGGCCTTTACCGTGGCGGGGTTGAGCGAGGGATCGTGTTCAAGCATCAGCGCTACCGCACCGGAAACCATGGCGGCTGACATACTGGTGCCGGAAAGCTGCAGATACTCCACGCCCCGGACGCGCTTCATTTTTATGTGGCGACCGCGCTCGTTAAGAATCATGTTGGATTTCTGCGCAGACAGGGAAACCACGCGGTTGCCGGGAGCAATCAGGTCCGGCTTGGCAAAGTGATCGATGCGCGTGATCCCGCGAGCCGAATAGGTTGAAACGATATCGTTTGCGGGATCCTTGTCACCCCAATGAGTGATCGAGCCGACGGTAATCACCTTGCTGGAGTTGCCGGGGCTGGTAATCGTGCCGTAGCCGTCGCGGCCGTCGTTACCGGCGGAGCACACAACCACAATACCCTGATCCCAGAGCGCCTCTACGGCCTGGACCAACGGGTCATCAGCAGCAGCCTGATAGACAGGATGGCCGAGGGATAGGTTTACGACGCGGATGTTCCTGGATCTTGCGTTCTTGCCCACCCATTCCAGCGCGGCGATTACGTCAGAGGTATAGCCCTTGCCATTCTCATCCATGACGCGCAGCGAGTAGATCCTGGCGCGCGGAGCGATCCCGCGGTTCGCGTACCTGGTCGCGCGCCTGGCGCTGTAGCCATCATCGTCGTCATCCCACTCGTCATCGTCGTCGTCGTCATCATCATCGTCATCGCCGCCGCCAACCGCGGCCTTACCCTGGCCGGCGATGATGCCCGCGACGTGGTTCCCGTGGCCGTATTTGTCGCTCGGGTCTCTGTCGCCCGTGACGAAGGAAATAGACATGGCGGGCTTCAGATCGCGATGTCTTGTGAAACCCGAGTCAATGACAGCAACGCCGATGCCGCCACCGTCCATGCTATTCACATGAAACTTATCAGCTGTGTTAAACGCGAATACCGGCGGCGTCGGGTAACTGCGGGGAGGCGTGCTCACGCCTCCCGGCTTAGCCTGCAGCGAAACGCGCGACTTGTTGGCCTTGAGCGAGCTGTTCAGCTCGCCGCTTGTTCCAGCAAGGGTGATTGGGTCGTCGATAACGACGCTTTTCACGTGCGGGTTCTCGAGGATTCGCGACACATCAGCGCCGCGCGCTGTGACGGCCTGGCTGTCGATCAACTCGAATTCCCGGCGCAGCGTGCCGTCAAGGCGCTTCACATGATCCGTATCGTAGGCGTCGGGGTGGTCTTTATAGGTCACGATCATCCGGACCTTCTCGTCAGGTCGGCTGACGGCCTGCTCCTCAAGACGCTGGCTTATGCGCTGCTCCTGCCGGATTGCCGCGCGCGCCTTCCAGTCGCCGGCATTTTCCCGGGCGACGGGGCGGCCACTACTCTCGGCAAACCCCGGGATGGCCAGGGTCAGGGCCAACACTCCTGACAAAGCCCTGGCTGCCAGTCGCTTGTTCATGGATGCTGAGATCATCTTCTTGGGTTCCTTAAGTCGGCTCGGATGCCGCGCTCTATGCGTTAAGTCCTGCCATGCCTTGCAACGTCGGTACCACCCGCACGGACCTGCTTCACAGTTTTCTTATCAGATCTATAATTAATATAAATCAATGCTTTATGGGAGCATTTGAGTAGAGATTCTAGATTTCAGATCGCATGGCGGGTGGGCAATTCAAAACATGGTGGTTTATGTGCGCCACAATTTTGAGAACACCGCCGATATTCCGATCAGATCGCCACTTTGTGACGAAGCAGGCTCTCCTAACGCTGTTCCACCACCCGAGCTCGGTCCCGCAAATCTGAAATTGCGCGGATGGGAGTCAGGCATACCCCACCCCGGAGTGCGGTGCGCTCCAGGCCCCGTGCTAGCGACACCTAGCCGTTAGATGTCCGGCAGCTCGTTCTTCGGCTTCTTTCAGCAGCCTGCAAACCACATCGGCATGCTGAGGTCTGCCAAGGCCGAAGCCCTGTACAAGGTGGCAACCGCTGGCCTGAAGGAACCAGTACTGCTGATCAGTCTCCACGCCCTCGGCTACGATCTCGTAACCGAGTTCGCGAGCCATGGCGATCATCGCGTTCACAACCTGCCGCGCGCGGGAATCATGGGCGATATTCGTGAGGAAGGATCGATCCAGTTTGAAGGTATCCAGGGGCAATCGAGCCAGATTGGCAAAGCTGGAGTAGCCCGCACCAAAATCATCGATGGCGATGCGCACGCCCAGCTCGCGCAGCTGGCGAAGCACCTCGCCGGTGACAGGCAACAGCTCCAGCATGCAGCCCTCAGTGATCTCCAGCTCCACGGCCGAGGCCGGTATCTGGGCGCTCTCCAGTGCTCTTCGGATAACTTCAGGCAGCTCGGCGTCCTGCAGTTGTCGCGGCGAAACGTTCACGGCGACCCTCTTGAGACTGTCGCCGGTCAGCTCCCTCCACTCGGCGAACTGCCGGCAGGCCTCGCGAATCACCCAGTATCCGAGTTGGACAATGTCGCCACTCTCCTCGGCAACACCAATGAAGTCGTTGGGTGGGACGAGGGAGCCAGTGGGCGTAACCATGCGCACCAGCGCCTCCACTCCGACTATCTCCCGCCCATCCAGGGAGTACTGAGGCTGGTAATGCAGCACAAAACGATCTTCCGCGAGGGCCCGCTTCAGTTCGCCTTCCATCCACAGCTTGTAGCGTTGACGCTTCAGCAGCTCCTGGGAGAAGAAGCAGTGATTCTGTGCACCACCCGCGCTCTTTTCCGATACGGCGTTTCGCAGAGCGACGTTGGCAAAGCGCAGCACATCCTCCGGCCGGGAGGAGTCCGTCGGATAGAGTGCGACACCGATTGCCGCGCTTACTCGAGGGGCAACCTCGCCAAACTCGTAGCTTCCGCCCGCGGCGGCCACGAGCCGCTCGCACACGACCTCGAGTTCGCTTTGGTCGGCGGGCTGGGGAATCACGATGGCGTATTCACCTTTGCCGACAGGCTGAATCCAATCGCTTGAACGCAGACACCCGCGCAGGTGTTCTTTGATCTCGCGGTCCAGCGCTTCACCGCAGGCGTAACCGAAACTCTCGACGAATTCCTCGAACTCTCCTATGCGGAGCAGGAGAAGCGCCGCTCCCCCGGTAGCGTCGGAGACAATCTGCAGGCTGTTGTAGAGCACCTGCGTAGCCGTCGGCGGACTAAGCTCAAGGGGAACCGGATTTGCTCGCTGCTCTGCGCGGTCCTGGCGCGGCAGATAGACCACGTTGCGTGGCGCGGTGATGAGTTCAACGTCGTCCATTTCGTTATCCTCGTGTGCCTGGTCGGTCGCAGCGGTTTTCAAGCTCACGGAGCTGCTCTACTCATCCACCGCCGTGGCATTGTTCGAAACGGATCCGTCGTCCGAGGAATGGTCATCGTTCCAGAGGAAACCGTCGTTCCAGAGTTCGCTGTCATTCCAGAGAAAGCCGTCGTTCCACAGGAAGCCGTCATTCCAGAGATAACCGTCGTTCCACAGGAAGCCGTCATTCCAGAGAAAGCCGTCATTCCACAGGAAGCCGTCTACGTCGACGCCGCTGTCGTTCCAGAGAAAGCCGTCGTTCCAGAGGAAGCCCAGCGCCCACTGCATGCTTCCCCAGAGCACTCCGGTCTCTTCGATGCCGAGCTGCCCGGTGGCTTCGTTGCGGGTCACCCGCGGTGATAGCGCTGACTCCGCATAGCCCGGCTCACCCAGGGCGGCGTCGATATCCAGTACACCCGCGCCTGTGGCGAACGCGTCCGGGAAGCTCACCTTCCTGGCCGAGCGCATGAGCCGTGCCTTTATCGTCGCGGGATTCAGGGTGGGATCCGCTTCGAGCATCAGAGCGACTGCCCCCGAGACCATGGCCGCCGACATGCTGGTTCCGGACAGCTGCAGGTACTGCACGTTGTTTGTCAGCTCTGTCTCTATGTGACGACCGCGCTCCTTCATCATTTTGGAGCGCTTCGCTCGCAGAGAGATCACCCGGTTACCCGGAGCGATCATGTCCGGCTTGGCAAAGTGGTCAAAGCGCGTGATACCGCGTGCTGAGAAGGTTGAGACGATGTCGTTACGTGGGTCGTCGTCACCCCAGTGAGTTACCGAACCTACCGTGATCACCTTGCTGGAATTTCCGGGGCTCGTAACCGTGCCGTAGCCGAGCAGTCCTTGATTGCCCGCGGAGCAGACGACGACAATGCCCTGGTCCCAGAGTGCTTCCACCGCCTGTACAAGCGGGTCATCGGCAGCGGGCTGGCTGACGGGATGTCCGAGCGACAGGTTTACGACTCGGATATTTTCCGCTGCGGCATTCGCCCCGACCCACTCCAGGGCCGCGATAACGTCCGAGGTATGGCCCCGGCCACGCTCATCGGTGACTCGCAGTGAGTAAATTCTGGAGCGCGGGGCGATACCGCGGTGAGGGTATTCCTCTGCTCTGCGAGCCTTGTAGCTGTTTTTCCCGGCCGCTGCCCTGCCCTTCCCACCGATGATGCCGGCTACGTGATTGCCGTGGCCGTACTTGTCGCTCGGATCAGTGTCTCCAGAGACAAAAGACAGGCTCAGTGCGGGTTTGAGATCGCGGTGCTTGGTAAAGCCTGAATCGATAACGGCGACGCCCACCCCACTACCATCGATTCGACCCTTGTGTATCCGATCAGCGCCATCGAACGCGAACACCGGCGTGGTCGGGTAGCTCCAGGAGGGGGTCCCAAATCCGCCGGGCATTTTCCGCAGTGAGATCCGGGCCCTATCCTGCTGCAAAGCAGTATCCAGATCCCCGGCGCTTCCAGCGAGAGTGACTGGATCGTCGATAACCACGCTCTTTACATGCGGATTTTCCAGAAGGCGTGCCACGTCGGCGCCGCGCGCTGTAACAGCCTGACCGGCAATCAACTTCAGATCGTGCCGCAAGGTGCCGTCAACACGGCTGACGTGATCCGTGTCGTAAGCGTCAGGCTGTTCCTCATAGGTCACAATCACGCGGAGTTTTTCGTCCGGCCGACGCACAGCCCGCTGCTCCACGCGCTGGCTGATGCGTCGCTTCTGCTGGATTGTGGTGCGGGTCTGCCAGGCTCCCAGCGATTCGCGCGCGACCGAACGGCCGTGGGTCTGGGCAAACCCTGGGTTGGTCAGGATACACGCCAATCCGCCCAGCAGGATCACGAATGCCAGGCGCCGGGTGATGGACGCTTTCATCATCTTATTGTCTCGCTCCGAGTTTGCCATTCCTGCCGCGCGCTCTGCGTAAATTCACGCTGGGCGTTGCAACCTCGATACCAGCGCCCGGGAACTACTTCACAGTTTCTAAGCGTGAAATAAAAACCATTAAAAACAATGGTTTACGGAGTCTATTGAACCTATACAGGATTGCGCCAGGTATTCTCGAAGGTCATCGCAGCAAATGTGGCGAAGCACGTGGACCATAATTATGGCTATTTGCTCCGATATTTTGAGTGAGATGCGCCATTTTATTCTGTGTAAATCTTGTTCAGCCAAATTCCGATCCCGTTCGATCGGCAATAGCTATAGACAGGCCTCCATTAGCCCAGATCTCATGGGCGCAACGCCTTGGAAATGACCATTCACAAAGCGGATTACGCCGTTTTTGAGACTTATTCGTGGTTTTGCGCAGCGAATGGCGCCGTTGTTCAAAAATACGGTGCATTCCCGTTTTTGGTGGTGTAAACACGGCACGAGGACGTCAACCAGGCCGCAGTAACCCATGAATTTGCGATCGTCAGGCCATAGCGGCGCAGGCAAGCCGAACAGCAGTGCCCTGCGCTATCTGAAGACCCTGGCAGAGGACACTTCTGCCACCGGAGCCGTACTGTTCGTAGAAAACCAGGGTGCAGGCCCGCTTTGGTTTTCGTGGGGCGAGCTGGAAGGCCTGTCCTCTTTTGCTTCGATCGACGACGCGATCGCTCGTGTGGAATCCCTCGTCGCCGACGTAGCTCAAGAAGGCAGCGCAGCGATACGCTACTTCTCAAACGACCAGGAATGGAGCTGCATAATTTGCCTGGACGCGTCACCGGGAGAAAGAGGCCAAAACACCAACCCCGAGCGGGTCGAGCGTCGCGCATCAACTCGGCGGATCGAGCCTGCCCTCGCGCCTCGGATATGGATTGCGCTCTCCTTCGACAGCGCGGAAGCTCATGACGCTCTGCGGCGCGCAAGCCAGGCTGATCCGGACTCGCCTCGAGACGCGGACAGCTGGCTTGCACACAGTCTTCTTCTTCTCGCCGGCATCCTCTGGGACAGCTGCAAGTACGGCCAGCTGCTCCAGGACCCGACGAGCCAGTTACCCGGTCGGTCAGAATTTCAGTCTCATCTGAGCGACGCATTTCAACGTGCGGAGCGTAATGGCGTCGCGCTGGGACTACTGCTGGTGAATCCCGACGGCTTTGGCGCCATCAACGAACGCCTCGGCCGCGAACAGGGCGACAGGGCCGTCGCCGAGATCGCTCAGCTACTGCGCAGCAGTTTGCGCAAGGATGAGCAGATCTACCGCTACGGTGGCGCCGTTTTCGCTGTGCTCATGCCCGAGTCCGGTACCGCCGCTGCCACAACCGTGGCCGGGAAACTCCGCGAATCCCTTAGCGGGGCCTACCTTGACGGTGCCGTCAGGCTGACCTTCAGTATTGGTGCCGCCGTCTTTACGAGTGATGTCGGTGACGACAGCTGCCTGGATGAACTCGGGCTTCTGCGCCGTGCCGATCACGCCCTGAACCTTGCCAAGCGTGCCGGTGGCGGAAACACGGTGCTTTGGAACCCGGACACGGGGGAGGAGCCGGACCCCGGCATCGACCGCCTCAGCGGCATCTTTACGGCCAATGCGGAAAAAGACTACCGCAATATGCTGCTGCTCTGGGACACGGTGGCGCTGCTATCCGGTGCGACCGAGCGACCCCGCCTCATTGAGGACTTCCTCAACCGCGTAAGCGTAGCGCTCAAGCCCCGCCGCATAGCGCTCCTTGAGGAAGACGGCGCAGGAAGCTTCAAACGTTCGACAGAACAGCCGGGCGCCGCTGGCGAGAAGGGAGAGCGATTCTTCCTGGGGGCGCCGCAGCAGGCACTTCTACACCGGGCCGTGAGCACGCTGGACGCCGCCAGCTGCGATAGTGAAGAAACTGGCTCGAGCGAAGGGGACGAGGAGGCTGTCGCCTGCCACGCGATACCGGTTTCCGCGGGTGATCGCTTTCTGGCGTGTATCTATCTCGAAGGTCCAGCGAACACCTTTCAGCTGGACTCCTCAGACCTTGTCTTCATGGATGCCCTGGCGAGCCAGCTTGGCCTCGCCCTCGATCGCATGGCGCTCGGCGCGCGCCTTCAGCGGGAAGCGGATCAAAGAAGCCGCCGTCTCCGCGAGGAAGTGCAGGATCTCCGCCAGGCCTTCCACAGCGCGAGGCTGATCTATCAGTCCAGCCAGATGCATGCTGTGCTGGACACGCTACGGGCTGTGGCTGCGACGGACGTTACCGTCCTCATCGACGGGGAAAGTGGCACGGGCAAGGAAATGCTCGCGCGGGCGGTGCACGAACTCAGCGAGAGACGGGAAAAACCGTTGGTGATTGTCGACTGCGGCGCTATCGCCAGCAATCTCATCGAGGCCGAGTTGTTCGGTTACGTGAAGGGTGCCTTTACAGGGGCACAGGGCAACTCCGCGGGACGCATCGCCCAGGCGGAGGGCGGCACGCTCTTCCTCGACGAAATAGGCGAAGTGCCTCTCGATGTACAGGCCAAGCTTTTGCGCTTTGTCCAGGAGAAGACCATAAGCCAGGTCGGCTCCACCACCTCCCGCACAGTGAACACGCGTATCGTCGCGGCTACGAATCGCGATCTCGGCCGCGAGGCCGCGGCGGGACGCTTCCGCGAAGACCTCTACTACCGACTGAAGGTCGTTACGGTGACCGCGCCAACCCTGCGCGAGCGACCGGACGACATCCTGCCCCTGGCGCTGCATTTCCTCGACAAGTTCGCGCTGCAATACGAAAAGCCCGTTCGGCGTTTCGAGCCGGAAGCCGAGGTGTATCTGCAGCAGTACCAGTGGCCGGGGAATGTGCGCGAACTGCAGAACTGCATTCTTCGCGCCGTCGTGCTGGCGGGTGGCGAAAGTATCCCGCGCAGCGCCCTGCGGGTCGAAGACGAAAAGGCCGTGGCCCTCCACGCGCCAGCTCCAACGATCGCCGGGGCCGGTCCGCGATTCGCCACGGCCGATGAAGACGACGAAGCCATCACTGGCGATTCCTGGCTCCTGCTCCGGGAGCAGCTCGGGCGCCAGGTCGACGCCGTTCTGGCCGATCCCGGCCCCCCGGTGCCACTGGGACGGTGGCTCACGGAAGACCTGCTGCGCGAGGCGGAGACGCAGACCCAGGGCAATGCCCGGCGCGCGGCGGCCACGCTCGCCATACCCGAGACCACGTTTCGTCGCCAGCTGGAGAAGATCCACCGGTCAGATGCCCAGGGCTTGCTGCGGCGCTCTCCCGCTTGGGCGGGGACGGCGGAAATCCTCGCCGCCCTTGTGCGAACCGCACAGGGCAAAACCGGGACAAACATTGTAGAGCGCGCAAAGACGCTGTTGCTGGATCTCGTTGTCGAGGGCAGCGGCGGCAAGGATTCCCTGGGAGCCCAGATCATGGGTGTCACCGTGCCGACATACCGGCGCTGGAGGGCTGACCTGCCTGCGCTGGGTGCGGACGGCTCCGAAGCCCGGCAAGCCGGATGAGCATAACAATGCGAACACCCACGAAAAAAGCGGGCGCCGCGCAGGCCGCCATCGGCTGGCTGCGCACGGGCGGGCGTGCACTGCTCCTGTGCCTGGGTATGGTCGCCGTGAACTGCGCGGCCCAAAGCGCGCCTCAGCCCCATACCGCGCTGAAGCCCAGAACGCTTCTGTTCTCCCACATCTCTGACCTGGAAGTCGACGGGAGTGCGCCGATCACAGCGATCACCCAGGACCAGCAGGGCTACATCTGGTACGGCACGCAGGAAGGCCTGAAGCGCTTCGACGGGATAGAGATCGTGACCTTTGAGAACCGCTACGACGACCCCGCGTCGCTGGCGAGCGATTGGGTCTGGGCCGTCACCGTAGCCCGCGATGGCACTCTGTGGGTCGGCACCGATGGGGGTGGCCTGGATCGCTTCGACCGGGCCAGTGACACATTCATGCACTATCGGCATGACCCTGGGAATCCCGCTACCTTGAGCAGCGATCGCATACGCGTTGTGTACGAAGATCGCGCGGGGACGCTGTGGATCGGTACCGAGGACGGCGGACTCAACAGTCTCGATCCCGAAAGCGGTGCGATCGCGAGGTACCGACATGACCCCGAGGCCGACGACAGTCTTCCAGCGGACAACGTGCTGGCCATTCGCGAGGATCGCTCGGGCAATCTCTGGGTGGGGACCAATGGCGGCGGCCTGTCACGGCTGGATCGCAGCAGCGGTCGCTTCATACATTTCCAACACGATCCAACGGCACGCGGAAGCCTCAGCGACAACCAAGTGCGCACGATCTACGAAGATCGCGTCGGTCGGCTCTGGGTAGGTACCTATGAGGGTGGACTCAATCTTTTTGATTCCGAGAGCGGCACCTTCCGCCACTTCCGTCATGACCCGCAGGACCCGTCGAGTCTCGGCAACGACCGCGTCCGGGCCATCTTTGAAGATCGTGATGGCACGCTCTGGGTTGGTACCGATGGCGGGCTCTACGAGTGGCGCCCAACCGAACAGGGTTTTTCACCCTACCTGCATGACGTCAGTGATCGCAGCACGCTGAGTGACAACCGCATAACGTCAATTTTCCAGGATCGCGGCGGTGTCCTTTGGGTCGGCACCTACAACGGGCTGAACACCTGGAACTACGTCAGCGATGCCTTTACCTATTTCGACGTCAACGGCGCCGGGGTCAGGTTATCGAGCAACATCGTGACCTCGGTGGAGGAATCCGACGTCGGCGAACTCTGGGTGGGGACCTATGGCGGCGGCCTCAACCGAATCGATCTCGCCAACTCATCGGTGCGTTACTACACCAGTACCGACGGCGATGGTCCCGAAAGCCGGCTCCCCAACGATCGCGTTATGGCGCTCTACGTTGACCGCTTCCGGCAGGTCTGGATCGGTACTCGCGCCGGAGGACTGTCGCGCCTCAATCCCCAGACGAACGAGTACACGCACTACGTACACGATCCGGACGACGCATCCACGCTGAGCAGCAACAACGTCACAAGCATTCTTGGCGACGCCAACGGCCGCCTCTGGATCGGGACCTATGGCGGTGGACTAACCATGCTGAATACGCGCAGCGGTGAGTTCACTGCCTATCGTCATCGCGCTGACGATGAGAACAGCATTGGTAGCGATCGAGTCCTTGCCCTGTACCGGGATCGGGACGGTCAGCTGTGGGTCGGCACGGAACAAGGCGGATTGAACGCCTTCGACGAAGCGTCCGGAACGTTCTTTCGCATCAACGCCAACGCGGGCGTTCCGGGCAGCCTGAGCTCCGACACCGCCTGGGCCATCCACGAAGGACGAGACGGATCCCTTTGGATTGGCACGAACGGCGGTGGTCTCAATCGCTGGACGCCGACGGACCGGGCGACGGGACAGGTGCGTTTCAGCAAGTACCGTAAGTCCAACGGCCTGCGCAGCGATACGATCCAGGCGATCCTCGAAGACAACGCCGGCTTCATCTGGCTCAGTACCAACCGCGGCCTGGTTCGAATGGACCCGGACGGCGAGTCGGTGCGCCACTTCAGTCGCAGCAGCGGCCTTAAGGGCAGCGAGTTCAACAATGCGGCACGCAAGCGCAGCCGCTCGGGCCGCCTCTACTTCGGCGGAACCTCGGGTCTGCTGGGCTTTGATCCCAGCGAGATCATCACCAACCGCCATCAGCCGGAAGTTGTGGTCGAGGCCTTCGATCGAGACGGGCCCATGGGAAAGCGCTACAGCATCGGGATCGACGACCCGAGCCAGTTCGAACTCGACTATCGGGACGATCTGATTACCTTCGAGTTTGCGGGACTGGACTACGCCGCCCCCGGCAAGAACCGCTACCGTTTCCGTCTGGAAGGGTTTGATGAAGACTGGAGCGAGACCAGTGACTTCCGTCGGGCGACCTACACCAACCTCCCCGCGGGTGAGTACACCTTCCGCGTTCAAGCTGCCAATAATGATGGCGTGTGGAACGAACAGGGAGTGAGCGTAGCGCTGAAGGTGACGCCGCCACCGTGGCTTACGCCGTGGGCCTACGCCGCCTATGCCCTCCTTGCGGCGGGCCTGATTGGCGCCTATCTGCGCGCCCAGCAGCAAAAACTGGAGCGCGAGACCATGCAGCGCCTTGAGCTAGAAGCAGAGGTGGAAGCGAGGACCGAGGAACTGGCGCAACGCAATATCCAACTCGTATCGCTCAATGAGAAGATCAAGGAGTCGAGCTGGACCGACTCTCTCACGGGCCTCAAGAACCGGCGCTTCCTTGATGAGATCGTCGAGCAGGACGTGGCGCAGGCGCTGCGACGCGCCCGGGAAATGCGCGATGCGCCGCAGGCCCATGAAACGCTGGATATTGCTCCGGCCCTGGCGTTCATGATGATCGACCTCGACGGTTTCAAGACGATCAACGACGAGCACGGTCACCACGCCGGAGACCGGGCCCTGATTCAGGTCCGCGACGTGCTTGTGCGCTGCTGCCGGAAGTCCGACACCGTCATCCGCTGGGGCGGAGACGAGTTCCTTGTGATCTGTCGCAACACGAGCAATCGCGCCGCGGAAAAACTCGCCGAGCGTATTCGCGGAGAGCTAGCGGAGCATGTGTTCCAGGTCGCCGATGGCATCACGGCCCGTCTCTCCGGCTCCATCGGCTTCGCGGTCTACCCTTTCTCTCCGCTGCGTCCCGATCTCGCTACCTGGGAACAGGTGTCGGCTATGGCCGACCAGTGTGCCTATATTGCGAAAGAAAACGGTCGCAATGCCTGGGTGGGGATTTATGGCAACCGGGAAACCAGTAAGGCGGACATTGCCCGCATCTCGACGGACCTGGAAGGTGCGCTCGCGGCCGGAGTGATAGGGCTTCGTACTTCGGTCTACCAACCGCTCGTATTCAACAGCCAGCGCAAGGTCGAGACCACCTGAGTTGCTCGGGCTGAAGCCATCACTAATGGGCAAACTGTCCAGCCTTCAACCGTTTATCTTCGCCTGTAGTGCGCCGATGTTCTGTCGATGCGTTTCTGCGTTTTGCCGCATGCGGATCATTATTGACGGGTAGGCGGGATGATCGGTCAGCGGGTCGAAAAGAGGTTCCTGAATGTAGGCGAGAAAGGCATCACCCTCATCGACCGCGTGATTGACCCAGGCGACCGCTCCTTCGGTATCGTCGTGCAGAAGGCACCAAAGTGCGCCCCCGATCAGATCGTTGCGCATGGCGAAATCTCCCGGCCTGCGCCCCTGATAGAACTGATCGACCCGGGCGATCATTTGATCCGCCAGCGGATCTCCAGCGTCGCGATACGCTAGCGCGATTTTTGCGTAATACATGCCGTAGGCCATAGTCCCGGCCACGTTGCTTCGCCTTTTGAAGCGCTCGTTCTCACGATCCCGAACCGCAAGATAAGCGCGCTGCGAGTCGCCGAGAGCCAGCCACGTGTCAAACTCCGCCCACACCGTCGGTCCCGCGGTCTGCAGCATGAGATCCTGCGCGGCCTGTGCATCACCCTGCGCCAGATACGTCAGCGCAACATTGGTTGGGGCGACCGCATAGTTGGCGGCCCGATCCAGGTCCCCGATGCTGAGAAAGATCATGCTGAGCCCGGCCTGAACATCGTAATCGCGCGGGTTGATCGCGTGCGCGCGCCGATAGAGGTCAAAGGATCGCGCCATATCTCCCGCCTGCAGGTTCATGTATCCCAGCATGGTTAGATAGTTGTAGTCGTCGGGCTGCCACTTGAGGTTGGTCTCCATGATCTCGATCGCACCGGCAAAGTCTCCCGAGGTGAGCAGAGCCCACGCGTAGCTCGTCAACGTCTCGGAGTTGAGCGGGTCCAGGGATACCGCGACATCGTAGGCAGCCAGTGCCTCCTTATGGCGTCCGAAGAAGCGCAGCTCATAGGCGCGAATGCTGTGGGCCGGCGCGTGGCTGGGATTGGAGGCGATGGCACGTTCCGCGAGGTCCAGGGCGTCCGAGCGTCTCTCCTCGAGCTGTGCGAAAGCGGCCGCGGCGGTCAGTATCTCGGCCTGGGTGGGCGCCAGAGCCATTCCTCGATCAAGGTGGTATCTGATCGTATCGAGCACATTGCTTGCCGGTACCAGCAGTGCGTCGATGGATCGCGTGTGGGCGAGCGCCAGCCCGGCATGGGCCAGGGCAAACCCCGGATCCAGGGCAAGGCATTTTTCAAACGCCTCCACGGCAAGTTCAATGCTCTCCGGCGTACTCTCATCCAGTAGGTGGTTGCCGCGTACGTACAGCTTCAGGATCTCAAGCGACCCCATCCGGATAGCCTCCGGTGATCCCGCAACGTTCAGCGTAGTCGCCAGCGCGCCGGCGACGTTCCTCGCGATTTCGTCTTCGATGACGAGCATATTTGCCGCGGTCAGCGGCCGATCAAAGGTTTCCGACCAGGCGTAGGTATTGGTGACGGTATCAAGCAGTTGGACATTGATCCGAACAGTTTCTTCGGACGACCGCAGACTGCCTTCGAGGATATGGCTGACGTTGAAGGCGTCGGCGATTTGGGCAGTCGTCAACTCCTTGCCGGGCAGAGCGAAGGCAGAGCTGCGCGAGATCACCCGAATTTCTCCGATGCGCGCCAGGGCGTTCAGCACTTGCTCCGACATGCCATCGGCAAGATAAGTCAGATCGTCATCGGCGCTGCGAGTGGCGAAGGGCAAGACGGCGATGGACGCCCGTGGCTCCGGCATTGTGTCTTCGGCCGGGTCTGAGCTGGAGACTACGCTCTCAGCCGCCTCGGGTTTGCCGAGAGGGCTTTTGCTGACTGTCATTACGAGCGCGATGGCGACCACAAACACTGCGGCGACGCCGATGCCACCAACTAACCGTACCGGGAAGGGTCGACCGGGGGGCATGGACCTGTCGCGCGGCGCTTCAGGCGGCTCCGCTTCGCTCGCGGTCGCCGACGGCGCGCGACGGTCGACACTGACACTGTCGCGAACAGCGACGTCGCCAACAAAGCGGAATCCCCGACTGTGCACGGTCTTTATGAGACGTTGGGAGCGACCGCTGTCGCCAATCGCGGCCCGTGCGGCAGAAATCTGCGACGCCACGGTGGATTCCGAGACGATGCGGCCACCCCAGACCGCATCGATGAGATCGTCCTTCGTGACGACCCGGTGTCTCTGCTCCACCAGAAAGACAATGAGACTGAAGACTTGCGGCTCGATCTTTTGCAGTGCCCCATCGACCAACAACTGATGGCTATCTGTCAGAAGCTCACAGTCACTGAACTGATAAATCACGCTTTCCTCGCAGTCCCTTTGAGTTGTCGCCAATGGATCCGGAGCGGTGTTGCTGCCTGCCTCCGTCATGGAAACCATAGCCAGAAGCGCCCTCGCGTACCAGCATCACTTGAGTGATGTCCCATTAGGAAGTCTTGTGGAGGTGTTGCATCACGTTAATCACCTTTCTTCTGATCTGCCCCAAGCCAGCCGACTAACCGGTTCTTAGCGAGGGATCCAGCATCGCCGTCCGGTCAAATTTATGAATCATGGGGCCTTCTCAAGACTTTCTGGACGAAAAATCAACGCTATCTCCAAGAACCTCACTGGTGAAGCAGTTCTACTGTGCGGTGACGGCCGCTCTGTAGACGCAGGAGCGGCGTTTTGCGTTGTCTGTAGGAGTTCGATTAGCGAGGGCATCGTCAGCGGCTCGTCGTGGGGCTGAACATGCCAGCAGTAGTAACGCCAAACGCTGTGACAGCCGGATACGACGTCAGCCACTGGAGAGGTAGCAGGTTTGATGGGAACTGCAAAAAGGGTCAGATGGCACTTTCTGCTGGCGGCGAGCCTGGTCCTCGGCCAGGCGCTGCCAATTTCAGCCATGCCAATCATCTATCAGTTCGAGAGCGGCAGTGTGGACTTCGGCTTCGCGCCAGACATCGCGACGGTGAGTGGCACCTTCGAATTCGATACATCCATAAACCTGGTGACTTCGGCGGACATCCGTGTGACCAACGCCGGACAGTTCAATGGTCGCTACTCCGTGTTGACTTCACTTGGTTCATTGGGCTTCAACGCGGTGCGGGAGGGTACGATTCTTGGCCCTCCCCTCAATGGCGAGACGGTCTTTTCACTCTTGGCGGGCTCGCCCCTGGCCGCACCTGGCGGCGCGATCGAGCTGTTCGACATCAGTTTGGGAACTTGCAGCAATCCGAACTGCAGCTTCTTCCTTTCCAGCCCTTTTCAATCAATCGGCGGGTCGACCGGTATCAACATCGTCGAACTCGCCTCCGTCGTGTCCGTGGCGGTACCCGCTACTGCACCGCTGTTTCTTGTTGGATTAGGGGGCCTTGCCCTCCTCCGGCGCCGCAGCTAGGTCCCACCAATGGAGACGAATATGACCCGCTTTCGTGCAACCGCTTTTGGTTTACTGACAGCATCGCATATCTCGCTATCAGTCCACGCCGCGCCGATCGTGTTTGATTTCACAGCAACAGTTAGACAGGAAACTAGCTCGACTGCTGCTACGGAGTTCGAGACGGCAACTGGGTTGAACGCAACCGCGTTTGATCTGGGGGATATGTTCACGGGCCAGGTGGCGATCGATCTCAGCCGCGCTGGAGTCGATACCTCCACCGAAACATTCGCCAATCCCAGCGATGGGGGTCCGCCACTATTGCCTCCCTTTCTGGAGATCAGCATCAGTGACGGCGTCAACTCGGCATCGCCACTCACCGTCCCGTTCGCTTCGACCTCGTCTGACGCCGATCAGTTTGTGTCGATTTTTATGGACACCCTCATCTTGCGGCAGGACGTAACAGTACTCACGGATTTCAGGGACTTCAGATTCGTTCTGAACATTGAAGGTGTCGCAGGTCTCACTGTGTTGGATGATCTGATATCCGGAGCCGATTTTTCGAGCAGCACCAGCATCCAGAGTTCCTTCGCTTATCAAATCTCTGGGGGAAGTTTCGCTCGAAGCATTGATTTCACTTCCTTTACGCGTGCGGCATCGGTAAGCCCGGTTCCTGTGCCCGCTACCGCCCCCCTGTTCCTGGCTGGCTTCGGTGTTTTAGCCGCTTCGCGCCGACGGCGACGGACTGTCTCAGTAGTCTCGGAGAAATGAGAATGCCTCGTTTAGTCGGCTCCTGCGCCTTGAGTCTCATAGCGCTGACTTGCTCCCTTGCGGCCGAGGCCGCCTCGATCGTATTCAAATTTACGCTCTCAATCACCGAAGCCCCCCTTTTTGATCTGGTCGACGAGCGTGAGACGGCATCGGCCAAGGATGCGACGGAGCTTCATTTCGGCGACGTTTTCAACGGACAGGTGGCCATCGACCTCAGTGTGGCCGGTGTTAACGCCGCTGTTCACATACTGAAATTCGCTCAGCAGCCAGAAGCTATGGCCGGAGATTTCCAGGAATGAAAAAGACACTCGCACTCATCACCCTCGTTTCCGCTTCAGTTCTCTCGGGACCATCCAATGCGATGCCCGTCTCCTTCGACCTCGAATACACCGGATACTGGGAACTCGACGGCGGCGGCTCATTACTGGGAACACTGATTGCCGATGAAGGAGCGGCTGTCGACGGTGTCATTGACTTTGGTTCCGAACTGCTTTCGTGGACCTGGGATTGGACCGGGAATTCGTTCGTCTCAGCGTTCTCCATGTCCTCCTTCGACGCGGGTGCGGAGATCTCTAACATGGGAGCAAACACGGGCATTTTTGTCGATGGGACTCCGAACCTGCCCGGCTTCGCAGACGGCCTCGATCAAGGGGTATTCACCGGCGGTGATGCGGGGCAATTCCGGATTGACTTCGAGTTCCTAACTATTGAAGACCGAACGTTCTCTTTCCCGTTTGGCGGTGATCTCACGACCGGTGACACCACAAGCCCAACGGGCATGATTACGACAATTGGTCCGATTGTTGTTGAAGGCGTCCCCGAACCGGCAACGTATTTGCTCTTCGCTGCAGCCGCAGCCGGCGTCCTGGCTATCCAGCGACCGCGACGGCAGCAGATGGCGGGGAGACTCGCTCAGAACGGTGCTCTTGCTTAAGCGTCCATTCAATGACGCCTCATTACTGCAACCTGCGCTGCGCGCCGTAGCGGCCACCAAAGGCCACGCACGACTTAAGCGGCGATGACGGGACCCTTAGCTTCAACCGTTGTAGGCGCAGATCAGAACGTGGAGGTCTTTCTGGATGGCCTCATCAGGTTTCAGGACATCGATATGCCGACGAAGGCGCGCCCACCAAGATCGCAGCCGTGCGCGGTGGCTGGCCCAAAGATGTGGTCACGATGATCGTTATCGCAGGGAAGCCTTGGCGGCCTTGCTTGACAACCTCGGGACGGAGTAGCGCCTCCAGCCCCGGTCACCGCAATCAAACTCAACGAACTAGGAGGCTTCTATGATGCACGTCCGTACAACCGCTTTAGGCTTTTTCGCGGCACTGCAAATCACCCTGTCGGCCCAAGCGGCACCGATCGTGTTCGACTTCGCCGCGACGGTGACACAGGAATTTGAATCGATAGGTGTGATTGCTTTTGAAGCAGCAACCGGTTTGGACGCAACCGCGTTTGATCTGGGTGATGTGTTCACCGGCCAGGTGGCGATCGATCTCAGCCGGGCCGGCGTGGATACCGCCAGCGAAACATCCGCCAACCCCAGTGGTGGTCTGCCGCCGTTGCTGCCGCCGTTTTTGGAGATCAGCATCAGCGACGGCGTAAACTCGGCGTCGCCATTAACAGTGCCCTTCGCTTCGGCCGGCACGGACGCCGATCAAGAAGTTGTCATTTTTTCGGACACCCTCTCCCTGTTTCAGGACGTCGACACACCGGCCTTTTCCGAATTCGGAGTTTTTATGGAGTTCGATGGCGTGGCCGGACTCAGTGTATTGGATGATCTGGTCTCCGGGGGTGACTTTTCGAATGCCAGCAACCTCTTTAGCAGTTTCGATTTTTTTATTGAAGGTGGCGGTTCCTTCGCTAGAGCTTTTGACGTTACCTCCTTTGAGCTCGCGCCATCTGGGAGTCCGGTACCTGTACCGGCCACCGCTTCGCTTCTACTGGCAGGCCTGGGTGGCATTGCGACCTTTCGCCGACGGCGGCGGCGCGAGTTCACAGCCGCCGTCTGACCTACTCAAACGTCCTTGATACCGACAACCCTCGTCGGCTCCGGCGGGTAGGCGAAAGCACCCCTACTATTGCAACGGCGCGGCGCCACAGGCCTCACATACCTCTGGAGATCATCGACCAGGCCGCTGGTCCTGCACCGCGGGCGCAGCGGCTACTTTGGGCATTATCCTGACCGAGTTACAGCTTTTCGGGCAGGTCTCCACATAAAAACGGAAGACGCACCGCAACCGCTGCGCCCAGGTCTGACGCTGGGCGGGTGTTGCACCATCTTGCATCTTGGCGGTGTCTCAAGGTTTTCTGGACGAAAAAACAACGCAATCTCCAAGCGCCCCCGTCGTGCAGTGGTTCAAATACTCCCCGAGTGGTATCGACGATCCGGTGCCGCAGGTCCGCCATCACGATCGAGTTCACGAGTTGCGTTGACCAGATTCGCTTTTGGCGTCTTTCCCAATGGAACCTCACGCAACTCGCGGTTCTCAAATGTCAGGAGACGTACCCAAATGTTCCAACAACTGATCAGATCATTGATCCTCGCCCTCAGCGCTTCTTCCTTTGCTGCCGTGCCTGCAGCGGCCGCGCCGTTTACGGCTTTTTACGATTTCGGCGGTCCAGCGACCGTTGGCGACATCTTCAGCTTCGATCTGGAAGGCACGGTGAACAATGACAACATGAACCTGATCGGGAACGTGTCCTCGCTCTCCAATTTTCAGTTGAACGGTGTCCCCGTTTTTGACCCCAATGACCCCGGGATATTCGGTGGGCCATTCTCTGTAATTCTGGATGTGCTTTCCTTTGATGGCACCGCAAACTCTTTCATTGCAACGAACCCTATAGCTACCGATGTCTTGGCGTTTCAGTCTGGTTTTGGGGCGGTCGTTCAATCAAATGCAGTCTTTGGACCTTCGGGGTTCTCAGTCTCCGAAACGTTCGATGCTACGCGGTGGTCGATAACGGCACTGGCTACTGTTTCGGAACCAACGCCGCTTACGCACCTGATTGTTTCGGGCCTTGTGCTCCTGGGTGGGCGGCAGCTCCGCCGTGTAGGCTCCAGCTCGATCTGAGACGCGATCGCACTAATACAGCCTTCTATGGCGTGCAGAAAAAGGTGAGCTTGTTTCTGGCCGGGTCGCGAAAGTAGCTGGCGTGGAATCCTTCACCGCGTGGCCCGGGGGCACCCTCATCGCTGCCGCCAATTTCAGCAACGAGTGCGTCATAGAAAGCGACGGCTCGGGTCATGTCGTTGATCCCCGGCGTGGCGTAGCCGATCGTGGTTTGCTCCTCAGTTTAAGTAGCCTGATGCTATTGAACGACAAAGAAGTGGGGAACTACGTAGTGTTAAGGCGCGAACTCAGTCGAGGAACGTAAGCGGGCTACGCGCAGCCGAGAGTTTAAGGCCCTTCTCGACAGCCTTCGCCCATTTGGGGTGCCCCACGGTGACGTAGCGCTTAACCTCGCTCTCCGTCCACTCCTTGAACGTCGGCCAGTCGTCGCGTCGTCTGCGAACATGGTCGACGATGCTGGATTGGGCGGCATGATCGCACTCCGTCGTCGGCGTACGAGTGTCGATATCAACCGTGCTCCGCAGCGGACTTGGGCCGGTTCTTCCGACATCAGTCCAGGCCTGATATCGGGGGAAGCCCACGTTCCCCTGGGACCGGTATCGCATCCCCAGTTCGAGGGTTCGCGGCAGCTCGATGTGCTGGAAGAAGGTATGGGAGAAGCCCCGTTTCGCCAGCGGGACTACACCCCCGGCGCAGAACGTTTCCTCATCGGTAACGTTGCGGCCCATGAGGTCCTGCGATCACTTGCCGTCAATATCAAAACAAAGATGCGGCCTTGCAGCTTGCCAAAGCTGCCCTGTTCGAGGTTTGGATCGAGACTGCTTTCCCGGAAGATGTCATAGGCACATACACAGTTGTGTGATACTTCCACGCGCTGGGGCGACTCGATCGCGGTTTCCCCGCGGACCCAAGATTGAGACCGAACTTCGGCGCGCTCACCAACGGCTCGCCCAACAGGCCCTGTCTTCGAAGGCCAACGTTGGTCGGGTCCGACACCCAGGCAATCCCCTGGTCTTCGAGGCCGGGCGCATCCGGACAGGATTCGAACGTGACGCCCACAAAGCCACGCGCCGTTAATGATCAGGTTGTAGGTGACGGCGAGGACAAGATCGACTTCGATACCTTGCACCGGGCTCTTCACCGAGTTACGAGCGGCCTGAACGCTGTTCACCAGGCGGCGCACTTTGGATACCCGTGCAACTGGCCAGAATCTGCAAGAGACTTAAGCGACCGCCCGCTATCATGCGAAATCTACAGAAGCAACCGCACCCTGCTTCGACTACGATTCCTCATAAACGTACGAGTCCGACCAATGAACCTCAGCCTTTCAGACCCCCTCCTCCTTCGCACTCAGGTCTACATCGATGGCGCATGGTGTGACGCCGACGACGGCGCGAAGCTGGCCGTCAGCAACCCCGCCACGGGCGAGCCGATCACGGAGATCGCCAGGGTTGGCGCCCGGGAAACCCGGCGAGCCATCGAGGCCGCCGAGCGGGCGATGGCGGATTGGAAGCAGAAGTCGGCCAAGGAACGTGCCGCGATTCTGCGCCACTGGTTCGATCTGATCATGGAGAACCAGGAAGATCTGGCGCGGATCATGACTTGCGAACAGGGGAAACCCCTTGCAGAGTCCCGCGGCGAGGTCGCCTACGGTGCAGCCTACGTTGAGTGGTTCGCCGAAGAAGCCAAGCGCGTTTATGGCGATGTGATCCCCGGCCCAGGGCCGGATCGGCGCATCGTCTGCATCCGCCAGCCCGTGGGCGTCGTCGCCGCCATCACACCGTGGAATTTTCCGATCGCCATGATCACCCGAAAAGCGGCACCGGCTCTGGCCGCGGGCTGCTCCGTCGTGATCAAGCCCGCCAGCGAGACCCCTCTTTCGGCCCTCGCCATCGCTGAACTCGGCGCGCGGGCCGGCATTCCTGGCGGGGTGCTCAACGTAGTGACGGGTTCCGCGCGCGACATCGGCGGAGAGCTGACCGGCAACCCGACGGTGCGCAAGCTGACCTTCACGGGATCGACGCCAATCGGGAAAGTCCTCGTCGCCCAGTGCGCTGAAACGGTGAAGAAAACTTCCATGGAACTCGGCGGAAATGCGCCCTTTATTGTGTTCGACGACGCGGACATCGACGCCGCCGTGGAGGGCGCGATGGTTTCAAAGTACCGCAATGCCGGTCAGACCTGCGTGTGCTCAAACCGGATCTTCGTTCAGCGATCTGTCCACGATGCCTTTGTCGACAAGCTGGTCGAGCGCACCGAAGCGCTTGCTGTGGGTAACGGGCTGGACGACGGCGTCGCGATCGGGCCCCTGGTCAACAAGAAGGCCGTGCAGGACGTGGACGCGCTCGTGAAGGCGTCGACGGAAGCCGGTGCGCGCGTCGCTCTTGGAGGGGGTCCGCATGACCTGGGAGGCAACTTCTACGCGCCAACGGTGTTGACCGGTGTCGACAGCTCCATGGCGGTGTTCCGCAACGAGATCTTTGGTCCGGTTGCGCCCGTGATTGCCTTCGACACGGAGGAGGAAGCCATCGCCATGGCCAACGACACGGAGTTTGGCCTGGCCTCGTACTTCTACGCCCGCGACATCGGACGCATCTGGCGCGTCGCCGAGGCTCTGGAGTACGGCATCGTTGGTATCAACGAAGGCATCATTTCCAATGAAATGGCCCCCTTCGGCGGTGTGAAAGAATCGGGATCGGGCCGCGAGGGTTCGAAGTACGGGATCGATGATTACGTCGAGATCAAGTACATGCTGATGGGTGGATTGTGATGGTGCCGACGAGAGGATTTGAACCTCCGACCCACGCATTACGAATGCGTTGCTCTACCAACTGAGCTACGTCGGCGCTGTTTGGCGAGGGCGCGGATTTTACGGCGCCGCATCGCCGGGCACAAGTCGCGAATTGTTCACCGTCTACCGGCGCCGGGTTATGGCTGAAACAGCGCCGGCGCCCGCGCAAAGGCACCGGGGCGGCGCGACCGATATAATGCGGCCGAGCATGCAGGGGAAAACCTTATGACAGCAATGACCGGAATCACGGACGGTGCCGCAGCCGGCAAGAATACGCGCTGGGCAAAGATCAGCTGGGACGACCCCTTCCGACTCACGGATCAGCTCAGCGACGAACAGCGCATGGTCATGGAGAGTGCCCGCGCCTATGCCCAGGGACAGCTCGAGCCTCGGGTGAAAGAAGCCTTCCGCTGTGAGACCACAGACGAGTCCATCTTCCGCGAGATGGGCGAACTCGGCCTTCTCGGCGCGACCATTCATGGCTACGGCTGTCCCGGCGTCGACTACGTCAGCTACGGCCTCATCGCCCGGGAGGTCGAGCGCGTGGACTCGGGCTATCGCTCGATGATGAGCGTGCAGTCTTCGCTGGTGATGTACCCCATCTACGCCTACGGCACCGAGGCGCAGCGCGAGCGTTTTCTGCCAGGACTCGCGAGCGGCGAGCTGATTGGCTGTTTCGGTCTCACCGAGCCCGACCACGGCTCCGACCCCGGCGGCATGGTGACGCGCGCGCGAAGCTGCGAGGGAGGCTACCGGCTATCCGGCGCCAAAATGTGGATTACGAACTCTCCGATTGCCGATGTCTTCGTGGTCTGGGCCAAGACCGACGACGGCAAGATTCGAGGGTTCATTCTGAGTCGCGATATGGACGGCCTTTCGGCACCCAAGATCGAAGGCAAGCACGCCCTGCGATCTTCCGTGACCGGCGAAATTGTCATGGACGACGTCTTTGTTCCCGAGGAAAACCTGCTCCCGGGCGTCACGGGTTTGAAGGGTCCCTTCGGCTGCCTGAACAATGCCCGTTACGGCATTGCCTGGGGCGCCCTGGGCGCGGCGGAAAGTTGCTGGCATGCGGCGCGCGACTATACGATGGAGCGCAGTCAGTTCGGTCGACCCCTGGCGGCAAACCAGCTTATTCAGCTCAAACTCGCCGATATGCAGACTGAGATTGCACTCGGACTTCAAGGCTGCCTGCGCGCCGGGCAGTTGATGAGCAGTGACGACGGTATCGCTCCAGAGCTCATTTCCCTCATCAAGCGCAACTCCTGCGGCAAGGCGCTGGACATCGCCCGCAAGGCCCGCGACATGCTGGGCGGCAACGGGATCGCCGACGACTATCCCGTCATGCGTCACATGCTCAACCTAGAGGTCGTCAACACCTATGAAGGCACGCACGATATCCACGCCCTGATCCTGGGCCGAACACAGACCGACATCCCCGCCTTCTGAGCGGCACCGTCCCCACTTCCCTGCTCGCGGACGTCGAAGGGATTCGGCTGGCCTGGTGAAAACACGATCCGACCAAGATGGGGATCAGGGAGCGACCTCATCCGCGGCGCCTCGACAAGGTGCCGTGCTCGTAGCCGGGGGACGGCTGCGCTCCGATGGCTACCCGCGAAACGAAGAACTGGTTCGCGCCATGACGGAAAGCGGCTGGACGCTACGCTGGTCCACGGTCACCTATCCGGCATTCCTCTACCGACAGCCGCTGTTGCTGCGTCTGGCGCTGATGGGCGTGTTAACGCCGCTACGTTGGGTGCTCATGCTCTTGCTCGGTTCGGTGCAGCTCGCCCGGGGCGGTGTCTCCCACATCTTTGTGCCCTTCCCCGCCCTTCTCGACCTGCCACCGGCCTGGCTGTTGTCCCGCCTGGGAGGCTGTCGCCTCGTCGCGGATGTGTTTCTGAGCAGCTATAACACGCTGGTTGAAGATCGTGGGACCCTGCATCGGGGCGGCCTCGCGGCACGCCTTGTCCACAGGATTGAAGGACTTCTACTGGGCCTTTCCGATATCAATCTGATCGACACTCCGGAGCACGCCGAGCTCGTCAACGCGCTCTACCCCCACCTGGCCCCGCTGCGGAGTGTGCCCCTGGCCATTGATGAAGAGCGCTTCCGCTACGCACCTCCGGCCGAAAGCAATACGGTGGTGTTTTGGGGCACGTACATTCCGCTGCACGGTGTTCAGACCATCCTTGAGGCGGCGGCGCTGCTCCAGGACGCCGAGCCCGACCTGCGCTTTCGCCTCATCGGGCGCGGCCAGGAGTACCCGCGGGCTCGCGAGCTGGCAGCCAGCCTGAATCTGCGCAACGTGGACTTCGAGGAAGGCATTCTGCCCATGGAACAGATCATCGACCGATCACGTGCGTGTTTTGCCGCGCTAGGCGTGTTCGGCGCCACCCGCAAGGCCGCGCAGGTCCTGCCGTACAAGGCGGTACATGCCCTGGCTCTCGGACTGCCGCTGATCAGCGCGGACACACCGGCGTCCCGGCGTTACCTGGAAAACGGCATCCATGCGCTACTCGTCCCCCCCGGCGACGCAGCGGCACTGGCGAGCGCAATCCAGCGCCTTTTCAAAGATCGCAGTCTCGCCACAAGCCTCTCGCAAGCCGGACGACGGATTTTCGAATCGCACTTCAGCCGCGAGCACATGCGACAGACAGTCGACGCCATGCTCCGCTCCTGATCTAATCGCCGCTGTTTTCCCATTCCCATGCAACCGAGCGGCCCGATGCCGACAGAAAACGCGCAGCGCGTGTATACGCCCCGCCTTGGCGTTGCCGCTCCCGGCATGTCCTGGGTGCCTGCGCCGAACTATCTGCTGCGGCGCGCGGCGATTCTCGACTGGCTGCGGGACGCACCAACAGGTCGCGTGCTCGAGATGGGCTGCGGCCCCGGTGCCCTTCTCTACGATCTGTCGCTGCGCGGTTTCGAGGCAACGGGAGTCGAGACCTCGACGCGCTCGCTGGAGATCGCTCCGAAGCTGCTCGGTGACACGCAGGCCGTGACTGTGCAGTCCACACCCCCGGCCATGGGTGAGCGTTACGACTACCTGTTTGCCTTCGAAGTACTCGAACACATCGAAGACGACGTGGGAGCGCTGCGAAGCTGGCTCAACTATCTGAAACCTGGTGGACGGGTACTGGTTTCCATACCCGCGCACCGCAGGCGCTGGAACGTCACCGACGTCTGCGCCGGCCACTTCCGGCGCTACGACCGCGAGGACGTCGCGCGTCTGTTCTCTGACGCCGGGCTTCAGCCAACACGCATCGGAAGCTATGGCTGGCCGCTTTCCCGGCTATTGGAGATCCTGCGCAACGTCGCCAAGAAGCGCGAACTCGCTCGCGACGGCATTGATCCGACTACGCTGCGCATCGGCGATGCCGAACTCTCGGCAGCCAGCGGCTCGGACCGCAGCCTGCTGGCGCGACTCTACCCGCTCTATGCCGGGCCCGTCGGCGTTAGCTTTCTGAGTCTTGCGGCCTTTGTGCAGAAGGCTTTCTACGATAGCTCCCTGGGCGTGTCCTTCCTGGTCGACGCGCGCAAGGAGAGCTGAATCCTGTCACCGAGAGAGCAGCTATGAGCGGCGCCGAAAAACGCGCAGAGATCCTGATCGTTAACCAGCACGGCGAAAACCGAGGCGATGAAGCAGCGATGCGCGCCATGATCGAGGGACTGGATCAGACTCTGGGTGGTGCACGCTTCACCGTGGTGGTGCAGTTCCAGGACACCTCGCTCACCCTACCCTTCGATGAAGACGTCACCTTGCTGCAGATGAAGATGTCCTACCTGCATTTCCTGGGGCTTGTCGTGTACGCCATGCTCCGTCGCGTCGGAATCTCTCTTCGCTTCCTCCTGGCCGGAGAGGCCCGACGTATCATCGGCGCCTATGAGACTGCGGATCTCGTGCTCTCTGCTCCCGGCGGTCCCTACTTCGGCGACATCTACGCCAACCACGAGATTGTCCACTGGTTCTATATCTGGCTCGGGCGAATCTACGCGCGGCCCATGCTGCTCTACGCGACCTCGGCAGGCCCCTTCGAGATTCGCTGGCTAAACCGCGTGCGGCGCCATCTGTACCGGGCCTTTCGCGTGCTCTGCGTACGAGAGGATATTTCCCGGGGGCACCTGCACGCCCTGCTCGGCGAGGACATATCGGTCACCGTCACCGCGGACTCCGCCCTGCAGCAGGTCGTTCCGCCCCGGGATCGCCATGAGTACTTCACGGGAGAGAAAGCGCATCTCGCGAGTCGCTTCCTCGTGGCCGTGTCGGCTATTCAGTACCGCTTCCCTCGGGCCACGGACCCGGCGGCGGCCCAGGCCGCCTACGAGGCAACGCTACTCGAGTGCCTGGAACATCTGCACGCCCGGAAAGACTGTCACTTTCTCCTGTTCCCACAGCTCTACGGCGGCGCTCACAGCGACATACCTTTCCTCGAGTCGCTACGTGCGCGTCTGCCCGGGGACGTAAGCCTTGAGATCGTAAGTCAGGAATTCGACTCAAATACCCAGCGGCAGCTCTTCGGCATGTGCGATCTGTGTATCGCCAGTCGATACCATCCGCAGATTTTTGCCGCCAGTGCCGCGGTGCCGGGGATCTGCATCTACTACGAACACAAGGCCCGGGGCTTCATGGAAGCGCTGGGCATGCAGGAGTTTGCCTTCGACATCAGCGATCTGGATGCCACCAGGCTGCGCGAGTGTCTCGATCACTGTCTAGAAGCGCGCGATGCCTTGTCGCAGCGGCTGCGTGAGGGCATTCCAAAGCTCCGCGATCGAGCCGCGGAGACGACGCGTCTTGCCGCGGCGCTGTATCGGGATACGCAGGCGCAAAGGCCACATTCATGAACCTCTTCTGCGTGCTCTCGGGACAGTGGGTGGGCGAGAGCGCTGCGGTGAAGGCCAGGATCGAAGCTCGCTATGGGCAGGAAACCCGGCTCCTGGGTGACCCGTCCTGGAGCGCTCAGGCCATCGTTCTGGATGACCGCGGCGCGCTCACCGGCATCGCCAGCAACGAACACGGTTTCCTCGTCTATTCGGGATTACTCGCGAGCTATCCCGAGACACATCCCGCCGATCTCATGGACTCGCCTGGGCGCAGCGCCGAGCTGCTGCTGACGCGATTTCTCGACATTGGCGCTCAGGCCTTCGCCGATCTCGACGGGCAGTTCGTGGTCGCTGCCTTCGACGCCAGGACGGACCGCCTGCTCCTGCTGTGCGACCGGCAGGGGCAGCGCCGCCTGTTCTGCGCGGATTCCAACGGTGCGCCGTATTTCGCAACTCATCTGGCCGCCATGAGTTGTGTCGAGCGCCAACCCACTTCCATGGATCGCCGCGTGGAGGATTTTCTCCTCGGTTTTGAATTCCTCCCGGACCAGCGCACGCCGCTCACCGGGGTAACCCACCTCGGTGCCGGCGAAGCACTGCTGTTCGAGAGCGGCGCTACCGTCGCGACGTCATTTGCGGCGACACAAGCGAGCCCGGCGGAGCCAATTCCCGCGCTCAGCGATGAAAAAGCCGTTTCCCAATTCCTCTACGACGAGTTCATGGCGGCCGTGGAGGCGCAGTGCCCAAGCGATGAGAAGCTCGCGGTTCTCCTCGGAGGCTTTGACTCGGCCCTGGTAGCAGCGGCGCTGACGAGGCTCGGTCGCCGCGTTGAGACCTTTACCCTGCGCTTTGACGACGAACGCATGAATCAGCGCCACGTGGACACGCTGCAGCGCGAACTGGGCTGCGAACACAGCTGGGTGAAGATCGACGAGTCGGTATTGCGCGAGGGCCTCGAGTCCTACGGGCTCGTTTTCAATCAGCCTACTAGCGTCGCGCACTATCCGGTCCAGATCGCCGCGGCCCTGCAACTCATGCGTGACCACGGGCATATGCACTGCTTCAGTGGCGACGGCTGCGACGAGCTGTTCCTGGGATACCCGACCATCTACACCCGCGCGAGACTGTTCCAGCGCCTCGGTGTACTTCCCCAGTCCCTGGTCCATCTCGGTCACGCAGCGCTCGGTGGACGCTGGCTGGAGCGACGTCTGGGTCATGTACTGCGCACCGCACGCGCCGCGCTGTCAGTGCTGGGACGGCGCATGCCCGCGCGAGGCCATATCGCTCACCGAATCCTCGACGAGCGCTCCCTGCGCCACCTCCGCCGCGGCGAGACACCCGTACAGCTGTACGACTCAGAAGAAGTGCTGGACCGCCTCGCCGCGCCGCACCGGGATGAGGACCCGATCCGCCTCGCCTATATCGCCAAACGCTCTGTGGGGTTGACGCGCATGCGCACGGAGGGCGCAACGACAGCCAGCGGTGTAACGCTGCGCTCGCCGTTCCAGCATCCCGCACTGCGCAGCATCGCCGCCAGCCTGCCCCTGGAACTGCTGCGTCCGCGGGAGAACACGCCGGCGAGCGCCACGGGGAAGTACATCCTGGCGCGCATGGCGGAAGAGCATGGGCTGCTTTCCCGGGAAATCATCTACCAGGCGAAAGCATCGCCGGTGACCGCCCCGGTGGACTACTGGTACATGGATACGCTGCGCGAAGATGTGCTCCGACAGCTGCGCACCCTGCCCTTCGAAACCGATGAGCAGTTCGCTGAAGACCTGCTGCGACCGAAGCTCGCCGAGAAGCTGTTTCGCGAACATTATGGCCTTGGGCACTACTGCATGCACGCCGCCAGTCTGCTGGCCACCTACGCGGCCTTCAATTTCGCGGCCGAGCAAGACAGCGCTGCGTGAAGCACGGCGCCCTCAGGCTCGCCAGGGGTTTGCTATCCGCGGCGGTGCTCCTCTGGCTCGCCTGGTACCTCGTAGAAAACCGCGATCTGCTGAGCCGGGCCCTGCAGGCCTCGGCCCGGGACCTTACAGCCTTGACGCTGCTGATCCTGGCCACATGGCTATTCAATTCCCTGCAGGTTCTCCTCTTCCTGCGGCTTGCGGGATTGAGCATTGGCTTCTGGGAAAATCTGCTGCTGCAGAACGCGACGCAGCTCGGCAACTACGTGCCCCTGCGCCTGGGTACGATCCTGCGCTTTCGCTACCTAAAGGTCATTCACGGTATCGAATACACGCGCCTCGGAGGTATTGCGGGCATGCGCATACTCCTGCTCACCACCGCCGCCGGCGTCCTGGGCTGTATTGGCCTGGCTGCGCTTATGCGCGACGGCTCGCATACCATCTACCCGATCCTCTGGCTCGTTTTCCCCGGAATGATCGTTGCGCCCCTGGTGATCTGGATGGTCGCGGCCCGCCTCGAATTCTCCGCCGACTCGCGGTTCGGGAGGCTGGCACAGCTCTTTCTTTCAAGCTTCTCGGCCCTGCGGGCAAAGCCGGGCGTCGCGCTGTGCATCCTGGCCTTGCTCCTTGCCCAGTTCCTGGTCCTGGCCCTGCGCCTGCAAGTCAGTTTCGCGATCGTCGGCGTTGAGATGTCCGCGTGGGTCTTGCTGCTGCTGGCGCCAACGGGAACTCTGCTCGTGTTTCTGAACCTAACGCCCGGGAACCTGGGCCTCCGCGAGTGGGTCATCGGGGCGCTGTCCCTGGCCACGGGCTACCCCTTCGCCGACGCATTGGTCGCCGGAGTGGTGGATCGCGCGGTCCTGATGATCTGCGTGTTCTTCTTCGGCGCAATCAGCTTTCCTCTTCTGCTCCATCGTCTGCGACGGGCATCCGCTGCGGCGGTGGAACAAAGTGCTGGATCGCACTGAGGGTTCTGTTTGTTTCGAAAGGCGCGGCGCTATGATTCGCGTATTGAGATAAGGAGTTCACTATGAATAAGCGGAAAATCACGGCTGCGTCCGTCGCAGGCCTCGGTAGTCTCATGCTGGCACTGAGCGCATCGGCGACCGAGCTTGAGCGGCTGCGTCTCCCCGAGGGCTTTAGCGCCGACCTGTTTGCCGAGGTTGAGAATGCGCGCCAGTTGGCGCGCAGCGATGCCGGTGTCATCTATGTGGGGAGCCGAGGAGCGGGCAAGGTGCATGCGCTGATCGACAAGGACGGTGACGGGCGTGCGGAGTCGGTTCAAATCATCGACGACGATCTGCGCCTGCCCACGGGCGTGACCTGGCATCGTGGAGATCTCTATGTGGCCGCGGTATCGAGGATCTATCGCTACCGCGAAATCGATGCGCAGCTCGATAATCCTCCCACACCGGAGATTGTCCTCGACGATCTGCCCACAGAGCGGCACCACGGATGGAAGTATCTGAAGTTCGGGCCGGACGGTCGGCTCTACGTACCGGTGGGGGCGCCCTGCAATATCTGCGATCCCGACGAACCCTTCGCCACGATCATGAGCATTGACGTGGACAATCCTGAAGACCGGCAGATCGTCGCCCGGGGCGTGCGCAACAGCGTCGGCTTCGACTGGGACCCGGCCACGAACGATCTCTGGTTCACGGACAACGGACGCGATCATCTTGGCGATGAGATGCCGCCGTGCGAACTCAATCACCTGAGCGAGGCCGGACAGCACTTTGGCTATCCCTACTTTCACGGGCCCGGCATCGCCGATCCGGAATTCGCCGATGCCGGTTCAGGACGCTCGAGCTATCGCGAACCAGCGCTCGCCCTCGGTCCGCACACGGCGCCCCTGGGCATGAGCTTCTATCGCGGCGCGACGTTTCCCGAGCGCTACCGCGGCGACGTTATTCTCGCTGAGCACGGCAGCTGGAATCGATCCAAGGACGCGGGGCCTATCGGTTACCGGCTTATCCACGCCGAGCGCGACGACGACGGCACTTTGCACTACGAGGTTTTCGTCGACGGCTGGCTCAACTCAGACGGGACCCGCTGGGGCCGACCCGCGGACGTGCTCGGATTACCCGACGGCAGCCTGCTGATCTCCGATGACGAAGCCGGGGCGGTGTATCGGATCAGCTATGCCGGCGAGAAGGGCTGATCACCGCGGGTGGGATCGCCAACGGACGATACACCGCCGATCCGCGCCAGCGGGTCGCGGCAGTCCAAGTCTTATTCCAGGTTGTCGATCGGAACCACTTCGAGCTCGTCGGCGACCGGGAAACCCAGCACCCGAGAGTAAAAGTACAGCTCGGCTTCCCGCGCGTGAACCTGGTTTTCCGCCTTGCGAAAGCCGTGTGATTCGCCCTCGTAGGCGACATAAGCTGTCGCCACGCCGCGGTCGCGCAGCGCGGTGTAGATGCGCTCGGACTGATTGGGGGGAACCACCGGATCTTCGAGGCCCTGGAGAAGAATCAGCGGCGCTGCGAAACCTTCCAGGTGATGGATCGGTGAGCGCTCGACATAGAGATCGCGGCGCTCGGGATAAGGCCCGATGAGCTGGTCCAGGTAACGCGATTCGAACTTATGCGTCTCCTCGGCAAGAGCTTCGATATCTGAGATTCCATAGTAGGACGCGCCAGCGGAAAACACGTTGTGGAATGCGTGCGCCGCCAGCGTCGTATAGCCGCCGGCGCTGCCACCGCGAATGATCAGCCTCTGCGGATCCGCGAGCCCCTGCTCGGCGAGCCAGCCCGCTGCGGCAACGGCGTCTTCCACGTCAGCGATTCCCCAGTGCCCATACAGCGCGCGGCGATACTCACGTCCAAAGCCCGTACTGCCGCGGTAGTTGAGGTCAAGCACGGCAAAGCCGCGACTCGTCCAGTAGTAGTGCGCCGGATTGTAGGTCACTCCGGCAACTGAGGTCGGGCCGCCGTGGGCGCTAACGATCAGCGGCGGCGCGCTGTCTGCAGGTCCCCGGGCCTGCGGATTCGTAGGGGGGTAGTAGACGCCGTGCGCTTCACCACCGTCAGGCAGGGGAAAGCTCATTTGTTCGAAGGCCGGGATCCAGTCGGCAGCAAGCGCGCTGTCCCGGGAGCTGCGAATTCGTTCCGTGACATTCCCGGAAGCATCGGCGCGCACCAACGCCGACGGGCGGTCGGCAAAACCGGCGATCATCAGGAGGCCGTCGGCGTCGGGCACCAGACTGCCGTAGCTCACCGCCCCGGTGTCGATGAGGCGATGGCGGCCCTCACCATCCAGGGAGTAGAGCATCTCGACGCTGCCGCGTCGGGCTACAGCCAGGAGACTGCCATCGGCCTGGGGATAGAGGTAGCGGCTGCCGATCGTCCAGTCTGGACCGCCGATCTCCAGCGCCGTCAAGCCGGTGTCCACGGCCACGAAGCTTTCGCCCTCTACCCGGTACGGGCGCCACCAGTTGTCGCGGTCGGAGAGCGCAATGAGCTCGCCCGCGCTGCCCCACTGCGGATCGACCACCGACTCGTCGGCGCCGGGATTGTGCAGGGTGAGTGCGCTCAGGCTACCGTCCTCGGCAAACTGCGCCGAATGCAGCTGAGTGCTGTCCCAGGGCATATTGGGGTGCATCCAGGACGTGAACGCGATGCGTTGTCCATCCGGCGACAGGCTGGGCGCGGATACGAAGTCTGTGCCAGAAAACAGCCGTTCGCCCTCGTGCAGCCCCGACTCATGCGCCGGGATCGCCACAAGCGCATTGCTCGGCTCGCCGAGACCACGATGATCCTCGCGAATGCAGATAAGCCGCTCGCGCGCCGCGTCAAGAACACAGCCCGCATAGCGCAGCTCGGCCTCCGGGGTAATGGGTTCCGGCTCTTCGCCTGGCTGAAAGCGGTAGAGTCGCTGATCGGCGTAGTTTGAAAACCACAGCTGGCCATCGGCAACCAGCAGCTCCGCGCCCCCGTACTCCTGGACGCGTGTGCGCACGTTCCAGGGAGCGGGGAGCAGCTCCTCCGGGGACTCTCCCTCGCGCCAGCGCATGATTGTCGCGCGTCCGCCCTCGGCGGGCCGGGACTCCAGCCAGTACAGGTAGGCGCCATCGCGCCGCAGCCCCCAGAGGCCCCGGGCGCTCTCCACGAGCGACGCGGCAGTGATGGGCGACGACCAGCTTCCATAAGGTTCCGCAGTCTTGCTAACGGCGTCATCCGAAGTCGGCGCGACCACGGTCGCGTCTTCACCCTGGCAGGCGGCAAGCAGGGCAAGAGATAAAAGAGACAGGGGGCGGGTCACAAACATGGATGACTTCCAGCTTTTCGGGAGTGCGTACCCTAGCAGGCCAACAGGGAGCGCGTCGCTACATCTGCAGCTTTTCGCGTGGGCAGAAGCCAGGCATCGTCGTACGCGCGCCCGGCGCCCCGACTCCTCCAGGCGGCAAAGATCTGGGCTAGACTTGCGGCCTCCCCGGACAGGAGTTCACTGATGACTCAGGTCGACATCAGCGCAGAACAGCACGTTCTGCACCTGCACATAACGCGGCAGGAAAAGTACAACGCCTTGAGCCTAGAAATGTATGCGCAGCTCGGCGAGGGGCTGGCGCGCCTCAACAACGATCCCGAACTGCGCGCGGCGGTGATTTCAGCGGAGGGCAAGCATTTCACGGCCGGTGTGGAACTCGACCAGTGGGCTCCCTACTTCGGCGGGGGCGAAGGCTGGCCCGTGACCGAAGACCAG
The DNA here is from genome assembly GCA_039818725.1 of Pseudomonadota bacterium. GTDB lineage: Bacteria > Pseudomonadota > Gammaproteobacteria > Pseudomonadales > Halieaceae > Congregibacter. The sequence goes on from JBCBTK010000019.1 coordinate 91,136, forward strand.
ATCGACCCCTTGGGCGTTAGCGGGCCGCGGCACCGCAAGCCGGTCGTGATTGCCGTGCAGGGCTATTGCTTCACCTGGGGCGTCGAGATGCTGCTGAATTCGGAGATCCGTATCGCCGCCGACGACACGCAGTTCCAGATGCTCGAAGTCCAGCGCGGCCTCTTCCCCTGCGGCGGGGCATCGTTTCGCCTGCCCCGGGAGATAGGTTGGTCCAATGCCCAGCGTGTGCTGCTTACCGGAGACCGCTGGAGCGCTGCAGACGCCCTCCGCTGGGGCATGATCCAGGAAATTTGTGATGTCGGCGCGCAGGTTGATCGTGCGATGGAACTCGCGCGCAGCGTCGCCGACGCCGCCCCCCTGGCGGTGCAGGCGCTACTGGCGGCGGGTCGCTACGCCGAACGCGAGGATCGCGAAGATCTGACGCGGCAGGTCTTTACGAGCCTCAAGCCGATCATGCAGAGTGAGGACGCCGCCGAAGGGGTCCGCTCCTTCCTGGAGCGACGCAAAGCCGTTTTCCAGGGCCGCTAGTCGCACTCGCGCTAGAAACAGGCACGGTCTCGCGCCGAAAAAACCATCGTTCTCCCAGCCTACGAACCATCGAAAAACAGGACTTCACCTTGCCCCAGATCAAAGCCAATGGCATCAAGCTTGAGTATCTCTCTCAGGGAAACCCCGAGGGCGAAACCGTTCTCCTCATCATGGGTCTCGCCACTCAGCTTACCGGCTGGCCCGAGGAGCTCTGTGAGCACCTCGTCGAACGCGGATATCATGTCCTGCGCTTTGATAACCGCGATATCGGCCTCTCGGAGCGCCTCGATTCCAAACGTGCCCCGAATGTGCCTCTGCTCGCCGGAATACGCATGGTCGGCCTCCCGGTGCGCGTACCCTACACGCTCGAAGACATGGCCCGCGACGCCGTAGCCCTGCTCGACGCGCTGGAAATTGAACGCGCCCACCTCGTAGGCGCCTCCATGGGCGGCATGATTGCGCAACTTATCGCAGCCCGCTTCCCGGGCCGCACCGCGAGCCTCACGTCCATCATGTCCACTACGGGGCACACCTCGCTTCCCCGGGCCGAACGAAGTGCAACGCGCGCGCTCATGCTGAAACCCAAGAATCCGCGCGATCCCGAATCCGTGATCGAGCGAAATGTCATCGTGCGCAAGGCGCTGCAAAGCCGCAGCTATCCGAAGACACACGAAGAAATCTGGGAAACGGCCGCAGCAGCGGTAAAGCGCGGTGGCTACAATCCCGACGGCGTGGCTCGGCAGCTCGGCGCGATCCTGGCCGCGGAGCAGCGTCGTGCGCTCCTTGGGCTTGTGCAGGCCCCTTCGCTGGTACTGCACGGAGACGAAGACCCGCTGGTCAAGGTCGAGTGCGGGATCGACACGGCCCAGCACCTGCCAGATTCAGAACTGCACATCCTCAAGGGCATGGGCCACGACCTGCCAGCGGTACACCTGGAGGAGATCGCGGACCGGATTCACGGTGTCGCTCAGCGAGCTGCGTGACGACGGCGGAGCGCGACGCCCTGGTACTGCTTTGCACCCAGGGGTTGCTGCCCAAGAACGCATCATCGCCTTAGGGGCGGGGATGATTCCACAGCAGAGTACGTCGGCCCCGCCCCTGACCGTTGATCGTCAATCTCATGGCGCAGCAGATGATGCCGCCATGCGAGAAGCAAGAGACGAGTAGTCGACGTAGTCCCACTGCCGCGTAATGAGACCGCGCTCCAGCTCGATCCAGGTAACGAACGGCAGACTGAACGGCGCTCCGTCAATCAAACCCGCCACGCGTCCGCGGACGACCGTCGTACCGCCCGGCAAGTGCGCTCGCGCGTCGTTGGAAGCGCTGGGTGTTGACTGCACGGCAACCGCGTCCAACTGGAATTCGACGTTCTCATAGTGGTCAGCGGCCGCGCGATACGCTGATTCAATCTCGCTTTTCGCCTTGAGTTCCAGACCGAGAAAAACGTCGATCAGCACGGCTTTGTCTGCGTAGTGTGCGAGGTGACTTCCGTCGAAGCTGCTGTACAGGCTGTAGAACGACCTGGTCCAGTCTTCAAGTTGACCGTCAGCCTCGACCGAAGGCGCGGCAATCGAAACGCACAAAAGCAGATAAGCCAAGGCACTGTGCCTATCGAACAAAGCTTTTTTCATGCTTTATTCATGCCTTTTTCCATAATGAATGAATGTTCATTCATAATAGTTCAAGCATTGAAGCCCCGCAAGCCAGCCAAGACGCGGTATGCTCGCGCCCATAGGCGGAACCATCGATGCCCCAAATCAGCGAAGAGAAAGTGGAAGCACGCAGGGAGGCCTTGATAGCGGCCGCGCTGCGCTGTTTCGCCGTCAAAGGGTTTGATGGCACAACTATGCGCGACATTGCCCGGGAGGCGGGCCTGGCCGTAGGTACCTATTACCTGTATTTCGAAGACAAGCGATCGGTCCTTGACGCCGTAATCCAGCAAAACCAGAAGCTGACACGAGAATTCCTCGTTGGCCTGGAGAGGGGCCGCGGCGCCGTAGCCACGATCGAAGGAATTTTCAACGCCCTGTTGGACATGGAACCGTCCGCTTTGCACGAGAAGGCCGCCCTCGACCTACAGCTTTTAAGTGCTGCAGTCCGGGATGAAGCGCTGGCGAAGTGGCTGGAAGACGTGCAGCACGAGTGGGTTCAGGCGTTTCGCGCGCTAATCGTCTCCGCTCAGCGTGAGGGTGTAGTGGCGCCGGAGCTGCGACCCCTTTCGGCCGCCCGGAGCCTTACGGCCTACATGCATGGCCTTGGGTTTTCTCAGGTCCTGAAAGCGGCGCCGGTACGCTCTCTACGTATTGAAGTGCAACGTTGCGTTCGCGCGATTCTGGTTCTAGATCAACCGGAATCGAGCGCTCCCTGATAAGGGAAAACAAGTAGGCTTTGCGGGGCTGTGTTGCCGTCGGACCGCGATCACCGCTGTCGGAATATCTACCAGCATCGCCAGATCAGCTCGCGCCATGTCGACACAAACTCCGGTTTCGGAATCTCGCGGGAATCTGGCGCCGGTCCCCCGTAACGGAAACGGCGCCAGAGCTTCGCGTCGCGATGGACTCTCCGCCAGCCCCGCTATAGCTCCGCGATGGCTGACTCGTACAACCCCTGAAGCTCGGCGTAGCGCGCCGCCGCCTCACCTCCGGGGGCCTGGTCGGCATGGTCAAGCATGCGGTACAGGTAGCTGATCTGGGCGATCAGGCCCGGCGGCATATAGGTACCGGGAGCCGTGTTGAGGACATCCAGGACAGCGTTGATCTTTGCCTCCCGATCCGCATCCAGACCCCCGACTTCCAGCTCCACCTCAAGCTCGTCTGCCATGCGTCGGGCCGCGTCCAGCAGGTCGCGAATCTGTACGCTCAGGGCGTACTGGGCGGCGATATCATCGACACTGACTCCGATGGCGGCGCTGCGTGGATCAACCACGATGCTCGCCTGGGCGGTTTTCTCGATTCCGTCGCTGGAGAGCCGCAGCTCGTAGCTTCCGGGCGGCAACAGCGGGCCTGAACCGTAGCGGCGATCCTCGTCCTCGTGCCAGGCGCCCCGGGCACGCATGTCCCAGCGGAATCGGTTCAGCCCGGCCTGCGTCGTAAGACCCTGCTTCTCGATATAGGTGACGCTGTTCATACCCATATCTTCCTCGACCACGGCGTCGCCGGCTCCCTTCGCGGGCAGACTGCGGTACGCATTCACCAGCTCGCCGTCCGCGTTGTAGATCTCCAGCATAACGCTCTCGGTTTCACCTTCGGGAAGCAGGTAGTCGACCACCAGGGCCGGCCCGGGATATTCGGGAACCAGGCCGTCGTGGTTGCGTATCTGATGCTTCTGATAGCGAATGGCTTCGGCGGGCGCGAGGAGCTGCGCTTCGGCCGGAGTCGCCGGTTCGCCCTCCATTTGCCGCAGCGTTGCCGCCGCCTTGTCGAGAACCCAGAAACCGCGGCCCATGGTTGAGAGCGCCAGGTCATCGCGAACGATGCGCAGATCAGTAACCGGGGTCACTGGCAGATTCTGCTGGAAAGGCGTCCAGCTCACGCCATCGTCCAGGGAAACCCATACGCCGTACTCCGTACCCGCGTAGAGCAATCCGGCCTTTTCGGGGTCCTCGCGAACCACGCGTACCGGGTGATCTGCCGGGATGCCGTTGCGGCCATCGGTGAGCAGGGTCCAGCGACGACCGTACTCCTCGGCCCGGTAAACGTAGGGTTTCCAGTCACCCATGAGGTAGCGGTGGATGGCCACATAGGCGACGCCGTCGCGGTGCAGGCTCGGCTCCACGGAATCCACGCGACCGCCCTTGGGCATGCCGCGAGGTGTGACGTCAGTCCAGTTGGCGCCGTTGTCGCGCGTGACAAAAATCGGGCCGTCGTTTGACCCGGTCCAGATAACACCCGCTTCGCGGGCCGACTCGCCGATCGAGTACAGCGTGCTGTAGTACTCCTCGCCGGTGATGTCACGGGTGATCGGAGACCCGGAAATTACCTGCTTGTCCGGCTCGAAGGCGGTCAGGTCCGGAGAAATCGTCTCCCAGGTGACGCCGGAATCCTTGGTCCGGTGGAGAAACTGGGACCCCATGTAAACCGTGTCGGGATCGTGGGGAGAGACATGCACCGGAGCCACGCGCTGGAAGCGATAGCGCAGGTCGCGCGGATTCTGTCCGTACATGTTGGCCGCGCCGATGTAGTAGTGCCGCTCCGTGCCCGTATGTTTGTTGTAGACACCGAAACGCCCTTTGCAGCTCGAATAGATGGTGTCCGGGTCTCCGGGCTTCGGCACCGCGGGGCCGGTTTCACAACCGCCGGACTCCACCAGCAGTCGCGCCACGTTCTGTACCGTGGTGGGCAGACGGCTGGGAACACCGATGGTCGAGCTGTTGTCCTGCTGGCCGGCGTACATCCAGTAGGGGTACTGGTCGTCCACGTTGATGGTGTAGACCTCGGTGGTTGGCTGGTTGAACTGAGTCGACCAGGTTTCACCGCCATTGCGGGTCACGTTGGCACCGCCGTCGTTCCCCTGGATAAACAGATCGGGATCGTTGGGATTGATCCACATGTCGTGATTGTCGCCGTGCGGGGGCTTCATCTGCTCCCAGCTTTCACCGCCGTCGCGGGTGCGGTAGTAGCGCGTGGCGAGGGAGTACACCGTATCGGCGTCGGTTGGATCGGCTTCGATGTTCGCGTAGTAGAAGGGGCGCGTCCGCAGGTAGCCCTTGCTCGATACGTGCCGGAAGGTCTCCCCCTGGTCTTCGGAGCGATAGAGCCCGCCCTCGTCGCCCGGCGCTTCCACAAGCGCGTAGACCACGCTTGAATCCGCCGCCGATACGGCAAGGTCGATCTTGCCGATCAGTCCCGTCGGCAATCCCTCGCTGATACGACGCCAGCTCTCGCCTCCGTCCGTGGACTTATAGAGACCGCCTTCTTCCTGACTGCCGCCGCTCATGATGCTCCAGGGCGTGCGCCGCGCTTTCCACGCCGTGGCCAGCACGATGTCCGGGTTGTTCGGCAGCAGTTCGAGGTCGGAGAAACCCGTCTCGCTGGATACCTCGAGAACCTTTTCCCAGCTGTCTCCGCCATCGCGGCTGCGGTAAACGCCGCGCTCGTCGTTTGGCGCAAAGGCCTGGCCGATGGCCGCGACCCACACCACGTTGTTGTTGCGCGGGTCAATCTCCACAGCGCCGATATGGCCGGAGTCTTCCAGGCCCACCAACTCCCAGCCGCGCCCACCATCGCGCGAGCGGTACACACCCTTGCCCCGGATTACGTTGGAGCGCAGGCCGTCCGATCCCGTGCCCACGTAGACGATGTTGGCATCGCTTTGCGAAACGGCGATGTCACCAATCGAGGGCGAGGCGAAGTAGCCGTCGGACACATTGTCCCAGCTCTCACCGTAATCCGTGCTCTTCCATACGCCGCCACCGGAGGCACCGAGGTAGAACGTGCCGGGCTCCACGACCGTACCGGCCACGGTTGTCACGCGACCACCGCGCGTTGGGCCGACGTTGCGATACTCCAGGGCATCGAAAAATGCGGCCTCGGTCACCGTCGCCGCGAGAAGTCCGGCTCCCAGTATGGCGGGCCACGATCGCGGTCCTGCACGCCGCTGCGCTGACAGGCGGTTGGTTGAGCGCTTTGTTGTCATGATATGCCTCAGTTGAATGATTTATCGCTTAGTTGTTCAGCGCAGATAGCAGCGGCTTTCACGGGGCCACGTGGTATCGCGCATGGTCAGATACTGACGGTAAAACAGTTCGTCGACGGCTCGGGCGCGAGAAGACACGTCCTCGCGTCGGTAGCGGCCCAGCTTCGACGGACCTCCGTTGTAGGCCGCATAAGTGGCTCGCACCAGGTTGTCGCTGCCGCCGGGGTATTCGTCCTCGCCACGGCGCAGTGCATAGTCAACGAAGTAGTGCTCAAGAATATCGATTCCCGCGGCCAGGTTGTAGGACACATCGCTTTCCAGTCGATCGAGATCGAACAGGCTTCGCCACACGCGCCCGACGATTTGCATCATACCCACGGCACCCACGCCCGAGCGAATAACGCGCGGCTGGGAACTGTCCAGGGCATTGTCCTGGGCCGGAAGATAATGTCGCCAGCAGGTTTCCTTCCAGGCCGTGGCGCGCACAAGGGGCTCGAAGAGGGCCTGCTGCTCGACGTTCAGGCGGCTGTTGTCCCAATAACTCGCGAGGGTTTCATCGATGAGTCGGGCGACGACGCCCAGGTAGAGGTCGAGATTGTCGCTGCTGGGAAACAGCTCGCGCAGCAGCATAGCGGGGTCCGGTTCGCTGGCCCGGGCGACCGCAATGGGACTAAGGCGCCGCAGCCACGCCAGGGGGGGCTCCGTCAACGGAGCGACCGGGAGAGTCGTACGGTTGGCCGCGGAAAAGCCGAACAGGCCCTGCAGAACCCGGTCTTCCGCGAGGGGCAGCGGCGTCAATCGCGGCGGTACGTCCCCTGCCATCAGCATGCCCGCCAGGCGCAGCAGACCATCGCGACTGATTTCAATACCGAAGGCGGGCCCTAGTTCGTCCACCAGGCGCAGCGCGTCGCCCGCGGCGAGAAACGAGGCGCTTCGCAGCAGGTCGTCGGCGTTATCCCCCGTAGGGATCGGGGCGCGGACGAGAATGGCAGCGAGCCGCGTCCAGGTATCGAGGAAAAGCCGACGCAGGGGATCGTCGTCGTGGTCTGCACCGGCTGCGCCCATCGCCTCGCCATCGGTCGGGTCGCCGGACAAAGTATCGGCGACATCTGCCAGGCCGACGCTTCCCACCGAGTAGTCGGCCGCCAGCATAGCGGCAATCTCAAAGCGCAGGTCCAGAAGCAGCGCAAGCAGTTCGAGTTGCACGTCTCGGTCTTCAACGCGCTGCGCCAGGAACGTCACGACCACGGTGGCGAACCCGTCCAGCGCATCCTCAAGGCGTCGCCAGGCATCGGCGTCCTGCCGATCCAGTGCGGGCATGGGAGCCGCTGTCTCGCCGTCCTCGCCCTTCCCCCGGACCACAGCCTCGCGCGCCGCGAGCTCAAGGGCCAGTTGGACACGCAGGAACTCGTCCTCGATCCCTACGGCCGCGAGCTGCGTTCCCTCCGCGAGGCTGGGACCGGCTTCGCTTTCTCGCGCGAGGAATTGCTCCATGAGTGCGTCGATGCCCTGCAGCGATTCACCAACATCCACCCGCAGATTCTGCAACCGCGGCACGAGCAGCGCGTCGGCGAGCTTTCGACTCGGTGCTGTGAGCAGATTTTTCTCGCCGTTCTCCGCGCGAAATTCGACACCCCGGGCAGCAAACACGACGGCATCTCCCTCGGGAGCGGCCCGCGGTACGAGGTCCAGGACCACGCGCCCGGCCAGCGCCGCGGGACCACGGCAAGCGCCGAACAGCCGAGCGCCGCCGTGCGCAATGACCGCGACATCCACGCGCAACACGGATTCTTCCTCGGCACCGCGGGGAGTGAGGCTGAGATCCGACAGCTCAAGATAGTTGCAGGTGTCGCCGCGCAGTTCTCCGCGCCCTTCTTCGTCGAAGTCCAGGAGCGACGCCGCTTGTGCCTCAAGGTAGGGTACGGGCACATTCAGGGGCACGGAAACACGCTGGCTATCCGGCGCCGCGCTGGCATGGAGACAGAGCAATGCAGCGCAGCAAACCGCGCCGGATCGGCGTTTAACCACGGAACTCACCGCAGATAGAAAGAGTTAGCGCCCCTTCCAGCGCGGCGCACGCTTCTCGGCAAAGGCCGTGGCTCCCTCGATGGCGTCCTCGCTTCTTATCACGGGCATAACGATGGCCTGCTGCCGCTCGAACATTTCCTCGCTGCTCCAGTCCTGGGCGCTGGACACGGCCTTCAGGCTCGCCGCGACGGCCAGGGGACCGTTCGCAACAATGCGCGCGGCCAGCGCGCGCGCCTCTTCGAGCGCCGTGCCAGACGCACAGACGCGATTGATCAGACCGAGTTCGTAGGCCCGCGAGGCATCGATGAAATCGCCGGTCAGCGCCAGCTCCATGGCAATGCGCGAAGGAATCTGCTTGGGCAGCTTGACCAGTCCACCGGCCGCCGCCGCGAGACCGCGCTTGACCTCGGGAATGCCAAATTTGCTGTCCTGCGCCGCGACAATGAGATCGCAGGTGATGGCCAGCTCAAAGCCGCCGGCCAGAGCGTAGCCCTCCACGGCCGCGATCAGGGGCTTGCTGGAGCGGTACTCCGTGAGGCCCGCGAAGCCGCGGCCCTCGATCTGGGGCAACTCACCGGTCACGAACGCCTTCAGGTCCATGCCCGAACAGAAGGTACCGCCGGCACCGGTGAGAATAGCGACCCGCAGTCCGTCGTCGCTTTCCAGTTCATCGATGGCTGCGGCCACACCTTCGGCCAGAGCCCGGTTGGCGGCGTTCTTTGCAGCCGGGCGGTTGAGGATGATCGTCAGCACACCCTCGTCGCGCTCCGTAAGGACTTCCTGCTCTGCCATGTTCATGGTCTCCTGTCTGGCCTGATTAGTATTGTTTGCCTGCGCTTGCGGGCGCTCAGCATTCCACGAAGTTCACCGGAACTTCGAGAACGTTGACGGCGAGACCACCTCGCGCCGTCTCCTTGTATTTGTCCTGCATGTCCCGCCCCGTGTCACGCATAGTGCGGATCACCTGATCCAGGGACACGAAGTGCTCTCCGGTACCGCGCAAGGCCATGCGGGCCGCTGAAATCGCCTTGATCGCGCCCATGGCATTTCGCTCGATGCAGGGTACCTGCACGAGTCCGCCGATCGGATCGCAGGTGAGTCCCAGATTGTGCTCCATGGCGATCTCCGCCGCGTTCTCGACCTGCTCCGGGGAACCGCCCAGGGCTTCCGCGAGCGCCGCGGCCGCCATGGAGCAGGCTGACCCGACCTCCCCCTGGCAGCCGACCTCGGCGCCGGAAATGGAGGCGTTGGTCTTATAGAGAATGCCGATGGCGGATGCGGTGAGGAGAAAGCGACAGGTATCCTCTTCGTCGCCTCCCTCACAATGAGTGAGGAAATACTTGAGCACGGCGGGAAGAATACCCGCGGCGCCGTTGGTCGGCGCGGTGACAACCCGGCCGCCGGTGGCGTTCTCCTCATTCACCGCCAGGGCGTAGAGCGTTACCCAGTCCATGGTGTTCAGGGACCGATCGCCGAGCGACGAACGATCGGCCTTGAGCTGGCGATACAGCTGCGCTGCGCGTCGCGGCACTTTCAAACCACCGGGCATGATGCCTTCGCGGGTGATGCCGCGACCGATACAGGCATCCATCGCGGACCAGATTTCGAGAAGGCGACGACGAACCTCCCCTTCTTCCCGCCAGGCCTGCTCGTTGCGCAGCATCAGCGAACTGATCGACAGGCCATGTTCGCGACATTGCGCAAGCAGATCAGCGGCCGTGGAGAACGGATAGGGGAGCGGCGTAGGATCGTCGACAATGGGGCTCTCGCCGGCAGCGACGTGTTCGTCGACCACAAAACCGCCACCCACCGAGTAGTAGACCCGCACCAGTATCGGCGCGCCGTCGCCATCCAGCGCTGTAAAGCGCATACCGTTGGCGTGATGCGGAAGTGTCTCGCGCCGATGCATGACCAAATCGTCGCGATAGCTGATGGAAACGCGCTTCTGTCCGAGCAGTTGCAGCCAGCCCTCCTCGCGTACGCGCTCAAGCCGCAGCGGCACGCTGTCGGGGTCGACCCCGTCCGGAGTCTCGCCCTCCAGGCCAACGACGATCGCCCCGGGAGACCCGTGACCGGCACCGGTCGCCCCGAGGGACCCAAAGAGTTCTATGCGCAGCCGCTCGCAGCGCGATAGTAAATCGTGTTCCACGATCTCGAGAGCAAAACGCCGGGCGGCCACCATGGGGCCGACCGTGTGGGAGCTGGAGGGACCGATGCCGATCTTGAATAGGTCGAAGGTACTGACGCTCACGCGGCCGCGCCCTCGCAGAGGCTGGGAGTAGCCGTATTGAGCAGCCTTCCGTTACGGCGTTCAGGATTCATGGCGCAGCACCGAAGCGAAGAATTCCGGATCGACATTCGCGCCGCTGCATAACAGGGCGACGCTCTCGTAGTCCCTGGGCAGCTTACCAGCAAGGAGTGCAGCGAGTGACACCGCACCGCCGGGCTCGAGTACGATTTTGAGAACGCGGAACGCGAAGCACATTGCCTCTCGCACTTCCTCCTCGCTTACGACGAGACCACCGCTCAGGCGGGACTGATTGATCGCGAAGGTCAGTTTACCGGGGCTGGGGCTGAGCAGCGCGTCGCAAATCGACGGGACGCTGGTATCCGCGCTCTCACGCTGCCCCGATACCAGCGAACGTGCATGGTCGTCATAGTTCTCGGGCTCAACGCAGTATAGGTCGGTGGAGGGGCTGAGAGCCTCCATGGCGAGGGCGCAGCCTGCCGTCAGGCCGCCGCCGCCACAGCAGACGAGAAAGGCATCGACGGGCTCACCTACGTCTTCGAAGAGCTCAAGCCCCGCCGTACCCTGACCCGCAATAATGTGCGGATCATCGAAGGACGGCACCAGCACTCCACCGTCGCGCTCCACAAGGTTTCGCGCGATATCTTCACGGCTCTCCTGATAGCGATCGTACTCGATCACCTCAGCGCCCAGCGCTCTCGTATTGGTCAGCTTGATTGCCGGCGCGTCGGCGGGCATAACGATTCGGGCGCGGATCCCCAGATCCCGGGCCGCGGCGGCCACACCCTGAGCGTGGTTCCCGGAAGAAAACGCGACTACCCCGGCACGCCGCTGCTCTTCATCAAGCTGCACGAGGCGGTTGTAGGCACCACGAAATTTGAAACTGCCGCTTCGCTGCAGGCCTTCAGGCTTGATGACGACGCGACAGCCCACCTGCCTGTCGAGATCCTCGCTGTGCAATAGCGGCGTGCGCACGGCTGCGCCACTCAGGCGCCCCGCCGCGGCGCGCACGTCGGCGAAGCTCACCAGATCGATGCTACTTCCACTCACTGACCAGGACCTCGCTCACAGGAGGGCGCATCCTAGCCTCAGGGGACGCTGTCGGAAAGCCTTTATTGCCAACCCGATAGCGACGCGGTGAACTCCGCGAGCGGCTGACGCGTACCACTGGCGTCTCCCCTAGCCAATGGAATTCCCTCCATGCCCTACGTCCTTATTCATCACACCGGCTGCGGTTCGTCCAAGAAAGGCCTCGCGCTCCTCGAGGAAAACGGTGTTGCCCCGGAAATTCGTAAGTACATGAACAAAGCGGAGCAGCTCAGCGAAGATGAGTTGCGCACCATCGCGCGCAAGATGGGCAAGGTCAGCCCGCGTGAATTCCTTCGCGACAAGGACGCGGCCAAGTTTGGCCTCGCCGACGATGCGTCCGACGATGAAGTATTTGCAGCGATGGCGCAGGAGCCGCGCCTCATCCAGCGACCGATCGGCATCAATGGGCGCAAAGCCGTCCTCGGTCGCCCCAACCAGCGCCTTCTGGATATCGTTTGAGCCGCCGTTTCTTCTGACAGCCTGATGCCTTAGGCCTCAACGCTCAAAGGCACGAATTCACCAGCACAGCGTCGGGTCTGTGCTAGCCTTCGACCATGGTTTCGAATCCCGACATTGGCTCCTGCCTGTCCCGCGGATGGGCGCTCTATAGGGAGCGTCCGATGCTACTGACCGGGGCTACGCTGCTTGCCGGCGTCGTAAACGCGATCGCAGGCGTCGTACCCTTTGCCAATGTGATCACCTACCCGCTGTCGCTTGCAGGCCTGTACCACATGGTTATGCGCCTGGAACGCGGCGAAGCTACCGACATCGCTCAACTTCTCGACGGGCTACCGCGCTTCCTACCGCTGGTGATTGCGTCCGTGCTGATGTCGGTGCTGATTACCATCGGCATATTCCTTTTTGTCCTGCCTGGGCTGTACCTGGCAATCGCCTACGGTTTCACAACGCTCAACATCATCGATCGCGACCTGGACTTCTGGCCCGCGATGGAGCACAGCCGCAAAACCATCACTGCCCACTTCTGGGCCTATACAGGATTCGCGCTCGTGGTGCTGTTGATCATGGTCGTGGCAAGCATACCCTTCGGCCTCGGGCTGCTCGTCGCCATTCCGGTATGCCTTGCCGCACAGTACTATTTCTATTTGGATCTCGACGACAGCGGGGTCACTATCGATTAGCGCGGCGCCCAGCCGCTCGGGGACAGGCGCCGCCGCGCCGCAAGGAGACATGCATGAACAAAAACAGAAGCATCTGCGCCACGGCGCTGGTTGTCGCGCTAGGTGCCGCACCGATCGCCGTGGCGGGAACCGCCACCATGCAAAGTGCCGACGGGAACAGCGCTACCTTCGAGTACAACTCAAGGATGCTGCGCATGGGTGCCGGCGATGACAACACCGGCTACACCGTCGTCCGCGACGGGACGCTCTACGTGGTCAGCATGAACGACGGGCAACCCATGGTCATGGATGCGGGCTCGATGATTCGCACCATGGCTCCCAGCTTTGCCAATGCCGCGCCGAGCGACCTGAGCGCCGAGTTCCTTGGACTGAAGAAAACCGGCCGCTCGGAGACCGTCGCCGACGTTAAGGGCGATGTGTACGAACTGCGCTTCAAGGACGAGAACGGGCGAGAGCAGAGTGAAGAGATCGTGCTCTCGGACGATCGCCGGGCCCTCGAGTTTCGCGATGCGCTGTTTCTCATGATGGACGTCGCGTCCACCCTGACCAGTAGCGAGAATATGGAGGCCGGACGCAGCATCCAGGCCGAGCTTCTCAACATCGATCTGGGCGTGCTGCGCTACGGGAATGAAATGCGTCTGACGAGCATCGACAGCAAGCGAGTGGATCCCGCGCGCTTTGAACTCCCCGCGGAGCCCATGAACCTCCAGGACCTGGGCAACATGTTCAATGCCATGGCCAACGATGCCCCGGCTCCAAGTAATGACACCACCGAGCAGCCCGCGGAGGGCGGCGGCGGACTGTTCTCAAGCATGATGAAGGCCATGGGCAACAAGGCCGAGCGCGCCGGCGAAAATGCCGGCCAGCAGGTGGACCAGGAAACCGATCAGCAGATCGACGATGCCGTCGACAACGCGCTCAACAAGCTGTTCAGGCGCAAGTAGCGATCGTCCCGCGCTGCCGGCGGCCCGGCCCCTCAGGCGTAGGCGTAGTCCTCGAGGTCCGTACCGGCAAGCGCTGAGATATTCAGCAGGCCCCGGGCGGTGATGGACGGCGTGACAATATGCGCCCGGTTGCCCATACCCATGAGGATGGGCCCGACCTCCAGCGCGCCGCCGCGCATCTTGAGGATATTGCGCACACCGGACGCCGCGTCCCCGTAGGCAAAAACCAGCACATTGGCCGGCCCCTGAAGCCTCGAATGGGGAAAGATACGTGCCCGCAGCTCGGGATTGAGCGCCGAGTCCGTATGCATCTCCCCCTCATAGGCAAAGTCCGGCTCCCGACGCTCGAGAATCGCCAGCGCTTCGCGCACCCGGCGACCGCTGTCGATATCGAGATTCCCAAACTGCGAATGCGAGCACAGGGCGATATTGGGGCGCAGACCAAAGCGGCGCACGTGTCGCGCCGCGGCCATCACGGTGTCGGCTATCTGCTCCGGCGTCGGTTCCGGGTTCACGTGCGTGTCGGCGATGAACAGGGGCTCGTCTTCGAGGATCATGAGCGAGAGCGCGCCCCGCGCATGGAGACCGTCGCGGGCGAGAATCTGGCGAATGTAGTTGAGATGCCAGAGGTATTGGCCGAAGGAACCACAGATCATGCTGTCGGCGTCGTCGCAGTACACCATGATCGCGCCAATTGCCGTGGTATTGGTGCGCATGATGACCTTGGCGAGGTCGGGCGTGACGCCTCTTCGCGCCATGAGGTCGAGGTACGCTTCCCAGTAGCGCCGGTGGCGCGGATCGTCTTCCGGATTGACGACCTCGAAGTCTTCGTGAGGGCGAATCGTGAGCCCCGCGCGGGCGCAGCGGCGTTCGATGATCTCGGGGCGGCCGATCAGTATCGGCCGATCCGTCATTTCCTCGATAATCGACTGCGCCGTACGCAGAACGCGCTCGTCTTCGCCCTCGGCAAAGACGATGCGACGCTCGGAGCGAGCCGCCGCCGCGAACACAGGTCGCATGATCAGCGCCGAGCGGAATACGGAGCCGTCCAGCTTATCGCGGTACGCCGACATGTCGTCCAGGGGGCGACTGGCAACGCCGGTTTCCATGGCCGCTTTCGCCACGGCACTGGCCACCACTCCCATGAGCCGGGGGTCAAACGGCTTGGGAATCAGGTATTCAGGTCCGAACACAAGCTGTTCGCCGCGATAGGCGGCGGCCGCCTCGGCGCTGGTAGTCGCCCGGGCAAGGGCCGCGATGCCGTCGATGCAGGCCAGCTGCATTTCGTCATTGATTTCCGTTGCGCCCACGTCGAGGGCGCCGCGAAAAATAAACGGGAAGCAGAGTACGTTGTTGACCTGGTTGGGATAATCCGAGCGACCGGTGGCGATGATCGCATCGGCCGCTACCTCGCGTACCTCATCCGGCAAGATTTCCGGGGTCGGGTTGGCAAGGGCGAAGACGACCGGGCGCTTCGCCATCCGAGACACCATCTCGGGTGAGAGAACGCGCGGCGCGCTGAGCCCCAGGAACAGGTCGGCGCCATCGATGACCTCTTCCAGGCTGCGCATTCCACCCGGCTGCGCGAAAGCGGATTTTTGCGGATTCATATCTTCCGTCCGCCCCTCGTGTACCAGGCCGTGGAGGTCGAAGAGCCACACGTTCTCGCGCCGGACGCCAAGCTTGAGAAGCATGTTGAGACACGCGATGCCCGCCGCTCCGCCACCCGTAGACACGAGCTTGATGTCTTCGAAACGTTTGCCCGCCAGGAGCAGTGCGTTCTTTACCGCCGCGCCAACGACAATCGCCGTTC
This sequence comes from Pseudomonadota bacterium, assembly GCA_039818725.1. Lineage (GTDB taxonomy): Bacteria > Pseudomonadota > Gammaproteobacteria > Pseudomonadales > Halieaceae > Congregibacter. Next base: position 106,559 of record JBCBTK010000019.1, read on the forward strand.
CGTGCTGGTCATCGTGGAAAACCGGAATACCCATTTTTTCCCGACAGCGTTGTTCGACGATGAAGCAGTCCGGCGCCTTGATGTCTTCAAGGTTGATGGCGCCAAAGGACGGCTCCAGGGCGCAGACGATATCGGCAAGCTTTTCGGGATCTGACTGGTCGAGTTCGATATCGAAGGCGTCGATGCCCGCAAAGGTCTTGAACAGCACCGCCTTGCCTTCCATTACCGGCTTCGCAGCCAGGGCTCCGATGTTTCCGAGGCCAAGCACCGCACTGCCGTTACTGACGACCGCCACAAGGTTTCCGCGCGCTGTGTAGCGCGCCGCCGCCGCGGCGTCCTTGCCGATCTCGATACACGCCTCGGCGACACCCGGGGAATAGGCCCGCGCGAGATCGAGGCCGTTCGCCAACGGCTTGGTTGCGCGTACCTCGAGCTTCCCGGGCTTTGGGTTCGCGTGATAATGGAGGGCCGCATCACGCGCCGCCTGGCGGCTTTTGTCGTCACTCATGGCTGATAAATCCTGAGCCTGAAGTCCCGGATTCGATATCCCGGGGCAGGTGTGCATTGCGTAGTCTTACTCAAGAAGGCGAGTATAAATCACGCCGGGCAGGGGCCAGGCGACGCTCTAGGGGTACAAATGCACGTTCTGCTTGAGTGTCTAAACGTTGAGATGCTGTTCCACGAGCGATTCGTCGAGCTCCGTCATGTCGCCCCGGGCCACGATGCGCCCACGGTCCATGATGGCGAAGTCATCGGCTACAGACCGGGCAAAGGGTAGCTTTTGCTCAACCAGGAGAATGCTCAAACCGAATTCATCGCGCAGCCGCGAGAGCGTCGCACCGATAAGCTGCACGATGTTCGGTTGGATGCCCTCGCAGGGCTCGTCGAGGAGCAACACCCGGGGCTCAAGAATCAGAGCCCGCCCGATGGCCAGCTGCTGTTGCTGTCCACCGGAAAGATCTCCGCCGCGACGCTCGGCCATCTCATCGAGAACCGGGAAAAACTCCGAAACCATTGCCGACAGAGGGCCCGGTGCGGCGCGACCGGCTTCGGCGACACGCAGGTTTTCTCGAACGCTGAGGTCGGGGAAGATCATGCGTCCCTGCGGCACGTAGCCGATTCCACGGCGAACGCGCTGCTCCGCCCCGAGGGAGTCGAGGACCGCAGTGCCGAGCCGCACCGTGCCGCCGCGCATTGGCAACAGTCCCAGGATCGCATTCAGCAGCGTCGTCTTGCCCACGCCGTTCCGCCCGAGAAGACTGAGGATACGACCTTCGGGGACCTGGAGATCGAGATCGCGCAGGGTGTGACTGTCGCCATAGAACTGATTAACGCCGTGCACGTTCAGCATGGGTCCCCCAGGTAGACTTCGCGCACCCTCGCATCCGCCTGCATCGCATCCATGGAACCCTCGGCCAGAACCCGCCCCTCGTGGAGAACGGTCACGCGGCGAGCGATGGAGCGTACGAAATGCATGTCGTGTTCCACCACCACCACGGATCGCTCGGGCACCAGGGATCGAAGCAGTTCGGCCGTGCGCTCGCTTTCCTGCTCCGTCATACCGGCGACTGGCTCGTCGATAAGCAGCAGACGCGGCTCCTGGGCGAGGAGCATGGCAATCTCCAGCCACTGGGTCTGGCCGTGCGAGAGGCGTCCCGCGGGCGTACCAGCCTCGCCGGAGAGGCCCGCGGTCCTCATCAGTTCGACGATGCGATCCTGATCTTCCGAGGTCGGCCGGTAGCGCAGTGCCTGCCAGGGACTGCGCCGTCCCGCCAGGGCCAGGGTCAGGTTTTCGCGGGTGCTGAGTTCGCGGAACACCGAGGGTCGCTGAAACTTGCGGCCGACGCCCAGGCGCGCAATGCCCGCCTCGTCGTGAGCGAGCAGATTGATTTCCTGACCGAGGAACACCGTGCCGCTATCCGGACGCGTCTTTCCCGTGATGACGTCCATGAGCGTGGTCTTGCCCGCGCCATTGGGTCCGATAATGCAGCGTAGTTCGCCGCTGTCGATGGCGAGGCTGAGCTTGTCGAGCGCCGCAAAGCCGCTAAAGCTCACGCTGACATCCTCGAGGTAGAGAATGACCCCGTGGCGGGTATCGAGACGTTCAAGCACGGTCGTTGCCCCGCAGCAGACCGAGGAGCCCCCGGGGAAGGTGGAGCGTGACCAGCAAGAAGAGAGCGCCCAGAAAGAACAGCCAAAGCTCGGGAAACTGGGCGGTAAGCAGAGTTTTCGCGGCAGCGATAACGCAGGCCCCGAGCATGGCCCCGAGAAGCGAGCCGCGCCCCCCCACCGCGACCCAGGTCGCGATCTCAATGGAGTTGATCGGCTGGAACTCACCGGGATTGATAATCCCGACCTGGGGTACGTAGAGCGCTCCGGCGAGTCCCGCCAGCAGCGCCGAAATCACAAAGACTGTGAGCTTGTAGCTGGCCACGGAGTAGCCCAGGAAGCGCGTTCGCTCTTCGCCGTCGCGCAGCGCCCGCACTACCGTCCCGAAACGCGTCGACAGAATCCCGCGCGAGATGAGGTAGGCGCCGAGGAGGCACATCGCCGTGACGCTGAACAGCGTGGCGCGCACGCCGGCGCTCTGCAGGTCGAAACCCAGTATGTCCTTGAAGTCGGTCAGGCCGTTGTTGCCGCCGAAGCCGAATTCATTGCGGAAAAACGCCAGCATGAGCGCGTAGGTCAGGGCCTGACTCATGATCGAGAAATACACGCCTGATACGCGGGAGCGAAACGCCAGCCAACCAAAGACCAGGGCAAGCGCGGCGGGAACAAGAAGCGCCATGCTCAGGGCGAAGGGGAAACTGTCGAAGCCCCACCAGAACCAGGGGAGCTCCTGCCAGTCGAGGAAGACCATGAAGTCCGGCAATACGGGATCGCCATAGACGCCTCGAGCGCCGATCTGGCGCATGAGGTACATGCCGATGGCATAGCCGCCCAGGGCAAAAAACGCCGCATGGCCCAGGCTGAGAAGCCCCGCATAGCCCCAGGCCAGATCGAGGGCGAGAGCGAGCAGCGCGTAGCAGAGGTACTTGCCCAGGAGCGAAACGCTGTAGCTGGACAGTGCAAGGGGAGACTCCGGCGCCGGCAACAGGCTTGCCGCGGGCACCAGGAGCGCCGCGCCGATCAGCACAAAGACCGTGACGTAGTGGAGCCGGCCTTCGACGTTCACAGCGTGTCCTGGCGCCCCGATCGCGGAAACAGCCCCTGGGGTCGGCGCTGCAGGAACAGAATCAAACCGACGAGGAGGAGGATTTTCGCCAGCACCGCACCGGCCGCGGGTTCCAGGAGCTTGTTGGCGACCCCGAGGGAGAACGCGGCCACCAGGGTCCCCCACAGATTGCCGACGCCGCCAAACACCACGACCAGGAACGAATCGATGATGTAGGCCTGTCCGAGATTGGGACCAACGTTGGTGAGCTGCGAGAGGGCGACGCCGGCGAGCCCGGCCACGCCGGAGCCGAGAGCAAAGGTCATGGCGTCCACGCGACCGCTACGCACTCCCAGGGCCCGGGCCATGGCGCGGTTCTGGGCCACGGCGCGCAGCTCCAGGCCCAGGCGTGTGAAGCGCAGCAGCGCGAGCAGCAGCGCGAACGTGATCAGGGAAAAGAGCAGGATCGCGATGCGATTGTAGGTAAGGGCAAGGCCCGGGGCGATTTCCCAGGCGCCGCTCAACCAGGACGGCGTCACGACGGATCGATTGAGGGGAGACACCAGGCTGCGCACCGCCTGCTGCAGGATCAGGCTGATGCCGAAGGTCGCCAGAAGCGTCTCCAGCGGCCGCCCGTAGAGATGGCGGATCACGCCCCGCTCCAGGAGCAGGCCCACAAAGCCGCAGAAAAGGAACGCGGCCGGAATGGACAGCAATAGTGCAAGCCCTGGCTGACCGGGCAGCAACTGCTGCGCACCCCAGCTGGCGTAGGCACCGAGCATGATCAATTCGCCGTGGGCCATGTTGATCACGCCCATCACGCCAAAGGTAATCGAGAGGCCGATGGCGCAGAGCAGCAGCACGGAGCCGAGACTCAGGCCAAAGAACAGGGCTTCAAGCCGAGCGAGCCAGCGCAGCCGGGACTGCGCCTTGCGTAGGGACGCCTGCGCTGCTTCGCGTTGAGCCGAGTCAAGATCGTTGCGCTCGAGAAACGTCGTCAACGCGGCGCGGACTCGGGCTTCGCTGCGGCCTTCGAGGGTGGCAAGGGCATCGCTTACGGCAGAGCCGTTTCCGGAGAGGGCTCCTATAGCCAGGGTGAGCTCAATCTCATCGCGCACGGAGGCGTCGGTCTCTCGAGCCAGGTGACCGCGCAGGGTTTCGAGGGCCAGCGTCGAAGGTGCCGCCGCGATCGTGCGTACCGCTGATCGGCGTTCCCCAACATCCTCGGAAACGAGTCCGCGAAGGGCGGTCAGGCTGGCGAGCTCTTCACGCAGCCGGTTATCTACCCGCAGGCGCCGCACGTCGCGACGGCCGGCTCCCGGAAGCTCGTTTCCAGTCAGGACATCGCGAACCTCGTAGCGTGCTCCGCTGCGCTCGGCGACCACCACATCGTCGCTGCGCCGATCCAGGTACAGGGCACCGCGGGCAAGGGCCGCAAAGACCGCTGGAACCCGCTCGTCGCCGCTTGCCGCCATTTCCCGGAGCAGTTCACGACGCCGCTGATCGTCGGCTTCGAACAGCGCGTTCACGCGCTCTCGCAGTGCAGCGTCCTCGGCCACGGTCGGGCTGGCGAGTACGCCGAGCAACAAGCAGAGGATAAGGACTCGCCCCGCGGCGGCGAAGCGCACCGCGGCAGACCTCAGACCGGCCGGTCCCGCTTTACTCACCGCCAGCGAGGCATCGCTCCTCGCTGCGGGAATAGTTGCCGCAGCGCCGCGGCGCGCGCCAGTCCGCCTCAAGATCTTTTGAGCCTGGCAGGTAATCGGACCAGGCGTCGCCGGCAACGGCCTCGGGAGTTTCCCAGACCACCTGAAACTGTCCGTCGTCGAGGATCTCGCCAATCAACACGGGTTTCGTGATGTGGTGATTGGGCAGCATGGTCGCCGTGCCACCGCTCAGATTGGGAACGCTGACCCCAATGATGGCGTCGCGAACCGCGTCCGGGGTCGTGCTCCCCGCCGCTTCCACCGCCGCGGCCCACATATTGAAGCCAATGTAGTGCGCTTCCATGGGGTCGTTCGTCACGCGCTCATCATCGCCAATGAACGCCAGCCATTCGTCGATGAAATCGAAGTTGCTGTCTTCCTCGACGCTCATGAAATAGTTCCAGGCCGCGAGGTGGCCGACGAGCGGCGCCGTATCGATGCCCGACAGCTCTTCTTCTCCCACAGAGAAGGCGATGACGGGGATGTCCCCGGCGCTTATGCCCTGATTGGCGAGTTCTTTGTAGAACGGCACATTAGCGTCGCCATTCACGGTGGAGACCACGGCAGTCTTGCGTCCGCTGCTGCCAAAGCGTTTGATTTCCGCCACGATACTCTGCCAATCCGAGTGACCGAAGGGCGTGTAGTTCACGAGCATATCGTCCTCGGCCACCCCTTTCTGCGTCAGGTAGGCCTGCAGGATCTTGTTTGTCGTGCGCGGATAGACGTAGTCAGTGCCCGCCAGCACCCAGCGCTGCACGCCCTGTTCCATCAGATAGTCCTCCAGAAATGTGTTCTACACCGGGGCAGCGCCGAATCAGCAGGCTATCCCCGCCGTGGACTATCTGATGGAACAGGGCGTGCAGCGCTGGGTGCTGGCGGGCACTGACTACGTCTATCCGCGCACGACAAACAAGATCCTGCAGGCCTACCTGACGCAGAAAGGGGTGGC
>JBCBTK010000020.1:0-108287 GCA_039818725.1 Pseudomonadota bacterium
AACATCATCATTAACTGGATCAACAACGAGTACGGTCGTGGGCGACATTAATAAGCTGGTTGCTGGCGAGGCAGTGCAATCCGCAACTGATGAAGTCAGCCGGTGGTTGTTGGCACGACAAAAACAGAGTTTTGATGCGGTGGTGGTGAATCCTGGGGTTGAGGTATCCGTTCATTTAGACCGCAGTTTGCCACTGGATAAAAGTTCGATTGCAAGGAGATTACGCTATGCGAAAAATGATTCTGATAGTAATCACGATTTGGATTAATGCCGGACTACTGTCTGGTTGCGCTAGTTCAAAGGCAAAAGTATTTGGCACGGATATGCCTTCTATGAAGAGCATTCACGATGAAAAATTTCACAATGCTAACGATGAACAGCTGGTGAGGCCGCAACGTGCCATCGGCGATGTGGCCAATGCTGAACAAGAGGAGTTTCAGTGGTTGCCTAATCCGACGCTGCGAATGTATGTTTTCAGGCACTTGACCGCTGCAGGCCACCCAGTACCTGGATATAGCACCTTTTTCAGGCTTTATACCCAGGATCATATTGCGGCTCCGGGTGAACAAGCAGGGTGGGAATAGACATGGCAGATAAGCAATTAATAGGCAAGCAGCCAAAGCGTGATTCATCGATTACGGATGCTGATGTGGGTGCACTCTATCGTCACCCCGCGTCGTTAAGCGATTGGTTGCCGTGGGTAGATTACGAAGAGGCGTCCGAGACGTTTACCCTTGAAGATGGTTTTAGTGCTGCGGCAATGTTTGAAATTACTGGTGTTTCGACTGAAGCGCGTTCAAGTAAATTCTTGCAAGAAGTTCAGGCCAATATACAAACCTGTATCAACCACACGATTCCGGCACACGATAACCCCTTCGTATTGCAGTGTTTTGTCTCAGATGAAGACTCGCTATCGGCATTATCACGATCTTTAAATACCTATACAGAGAGCCATTGCAGGCAAACCCCACAGCACCGTTTGTTGGCAAGTAACTTTGTTTCCCGTATGCAAAGGCATTTCAAGCGAATGACGCAGAGCGCCGGGCTGTTCGAAGATAACACGGTGACGGGCGGTAGCTGGCGAGGAAAAGTGCGCCGTGTACGAGTGTTTTTGTATCGCCGGAGAGGGTTAAATGATAACGAACATATCGACCCCGTTACCGAAATCAACCAAGTCGCGGAACGCTTTGTCACACAGATAGCAGCCACAGGCATTGGTATTCGACGATGTGATGACCATGATCTCTATGCCTGGCTATTACGTTGGTTTAACCCTAAGGCTGAGGTGGCGGATGGGGATTTGGACAGGCTCACTGAGCTAATGGAACTTCCTGAAAAGCAGGAACGGGCATTTAGTCACGATCTGTCCGGCCTATTGTTTCTTTCTCAGCCCTCATCCGATGGCGGTCACGGCGTTTGGTACTTCGATGACTTGCCACATAGATCGATCACCGTGGATGCGTTGCGAAGGAAGCCCTTGCCCGGTCACTTTACCGGTGAGCGACAGGTTGGCGATAACCTGTATGCGTTGTTCGATAAACTGCCAGAGGGCAGTATTCTCTCCCTATGTCTGACGCTTCAACCTCAAGACCTCGTCGAGAATCATGTTGTGCAAGTACTTAACTCAGCAAAGGGTGAAACGGCAGAAGCAATGGCGGCTGAGCAGGATGCCAAGGAAGCGTTGAAATGGATGTCCCATGGGGACTACCTGTTGCCTACTGTTATAACGCTGTTCACCCGTGGGGGTTCCCTCGCTGATCTACAAAAGAAGACCAATGAAGTTAACGCGTTGCTGCTGGCTAATGGTTTGCATCCTATTCGAGAGAAAGATGAGTTGTTACCGCTGGATACCTATATTCGCCAGCTGCCAATGAACTATGAGCCGAAGCGGGAGAAGGTGAACAAGAAGAGTCGTCTGGTATTTTCTAGTGACTTGGCCAGGTTATTGCCATTCTACGGTCGCAGTCGGGGCACCGGGCATCCGGGTCTGGTTTTCTTTAATCGGGGCGGCGAGCCTTTGACCTTCGATCCGCTGAACAAACTGGATCGGGCCAAGAATGCCTTTGGTTTGGTTCTGGGGCCTCCTGGTTCTGGTAAGTCGGCATTAATGGTGTACATCCTGTTACAGGTCGCAGCGATCTACGGTGCACGAATTTATATTATTGAGAAGGGCGGGTCGTTCAAACTGCTGGGTGATTATTGTCGATATTTCGGGCTGAGTGTTAATCAGGTGACGCTTCACCCCAAGGAAGACGTTAGCCTGCCGCCCTTTGCCGACGCCTATGAAATGCTCAAAAGGGAGCGGGCACAGCAGGCTTCGTTTGATGAAGAGCCTTCAGCTAATCAAGAGCCCTCAGCTTATGAAGACGTATCTTTGGATGCTTCGGATAACAGTGATGATGACGAAGAACGGGATCTGCTGGGTGAAATGGAATTGAAAGCCCGCATTATGATTACCGGCGGTGACAGCAAGGAAGAGGCCGTGATGTCGAGGGCGGATCGCCTGACGATTCGTAGAGCGATCATCCTCGCGGCGGAGGAAAAGCAAGCGGCTGGCAGCCGAGAAATCGTATTAACCGAGGATGTGGTCAATGCGTTGATCAAGTTGGCGGCGGATGACTCCAGTACGCTGAAACGCCAAGAGCGTGCCAGAGACATGGCTGATGCCATGGCCTTGTATTGTTCCGGCACTGCCGGGCACTTCTTTAACCGTGTGGGCAAGGCCTGGCCTGAGGCCGATGTCACCATCATGGAAATGGGACTACTCGCCAATGAAGGCTATGAAGACCAGCTGGCCTTAGGGTTTATGGGATTGATGAATCAGATTAACGGTGTCGTGGAGCGTGAGCAATATGATCATCGCCCGACCTTCGTGCTAGGCGATGAAGCGCACTTGATTACGACGAACCCCTTGTTAGCCATTTTCCTGGTTAAGATCGTGAAAATGTGGCGCAAGTTGGGTGCCTGGTTATGGTTGGCCACCCAGAATCTGGAAGACTTTCCCGATGCTGCAAAAAAACTACTCAGTATGTTCGAGTGGTGGATAGCGATGGTTTGTCCCAAGGAAGAGATTGAACAAATCTCACGCTTTAAAGACCTCACCGAGGAGCAAAAGGGTATGCTTCGTGCGGCAAGAAAGGAGCCTGGAAACTACACCGAGGGTGTTGTGCTATCGGACAACCTGCAATGCTTGTTCAGAAACGTGCCGCCACCTCTAGCCCTGGCACTTGCCATGACTGAAAAGCACGAGAAGCAGCAGCGAGCTGAGATTATGAAGTCACAGCACTGTTCTGAGTTGGAAGCGGTATTCGCTATTGCTGATGGTATGGGGTCGACGGAGCAGGGGTAGCAGGCGTGATTTGTAATGACTCAAACTGACACTGATTCACCAGTTGAAACCACAACCCAAAGCGATCCTTCGATTCTCGCTCGTTTTAAGCTACTTACAATTGAAAGCACTATAAACAATAAATCTCTATGCGCAGCTCTTAGTTAAGCGTATAGTAATTTCTTGATCTCTCATCGTATATCGAGCCTATTGGCTATTGCCTCTATCCTCCTTATTCAGTCTTCTTTTCCTAACAGGCAATGGAGGCTGCTTCGCTACATACATTTTTACTCTGCTGCTAGCAATAAATCTGAGTATTTCTATAGAAAACTAACGGAGTTAATTAGCGTAAAGAGAAAGCCATGAAAGCAGATAATGACCGTAACAACGCCGTTATTCAGCCGGATTTTCCTTTGATAATACAGGGAAAACCCCTCTCGCCGGGCCTTGTTAAGGGGTTAATTCATATCCATCAAGGTATATTGGGGCCAATAGACGCACCAGAAAACGCTGATAAAAACAGTTATCGCCAATACGACACGGAAGAGGAATTATCACGTCTTGACGTTGCTACTGCGAGTATCTCTGACGATTTATTCGTGCTGGCAGAACGGGTGGAAAAAGAAATTGATGCAAGGCTCTCGGAAGTGTTTGGGGCGCACCAACTCATGGTGAATGATGCGGCTTTGCGATTGGAATTGCGAAAAGAAATCATCGAAAATATGGTCAGTGCAAGCAGTGCAGTAAAAACCGTGTTCTTGCGATGGGAAAAACGGTTTTTGCTCATGGAGTCGCAAATCGCCCGAGACAAAGGCGACGACATGCGTGATCTTTCGATTCGGCTACACAACGCATTGGCCGGTATTACCGTTCACCCGTTGGATAACATTCCCGATGCTTGTGTGCTTGCCACCTCCCGTTTACTGCCCTCTGACACAATATTTCTTGCCAGCAGATCTGTTTCAGCCGTGCTTATGGAATATGGCAGCGTAGGCTCCCATGCGGCGTTGTTTGCCCGAGAGATAGGGCTTCCCGCCATTTCAGGCTTCGTCGATTTATTCAATAGTGTATCTGACGGCGCATTGGTCTTAGTGGACGCGGACGCAGGTATAGTGACTCTTCGACCTTCCTTGAGCCAGACTCAAGCTTTTCAGAAAAAAACGGATGACAAATTGCGTGTTTTGCAAGCAGCGCGCAAATACGCCCAGCGACCTGCACTGACAAAAGATGGAGTTGAAATCTCGGTGTTTGCGAATGTCGGCTGTCGTGAGGATACTGAAAGAGCAATGTCCAATGGTGCCGAAGGCATAGGTTTATACCGTATCGAACAGGTTTACCTGGGACGTTCTACTCCTCCCAGTAGGGAAGAACTTGTTAACGAGATGCGAGAGACGTTAGCAGCGGCAAAAGGTCGCAGTGTTTGCATACGTCTCTTGGATATCGGTGCCGATAAACCACTGCCATTTTTGGGCTTTTTTGCGGAATCAAATCCAGCTTTGGGGCGGCGAGGTATTCGCTTACTCAGGGAATATCCCGAACTGCTAAAGACACAGGTGCTTGCGATATTTGATCTTGCCAAAGAATTCAATATCTGTGTATTGATTCCCATGGTGACCTTGCCAGAAGATGCGTTGGCGGTGAAAAACATGTTCATAGAGCTCGGGAAAGAGCAAGCGGTATTATCATTGCCCAAACTGGGTGCAATGATAGAAACACCCGCTGCGGCGCTTTCGGCTGTAGACATCACCAAGCATGTTGATTTTCTGAGTTTTGGTACTAACGATCTAACACAGTATAGCTTCGCTGCCGATCGTGAGAATGCGGCAGTAGAGAGCTACTTTAACAACGTGTCGCAGGTCATATTCCGGTTGTTGGAAATCACCCACGGTGACGTGCCGAATGTCCCGCTTTCTCTCTGTGGTGAGCTTGCTGGTCGACCAGAACATATTGCCAGATTACTACAGTGTGGAATACGAACTTTGAGCGTTGCAGCGCCGTTAATTCCGCAAGTAAAGGAAGCGATCCGTGACTGTAGATGTGTGCTAAGCCTGTGACCCGTTAAAACTAGCGTTAATAGTTTGTAATAGACGCTTCAGGGGCGTATAACTGATTGGCTCGATTCTGAAGGGTCGGTCAAAGGCTACCGCCTATTATGATGGGCCTTTTCTCTAGATGTGGGCCATCTTTTTTTGTTTTTAGATATTCATTTTTTGAGCGTGCAGTTTTGAGTATTTGCTCACCAGTATTGTGGTTTTGTGCGCGTCAACCTTTCGCATAGTCGCTGAAGATCAAGATTACGATACTTTTTACCTATCACTGTGGAGGCTTACTTCACTGGGTTTCTGTTAATGATTAGGCCTTTGTCTCTTAATAATACAAATCTCAAGGTTTGTGAAAATCGACCGTTTGAGCGTGCCATCTTAACCCACGGCGGTGCAAGCTCTAATCCTGATGACGCTGACGGGCCTTTGTTGGCTGCACAGGCCGGTATGACAGTAATGGCTGAGGGTCGATCGGCTTTGAGTGCGGTTGTTCATGCGGTCAGGTTGTTAGAAGATGATCCCCGGTTTAATGCGGGAACAGGATCTCAGCGTCGGGTGGACCAGCAAACTGTTCAGATGGATGCGTCTTGTATGTCCAGTGATGGTCAATTTGGTGCTGTCACCTGTGTTGAGGGAGTCAAAAATCCGATTGCTATTGCTCAGGGCGTTTTGCTGTACTCTGACCACGTACTGATAGCGGGGGAGGGTGCGCAGCTGTTTGCAAAAACACACAAAATCTCTACGCAACCTTTGAACAATATTGTCGTAGGTGGTGATCAATGCGATAACGTTTCAGACGAAAAGCGCCCTTCTTGCGATACGGTAGGTGCAGTCGCCTTTGACGGAACAATGTTTGCCGCTGCTTTAAGTTCTGGTGGTTTAGAAAATGCTGCTATAGGACGTGTAGGTGATGTGCCTTTGCCCGGTTGTGGGCTTTACTGCGGGCCCCTGGGCGCAATTGCCTGTACTGGTGATGGTGAATTCATTGCTCTAAAAATACTGGCAAGAGAGGTCTATAGCTGGTTAGAAAATCATATGAGCCCGCCCGATGCAGTGCGAAATGCACTGATGCTGTTCGATGACTCCGTTGATATCGGTCTTATTATTTTGACAAAAAACAGTTTTGCTTCCTCCGCCCGGAACGGTATGGCGTGGTCGCAGCTAACCAGCCCCAGAACGACACACCAGAATGACAGCTAATAGCATGGCACCTGACACTATTTTTCACGGACGTCTTATTGCTATTGGTGGTAATGAAGACCGAGTGCATGAGCAGGAAGTTCTAACCCGGATTGTTCATGAAATTGGTAACGCGAACTACAAGGTGGTGGTGATTCCCACGGCGAGCGAAGAGCCTGAACAGCGTGGAAAAGATTATCACCTGGTATTTACCTCGCTGGGTGCAGCGACTGTAGAAATACTTGATATTAGCAACAGGGCGCAAGCAAATAACAAGGCTCTGGCTAAAAAGCTGAACGATGCAGATCTGATTTTTTTGACCGGTGGCGACCAACTTCGCCTAACCACTCTATTAGGTGGTACCTGGGTGTTGGATGCAATTCACGCACGTTTACGAGCTGGAGCGCTTGTCGCTGGTACCAGTGCAGGTGCAGCGGTATTTTCCGACACCATGATTTATGAAGGAAAAAGTGAAGAAGGCTTACTCAAAGGTGGAGTATTGACTACCTCAGGCTTTGGTTTTGTTGAGAATATTATTTTTGATACCCACTTTCTCGACCGTGGCCGTATTGGGCGACTGATGCAAATTGTGACCACCAACCCGACGTGTATCGGGGTGGGTCTTGGTGAAGATTCGGGTGTTATTTTGAAAGGCGATGGCACCGCAGAGGTGATTGGAACGGGGCAAGTGATTATCGTCGATGGTAGTGATATCGAGCATTCTAACATTATGAACATTGAGTCGGGAGGCCCGATTGCTATTGAAAATATACGTATTCATTCGCTGGTGAACGGTTATGGCTACGATTTCAAAAAAAGGAGTTTTTTAAGCTCTCAGTCACTTACAAAATAGGCTGTTAGCCCAATAGCACCTAACCACGTAGCACCTAACACACTGGAAAAACGAAATGATTGAAATTAAGGAGTTACGCGCTCTGCGTGGACCCAATCGCTATACGCGCCATTCTGCCATGTTTATGGTGCTGGATATCAAAGACTATGAAGAGCGACCTTCAGATACGCTGGATGGATTTGCTGATCGACTACTGGCATTAATCCCCAGTATGCAAGAGCACGGCTGCTCCATAGGCAAGCCCGGTGGCTTTGTTGAACGATTGCGCCGAGGCACCTGGGCGGGCCACATCATTGAACATATTGCTATCGAGCTGCAATGCTTAGCCGGTATGGAGGTGGGCTACGGAAAAACCTTCGATACATTAAAAACAGGGGTTTATATCGTTGCATTCCGTTACCGGGTTGAATCTGTCGGTCTAGAAGTTGCCCAACAGGCAGTCGCTTTATTCGAGGCAATTGTCGAAGAAAAGGCCGTGGATATTGATCGGATCGTTGCCGAGCTTAAAGTCTTGCGGGAAAACGACATGTTAGGCCCTTCAACCTTAAGTATTGTCGAAGAGGCACAATCCAGAGGTATTCCTTTTCGGCGCTTAAACAATGACAGCTATATTCAGCTGGGTTACGGAGCGCATCAGAAACGGATTCAGGCCACCATGACCAGCCAGGCATCGGCCATCGCGGTAGAAACAGCGGATGAAAAAACACGGGCAAAGCTGCACCTGCAAAAATCCGGTATTCCTGTGCCCAATGGCTCTGTTGTCTTCACCGAAGAAGAGGCGGTTAAGGCATTCCGTGCGATTGACGGTTCGGTGGTGGTAAAGCCTGATATCGGCAACCACGGCAAAGGCTCTACCATCGACGTGCAAACAGTTGAGCAACTGAAAATTGCGTTTCAGCTAGCCAAAGCCAGGCACCCGGATGTGATTGTGGAGGAGTACGTCAAAGGGTTTGATTTCCGTCTATTGGTGATTAACGGGCATCTGGTTGCTGCGGCTAAGCGCGAACCTGCCCACGTTGTAGGAGACGGGCAGTCCTCTATTCAAACGCTTGTCGACAAAGCCAACCAGGATCCACGTCGCGGCTTCGGCCACGAAAAGGTGCTGACGCAAATTGATATCGACTCGATGACTAAATCGCTTTTGGCCTTACGGGGGATAGACTTGAATTCTTGCCCAGCACAAGGAGAAACAATTTATTTGAAAGCGACAGCTAATCTAAGCCAGGGCGGCACAGCTACTGATGTGACCGATGAAGTTAGTCCCGATATTCGTCTTATGGCGGAAAGAGCGGCGCGAATTGTCGGCCTGGATTGCGTGGGCGTGGATGCGTTGGCAAGGGATATCTCGATGCCTTTAGAAGCATCAGGTATCAAAGTGGTGGAAGTCAACGCCGCACCTGGGTTTCGTATGCATCTGGAACCCACTCATGGCAAGCCTCGACAAGTTGCCAAACCCCTTGTGGATATGCTCTTTCCCGAACCCTATGTGCAAGTACCGGTGGTGGCGGTAACGGGCACCAATGGCAAAACAACTACCTGTAAATTAATCACCCACAGTTTAAAGTATGCGGGTAAAAACGTTGGATTGGCCTGTACTACGGGCGTCGAGATTGATGGCGTTTCTATTCTGGCGGGAGATTACAGCGGTCCTGATGGTGCGGGTATCGTTATTCGCGAACCCACGGTTGATCATATTGTATTGGAAGTAGCACGGGGAGGACTCGTCAGACGAGGCCTCGGTGTTGATCAACTGGATGTGGGCGTATTGCTTAACATCGGCGAAGATCATTTGGGAACTGATTGGATAGAAACCCAGGAAGATTTGAGTTTGGTGAAATCGACAGTGTTAGAAGTCGTCAAAGAGACGGGAACGTCGGTATTGAACGCTGATGATGAGATCACCATGAGCGTATGTGAACGGGCGAGAGGAAAAGTTATTTTATTTTCACTTGATCCCAACAATGTCCCTCTTAAAAAGCATGTAGAAAGTGGCGGAACGGTTATCACCCTAGAAGAGCGAAATGTCATTATTCGAAATGCTGAATTAGATATTACGGTTGCTGCTCTGGAAGAAATTCCCATTACCTTTGCCGGAATGGTTGACTTTAATATTGCCAATGCGCTGGCCGCCATTGCAGCATTGCACGGATTGAATTTATCCATCGAGCAAATTAGAAATGGTGTGATGACCTTTTATCCATCGGTCAATCAAAATCCTGGACGAATGAATTTATTTGATTTCCAGGATTACAAAGTCTTGCTCGATTATGGACATAACGCCGAATCGGCACAGGCCATTGCCAAATTACTGCCGCGGTTAGCACCTGGGAGAAAAGTGGGTTTATGTCATGGCACAGGCAGCCGCACCAATGAGCAAATCATAGAGTACGGCAAAGCCTTAGCCTTGGTTTACGATCATATTTTATTGACTGATTTTGACCCTCGCGAACGGGCTAAAGGAGAAACGCCGGAACTCGTTCGTCAAGGTTTGATTGGAGCAGGATTCGACGAGGCCAATATTGAGATCGTTGCAGAACCCAGTGAAGCGGTCGATGCGATTTTTTCGAAAGCAGAAGTAGGCGATTTACTGGTGATTCAGCCTGATGAACTGGAGCCTGTTATGAGTCAAATTCAAGCGCGATATCTACAAATAGTGACGAAGAAGTAGTCAATGCGTGCTGGGGTGTCCCAAAAAAAATATCCTAGTGATTGAGGTACCTACATTTAGGTGGTTTTAGTTTTTTTCATGTTAATTATAGTGGCGCTCCAGAAATTTTGCTGCTGAGCCACTACACATGTACCTAGGGGCTGTTGTCTTCTATTGCTGTATTCGATTTGCTTCAGGCTCATCTCTTCTTATTTTGTTCTTAACTTTCTGATGCCCGTGAAAAGTTTAACGTAGCTGTTATGTAGTGATTTCCCGATCATCCCTCCCATGAATAACTTAAAAGGGGATGCGGCGTTGAACCTAACCATCAAATCAGTCCTATTCACGATGTGCTGTACCAGCGTTTTCCAGTATGCCTGGGCAGATGCTGCGCTATGGCCTGAATCAGTAATTGTCGTAACCTCAAGCCAGCGGCCCATTTTGAATGCTGATACGGTCTTAGTATCAGCGAACGGTTCACAGCTAGATATTCAGGTTCTTAATCTGGATTCAGTGACGGACATAGAGAAGCGCCTGGGTGACGGGTTGCCAATTGATCCTGAACAGGCGCGGGCAACAGTCGATCAGCGCATTGCACGTATAGGTCGTTCTCAGTTAGATGCCGATTTACGCGCTGCTTATCTGCCTCTCGGCAAAATGATGGCCTATGGTCTTGATCGTTATCCTGTCATCATTTTTGATCAGCAAGCGGTGATTTATGGCGTAACCGACGTGGCCCAGGCAGTCGATCAATATCGTCAATGGCGAGAAGATCAAC
Organism: Pseudomonadota bacterium; assembly: GCA_039818725.1. Taxonomy (GTDB): domain Bacteria; phylum Pseudomonadota; class Gammaproteobacteria; order Pseudomonadales; family Halieaceae; genus Congregibacter. The sequence goes on from JBCBTK010000020.1 coordinate 10,828, forward strand.
AAGGGGTGGCTGTCCATGAATAGGGTCTTTCAAGTACTGCTTCTATTCTTGCTGTTACAGGGATACAAAGGATACGCGTTTGAAGCAGAACCAACGACAATCACAACTGCGGATATTGTTGGCGCAATCACCCTAGATCGTTCCTGCCTGAATTATTGTATTACTGGCGTCTGTGTCTGGCTGCGCTGCAGTATTTATGAATGCTCAATTGAGACCAGTATTCGTGTAGCTCACTACAACCCGGACTTGGTCGTGAGTGTCTACGACGAGCCCGGCGATAACCCATGGCAGGAGATGGAATCCTTATTTGGCTCGTTAGATTCAGGAATAGTCAGTGGGATCGTCAGTACCTTTCATGGTGCCTTTGTAGGAGGAGGACATCGAACCGAAGGCGGGAATCCAGCGACGGACCAGAGCCTGCGATTCAAAGAAGTGACCGCGATTGGTCACCCGTTCTCCTCAGTTTCTGACTTTATCGGCAACACAGGGTATTACTGCCCGTCCGAAGCCGAGTCTTTTAATCCCTACCTGCTCTCCTCTCTGGATGCATTGACCTGGCGTCTTGGTTTACCCGAGATGTTGTATTTGCAAAACCTGCTACCTGGTCGACGTGTCGTGGGTGATGGTATCCAGCAACAATGGGGGCCGGTATGGCCGCGCACAGGGTTTATCAATCAGAAGGATGATGCCAAAGCAGCTGCGGTGGTTGCTCAGCGGGCTGGCAATATCGTTACTCAAACCCGCCAACCTCATATTTATAACGCACTTGATGGCAATGGCTATAACCGTACCTGGTTGCCCGGTGAATTGGTTGAGAATGATCCGGATACGGGGGTATGGCAAATGCTGGCACCTGAAGTTGATGAGCAATGTTATGCCTTTGGTGAAAACGATGTGTTGAGTACTTCGTGGTCCCAGGGGCGTCATTCTGAAGATAACCGATACGCGTTTACCTTGTGGCGTCCCTATGAATGCTGTGAGGCAAAAGGTGCTTACTTATTCACTGTTCCGGTGAGGATTTGCTTATGATTTTTGAATATGCGCCCCCCCGGTTTTGTTGGCGGGTAATGATCTTGATTGTTAGTTTCATAACTTGTTATCCGCTCATTGCCGCAGAAGCGCCAAGCGACGATAGCCTGTTCTATTACAAGATTGGTGGGGGGCGGGATATTGCAATTCCCCCCAGCCTCAATATCACTACGATTGATTTATCACTAAGCGGACAGGCCTCTGCACTCAGTTGCAGCGGTTTTGATCCAATGGTGGCTATCGAAAGCTCACTGGACAATTTGCGAAATGGTGTCGATAACGCTGTTAATGCCATTGAATTGGCAGCCACAGCCGCGATAGCAAATTTGCCTGGTTATATTCTTCAAAAGGCAAATCCGGGCCTGTATGACTTGTTTCAAAACGCCTTATTGCGCGCCAACGAATCCTTTTCGCTGGCCACTAAAAGCTGTGAGCGTATTCAATACGAGATCGCCAATAACACAAACCCTTTTGATGAGTGGATTACAATTAGTTGGGGCGATTCCTGGAAGCGTTCAGTAGGTATCGGTGGAGCCAATATTCACGATGCGGTCGACGATGCAGAAGATGCGCCTAACGAGGGGATTGAATGGGTGGGTGGCCTGAGGGCGGGTGGAGTTAACCAGCCTCCGATCCGCGTGCTGTCAGATGTTGCCAAAGCTGGATTGAATATATTGTCGCAACGGCCTCCAGAAACAAGTAGTAACTTGCCTGGTAGCGCACCTCTTGCTCAGCATTTTTCCGGTCCTAACGCGGTTGACCGGTGGATCAATAATGTATTGGGTGAGATTGAGGTAGGCCTTTGTGACAGCTGTACCAAAGGGACAAGGCCTGGAAAAGGATTGATTCCTTATATTGAGGAGTCTACTGACGATATCGTGCAGCTGTTAATGGATCTGGTTTCAGGTTCAACGCAGCCTACACGGGTAAATCTGGAGCAAGTCGAAGCGCCGGGTATTGCGGTGACACTCCAAGTAATCCTGGCGATTCGAAATCAGTCTCCCGACGAAATATCCATTGTCATTAATAAGCTCGGCCAGGAAATTGCCGAAGCGAGGGTCATGGAGGAGGCGATGATCATTCGACGCTTGCTATTGGCAGGTCGGAAAGAGGGCTATGTCGCAGCGAATGAGATTGCTCAGCAAGAGGTAATCCAGGCACTGGATGAGTTGGAAAGCGAAATCAGTAATGTGATTTTCGAGAAAGATGCCCGCGATAAATTTGTTACTTCGACCGTTGTAGAGCTATTGCTGCGGGACAATGCGATCCGGCAATCGTCTGTGAATACGCCTGCCACAGTACCGACTGATCCTCGTCCCCTGAAAAATGGTGGTGTCGAACAATGAGAGCAGAGCAATGAAATTTGCCGCTTTAAAGAGACAGTTCTTGCTCTGGGGATATACCTCCGCTGCGTTGGTATTACTACTCATAGTGGGAGTCGCGGTCAGTATCTGGGGGAGTTCGCAGTCTCCTCAGGCGATAGGTTCACTGGTCGCGAACTTGCCGTTGGGTTGGTGGCGCGCTGGTATCTATAGTCTGCTGGTGCTGTTTTGGCCTCGGCTTGTCTGCCAACTTACCCGTCATCGTCGGCATGACTCTTCATCCTCAGCAAGCCGTCGCCCATTAGTTATTTTGATCATCCTTTATGAATGTTTGATTGCTCAGAATCCTTTAGCGGTTTTGCTCGGCTGGGTGGCTTAACGGTATGGCTGTTGATAGTACGCTAGAACTCTACACCACGTTATTTGGTTGGCTGTTCTATAACAGTATTTGGGACGTGCTGGTGGCTACCGGCATCGTATTTCTGCCGTTTCTGGGTATTCTTCTCGATACTATTATTCGCTCATATGCGGGTGAAGATGCCGAGGAAGCGGGCAATACCACATTACGTATTGTCGAGGTGGAGTTCTTTGTGGCTTTCTTCGTGATCCTGATTGCAGCCGTGCCGTCGACGCCGCTGAATGCTGTCGATTTGTCGTTTACGCCACGCGCGGTCATTGGAACACCTGCACAGCCAGTGGCGACGGTCAATAACTCACGTACTACCTATGGTGGGGGCATTTCGTTTAATGCGGCACCGGTGACAGTGAATGTGCCCGTGTTCTGGTATGCGGTGATGAGTTTTAGTTCGGGTTTTAACCGCGCAGTGATGGAAGATGTACCGCCCACGCTGGATTTTCGGGGGTATGTCGATGAATTGCGCAATGCATCGATTCAAGACCCTAATTTGCAACATGAGATCAACGATTTCTTTCGAGACTGTTTCGTTGAGGCGCGATCAAAATACCTGGCCGAACGTCCCAGCAGTGCCGCAATTACCGCATTGCTAAACCGTTATGGTGAGAGTGACCCTGATTGGATTGGCTCGCATGTGTATCAGGAAATACCGGGATATTACGATAGCATCCGTGCTGATACCGTCAGGGAAGGATACCCCTGGTCGGCCCTCAGGGACGTAGAGTGGGATGCGTCTAATAACCCTGTTTATGGAAAGCCATTCTGCACAGAATGGTGGCAAGGCATTCAACAATCGATTCTTAATGAGCTAGGTGATCTCGATTTACTCTCTGCTGCCGCTGAACCGGGGTGGGACCCTGCGCCACGTCGCGATGCGGTTATACAAATTGCATTGATCAATTCTCCGCCGCGTTGGACTACTCGCGGTTACGACTTTGCCTATGGGAATCTGGTCGATTTCAGCGTCGGGGAGCCTGGGGTGGTGGTATCGGTGCAGAATGCTGCGCAACAAGGTCTGGCTGCTTACGGCCTTGGAAAGACCAGTGTGTCTTTTGCCGCCTATTTGCGCGTATTCCTTGAAGCGGCACCGATGGTGCAAGCGCTGATCCTGATGGGACTCTACGCGTTGCTGCCGTTCTTTATTTTGATCAGCCGCTACAAGTTTTCTTTATTGATTATCGGCGCATTGATCTTGTTTACAGTGAAGTTTTGGACAGTATTGTGGTTCTTTGCCTGGTGGGTGGATCAAAACCTGATTCAGGCGTTTTATCCCGACCCTGGCAGCGTGACCACGCTGTTTAGCATTGACCTCACGCTCAAGCGGATCATTCTTAACTTTCTCACTGGTGGGCTGTATTTAGTGTTGCCGTTACTGCTATCCGTTTACCTCGGTTTGGCAGGTATTCGAGCCGCCTCTCAGCTTGATGGTGCTACCCAGGCGATTACCCGTGGCACAGCCGGGGCGGGGAGAATTAATCCACGTTTAGCCGGTCGCCTGAAAGGGAAGAAAGCAACAGGGAAATGATCTGATCATGAAAAACCTAACACATACCAACAGTGGCTATTGCTGTCTCAATAGCACCTTACATACCCGGATCAACGCTTCGGTGTGGTATGCAGTTATTTCTACGGAAATGCTGAATGATCTGTTTGTTCACTCACCCAACTGGGGAGCTTGTTGCCCCATTGGGTCGGCGGCTCTTTTTATCACATCAACTCATTGAATCAGGAGCACTGCTATGAGTAAACCAACTGAAAATACAACAACGTCCTCTGCTACTGCAGAAAACAATCGGTACTTCAACGAGTATGCCAATGGCATCGGTTATCTGAACAGCATTCGTGAATTCGGTGCTGAAGGTAAACCTGAGCGCTATGCAGCTCAAGTATCGGTTATCCAGGGGCCAGCGGATAACGTGCATTATGAATATCATGATCTCGTTATTTCGTCTGAAACCGTACTCGGTGTTGTGTTAGAACATCGGGAAGCTATCGAAGCCGAAGATGCTAATGTGCTGATTCGCTTTAATATGGCTAACCCTCGTGCCAAAGCATTCATCTATAAACAAGGTGAGCGTGCTGGTGAATTGGGGGCTGCGATAGGTGGCTTCTTGACGCGTATTCATTCAATGAAAATTAACGGTGAACTGGTCTATGAAGACCAACGCACTTTTGATGATCATGAGGGCACGCCTCAAGTCGCAAATGGATAACACGCCACCAGGGCAGTATTGATGACCTAACGCTTATATGCTGTCCATTCCATCCTTATGGGAACTACCGTTCCCATAAGGACTTGGTGTGTTCCCGATTCCTAAGGGAGCACATTATGAAAACCGTTAAACCTTCGAATGAAATGTATTCTACCGAAACAGCATTCGAGCAGGAAAACCAACTGATTGCTGAAGCCAAACACTTGCTCTATGCAAGATTGAAAACCCGTGACCAGGTGTTTAGTTCCCCGCATGAAGTACGCGATTATCTGCGCTTACAACTAGCAGGTGAGCAGCGAGAAGTATTTAGCTGCCTGTTTGTCGATAGCCAACATAGACTGATTGAATATCGGGAAATGTTTGCGGGCACCATTGATGGTTGCAGTGTTTATCCCCGTGAAGTGGTCAAGGCCGCTTTACAGGTGAATGCCGCTGCAGTGATTTTTGCTCACAATCATCCATCGGGAGTAGCCGAGCCCAGTCAGAGTGATAGAAGCATCACACAACGGCTGAAAGAGGCTTTGTCATTGATGGATATCCGGGTGCTGGATCACTTTATTGTAGGTGATGAGACAGTGGAATCGTTTGCTGAGCGAGGATTACTTTAGTTGATCAAACCCAATGCCCGTAGAACTTCGGTTTTACGGGCATTTCTATAACTTATTATTGTCGTAAAGGCCGTCAGCACGTTTTACCGGATCAATCTCACCGCTTCGGTGGTTGTAATGAATGATGTTGTCGGTTGGGGCGTGATCATTTTCGTCATCGCCGCCATCGATTAGATCAACTAAAAATAGCAGGGTTCGCCAGCATAGACTGAGCACACCGACAATTAATGTGGCAATGAACAGATAAGATGCTTTGAGCCATTTCATCAGATTAGGCACCTTTTGCAGGGCGCTTAAAAATACAAGTAAGCTTTGCACTGCCTTTGGCGCAATTCACAAGCTCCCACTGCTGCTCACCTAATTTATTCAGCGTTTGGTTTAATGCCCCGTCATTGCCCATTAAGGGGTAGGTTTTGACCAGATATTCCCAATTTTGCCCCGCTGTTGCCGACGTGGACAAAAGCAGCATGGCCAAGATGCATGAGATGCGGAATGAGCTTTGAGTAAACATCCATTGTTCTCCTTAAGTGGGGAGTCCGTGTAGGAAGCTACAATTATACTGTAAATGGGGTAATAAATGAGGTTCTGAGGTCACATTTCAGGCAGTCAGTTATCCATATGCTCGCGTAAAGCGCTCCAGATAAGGTGAAGGTCAAGGTTGGTCTCATCGGCAATTTTAAGGAAACGCTCGCGTTCATCCAGTTGTTTGTGGTGTAACCAGAGCTTCCAGACCAAATGGTCGGTCTCTTCATCGCATAAAGGAGGTCTGCCGCTGCCTGCGCCTCGAATATTTAGGGTATTTCGGCGTCGGGAAAACTCCGAAGCATGCATGCCAAACAACCGGCGCATCAGTATGAGTGGCGCGCCTTGTAGAAGATAGATATCTTCGAGTTCCCGTTCTTCTCGCTTATCTTCTAGCTCTTTGATTTGGCGTTCCAAAGCTGATGGATTGATGCTGACAACCAAATAATGCTCTGCGCGCTGAACCAGGAATTTTTGCTCGGTGAGATTGAGTTTGGACATAAGGGTGATCAGGTTATCTGGCAGGGTGTTGGTCTTGAAATGAATCGACTGAAGAGACTCAAGCGATGACATCAATGTCTTGGCCGCTGACCGGCACATTTTGTCCTCAAAATTTCCCATAAGCAGTAACACCATCGTTCCCTGACAGACAGCCTGTCCATAGTTTTCGATTGCGGTTCCATGCTATTAACAATGAAGAAAAATTACGTTGAGAAACTTTTCATAACAAAAAGAAATTATTATCAGTGGGGTTGTAACAGCATTCGCCTCCGGATTTGAGTGCCAAATTCGAGGAAAGTTGTGTGATTCAATTCACGATTATGACTACCCTGAGCTGCAAATCGACAGCTTATCGGGGGTGTTATATGGAAAGTTTATTGATGGTCTGTTAGATATCCGATTGTTGTTATAAGCGGTCTTGGCGACCATTTGGAGCTACAAAATTGTTTGTGGCTTCTTTTTATGCTTCGTTTGGTTCAGCTTACCCAAGCTATTTTCTGTCTTGTCAGTATGATTTTGACAAGCCTGTTTGCCTTGTCTCTTTCTGGCGTGACTTTTGATGCCTTGCCTGATCAAGAAGGTTGGGGGAAGGCCGTATTCTTAGCAGTTTTGTTTATATTAATTGGGTGTTGCATTGATATAGGGAAATATCTGTTTTGGTCTCAGCGCCAGAGAAGCCGCTATTATGGGATGCTTAGCCTTGTTTTGATGATTTTTTCTTGGTTAGCCAGCTGCGCTTTTTTGGTTACGTCAGAGTATGATTTAGTGCGGGAGTCCCAGGTTCGATCTGATCAATACATTGCCCTGCAGTTGAGAATTGAGAGCACCAGGCAGGCAATAGCCTTCCATGAGCGTTTGCTGGAAAAACGGTTGGGTAGCGCTTACCACAGCCAGTGGAAAGAAAGTGAAACTGATTTGGAGACTATTGCGTCGCTTAAATCTACATTGGCTGATCTAACGGAGGATTCTTCAAATGTAGGGTTGGAAACTGCAGCCCAGGCGGTTCCTACGACTCGATTCTCTGCTGGGGTTGGCCAAGTCCTGAATATTGATCCTCAAGTGGTTAGTGTGATGGGGTACGGAATACTGAGTCTGTTATTGGAATTGAGTACCTTGGGCATGATTGGTTTGGCGCGTACTTTAAAATCAGATCTTGGTGGAGATTATGGCGCGCCGGGAGAGACAGAAACTGTTATCGACAATGGCGAATATGATATTGAGGTAAAGCAAAAGGTCGCTCAACTAACGAGTGATATTCTGCAGGGTCGTATTCCGCCCGTTCTTCGGAAAATTAAAGCTGCGCATTACGATCTGGATCTGGACGTTGTGCGCCAAGTATTAAGAAACCTGTTTGATTCTGGAATATTGGAACAAGACAAGCGCAATAGTTATAAGTTAGGCGGTCAGTTTCAGAATACTTCCAGCTGATGTTTCTAGGTTATTGTTACCATGCGGGGGCAAGCTTCTAAGCCTAACGGAAAGTCTTTGCTTATGACCCGATAATCTATTTGATCGTGGATAACCAGGATTAGTCGTGGCGTCGATCAAGGCATTCGGGGTAATCAGCTCATCATCAAACCTGATAGTAGCTTCTTTGCCTTCATGGATTACGAGATTACGCAGAAGAGATTTGGATTACTCCCGTTTGTATCCCAGGTGTATCCCAAGGCTCTATCTTTGATGCGGGGTAGGAAATAATCCGTTGCGTCTATTTGAGGGGGGAGATGGTACCAGAGGCCGGACTCGAACCGGCACGCCCGCGAAGGCAATGGATTTTGAATCCATCATGTCTACCAATTTCATCACTCTGGCATTGCTTGAATTTTACTATTATCCCCTTGGGATACAAAATCGCTTGAGAATTTTGAATCCGACGTGTCTACCAATTTCACCACTCCGGCACTGTACGACCGCCCAGGGCGGGATCCAAACACTCAGAAAGCTTGTGGGGTTTTGCTTCCCTACAGCAAAAATTGCTGCGCCCGCAGAGACTACTGCAGACACCGAGGTCGGCGGGCGTGGTGAACCAGCCGGGCGCGGACCGCAGTATAACAGCGGGAGTGTGCCGAGCGAGAAAACCCTCAGCACTCGAGTTGAAACGCGATGCTGTCGCACCGCGGGCTGAGAGGGCTCCTGTCGAGTGAACACTACAACTGTTGACGAGGCCGGTGTTTCGGTACACTCCGCCGCGCGGGAAATCCCGCCTTGCCGAGTATCGGTCTGCAATGGCTCGAGAGAACCGGGCAGATAGCGGTATGAGAAAGGACAGGAAAGATTCAAGGAAAAGCAGCAATGAGCATGAAGTTGATCAAGAAGTCCGGTGAATACAGCATCTATCAACGCGGTGATGATCGCTACGCCGTGAAGGATGCGGACAAAAAGCCCGTAAATGGGGAAGAGAAGGTCCGTATTCTGCTTGCTGAGGGGCTGATCAAAGTAGCTGAGCCCGGCGCTCCAGCCGAGGAAGAGACGGCGTCGGAAGAGACCACGGAAGAAGCTTCCGCCGATGCGGGAGAGTCAGACAGCGAAGCCGGCGAAGACGCAGGGGCCGAAGGCTGAGGCCGCCGTTGCTGACCGCTTGCTCGCCCTGGAGCAAGCTTTCAATCCTTAAGCTATACCGGCCCAGCCGTGTCGGCGTGGGCCGCGCGAGCGTGCAATGACGGCTCTGGTGCTAGTCCCTAAGCGCGGCATTCGTTGTACTTCGAGTTTTGTCCGGTCGCGTTGTCCGGTCGCGTTGTCCGGTCGCGTTGTCCGGTCGCGTTGTCCGGTCGCAATAGCGCCGTGAAGCGCTCCCGCCCTCCTTATGCGACGTACTGATTTCAGCTATGAACTCCCCGAGGAGCTGATTGCCCAGCATCCGCTCGAAGAGCGTTCGGCCAGCCGCCTGCTTCACCTGGAAGGAAAGTCCGGGCGCGTCTCCCATCGACATTTTCGCGAACTGCCGGACTTGCTGAATCCGGGCGACCTGCTTGTTTTCAACGATACACGCGTGCTGCCGGCGCGTCTGTTCGGGGTCAAGGAGACGGGCGGCCGTGTCGAGATTCTTATCGAGCGCCTAACGGGGAAACGAACCGCCCTCGCGCATGTACGCGCCAGCAAGTCGCCGCGCGCGGGAACCCGCATTGCCGTCGCCGGATCCGCGGACGAACTAGCCGACAACAGTCTGATCACCGTCGATGGGCGCGATGGAGAGCTGTTCCATCTTGTTTCCGATGAACCCCTCGGCCCACTTCTCGCACGAGTCGGTCATATGCCGCTCCCGCCCTACATTCAAAGGGACGATATGGGCGTCGATCGCGAGCGCTACCAGACGGTTTACGCGGCGAAAGAAGGCGCCGTTGCCGCGCCCACAGCCGGACTGCATTTCGACGAGCCCCTCCTGGGCATGCTCGCCGCGCAGGGGGTCGAGCGTGCCTTTGTAACCCTGCACGTTGGCGCGGGAACCTTTCAGCCTGTGCGTACCGACGATATTCGCGAGCACGCCATGCATGCGGAATATCTCGAGGTCGGCGCCGAGCTCTGCGAGAAGGTTGGAGCCGCTCGGGAGCGAGGCGGTCGGATCGTAGCCGTCGGAACCACGGCCGTACGCTCGCTTGAGTCAGCCGCGATGCACGGCGAATTGCGGCCCTTTATCGGTGATACAAAGCTGTTCATTTATCCGGGGTACGAGTTTCGCTGCGTCGACGCTCTGATTACGAACTTTCACCTGCCGGAATCGACGCTGCTCATGCTCATCAGCGCTTTCGCGGGGCGAGAGAAGGTGCTGGCTGCCTACGAAGAAGCCGTGCGGGAGCGCTACCGGTTTTTCAGCTATGGCGACGCGATGTTCGTCACCCCCGAGGGGAGGGTGGCACCGTAGTGCGCTTTAAACTGCTCGGCGAGAGCGGCGCGGCGCGGCGTGGACGCCTGCACTTCGAGCGTGGCAGCGTCGAAACGCCGGCGTTCATGCCCGTGGGAACCTATGGAACGGTAAAGGGCATGCTGCCGCGCGATATCGAGGCCCTCGGGGCCGAGATAATCCTGGGTAACACTTTCCATCTGTGGCTGCGTCCCGGTACGCAGGTGATCGCCGCGCACGGCGATCTGCATGACTTCATGAATTGGCAGCGGCCCATCCTGACCGATTCGGGCGGTTTCCAGGTGTTCAGCCTGGGCGACATGCGCAAGATCACTGAGGAGGGAGTGGCCTTCCGCTCTCCGGTGAACGGTTCCCGCGTGTTTCTGTCGCCGGAAACCTCCATGCAGATACAGCGTGATCTCGGCAGTGACATCGTGATGATCTTCGACGACTGCACGCCGTTTCCCGCGACCCGCGATGAGGCTGCGAAGTCCATGCAGCTGTCGCTGCGCTGGGCTCGGCGCAGCCGTGCAGCCCATGGCGATAGCAGCGCGGCGCTCTTCGGTATCGTGCAGGGCGGAATGTATGAAGACCTGCGTAGGGAGTCGCTGGAAGGCCTCATGGATATGGGCTTTGACGGCTACGCGATCGGCGGTCTCTCGGTGGGCGAGCCCAAGGAAGATATGCTGCGCGTTCTGAGCGCCGTGGCGCCACAGCTGCCTCGGGAACGACCGCGCTATCTCATGGGCGTTGGCACCCCCGGCGATCTTCTGGAAGGCGTGCGCCGCGGCGTGGATATGTTCGACTGCGTCATGCCCACCAGGAATGCGCGCAACGGCTACCTGTTCACGTCCCGCGGCGTGGTCAAGATTCGCAACGCGGCGAACCGCCGCAGCACCGCGCCGGTGGACGAAAACTGCAGCTGCTACACCTGCCGGAACTTTAGCCGTGCTTACCTGCACCACCTCGACAAATGCAACGAGATCCTCGGTTCGCAGCTCAACACGATTCACAACCTGCACTACTACCAGTCGCACATGGCTGGGATCCGCGGCGCCCTGGAAAGCGACAGCCTCGATGAGTTCGCCGATGCGTACTACGCGAGCCAGGCGGGCGCATGAAAAAGCTCTGCTTCTACGTACCCGAGAGTCACCTTGGCCCGGTAAAGGAAGCGGTGTTTGCCGCTGGGGCCGGTCGTATCGGTGCCTACGGGGAGTGCTGCTGGCAGACCCTGGGCCAGGGTCAGTTCAGACCCCTCGAAGGCAGTAGACCCTTTCTCGGCGATCGGGGTGAGTTGGAAACCGTCGACGAATACCGCGTTGAAATGCTCTGCGCGGACGAGCACAGCGACGCGGTTATCGCGGCACTTCGCGCTGCCCATCCCTACGAAGAGCCGGCCTGGGACCTTACGAGCGTCGAGGCGCCCAGCGCCGGTTAATCCATGTCGTACGCGCTGCGTACTTACGCCACGCAATCAGGAAAGTAGCTATGTTGTACACCCTGGGTTCCGAATCGCCCACGTTGATCGGAGAGGGCCACTTTATTGCGCCAAACGCCGCGGTCATCGGTCGAGTCACCCTCGCGCCCCGCAGCAGCGTGTGGTTTTCCTGTGTGTTGCGCGGCGACACAGATCCTATCGAAGTGGGAGAGGGCAGCAACATACAGGACTGCGCTGTGATCCACGCCGACCCGGGTTTCCCTGCGCGCATCGGCCGCAACGTCACCGTTGGCCACAAAGCGATGCTCCATGGCTGCCAGATCGGTGATGGGTCGCTCATCGGGATTGCCGCGGTCGTTCTCAACGGCGCCGTTATCGGAAAGGGATGTCTAATCGGGGCGAATGCGCTGGTAACTGAGGGTATGCAGATTCCCGACGGTTCCCTGGTCCTGGGATCTCCGGCAAAGGTGCGCAAGTCGCTCAGCGACGAACAGCAGCTCGCTCTGGCACACAACGCCGACCACTACGTAGGCAATGCCGCCAGATACCTGCGCGATCTGAAGCCGATTTCCATGGATGAGTCCTCATGAGCGATTCGACGAAGACTGAAGCTGTGATGAACCCCGGTGCCTCCGAGCCTCCGTCGCCTTGCGTGTCCGTTTGTGCTCTCGATGACCAGGACATCTGTATGGGCTGTTATCGCAGCGCCACCGAGATCACCGATTGGTTCATGGCAAGCCCGGCGGAGAAGCGCGACATCATGCGTCGCGTTGACGAACGTCGCCGCGCCGATGGCGGCATCCAACTGCTGTAGCGTCCTGGGCTAAGCGTTTATCAGAATACGGCCTCGCACGGCGCGCACCACATTGCTTTCGAGCTCAAGAATTTCGATCGCGTAGCCGTCGATACGCAGACCCGCGTTGGCATCGGGAAAGGACTCTAGGTACTCAAGTACCAGGCCCGAGACGGTCTTCGGCCCGTCTGTTGGCAGCTCCCAGCGCAGGGCCTTGTTGACTTCGCGAACGCTCGCACCGCCGTCGATGATGAAACTGCCATCGCGCTGCGGGAAGATTTCGACCGTGCTGTCATTCAGGTTCGACGTGAATTCGCCGACGATCTCTTCGAGGATGTCCGCCACAGCCACCAGGCCAATGACGTCACCGTACTCGTCCACGACGATAGCCAGGCGCATTTTCTTCTTCTGGAAATTGCGCAGCTGTACGTGCAGAGGCGTGCTCTCGGGTATGAAGTAGGGCTTGTCGAGCGATTGCATCAGTACGTCGCGCAGCAGTCCCCCGCCCTCGATGATGCCCCCGGACTTGCGCAGGTGCAGCACGCCCTCGATGTTGTTGCTGTCTTCGTGCCACACGGGCAGCAGAGTGTGGTTGCTGTGCTGGATCGTGTGGATGATTTCCTCGTCGCTGTCGTCGAGGTCAATGCCGTAAAACTCGTTTCTCGGCACCATGATGTCATCGACCGTTATTCCCTCGAGGTCGAGGATATTGACGAGCATGCCGCGGTGGCGCTGCGGAATCATGGCCCCGGGGTCCGAGACGATGGTGCGCAGTTCTTCGCGCGACACGCGGTCCTCCCCCTGGCTTGCCGGGTTGACGCCGAGCAGTCGCAGGAGCCCGTTGGTAATCCAGTTCACCACGGCGACCAGGGGCATGAGCAGACGCATCAGCGGCAGCAGGACCATGCTGGCGGGAAAGGCCACGCGCTCCGGGTACAGCGCCGCAATCGTCTTCGGAGTTACCTCGGCGAAGATCAGGATCACGAGAGTCAAGATAAAGGTGGCAATGACAATTCCGGCATCGCCGTAGATACGTATGGCGATCACCGTGGCGATCGCCGAGGCGGCGATGTTCACCAGGTTGTTGCCGATAAGGATCAGGCCGATCAGCCGGTCGGGCCGGTCCAGGAGACGGCTGGCGCGCACGGCGCCGCGATGCTTCTGTTTGCGCAGGTGCTTCAGCCGATAGCGGTTGAGCGACATCATGCCGGTCTCGGAACTCGAGAAGAATCCGGACATGAGAATCAGCGCCGCGAGAACGGCAAATAGCAGGCCCAGCGGAGCCTCGTTCAAGGTCAGCCGCGCTCCAGGATCAGTTCAAGCACCAGTTTGGACCCCATGAAAGCAAGGGCCAGAAGCGTGAAGCCGATGACCGTGAGCCGCACGGCCGTCTGGCTTCGCCAGCCAAGGCTGTGGCGACCCCAGAGCAGAATGCTGAACAGCAGCCATGCCACAATACTCAGCGCCGTCTTGTGCACCAGGTGCTGGGCGAAGATGTCTTCCATGAACAGAAAGCCGGTGGCGATCGACAGCGTCAGCGCGAGCACGCCAGCCCACAGCAGCTCGAAAAGCATGCTTTCCATGAGCTGCAGCGGCGGTAGTACGGACAGGGGGCCGTGAAAACGCCGCGCCCGAAGTTGAGCGTCCTGGGCGGCGAGGAGGGCGGCCTGCATCGCCGCCAGCGTCAGCAGGGAGTAGGCGACTATAGAGCTTCCCACGTGGAGGGCGACGCCGGGGCGCATTTCCTGTGGTACCTGGGTATCCGGACCCATCGTCGCAATGATCGTCGCCACCGCCGACAGGGGAAAGAGAACGATAAGCAGGTTCTCCAGGGGTCGCCACGTCAGCGCAAGGAGACAGGCGATATTCACCGCGACAAAAATCAGGGAAAGGACCGGAAAAAAGCCAAAGTTAACGCCGCCCGGACCCAGGAGATTGTCCCAGGTGACGGCCAGGTGAAGTCCGATGGCGAAGAACGCCAGTATGAGCACGCTGCGGCTAAGGCCCGTGTTGCGCTGCAGGGCGTTGGCCAGCTGGATACCCGCCGCCGCTAGATAAAGCAGGGCTGCGATAACGGCAATGAAGGCGATGGGCATGAGTTTGGGGGGCTGAACCCGCCACGCGTATACTTGCGTCCCTTGTACCGGCTTGCGTGCGTGTTCGCAATAGCGTCCAAGCTATGCGAAAGCAGCGAGCCGCCGGACGATCAGAACCCCCGGAGTTTGCACCTATGTTCCAGAACCTGTCTGAACGCCTTACCCAGAGCCTGCGCTCGATCAGCGGGAAGGCGCGCCTGACGGAGGAGAATATTCAGGGGACCATGCGCGAAGTGCGCATGGCCCTGCTCGAGGCGGACGTGGCGCTGCCCGTGGTCAAGCAGTTCGTGGACGCCGTTAAGGCGCGAGCGCTTGGACAGGAAGTAATGAGCAGCCTCAGCCCCGGGCAGGCTTTCCTGAAGATCGTGCAGGCCGAGCTCGAACGGGTCATGGGGGCCGCCAACGAAGCGCTGGATCTTTCGTCCCAACCCCCGGCCGTCGTGCTGCTCGCGGGCCTGCAGGGCGCCGGTAAAACCACTTCCGCCGCCAAGCTCGCGCGCCTGCTCAAGGACCGCGATCGCAAAAAGGTCACCGTCGTCAGCGCTGACGTGTATCGCCCGGCGGCCATCAAACAGCTGGAAACACTCGCGGGCGAAGTCGGCGTCGACTTTTTCCCGTCCACGCCGGATCAGAAACCGGTGGATATCGCCAAAGCGGCGCGCGAGCACGCTCGCATCAAGTTCAGCGACGTGCTGATTGTGGATACGGCCGGCCGTCTTGCCATTGACGAAGCGATGATGGCGGAGATCGCGGACATCGAGCGCGCGGTAAATCCCGTGGAGACGCTGTTTGTGGTCGACGCGATGACCGGCCAGGACGCTGCTAACACGGCCAAGGCCTTCGGCGACGCCCTGCCGCTTACCGGGGTAATCCTGACCAAGGTTGATGCGGACTCGCGCGGTGGCGCGGCGCTGTCGGTGCGTCAGATCACGGGCAAGCCGATCAAGTTTCTCGGTGTCGGTGAAAAGACCGAGGCTCTTGATCCGTTCCACCCGGACCGCCTCGCCTCGCGCATCCTGGGCATGGGAGACGTCCTGTCGCTCATCGAGGAAGCGGAGCAGAAAGTTGATAAGGCCAAAGCCGAAAAGCTCGCGCGAAAGGTAAAGAAGGGCAAAAAGTTCGATCTCGAAGACCTGCGCGACCAGCTGCAGCAAATGAACAATATGGGCGGCATGGCCAATATGCTCGATAAGCTTCCGGGCATGGGCGGCATGGCACAGATGGCGCAGGCGCAGATGGACAACAAGACCTTTTCCCGCATGGAAGCGATGATCAACTCCATGACGCCCCGCGAACGTCGCAATCCGGAGCTGATTCAGGGATCGCGCAAGCGCCGCATCACCCAGGGGTCCGGAACCCAGGTCCAAGACCTCAATCGTCTGCTAAAGCAACACAAGCAGATGGCGAAAATGATGAAGAAGATGAAAGGCGGTGGCATGGAAAAAATGATGCGCGGTCTTGGGGGTATGACCCCTCCGGGCGGCGCCGGCATGCCCCCCTTTCGCTGATCTCGACGCCCCGCGGAAGGACTTGCGAATGGCCCCGCGTATCTCCGCCTCGCGAAGCACCCGCACGGTCACGTAAGCACCCGGCAGCATTGAAAAAACTAGCTTCCGGGCCCTTCCTTAGCCCATTCCTTTTCTGTATGATCCGCGACCTTTCGCGCGGGGCATTTCCTCGCGCGTGTAGGCCTGCGCTCCAAACGAAGCCGTAAATTGCTCCGCATCGGTGGCGAGCATTATCTATCGCTCACTCTTACGGAACGCGATTATGGGCTCGAAATCATGCGAGATGTGCCATCTAAGCCTTTGATACTTATCAAGTATCTTTCGCTGACTGTGCATCTGGATCGGGGAAGGAGCTTTCTGGAGGCGGCGTTGTACTGGCGCCCAGCGGTATGGCTCGCGCTGGCTACCGCTCCGTTTGCTGATCAGACCCGTACACAGCAGAGCGCGACGACAGTTTTTTATCGGTTTTTTTGACGGTTTATTTAGAGAGTTTATATCAACATGGTCACCATTCGACTTTCACGTAGCGGTGCCAAGAAGCGACCGTTCTACCATCTCACGGTAACGGATAGCCGCAATAGCCGCGACGGCCGTTTTATCGAGCGAGTTGGCTTCTTCAATCCGGTTGCCCGCGGTCAGGAAGAGCGTCTGCGTGTGGATCGCGCACGCATCGAGTACTGGCAGGGGCAGGGCGCGCAGCTGTCGGCTCGCGTTGCTAAGCTCCTGCGCGGGGCCGAGCAGGCAGCCGGGGCCGACGCCGCCTGAAGACGTTGTAGCGCATGGCGGGACATGATCCCGATGCCATGCTTCACGTCGGAACCATTACCGGCGCGTACGGCATCAAAGGCTGGGTAAAGGTCTTTGCACTGACAGAGGAACGGGAGTCAATTTTCGATTTCTCCCGGTGGTACCTAGCCGACGGCGCGGCCTTTCACGACGTAGAGTTCGTTGATGGACGCCTGCACGGGAAAGGCCTGATAGCGCAGCTTAGGGACGTGGACTCACGCACCGCAGCTGAGGCCCTGCGAGGCCGGGAGATCTGGGTGGATGCCAGGGAGCTGCCCGATCTCGACGATGGAGATTTTTACTGGCACGAGCTAGCCGGTATGGAGGTCTGGACCGAGTTCAAAGGTCGCGAAATCCTGCTAGGACGGGTGGACCACCTTCTCGAGACCGGAGCCAACGACGTGCTGGTGCTGAAGGCCTGCCCCGGCAGCGTAGACCAGCGGCAGCGGCTTTTGCCGTACACGCCCGGCGCGGTGGTTCAGCGAGTGAGGCGCGAAGAAAAGAGGATAGACGTCGACTGGCATCCGGAGGACTGATGCGCGTAGCCCTCGTTAGCGTCTTTCCGGATATGCTGGCTGCCGTGCGCGATCACGGTGTCACGAGTCGGGCTGTAAAGGATGGACGTCTAGAGCTTTTGGGCGTCAATCCGCGTGATTACACCCGGGATCGTCACCGCAGCGTTGACGACCGGCCCTATGGCGGTGGCCCGGGCATGGTCATGCGACCGGAGCCGCTGCGCGATGCGATCAAGGCTGGTCGCGACGCCGCGGGACCTGGGCCGGTTTTGTACATGTCGCCCCAGGGTCGTCGCTTTGACGACGCGTGGGCTCGGAAGCTTGCTGAGCTTCCAGGACTGATACTAGTCGCCGGGCGCTACGAGGGCGTGGACGAGCGACTCATCAGTACCGAGGTCGATGGCGAGCTTTCCATCGGCGACTATGTGCTGAGTGGCGGTGAACTTGCGGCCCTGGTCGTGATTGACGCCCTGGCTAGGTGGATCCCCGGCGTATTGGGGCACGACGCCTCGGCGGCGCAGGACAGTTTTGCGGGTGGTCTGCTCGATTGCCCCCATTACACGCGACCGGAGGAGTTTTCCGGTCACCGGGTGCCTGAGGTGCTCATGAGCGGAGACCATGCCGCTATCGAGCGCTGGCGGCGCAAGCAGGCCCTGGGCAGGACCGCAGACCGTCGGCCGGACCTGTTAGAACGTCTGGCTTGTAATGGCGAACTCGACGCTGCGGATCGAGCTCTCCTGCAGGAGTATGCCGTTGAGGGCCAGCAGCTCCCGCATGCGGAGCAAGGCGGGTGGACGCGTACGGAACGCGAGCCCGAAGATGAACGCGGAAGCGGGAATTAAACGATTTCACATTGTACGGGGCGCCCAGCGCGGCCCCGGTAGAGCGGGAGAAGAACGATGAGCAGCAATACGATTATTTCTCAGCTTGATGCTGAGCAGATGGACAAGGAACTCCCGGAGTTCAGCCCGGGCGACACCGTTGTCGTTCAGGTGAAGGTAAAGGAAGGTAACCGCGAGCGCCTCCAGGCTTTTGAAGGCGTCGTAATCGGCAAGCGAAATCGCGGTCTCAACTCCGCCTTTACCGTACGCAAGATTTCCCACGGCGTGGGTGTAGAGCGTACTTTCCAGACCTACTCCAAGCTCCTTGAGTCGATCTCGGTAAAGCGCCGCGGTGATGTCCGCCAGGCCAAGCTCTACTATCTGCGTGAGCGCTCCGGTAAGTCAGCTCGTATCAAGGAAAAGCTTGGTTGAGTTTTGGCCCCACGCGGGGCACTGGGAACCATGCCCGGTCACGGGTGTAACGACGGCCTCCAGCAACGCTGGGGGCCGTTGTCGTTGGCGCGTGGCAAACTGTGGCGCAGCAATCTAGGAGCCGCGCAAACCAGTGGCCAAGACGCGGGCAGCACCGCGTGAATAGCGCTGCCACCACAACGCCTTCGGAGTTGGTCGGTCGATTCCTGGATGCCCTGTGGCTGGAGCGGGGGTTGAGCGACAACACCCTGGCGGCTTACCGCCGTGACCTGGCCTCTTTCGAACGCTGGGCCGAAGCACGCGAGCTATCGATCAGCGCGGCGCAGCGCAGCGATCTGCAGGCCTACCTTGCACACATGCTTGCGGCGCGAAAGTCGCCCCGGTCTGCCGCCCGCTCCTTGTCCTGTCTGCGGGGGTTTTTCCGCTACCTGCTGCGCGAGGGGCTACGCGGCGACGATCCCACCCTGGACCTCGACGGAATGCGCACGGGTCGCCCTCTGCCCAAGACGCTATCCGAGGCGGAGGTGGAAGCGCTTCTGGCGGCCCCGGATACGGATACCGCACTTGGCCTTCGCGATCGCTGCATGCTCGAGTTGCTGTATGCCTGTGGCCTTCGCGTATCCGAGCTGACGGGCCTGGGCGTTTCGGGAGTCAGTCTGAACCAGGGAGCTGTGCGGGTCCGGGGAAAGGGCGGAAAGGAGCGCCTTGTGCCCATGGGTGAGGAAGCGCTGCTCTGGCTTGGGCGATACATGAAGCATGCGCGACCCGACCTGCTCGCCGGTCATACGAGCGAAGCGCTGTTCCCCGGCCGCGCCGGAGCGCCGATGACGCGCCAGACCTTCTGGCATCGCATCAAAAGGCACGCTCGCACCGCACAGATCGAGAGGCCCCTTTCTCCCCACGTGCTGCGCCACGCCTTCGCCACCCATCTTGTGAACAACGGCGCGGATCTGCGCGTCGTGCAGCTGCTCCTCGGTCACAGCGATCTTTCCACGACACAGATTTACACGCACGTGGCGCGCGAGCGCCTGCGCCAATTACACGAAAAACATCATCCTCGCGGCTGAGTGAACTCGGTGAGACTGGTATGATCTAAGGCGTTCAATCCAGTTGCTGTACCGGCACAACCTGCTTACTCGTGCTAGCTCGTGCTAGAGCCGAGGTACAGTCATTAAAGCGCCACGGCGCCAATAAGGTTTGCTCATGAACATCATTACCCGGATTCTTAATCGCACTGTTTCGTCGTTTCCCCGAGCAACGACGTCGCCCGCGAAACCGTTTTCTCTCCGTTCGTTTTTTTCCCTGGGGGCTGTAACAGGCGCCGCAGCGATGCTCGCACTCACCGGAGCCCTGGCCACCGCCGAGGACGACGAAGTGAGTCCAGCGGTGGAGAAGCAACTTCGTGCCATGCTCAGCAACGAGGCTGTGGGCCTCACCGTGGAGAGCGTGAGCAAGAGCCGCATTGACGGTATGTACCGTGTTCAGCTGGACCAGGGGCCCCAGATCTACGCCACGGAAAGTGGCGATTTCTTCATCCTTGGCGATTTGTTCAGCGTCGGGCCCGATGGGTTCGTCAATGTCGCTGAGCAGCAGCGTTCCGTAGCCCGCAAGGCCGCCATCGATGCGGTGCCGGAAGGCGAGAAAATCGTTTTCCCGGCGGAGGGGGAAACGCTGGGTTACGTCACCGTATTCACCGACGTCTCCTGTTTTTACTGTCAGAAGCTGCACAAGGAAGTCCCGGAGCTGAATCGCCGTGGCGTCGAGATCCGCTATCTCGCCTACCCGCGGCAGGGTATTGGCTCCCCGGGTTTCCGCCAGCTCGCAAGCGCATGGTGCGCGGACGACCAGCAAAGCACGCTCACGCGACTCAAGAATCGCGAGGAACTGCCCGAGAACGTCTGCCCGGGCAATCCCATCGCCGAGCAGTTCGAACTCGGTCAGCAGCTTGGCGTACGCGGTACACCGGCTCTCATCATGCCGTCGGGTGAACTCGTTCCCGGTTATCGGAGTGCCGACGACCTGATCGGCCTCCTCGGCGTCGAAGACTAAGCACCGGCGCGAACGAAACTCTGAGGGGCAACACAGCTTGGAAGAGCATTTCCAGCGTATCCGGCGCCTGCCACCCTATGTCTTCAGCGTTATCGGTGATCTGAAGCAATCGGCGCGTGCGGCCGGCGAGGACATCATCGACTTCGGCATGGGCAATCCCGACCAGCCCACGCCCCCGCACATCGTTGACAAGATGGTGGAAACCGCCCGTCGCGGCGATACGCACCGCTATTCCCAGTCCAAGGGCATTCCGCGACTGCGAAAGGCGATCTGCGGCTGGTACCGAGATCGCTACGCTGTCGATCTCGACCCGGAAACCGAGGCCATCGTGACCCTGGGTTCCAAGGAAGGGCTCGCGCACCTGGCGCTGGCAACGACGGGGCCGGGCGATGCGATCCTCGTCCCCAATCCCTCCTACCCGATTCATCCCTACGGCTTTGTTATCTCCGGTGCGGATATCCGCCACGTTCCCATGAGTTCCGACACGGACTTTTTCGAGGAGCTTGAAAAAGCCATCCGCAACAGCTGGCCTACGCCGAAAATGCTTGTGCTCAACTTTCCTTCGAATCCGACGACGCAGTGCGTGGAGCTCGCTTTCTTTGAAAAGGTGATCGCGATCGCGCGGGAGCACGATATCTGGGTCATCCAGGATCTCGCTTACGCCGACCTGTGTTACGACGGCTACGTCGCGCCTTCCGTTCTGCAGGTGGATGGAGCCCGGGATATCGCCGTGGAATTTTTCAGCCTCTCGAAGAGCTACAACATGCCCGGCTGGCGCATCGGTTTCTGCTGCGGGAACGCGACGCTCGTCGGTGCCTTGGCGCGCATGAAGTCCTACCTCGATTACGGCATGTTCACGCCGATCCAGGTAGCGGCGATCGCGGCACTGGAGGGTGACCAGAGCTGCGTAGCCGAGATCAACACCATGTACCGACAGCGCCGCGACGTGCTGTGCGACGGCCTGAACGCCGCCGGCTGGTCCGTCGAGCCGCCGGCGGCGACCATGTTTGTCTGGGCGCGCATTCCCGAACCCTATCGATCCCTGGGTTCGCTGGAGTTCAGCAAGAAACTGCTTCGCGAAGCCAAGGTCGCCGTGTCCCCGGGAGTCGGCTTCGGGGAGTACGGCGAGGGTCATGTGCGCTTCGGCCTTATCGAAAACGAACATCGTACCCGGCAGGCAATCCGCAGCATCAAGCGGATGTTTCGGGAGGATGGACTCCTCGCCGCCTGAAATGTCGTCTGAAACTACGCCTGCCATGGCCACCGAAACTTCGTCCAGATCGTCCCGGGCACAGCGTGAGTTGCCGCCTCTTCGCATTGGCGTTTGTGGGAACGGCACCGTTGGTGGCGGAACCATCGACATTCTTACAACGCAGGTGGAGCTGTTGTCGCGGCGGGCCGGACGCGAGCTTCGCCTGACGCGGGTAGGGGCGCGTCGCGATCGTGAAGACTGTCCGACGGGAGAGTTGCCCGTGAACCGTGACCTCTTGGAGGTTGCCGCAGCCGATGACGTCGACGTGCTTGTGGAGTGCATTGGCGGCACGTCGCTGGCCCGCGATCTGGTTGCCGCTGCTATCGCTGCGGGCAAGTCCGTGGTTACGGCGAACAAGGCGCTCATCGCCGAACACGGCAACGAACTGTTGGCGGCGGCCGAAGCGGCCGGAGTCAGTCTGCTGTGTGAAGCGGCGGTAGCGGGAGGCATTCCGGTGCTCAAAACCCTGCGTGAGGGCCTGGCGGCGAATCGTGTCGCCTCGCTGGGGGGCATCATCAACGGAACCGGGAACTTTATTCTCACCGAGATGGGGGCCGCGGGTCGCTCCTTCGAAGACGTCCTCGCCGAGGCACAGGCCCTCGGCTACGCGGAAGCCGATCCAACCTTCGACGTAGAAGGTATCGATGCCGCCCACAAGCTGACGATTCTCGCGTCCATTGCCTTCGCCATGCCGCTCAGTTTTTCCGACGTTTACTGCGAGGGCATCAGCGGCGTGAGCCCCGATGATCTGTCCCTCGCCGCGGAGCTCGGCTACCGCATCAAGCACCTTGGTATCGCCAAACAGCATGCCGATGGGGTGGAGCTTCGCGTGCATCCAACGCTGCTGCCGGGCGACGGCCTTCTGGCCAACGTCGACGGCGTTCTCAACGCGGTGCAGTTTGAGAGTGATGCCGCCGGTCCCGTACTCTGTTCCGGCGCCGGTGCGGGCCGCCTGCCCACTGCGTCCGCGGTGGTGGCGGACATCGTCGATATTGCCCGGGCCGGTGATTCACCCCTGCACTGTCTCGGCGAATCGCTGGCGAGTCTAACGCCGCGGTCCGTGATTCCCATGGATCAGGTGCGGTCGGTCTGGTATCTGCGCCTCGAGGCCGAGGACCGTCCCGGCGTCATGTCCGAACTCACGCGCTGCCTGGGAGCCGAGGGCATCAGCATCGAGGCGCTTATCCAGAAACCGCCGAAAGCAGGGGAGAGCCGGGTGTGCATCGTCGTGCTCACCAATGAAGCAAGAGAGGATGCCCTGCGTCGCGCCGCCCTGGCTATTGCCTCGTTGGATGCGGTGGACGACGCCCCGCATGCCATTCGTGTGGAGACACAGTCCCGATGATGCTCGCTTGTACAAGCGTCCGGTCTTCACGAGACGCCAGAGCCAGGGGAAAACGCCCATGCGCTATGTGAGCACGCGGGGCGTCGCCCCAGCGCTCGACTTCGAGGATGTTTTGCTGACCGGCCTCGCCAGCGACGGTGGTCTGTACGTTCCCGAGGCGTTACCGGAATTCAGCGAAGATGACCTCGTGGCGATGCGCGGCCTTTCCTACCCGGCCCTCGCCACACGCATTCTCAAACCCTTCGTCGCCGATGCCTTCAGCGAAATCGAGCTCCGGGAACTGATTGATGAGAGCTATGCAAGCTTCCGCCACGCGGCCATAGCGCCGCTGGTTCAGCTTGAGCAGGATCAGTGGGTGCTCGAACTGTTCCACGGCCCCACGCTCGCCTTCAAGGACTTCGCGCTCCAGCTTCTCGGTCGCCTTCTCGATGCCGTGCTGGAGCGGCGCCGCGAGAAGATCGTCATCATGGGGGCCACCTCGGGCGATACGGGATCCGCGGCGATTGCGGGCTGTCGCGACTGTGCGAACGTCGACATCTTCATTCTTCACCCCCACGGCCGAGTATCCGAAGTTCAGCGTCGCCAGATGACGACGCTGAGCGGTCGGACAGTTCACAATCTCGCCATCGAAGGAAGCTTCGATGACTGCCAGGATATGGTGAAGGCGAGTTTCCGCGACCAGTCCTTCCTCCCAGACGGTCGCCGCCTCGTCGCGGTGAACTCGATCAACTGGGCGCGCATCATGGCCCAGATCGTGTACTACTTCTACGCAGGCCTCGCCCTTGGCGCTCCGCATCGCGCGGCGTCCTATTCCGTACCCACGGGAAACTTCGGCGACATTTTCGCCGGCTACCTCGCGGCTCGTATGGGTCTGCCCGTGGGACGCCTGATGATCGCCACCAACCAGAACGATGTACTCCATCGGCTGCTGAGCAGCGGCACCTACGCGCGTCAGGCGCTGCATAAAACGCACTCGCCAAGCATGGACATCAGTGTCTCGAGTAATTTCGAACGGCTCATGTTCGATCTCTATGGACGGGACGCAAGCGCTGTTTCCCAGCTGATGGAACGCTTCAAGAGCGGCGCCATCGATTTATCCCGGGATGCGCTCAGGCAGGCCCATGAACGCTTCAGCAGTGAACGGGTGGATGACGAGAGCACGCTTGCCTGTATCGCGGATGTCTGGGAGCGCTGCGCCTATCTGCTGGACCCGCACAGCGCGATTGGTGTGGCCGCCGCGCGCCGAACCGTGGGCAATGGCTATCCGGCGGGACCCTGGGTCACGCTGGCAACGGCCCATCCGGCCAAGTTCCCAGACGCCATCGAGGCCTCTGGTGTGGATACGCAAGCGGTCCTGCCTGCGCACCTCGCTGACCTGTTCGAGCGCGACGAGCACAGCGATGTGCTCCCTCACGATCTTGAGCAGGTGCAGCGCTTCATGGCGTCCCATCTGGGCGCCTGATTGGCTGCACTGACCAAAGTTCTCCGCCGCCGTTCGATTCCCGAGGCTCCGGGCCTCGCGAGCCTGCCGCCACTCCTGGCACGCGTCTACGCGGCGCGGGGTTTGCGGTCGTCCGAGGAACTGGACCTGCGCCCCGCGGGCCTATTGCCTCCGAGCAACATGAAGAACATCGACGCCGCTGCGGAGCGCCTTATGGTCGCTCTCGAACGCGGCGAGCGCCTACTCATCGTGGGGGACTTCGATGCGGACGGGGCCACGAGCGCCGCCCTGGGGGTGGACGTGCTCAGACGCTTTGGCGCTGCGAGCATCGACTATCTCGTACCGAATCGTTTCGAGTACGGCTACGGCCTGACGCCGGAAATTGTCGCCCTGGCGCGTGAGCGCGCGCCGCAGCTGATCATCACCGTCGACAACGGAATTTCGTCCGTAAATGGCGTTCGCGCCGCCGCCGAAGCCGGCATCGAGGTGGTGGTGACAGATCACCATCTGCCCGGAAAGACGCTCCCCGACGCGCGGGTCATCCTGAACCCGAACCAGCCCGGCTGCGCCTTTGAAAGCAAGGCGCTCGCCGGTGTGGGCGTGATGTTCTATCTGCTCCTGCATCTGCGTGCCCGCCTGCGAGCCGCGGGCTGGTTCGCCGCTCGCGGGATCGAAGAGCCAAACTTGGGTACCTATCTCGATCTCGTTGCCCTGGGTACGGTGGCGGACGTTGTGCCCCTGGACCGCAACAATCGCATCCTCGTGCAGGGTGGACTTGCTCGCATGCGCCGGGGACTCGCCCGGCCCGGTATCGCAGCACTGCTCTCGATAGCCGGGCGCGATCCCAGCCGACTCGTGGCCGCGGATCTTGGCTTCGCGGTGGGCCCGCGCCTCAACGCCGCGGGTCGCCTTGACGACATGTCCGTGGGCATCGAGTGTCTCCTGACCGACGACCCTGGTCGGGCGCGGGACCTCGCGCTGCAGCTCGATGGCATGAACCGGGAGCGGCGGCGCATCGGCCAGGATATGGAGGATCAGGCCGTTGCAGCCCTCGAGCATGTCAGGCTCGACGAAGCCGCCTTGCCGGCGGCCCTGTTGCTGTTCGATGAGCACTGGCACCAGGGAGTTGTGGGTATCCTCGCGTCGCGTATCAAGGAGCGCTATCACCGCCCCGTGATTGCCTTTGCCGATGCCGGCGACGGCCTGCTCAAGGGTTCCGGGCGCGGCCTGCCGGGCCTGCACCTGCGCGACCTCATCGAACGCGTTGCCGCTGAGCACCCGGGGCTTATCGCCGGCTTTGGCGGCCACGCCATGGCCGCTGGTCTGTCCCTTGCGCGCGAGAGCTACCCGGCATTCGCCACCGCGTTCATCGCCGTGACCCAGGCGGCTGGCGCCGCCGAGCTGGAAGCTGTTATAGAGACGGACGGGTGTCTGGAGGCCGAGGAATTCCAGCTCGCCCTCGCCGAGGATCTTCGTGTGGGCGGTCCCTGGGGACAGCAGTTCCCCGAGCCCTTGTTCGATGGCGAGTTTGACGTTGTGTCCCAACGAATCGTGGGCGAACGTCATCTCAAGCTGTCCCTGCAGGCTCCCGGCCTCACTGCGTCCGTCGACGCGATCGCGTTTTCGGTCGATATGGACCGCTGGCCGGATGATGCCGTGCAGCGGGTCCGTGTAGCGTACCGGCTTGATGTCAACGAGTATCGGGGGCGACGAAGTCTTCAACTCATCGTGGAGCAGCTTGAAGCCTTGCACCTCTAGTCGACTAGATCGAGGCGTGCGCCGGGTGAGGCGGGGCGGGCCGTTGCGCTCGCTGATGGGGAAACGCTCGCTCCACGACCCGCCCCGCCTCACCCTCGCCTCGGTGCAAGATCTGAATGATGTGCATCCTCAGCCCCTCCAAATATTCCTGAGGAAGGTTCTGTTGCGAAGGGGTTGCCGGCGCGGCACTGAATGAGCGAGGGACGGTGGTGTTGCGGAGCGAGCGTCCCCCGCCTCAGCGAACGCAGCAACACCACCGTCCCTCGCGGTTTACTGGCACTGCCGTTCTGTGCCCAGATTCGCAAAGTTCCCTGCCGGGATGTCCACAAGGCCAGCGTGGATCGCTGCAACAGTCCCAAAGACGTAGAGCTACAAACGATCCGGTTGGCTATCATTCGAACATGGACAATCTCGCTGACCACGAAATAACCGGCGGAGGCTGCTGTCACAAGCAGGCCTCATCCCAGGCTGTGGCGCATGAGTCCGCGGTAGCCGAAAGCTCCTGCTGCGAGAAGCCCGCAGGCCGCGACTGGCTGCTGCTGGGCTCCGTTTCCGGCGTGCTGATCAGCCTGGCTCTGTCGTTTGCGCCCCTGGAACTTGCGCCGGGAAGCGCCGCGGCTACATTTGTGGCCGCGGTCAGCGAACTCCTGGGACGTATGTGGTGGGGACTTGCCCTCGGTGTGCTGTTTGTGGGGCTGCTTGCGGGGGTGCCAAGGGATCTTGTCGTCGCAGTCCTTGGACGGCGCGCCGGTCTTGGCGGTATGTTCCGGGCGACGCTGGCCGGAGTGTTTCTCGATCTGTGCAGCCACGGCATTCTTGCCGTGGGTATGAAGCTCTATGAGCGCGGTGCGTCGACGGGCCAGGTGATGGCGTTTCTCCTTGCAAGTCCCTGGAATTCCCTCTCCCTGACCCTGATCCTCATCGGTCTTATCGGTGCGCCATGGACGCTCGCGTTCGTTGGGCTGTCACTCGTGATCGGCATTATCACCGGCCTTGTCTTTGATGCCCTGGTCGCGCGCGGTGCGCTCCCGGCCAACCCGGCGCGCACTACGCTCGCTGATCGCGCCGACCCCGCCGAGCTGTGGCGTCAGTATCGGGCGACCTGGTCATTCAGCCTCCGGGGTGTTCTGGGTCTGCTGGCCGAGGGGCTGCGCGGCTCACGCGTGGTACTGCGCTGGGCGCTGTTCGGCCTGCTCCTCGCCGCTGCAATCCGAGCCTTTATGCCGATGGAGAGCTACGCGACCTGGTTCGGTGCCACGCTCGGCGGTCTTTGGCTTACGTTGCTTGCGGCGACGGTCATCGAAGTCTGCTCCGAAGGCGCCACACCGATTGCCGCGGATCTGATGACCCGTGCCGCGGCTCCGGGCAACAGCTTTACCTTCCTCATGGCCGGCGTCGCCACCGACTACACCGAAATCATGTCAATTCGCGACACCACGCGGAGCTGGGCCATCGCCCTATGCCTGCCCATCGTTGCCGTTCCGCAGGTGCTGCTTATCGGATTTGTCCTCAACCAGTTCTGAGGCGCATTGCGCCTGGGGTAGAATGGCGCGCTTTTTTGGAAGGACAGAGCGACCATGCTGGAAGTCAATCCCCTGCTGCAGGCCATCAAGGATATCGAGGCACGCACGTCCGTGCTGAGGGGGTATCTTTGACGTCGATAATCGACGCGAACGCCTGTCCGAAGTAGAACTCGAACTTGCCGAGCCCTCGGTCTGGGACGACCCGGAGCGGGCCCAGGATCTGGGGCGGGAGCGGGCCTCCCTGGAAGCGATCGTGTCTTCCATCGATACGCTGGAATCCGGCGCCACCGACCTCAACGATCTCATCGACCTCGCTGTAGAAGAGGGCGATGAGGATGCCCTGGCAGATATCGAAGGAGAGATTGGGCAGCTGACGCGCGTGCTGGAAGAACTCGAGTTCCGGCGCATGTTCGCCGGCGAGATGGACGAGAACAACGCGTTCCTGGATATCCAGGCCGGCTCCGGCGGCACCGAGGCGCAGGACTGGGCCGAGATGATGCTGCGCATGTATTTGCGTTGGGGCGAAGCGCACGGTTTCAAGACGGAGCTCATCGAAGTGTCGGCGGGGGAAGTCGCCGGTATCAAAAGTGCGACGATCAAGTTCGGCGGTGACTATGCTTTCGGCTGGCTTCGCACGGAGACCGGTGTGCATCGGCTCGTACGTAAGTCACCCTTTGATTCCGGAAACCGACGCCACACGTCCTTTGCGTCCGTATTCGTATCGCCGGAGATTGACGACAACATCGAGATCGAGATCAACCCCGCCGATTTGCGCGTGGATACCTATCGGGCATCCGGAGCCGGGGGACAGCACGTGAACAAGACCGATTCGGCGGTGCGGCTGACGCACAACCCCTCGGGCATCGTCGTGCAATGTCAGACGGAGCGCTCCCAGCATCAGAACAAGGACAACGCCATGAAGCTCCTGCGCGCCAAGCTCTATGAGATGGAGGTCCTTAAACGCAGCGAGGAGAAGCAGGCGATGGAGGACAGCAAGGCCGATATCGGCTGGGGCAGCCAAATCCGCTCCTACGTCCTGGATTCGTCGCGTATCAAGGATCTGCGTACGGGGATAGAGACCAGCAATACGCAGGCGGTCCTCGACGGAGGCCTGGACGCTTTTATTGAAGCTTCCCTGAAGAGCGGTCTATAGCAAGGAAAGCAGAATGAACGATTCGAGCACGCCCCAGGGCAGCGAGGGTGATGAGAACAAGCTGATTGCCGAGCGGCGCGCGAAGCTCGCGCAGCTGCGGGACAAGGGCAACCCCTTTCCCAACGATTTTCGGCGCAGCGCCACGGCGGGTCGGCTGCAGCGCGACTACGCGGAGGACGACAAGGCGACCCTCGCGGAGCGAAACGAACACTTTGCGGTGGCTGGCCGTCTGATTCGCAACCGGGGCTCCTTCCTGCTGATTCAGGACGGCGATGGTCAGATCCAGCTCTACATCGATCGCAAGGGCCTGGACGAAGAAACGCTGGCGGGCATCAAGGGATGGGACCTCGGCGATATCGTCGCGGCCCGCGGCAGTCTGCAGCGCTCGGGGAAGGGCGATCTCTACATCAACATGGAGGAAGCGCGGCTCCTGACCAAAGCGCTGCGCCCCCTTCCGGATAAGTACCACGGCCTTGCCGATCAGGAGCTGCGCTATCGCCAGCGCTACGTGGACCTCATCGTCAATGAGGAATCCCGTGAGGTCTTCCGCCGTCGCTCGAGGGTCATCAGCTACATCCGGAGCTTTATGGACGAGCGCGGCTTTATGGAAGTCGAAACGCCGATGATGCAGCCCATTCCCGGGGGCGCCGCCGCGCGACCTTTCGTGACGCATCACAACGCCCTGGATCTCGACATGTACCTGCGCATCGCGCCGGAGCTTTATCTAAAGCGGCTCACCGTGGGTGGCTTCGAGCGCGTTTACGAGATCAACCGGAACTTTCGCAACGAGGGTTTATCCACGCGGCACAATCCCGAATTCACCATGCTCGAATTCTACTGGGCCTACGCGGATTATCGCGACGCCATTGATCTCACCGAAGCCATGCTGCGGGGGCTGACGCAGGAGGTTCTCGGCAGCGAGGTTGTGAGCTACCAGGGCAAGGAATACGACTTTTCAAAGCCGTTTGCTCGCATGACCGTGCTCGAGGCCATCGCACACTTCAATCCCGACCTTGCTCGGGAGCGCCTCGAAGACCGTGACTCCGCGGCGGCACTGTGTTCGGAGCTGGGGATCGACGTACAGCCAGCCTGGGGGCTTGGAAAGCTGCAGATTGAGATCTTCGAGAAGACGGCGGAACACCGCCTTGAGCAGCCGACCTTCATCACCGCCTACCCAACCGAAGTGTCGCCACTGTCTCGGCGCAACGACGACGACCCATTCGTGACCGATCGCTTTGAGTTCTTCGTGGCGGGCCGCGAGCTGGCCAACGGCTTCAGCGAGTTGAATGATGCCGAGGACCAGGCCCAGCGTTTCCTGGATCAGGTGGCACAGAAAGACGCGGGCGACGACGAGGCCATGCACTACGACGCGGATTATGTGCGTGCCCTGGAGTACGGCATGCCGCCCACGGTGGGCGAGGGTATTGGTATCGACCGCCTGGTCATGCTGCTCACGGACTCACCGTCGATCCGGGATGTGCTCCTGTTCCCACACTTGCGACCCGAGTAGCGCTTGCCAGAGATGGCCGGTGCTACACTCGGCGCATGACTGAGAACACGTCAACATCGGAGTTCGCCGGCTGCACGACATCGCGGCGGGGCGGCCCTGTGCTGTTCACGCTGGCCTTTACCGCGCTGCTCTCGGCCTGTGCCGGAGCGCCACCGGAGGAGCCGGTTGTCGAGAAGCCGATAGTCAAGCCGGAGGACGTGGAGCTGACGCTGAATCTGCCCGATGACCGCTCCGGCTGTGTCTGCGAGGTGGAGGAGGTGCAGGACCGTACCTTCCTGGAGCGCGGTATGCAGACCCTCGCCGAGGGTGACTATGTTGAGGCGGTGCAATACTTCCAGCGCTACCGACGTCTGGAAACCGAGGCCCTCGCGCAGTGGGAAGCCGATATCGCCATCGCCTACGCGAGCATGCTGCCAAGCAGTCCGTTCTATGATGTCGAAGCCGCCAGCGGCGCCTACATCGAGCTGCAGTCCCAGGAGCCCGTCGGGGAGAAACACCACTCAATCGTGCTGATGCAGCAGGCGCTGGAATCCTTCGTTCTCATGGATCGACATATCGCCGACCTGGAGAACCGCACCAGCATGCTCGAGGACGATCTCGACAAGCGGGAGCAGGCCCTCAGGCGGCTTCGGGAACTGACACTGGGGCAGCCGGAAGGCGAACTCTGAACGTCGAGCCCTGATCCGGGACACTCTCGACGCTGATACTTCCGCCCATGAGCTCGCAGAAGTCTCGGCATATGGCGAGACCCAGGCCGCTGCCGCCGTAGTTTTGACTGGTGAGGTCGTCGGCCTGCACGAAGGCTTCGAATACCTGTGCCTGCTCTTCTTCGCTCATGCCGATACCCGTATCACCAACTGCTATTTCCAGGATTTCGCGGGCCGGGTCATGCGTGGCCGCGATAGTGATGACGCCGTCGGCGGTAAATTTCGTGGCGTTGCTGATCAGATTGACCGCGATCTGGCGAAATTTTACGGCGTCGTTGTAGAGCAGCGGCAGGTCGGAAAGGCCCGATTGTCGGAGTTCGTTGCCGTTACGCTTCAGCAGCGGTGCCAGGCCGTCAATCACCGCTCGCAAGGTCTCTCCAGGATCAAAGCGTTCCAGGTTCAGGGTCATTTTGCCGGTTTCGATTTTCGACAGATCAAGGATGTCGTCGATCAGCGCCAGGAGCTGTCGGCCCGAGAGCACGATCTTGTCGAGGTCAGCCTGGAACTGCTTGCGGTTGACCTCGGCGTCATCGCCGAGCTCATCGTGAAGCATCTCGCTGTAGCCAATGATGGCGTTGAGGGGCGTGCGCAGCTCGTGGGAAACGTTCGCCAGGAAGCGTGATTTGGCGCGGTTCGCATCGTCGGCGGTGCGCTTCGCCTCTTTCTCTTCATCGATGGCATGGCGAAGCTTGTCGGACATGCTGTTGAACGCGGACGCGAGATCGCCGAGCTCACCCTCGTCGGCGATGTCCTCGATGCGGTAGTCGAGTTCGCCCGCTCCCAGGCGCTGCGTTCCCCGCTTGAGACGCTTCAGATTGTCGTTCGTGTAGCGAACGAGAAAGTAGCCCAGGGTCGCGGTCAGAAAGATGGATGTGATAAAGCCGAGCAGGGTGATGCGATCCGTGAGCTCGATCGTCCGGTCGATCACGTTGGCCCGCTGCACCGCGATAAACGACTGGCGCTGTTCCAGTTCCTTCAGGCGCTGGCTGGCCTCAAGGTAGGGAATCGGGTCATCGACATCGGAGACCCACTGGCTGTCGTTGTACTGGCGATAGAAGTTTTCCCAGGACTGGAGCAGGCGTTCGCTGCTCGCCCTCAGGCGTTCGAACTGCACCGCCGTGACGTCGCTGACCATGGTGCCAAGGTCTTCGACAGACCCCCGGGCGCCGGTGATGCCCTCCAGCGCCGTCGACTGATCCGAAGCTGCGAGGCGGTCCCCGGTATTGTCGCGGAGTGTGGCCAGGACCAGGATTTTCTGGCGCTGGTCTTCGAGCTGTTTCTCCAGTTCGGCCGTGAGCTGCCCGGCGCTGACCGCCTGGCGATAGGCGACCATACTTTCGCTACGTGCGTAGCTGCCCCAGAAATGCGTGCCCACATTGATCGCGAAAAGTACGAGGATCGTGAACAGGGAGAGAATGAGTCGGCGGCGCAGGCTCATGACTTGATGAGCCGTCGTATCTTGTCGAGGAGCGCCGGGAAGTCTATCGGCTTTGTCGCGTAATCATCGCAGCCCGCCGCGAGGGCGCGATCGCGATCCTCGGCCATGGCATGAGCCGTGAGGGCGATGATTGGCGTCCCGGCGATGTCCGCGTCTGCCCGAACCCGTTCACAAACGGTCCAGCCGTCGATGATCGGCAGATTCATATCGAGAAGAACAAGGTCCGGTCGCTCCTCGGCGATCAGCCTGAGAGCCTGTGCGCCGTCCTCGGCGATGGTGGTTGAAAAGCCGGCGCGCCCGAGACGTCTGCTGAGCATGTCGCGATTCAGCTCGTTGTCTTCCACCAGAAGCAGTCGCCGGCCACCGGTCATGGCAGCTCACCCGTCAGGCGGTGTACGCGCAGCCGCTCGTCGATCCCCGGGGCGTCGATGAGGCGCTCGTCATCGAAGCTAAACGCGCCCATCAGCGCTTTGCGCGTGGAGTCGGCGATAAGCGTTTCGCCGCGGCCCGCCACGTCTTCGATACGCGAGGTTACGTTCATGGCGTGGCCGACGAAGCCGTACTTGCTGCGCCTTTCCGAGCCGATATTTCCCGCGATCACCGTGCCCGTGTTCAGGGCGATGCCCATCTCAAGCCGGGGGAGCTCTTCGGCGGTGTTCTCGCGATTGATGCCATCCATGGCCGCCTGCATGGCCAGCGCGCAGCGTACGGCGCGGTCCGCGTCGTCGGAGTGCTGCCGGGGGGCACCGAAGACCGCGAGGATGGCGTCGCCGAGAAATTCGTCGATGGTACCGCCGTAGCTGAGGATGATCTCGGTCATCGCGCCGAGGTAACGGTTCAACATCTTGACCACGCGTTTGGCAGGCATCTGCTCCGTGAGCGTGGTGAAACCCCGGATGTCCGACATCATGATGGTGACTTCGCGCAGGTCCCCCCCGAGTTCAAGGCCCTCCGGTCGCTCAAGGATATCCGTGACGATATCGTCCGACAGGTAGCGGCCAAAGGTGGCGCGGATAAACCGTTCGTTGCGCTCGAGCTGGTCCCGGTAGAGTTGTTCGCGGTCGTGCCAGCGTTTGCGCTCGATGCCGGCCTTGATGCGGGCCTGCAGCAGCACGGGGTTAAAGGGTTTGAACAGGTAGTCGTCGGCACCGGCCTCGATGCACTCGACGATGCCCTCCATGTCCTGCTCACCGGAGATCATGATCACCGGCGTGGCGCGCCAGCGCGGTTCGGCCTTGATATGTCGGAGAACCTCGCGCCCGTCCATACCCGGCATGAGCCGATCGAGGAGTACCACGTCGACGTCGGCGTTTTCGAGGAGATCCAGCGCTTCCCGGCCTCCGGGTGCGGTCACCACAAAATGTCCACTGCGGGTCAGGTAGCGGGCCAGGAGTTCGCGGTTTTCTTCGCGATCGTCGACGGCGAGGATGAAGCCGGGCTCCACGTTCGGAATGAGGGTGCGCTCTTCCGAGCCGGCACTGGGCTCGGACGGAGCGTCCGAGGCAATGCTGCCACAGCCCCGAAGCAGCGCTTCGAGCACGCCGCGCAGTAGCGCGGCCTCGGTGGGGATAGCGTCCAGGAGCATCTCCGAGTAGCCGCGCAGGGCACTGGCCACATTGCGCAGTTCGTGGCGGTCGGGATCCGGTTCGGAAAGCAGGGGGCGCAGCTGCTTCGTACAGGAAAGCACAGCGCTCCAGTCGTCCCGGGCTTCCCCGGAAAGTCCCTCCAGAGCCGACTCAGGCAGCTGCGCTGCGGCGTCCATGCCGCTGATCAGCTCCGCGTAGCCGCTCGAGGCCGCGGACAACGCATCGGGCGCGGACGCGGGCGCCGCCTCACTGGAACTCTGTTGGGATCTCGCCGTCATGCAGCGCGAGTATAGCCAGCCAACTTTCATGGGGGAACGTGGCGAGTTGCCCGCTTTTGCGCACATGATGGGGCGCACCGCCCCGATTTTGCGCATTAACGGATGCTTCCGGCGGAAGCTTTGCGGTACCATGGCCGGACGTATCAGCGAGCGCGTAGGTGGTCGCAGCAGACTTCATGTTGCAGCAGGTTGAGATTTTCCAGTTTCTCTCGGAAGACGAGCTTTCCGCATTGTCGGAGAGCAGCACGCACCGTTCCTTTCCCAAGAATACCGTGGTCATTCACGAGAACGACCCGGCGGATTCGCTGTTTGTGATCGAAAGCGGCAAGGTGAAGGTGTACTGCAGCGATAAGAACGGCAAAGAGTTCATCATGAACACGCAGGGCGCTGGCGATTACTTTGGCGAGCTCGCGCTTCTTGACGACTCGACCCGTTCGGCCTCGGTGAGAACGGTGGAGAAGTGTAGTTTCCTTATAATTTTCAAGGACGACTTCAACCGGGTTCTCGAGCAGCACCCCAGCATCTCACGCAAGCTTATTGCCAATCTCGCGTCCCGGGTCCGAAAGCTCACGCAGGATGTGAAAAGCCTTGCGCTACAGGACGTCTACGGTCGCGTGGCGAACGTGCTCATGGATCTGTCCGAAGAGCGCGGTGACGGCACGCTGTATATCGGCGAGAAGCTCACCCAGCAGGATATCGCTGACCGCGTTGGCGCTTCACGAGAGATGGTCGCTCGGATACTGAAAGACCTCACTATTGGTGAGTACATTCGCTTTGAGGGGCGCCACATCATTATCAACACGCGTTTGCCCGCGAAATACTGACGCGGGCTCTTTGCCCCGCCTCGCGAACGCCCGGCGAGCGCAACTCGGCCTTTGGCAGCACGGTTGCGCGGCTCTCGCTGGCGTAAGTATCTCCAACTCAGTCCCTACAGACGCAATGCCGCGTGTAACAACCCCTGCACGCGCGGTCGTCTCCGCGTAGCCGCCTCAAAGAAAGCTACTACAGGGCAAGTCCTGCCAATGCGAGCTTCCGCGCTCTTCGCTCCCGCATCCTGAGCCATCTTTGCCGCCGGCTGCTCACCGGGTCGGCGAATGGCTAGTTCTCGCCCTCATTGTCCTGGGGTTGTGTCGACACCGAAGTCACCGCCACGCTCAGACTCCCGCTTGCGAGCCGTGCCGCAAGCGGCTGACCGGGCGTTACCGCGGCCGCTGATCGAATGGCCTGACCTTGCGCATCGCTGAGGATTGCGTAGCCGCGGGTGAGAACGGCCAGGGGATTGAGGCTATCGAGGAGCGCGGCGCGGCGCTGCAGCGCCGCTCTCTGTCTCTCCAATGATCGCTCCACCAGCCCTCGCAGCGACCGCTGCAGGCGGACGTTGTACTCGGCCTGCCGCCGTAGCTGCGGCAGGGGCGAATGCATCTGCAGACTGCGAGTCAGCTGCGTATGGCGCTGCCGCTCGTCGCGCAGACGCCGCCGGAGCTCGCGCCGCAATCGCAGATCGAGCTCGTCCACGCGCTGAGCCTGTTCGCGAATCCGATCGCCGGGATGGCGCAGTCGCGCCGCGAGCGCGTCAAGTCTCAGTTTCCTGCGCCCCATACTCTGAATATAAGCCCGGGTCAGCGCGCGGAATTGCCGCCGCAGTAGCAGTAAGGCTTCGGATCGATCTTCACTGAGAATTTCCGCGGCCGCCGAAGGCGTGGGCGCTCGCTGATCCGCCGCGAAATCCGCAATCGTTACATCGACCTCATGACCCACACCCACTACGACGGGCAGTTCGCTGGCCACGATTTCGCGCGCCAGGGCCTCGTCGTTAAACGCCCAAAGGTCCTCGAGGGAGCCACCACCGCGGGCGACGATCAACGCGTCGAAGTCGCAATCCGCCCGCTCTCTTGCCAGTCGGTTCGCCCGCGCGACCGCGGCCCGGAGTTGCTCGGGCGCCCGCTCGCCCTGGACGGGCGACGCGAGGACCGTGATCTGTATGCCGGGGTTGCGGCGTTCCAGAACCTGCAGGATGTCCTGCAGCGCCGCACCGGTAGGAGAGGTCACCACGGCAAGATGGCTAACATGGCGCGGTAGCGGGCGCTTGCGGGCAGTGTCGAACAAACCTTCCGCCCGCAGGCGATCGCGCAGGGCATCGAAACGGGCCTGCAGCGCGCCGGCGCCGGCCGGCTCGAGGAACTCGCCGATCAGTTGAAACTCCCCGCGACCCTCATAGAGCGAGACCCGTGCGCGAAGCCGAATCTGGTCTCCGTTGGCAGGGGTATAGCGCAGGCGCGCATTGCGGTTGCGGAACATGGCGCAGCGGACCTGTGCGCTGTCGTCCTTCAGGCTGAAGTACCAGTGGCCCGAAGAGGGGCGCGCGAAATTGGAAACCTCGCCCTCCACCCACACGAAGTCGAAGTGGCTTTCGAGGAGCGTGCGCACCCGGCGGTTGAGCGCACTGGGGCTCAAAGTCGGCGCGCCAGCGCTTTTCTCGAACATTAGCTTGCTTCTCCTGCTGACTCTCGGCCACACAAGGCCGTATAATATCGGGTTAACCCATGGCGAAAGCCAATCATGCATCCGCTGAATTCAAGGAACTCGGCGGGGCCTTTGCATTATCCACGGTTCGGCCAGTGTCTGGTTTGTTTCGGACCTGGCGGGACGAGCGGCCCTAGGCAAGGGAGAGGAAAACAAAACGAACAAAAAGCAGCTGGGACGCAGGACGCGCTTATTCACGAGTCCAAAACCATTCCAGCACGTATCAGACAGACACCGAATCAGCCGTGCCCCGCGCTGATCGATTAAAACGAGGCCAGCCGATGCTGCGAATAGACCAGGAAGCCCTCACCTTCGACGACGTACTCCTTCTTCCCGGGTACTCCGAGGTCGTCGCCACGGACGTGTCCCTGCGAACGCGTCTCACCCGGGGCATCGACCTCAACCTGCCTCTGGTTTCCGCCGCGATGGACACCGTTACCGAGTCGCGTCTCGCGATTGCCATGGCTCAGGAGGGCGGTATCGGCGTCATTCACAAGAGCATGGGCGTCGCGGAACAGGCCGGCGAAGTGCTGCGGGTAAAGAAGTACGAGAGCGGCATGGTCAAGGACCCGATCACCATCCAGCAGAACGCGACCATCCGGGAGCTCATCGATCTTACGGCCGCCGCTGGTATCTCGGGACTCCCCGTCCTGGATGGCGAGGATCTGGTCGGCATAGTCACGGCCCGCGATCGTCGTTTTGAAACGGAGTTCGACAAGCCGGTTTCGTCGATCATGACGCCGCGGGAGAAGCTCGTGACGGTGGGCGAGGGCGCAGACCTCGCGGAAGTACAGCGACTTCTCCATCAGCATCGCATAGAGCGAGTCCTCGTGGTCAGCGACAGCTTCGATCTGCGAGGCCTGATCACCGTGAAGGATTTCGACAAGGCCGAGAGCTTTCCCAACGCCTGCAAGGATCGTTACGGACGCCTGCGCGTGGGCGCCTCCGTCGGCACCAGCCCCGATACGGACGAGCGCGTCGCCGCCCTGGTGGAAGCGGGGGTGGACGTGCTCGTGGTCGACACGGCGCACGGTCACTCGCGCAATGTGATCGAGCGGGTCGGCCGGATCAAGGCGGACTACCCGGATATGCAGGTTATCGGCGGGAATATAGCGACAGGGGAGGCCGCCCTGGCCCTCGCCGAGGCGGGTGCGGACGGCGTCAAAGTAGGGATCGGCCCCGGCTCCATTTGTACAACCCGCATCGTCACCGGCGTCGGCGTGCCCCAGGTCTCGGCAATCGCCGATGCGGTGGCCGCGCTTGCCGACAAACACGACGTACCGGTGATCGCAGACGGTGGCATCCGCTTCTCTGGAGATGTGGCCAAGGCGATCGTCGCGGGTGCCCACGCCGTGATGATGGGCAGTATGTTTGCCGGTACGGAAGAGGCCCCCGGGGAAGTCGAGCTTTTCCAGGGGCGGACCTACAAGTCCTATCGCGGCATGGGCTCGCTGGGCGCTATGGCCGGCAAGCAGGGCTCCTCCGATCGTTACTTCCAGGATTCGAGTCAGGGCTTGGAAAAGCTGGTGCCCGAGGGCATTGAGGGCCGTGTGCCCTATAAGGGCCCGGCGTCCGCGATTATCCAGCAGCTCATGGGTGGTCTTCGCTCTTCCATGGGCTACACCGGGAGCACCGACATCGACGTCATGCGCTCGCGGCCGCGCTTCGTCCGCGTGTCGGCCGCGGGTATGTCGGAGTCCCACGTGCACGACGTGTCGATCACGAAGGAAGCTCCAAACTATCCCGTGAGCGGGGCCCTTTAAAACGAGTTTGGTCGGCGGCGACCACAATCCCCTGGGCATGCTCGCCGCCGGCGCACTGATTCACCGCCACCACAGCAGGCTCACGTGTCCATGACCGACATCCATGCCAGCCGAATCCTGATCCTGGATTTCGGCTCCCAATACACCCAGCTCATTGCCCGGCGCGTTCGCGACATCGGGGTTTACTCGGAGATCCGACCCTGGGACATCAGCGCTGAGGAAATTGCCGAGTTTGCTCCAAAGGGGGTGATCCTTTCCGGGGGGCCAGAATCCGCGGTCGTTGAAGGGTCGCCCCGGGCGCCGGAGGCTCTGTTCAGCGGTGATCTGCCGATCCTGGGTGTCTGCTATGGCATGCAGACGATGGCAGTGCAGTTCGGTGGTCAGGTTGAGGGCTCAGACAAAAGCGAGTTCGGCTACGCCCAGATTCGCAGTCTCGGCGAGGACCGGCTGTTTCATGATATCCGAGATCATCTGGCCGAGGATGGCAGCGGTGTCCTCGATGTATGGATGAGCCACGGCGACAAAGTCACGGCTCTTCCCCAGAACTTCGTACTGACTGCCGAGACCGACTCCTGCCCGATCGCGGCCATGACCCACACCAGCAAGCCCTGGTTTGGCATCCAGTTTCACCCCGAGGTCACGCACACCCTGCAGGGCAGGCGCATGCTCGAGCGCTTTGTGCTGGAGATTTGCGGCTGCGAGGCGCTTTGGACACCGGCGCGTATTGTGGAGGACGCGATTGCACGGGTGCGTGAGACTGTCGGTTCGGATCACGTGCTCCTGGGTCTCTCGGGCGGAGTGGATTCATCCGTGGTCGCGGCGCTGCTGCACCGCGCCATCGGCGATCAGCTCACCTGCGTGTTCGTCGACAATGGGCTGCTTCGTCTCCACGAGGGTGACCAGGTAATGGAGATGTTCGCGCGCAGCATGGGTGTTCGCGTACTTCGCGCGGATGCCGAGGAGCGTTTTCTGGGTCGCCTGGCCGGGGTCTCGGACCCGGAGCAGAAGCGCAAGATTATCGGCAACACGTTCATCGAGGTCTTTGACGACGAGGCCGCGAAGCTTGAAGGCGTACGCTGGCTGGCCCAGGGCACCATCTATCCCGACGTGATCGAGTCCGCCGGCGCCAAGACCGGCAAGGCCCACGTCATCAAGTCTCATCACAATGTGGGTGGATTGCCCGAGGATATGGCCCTCGAACTCGTAGAGCCGCTGCGCGAACTGTTCAAGGACGAGGTGCGCCAGATCGGTCTTGAACTCGGTCTGCCCCATGACATGGTGTTTCGCCATCCCTTCCCGGGCCCGGGACTCGGCGTGCGGATTCTGGGTGAGGTGCGCAAGGAGTACGCCGATCTCCTGCGTAGAGCCGACGCTATCTACATTGATGAACTGCGAGACGCGGGCTGGTACGAGAAGACCAGTCAGGCATTTGCCGTGTTCCTGCCGGTCAAGTCTGTCGGCGTCGTGGGCGACGCCCGCCGCTATGAGTACGTGATCGCACTCCGCGCCGTGGAGACCGTGGATTTCATGACCGCGCGCTGGGCCCATTTGCCCTACGAGCTACTCGAGAAGGTTTCCAATCGCATCATCAACGAGATCAGCGGGATTTCCCGGGTTACCTATGATGTGTCGAGCAAGCCGCCGGCGACGATTGAGTGGGAGTAGTTACAAGAACTTAAGTAGTTGAATTTAAAGTACAAATAGACTTGTAAACTAATTGTAAATCAACCCGAAATGCTTGATTTCAACTCCCAATTCCAAGCAATCTTGTGAACAGTGGCAGCTACAGCTGTTCAGTTGTTGCACGTACTCAAACTTAAATTTGAAGTTTGGTGCCAAGGCGAGCGAGAGCGCAGACAGCTTTTACAAGAACAAGCACATCATTGAGTTGTTGGGTGAAAGGACTTGCGTGTTCCAAACTGCGAAAAGCGGTGGATACTGGCACATGCGATTTTAGATTGCTAAGGAAGACAAAGCGTATCACCGCAGCTTAAGTACTAGGCACTTAGAGACAGCGATGGAGCGTGCGCGTGACATATTTTTGGATGTCATACGCCCAAAGCTAAACTCCAATCACAAAGTGCTCCCGACTAATTTTTACGATGCGCTAAAGCAGTACGAGGAACAGAAGCGAGAACAAATTGGGAAACCAACGAAAAGCGGAATAACTGCTGGAAGGTTCACAACTATCAAGTCGCAGCTTAAGCACGTAATGAAGTACATAGGTTACGAATGTGCAATGGATGAGTTGCACGAAAAGAGTTTTGCACAGT
Organism: Pseudomonadota bacterium; assembly: GCA_039818725.1. GTDB lineage: Bacteria > Pseudomonadota > Gammaproteobacteria > Pseudomonadales > Halieaceae > Congregibacter. The sequence continues at coordinate 52,264 of JBCBTK010000020.1, forward strand.
GCTCGCACAAGAGACTTGTTGAGGGTGCAGCTGCGTAAACTATTGCTAATGAGCAAACCACCCTAAACAGCTTTTGTGGGTTTTGCAGGGAGCACGGCTACGCAAACATCGAAAGTTTTAAGTTAGACGAAGTTTCCAAGCACGTAATTGACAACAGAGAGATTTAGCGCGCTACGTTTACTGACGACGAGTGCTAGTGCATCTACAACGACTTAAAGTCCTACGCATCTAAGACTACTGCTAAGAAACAGAAGCTGAGTGAGGCTGACGCTAACAAAAGAATGCTGTTTAGACATTACTGCTCAATCGCTGCAAACACAGGTATGAGTACAACATACACTACTTACGTAACCGCGAGGTTGTACTCAATAGACAGGCTGCTGAGTTGAGTAAGGAAAGAATAAGAGCACAGTTGCATTTGGCTGACGCTGAGCAAGCTGTTGACAACATGCTTGGTGCCAAAGCGAAAACGGAGAAGGTGAAATAATGAATGAACGGTTAAAGAGCATTTACACAGTGCTCAAGCAGCATGACAAGAGTTTGTAGCAGCGCAAGTCTTGTAAAGAATACTTTGACAGATGTCAGACTTACTTGTTCTCTAACTATTACTACGGCAGAGACGTAAGCAGGGGTGCAGCTGTCAGCCTGTATAACAAGCTAAGCAGCATCGCAGAGAACTGGGAAGCGCTTTACGAAGGGACACAGCGGGAGCGTTAAAAGATGAACTTGTACAAGGATTTGTCGCGACAAGCGCTCAGCCTTGTGCTTGCTTCGTATGTGGAAGCTAACTTACTGCGTAGAGTACAACTTCTTTTTTCTCTTCACTCTCTGCGGGTGTCCAAATGTCAAGTCCAGGAATTTTTGTTGTGATTTCATAGCGGTGTTGCTCGAGGAATGCGCCGCAGTTTTTTTCGTTGTCCTCAATTGCGATTACTGGGCGAGATTGAGCGATAGTCTTTTCGGCACCCTTTAACGCTTGAAGTTCATGTCCTTCGACATCAAGTTGTATAAGCGCAATGTCGCTGGCATTCATGCAGTCGATTGCCAGCGCGGAACAAATTACACCTTCTTTGCTGATGCTTGATGCGCCGCCCGCATGAAGATTGGCATCTTCGCTGGTATTGATGAGTAGATTAGTGATTGATTCGCTCAACGCGCTGTTTGTTAGTAATACGTTCCTTAGTTGGTTTTCTTCGACACAAAGCTTCGCGAGAACATAATTCTCCAGCACTGGTTCGAACGCATACACAGTCGCGTTAACGGACTTCGAGAAATTGACAAGCATGTCTCCAAAGAACGTTCCAGCATGAATCATTGAGCCTGTGCTTCTTTGGAAGAACTTCTCCACAAACACATGAGTTGCGGGCTCGTAAAGCTTGCCATTTAGTATGTTGGCGACTGCTGGGCGATGAGTTGCGTAGCTTGGGACAAAGTAAGCGCCACCCGCAATTTTTGTTTTGACGTAACCGATTTTGTACTCGCCGTTTTCGTTGAACCCACGGGCGCTCGAGGTTCTCATCACTCTAACTCCAAGTGGTTTGAGCATAGTGTTTACAAGCGAGCCAAGCATTGAGTGCTCCATTTTTGGATGTGCGGAGAGCAAGACGGTATGTAAGTCTACAGCAAGGGGAGTTGGATGCGTTGCTTGGCAAGCAAGAAAACAGTGTTAAGCGCACAGCCGAAGTGAAGTAACCTCTACAGCCATGTCATTGCATTAGCAACGCTGCATACTACTTGCAGCGTCACTACTCCTAGTGCACCTGTAAAGTAGTCGTAAACTCGCTGATGAGTGATTTATTGCTCTGTAAGTAATTGAGGTATAAAAGGTAGTTTATATGGAAATATATGTAACTACTGAGTGGGAGTAATCTCGTGTCCGGCACCGGCTGGTGAGGACGCGCGGATAGCAGCCGCACGCCACTGAATAAAAGAAAATCTCCGAGCGTAAAGAGTGCTAACCGGCAGTACATCGTCGGCGCTGGCTTCTGAATCTGCACAGAACAAAGAAAAGAGGCAGGACCTCGTTCTATCCCGGCAAGGCGTCGTCAGGGTATGTAGAACCTTGCCGATGGCACGGAGAGATAGACGGAGGTGGCGACCTTGTCGCCGGCGATATACCGACACAGTCGCTATCCTTTATCTGTTTGATGTCCTTTGCAGTTGACCCTGGCATGGCATGCAGGGGGAATCCGTTAGTCGTGGCGACGTGCAAAGCTTCGGCGACCTTTGTCACTACCACCAGGTATCATCTCCCGGCTCGGGGGCCGATAAGCTGTCAGCTTCGACAGTGGTCATGCGGACACTACCAGGGGCCCTAAAGCTGGCGCATCCTTTGGGTAGGTAATGAGGACAAAACAGGATAGTGGGTAGATCAGGAACCGTCACCGCCGGACTCGTCATCATTGGAGACGAAATCCTCTCTGGGCGTACGCAGGACGCCAACGTCGCTTATCTGGCGAAGTGGCTCAACGAAGAGGGCGTGGTGCTGAAGGAGGTGCGGATTGTCGCCGACGTGGAGGCGGCCATCGTAGAGGCCGTGAACACTCTGCGCGAACGCTGCGACTACTGTTTTACCACCGGCGGTATCGGCCCGACCCACGATGACATCACCGTAGATGCTGTCGCCTGTGCCTTCGGTGTGGACGTCGTCTACAGCGATGAGGCCCTGCAGATGCTCGCCAACTACTACGGTGTCGAACAGCTCACGGACGCACGGAAGCGGATGGCCCGGGTTCCCGATGGGGGCGACCTAGTGCGAAACCCCATGAGCGGGGCTCCTGGCTTGCGCAGGGACAACGTGTTTATGCTCGCCGGCATTCCCGGAATCATGCGCGGCATGCTCGAGGGCCTGCGCGGTGAACTCGCAGGCGCGGCGCCCATGCAGTCGGACGTGGTGACCGTGTTTTCCCCGGAAAGCGCCATGGCCGAGCGCCTCAGCGTCATCCAGGCTGCGCACCCAGACACCTCTGTCGGTTCCTATCCCTTCTTCCGCCAGGGACGGATAGGCGCTGCGCTGGTTGTGCGCTCGACGGACGCGGCGCTCATTCCTCCCGTACTGGCCGCCATCCGCCGGGCTGCGGAAGCGATCGGCGCCGACTGGGTCAACGGAGAACCGGAGGAATGAGCGACCGCCTTGTGCCCGAAGTGGTCCGCGAACTGGTCGCCTGGCTGCCCCAGACAGAGGAATTCCTCTCCCATGGTTCCCCGTGTTTCCGCATCATCGGCGGGCGCCAATTCGCTAGCCTGAGCATCAACAGTCACGGGGACCGTGGCGTGTCCTTGTGGCTTCGCGCGCCCGAAGGCGCTCAGGCCGAGTACGTTTCCTGCGACCCAGATCAGTACTTTATCCCGCCTTACGTCGGCCCTCGAGGCTGGCTCGGCATTCGCCTTGATCGCGAACCGACATGGGCGCGCGTTGCCGAGCATGTGCGCGAGGCATGGCTTACCGTCGCCCCGAAGGAATTGGCCGAGCAAATTCCCGATATTCCTGAAGTAAGCCCACCTTCACGCCCCATGCGCGATGACGAGATCGACCCCCTCCAAGGTGAAATCGGCCAGGCCTGGCTTGCGCGCATCGACGCGCTGTGCCGACAGTGGCCCGAGACCCGACTGGGCGAGCAATACGGTTCGCCCTGCTGGTATGCGGGGAAAAAGCCCTTCTGCAGGGTTCAGGTTGGCGATTTCGACATCGAGGCGCTTCTACTGGTCGGCGGCGAAGAGCAGTCGATGCGTCTCGACGATCCGCGGTTTCATCAGCCACGCTACTTCGGTTCCCGCGGTTGGCTGGGTATACGCGCCGCGGCCGGCATTGACGACGATGAACTCGGCGGTCTTGTGGAAATGGCCTGGCGTCGGGTTGCGCTGAAGCGCATGCTCAGGGCAGTCGAGAAACCCTAGCGGACCGAGGGGGTCGTCAAGTGGCCCGCGAGGTCCCTTCGTCCGAAACGGCTCGCTCTTGGGTCGACAGCCAGAACCGGGTCACCTCCCTCCACCAATCGGCGGCGAGATCGTAGTTGAGGCTGTTGTGACCGGCGCCCGGCTGCTCCTGAAGCCACTTGGGCCCGCCGAAGCCCGCGTACAGGGATCGACCGAGTTCCGCGGGCACGACCTCATCTTCGCCAGCGATCAGGAAGGCGACCGCTCCGTCGTAGCCGGCCAGCGCCTGTTCCGAGTCATAGCGCTCGCTGAGCAGCATATCGACCGGCAAAAACCCGTAATGCTGTTTTGCCACGTCTGTCAGGCTGGTGAATGGCGTCACCAGCAATACGCCACCGACCTGTCGCTCAAAGTGCGCCGCCAGGTAGCTGGCAACGCCGCTTCCCAGTGACTCTCCCACCAGGAACAGGGGTTGGGGTTCCTCATCCAGCAGGGCCTGCAGTGCTTCGATGGCGACAGCCTTGATCACTGACTCGCTGGGTGTGCCGGTGCGGGCGCCATAGCCCGGATACTCAAACAGGAAGACCTGCCAGTCGTCGTTCAGGGCCAGAAACCCCGCCGCAAAGTACTGCCTGTGCAGGGCGTGACCAGCGTTGCCATGGAAGACAACGATCCGACGACCTGCGTCGGGTGCGAGCGTGGTGCGCCAACCGATGCGATCACCCCTGGTGTCGCGCCAGGCCTCCAGGCCAAGCTGGTCGGCGGTGCTAAGCAGCGCGTTCTCGCTTGCCCTCTCGGGAAAGTAAATGAGCTGGCGTTGTAGCGCGGTGAGCATGCCCAGGCCTCCGATCAACAGCAGCGTCGCCAGGGTGATCTTCGAAAGGCGCCGCCAGCCACCTTGACCGGTTTCGCGCAATGAGTTCGATTCCTGGCTCATTCCCGGGGATACTGCCAGATCAGCACGTAGGTTGCCCCGATACGAATGCCAAGTTCCTGGACGCTTGCTTTGCGGAAGTTGCTGATTGCAGGACCGGCATGCTTCTACCATCCGGACAATTCTGAACGGGCGCACCTGCCGCGCGTGTCCTGAAGTTGCTGGGAATCGTTTGCACCGGCAACGTTTGGGCGAGTATCAGCGCGCGCAACAGTCACTCGCAGGGCTTGTTTATTCGATCGACTTGAGCGACTGGTCGAAAGACAGCTCCAGTCCCCAGGGCAATCTCATAGCGCAAAAGCATCGATATGGACACAAGGAGTTCCCAGGTCTGAGCGCGGTCGCGTTTGGTTGCCGAACACCAGCGAACTCAGCCCATCAAAGCGGCTGGTCGCAGGTGTGTTTGATTGCTAGTCTCCGTGATCAATTCCGGAAAATGCTACCAGCGACCCAGTGGTGCCAGTCATGCAACAGCACGAAATCGATGATCAGGTCTTCGAACTCTACGATGAATACTGTCACGGTCGAATGGATCGCCGTGAGTTCTTCGAACGGGCGGCAGCCCTCACCGTGGTCGGCGCATCAGCGCTCAGCATGGCGGAAGCTCTCATTCCGAACTACGCCGACGCCCAGGAAGTACAGTTTACAGATGAGCGCATCAAGGCGACCTGGGTGGACTATCCGTCGCCTGGTGGCAGTTCGGGTGAGATGCGGGGCTACCTGGTGCAGCCGGCTGGCGACGGTCCCTTCCCCTCCGTGCTCGTAATGCACGAAAACAGGGGGCTTAATCCCTACATACGAGACGTTGCTCGACGCTTCGCCGTCGCCGGCTTCCTCGCGCTGGCGCCGGACGGCCTGTCACCGATCGGCGGTTACCCCGGCAACGACGACGACGGCCGGACCATGCAGCGGACCCTGGACCAGGCGCTGCTCCGCAAGGACATGGCGAACAGTGCGCGCTTCGTAAAAGCGCATCCTTTGTCGACCGGCAAGCTAGCGGCTACGGGCTTCTGTTGGGGCGGAGGCACCACAAACTTCCTCGCCACGGAACTGGGCGCGGAATTGCATGCCGCCGCACCATTCTATGGCGCTGCGGCCGACACGGCGCGAGTCGGAGACATCAGCGCTGCGGTACAGGTCCACTATGCGGAGATGGACGAGCGCGTCAATGCGATGCGCCCGGCGTACGAAGCCGCGCTCCTGGCCAACGATGTCACCTATGAGATGCATGTTTATCCGGGAACCCGACATGGGTTTCACAACTACTCGACACCGCGCTACAACGCCGAGGCCGCGCAGCTCGCGTGGCAGCGCATGGTGGCGTTTTTCAGGGAGCACACCGCCTAGAAACTTTGGTCGCGCGCTAGTGCGATCAGTTGGAGGGGCCTTCCGCTGTGTCTTGGGCTCCCAGACGCAGGACTGGACGCGGGTGAAGCAGACAGCGAAAGGATCGCCGGAGCGCGTCAATCGTGACGGGCACTACACCCTGCCATGCGTCTGCAACCACCTATGACAAGACATAGTGACCGCCCACTGAACGGGCGCGCCCTCCGACCTGGCGACTCGACCTTCTGACGCGTCCGGGCACCCTAAAGTTCATCGCCCACGCCGTAACAGTACGGCGGAGCCGCGAACTCATCCAGTTCCAGCTTTCGGTAGAAGCTGACGTCGGCTTTGTCGTTGACCGCTCGGCATCGTTTGGGCACCAAGCAGCCACCGCCCTGGACTGTAAGGGCACACTCGGATCCCCGGGTAGCGCGCCAGCCGTCTTTTGAGTACACACTGTTAGCGACGAATCCCACGCGTTTGCCACCTTCGTAACCCTTACCGCCGGATACTTCATAAATCGCGAAGATGAAGTCATCGGTTACATGGTAGCTGTGAAGGCGATAGTTGCTCCGCGAACGTACCTTGTAGCGACCGCAGCGCTCGCCGAATCCTTTCAGGAACTTATAGTCATCGTCCTCGCTAAAGCCTTTCATACGCTCGACCTTGGCGAGAGCCTCTCGAAGATCGTCTATGCCCTCGCACTGCGGCAGGCGCACATCGTCGACGTCGCGATCGTGTTGGGCCAGAGTGGCTGTCGGTAACAGGGCAAGCAGGACTATGGCGAGGGCTCTCATAAGGACTCCATCCGAGAGTGAGTTCAGCCTGCTAGTCTAACGCGGTGATCAAGCGATAGCCCGCGATGGTAAATCTGGCTTTCGCCATCAAAGCTGTTACGCGACCCTGGCTGTTCCCCCCGCCAATCCCGTCACGACGGACCGAGCAGTTGACAAAACACGCTGGTGGGTTGGCTTCATCAAAGATCTTCCCAGCCACTGCTTAGTGGGTTCGAATCGGCAAATTCGCACTTCAACCGAGTAACAGTCGCCGGCTACGCGGCGGCATGACTCGGCGCACGACGTTTGGGTGAACGATGGAAAAACTGAATGTCTGTGTGTCACCAGGGTCCTGAGACCCTACAATCTTGGTCGAGCAGCTTCCGCCTGCCACGGAGTCGTCGGAACAATCGGTGGATCTCATTGAATGCAACAAAACAACAAGCGCGAATCGTGAGTGCGAGCCGGATTGCGGCATGGCACCTCTGATGGCCTATCGATCGATTCGGCGCATGTGCCTTTCTTGCCATAAACAATGTGGGAAGGAATATAGGAAGAAACGCCTGACCGCGACACCGTTTCCGGTGCTCTGCGCGTTACTGCTAGCCCCAGTGCCGCTGTGTGCGAAGGAGGCGGACGCGCGCTCTGGAAGCTGGCGGCCCGCCGCCACATCAATGTATCTCGGCGCCGGAAACGAGTACAAGTTCCGCGATGCCCTGGCGTTCCGCTACGAGTCGGCCCAGGAAACGATGGTCTCACTGACCTTCGATTGGCAACTGGCGGATCACAATCCTTTCAACCGTGCCGCCGCGTGGCTCGGCGCCACTTTGGAGCCTGTGGTACTTCTGGGTTACCGGGATGACCGGCAGCAGGATCTCGATATCTACGAGTTTGCTCTGTATGCCAATCTTCGTTGGTCAGAGTTTCCCTGGAACGACCGCCTGCCAACCACTATCGCAGTGGGCTGGGGTGCCTCCTATACGAGCGACATCACCGCGAACGAGGCCGAGGACGCGGCAGAGGCCCCCCCGGATGAGGGTCCGCAACGCTGGCTCAACTATCTTGTCGTGGAGTACGGTTTTTCACTCCCGCGCGATCCACGTTGGCAGTTCTTCTACCGTCTTCACCACCGCTCCGGTGCGTCGGGCCTGTTTGCCTCCCATGAGGTGGGGTCTAATGTTATGGGCCTCGGTATCAGGTACAGCTTCTAGCACGGGGGTCGACGGGCCTTGAAGATCTCCTGCGGACCCGCCCGGGCTGAATTTTCAGGAAATGAAATACCAGAGCAATAGCGAAGGTGCGCCCCTGGCACGCCCCCTGATCATGCTGATCCTTGTAGGCTTTTCGCTGACTGCCGCGTTGCGCCTATACCTGGCCCTTTCCCTCGACCTGTTCGGCGACGAAAGCTTCTATCGTTGGGAATCCCAGAACATCGACTGGGGATACAGTGACCTCCCACCGCTGACAGCGCTTGCCATACGCCTGGGTACGATCCTTGTGGGGGACTCCACGCTGGGTACCCGACTTCTCTTCCTGCTGGCCGGCCTTGCGCTCCCTGCCGCGATCTTCTGGCTGGCGCGACCCGTCACCGGACACCGGCATGCGCTGGTCGCCGCAGGCCTCAGTCTGCTGGTCCCGGTCACCGCAACCATTGGCGTCCTTGCCATCCCCGACTCCTTGCTGCTAACGGAGTGCTGTCTGATCATGGCGGCGTTGGAGCGTGCCTGTCGCTCGCAGGGCATGCGCTGGTGGGTGCTCGCCGGTCTGCTGATGGCCGTGGGGCTCACCACCCACTACCGCTTCATCTTCCTGCCGGTCGCCCTGACGCTCGCGTTTCTCGCGTTCCCCATGCTCAGAGTGCAGCTGCGTCGACCCGGGCCGTGGATCGCAGTCGGAATCGCGTCGATCGGGTTGCTGCCCGTCGCCATATTCAATCTGGGCAATGACTTCGCTGCCATTGCTTTTCATTTCTCCGGGCGGCACCCCTGGGTCTTTCACCCAGAGGCTCTCAAGTATCCACTCCTGCAGGCCGGCGTCGTGTCACCGTTGCTTTACGGCCTGATGCTCTGGACGCTTTTTGCCGCGCTGCGTCGCGGCTGGCGCGGCGATGCGCCGCGGGCTCTGCTGGCATCGGTTGCACTGTTTTACATCCTCGGGCTGACGTTGCTGGCACCCTGGGTGGACCAGACCAGCACCACCCTGCACTGGGCCTGGTTCGGTTACGTTCCGATGCTGGTGTTGCTGCCCGAGCAATTGGAGCGGCTGTGGCGGGGCAGCCGTCTGGCTCGCGGATTCGCTGGTTCTTCCCTGGGGCTGGCGGCCCTGTTTGTCGGTGGTGCCTTTCTGGGCCTGCTGGCCCCCCTGCACTACGACAGGATTCCCGAGGCACAGCGCGATAAGGTGACTTTGCGCATGGTTGGCTGGGAGGTCCTGCGGCAGGACGTGGCAGAGCACTACCGGCCCGGCGACGTTATTTACACCAACAACTACTACGTCGCGGCGCAACTGCAGCACAGAGTGTTCAGGGGGAGCAGGATCTACGTGCTGGATCACGACAAAACCCACCGCGACGGTCGATCCGTGCAGCTGGATTTATGGCAGGTCAGCGAACGCTTCCTGCCCGCTGAGCCGGCGTCTCCGCTGCTGGTGATCGACTACTCGGACGTGCGCTGGGAGGTATACCGGCATGTCGACACGCTGTGCCGGGAGTTCAACCTCATCGAAACTTTGGACGAGCTTTCCTATTACGACGGTCGTCGTCGCTATGGCATTTACCGCGCCGAAGTGAGTGGCGAGGCTCCTCGGTACCCGGCGGAGGACGCCAGCGATTTCTGCCTGCCGCCCCTCATCGGCCTGACCGCCGGCAATGTGAGTTTCAGTCGGCCCAACAGCGGCGAGATCCAGCTTTCCGGCTATGTGTTGGCCCAACCCGAGGGCGTCGAGGCATTCCGCTTCCGCATTGACGGACGGGAGTACGAGGGCCTGTCCGGTATTGAGCACCCGCGGGTTGACGCCATACTCAGAGACAACATCCGGGACCCCGGCTATCCCAACATACTTTATTACGCAACGTTCGATACCCGCACGTTACCCAACGGCCGCTATGACATGGAATTTGTCGGCATTAGCAACTGGGGCAGAGAGGAGGTTTTCGCTCGTCGCAAGCTAATTATCGAAAACCCGCCTGAGTAAGAATGATCAGCGACTGCTGAAGTACTCCTGGCCGATACAGGTCGTGATCTCCGGTGAACCCAAGGCAATGGTTTTGATGTTTCTCGCGCGACACACCCGACGCTGCACATAGACTGCGAACATCTACGATCGAGTGGTACCCATCGCCTCCTTAGCGCCCAATCTTGTGCCGGCCGCGAATGCAACAGCGGCAAACGGTGCCGAAGCTTCGCCAGGGGTCCGGTTAGGACTCGCGCGACACACATAGGCAGCGTATAGAGAGTTGGTTCACGATTTACCGGCTCCCATCCACGGTTTGATTCGAGTACTCTCTGGGCCGCTACGGGTACACGTGCAAGGACATTGCGCATATGGCGCACAGCAAGGAATTCGAAACCTATAAGGAACGCCTTAGGGAGGGCCGGTGGCGTCAACCGGCCACCCGCTTTGTGATTTTTTCTCGCGCGCGGTCGGGCAGTACGCTCCTGGTTGACCTCATGAATTCCAGCCCGGATTTGTTTTGTGACGGTGAACTCCTGGTCGAGAAGCCGCTCTTTCCGCGCCAGTTCATTCGCTCTCGCGCCTCAGTGCGCCGGGAATCGGTCTATGGCTTCAAGCTTCTGTCTTACCAGATGTTCGAGGTGCTCCCGGAGCGGTATCGGTTCAGCCTGTTGCCCTGGCTCAGCCGCGCTCAGGGGTACCGGATTGTCTACCTCCGGCGCCGGGACACGCTGGCCCAAGAGGTATCGAACGTTCTCGCCCACCAGCGCAAGCTGTTTCAACATCGATCGGATCGGGGTGACGAAGCACCGAAGACGCAGGAGCTGGACATTCCCCGGCTGCTGGACTGGCTCGGGGGAAATCTCCGCTACGCGGAGTACGAAAACCAGGTTCTTGAGAGCTTAAGTCACCTTAGCCTGATCTATGAAGACGACCTGCTTGATGGGCAGCGTCACCAGCAAACGCTGAATCAGGCGCTAGATTACCTTGAGCTCGATCCCTGCGAAGCACGCACAAGCCTTGAAAAAATCAGTGTCCGGCCGCTGATTGAGTCACTCTCCAACTACCAGGAAATGATTGAGGCAGTGGCTGCCAGTAAACATGCCCATCTTTTGGAAACGCACATCTGACCAGGGAATCCTGCCCACGGCCACCCGGTGTGGCCAACTCGGCGGCTCTTGGTTTAAGGCTCCAGCACAAAGCGAAAAGGCAAGGCAGGTGAGTCGTGACAGGGAAAGCCGCTATCTTGGTAGCTGTGTTTATTTGGGCCGGCTCGGTCAGCGCCGCAGTGATCTACGAGGAAGCTACAGACGGCGACATCACCGACTTCTCTCAGCCCGGTCCGGGGGGGGCAGCACGGATCTGGGCACTTTGCAGCCCCTCACCACCTCGACGATCCTGGGTACGATCAACGCTGGGCCGATTACGACGATGACCTCCAATGTCTTCGACGGTACGGATGAGTTCGATACCTTTCAGTTCAGGACGTTGGGCGATTTCACGGTGAACTTCACCTATGTCTCGGGAAACAACGATGTCTTCGTCGACTTCGATTATTCCGGGATCTTCCAGGGATTCTTCGTATTTCAGGGCGGTGGAGAGGTGGAGGTCCAGTCGAGCCAGACGCCTGCAACGATCAATGACATATTCGCCGCGGAAGGCGCGCTCCCGGCGGACTTATATTCCATCGGCCTTGTTCCGGGTAGCAACACGGGCATGATCGCCTATCAGATCGACATCATCACCGGCCCGGCGAGCATCGTCGTCTCGCCAACGCCGCCGCTGTTCATGCCCGACCCCGCGCAGCAGGGCGGCACGCTGTTCACACCCATAATTCCGGTCCCCGTGCCGGCGGTCGGTACCTTTGCATTGTTTGCTTCTGGCCTGAGTGGTCTCGCGGTCCTCGGAGCGCGATGGGGCCGAACGCTTTAATCTCCGACCGTGATAGTCGCTATCGTCGTCGGGGCTGCTGTCGGCCAGGCCGCCGTGCCCGCGCTTGGGCGATCGTTGGCAGCACCGCCCTTCACCCAGCGAAATTTCTATCCATAGCGATGCGGCATCGAGGCCTGAGAATTCAAGGTAGTCGTTGTCGATATCTTGTTCGGGGGCCTGCGCTGCAAGGGCTCCCGCTAAGGATGTGCCTAAATGTGCATGGCGAGTCGTTGTGATCTGGCCATTCGATTCGGTGTCGATGAACTGGGCCCGGGTATTGGAAGAAAGTTGGATTCTCGGGCCACGACTAAAGCGCGGAAGAATGCCCACCGATAGCCCTCGAAGGAAGCGGGATTCGTGCCGCGGACTGCCTCGATGTGTTTGCTCGCAACTAGCATAGTCATGAGCATCGGAAGCACAGCTCTTGATGCCGAATTCCACCCACCACTGTTTATCTCCAACCTATGCTCCAGGTATTGAACAATATTCAGCGAACCGGTCGCGTGCGACTGTGACGACGTTAGCTTTGAAATACGCGTGGCTCCTTGACAGGCTATAGTGCGAACGCCGCCGCCGGCAGCTACCGCAGGAAAGGTTCCCAATGCGAACGATGATGCCCCGCGCCGTACTTGTTTCGGTGCTTCTGCTCACTGAGGCCTGTAGCGAACCCGAAGCCCCGACCCCGCCTCCGCCCGCTGTACAGTTCCGCACCGTTGAGATGCGCGAGGTGGCCACTACCTTCGAGTTCGTGGCGCGTACCCGGGCCCGGGAAGACACGGCGATACGCGCCCAGGTGTCGGGCACGATCACCGAGCGAAGCTTCCGGGAAGGGCAGTACGTCAACAAGGACGACCTGCTTTACCGTATCGATCCTCGCCCCTACGAAGCGGCGTTGGATTCCGCTCGCGCCGATCTTTCGCGCGCGCGCACGAACCTCGAGGTCTTTGAGCGCGACCTGGCCCGAGGCATCGAGCTGGAGCCGGACGGTTTCATCAGCGCCTCGGAGATCGACAAGCTGCGCGGCAATCGCGACTCCGGCGCTGCGGCTCTGGAAGTTGCCCAGGCCGCGGTGGAGAAGGCCGAAATAGATCTGGGATTCACGGAGATTCGCGCGCCTTTCTCGGGGCTGACCGGACGCTCGGAGCTGAGCATCGGCGATCTCGTCAGTCCCGGCGGCGACTCGCTGGTCACGTTGGTGCAGAACGATCCGATGCTGGTGGATTTCGACATCAGCGAACAGACCGTGGCGGCGAGCCTGATCGAGGATCAGGAGCGCGCCGCCCGGGGCGAGGATCCGGTCTCCTACACGCCCCGGCTTCAACTCATCAATGGCCAGTTTTACCCGCTTCCGGGCACGATCGAGTTTGCCAACAACCGCATCAACCCGACGACCGGAACGATCACCGTGACCGCGCAGTTCCCCAATCCGGACAACCTGCTGCTCTCTGGCCAGTTTATGCGCGTCTTCGTCCAGCGCGGGTTTAAAGAAGAGCGCTTGCTCATTCCCCAGTCCGCGGTGATGGAAGATATGCAGGGACGCTATGTCTACACCATCGATCCCAAGGACATTGTAGGCCGGCGTAACGTCAGCCTCGGCCAGCGTGAGGGCGTCGACTGGGTGGTCGAGTCCGGTCTTGACCAGGGCAGTCGCGTCATCGTCAACGGAGTACAAAAGGTGCGCCCCGGTATGGCGGTTGCCGCTACGGAGGCCACCGCAACGCCCTACACGGATTCGGACGCGCCGGTTCAACCATGATTAGCGAGACCTTCATCCGGCGACCGAAGCTCGCCATGGTGGTGTCCGTGGTTATCGTCCTGTGCGGACTGATCTCCATTCCCCTTCTGCCCGTGGCGGAATTTCCGAACATCACCCCGCCGCAGGTGCAGGTGACCGCAAGCTACCCCGGCGCGAATGCGCAGACTCTGATCGATTCCGTCGCCGGGCCGATCGAGCAGCAGGTAAACGGCGTTGAGGGCATGCTCTACATGCAGTCCACCAGCGCCAACGACGGTTCCTACACCCTCAACGTAACCTTTGATTTCGGCATAGACGAAGACCAGGCTCAGGTCAATGTGCAGAACCTCGTGAGCCAGGCCGAACCACTGCTGCCCGAGGAGGTTACAAGGCAGGGCGTCATGGTGAGCAAGCAGTCCACGGACATGCTCATGATCGTGAACGTCTATTCGCCGGACGATTCCCTGAGTCCGGAGTTCATATCGAACTACGCCAGCATCAATATTGCCGATCCCCTGGCACGCATCAACGGCGTGGCCCAGGCGAGTAACCTCGGCGCCCTGGACTACGGAATGCGCATCTGGCTCGACCCGGATCGCATGGCGAGCCTTGGATTGACCACGGATGATGTGGTGGGCGCGATCCGGGAGCAGAACGTTGAAGTCGCCGCGGGGACCATCGGCGGAGCCCCGGTGCCACAGGGACAACAGTTCCAGTACACCTTGACCGCCAAGGGGCGCCTGCGCGACGTCAACGAGTTTCGCCAAATTGTCGTGCGTGCCGGCGGCGATGCGCGCATCGTGTACCTGCAGGACATTGCCCGCGTTGAACTGGGTTCGCAGAACTACGCCTGGCGCGGTGAGTTGGACGGCAATCCCGCGGCCGTGCTCGCAATCTATAAACTCCCGGCCGCAAACGCCCTCGGTGTCGCCGGCGATGTCTATGCCACGCTTGCGAGACTGAAAGAGGCCTTTCCCCAGGGCCTCGAGGCCGAGGTGCTCTACGACACCACGCGCTATATTTCCATTTCCATCAACGAGGTGGTCGTCACGCTGCTACAGGCGGTGGGCCTTGTGGTGCTGGTTGTTTTTCTGTTCCTGGGCAGCTGGCGGGCAACGCTGATTCCCACGGTCACCATCCCGATCTCACTTGTCGGAACCTTCGCCTTCATGCTGGCGACGGGCATGAGCATCAATACGGTGTCGCTCTTTGGATTGATTCTGGCGATCGGAGTGGTGGTCGATGACGCCATCGTCGTGATCGAGAATACGGAGCGACACGTTCAGGACGGCATGTCGGGCTTTGATGCCGCAGTGCGCACCATGCGCGAGGTAAGTGGGCCGGTGGTCGCCACGACGCTCGTACTGCTCGCTGTGTTTGTACCGGTGACCCTGATGCCGGGCATTAGCGGTTCCCTGTATCGGCAATTCGCGATGACTATTTCCGTCGCCGTAGTGATTTCGTCCGTGACGGCGCTCACGCTGAGTCCTGCGTTGGCAGCGATACTGATTGATCAGCGCTGCGAGCCCCGGGGGCTGCTCGGTGCCTTCGCACGCTTTCTTGACTCGGCCACGCTGCAGTACCGGGTTATTGTCGGTAGCTCTGTTCGCCGGCTGCCGCTCACTATCGCCATTTACCTGCTCCTGATCGGCGGCATTGTTGCTCTGTTGATGGGCCTGCCTACGGGCTTTGTGCCGGACGAGGACAAGGGTTCGTTTTTCGTTGATGTGCAGCTGCCGGACGGTGCATCCCTGGAGCGCACGGAGGCCGCCACAGACGAGGTCTTCGAGATACTTGCGGCGACTCCGGAAATCAACCACGTGGTTGCTGTGAAGGGCTTCTCCATTCTCAAGGGCGTTGCCAGTCCCAACAGCGCTCTCCTGATCGCCGTGCTGAAGGATTGGGACGAGCGACCGAGCCCCGAGCAGCACCAGATGGCGGTCCTCAACCGGGTGCAGGGACAGCTCTGGGCGCTGCCGTCTTCCACGACTATGGTGTTCAGTCCACCGGCCATTCCCGGCGTCGGCAACGTATCAGGTCTCGACTATCGTTTGCTGGACAATCTGGGCGGCTCGCCGGAGCAGCTCTCCGCGGTAGCGCGGGGGATCGTCGGGCGCGCAAACGAGTCACCGGCCATCGCCGCGGCCTTTACCAGCTTCCGCGCTGGTATACCTATTCTGGATATCGAGGTGGATCGTGTGAAGGCCAAGGACCAGGGTATTCCCTTGTCGAGCGTCTTCGGGTCGCTGCAGGCCATGCTCGGCAGCCTGTATGTCAACGACTTCAATCTCTTTGGCCGAACCTTCCGTGTGATGATCCAGGCTGATGGTGACTTCAGGAACGACGAAGGCGATATCGGGCGCATATTCGTACGCAACCGCAGTGACGAGATGGTGCCCCTGTCCACGTTGGTATCGACGCGACCCAGCCTAGGCCCGGAGATTCTAAATCGCTATAACCTGGTTAATTCCGTCACGATCAATGCGATTCCCGCCCCGGGCTACAGCGAGTCCCAGGCGATAGACGCGATGGCCAGGATCTCAGCGGATATTCCCGCCGGCTATGGCTACGACTGGTCCGGTATCACCTTCCAGTCGCTCGAGGCGGGAAATCTCGCGCCGCTAATCTTCGGTCTGGCCCTGATCTTCGTATACCTGTTCCTCGTTGCCCAATACGAAAGCTGGCTGATTCCCGCGGCGATTCTGCTTTCGGTACCCCTGGCGCTGATCGGAGCCTTCGCCGGCCTCAAGGCCCTGGGCATCCCACTGGATCTCTACGCACAGATTGGCATGGTGCTCTTGATCGGGATATCGGCAAAGACGGCGATTCTGATCGTGGAGTTTGCGAAGGAACTGCGCGAGAAAGAGGGACGATCGATACTGGATGCAAGCGTTGAAGCCGCGGGTCTGCGTTTTCGTGCCGTGCTCATGACCGCCCTGTCCTTTGTTCTGGGCGTGCTTCCGCTGGTCCTGGCCACCGGCGCCGGGGCGGCGTCGCGTGTATCCATGGGTGCCACCGTATTCTTCGGTATGCTGGCCTCGGCGGTGCTGGGCACACTGATGGTGCCTGCGGCCTTCGCCGCCGTTCAGCGTTTCCGCGAGCGGATCAAGGGCATCGGTGATGCAGCGGATGAGCCCGCCTGAAGGGTCTCCATGGACGCTGTGAACAGTGCCATCCCGGCGCGTACTCACTCCACCGGTCTGAGCCGGGCCCGTGGGGGCCTCGGTGTTCGCTGTGTACTGTTTTCGTTACGTCCTGCGTCCGCGAGGGTGTTGCTGCTCTGCGTGACGCTGCAATGACGTGGCTGCTACTTTGCGCAGACCGACTTGGCATGCAGCCATCATCAAGCGATGACTGCCGGGAAAGCTCTGCATGAAATCACTCCGCTCCGCCATTAGTGATGCCATTGCGCCTCGGGTGTTGAGGGGTCGATTTGAGGTCGAGGACGTCCGGATCATAACCTCTTCGCCCAGGTCGGGTAGTACGCTCTTCGCACAGCTCTTTGGCATGGCAAAAGGGAGCTGTGTGCTCTTCGAGCCGCTGCATCTGGATGAGGTACCCGAGGCGAAAGCAGCCGGTTTCGACTGGCAGACCTACCGAGCGCCGGATCAGCTTTGGGCCGAAGGCGAGGAGTTTTTCTCCCGCTTGTGGGAAGGGCGCATCGTCAACCGCTGGATTCTCCGCGAATCCGGCCCCCTCGGCGAGATGCTCAAGGCTGACACCCTCATAATAAAGTTCGTTCGCGCTACACGCCTGCTACCGTGGCTCTGCAATCGTTTTTCAGTGCGTCCTCCGATTCATCTGCTGCGACACCCCTGCGGTGTCATCGCGTCCCAACTACACCGCAGTTGGGTCAACCCGGGTAATCTCACGGCGCCGGAATACCTTGAGGGTTTTCCGGTATTCCAGGAACTGTTGGAAGGCTTGGAGACGGATGTCGAAAAACTGGCCGCATCCTGGGCTCTGGATCAGTTGCCCTGCCTGCTTTCCAGTACGCCGCGTCCCTGGAGTTGTGTCACCTACGAGGAGATCCTCCTCGACACTGAACAGACTATCGGTGACATTGTCGAGCTCTGGGATCTGGACGTTGATATCGAATTGGTTGCACAAACCATGGATACACCTTCCAGTGTGGTTGGCGCTTCCGGCATCCAGGGACTGGACGGTTGGAAGTCGAAGCTGTCGTCTCGGGAAGCCCAGCAGATCATGCGCGTCATTAACGGCTTTGGTTTGGATTTCTATGATCTGGAGGGGCGGGTCGACTCCAGCAGGCTGCGCGATGCGGGCCTGGCTGATCAGATCCGGCGCATCGGAATTGGCCACTAGCGTGTCGATTCGATGGAGCCTTGCGATCATGTGTGATCTCGATCAGCTTGCGAAGGGGAGCGGTCGGAATGAACGAAGTCGTAAGCAATAACACCATCCGGGCGAGTAGCTGCGCCACTCGCCTTGGACGACTCCGCCGTGGCCTCGGCCTTGGGTTTGTACTCCTCCTACTGGCCTCCTGCGCCGCCAATAACACCGACGACATGCTCGCTCAGGCGGAACGGGAGATCGCGGCGGCGCAGGCCAGTGCGGAACGACGCGTTGCGGACGCGGAGCGCCAGGTCGCGGATGCCCGATCTCAAGTGGAGGCGATCACGCGGGAAAATACGACCCTGCGCGACGGACAAAAGGAACTGCAGGGCGCCCTCCGGGACGCCGAAAGCCGCGCGGCCGCTATCGAGGCTACGCTGCAACGCACCCAGCGGGCGGCGGATGAATCCCAGCGTGCCCTTACTGCCGCACAACAAACCATCGACGAACTCTCGCAGCGGCCGACCGTGGATGCAGTGGTCCCGCTAGATCAATACGAGCAGACCGTTGTTCGCCTGGAAGAAGTGGAAGCGGCGTTAGAGCTTGCCAGCGTCAGCGAAACGCCGGCCTACGACGTCCAGTTTCGCGGTCCGAGTACCATGGCCGTCGATGAGCAGGCGGCGATCAGTATCGAGGTATCTGTCCCCGAGGGAGGTCTCGGACGCGACGAAGATGGGTTCCTCGGCCAGATTCCCGCCGTGAGCCAAACCCTTCGAGCGACGCTGCACGGCTCCAACTTCGAGATCATTCAGGAAAGCGATATCCGGCAATCCATGATCGCGGGGAAGGCGGTCTGGGATTTTCGAGTCAGACCCGTCTTGGTTGGCGAGCAGCAGCTGCATGCATCGATCGTGCAGTACGCGCCGGAGGATACGGACACATCTCCCGTTCGCCTGCGCACAGACAGTTGGACCGTCAGCGTCACCGTGGGCGCCGATTCAAAAATCCGCACCGATATCGCGCGCAACCTGGGCAGCTTTGCGATTGCGATCATCACCTTCTTCGGAGGCATGATTGCGGAGTACCTGAGGCGCCGGTTCCTGCGTGGGCGTGCAGCCACTAGCTAGAGTGTTGGCTGCGGTGACAGTGTGCATCCAAGTGCGGAATTGGGTTTACGTCGAGCGAGCGGCGCGAGACTTACCCTGTTAAGGGTGCTGGTGCGTTTTCGGGCTAGAGATACAGGCCGCCGTCAACGAAGACGAGCTGCCCCTGTACCATCGACGCCCCGTCACTCGACAGCCAGCGCACCGCCTGGGTAACGTCAGCAAACTCAAGCCCACGCCCGCTCGGATTTGCCGCTGCCGCCGCCGCGAGTCGCTCCTCGGCATTGGGGATAACGGCTCGAATGGCGGTCGTGTCCAACGGGCCCGCCGACACAGTGTTCACCCGGATGCCACGCGGTGCCAACTCCTTTCCCAGGTAGCGCACCAGCGATTCCCCAAGCGCCTTCGATGCACCGAGCGCCGAATAGTTTGGCACTACCACGCTGCTGCCCCTGCTGGAGAGGAAGAATACGGTGCTGCCCTGTCCCAGCAACGAAGAGGCTGCCTGAGTGACATACAGTAGACCGAGGCCGTTCAGCTTGACGGCGTCGGTGAAGCGATCGGCGTCCATGTCGATCGCATCGCCGGCCAGCGGGTCTACCGCCGCGTGCACCACCTGGTCGAGGCGATCGGTTTTGGAAGCCACCTCGCCGAGCACGGCTCGGGCAGCTTCGGGTGTTGCGACCGATCCCTTGATGAGATGGGGTGTGCTACCGGCCGCCTGCACAGCCGCCGCGGCGGCCTCCGCCGCCTCGTCGTCGGCGTGGTAATTGATAAAGACATCGGTACCGTCAGTGGCGAACTCTTCGGCGATTGCTCGTCCAATGCCTCGCGATCCGCCGGTGATGAGGATGGTCACAGCGCACCCCCATTGTCCTGATCGGCGATGCCCATGGCGACGGACATCGTCACGCCGAAGCGCTCGATCATAACGCCGGCGTCCGCGCGGACCTTGCCCCACTGTTCCGACTCCTCGGCGGCTTCAAGCGCTTCCTTCGAGTCAAAGGACATCTCAGCGACGCGGTAGAAGGCAGGATCGCCGCCCGCGAGTCCGTCCGTGGTGTTTGTGGTGAGAAAGCGGCGCATATTGGGCACCGCGGCGGCGAGTGGGGCGTGGGTACCGGTGTAGTGCGCCTCGAAGGCCTCGATATCCTCATCGGCCGGCTTCGACCAGACAGCGTAAAGCGTGTACATGATTTTCCTCTTATTATCGGCGTGCTGCGCGAGCGCGGCCGGGCGACCGTAACAAACCCATTTTTTCGATTCAACGGAAGTCAGGATAGGGCCAACACGATGGCCTATCGCCCGCTACTCCGGAGCCGCCTTCGCTAAATGACACAACCTGACCAACCGGCCCGTGGACCATCGTCGCGGATCAGCTCTCGATTCGAACCGGCATGCTGCGAACGCCGCGCATGATCATCGTGTCCATATAGTCATAGCCTTCTGCCGCGAGGGTGATTCCCGGTAGGCGACGCAGGACTTCGCCAAGGGCGACTTGCCCTTCGAGGCGGGCAAGCGGCGCGCCCATGCAGAAATGCGGGCCGTAGTTGAAGGTGAGGTGGTTGTTCGGGGAACGGGTGATGTCGACGCGGTCCGGGTCATCGAAGGCGCGGGGGTCGCGATTGGCGGCGTTGATCATCACGAAAACGCGCTGTCCGGCCTCGAGTTGAACACCGTGCATGCTGTGACTGTTAGCGACCAGGCGGACCGACGCGCCGGTCGGTCCATCGTAGCGGAGTATCTCTTCAACCGCGCTATCGATCAGGGCCGGTTCTTCCAACAGACGCTGCTTTTCCTCGGGATTCTCCAGCAGGACGCGGACGCCGTTGCCGATGAGGTTGGTCGTTGTTTCGTGGCCGCCAAAGAGAAACAGCATGCACGTACCGATTACCTCATCCTCGCTCAAGGCATCGTCTACTTCCCCCAGTGCCATGAGCTGGGAAATGAGATCCCCGCCCGGCCGTTGCTCGCGATCCCGAATCGCCTCACGGAAATAGGCCGCCATGGCGGTGGCGCCGGCCTCGGCGAGATCGTACTTATGTGGAGACGTCGTCGCGCTGCCGATGAACAACTGCATCTGGTTCGACCAGTCCTTGAGATCGTCCATGTCCTCCTCCGGCAGGCCGAGGAGGTCCATGATCACCATGGCGGGGAGGGGAAAGGCAAACTCCTGGATGAAGTCAAACTCCCGCTTGCCCTCCAGGCGGGCGATGAGTCTGTTTACGGATCGTTCAACCGCCGGGCGTTGTGCGGCAACGGTTTCCGGCGTGAACACCGTCTTCATCAGTTTGCGCAGCCGCGTGTGCTCTGGTGGGTCCCGAAAGGCGACCCAGGTGTTCAGGTAGCGGATCAGCTGTTCGATCTGCGTCTGGCGCTGCGGGGACTGCGCCTTATAAAAGGGCGTGATGCGGTCTGCCGAGAAGTCTTCGTTGCGCAGCACGGCCTTGGCATCGTCGTAACGCGTGATCACCCACCCGCGCAGCGCCTCGCACCAGTAGACCGGGGCGTGATCCTGCAGGGAGCGCAGCACGGGGATCGGGTCATTGATGGTGTCCTGGTCCCGAGGGTCGTAGTGCACACCCTCGTGCGTCGATGCATTCCCGATTGCCATGCCTTCCTTCTTGCATCACCCGTCGATGCTGGTACGTTAACGCGACGATAGTAACGCACCCGGTGATTGCCGGGTGCCATAAAACGAGGCTTCCGATGGCCCTGGACGATACCCAGGTATTCCTCCCCGAGCTGTGGGCGAGCCACGCTCGTTTCCGCGCAGAAAAAACCGCGCTGGTGTGTGGCGCCGACCGCCTAAGCTGGGGTGAACTGAACCGACGCTGCAATCGCGTGGCCAACGCATTGCTCGCCGCCGACGCGGGCAGGTCGGCCAAAGCCGCGGTTCTTATGAACAACAGCGTTGACACAGTCGTGGTGATGCTGGGCATCGTTAAGGCCGGTGCCGGCATGGTGCCCATCAGTACGATGCTCACCCCGGCGCAGGTGGCCACGATGCTTGCAGATTCCGGCGCGTCCGTGCTGTTTGCCAGCGACGCGACCCGGGCGCTTGCCGAGGCGGCCCTCGGGCAGCTCGACGGCGGTTTGGATGATTCGGGCGAAGACAAGGGCGAGCGTCTCCTTGTTTGCGCCGGTGAAGCGGACGACCGCTGGCAGTCGCTTACCGACTGGCTGCAGGGGATGGGGGAGGACGAGCCTCCCGTACGCTACGACCTCGGCGACGACTTCAACATCATTTATTCGTCGGGCACCACGGGCACGCCGAAGGGCATTGTGCAAACGCATCGGGCGCGGCAGCACTGGTCCTACTCCAACGCCCTGGAGCTGCGCATGGACCATGAGTGCAAAGCTCTCACGACCACCTCGCTTTACAGCAATGGGACGTGGTTCATGCTCCTGCCGCCGCTGTTCGTCGGCGGTACGGTGGTGATCATGGAAAGCTTTTCACCCGAGGCCTTTCTCGATCTGGTCGCCCGTGAACGCATCACCCATACGTTCATGGTGCCGACCCAATACATCGGCGTGCTCGAGAGCCCAGCTTTGGAAAGTGCCGACCTGGCATCGCTGCGCTACATGCTGTCCGCGGGATCGCCCCTGCGCCAGGACACGAAAGACGCGATTCTCGAGCGTCTTGGCGCAGGGCTCTTCGAGCTCTACGGCTTCACCGAGGGCTTTGCCACGATCTGTCGGCCCGAGCAGCAGCACAAGCGCGGTTCCGTAGGAACGCCCGTCATTGGCTTCGACCTGCGCATCGTCGACGACAACGGACGCGAGCTTCCGGCAAACGAAGCCGGGGAGATCGTCGGTTACGGCGGTGGACTCATGAAGCACTATCACCGGCGCGAAGCGGAAACCGAGGCCGCGATCTGGCGCGACGAACGGGGCCGCACCTTTCTGCGCAGCGGTGACATCGGCAAGCTGGACGAGGACGGTTTCCTCTACATCCTCGATCGCAAGAAAGACATGATTATCTCGGGTGGCTTCAACGTGTTCCCCAAGGATATAGAGGAGGTGCTCGGCGCCCATCCGGAGGTTTCCGACGTCACCGTCATCGGAGTCCCCGACCCCAAGTGGGGGGAGACGCCCCTCGCCCTGGTTATTCCGGTGGCGGGAAAGCAGCTCGATACCGCGGCCTTACTCGCGTGGGGCAATGAGCGCCTCGCCAAGCAGCAGCGCGTGAAGGCCGTCGAACTGCGCGACGAGTTTCCCCGCAATGCTCTTGGCAAGGTGATCAAGCGCGAACTGCGCGAACCCTATTGGGACAAGCCGTGAGCGACGTCTATCTCGTCGGAACCTTCAGCACCGTCTTCGGTAAACGCCCCGATGACACGGTCAAGGATCTTACGCGAGAGGCCTACCTCGGCGTTCTGGCGGATGCCGGGCTTGCGGACGGCGACTCAATTGAGAGCTGCTGGTTCGGCAACTGCGGCATGTGGGTGGAGGAACAGGGCAGCATCCGCGGGCAGGTCTGCCTGACGCCGCTGGTGCGCGAGGGCCTGTTCCCGGAGCGGGTGCCGGTGATCAACGTTGAGGGCGGCTGTGCCACCGCCTCCATGGCGCTGAACGGTGCCTGGAAGGACATCGCGGCAGGCACGGCGGACACGGCGCTGGCGCTTGGCGTGGAAAAGACTTTCTTTCCCGAAGACCCGACACAGTCGGCGCGGCTCTTCGAGGGTGGCATCGACCAGTACGACAAGGACGAGTGGCGCGGCTACTACGCTGCCGCGGGCGAGGTGGCGGGCAAGGCCTTTGAGCCCGGACCGAACCGGTCCATCTTTATGGACACCTATGCCATGCAGGCCTGCTATCACATGCAGCGCTATGGCACGACACCGACCCAGATCGCGGCGGCGGCCGCCAAAAACCATTGCCACGGCGCCCTGAATCCCCGGGCCCAGTATCGCTTCGAGATGAGCGTGGAGGAGGTGCTTGCCGATCGGGAAGTTTCCTGGCCCCTGACCCGCGCCATGTGCGCGCCCATAGGAGACGGCGCCGCGGGCGCGCTATTGGTTTCGGCCCGGCGTCTGCGTGAACTGCCCGCTTCGGTTCGGGAGCGCGCGGTGCGCGTTGCGGCGACCTCTCTTTCGGGCGGGAAGTACCGGGCGCTGGACGAGCCGGGGCTCAGTCGCGTTGCGGCGCAGAAGGCCTATCGGCAGGCCGATCTCGGTCCCGAAGCCATCGATGTCGCCGAGGTTCATGATGCGACCGCATTTTGCGAGCTCTACCAGGCTGAGATGCTGGGCTTTTGCGAGGAGGGGCAGGGCGGCATCTTCGTTGAGAGTGGTGTGACCAGGCTCGGTGGAGCCCTGCCGATCAACACGTCTGGCGGGCTGGTATCCAAGGGTCATCCCGTGGGTGCCACGGGGCTGTCCATGATTGCCGAACTCGCCGAGCAGTTGCGTGGCGAGGCCGGTGACCGCCAGGTCCCCGGGGCGCACAGCGCCCTGGCGGAAAATGGCGGCGGTGTGGTCGGCTTCGACGAGGCCGCCTGCTCGGTGATCATACTGCAGCGTGCCTGATTCGGGCGTCGCCGTTGATCACGCCTACAACGATTCACCGCGCGGTATAGCCACCGTCAACCACATGATATGAGCCCGTGATAAACCCGGCCTGGTCGGACAGGAGATACACGACCAGGGAAGCAACCTCGGCTGTCTCGCCCATCCGGTTCAACGCATGCGCGCTAGCCATTTCGGCCCGGGTCGCCTCGTCGAGACTGTTCTTCACAAGCTCGGTGCCGATGAATCCCGGCCCAACGCTGTTGACCCGGATGCCGTCGGCGGCGTACTCGAGAGCTGCCGCTTTGCTTATTCCCAGAACAGCGTGCTTGGACGTGACGTAGGCGCTGGCGTCGACGAAGCCCACGGATCCGAGAATCGAGGCCATATTGACGATGGCACCGCCGCCATTTTCCCGCATGACGGGAACGGCGTAGCGCATGCCATAGAAAACGCCATGCAGGTTGACGTCGAGAACCTTGTGCCAGTCCTCGATGGAGTACTCGCTGAGCGGTTGCATCGGCCCTGCGATACCAGCGTTGTTCACCAGCATGTCCAGCCGTCCAGTATGTTCAACGGCGAAGGCAACCATGGCCTCGACTTCCTCGTGCCTGGCGACGTCGACCTTCACGGCCAGGGCGCCATTCCCCAGTGACGCGGCTGCTTCACTGGCGCCGGACAAATCGATGTCCGCCACGATCACCGTCGCGCCGCTCTCCGCCAGGGCTTCGGCGATGGCATAGCCGATACCGGTGGCAGCACCGGTGACAACCGCCGTTCTTCCATCGAAACGTAGATTCATAGCTTATTTCTCCCGGGCATTCTCGAGTGCCACGTGCTTCGGTATTTGATTCGCGCGCCGACGTTCCCTGGGCGCCTTGTTTCAGTCGTGAGGCGCCATTGACGGAACCCCGATTCCTGTTACCTTCTCCGTTGCGCTCAATCAGCCAAGCAATAACAAAACGAGCACGGAGTCCCCATGGAACACACCCGACGTACTGCCTTCGATACAACGCTGTGGGCGGTAATTCTGCTCTGGCTCCTGGTTACGCTGGCAAGTTTTTTCCTGCCGTCCTTAATGCCGCCGAATATGGCCCGCTTTATCAACGTTGCGCTGCTTAGCGCGTTTACCCTGCTGCATGGAAGTCGACGCTACGGTGCCGGTATCGGCGTGTACTTTCTCATCGCCGTTGTCGTGACCAACATCTTCGAGAACATGAGCATCATCACCGGCTTCCCCTTCGGCGCCTATCACCATACTGCCGCCATGGGACCGCAAGTCTGGTACGTCCCCATTATTGTCGGACCTATCTTCGCGGTCGCCGGCTATCTCGCCTGGGTCCTCGCGGGCATACTCCTGGGCGACGTATTCTCGACTCCCCGAGGTATGGCCATCGGGCGACCAATCATTGCCGCATTTCTCACGACCTCGTGGGATCTATGCGTGGACGCCATCGGCGGCACGGCCAACCGCGATTGGGTCTGGGCCAATGGTGGCGCATGGTTCGGCGTCCCGCTGCTGAACTTTTTCGGCTGGATGCTGACCATGTGGGTCTCGTTTCAGCTGTTTGCTCTGTACTCGGCGAAGCGGCAACCGCCAGAGGAAATTCCGGCCGACGCGGCGTACTGGCGCCAGCCCATCGTCTACTGGTTGCTCATCGGCCTGCAGTTTCCGCTCCTGGCGTTCATCGTTCCCGCCGCTCCTCTGACCGATCCGACGGGGCAGATATGGGGTTCCGGTGACCTCTTCCAGAGCATGGCGCTGATCAGTGTGTTCACCATGATTTTTACCGCGCTGCTCACCTGGCTGGTCCTGGCACGCCAAACGCAAACTACCTGATTGCCCAAAGCGTTCGCGCCTGTCCGCAAAGACCTGTCGGTGAACGCCATTCCAGGCCCGGGGCGCGACTTTATTTTTTGTCACGCCAGCCGCGGCGACCACGGCCGCCGCCAAGTCCAGCCCGCACTCGCTGTTTGAGCAGGGCTGGCGGACGAAAGCGCTCGCCGTAAGACTCCTGCATGATTTCCTGGGCTTCGACGCACAGGTCCGCGGTCACCGCGTCCATGAGCTCGAAGGGCCCCATGGCGTGACCGAGTCCAAGCCGGCAGGCGGTATCCAGATCCTCTGGAGTGGCGACGCCCTCCTCAACGAGCTTGACCGCCTCGATAACGAACGCATGCAACATGCGATTTACGGCGAAGCCGGTAACGTCCTTTATGCGGATGGGTACCTTTCCCGCGTTGGTGCAAAGCTGCATCACCCGCTCCACCGTCTCCTCCGTGGTATCAAAGGCGGGGATAACTTCCACGAGCTTCATTCGAGATACCGGCGAGAAATAGTGGGTCCCGATGAAGCGGGATCGACGACTCTCGGAAACGTAGCGGGCGAGGGTGGAGATCGGGATGGTGGAGGTATTGGATGCGAAGATGCAGGATTCGACGCACAGCTCGTCCAACGCCTTCAGCACTTCGGCCTTGACGGCCTCGCGCTCGAACACCGCCTCCACCACGAGTTCCGCGTCGCCCATGGCCCCGAGCTCCGTGGTCATGCGAATGCGACCCAGAGCCTCTTCGGCAATCTCCTCTTCCAACAGACCACGCTGAATACCCTTGGCCACCAGCTCCTTGAGGATACTCAGCGCTCCGTCGAGAGTTTCCTGGTCGCGATCCACGAGCGCCACATGGCAGCCCGCCATCGCGTAAACGAAGGCGATCTCCCTGCCCATGAGTCCCGCACCCACGACGCCCATCTTCATCTGCTTTCCTCCCATTACTTGATTCTCAGCCATGGCAAGCGCTCGGCCATCCCGGGCACATCGCCCGAAGACGGAGCTGCTCGGCGGCGTAGGCCGGCGCGCTACAGATCCTCGGGTGGGAACATGCTGTGCGCGGCTCTCTCGTCAGCTTCCGCGAGACTAAGGAAGTCCGCTCGCGTACCCGTACGCTCCGCATCCATGTCACTGACACGCCGCAACTCAAGGCGACCGATCTGGTTGCGGTGCACCTCATCGGGTCCGTCCGCCAGTCGCAGCAGCCGCGCCGTTGCGTAGGCGGAGGTCAGGTTGTGGTCGCTGCTCGTGCCTCCACCGCCGAACGCCTGGATCGCCCAGTCGATCACCTGGCAGGCCATGTTGGGGGCCGCCACCTTGATCATGGCGATCTCCCGACGCGCCTCTTTGTTGCCGACCTTGTCCATCTTCCAGGCCGCATGCAGTGTCAGCAGGCGGGATTGTTCGATCTGTATGCGCGCCTCGGCGATACGCTCGAGGGAAACGGACTGTTTCGCCACCGAGCCGCCGAAGGCCTCGCGGGCTTCGAGGCGCCGGCACATGCGTTCCAGGATGCGCTCGGCCAGGCCGATGAGTCGCATGCAGTGGTGGATGCGGCCGGGGCCCAGGCGTCCTTGAGCAATCTCGAAGCCGCGCCCCTCGCCGAGCAGCATATTGCTCGCCGGCACGCGGACGTTCTCAAAAACCACTTCGGAGGCACGATCGGGCACGCCGTAGAACCCGAAGACGGGCAGGGGACGAACCACGCGTACACCGGGCGTGTCCTTGGGCACCAGAATCATCGACTGCTGCTTATAGCGGCTTTCATGGTCCGGCGACGACTTGCCCATGAAGATGATGATCTTGCAGCGCGGGTCCGTACTGTTGGTGGTGTACCACTTGTGGCCGTTGATGACGTACTCGTCGCCGTCGCGCACGATAGAGCTTTCGATATTGGTAGCATCGCTGGACGCTACCGCGGGTTCCGTCATGGCGAAGGCGCTGCGGATCTCGCCGTTCAGCAAAGGTTCTGCCCACTCCTTGATCTGGGCTTCCGTTCCATAGCGAATGATGGTTTCCATGTTGCCCGTATCCGGCGCGGAACAGTTGAAGACCTCCGGTGCGAGGTGGGAGCGTCCCATAAGTGCGCACAGGGGTGCGTACTCCAGGTTACTGAGGCCAGCGCCGTAGTTGCTATCGGGAAGGAAAAGATTCCATAGCCCCTCGCGCTTTGCGATCTCCTTGAGTTCCTCGACTACCGGGTAGACCTTCCAGGGTCCCAGCGTCTCGGCCTCCCGGTAAAAGCGTTCCTCGTTGGGGTAGATGTGCTCGGCGAGGAAGGTCTCGATACGCACCGCGTACTCCTTGACCCTGTCGCTATGGTCGAAATGCATGAACTCTATTCCTGTTTAACAGTCGCGTATGGGGCTGATGCCGCGCTGCGGTCCCGGGTGCCCGCAGACCCGTTGCTACGTGCGGGTACCGGTGGACCGATGACTACTGCCGTGCGGTGGTTCCGCCGTCAATTACAAGCACCGTCCCGCTGCAGTAGCTGGACTCGTCGGACGCGAGGTAAAGGCAGCCAAACGCCATTTCTCTGGGCGTACCCGGACGGCGCATGGGAGTGAGGCGCTCCGCCATATCCTCGTCGTCGAAGAGATTGAGCACGTCCTCGACCATCGGCGTCGCGGTGAATCCGGGGGCAACACAGTTGACGCGTATGTTGTCCTGCACGTAGGCCACACTCATGGAACGCGTCAGGTTGATCATCGCGGCCTTGGCGGCCGTGTAGGCATGGGCGGCGGGTAGGCCCTGGAAGCCCGAAATACTCGACACACCGACGATGGAGCCCCCTCCGGCCTCGCGCATGCGCGGCACAAGCGCGCGACACAGTAAGTAGTAGGCATCGCAGTTGATGCGCATCACCTCGTTCCACTTGTCCGGCGTTGCGCCCACCACGTCCGCCATGCTCCCCGGACTTTGTTTCTCCCAGCTGTAACCGACGCCGGCAGCATGCACCAGGATGTCGATTGCGCCGAAGGCGGCTTCCGCGGCTTCCACCGCGCTGGCAACACCCTGCTCTGTGCTGATGTCCGCGGCGACGATTCGCGCTTGATCATGGCTTGCTCCTGGTGTGGAAGCCAGACTGTCGCGGAGCCGTGCCTCGCTGCGCCCGACACCCATAACGCGTGCACCTTTTTCAAGGAACAGCGCCATACAGGCAGCGCCAACGCCGCTACCTGCGCCTGTGATCAATGCGGTCTTTCCGCTCAACCTTCCCATGGGGCCTTCCATAGCACTTTCCGCAGAATCACTCTCGCTTTCCTCGCGCTAGAGCCAGGTGCGGCGAACGACCGCCACCTGCCGGTGCAGTTCTTCTATCGAAAATGTGGCTATTCCTGGTTGGTGACGATCAGCGTTCCACGATTGCTGCCGTCAAAAAGTGAATTGAAGGCGCGCGGCAGATTCTCCAAACCCTCGCGAACGTCCTCCCGGTGGTGGAGCTGCCCGCTGCGTTCCCAATCGGTGAGGTCCCGCAAGGCCTCGTTAAAGCGATCTTCGAAGTGGTTGACGAGAAAGCCCTGCATGCGGACCCCGCCATAGATCAGCCGCATCATATTGCGTGGCCCCTCCGGCGGCGCCCCCTCGTTATAGCTCGCGATCTGGCCGCACAGCACGATGCGGCCGAACGCTGTCATGTAATCCACCGCGGCCTGCAGCGTCTCGCCGCCCACGTTGTCGAAGAAGACATCGATGCCATCGGGAAAGAGTGCTGCGATGCGCTCACGAACATCTTCGCTGCGGTAGTCGATAACCGCGTCGATACCGCATTCATCCATCAGCCATTGGCATTTCTCGGGCCCACCGGCGATGCCGACAACGCGGCAGCCACCCAGTTTGGCGACCTGCGCTGCGATGGACCCGGCGGAACCCGCCGCGCCGGATACCAGCACCGACTCGCCAGGCTGGATCGCACCGATGTCGCGCATGCCGAAATAGCCGGTGACGGAATTGAGGCCAAAGACCCCGACCCCCTCGATCAGGCTGTGTCCTTCCGGCAGGACCCGGGTCATGACGTCATCCGGCCGGACCAGAGCGTAGTCCTGCCAGGCGCTGATCGTGGCAACCGGGTCACCCGGGGAAAACCCGGGGTGGGCAGACTCAAGCACTACCGCGGAGGCGGGGCCGAACAACAGCTCGCCGATGCCGATAGACGGGTACAGGTTGTTCCCGGGAGGGTCCATCCAGTTGCGGATTGTGGGCGCGCAGAGGAACGCTCGATTGTGAACGACTATCTCACCCTCCTGGGGCGAGTCGGGCATGCTGCCGTCCGCAACAAACTCGAAGTCATCCGGTTGCGATATACCCTGGGGACGGCGCGCTAGTCGCCACTCTCGATTGTTTTCTGGCATGTTGCTCTCGGTTATTGCCGGGACCGGTCAGGCGACCTCGATCATGACCTTCACAGTCTCGTCGGCATTCAACTGCTGCTGGAAAGCGGCGCCGATATCGTCCAGACCGAAGCGGTGGGTAACCAATACCTCGGGCCGGATGGTGCCTGAGCTGATGGCGTCGATGGCGGCTATGAAATCACCGCCTAGGGAGCCGACGATGTAGGGCATTTTGTGCACGATCTTGGTCGTATCCAGCGGCACTTCACCTTCCGGCAGTCCGACAAAGCAGATGCGCCCCCCGGGACGCACCATCTCAAACGCCTGCTTGATCGTGGTCGGGTGCCCGGCCGCTTCGAGAACGACGTCGGCATTGCCGCCAACGTGATAGTGATAGGGCGCCTCGCCGAACTTATCCATAACCCAGCGCAGAGCGTCACCGGTGCGCGCATCGAAGACGTCGTCCGCGCCGCATTCCCTTGCGAGGCGCAGCCGCGTATCCGAGACCTCGACAACGATTACCTCGGCCGCACCGGCTGCCTTGGCGGCCTGCAGGCAGGCGTTGCCAATCATGCCCGCGCCTAACACCACGACGCGGTCTCCGGGGCGAACCTGTGCCTGGGCGACGGCGCTCACGCCCACGGATACCGGTTCAATCATGGCGCCGTTTACGCTGTCCATAGCGTCGGCCAGTTTGTGGACGGACTGGCCCACCACCGCATTTTCAATCTTCACGTATTCGGCGAACGCACCGGGGAGCCCATAGCCCGTGGAGTTGTGGAACAACTCGGCACACAGTAACGGTTCATCGCGCTCGCAGGCCTCGCACTGGCCGCACACGCCCGCGCTGAAGCCGGTCACGCGGTCACCGCGCGAAAGACCCACCACCGATTCACCGACCTCGGCTATTTCCCCGGAGAACTCGTGACCCATGATCTGGCCCGGCTCAACAAACATGCCGGTCGTGAAGCTGTGTATGTCGGAGCCGCAGATGCCGCAAAACTTCACCTTGATCAGGGCGTCGGCCGGTCCGATCTCGGGAATGGGAACGTCTTCCACGACGATGTCATTGGGCCCGCGCAGTACCGCGGCCTTCATGGTTTGCATACTGGCCTCCCGCTTTCGCTGATTATTTTGTCGGACAGTATCGTCAGATAATAGGAGTAGCCACCCTGCCAGTCAACGCCGGCGGGGGCACCCCGTCCCTTCGGCCTGGCCGGGGAGCCCGACACTACGATGCGCTGGACGTGGGCAATAATATAGGACACGATTGTAGTACCGTCTGACAGACCGCGACCGCTTTGGCCGCGCTATCCAATCAAACCAATAAGAGGAGTTCGGGATGGGTCGCCTTCAGGACAAGGTAGCAATCGTTACGGGTGCCGGCACGGGTATCGGCCGCTCGTGCATGGAGCTCTTCGCCCGCGAGGGCGCCAGGGTGGTGGGCTGTTCGAGAACACAGAAAAACCTGGACGAGACCCTGGGCCTGGTCGAGCGTGAGGGCGGGGAGGGCTTTGTTGTCGCGGCTGATCTGTCCACGCCAGAGGGTGCGCAGACGCTCGTTGACGCCACCATTGAGCGTTATGGGCGCGTCGACATACTTCTCAACGCCGCGGGAATCGGCTACTCCTGGGAAAAGATCCAGGGTCATGCCGGCACGATGGGCTCCGTTACGGATACGACGCCGGAAAACTGGCGGCAGGTCATGGCTATCGACCTCGACTCCGTGTTCTACATGTGTCGTCTGGTCATTCCCCACATGCAGGCACAGAGCAGCGGCTCGATCGTCAATATTTCTTCAATTCTGGGTATGAAAGGGAATCCCGATGCGCACGCCTACACCGCTGCGAAAGGCGCGATGGTGAACCTTACACGCTCACTCTGCGCGGCCTATGCGCTCGATGGCGTACGCGCGAACTGCGTGTGTCCCGGTTACATCGATACACCCATGATAGAATCGCACATTCACCTGTTCGATGACGAAGCGATAGCCGATCGATTCTGCGCGATGCGCCGCACGGGAACGCCCGAGGAAATCGCGTACGGCTGCGTCTATCTCGCGTCAGACGAAGCGTCGTATACAAACGGCTCGGTGATGACAATCGACGGCGGAACAACGGCACGCATTTGACGAGCTGCCACGCGCCACGGGCGCGCCGGGGCAGGCCGGTGCCGCTGCGCCGTCGCTGCCCCTTACAGTTTCGCAGCCCCGTGCCAATTGCTCTCGCGATTCGCAGAGAGCGACAGCGAGTCACGGCGAGGCAACCGGAGCCCTACTATTCGTGAGAACGTCAACGACCAGCAAGAAAGTTTCCAAGGTAGCTGTGGTGGACGGCCCGGCAGCCGCGCCCGCCACGACCATCAGCTCCCCTCGCCGCGTGATGAACGCCATTATCACGGGAATTGAAAAGGGGCGCTTCGTGCCCGGGCAGCGCCTCATCGAGGCCGACCTGACCCGCGAGCTCAAGGTCAGTCGCGGCCCGGTGCGTGAGGCGTTCAAGCGCCTTGCCGGTGAGGGTGTGTTGGTACTCAGCAAGCATCGAGGTGCGTTTATTCGCGCCCAGAGTCGCGAAGAGGTTCTCGACATGATGTCGGTCCTTGAGGTCCTGGCCGGCCTGGCCGCAAAGCTTGCCGCCAGCCATATCGACGAGGGCGACAGCCGCGAACGACTCGAGGCCGCGGTCGCGGCGGCCATGCGCGAAGGCGAGGAGGGCGAGACCTTCGCATTCCTGGAACAGCGCCGCCGGTTCTACGATACGCTGTATTACATCGGGGGTAACCGGGAACTGGCACAAATGGTGCCGCGATTGAAGATCGCTCTCCTGCGCCTTCAGTTCCAGGCCTTTGTGTCACGCAAGCAACACGAGAGCCAGCTGCGGGAACTCAGCGCGATTGCGGAAGCGGTGCTCGAAGGAGACCCGAAGAAGGCCGAACGCGTGGCCCGGGCCCACCTGCGTCGCCGGCGCGCGCACATTATCAAGCTGCCCGACGAGGCCTACGCCGCGGCGCGTCTGCACTAAATCCGCTGGATGAGCGTGGCGTTGGCCATGCCGCCGGATTCGCACATGGTCTGAAGGCCCCAGCGGCCACCGTCCTCCTCAAGCGTTCGCAACAAGTTGCCGAGCAAACGGCCACCGGAAGCGCCCACCGGATGACCGATGGCAATCGCTCCGCCGAGTCGGTTGATCCGCTTTGGATCGACCCTGAAGTGCTTCTGCCAGGCGAGGACGACGGAAGCAAAGGCCTCGTTGACCTCAAAGGCGTCGATATCCTCGATCGCGACCCCGGATCTGCCGAGTAACTTCTCCGTGGCGGGGATGATGCCGGTGAGCATCAGCAGTGGATCGTCGCCGGTCACCGCGAACGCCTCCACGCTGGCTCGCGGCGTGAGGCCCAGCCGCAGCGCGGTGCTCTCTTCGGCAACCAGGACCGCACAGGCACCATCGCTGACCTGGCTCGCGTTTCCGGCGGTGACGGACCAGCGAATCTCCGGAAAGCGCGCTCCCATCTCGGCGTTCTCAAACGCTGGCGTAAGACTCGCCAGTTTCTCGAGGCTGCTGTCGCGGCGAATCCCTTCGTCCGCGGTGACCCGATCGCTCGCCGAGGGGGCACGGGCGAGCGGCAGGATATCGCGCGCCGAGCTGCCCCTGTCTTGCGCTGCCGCGGCAAGCCGGTGAGATCGCAGGGCAAAGGCATCCTGCTCTTCCCGGCTGATGTCCCAGCGCGCCGCAATCAGCTCCGCCGAAATTCCCTGGCCCACGAGCCCGTCCGGATAACGCCGGTGATGCGCGCTGCCCAGATTGTCCTTGCCCATGCGATTGGCCTTCATGGGCACGCGGCTCATCATCTCTACACCCCCCGCGAGAACCACATCGTAGGCGCCCGCGAGCACGCCCTGGGCGGCGAAATCCACGGCCTGCTGTGCCGAGCCGCATTTGCGATCGAGGGTGAGGGCGGGGACCGTCTCGGGCAGGCCGGCGGCCAGAACGGCCTGCCGGCCGATATTGCCGGACTGCTCCGCCACCTGGATAACGCAGCCACTGATCACGTCCTCGATCAGGGTCGGATCGATTTCGTTGCGGGCAACGATCTTGGATAGCACCTGGGCGTACAGGTCTACCGGATGCCAGTGGGCCAGGGCACCCGTGGACCGGCCGCGCCCGAAGGGCGTGCGCAGCACATCGACGATAACGGCCTTGCGGGTGGCGATGCTGCTATCTCCGCAGCGTCACGCTCAGGCTCTGCGACTCGATCTGCACCAGCGGGGCCTGCGCGACCTTCATGAGGCGTCCCACCTGTGCGAGTTCGGGGGATGAGAGAACGGGATAGTCCCGGGCGACCGGGCCGTTGTCGCGCATCTTCTTCAGATCCGCTTCGGGGAGAAGCGCGCGCAGGATCAGTTCATCAGGATCCCGGGTATCGTATTCCTTGTACAGCTCTTCCTCGGTCTTTTGCTGTGGCGGTTGCGACACCACCTTCTTGGCGCTCGGCGAGCTCATGATGCGATCGAGGATGTTCGCTTCGATCGGCGCGACGGTCTCTCCATAGAAGCCCGCGGCGTACTGAATCACCTCGTCGGGGACGATTTTGTAGCGCTCGCCGGAAACCAGATTCAGGACGGCCTGGATACCTACGAGCTGGGAAAACGGCGTCGCCATGCCCGGATATCCGAGTTCCGCGCGTACCTTGGCCGTCTCCATCAGGACATCGTCCATGCGGTCGCTGAGATTGTGTTTGGCCATCTGCGCGCGAAGCGTCCCGACCATCCCGCCCGGGATCTGATGCTTGGCCGACAGTACATCGTATTCGTGGTGTTGATTGACGAGGAATCCCGCGGTCTTGCCGACCTTCTCGAAGTGCTCGGCCACCGGCGGCAGCAGCGAGGTGTCTAGGTCATGCGTATGGCCCAGCAGTTCGACATTGCGCACCATGATTTCCGTGGACGGCACGGAGGGACCGTTCGCCATGGGCCGGCTCGCGGTGTGGAGAATCGTCACCCCGAGTTCAATGGCATCGCAATAGGCCTTGCCGGACATCCCGAGAAGGTTGTTCGAGTGGAACTCGATCGGCTTGCCCCGGGCATTGGCCTGGATCGCCGGCACGAGGCTCTGCATGCGTTCCTTATCGAGTACGCCGGCCGTGTCGTAGAGAAGGAGGGTGTCGATATCGGGGCAGGCGGACAGCTTGTCGGCCTTGTCGGCATAGTACTCATCGGTGTGCACGGGGCTCGACGTGAACATGATCGCGCCCGCCACCTCGGAACCGAATTCCTTCGCCACCTTCGCCAGCCGGTGCATCTTGTCGATATTGAAAAGCACGTCGTAGATCCAGAAGGAGCGGCAGCCGTGCACATTGAGCTGGCGCATCCACATGTCCATCAGCGAGTCCGGCGTCACGCCAAATGTTACCGACGCGTTGGAACGCATGCCGCCCCGAATCGGCGTGCCGGGCATTGCCTCCGTGAGCAGATCCAGGCCCTCCCAGGGGTCCTCCCGGTTGACGCGGATCTGCACCTCGAACATCGAGGACCCTGCGAGATCGATAACGCGGAAACCGGTTTTATCGAGCGTGGATGCCATCGGGAGCGCCATGCCCGGTCGCATCTGCATGCCCCAAAGGCTCTGCTGGCCATCGCGGATGGTTTCGTCCAGGAATTCGATATGCGCCATGACTTCCTACTCCTGTCGGTTGGCGAACGCGCTGAGTCCGGTCTGCTCAAGCCAGCGCGTCGTAATCTGGTTGTTGCGGAAATCGTCGTGCGCGACGATGAAGTGCTGCAGTTCCATGTTGCTGGTCACGCCCTCGAGCTGGAAGCGGTGCATAGCCGTTTCCATGCGCTGCAGCGCTTCGTCGCGATCGTTCCCGTACACGATCAGCTTGCCGATCATGCTGTCGTAGTAGGGAGGGATCACGGCGCCTTCGCCGCAGAATGTATCGAGGCGCACGAAATCCATATCCGGTGTTTGAAATGCGGTGATGCGTCCCGGATTCGGGCGAAAATCGTTGTCCGGGTCCTCGGCATTTACCCGGCATTCGATGGCATGGCCGTGGAGCCGGATGTCGGACTGCTGGAGCGTCATCGGCTCGCCTCCGGCCAGCCGGAGTTGCATGGCGACGAGGTCCCGCCGCGAGATCAACTCGCTCACCGGGTGCTCTACCTGGATGCGTGCATTGACCTCAATAAAGTAAAACTCCCCCCGATCCGTGTCGTAGAGAAACTCCACGGTTCCCGCGTTGCGATAGTTGAGATCCGAGGTGAGTTTTACCGCGGCCGCGTGGAGTTCGGCCCGGATTTCATCGGGCATGACCGTGCAGGGGGCTTCCTCGATCAGCTTCTGGTAGCGCCGCTGGATCGAGCAGTCGCGCTCGCCGAAGTGGAGGACCCGGCCTTCTCCGTCCCCAAAGACCTGAACTTCCACATGGCGCGCATTCTCAACGAAGCGCTCGATGTACAAGGACCCGTCGCCGAAAGCGGCCCGGGCTTCCTCCGAGGCTTTGTTGAAGGATGCCCGGACATCTGCAGGGCCGTGGGCAAAGAACATACCCCGGCCGCCACCGCCCGCCGTTGCCTTCATCACCACGGGATAACCGATGTCGTCCGCGGCGGCGCAGGCGGCATCCACCGACGCAAGCGCCGGCGTTCCCGGGACCAGCGGCACGCCCGATGCCTGTGCGATGCGCCGGGCGCTCAGCTTGTCTCCCAGCGCTTCGATGGTGTCGGGGCGAGGCCCCACAAAGGCGATGCCGTTTTCCTCGCAGAGCCGTGCCAGGGCGGAGCGTTCCGACAGA
The DNA here is from genome assembly GCA_039818725.1 of Pseudomonadota bacterium. Taxonomy (GTDB): domain Bacteria; phylum Pseudomonadota; class Gammaproteobacteria; order Pseudomonadales; family Halieaceae; genus Congregibacter. The sequence goes on from JBCBTK010000020.1 coordinate 89,872, forward strand.
AAGCCATAGCCCGGGTGGAGTCCGTCGCAGCCGGAGCCCAGGGCGGCCTGCACGATGAGTCTCTCGTCGAGGTAGCTGCGCGCGGGTTCGGCCGCGCCGACCACGACCGTTCGCTGGGCCATGCTGGCGGCCAGGCTGTTGCGATCCGCGGCGGAGGCTCCGAGAACCGTTTCCATACCCAGGGCATGGGCGGCTCGGATGATGCGTACCGCAATCTCGCCGCGGTTTGCGACAAAGAGTCTCTGGATCGTCATCGCTCTGAGGTCAGGCGCTCGGCTCGACGTAGAACAGTGGCTGGTCGTGTTCTACCATCTCGCCGTCTTCGACGCAGACTTGGCGCACGATGCCGCGGATTCCCGCCCGGACCGGTGTAAACAGCTTCATCACCTCGATCAGGCAGATCTCCGTATCCTCATCGACTTCCGCCTCCAGCTCGACATAGGGCGGCGCGCCGGGCTTTGGCGAGCGATAGAAAATACCGAGGTTGGGGGCTTTTACCACGACGCAGTTGTCCGGCACGGGAGGCGCACTGTCTTGTGCCGGGACCGCGGGAGCGCCTGCGGCAGCCGCCAGGGGTGCGGGCGGCGCGCTGGGCGGCCCGGCGGGAGAGGGTGCCGGCGGAGACGTCGACGCCAGCCAGGGCGCGCCGGCGGAATTGGGGTCGCGCGAGATGAAAATGCGGAAGTCCTCGACCTGCAGCGCCAGTTCCTTCCAGTCCGATTCGTCAAAGGTCCGGATCAGGGCGTTCAGGTCTTCTGCCGTCACATCTTTCATGTCATGTGTTCTCGTTTAATGAACTTTGCTGCGCACTTGGCGGCAGCGGCGTATCGGCCTGAAGCGCGGCCAGCAGGATCGGAAGCGTCGGTTCTCCCACGATGTATTCAACACCGGCATCCAGCGCAGCGCGCACGCCCTCCTCGCTGGCGATAGAGCCGCCGCGCACGCCGCGCGATCCCTGGATCAGGGCAGGGAGGTTGGCTGGGTCGGCGGCATCGTCGACGCCTTCCAGGTCAAGAACATCCTCGGGTGCTTCCGCGTCGCGGTAGACGGCCAGGGGGCTGTGCTGTCGTGCCCAGGCGAGGAGATCGTCAAGACGTTGATCCTGCGTTTCGCAGGGGTTCACGACCTCCAGCGCGCCGTCGTAAATCCGTCCGTTCTCTCCATCGACCGTCACTACCCGGCCGACCAGGCCGGTAACGGTGCCGGGACCGCAGCCGACGACGCTCGGCAGCCCCAGAGCGCGTCCCACGACCGCCGCATGGGAGGTGGAGCCTCCATGCTCGGTGATCACTGCCCGCGCGACCAGCATCCCGTGCACGTCTTCCGGACTCGTTGTGGCCGTGGCCAGGACCATGTCATCGCCCGCCTGGGCGCGGCTTTCAGCCTCGTCGGCGCTGGTGACCACGGTCCCCACGCCGATGCCGTGGGAAACCCCCAGGCCCGAAGCGAGTACGGTTGCTCCTTCGGCGGCGCCCCCGGCGAGACGCGGGCTCAAAATCGAATGCACCTGATCGGGTGTGATGCGCTGCGTTGCCTCCTCCAGGCTGATCATGCCCTCGCGCACCATATCGACGGCGATACGCACGGCCGCCGCCGGCGAGCGCTTGGCCGTGCGTGATTGCAGCAGATAAAGGCGACCGTGCTGCACAGTGAACTCGATGTCCTGGGCTTCCCGGTTGGCGTCTTCCAGCGAGCGGCTGGCCCGAAGGAGCCCGGCATAGGCCTCGGGTACGGCCGTCTTCATCTCGTCGAGATGCTCGGGTGTGAACTTCCCCGAGACCACGTCCTCGCCCTGGGCGCAGCGCAGGTATTCACCGTACGGCTCCGGTTCACCGGTCAGCGGGTTCCGACTGAACAGCACGCCGGTGCCACTGTTCCCATCCAGGTTGCCGAAGACCATGGCCTGCACCGTAACCGCGGTGCCGAGATCGTCCGCTATACCGTGATGCTTGCGATAGCGTTTTGCACGCCGCGCGTTCCAGGATTGAAACACGGCTTCGACTGTTGCCCGGAGCTGCCCCATCGGCGTTTCCGGAATCGCCCGTCCTGCGGAGCGCTCGATCCGGGCAAGCCAGTCCGCCAGGTCGTCATCGCTTGCTAGCTCTGGAACGCTTGCCTTGAGAACGATTTCGCCGAAGAGCTCATGGAAGCGCCGAAAGGTATCGCGTGCAAAGCGCGAGTCTTCGGATTCCTCGGCGAGGGCCGTCATGGTCTGAGCATTGATGCCGAGATTCAGCACGGTATCCATCATGCCCGGCATGGAAATGGGTGCGCCGGAGCGTACGGAGACCAGAAGTGGCGATCGACCGTGACCGTAACTGCGCCCCGACTTCTCTTCCAGCCACCGCATCGCTGAGGCCAGCTCTTCCTCCAGATCCTCAGGGAGGCTGCCCTGATCCAGATAGGCAGCACAGGCCTCCGTGGTAATGACAAAGGCCGGCGGTACCGGCAGCCCGAGGGACAGCATGTGCGCGATGGACCAGCCCTTGCCACCGATCAGTTTCTTATCCGGCAGGCGGGTTCCATCCAGCGGCAGCAGCCAGCGGCAACCACTCAGAGCGTCATCCATGATTCAGTGCTCCTCGCGCTCGCGACCCATTACGCGCAGGAGGTCTTCGTGCAGCTCGAACCAGACGGTGTGGTAGCTGGCGATGGTGGCATCGCTGATCCAGGCGATGTCGCCATCTTCAGCTTTTTCAAGGGCGCTGAGCAGCTGTTCGCGGTAGCGAAGCAGTCGCTCTTCCCTGTTCCCGAGACGCTCAAGGATCACCTCAACGCGTTCGTGAATGGCACCGATCCGGTCGATCACCGACGCGTCGTAGTCCTTGTTCGAATGGTCGTTCGCGACGGTTTGCCCGCCTATCTCGATGGTCTGCCAATCGGTGATCGCCTGCTTGAGGTCGTTATTGACCCGCTCAAAATCCTCGTAGGCCGCCAGGAACGTATCGTCCTTGCGCAGCGCCCCGTAGGCTTTGCTGTAGGCCGACTTCAACGTGACCTGGCCGATCGGTGTGAGCAGGAACTTGCCATTGGCTTCGCTGACCCGTCCCTTTGTCACGGCTTCGGCGGTGAGCGTTGCCACGAGGTCGTTTGCCAGCCCGGTTACCGCGCAGATGTCTTCAACGGTGGCGTACTTCTTGACCGCAATGCCGTGCATCACCAGCTGTAAATCCTGCATCGTTTCCTACTCTCCCTGCGGGCTGCCGCTTTCGCGCTCGGTGATGATTTCCCGGATCTTGCGTCTCAGAATCTTGTTCGCCGCACTCTTGGGCAGCTCGGGCCACACTTCCACCGCCTTGGGCCGCTTGTAGCCGGCCAGACGCTCTCGCGCCCAGATCCTCACCGCCTCTGCATCGAGCTCGTCTCGACCGGCGATCACGGCGTGCACGCGATCTCCCCATTTTTCGTCCGGGAGCCCGATAATCGCCGCCTCAAGGACGCCTTCAAAGGACATCAGGACGTCCTCCACTTCTCTTGGGTAGACGTTGTAGCCGCCGGAGATGAGCATGTCGTTCTTGCGGTCCAGGAGGTAGAAAAAGCCGTCCTCATCCATCCTGCCGACGTCACCGGTATGCAGCCAGCCGTTGCGCATGGCCCGGGCCGTGGCCTCGGGCCGGTTCCAGTAACGCGCCATGAGCTGAGGGCCGCGGACGCAGATTTCTCCAGTTTCTCCCGGCGGCAGGGGGCGGTCCTCATCATCGAGAACCGCGACGTCCGCGATAACAAAGGGACGTCCGCAGGAGCCAATCCGGTCGTGGTCTTCGGGCTTCAGACACGTGATCACCATGGGACTTTCGGCCTGGCCGTAGCACTGGGCGAACACGCGGCCGAAGCGCGACTCGGCCCGCTCCAGCAGGCGCCGGGAGATCGGCGAGGCCCCGTAGGCAATGCGACGAAAATCGAGCGTCGCCTCGTCGACACCGGGTACTTCAAGGATCATCGCCAGCATCGTGGGCACCAGGAACGTCAGGTTTGCCCTTGTCGCCTCCGCCAGCTGCACAAACTCGGCGGCGTCGAACTTCGGCATGATCAGCGAGTGGGCGCCGCGGCACAGCGCTGGCAGAAAAAAGGCCCCCGAGGCATGGGCAATCGGCGCGGCGTGCAGGAAGCGATCGCCCTCGCGGATATCCGGCACCAGATCGGTCAGGAAGGCCGAAAGCTCGCTCAACTCACCGCGCGTGGTGAGAGTGACGGCCTTCGGCCGCCCCGTGGTGCCGCCGGTGAAGCCGAGACGGAGCGGTGCATCCAGGTCACGGTCCACAGCGCAGGCACCGCTGCCGCCCCCGGCGATCATGTCTTTGAGCATCGCGCGATCGACGACAAAATCGACGACCCCGTCGAGCGTCTCGACCGTGTCGTGGATCACCGCGCGGCAGCCGCATTCGCCGAGCTTGTAGCGGTGATCCTCGATCGTCTCCCGGGTGTTCATGCCAACGCGCACAAGGCCGCTCTTGGCAAGGGCGTAGTACGCGACCAAGCAATCGATGCTGTTGGGCAGCATGACGCCTACCCGGTCCCCGGGTTCAAGGCCCTGGGCAAGGAGTGCATTGCCGAGGCGACTGGTCGCGTCGTCAAACTCCCGAAAGCTGATACTGCGATCACCCTCCGACAGGCAGGGCGCATCCTCGAACTGACGGGCGGCGCGGCTGATAAGGCTGCCGATCTGCACGATGGCTAGCTCTGGTTCTGCTTCTGGCGCAGGGCCTCCACGTCATCGCGGCGCAGCCCTGCACCCTGGTCCGCAAGGTTGCGGGAGTGTGTCTGGTAGAGCTTGTACAACGTATCTGCTTCGGGCGTGTCGTAGTGGTACTTGACTGTGGTTTCGCAGAACAGGCGGTTTTCCGGCTTATGCAGCTCCGGCTTGAAGCTGAGTACCCGCTGGTTGTACTCGTCGAAGCCGATCTTGCCGGCGGTCGTGCAATACACGTCCTTCTTGGCTTCCAAATAGGTAATACCCGGCCGCACGCCGCCCACGGTCGCGGCGTAGTCGCCGTCGACAAGGATCGAATAGGGAATGGGCGAATAGATTCGGGTTGGCGTGTCTTTGTGCATCATCAGCATGTAGTCGTTGAGCTGGTGACTGGGGCTCGCACCCACACAAAGCTCGCCAAGCACGTCGCGGCTGTACTCGTCGTTGAGGAGGGGCCGGAAGCGCTCGGCACGCTCGTCGATCTTGATCCAGTCCTCGGGGTCGTAGCAGCCGGCGATATGCGCGATGTCCTTGAATATCGCGTAGTAAGTGATTGCGCCCGCGTCGAGCATCTGATCACGGGACCAGCCGGCGATTCTCTGCCACAGGCGGCTCATGGCGTCTTTGACCTTGTCGTTCAGGTCGAGGAACGTCTGCGTGAGTTGCTGCGGGCCTTCCATGCCCACCGGGATGAAACCGTCAGTCAGCGGACCCGAGGTATACAGGCCTACGCCGACGATGTGCTCATCCTTGAAATCCGGCTCGGACTCGAAGCTTCCCCAGTCGTCCATGATGTTGAAGTTCACGCCCCGGGTGGCCATGGTGACGGTCAGATTGTTGTAGGGCACGTCTTCGGCAACATCGTCCAGCCACGGAAAATCGTACTCGGCGATGTCGTTGAAATCGCGCACAATCATCTGCCGGTCGTCGCCAAGATCATAGGGGCCATGGTTGTGCAGACTGATGCGGCTTTCGCAGGCAATCAGGAACGCGTACTGCGATGCCGATGCCACGAAGGCCTGCGCCGCCTCGTGTAGCGGATCACCCGCCGCGCAGTCATAGAGATCGGCGTGGAAAACCTGCAGCTGGGCCTCGGAGTGAATCTGCCCGCGATGCCCTCCCTCAAAGGCCGTCATATGTCCGGCATTACGGCGGAATGACAGTTCGAAGCGCTTCCAGAAGTCGAGGATGTAAGCCACGTCCTCAGCGGCATCCTGCGGACGCAGCAAACCCATATTGATCATCCACTCGCGGCCGAGCAGATAGAAGCAGGGGAGACCCCACATGGCGATGCCATTCGCCTTCGAACCCATGTGCCGTGCCCGGTCGCCGACCTCTTCGGCGCTCATGTGCTCCTCAATCTTGCGCAGCAGCGCCGGGTATCGATAGAAGGAATTCAGATAGGACATCAGCATGTACGCCGGAACCGGGAAAAGCTTGGATTCCTGAACCGTGCGCGTTACGCATAGCCAGTAGGTCTCATCGCCGTTGATTTGCAGCAGATTGTTGCTCTCAAGAAGTTGGGCGTAATCGAGCTTCATCGTCATCAATCCTTTATTACTGTTATTGCGGGTATGACATGCCGCGCTCGTAGCCTGTGCGCGGCGCAACGAGTGACGAGTGCCTAGTCGCGCTGCTTCACCCGCCAGACATTCCCCGTGACCTCGCGTTTTGTCTGGTCCTGGTAGTCTTCGGCGGTCTTGGCGCGCGCGGTAGACTCAATCGTCACCGTGTCGCCTTCCATGATGCCGTTGACCTTGGCGTTCATCAGGCAGGGAATGCCGTACTCGCGCGTAAGGATGCCGAGGTGGGAGCGCACGGTGCCGCCGGCGCAGATAACGCCCGTGAACTGCTCGAGAATCGGCGCCGTGAGTGTGCCGCCGGAGTCATCAATAACTGCGATGGTGTTCTCCGGGACGCCCTCGGTGAGCCACTTCAGCACACGTTCCGTTGAGCGCACGTAGCGCGCGATACCCGTGGTGTCCTGCGGGTAGCGCACAACGTTGTCACCGACACCGCGCAGTTCGCGGCCATCGGCGTCTGCGTCGGCTGTCGGCGCCTCTGGGTGCTCAAAACAAAACGTGGCCAGATCGTCATCACTGGTACCGGACGCCGGCTTGTAGGCGTCGGGACGCTCCTTTTGCGAGATTCCCGCGGACCAGTCGTAGCGATGTCCGGCTTCAACCAGGGCGCGATCCACGGACGCGAAATCGGCCTCCGTGATCAGCGAGTCGGCGTCACCCAGGACGAAGTCCGACCAGGACTTCCCGGATTCCTCGAAGCGCTGCCGGACGACTTCATGCAGCGCGGCATGGAAAGCCGCGACGACGGGCGAGTCGGACTCGTCGCCGTATTTGTTCGTATCTACCGGGAGTGCCGTCATGCTGTTCTCCTTATTTATTATTTGCGCTGGACCTGACGTGGCATGAGTAGTCCTTGAATATTCCTTACCCCGATCAGCGCTCGGTGGTTCACATGAGCGACACAGGCCGCATCAAGCAGCGGAGCCGGGTACTCTAACCCGCGCTAATAGGTTAGACAACATTGTAGGACGAATTAGCCCTTCGCGATACGCCCCGCACTGGCCTGCGATGAGCGAGGCTCTCCACCGCTTGGCATTTCGCGATGGCCATTTGCAGCTGGCAGCCTCTCTTGTACAATAAAATTGTCAGACAATAAAGCCTACAATCCCGCAGCTCTTCGAGGGCCTGACAACTCAGCCGTCGAGAAGGAATCTCCATGAAGGACCTTGCCCATCACCGGATCCTCCTAGTGAACGACGACGGCATCGATGCGCCCGGGATGCAGATCCTTGAGCAGGCCGCCCGCCAGCTTTCCGATGACGTCTGGGTGATAGCACCGGACAAAAACTGCTCAGGGGCGTCCCAGTCACTCTCGATTGGCACACCGATGCGCATTGCCCAGCGCGATGAACGACACTTTGCCCTTCGCGCGACGCCGACCGAATGCGTCATGCTTGCGATCCACGAAATTATGCGCGACCGCCTGCCGACAATCTGCCTGTCGGGCATCAATCGAGGCCCCAATCTGGCTGAGGACCTCGTCTACTCGGGTACGATCGCGGCGGCGCGCGAGGCAACGCAGCTGGGTATTCCCGCCATCGCGCTGAGTCAGGTGTTTGCTCCCGGCGAGAGGGACTTCACGATCGGTGAAGATCGTAAAACTCACTGGGAGACCTCGCAGCGCTGGTGTGCGCCGCTACTTTTACATTTGCTGCAGGAGAGCTTCGACGCCGGTGTGTTTCTCAACGTGAATTTTCCGGGTGTACTGCCAGAGCAGGTCGAGGGTGTGAAAATCACGGCTCAGGGACAGCGACCGCCGGGCTGCTATGTGCCGGCAGCCACCGTCGACGAAAATGGCCAGCGCAGCTATCACCTGGTACTGGCCTACCGCGATGGCAATCCACACCCGGATTCCGACCTCGGTGCCATTGCCAGCAACCATGTCTCCGTTACGCCTTTGAAACTCGACATGACCTCTGCCGCTTATCGGGAGAAGTTGATCGACGCCATGCCTAGTGGCCTGCAGCCATCGCTTCCGTGACCTTAGGCGCCTCGATCCCGAATTATTGACAGACACTCGTGTAGCACAATATCGTCTTTAAACATGGCTGAACCTGTTGCCGAACATAGTGCAGGCCAGCGATAGAACGCGCGGTAAGCGCCGCTTGGCAGGGCACCTCACAAATTACAATAAGGAGATAAGACGGCATGATGGATTACCAGGGCAAAGTGGTTCTGATCAGCGGCGGCGCGCGGGGCTTTGGCGCAGAGTTCGCTCAGGGGTTCGCCAAACAGGGCGCGGCCGTAGTCATCGGCGACATCAATACGGAGCTTGGTGAGAAAACGGCTGCAAAAATTGCCGCTTCCGGTGCCACCTGCCATTTCGTCTCACTGGACGTTCGCAACGATTCCGACTGGGCGGCCGCCACGGACTTCTGCGTGTCGAACTGCGGGGGCCTGGATGTTGTGATCAACAACGCAGGCGTCGAGATCTCCGAGCCGTTCGTGGACATCACGCCGGACGCGTCCCGCGACCTGTTCGACATCAATCTGCTGGGCGTCATGCTGGGCACGAAGCACGCGTTCCTGGCGATGAAGCCAGACGGCGCGAGCGGTCGGGGCGGTGCGATTCTCAATCTCGCGTCCGTGGCCGGATTGACTTCAACGCCCGCTCTTTCCGCTTACAGCGCCTCCAAGGCGGGCGTGATCAGCCTCACCAAGCTCGCCGCGACGGAGGCGGGCGCCTTCGAGTACGGCGTGCGCGCGAACTGTTTGTGTCCAAGCCTCTTCAACACCGATATGGGCCGCAAGCTCCTCGATGAGTTTGTGACTCTCGGTCTCGGGGAAAGCGTGGATAACGTCAAGGAAGACCTGATCGCTCGTATTCCGGTCGGACGCTTCGGCGAACTCCACGACGTCGTGAACGCAGCGCTTTTTCTGTGCTCGGACGAAGGATCCTTTGTTAACGGTGTGGCCTTTCCCGTGGACGGCGGCATGTCAGGCACCGGAGGCTGACCGGGCAGCGCCAGGAAGACGGCTGCGACCGGCGCGCCGCGGGCGCAGCAGCGTGAGGTATGGACGATCTGCGGACTGACCTTTGAGGTGCGGCGACCGCGCGTCCTGCGCTAGCAGCCTTCGAGGCTCAACCCCGAGAGCGGTTCGAGCATGGCCCGGTTTGTCATGTCTATCTGGAGGGGGGAGACGGAAATTGCGCTTTCAGCCATGGCGCGCAGGTCTGTTCCCTCGTCGTCACCGCCTTCGTCGGGATCGAGGTGCACCCAGAAGTAGGGGACATGGCGATTATCGATACGACCCTCGGTCTTGAAAGCGCCGGGCGGGCGGCGCCCCATGCCGACCAGCTGAACACCGCTCACGGCGTCAGCATTCACGGGCGGGAAGTTGATGTTGACGAATGAGCCGTAGTCGATTCCTCGCTGCAGAATCTGTTCGATCAGCGGGACCGCATAGCGCTCTGAAGTGTCCCAGGGCACGTCCACGCCCCGGGTAAACACCTGACTCAGGGCAATGGCCGGAATACCCATAAGCGCCGCCTCCATGGCTGCGGCGATGGTCCCCGAGTAATGAATTTCATCGGCGAGATTGCCGCCGCGGTTGATCCCGGCGAGCACCAGCGTCGGATGTTCCGCCATAACCTGCTGCAGAGCCATAAGCACACAGTCGGTCGGTGAGCCCTTGATGGCTATGTGCCGCGAATCGAGCTGGCGCTGCCGTATCGGTATGTGCATCGATATGGAGTGGGAAGCCCCCGATTTTTCTTCGTCAGGCGCGACCACCCACACATCATCGCAGTGTTCTCGGATGACCCGTTCCAACAGCTGAATGCCGGGGGCGTGAATACCGTCGTCGTTGACAATCAGCACCCGATGGTCGGTAAGTCTCTTCATGACGCGGTCTCCGGTTATTATTTTCACGCTTGCAGGCACGGGGGTGTTTGCTGGATAGAGGGAAGCGCCATGCTGCCGCTCCGTGATGGTACAGTATTACTATTTTGTCATACAATATTATGTTCAGTGGGGGGAGCGCTTTATGAGCAGCGTCTACATAATTGGCACTGGAATGACCGCCTTCGGACGCTTTCTGGAGCGATCCCTGACGCAGCTCACGGAAGAAGCCGTGAACCTCGCGCTTCGCGATGCCGCTCTCACTCCTGATGAGATCGGAGCGATCGCGTTTGCCAACGCCACCCAGGGCGCCATGGAAGGGCAGTTCGGCATCCGTGGACAGGTGGCGCTGGCCGGCATGCCGTTTGACGCCGTCCCCATCGTCAACGTCGAGAACGCCTGTGCCAGCGCGTCCACAGCGCTGCAGGTAGCCATGATGCAGGTGCAGACCGGCCAGACCGATATCGCCCTCGCCATCGGCGCCGAGAAAATGTGTCACCCGGACTCGTCCTTATCCATGGCCGCGTTCCAGGGCAGCTGGGATCGCGCGAACACTGACAATACGGTTGGTCGCCTCGATGCAATGGCTGCGGCCGTTCCCACGCCGGGCGATGAAGCCGCACGGGAGAGCACGCGTACCGTGTTCATGGATATCTACGCGGCGTTCGCCAAGTACCACATGGGACGCTTCGGCACTACACAGCGGCAGATCGCGGCGGTGGCGGCGAAAAACCATCAGCACTCGGTGGAGAATCCTCTCTCCCAATATCGCAAGTCCTTCACAACCGACGAAGTGCTGGAGAGCCGTCTTATCGCCTGGCCGTTTACTCTGCCTATGTGTTCTCCCATCAGCGATGGGGCAGCGGCGGCGGTGGTCTGCAACGAGGCGGCGCTGCAGCGGCTCGGCGCCAGTGCGCGCGCCGTAAAGGTCCGCGGGTTCACGCTCATGAACGGCGGGCGCCGCGAGCACGATGACATCGAGCGGCATATCGCGCGTCGCGCCGCGCTCAAGTGCTACGAACTCGCCGGTGTCGGCCCCGAGGATATCGACGTCGTGGAGTGCCACGACGCGACCGCGTTCGGCGAGATTCAACAGAGCGAGAACCTGGGCTTCTTCCCCTTTGGCGAGGGAGGGCCGGCCGCGGAGCGCGGTGATACCCGCATTGGCGGGCAGATTCCCTTCAACCCTTCCGGTGGCCTTGAATCGAAAGGACACCCGATTGGCGCTACGGGCCTGGGGCAGATCCATGAGCTGGTTACCCAGTTGCGCGGCGAGGCGGGCCCACGTCAGGTTGAGGGCGCGCGGCTCGCACTGCAGGAAAACGGCGGCGGTCTCATCGGTATCGAGGAAGCCGCGGTCGTGGTCAGCATCCTGGAAGCCTGCGGATGAACATCGCGCAGCTGCTGGAGAATTCAGCGCGAAATCTCCCGGCGCGGCCAGCGGTGTCCATCGGGCGTGAGACCCACCTGGATTACGCGGCGCTCGGTCGGCGCGTGGCGCGCCTCGCCGGATCGCTGCAGCGCCTGAGCGCCGAGAGCAGGACCGTGGCGATCACGTTGCCGAACTGCCCTGAATACATCGAAATCCTGTTTGCAACCTGGCACGCAGGCCTGGCCGCCGCCCCGATGAATGCGCGGCTGAGCGCCAATGAACTGACTTTCATGATTGAGGACAGCGGTGCCCGCGTCGTGTTTGCTACACAAGAACAGGCCTCCGCCCTGCGCGGCCTGCTATCCGCCGACACCGTGTTCCTCGTACCTGGAGGTCGTCGCTACGCAGACACGCTCGAGGTAGCCCCGGTGACGCTGGTGGATCGTGCTAGCGATGATCTGGCCTGGGTCTTTTATACCAGCGGCACTACCGGCAAACCCAAGGGCGCCATGCTGTCCCACGGCAACCTGATGGCCATGACCCTGGGCTATTTCGCTGACATCGATGCCCTCGATGAACACGATGCCCTGCTTCACATCGCGGCCACCTCCCACGCCTCGGGCCTATTTGGCTTGTCGTTCATTGCGAAGGCGGGCAACAACGTGCTTACGCAGAGCGACGGTTTCGACCCCGCGGAGCTCGTTGCGCTTATCAACCACTATGAAAGCCTGAGCTTCTTTATGCCGCCGACGCTCCTGCGACGGCTGGACAGCTATCCGGAGCTGGCGCAGGCCGACATGAGGCGCGTTAAGGCCGTACTGCTGGGGGCCGCCCCCATCACCCCCCGGGACCTTCGAGCCGGCCACGCGCTCTTTGGATCCAGGCTGTGGAATGGCTACGGCCAGGGCGAGAGTCCGTGCACGATTACCGCGTTGAGCCAGTCGATGATCGCGCAGGCGATCGCCGACAACGACGACGCGACTTTGTCCTCCGTGGGTACGGTACGCACGGGCCTTCACATCGCCATTCTGGACGAAGACGGCCATGCTCTGTCCGCGGGAGAAACGGGCGAGGTCGCCGTGCGCGGCGCCACGGTCATGCTCGGTTACCTGGGTCGACCGGATGCAACCCGGGAGGCGCTGCTGGACGGCTGGTTGCGCACTGGCGATGTCGGCCGACTGGATGAACGCGGCTTCCTCACGCTGCTCGACCGGAAAAAAGATGTCATCATATCGGGTGGCATCAACATCTATGCCCGCGAGGTTGAGGATATTCTCCTGGAAGCCGAAGGCGTTGCCGACACTGCAGTGATCGGCATTTCGGATGAGGAGTGGGGAGAGTCGGTGGTCGCGCTCGTTATCGCTGGCGAGCAGGCACCTGACCATAGCGAGCTCGACCGCTTCTGTCTTGAACGGATGGCCCGCTTCAAGCGACCCAAATACTATCTCTTCGTGGACGAATTGCCACGCAATGCCAGTGGTAAGGTCCTCAAACGCCAGCTTCGCGAGGAGATTAGCGGGATGGAACGTTCCTCGCTAATGAGACCTGCCTAGCGATCAAACCGATCGTGGCAGCAGAAACCCATAGGGTAGGGGGAAAGCGTGAAAAGCGTCGGCGCCAGGAAAGGCAGTTCACCGGACACTGTGGTGGACTGGATACAGCAGGGTATCTACACGGGCCGCTACGTGCCCGGACAAAAGCTGGCAGAGGCCGACCTAATCGCCACGCTTAATATCAGCCGCGGCCCGGTCCGAGAGGCGCTGAAGCGGCTGCACGGCAAGGGGATCGTCAGGCAGATACCGTACAGCGGTACGCTCATTCGCGCATTTTCCCGTAAGGAAGCTCGCGACCTGCTCACGGTGATTGAGCCCCTGACGTCGCTTATGGCTCGCCTCGCGGCCGAGGCGGTCGCTGACGGCGGAAGCCCAACGGGTCTCACGGAAGTCCAGGACGCCATTGACCGCTTTGAGCAGGGCTCGGTGAACGATGTGACCTTCGTCGGTGAACGCCAGCAGCTCTACCAGGTCCTGATGACCATCGGGGGTAACGTCGAGCTTCCCGTCATCATGCCGACCGCGCTGTTGCACCTGCTTCGACTGCAGTCGTTTCCGTATATTGGGAAAGACAGCCGTCATCAGATCACCACCGAGTACCTGCGTATCATCGATGCGGTTCTGGCCGGTGATCCCACCCGCGCGGCAAAGCTGGGTACGCAGCACGTGAGGGCCGCTAAAAAGCGGCTTGCAGCACTGCCCGACGAAGCCTTTCCCGAGTACCGCGTCGCCGTCTGACATCCTGACCCGAGCCGTTGATGAACGTAGGGGCGCGCTTCCTGTCTCTAACCCGTGATCAGGGTCGACCGGGTCGCCGGACCTGCCAGGAATGGTTGATCGGACCGCTACTCATGTCCGGAAGACTGGTGTTAGAGAATTTCGTGGATGTGATAGCGCGGCCCATCGGCGAGGCGCTCGCCGATACCCACTGCCAGGATGCCATTGAGCCACTCGTAGCGACGATCGGCCGTGTCGAAACGCGGGGCGATGCGGAAGTAGAAATCACGGTAATCCACACTTTCTCCGGCGGCCAACCGCGCCATGACGTCTTCAGGCCCATGCCGAAGTCCACGGTATTGGCAGTTGATCAATGCACCGTCGTGGGTTTCGATCACCAGCCGCACGTCCAGCTCCAGGATGCCTGAGGCATTAGTCAGGGCCCAGTCGCTGCCACCGGCAAGAATGCGTCCCGACAGTCGCTCCCCCTCAATGCGACCACCCAGAACCGGAACGATCTTGCGCTCGCCCGCGGGAGTGACTCCCAGCCGGTGAGGTGTATCCAGAACCGCCGTCAGAAGTGCGAGCGGCGAGGACTGCAGGGGGTACAGCGTCGGGGCCTCCCGGCTCATGACTGGGTCCTTGTCTGGTAGGAAGGCCTGCGTCGCGCCCTTCTCGCGAGTCCATTCCGGAGGCAGGCGCGTGGAAGTCGGTGCCCTGACGTCGAGTGCCAGGGCACCTTGTTCTTACCAGTTCATCGTAAACGCGACGCCGTAAGTTCGCGGCATTCCCACGGTGCGGGTGATGGCGTTGTTGTAAGAGATCACATTCGTGACGTAGAACTCGTCAGTCGCGTTCTTTGCCCAGGCAGAAAGCGTCATCCGGTCTCCCGGGAACGCGTAGGCCAGGCGTGCGTCCAGGATCGTGTAGCTGTCGATCTCGAAGGGGATAAGGTCAGTCGTACGATTAACGCCGTTGTCGGGCACCTGCAGAATACCGCCCGCCGGGTAGGCATCGACGCTGGAGCGGTACGTCACCGTGGCGCCCGCGGAGAGGGTGCCGCCATTGGCAAGAGGCATCTGGTAGTCGATATCACCCAGGAAAGAAAGCTCGGGCGCGAACGGCAGATCATTCCCCGCGAAGTCATAGTTCTCCGTGCCGAAGACATTGGTTGCGGTGTACTCGTCGATCTCTGAGTCGAGCCAGGTTGCCGCAGCCGTCAGGGTCAGGCCTTCGGTGGCGCGCCAGAGTACGTCTGTTTCAAAACCGTAGACCGTGGATTCGGGAACGTTATCCAGGCGCTGCAGAAGACCGAACAGGGCCGTCAGGTCGCTACCCTGGATCTGCTTGTCTTCGTAGTCCATGTAGAACGCCGCACCGCTCCATTGGAGCTGACCGGCGATGGTGGATTTGAATCCCACCTCGTAGGAGGTCACCGCTTCCTGCACGGCCGGGTCGAACTGGCTGAGCAGTGAGCCGGTGATCACCGGGAAGCTACCGGCCTTATAGCCGCGGGAGACGTTTCCGTAGAGCAGCGTGTCCTCGCTGATGTTGTAGTCGAGGCCGATGGTCCAGGATGTGTTGTCTTCAGCGAGCGTGAGGTTGTGCCGGCCACCGTTGACACCCTGGAGATTCTGGGGAAGCAACAGGTCGTCGCGCAGCGAGTAGCAATCTCCGACCCCAAGGAATATATCCTGCCCACCGAGCAGATTCCCCAGCAGCGTAAACAGTTCGCTAACCCGCTGGTCCGGGGCATTGTCCTGGTTGCACATGGAGTTGTCGTTTTCTGAATCGGTGTAGCGAATACCGGCTTTCAGAGTGAGATTGTCGGTGAGATCGTATTCGCCGCTCGCGAAGGCGGCCCAGATATCCATGTCACCGGTGTTATCGACGCCGCTGATATGGATAAACAGGTTGGCGGGGCTGGCCAGGGAGTTGTCGCCGTAGGTGATGTCCTGGTACTCCTCGACCGAACTGGTGTTGTAGTTGGCACCGACGGTCCAGCGGAAACCCGACCCTCCGCCATCACCGTTCGACAAGCGAACTTCCTGATGGAAGTCCTCGATGCTCCCCGTGTTGCTGGGCAGGCCAATCATCTCGGAATCGCTACCGTCCAGGTCGAAGGACATGTCCTGCTCGAAATCGTTGTAGGTGGTGATCGAGGTCAAGGTCACCGTATCGGAGATGTCCCAGTCGGCTCGGAGTATGGCCTGCCAGGTTTCGCGGTTACCGCGCGGGATCGCGGCCTCGGTAGGTGTTTGTGCCTCTGGAAAGCGCTGCGCACCCGTCAGGGACCAGTTCGCTGCCCGGTTGTCGTTCGGAGACAGTACCGTCTCCAGTTCCGCATCAAAGGGCGCTGCCGGGTTGGACGGGATAGAAGACACGATCTGCAGTGCCATGGGCTGTGAGTCGTCGACGGAACCATTGAGGTTCAGCATGACGTTCAGTCGGTCCGTCGGCTGCCATTCGGTGATGAAGCGCGCCGCGAAATACTCCTGCTCGCCATTCTCATCGTTGCGATCTGGGAGGTAGTTTTTTTGCCAATCGTCACGCCGCCGGCTGTCAATCGAAAGGCGAGCGCCGACCGTGTCGCTCAGCGGCCCGCTGACAAAACCGCTGGCCCTGAACTCGTTGAAGCGCCCGTAGCCCACCGTGAGCCCGGCCTCAAACTCTTCCGTGGGCTTCGCGGCAACATAGTTGATGGCACCACCCGTGGAGTTTTGCCCAAAAAGCGTACCCTGAGGACCCTTGAGTACCTCG
The DNA here is from genome assembly GCA_039818725.1 of Pseudomonadota bacterium. Classification (GTDB taxonomy): domain Bacteria; phylum Pseudomonadota; class Gammaproteobacteria; order Pseudomonadales; family Halieaceae; genus Congregibacter. Next base: position 106,389 of record JBCBTK010000020.1, read on the forward strand.
ACGCGCTCGAGGTCGAACATGGTTCGGGCGGCAAGAATGGGAAACGACATCGGCGCCTGATCCAGGGAAAGGCTGACTGCGGGATAAATCGCCATCGCGTCCGAGTTGTACCCGATGCCGCGCAGTGTGTAGACCGGCGTACCGTGAGTGGACGGGGCGAGCTCCAGGCTTGGGACATTCTGCGCAAGGTCTTCGGGGGCCAGGATGAAACGATTTTCCAGTGAATCTCCGGTGAACGCAGTGATGCTCGATCCGACGTCCATGGCGCTTTCCTGGCGCTTGTTCGCCGTCACGATGATCTCTTCCATCGCTTGCGCCCATCCGGTATTGGCGACGGAAAGCGATGCGACGGCGGCCGAACAGGCGATGAACAGTGTGTTTTGCGGCTTCATAATGTCTTCCTTATATTTTTGATAGACAGATCATCAAGCGTTTCCAAGAGATCGAATTCGGTATCAATTCCTCAGCACGGGACGCGTCTGGATAATTTACGGATCAGGCGCTGCGCGCCTGCCGCGGTAGTCCGCTGTCGGGGGACCGGGTGTGCTGCTAGCAGCACTGTGGACTCGCCGCGGTACGCGTCGCGGCTCGATCTGAAGAGGGTAAGCGGAGAGCTCGGGAGTGGGGCAGGGATACGGCCGAAAAGTTTCCGCCGACTCGCCCATACCGAACCACTGTCTGATCCTGCTTGCACACGAAACTCATCTACGTTGTGTTTTTATCTTGGTGTCGTAGCGCCTCGGGAACCCGGGGGCGATCTGCTGCGCCCGCCCACTTCGCCGTATGGCCGTTTCGAAAGCATCATCACATTCCAGATTGATGTCAACCATTTTGTAAGACGATTTATGCCTATGAAATGGTCTGCCACAACCAGCAGCATCAAACGCAGGCCTCCCTTCTTGCGGAGAGGCACACAAGCGTTTTGCGACGCAAACGACGGCCGCCAAGCCTGGTGTGCCCGCAACGCACGGATGCCGGCGCCCAAAATGTGGGTGCTTCAGGATCTATACGGTACGTGTTGGTATGCGTATCAGTCCCGGTTAGCCGTGCCAAAGAAATCCAGCAGAAGATCGTTGACTGCGTCCGGCCGATCGAGCATCAACCAGTGTGATGCTCCCTCCAGACGCTCGTAGCGCCAATCCGCGTCCATGAACTGGGCAGAGCCCATCATCTGGCTTTCCGACAGATAGATATCGCCACTGCTCCAGATGCCCATGGTCGGTACGCGGACCCGCGGCATTTCCCAGCCTTCTTCGGTCCATGTATCGAGATCCATGTTCGCGCGATACCAGTTCAAGGCCGCCGTGAGTGCCCCCGGACGCGACAAGTCGGCGATCCAGGTTTCAAGCTCCGGGTGGTGGCCCCAGAGATCCCGGAAAAACTGCCAGTCCTGCCGCGTGATGATTTCTTCGGCCAGGCCCTGACGCATGAATACCAGCATGTACCAGGCGTTGCGGCGCTGGGTGATCCCCGCGTCCCAAAGGGATGTAATGTGCCCGACGGACAAAACGGCGTGGCGCTCCACTCGCTCGGGATGCAGCGCCGCGAGGCTCCAGCCAACGGCCGCCCCCCAGTCGTGACTCACGAGGCGAACCCGCTCCAGTTCCAGCTCGTCGAGCAGGGCAAGGACGTCCGCCAGCACTTCGGGTATCGCGTAGGCCTCCACGGCCTGAGGCTTATCGGAACCCCCGAAACCTCGTTGGTCGGGTGCGATGACTCGATAGCCCGCCTCGAGCAGTACGGGAATCTGGTGTCTCCACAGTCGGGCGGAGTCGGGAAAGCCGTGGAGCATCAACAATGGAGGCACCAGATTCCCGTACTGCTCGAGGCGGGCTATCGAGTCATCGCACCCGACCAACGAGGTTTCGGGGGTTCCGATAAGCCTCAGGCCGTGGAGGC
>JBCBTK010000021.1:0-103266 GCA_039818725.1 Pseudomonadota bacterium
CCCAATACACGGCGCCAGCCCAGTAAAAGGTTGGATAGGCACCCGCCTTGCGCAGGGACGAAAGGTTCTCAGGTAAAGACCGGCTCTCGTCGGTCAGGGCTGTTACGGCCCGGTCCATCCTCCTGCTGCGGCGCCGATCCGCGTCATCGGCGTCCAGCACGCCAAGCTGAACCATCAGCGGATACTGCAGATAGCTCGCAAAGCCTTCCGCCGCCCAGGCGTTGTCCCGCCCAAGGTAGGGCAGGAGCAGATGGGCAAACTCATGGGGCGCGGTCCAGTCGGCGAAGAACTCGGCGGCCGGATAGCTCGGGTCTACGTAGAAGAACAACGATTGTTCACCGGCCCGCCAAGTATTCGCCCAGGGAACGGGTTCCGACGCACCGTCCCGGCGCCGGAGGTGCACCTGTACATCAAAGGGAAAGGGCCCGGCCCACTCCTCCAGCGCCTCGGCGGTCCGGGAAAGCCAGATCCGGAGAAAGCTCCGTTCCTCCGCATTGAAGTCATCGTCCCAGTGCCACAGCAACTCCGCTCGTGCCGGACCGGCCAAGAAAAACAGGATAAGGAAAATGCCGCTTAGGTCTTTGTGCATAGTCTTGTATACGCACGTCGAGCGACATCTGCGCAGACGATAAGCCGGTGCCGTCAGGGTCGTAGAGCGCGTATCTTTCGGCGCAGCTCCCGGGCGAGGCGCTGCTCGTCTTCCACCACGACCGGCCCATACACGGCGGCCTCGAGGCTGCCATAGAGACGGTGAATGCGCGGTGCATAGCCAGGCCAGCGCTGCACCGCGCGAGCGACGAGCTGCGCGGGTGTCTCCCCGGGTTCGCGCTCCAGACCCCGATCGTGAAGCCGTCGCGCGAAGCGCTCCAGCTCGGTCTCGAGAAGCGACCGCGGCGCGGCCCTGCGACTGCGCAGCAGCAGGAGGGACACGAGACTCATGGTGCCGACACCCACGCCCAGGAGCACGGCCATGGAACGCGAGGGCGACACCTCGCCGAAAACGCCGCGCAGCAGATCAAACTGGGCATCGCCGTCAAAGCCCGTGATCCAGCTCTGCCAGCGATAGGTAAGCGCGTCGTAACGAAGCCTCAGGCCGTTAATCCAGTCAACGCCGCGAAAGCGCAGCGGTGATAGCGGTGAGTCCGCCAGAAAGCTGCCTTCGCCCGCGACGGCTCTTTCCAGGCCATAGAGAATACGATCGGGGGCCACGGCAGCGGTGGGGTCGACGCGCACCCAGCCCTCCCCTTCGATCCAGATTTCGTTCCAGGCGTGCGCATCGAACTGGTGGACAATGACAGTGCGATTGAGGGGATTCACTTCTCCGCCCAGATAGCCCCCGACGATACGAGCGGGGATTCCGAGACTCCGTGCCATTACGGCGAAGGCATAGGCGTAGTGTTCGCAAAAACCGCGACGGGTCTCGAAGAGGAAACGGTCCATCACGTCCCTGTCGCCGAGGGTCGGAGGCTGGAGCGTGTAGAAGAACTCCTGGTTGCGGAAGTGCGCAAGGGCCGAAGACACAAAGCCCTGGGTTGTGCCGGATTCCGCGTAAAGGGTCCGGGCGAGTTCACGGGTGCGCGGGTTGTCCTGCGCTGGGAGACGCGTCTCGACGCGCCGACGCCAGTCACTCAGCTCGAGCCCCAGGCGCGCATCGGGCCAGCTGCGCACGCGGTACAGGTAGTCGTTTTCCACGACGGCCGGCAGGAACAGTCGGTAGTCGGACAGTGACATAACGCCCGCGTTTCGCGGTTCGGCGTAGCGCAGACTGTACAGCCAGTTCTGCTGTGTCGGCTCCATGATGACGCGGTAATCGATGAAATCTCCCTCTGTCGTGACGACAGGTTCCCGCCGCTCCCTCGCCGGTATCTCGAGGTAGCGCAGGCTGCCCCAGGTATCTCCTTCGAGACGGCTCATCACCACACCGCGCCAGTACAGCGATGAGGTTTCAGGGATGGCACCATCGAAACGAACTCGGAACGCGACCTCGTCGGACTGGCTCAGGGAAGACACGTCCCCGGGTCGGAGTGTGTCGCTCATCCCGGTTTTTGCCGCATGCGCCTTCAGGGGCACGGACCAGAGTGGAGGAATACGGGGAAAGAGGAAGAACAGCACCAGCATCAGCGGCACCGCCTGGAAAAGCATTGCGCCGGCGATCCTCAGCGGCTGTCGGTCCGCCAGGCGGCCGCTGGGGCGATGTACGCATACCAGGGCCGTGGTCAGCACCCAGACCAGGACCAGACCAAACACGACCAGCAAAAGATCCTGGCTGAACAGAAATGCGGTCAGGCACACGAAGTATCCCAGAAAGATCACGACGTAGGCGTCCTTGCGTGAGCGCATCTCCGTGAGCTTCAGCGCGAAAGCCGTGAGCAGAAAGGCCACCATCGGTTCCATGCCCAGGAGCGAGCCGAAGCTCAGCACGATGCCTCCGGAGGCCGCTCCAGACAGCGCCACCTTCAACCAGCGCCCGGGTAAGGCGACGCGCCCGCGATAGGCCTGTACGCGCCATACAAAGGCAATGATGTAGACCGCTATCACCCACAGCGGTACGCGGGGAAGATGCGGCACGAGCAGCATGGCCTGGGCCACTATGATCCACAGCAGCGCCGGGCGCGGTAATTGCTCCGACTGCTTCACTGGGACGCCCCGTCCTGCCCGTAAAGAGCCAGCGCCCGGAGTGCTCGCTCGCGCTGCTTGTCGCCCTTGGCCGGCGCCAATTCCCTGCCGGGGAGGCGCAAACCGTACTCGAGTTCGCGGCGATGGTAGTCGAGCACGCGGTGGCAAAGCGCCGACAGCCGGCTCTCAACACCCAGGCCCGGATACTGCTCCCAATCAAGCCAGCGCGCATCCGAGACGACGACGGAGTATTCCTTACTCTGCAGCTCCAGACCCCGCGCGACGCCCTTCCAGTACACGCGCCGCGGACTGTCGCCCTCGCGGTAGTCGCGGATACCGGCGAATTCATCATCACCGATGCCCGCGGTCTGCAGCCCGTCCTCGCCCTCTCCCGCCTCGGCGCCACTCTCCGAGGCCGCTTTGGGCTCCGGGTACACGAGGGCGCGAAGATCCAGATCGACCCAGGTCCAGCAGCGCAGCAGTCCCAGGGGGTACAGGCTCTCGATACGCAGCCGTCCGGGGTTGTACCAGCCGCGATGTCCGACCGGGAGATGGAGACGCAGCTCGCGCTGGTCATCGACATCCAGATCCAATTCTTCAACGGCCATCATTGCCGGCGAAGAGAACAGCCCCACCAGAAAACGCCGGCGGCGGCGCTGTTCCTCGGGCACCGGCCAGCCCAGCCACAGCGCATAGTGCCCGCGTCGTCCGCCGGCACTGAGACGCAGACGAAATGCGCTCCTCCCGCCGGCAAAAGCGTCGTCAGCGCCCACAGCGGTGATCGTCAGGCCGGCAAGGTTCGCGTAGGTGTGGAGCACAGCGACCACGAACAGATTGGCAAGCAGAAAGGTCAGCGCGTAGCTGATGTTGTTCTGGTAGTTGATCGCCGCGATCAACATAAGGAGCAGGCAAAGGGCGAAAAAGAACCCGGTACGCGAGGGGAAGATAAAAATGCGACGCTGATCCAGCGTTACGGAGTTGGACGGAGGGATACGCCGCGACAGCCACCGAAGCCAGCGCGCCCGGGCACGGTCTTCCAGACGCGTGGCCGTGTTCACCGGTTTGACCGCCTTCTTCGAACGAAGTCAGGGAGGGACACTAGACAACGTCCACCTCACGCCGCAGCAGCGCAACCAGGGCGAGCCCGTCTCCGGCGAAGCTGCCCCCGGGCTGCAGGCGATGGGCGACGACCGCCGGCAGCACGGCCTGAACGTCGTCGGGGATAACGTGGTCGCGGTCTTCCATGATTGCCCAGGTCTTTGCGGACCGCAGCAGCGCCAAAACCCCGCGCGGTGAGAGACCCACGGCGAATTCACCGCCGGCCCGGGTGCGGGCGGCGAGGCGCTGCACGTAATCCAGCAGCGTATCGGACGCGTGTACATCATCCACGGCAGCGCGGACGACAGCGAGTTCTTCTACGCTGATGCACTGGCGCAGGCTCGCTGTCCTCGATTCACCGCCCATGCCGCGCAGCATCTGACGCTCCGCCGCCGCCGCGGGGTAGCCAAGCTCGATGCGCATGAGAAAGCGGTCGAGCTGCGACTCCGGAAGAGGATAGGTGCCGGACTGCTCGAGAGGATTCTGGGTGGCGATAACGAAAAAGGGCTCGGGCAGCCCGCGCGTCTCGCCCTCGAGGGAGACCTGGCGCTCCGCCATGGCTTCCAGCAGCGCACTCTGGGTGCGCGGTGTGCTCCGATTGATCTCATCGGCCAGCAGCACCTGAGTAAAAATAGGCCCGGGATGGAAGCGAAAGCTGTTGTCTTCCCGATGAAAAATAGAAACACCCAGAATATCCGCGGGCAGCAGATCCGAGGTGAACTGGACGCGCTTGTAGCTGAGCCCGAGTACATCAGCCAGGGCATGGGAGAGCGTTGTCTTGCCCATGCCCGGAAGATCCTCGATCAGGAGGTGTCCATCCGCGAGCAGACAGCAGAACGCCTGGCGGAGCTGCGGCTCCTTACCGAGCAATACCTTACCGACTTCCGCAACCGCCGCATCGATCTGCGCCTTGTGACTCATGCGTTTATCCAAGGCTCGCCCCGACGAGGTCTCGCGACGCTAACCTGCTGCTCACCGCGCACAGTCATGACAGGCTCGCCAGTCCCCGGTGCAGATCAGCCTTTAGGTCTTCGACGTCTTCAAGGCCTACCGCGATACGAATCAGGTTATCGGTGATTCCCGCGTCGGCGCGTTCTTCGCAGGAGATTCGGCTGTGCGTCGTGGTGGCCGGATGGACGATAGTGGTTTTCGCATCGCCAAGATTGGCCGTGAGCGACATGAGTCGGGTGGCGTCAATGACGCGCCACGCTGCTTCCTGTCCCCCGCGGACGCGGAAGGAAAGCACACCGCCAAAGGCGCTCTGCTGATGTGCCGCCAGCGCATGCCCGGGATGCGTATCCAGGCCCGCATAGAACACCGCGTCTACCACCGGCTGATCCTGCAGCCATTGAGCCAGCTGGAGCGCGTTTTCGCTGTGCGCGCGCATGCGCAGGGCCAGCGTTTCCAGCCCCTTGAGGAACACCCAGGCATTGAAGGGGCTCATGGTCGGGCCGCAGCTGCGCAGGAAGGCTACCACTTCGTCCATCAACGATGCACTGCCCAGCACCGCGCCGCCAACGCAGCGCCCCTGACCGTCGAGAAACTTCGTCGCCGAATGAATCACGATGTCTGCGCCCAGCGACAGGGGTTGTTGCAGCGCCGGTGTGCAGAAGCAGTTGTCCACGACCAGCAGGGCGCCGCTACCGGAGGCCAGCTTTGCCATCGCGCCGATGTCGGCGACTTCGCACAGCGGATTGGACGGGGTTTCCAGGTACAGCAGCCGGGTATTCTCACGCAGCGCATCCCGCCACCCCTGCTGGGGCAGCAGCGGTACGAAATCGACCTCTACCCCGAAGGCCGTGAGATAGCGGGCGAAAAGCGATCGCGTGGTTCCGAACACGTCGCGGGAACAGATCACGTGATCCCCGGCCTTGAGCAACGCCATGCAGGTGCTGAGGATCGCGGCCATGCCCGAGGCCGTGGCAACGCAGGCCTCGGCGCCCTCAAGCGCCGCGAGCCGTTCTTCGAAGCCGCGCACCGTGGGATTGGTGTAGCGCGAGTAGACATTCCCCGGTTCATCCCCGGCGAAGCGCGCCGCCGCGTGCGCCGCGCTGTCGAAGATGTAACTCGAGGTTGCGTACACGGGCTCGGAATGCTCCCCCTCGGCTGAGCGATGGATTCCTGCGCGCACGGCAAGACTCTGCCATTGCAGCTCGTCCAGCTGGGGATCGTCGCGTCTGCTCACCTCAGTCTCCGACCGTGAAAATCTCTGCGACCGGCCTCAGCCGACCTCGGTTGCTTCATCGTTGTGAATGCCGACGACGACACCATCTCCGGACTGCGCCTCGCGCCGGCGACACTGGGCTTCATCATTGCGTTCCTGTTGAAGCTGGTCCAGGTAACTCCGATCGACGTCGCCGGTAATGTATTCGCCGTTGAACACCGAACACTCGAAACCGTCGACCGTGGGATTGCCCTCGCGGGAGCAGCGAACCAGGTCGTCCAGATCCTGGTAGATCAGCCAGTCCGCGCCAATGAGTTCGCCGATCTCTTCGACGCTTCGACCATGGGCAATGAGTTCCTCGCGGGACGGCATATCAATGCCGTAGACGTTGGGATAGCGCACCGGCGGTGCCGCGGAAGCGAGGTACACGCGCCGGGCACCGGCATCACGCGCCATCTGGATAATCTCACGGCTCGTGGTGCCGCGCACAATGGAATCGTCCACGAGCATGACATTTCGACCTTCGAACTCCAGGCGAATCGGGTTCAGCTTCTGGCGCACGGACTTACGCCGCTGCTGCTGCCCGGGCATGATGAAGGTGCGACCGATGTAGCGATTCTTTATGAACGCCTCACGGTACTTGATGCCCATGGTTGAGGCCATGGCAAGGCCGGCGGTGCGGCTTGAGTCGGGCACGGGGATTACAACGTCGATATCGTGCTCCGGCCGTTCTCGAAGCACCTTTTTCGCCAGCGCCTCTCCCTGCCGCTTGCGGGTCTTGTAGACCGATATTTCGTCGATGAGGCTGTCCGGCCGGGCAAAGTACACGTGCTCGAAAATACAGGGGCGGAGCATTGGCGTCTCCGCGCACTGCTGCATATGCAGCTGCCTCTTCGCATCGATGAATACGGCTTCGCCGGGGGCAACATCACTCAAGAGCCGAAAGCCAAGAACATCCAGGGCCACGCTCTCGGAGGCCACCATGTACTCCCGGTCCGATCCTTCGCCGCGATAGCCCACAACGAGAGGACGGATTCCGTGCGGATCGCGAAAGGCAAGAATGCCGTGGTTCACCAGCATGGCCACGGCGGCGTAGCCGCCGCGACAGCGCCGGTGCACGGCGGCGACGGCCGCGAACAGATCCTCGGGATGAGGGTACAGTTTGCCGCGGGCCTGCAGTTCGTGGGCAAAGACGTTGAGCAGTACCTCGGAATCCGAGTCCGTGTTCAGGTGGCGCATCTCGCTTTCGAACAACTCGCGGCGCAGCGTCGCCGAATTCGTCAGATTGCCGTTGTGCGCCAGGGCGATACCATAGGGTGAATTTACGTAGAACGGCTGCGCGTTGGCGGCTCCGGCACTGCCGGCGGTGGGATAGCGCACGTGACCGATACCAAAGCGCCCTTCGAGGCGCTGCATATGCTGCTGCCGAAACACATCCCGGACGAGGCCAATGCTTTTGCGCTGGTGCATGCGATTGTCGCTGCAGGTCATGATCCCCGCGGCGTCCTGACCGCGGTGCTGAAGCACCGTCAGGGCGTCATAGATCTCCGCCGCCACGGCCTGCTTGCCGACGATCCCTGTCAGTCCACACATGCTGAGCGCCCTCTCACGGTTCCGCGTTTCCGGCGGCTGATCAAACTCATCAGATCTTCAATCCCGGTATGTCGACATCGCGAAACTGTTCAAAGGTCCGCGAACTCCAGCCCAGGAGCACGTCGATGTGCGGCATGAGCTGGGATTCGTCGAGCAGTGACTGCTCACTGCGCGGTACGATCTCTCGAACTACGAAAACCAGTGCCATAACGATCAGTGCGCCTCGCAAAACGCCAAACACCATCCCAAGAAGCCGATCGGCGATGCCCAGCCCCGAGGCCTTGATCAGCTTGCTCGTGATACGAGCCGTGATCGAGCTGGCGACCAGCGTAACGACGAAGAGCAGGGACCAGGCCACGATGTAGCGACCCGTGCGGTTCGCGATGAGTTCGCCGATGCCGTTGGCGACGTGCACCGCGGCGAGGTTGGCAACAATGAATGCGATGACCCAGCCTGCCAGGGACAGGGCCTCGCGCACGAACCCGCGCCACAGGCTTAGTAGGGCCGACAGCCCCACGATCACCACAATGATCCAGTCGAGTTGATTGAATAGGTCCAACTGGGGCCAGCTCATGGCACGTACCTGATGATCAGTGAATCCACGCGCCAGTTTTCGTCCACCACGGCCTTGATGGGGACGAGTTCGTCGCGCTGAAACTTTGGACCCACCATGACGCGGTACAGGGTGCGGTCGTCGCGCCGCAGGCGCTTCATGTAGGCCTTGTAGCCCGCCTCGATAAGGCCCTGGCGCAGCTGTTCGGCGCGCGTGCGATCGCCCATGGTGGCGACCTGCAGCGAGAAGGCGACGGGCAGCCCGTCTTCGTCGATGGCGGGTTCGGTCAGGGATTGGCGCGCCTCATCGAGGGTCGCGACAGGCAGCGTTTCCTCCCGGGGAGGCAAAGCACCAATATCGTTGCTGTCCTCGCTCAGGGCGGCGACATCGACATCCGTCCCGCCTGCCGCATCGTTGGGATCGACGGCGCTGCCCCGCGCATCCTCAGGCCCTTGATCTTCCAGCCCGGTTTCCTCGGTGACCGGTGCGGGCGGAGCCACGTCGCGAACAATCTGGGACTGCGCCTGGGCGTCTCCCAGGGCGCGCAGACCCGCGTTGTCCGGCTCGGGTAAGGGTGTTGGGTCTACCGGCGGGGCGGCCGGAACGACAACGAGTCGCTCATCAACGCGCGACTCATCGCTGACGAAAATAATGGGCCAAAACACCACGGCCAGGGCGATTAGGATGAGCGCGCCTACGAGACGCTGCTTGAGGTGGCTATCCACTGCTATCGGCGCGTAAAAGCGCAAGTATACCGGCTACGGTGTAAAAGGAGCCGCAAACCACGATCCGATCTCCGACCTGGGTACGCTCAAGAAGCTGCTCCCATACGCCGGCCAGGGAGAAATCGGTCTGGGCAATGGCGATACCGGCCCGATCCAGGGCCTGCCACACGGCCTCGGGAGCCGCCGCCCGGGCGATGCCGGGGATGGCTACGGCACAGACACCGTCCACGCAGTCCGCGAGACTCGTCGCCATCGCATCGTAATCCTTGTCTTCCATCACGCCCAGCATGGCCACGCTGCGGCGCGTCGGGAGGCGCTTGATGAACGACGCCAGCACCTCCATGGCGGCCGGATTGTGGGCCACATCGATGAGAAGCTCGCGCCCGGCGATGTCGCGCAGTTCGCAGCGAGCGGGAACCACCAGGTCCCCCAGAGCGGCCTCGGCCACGATCTCGGAAAACTCGTTGCCCAGCAAATAGCGAGACGCCCGCACCGCGGCAGCCACGTTCGCGGGCCGCAGGCCCTCGGGTACGGGCAATCTGAGTCGCTGGCCTTCCACACTGAGATGCAATCGCGAGCCCTCCTCACGCCAGGACCATTCGTCACCGGCGCGCAAAATAGCGGCACCGATGCTGGCAAGCGTCGCGAAGAGCGATCGTGGGTAGTTGCCCTCGGCGAGAACGACGGGACGACCCGGGCGCGCAATCGCCGCCTTCTCCGGGGCAATCTCGTCTACGGTATCGCCGAGCCAGTGCTGGTGGTCGAGGTCGATGGCCGTGATCACCGCCACATCGCTGTCCACGATATTCACGGCGTCGAGGCGCCCGCCGAGTCCGATCTCGAGAATCGCAACGTCAACATTCTCGCGACGAAACACCCACAGCGCGGCCAGGGTGGCGAACTCGAAGTAGGTTAGGGTCACCTCAGCTCTCGCATGCTCGATGGCGGCGAAAGCCTCGAGAATCAACTCGTCGGCGACCGGTTCGGCGTTGCGCGTAATGCGCTCATTGAAGCTCGCGAGGTGAGGCGACGTGTAGCGTCCCGTGCTCAGACCATGAGCACGGAGGAGCGCATCGGCGCTGTATGCCACGCTGCCCTTGCCATTGGTCCCGGCGATCATCAGTGATCGCTGCGTAAATGGAAGCAGGCCCAGTTCCCGGGCGACGGCCGTCACGCGGCTTAGCCCCAGATCTATGGAAGCGGGATGTATGCGCTCGAGGTGTGCGAGCCAATCCCCGAGGGACCGCTCAGGCATCCGGTTTTTTGGCGTCGCCTTTCCCGGATTGCTCCTCGCCTTCTCCGGTGTCTTCAGCGCTTTCTCGTAAGGACGTAGCCTCCGATTCGGGAGCACTGTCTTCGCCGGCGTCCGCGCTGCCTTCGGTCACATCAGTTACCTCGACAACATCGCTCGCGATAGTCGAAGAATCCGCGTCAAGCGCTTCATCGGCAACCGGGTCTGACGCGACCGCATTATCCGGAGAAGCATCGTCGAGCACATCTCCCGTGACGGCGCTATCCGGCGCCACGCTGCCTTCGCCCTCGGTCACCTCGGCACTCGCGTCCGCCACGGCGTCATCGGAGGCGCTGGCGTCTGGCGACGAAGCGCCGGCGTCATCGGCCAGGGGCGGCGCCTCATGCAGAAGCTTGCCCAGGACCCGGGCGATCGTATCGCGCAGTTCGTTGCGCGGCACGATCATGTCAATAGCGCCGTGCTCGAGAAGGAATTCACTGCGCTGAAAGCCCTTGGGCAGTTTTTGCCGGATTGTCTGCTCGATGATGTTGGGGCCGGCGAACCCCGCGCGCACTTCGGGTTCGGCAATGTTCAGATCGCCAAGAAGCGCCAGCGACGCGGAAACGCCGCCGTAGATAGGATCGGTCATTACGGAAATATACGGCACACCCTCGCTGTGCATGCGCTCGATCACGGCCGAGGTTTTTGCCATCTGCATGAGGGAAATCAGCGCTTCCTGCATGCGCGCGCCACCGGAGGCCGCAAAGCAAACCAGCGGCAAGCGCTCCTGCAGCGCGAGTTGCGCGGCCCGGGAAAACTTCTCTCCCACAGCCTGGCCCATGGAGCCGCCATGAAAGCTGAATTCAAAAGCAACGGTAATAACGCCGATGCCCTGCAGGCTGCCGCGCATTGCGACCAGTGCGTCGCGCTCCCCGGTGGCCTTCTGGGCGGCGGCGAGGCGCGCGGTGTACTTCTTCTTGTCGCGGAAGCGCAGCCGGTCTATGGGCTCGATATCCTGGAACAGTTCTTCGCGCGGTTGTGGATCGAGAAACAGGTCCAGTCGTTGCCGTGCCCCGAGGCGCATATGGTGGCCGCATTTCGGGCAGACATTGGCATTCCGCTCGAGATCCGGGCGGTACAGGACGGCCTCGCACTTGATGCACTTCGTCCATACCCCTTCGGGAACGGTGGATCGCTTCGCGCCCTCGGCCCTGGTTACTCCCGACGGAAGAATTTTGTCGATCCAGCTCATGAAAATTCCCTGCTGCTACGGCCTAACCGGAGCGTGCACGCTCCGGCTTTACGGGTGGCTACGGCACGCGCTGCACGCCCGCGGCGCGCATTATACGCTCGGTGAGCCTCAGGCGGCGTCTTGCTCGAGTGCGTCTACGCTGTGGCGGATCTCGCCGATAAGAACTCTGGCCGCGTCCAGGACCGCGCTGCGATCGCCACCCGCGGCAACGACGTCGGCGAGGCGCTGCACCAGTGCCGAACCGATCACGACACCGTCGGCACTCTGCGCCACCGCCGCCGCCGAGGCTCCGTCTTTGATGCCGAAGCCCACGCAGACAGGCAGATCGCTGTGCCCCTGGAGCTCGCCAACCTGAGCGCTGACCTCAGCCTGATCGAGGTTGGCCGCACCGGTCACGCCCTTCAGGGATACGTAGTAGATGAAACCGCTGGCTTCCTTGGCAATGCGGTCACGGCGCTCCGCCGGCGTGGTCGGCGCCACCAGGAAGATGTTATCCATACCCACACGGTCGAGTTCGCCGCGAACGGTGGCGACTTCCTCGGGAGGGATATCCACCGTGAGCAGGGCATCCACCCCCGCCTCAGCGGCCCGATCGGCGAACGCCCCATAGCCCATGCGCTCGACGGGGTTGGCATAGCCCATGAGCAGCACCGGTGTTTCCGTATCACGATCCCGAAACGCAGCCACGATGTCGATGGCGTGCCTCAGCCGCACTCCTCGCTCGAGAGCTCGCTCGTGTCCACGCTGGATCACGGGGCCCTCCGACATCGGGTCCGAAAATGGCACTCCCAACTCGATAATGTCCGCGCCGGCCTCGACCAGCGCGAGCATCAGGTCGACGGTGATGTCTGCCACCGGATCACCGGCGACGATATAGGGCACAACGGCTTTGCGGCCGGAGGAGCGCAGCGCGGCAAAGCGACCCGCGATACGACTCACGACAGCGCCCCTGCTTCCGCTACCCCGGGATTTCTGTACCTCACCATCTCAGACCTCAATACCTTCCAGCTTGGCGACGGTCAGGATGTCCTTGTCGCCCCGCCCGGAGAGGTTGACGACGATGGTCTGCTCCGGGCTCATGGTCGCCGCCAGCTTCTCGGCGTAGGCAAGGGCGTGGGCCGTCTCCAGCGCGGGCATGATGCCCTCGATGCGCGTGACGCGGTGAAATGCCGCGAGGGCCTCGTCGTCATTGGCCGCGACATAGTTAACGCGCCCGATGTCCTTGAGCCAGGAATGCTCGGGCCCCACGCCGGGGTAGTCCAGTCCCGCGGACACGGAATGCGTGTGGGTAATCTGTCCGTCCTCGTCCTGCATGAGGTAGGTGCGATTCCCGTGCAGAACGCCGGGCGTTCCCGCCGTGAGCGGCGCCGCGTGCTGACCGGACTCGATGCCGAGCCCTCCGGCCTCGACGCCATACATGGCCACGGACTCGTCGGCGAGGAATGGATGGAACAGGCCAATCGCGTTGGAGCCGCCGCCGACGCAGGCGACCAGGGCATCGGGCAGGCGTCCGGTCTGCGTGAGCGCCTGGACACGCGCCTCGCGTCCGATGACGCATTGAAAGTCACGGACAAGCATCGGGTAGGGATGCGGACCCGCTACAGTGCCTATGATGTAGAAGGTGTCATCGACATTGGTCACCCAGTCGCGCATGGCCTCGTTCATGGCGTCCTTCAAGGTGGCCGAGCCCGCGGTCACGGGCACGACGGTCGCTCCGAGGAGCTTCATGCGATAGACGTTCAGCGACTGACGCTGTACGTCCTCCGCACCCATGAATACATGGCATTCGAGACCGAGACGCGCGGCGATAGTGGCGCTGGCGACGCCGTGCTGGCCGGCACCGGTCTCCGCGATCACTCGCGGCTTGCCCATGTGCTTTGCCAGAAGTGCCTGCCCCACGGTGTTGTTCACCTTGTGCGCACCGGTGTGGTTGAGGTCCTCGCGCTTCAGATAGATGCGCGCACCGCCGATCTCCTCGGACCAGCGTCGCGCCAGGTAAAGGGGAGACGGACGACCGACGTAGTGCGCCAGATCCTCGTCGAACTCACGCTGAAAATCCGCATCTTGTGAGAGACGGCGATACACGGTCTCCAGTTCGGCCAGGGCCGCCATGAGCGTCTCGGAAACGAACTTCCCGCCGTAGTGTCCGAAGCGTCCTTCCGCGTCCGGCTGGCTCGCATAGCGCAGCGGATTGGATTCAATAGTCATGTGTGGGCTCCCCCGTTCCCGAACTGTTTGCCGGAGTGGCGACGGCCTTCCGTCCACCCGGTTCTTCTCGCTGTGTAAATCGTCTCGCCGGAGCGCTGCCTAGGCCTGTGCGCCTCGCACGGCGGCAACAAAGCGCTGCATCAACACCGGATCTTTCACCCCGGGCTCGTTTTCAACGCCGCCACTCACATCAACGGCGGGCGGCGAAACGCTGCGAATCGCTGCAGCCACATTATCCGGGTTGAGTCCTCCCGCCAACAGCCAGGGCCTGCGCATCGCCGGTATCCGATCCCACGCGAACGTCTCGCCGGTCCCTCCAGGAACACCCTCCCGATAGGCGTCGAAAAGAAAGGCCCTCGCCCGCGGATGTCCGTCCACGATCGTTTCTACATCAACGCCAGGATGCATGCTCACGGCCCGCAGGTAGGGCCTGGCAAATGCCTCGCAAAAGTGCCCCTCTTCCGTTCCATGGAACTGCAGTGCATCGAGGGGACAGCGCTCCAGGACGTCAGCGACGGCTTCCTTCGCGGGATTCACAAACAGGCCGACCGTAGTTACCAGCGGTG
The DNA here is from genome assembly GCA_039818725.1 of Pseudomonadota bacterium. Taxonomy (GTDB): domain Bacteria; phylum Pseudomonadota; class Gammaproteobacteria; order Pseudomonadales; family Halieaceae; genus Congregibacter. Next base: position 14,007 of record JBCBTK010000021.1, read on the forward strand.
GCAGTGCCGCAATGATTTCTTCGACAGCCTGCGGATCCACGAAACGTGGACTCGGTGGATAAAACACGAAGCCCAGGGCGTCGGCTCCCGCATCGCAGGCCGCCAACGCGGCATCAAGCGTTCGAATCCCGCAGATCTTGACCCGGGTCACATCCCCTCCCCCGGGAACCCCCTCGCGGCAAAGCGCGGCATAATAGCAGAACGGCGCTCTTCAGCGCCTCGGTGCCGGGCGGTCAGACCGGGAAAAACGCCGGGGTCGCGTCCTCGGGAAGCAGGAACAGCGGATCGTAGCTGACGCCGGTCAGGTAGAGCCCGTCCGGCGGTGCCGTCGCGGCTGCAAGGCGTCGATCCCGGGTTTCAAGCAGCGCCGCGAGCCAGCCCTCCTCTTCGCGCCCCAGGCCGACCTCGACGAGAGAGCCCACGATGTTCCGCACCATGTGATGCAGAAAAGCGTTGGCTTCGAGACGCACACGCAGGAAACTGCCCTGGCGCGTCACACTGGCCGCCGACAGGAAACGCATCGGCGTCGTTGACTGGCAGGCCGCCGCGCGAAACGCGCTGAAATCCCGCTCCCCGAGCAGCGCCTGAAGGGCCCGGTGCATACGCTCCGCATCCAGGAAATCGCGCACCCAGAGAGCCCTTCCGGCAAGGAGGGCGGGCGCCACAGCGACGTTGGCGATGAGATAGTCGTAGCGTCGCGATCGGGCACTGTGCCGTGCATGAAAGCCGGACTCGACCGCGTGGGCATCGGCGATACGCAGTACCTGGGGCAACTGCGCATTGCCGCCAACGACCCAGGATTTGATGCTTCGCGCGACCGGCGCGTCGAAATGAACCCATTGCGCGGTGGCGTGAACGCCCGTGTCGGTGCGACCGGCACAGTAAACGCGTATGGATACTGCGGCTACGCTGGAGAGAGCGGCCTCGAGCTGCTCCTGGACCGTGTCGACGTGCGAGAGATGCGGCTGGGCCTGCCAGCCGCAATAGGATGAACCGTCATATTCGATACGCAGGGCGAGGCGCTGCCCCGGGGCTAAGGCCTCCGTGGGAAAACGCCGGGGAAGCTCAGCCAATGCGATTTAGGAGCTCGCGAGCCTCCTGCTGCTGAGCGCCGCTGCCCGCGGCAGCGATCTCTTCGAGAATACCCCGTGCGCCTTCGCTATCGCCCATATCAATGTAGGCCCGGGCGAGGTCCAGCTTGGTTGCCATCTGATCGGCGTCGTCGGCGATCAGGAGATCCTCACCGTTCCCTTCTTCACCGTCTATGGTGGCGCCGCTGAACTCCGACAGCGCGTCCGTAAGGTCGAGTACCTCTTCGGGGTCTTCAAGGGAGATCGGCGTATCATCGAGGCCACCGTCGACGAGATCGTCCTCAATCTCAAGGTGTTCAAATTCGATACTGCCGTCGTCAAAGGCATCTTCCAGATCGGTAATGGCGGCCTGCGAGGCCGAAGCCACGTTGGCTTCGGCGGAATCGTTGAGGCCATCGATGCCAACGAGGCTCAGATCGGCCGCACGCCCTGGGCCGTCTGGCGGCGCGGAGCGAGCATCATCATCCTCAGTTGAAAGAGTGAACTCTTCCTTGCTCGCGGCTGGAGTTTCGTCCACGAAGTCGCGGAGGTCATCGTCGAGATCGAGGTCAAGGCTGGGTTCCGCTGGAGGCGCGTCTGGCGCTACTTCGTCGACGGTTGATTGAGTCGGTGCGGCACTGCTGGCCGCAACCGCAGCGCCGCCGCCGAGCAGGGCCTCGGCGCGCTCGATCGCGTCCTCATCGCCCTGAACCCGCAACGCGAGGAGCTGCTCCGCGGCTCGCTCGTCCTCGCCCATGTCGACATACAGCTCCGTAAGCTTGAGTCGGTAGGCCGTGTTGTCGGGCTCACTTTCGATCGCGGTGTTGAGAAGCTCGATGGCCTGGAGGTAGCGACCGTAGGCGATATAGATGTCGGCCTCGGCAAGCGCATCTCCCGTCGCGCCTTCGTCGATGTAGTCATCGTGCTTGCGCTCGCCGTACCCGCGACTGCCCCCGGCATCGTGGGGATCGCCCGATGCCCTCGCCGCATCTTTCTCCGGCTCTGGCACGGTGCCGCTCTCGCCGGCGTCGTCGTCCTGACCACGACGTTCCGCAAGCGCGGCCGCCGTCGCAGCGATCGGGGCCGAGACTTCCTCTTCATCGTCTGGCAGGTCGGTGAGAGCGTCACTCTTGAGACTCACCCCTTCGAACACATCGTCCTCATCGACTGCACCCGCGGTGCGATCGTCGACGCCGCTATCGGCGCCGCGGCGCTTGCGCAGGACGAGCGCGACTGCGATGAGCAGCAGCAATACGATTCCACCGCCGATGGGTAGCCAGGGTATGGGTGCTGACGGTGGAGCCGTGCGCTGTGGGGGTGCGACGGGAGCAGCCGGCTGCGTCCTGGCCGGCGGTACTACCTGGGGCGCCGCGGCGGCCGCTTCGCGCGCTTCACGCAGCGCTTCCTCCAGCGTGGCGATCTGCTGGTCCTTGAGGGCGACAATCTGCTCAAGCGTATCGAGACGCTCGGACATGGCGGCCAGTTGAGCTGCAAGCTCGGTCTCAGCAGCCGAAGGCGCCTCATCCGCGGGCGCACCGGCGACGGGCGCCGTTGTATCGGCTACCGCCGGTGTTTCTGCGTCGTCGGCTGTGGGGCTGCTGTCGTCGGGGATGAGTGCCGGGAGCTCGCCGCTGGGCGCCGCCTCTTCAGGCAGGGGATCGGCTGACACACGCAGCGTCGCGGCCGCAGTGATTCCGGGACCCGCGCGACCCTCCTGGTAGGCCAGGTTCTGGGCTCGCACCTGCTCCAGGGCCGAGGCCAGATCGGCCGAGTCGACCTCGCCAGCCGCGGGCAGATAGATTATGTAGCCGGCTTTGACGCGGTTTATGTTGCCGCCGATGAACGCCTCGGGGTTTATGCGCTGGATGTCCAGCATCGCCTGCTGAACTGAAACGCCTTCGGGGCGACCGCTTGATGCGATCTCCCAGAGCGTTTCATCACGTTTGACCATGTAGCGACTACCCGGCCGAGGCAGGGAAGTCGTCTCTGCCGAGAACGCCCGTTCGGGCATTTCACCCGCGGCAAGGCTGCTTTCGCGAAGGGCAACCCGGTCGCCGCGCTCAACGCCCTGCCCTCCAGTACCGGACGGCGGCTCGTCTCCGGCCGGCGCCCGCGCCGGCTTGTCCGGCGCCGCCGCCTCAATCCGCTCGCTCGCCGATACGGTCAACACCTCTTTGCGGAACGCAGGGGGGTCAACGAGGATCGTGTATTCGCGAAGCAGACGTCCCTGGGGCCAGCGTGCTTCGATGATGATATCGAGGAACGGTTCAAGAACCGCTTCGGGGGTTGTGAGCAGAATGACGCCACGCCCGGTTGTCTCGTCGACGCTTACTTCAAACTCGATGCTGGTGAGGAAGTAGCTGCGGTCCACACCGAGGCGGTCAAAGTCCTCGTTGGCGGCCAGGCGTATGCGAATATCGTCAACCGTGAGCTGACGGGTGTCGAGCAGAGCAACTTCAGCGCGCAGCGGTTCGTTGAGGAACGACTGCATTTCTATATCGCCGAGGCCCAGCGCCAGCGCCGGCGACGCAATAGTAGCCGCCCACGCTGCAAAGGCAGCGCGAGCAGCCGCTTTGACACCCACTCCCGTCGTCGCCATGGCTACGCCTTATTGTCTATCTTCGCCTACCGCTCTGCGCGAATGACTGCCGCCGCCGTCGCGGACGCTGCATCGGGACCGTGCCCTCGATAGGCCCTTGTCTTCGGGACCCCGCCATTGATCGTTTCGCATCAGAAAAGGCTGATTTGACAACAGCTTGCGTAATTTTAGGAACAAACTGCTGCAATTGCCGCGACTGTATCGCCCGCCGCGCGCTGGCGTCAAGCCTGCGTATTACCCAAACGCCCCTGGAGACGTTGCAAACGGGCCTCAGGACGCTGTCTCCGCGAGTCCCCGTTCGTACAGTAACTCGGCAATCTGCACACTATTGAGCGCCGCTCCCTTGCGCAGATTGTCGGCGACAACCCACAGATCCAGCCCGCGGTCACAGGAAATGTCCTTGCGCAGCCGGCTGACAAATACCGGATCTTTCCCGGCCGCGTCGCTCACCTGGGTCGCATAGCCACCATCGCGGCGCTCATCGACAACGACAACACCCGCTGCGTTTTCAAGGGCAGCGCGAGCACTCTCGACGCTCAGCTCATCGCGGGTCTCGATATGAATAGCCTCGGCGTGCCCGTGGAAAACCGGTACTCGAACGCAGGTGGGGTTCACCCGGATCGAGTTGTCGGCAAAGATCTTCTGTGTCTCCCACACCATTTTCATCTCTTCCCGCGTGTAGCCGTTGTCCTGGAAAGTGTCGATATGCGGAAGCGCGTTGAAGGCAATCTGCCGCGGATAGACGCTGCTTTCGACGGGATGGCCGTTTAACAATTTCGCCGTCTGGCTGGCAAGCTCTTCGATCGCGGATTTCCCCGTGCCGGAAACCGCCTGGTAGGTTGCGACGTTGATGCGCGTAATGGTGGCGAGATCGTGCAGGGGCTTGAGCGCTACAAGCATCTGGATCGTGGAACAATTAGGATTTGCGATGATGCCGCGCTCCCGGAAGCCTTCTACGGCGTCGGCATTCACTTCGGGCACGATCAGCGGAATATCGGCTTCGCGGCGAAAATACGAGGTATTGTCGATGACGATGCAGCCGGCCTGGGCAGCTCGCGGCGCGTGGGTTTCGGACACACTGCCGCCGGCGGAAAACAGAGCGATATTGGCCTTGGTGAAATCGAAGCTCTCGAGGTTCTGCACCGCGTGCGACTTGCCGCGAAAACTGATGCGCTTGCCAGCGGAGCGCTCCGACGCCAGGAGATACAGGTTTTCCACGGGGAAGCCACGCTCCTCGAGGATCTCGACCATCACCTCGCCGACGGCCCCCGTGGCACCCACCACGACCACGTTGTAGCCACTGCTCATCGTCTGTTCTTTCTGCCTCAGTTGCTTGAGTAGAGTACCGTTTGCGCGCCGTCCGCTCAGCGATCTGATTCCAGCGCTTCGATAACGGCATCGCCCATCTCGCGCGTTCCGACCGCGGAATTCTCATCGCTGGCGATATCGGGCGTTCGAAGGCCTTGATCAAGCACCGCTCCCACAGCCTCCTCGATGTCAGCGGCGGCCTTCGGACAGTCCAGCGAGTAGCGCATCATCATCGCCACGGAGAGTATGGTCGCGAGCGGGTTGGCCTTGCCCTGGCCGGCGATGTCGGGCGCCGACCCGTGACAGGGCTCGTAAATACCCTGTCCCCGCTCGTTCAGGGACGCCGAGGGCAGCATGCCGATGGATCCGGTGAGCATGGCCGCGGCGTCCGAGAGAATGTCACCGAACATGTTCCCCGTTACCAGCACGTCGAACTGTTTGGGCGCCCGCACGAGTTGCATGGCGGCGTTGTCGACATACATGTGCTCGAGTTCTACCTCGTCGTACTCGCCCGCAACCTCCGTGACCACCTCGCGCCAAAGCACCGTCGCCTCGAGTACGTTCGCCTTATCGACGCTGCACACGCGACCGCCCCGCTTGCCGGCGAGTTCAAAGGCCAGTCGGGCGATGCGACGAATTTCGCTCTCGCTATAGATGTAGGTGTTGAAACCCTCGCGCTGTCCATCCTCGCGTTCCCGAATGCCCCGGGGCTCACCGAAGTAAATGCCTCCCGTGAGCTCGCGTACGATCAGGATATCGAGACCCGCAACCAGCTCGGCCTTCAGGCTCGACGCATCCACCAACTGCGGATACATGATCGCGGGACGAAGATTGCCGAACAGGCCCAACTCGGAGCGGATCTGGAGAAGGCCACGTTCCGGCCGGAGCGCCCGATCCAGACCGTCATAGGCCGGCCCGCCCACGGCTCCGAGAAGTACGGCATCCGCCTGGCGCGCTTTCGCCAGCGTCGCGTCCGGCAGTGGAACGCCCTCGGCGTCAACCGCCGCTCCGCCAATCAGAGCTTCCTCAAGTTCGATGCCCAGGTCGTAGCGGCTGGACATAAGTTCCAGAACCCGCGCCGCCTCGGGAACAATTTCCCGGCCGATGTAATCACCCGGGAGAAGAAGAACGCGGCGGCTCACAATGCGATCCGATCCGGGAAAAGCCAGGGGGCTTCCAGGGCCCGACGCTCCTCATATATCTCTATCGCCGCGCTGCTCTTGAGCGTTACTCCGATGTCATCCAGACCTTCGAGCAGACACTGACGCCGGTAACTGTCGACTTCGAAACTGAAGCGGCGACCGTCTGAGGTTTCCACATAGCACTCGCGCAGATCCACGCTGAGACTATATCCCTCGCTAGCGTAGAGTTCGTCAAACAGCGTGGCCACGATCTCGGCCGGGAGAGCCACGGGTAGAACGCCATTCTTGAAACAGTTGTTGTAGAAGATGTCGGCGAAGCTGGGGGCGATAAGCACCCGGAAGCCATAGTCCTCGAGCGCCCAGGGTGCGTGTTCGCGGGACGAGCCACAGCCGAAGTTTTCCCGGGCGAGGAGAATCGAGGCCCCCGCATAGCGTGCAAGATTCAGCGGGAAGTCCGGGTTCAGCGGTCGATCGCTGCAGTCCTGACCCGGCTGCCCCTCGTCGAGGTAACGCAACTCGTCAAAGAGATTAGGGCCGAAGCCGCTACGCTTGATCGACTTGAGAAACTGCTTCGGGATGATCAGATCCGTGTCAACGTTCGCTCGATCCATGGGCGCCACGAGGCCCTGGTGCATGTTGAGAGCTTTCATGCGTCATCCTCCGCAGCCAGGCTGCGCACGTCTATAAAGTGGCCGGCGACCGCGGCGGCCGCCGCCATCGCCGGACTCACCAGATGCGTACGGCCGCCAAAGCCCTGGCGGCCCTCGAAATTGCGGTTGGAGGTGGATGCGCAGTGTTCCCCGCGGCCCAGGCGGTCGGCGTTCATCGCCAGACACATGGAGCAACCGGGCTCTCGCCATTCGAGGCCGGCCTCGATGAAAACGGCGTCCAGCCCCTCGGCTTCCGCCTGGGCCTTTACCTCACCGGAGCCCGGCACCACCATCGCCTGCTTGACGGTCGAGGCCACACGGCGACCCCGAACCACCTCCGCCGCCTCGCGAAGATCCTCAATGCGGGAGTTTGTGCAGGATCCTATGAATACACGGTCCACCGGTATCTCACCGATGGGCGTACCGCCCGCCAGTCCCATGTATTCAAGCGCGCGCTCCGTAGCCGCGCGCTGCGTGTCGTTTTCGATTTCTTCCGGCAGGGGGATGAATGCGGACACCGGGGCCACCATTTCCGGTGACGTGCCCCAGGTAACCTGAGGCATTACCGATGCACCATCCAGCACGATTTCACGATCGAATGCGGCGTCGTCATCGCTATGCAGATCGCGCCAGGCTGCCGCCGCGCGTTCCCAATCGTCGCCCGAGGGCGCCATAGGCCGTCCGCGCACGTACTCCAGCGTGACTTCATCGACGGCCACCATGCCCATACGGGCGCCGGCCTCGATGGACATATTGCACAGCGTCATGCGGCCTTCCATGGACAGCGCCCGCACGGCTTCGCCGGCAAACTCTATGGCATAGCCGGTGCCCCCGGCTGTGCCGATCTGTCCGATGATAGCCAGGGCGAGATCCTTGGCGGTTACGCCCGGTCCCAGCCGGCCGTCGACGCGCACCCGCATATTGAGCATCTTCTGCTGCACGAGGCACTGGGTAGCCAGGACGTGCTCTACTTCCGACGTCCCGATGCCGTGCGCCAGCGCCCCGAGGGCACCATGTGTGCTCGTGTGGGAATCACCGCAGACCACCGTCATACCGGGGAGCGTCGCGCCGAGTTCAGGACCGATCACGTGCACGATGCCCTGGCGTCGGTCGTTGATGGGAATCTCTTCGATACCGAAGGACGCACAGTTGTCGTCAAGGGTCTTGACCTGAAGCCGGGAGGTTTCATCGACGATCCCCTCAACCCCGGCCATGCGTTCGCTGCGCTCCGTGGGCACGTTGTGGTCCGGGACCGCGAGATTGGCGCCGAGGCGCCATGGCTGGCGTCCGGCCAGGCGCAGGCCCTCGAAGGCCTGGGGAGAAGTGACTTCGTGGATGAGATGGCGGTCGATGTAGATGAGCGCCGAGCCATCGTCGCGCTCCTCAACGAGATGCGCGTTCCAGAGTTTGTCGTAGAGCGTAAGGCCAGCCATGGTTGATCTCCGGCTTGAGCGAGAGCGCGATGATAGACCCGCATTAAAAATAACTCTAATCTATATTTTTTATCCGATGTATTACTGGATGTAATAAATGGATTTTGCCAACCTGCGAGCTTTCGCCGAGGTCGCGGCCTGCGGTTCCTTCTCGGCGGCCGCGGAAAGACTGCACCTCAGCCAGCCTGCCGTGAGCAAGCGCATCGCCGTTCTGGAAGAATCCCTCGGCGCGACCCTGTTTGATCGACTGGGGCGAAAGACCGAACTCACGGAGGCCGGGCGCGCGTTGCTGGCACATGTCCCGGAGGTGGAACACAGCCTGCGCAAGGCGCAGCAGTCCGTTCGTGATCTAGACGGTGTCGTGGCCGGTACGCTGCGCGTAGCGACGAGCCACCACATCGGCCTGCACCGCCTGCCTCCCGTGTTATCGGTTTTTCAGCGACGCTTTCCCGCCGTACGGCTGGACATCGAATTTCTGGATTCGGAGCTCGCCTACGAGCGTCTGCGCAGCGGTGTGATCGAACTCGCCGTCGTTACCCTGGCGCCGGGAGACGTGACCCAGCTGCACAGCGAGCCACTCTGGACCGACAGTCTGCGCGTCATGGCGGCGCGAGATCACGAACTGGCCACGCAGGGGACACTCAGCCTTGCGGATCTGGCCACCTATCCGGCGGTGCTTCCGGGCCTGGAAACGTTCACCGGCCAGATCGTGCGACGCCATTTTCGCGACACGGGACTGGAGCTCGATCTGCGGATGTCGACGAACTACCTCGAGACACTGCGCATGCTCGCGAGCGTCGGCCTGGGATGGACGGTTCTGCCGGACTTCATGGCGGGTGAGACGCTGAAATGCCTGAAAGTGCGTGCCACGCAACTGACCCGAACCCTTGGCCTCGTAATGCATCGTGATCGCAGCGCCTCGCGCAGCGCCCAGGCCTTTGCATCGTTGCTGCGATCGGAAGCCGCACCGGCGGACCCTCGCCGACCCTAGCTCAGAGGAGCGTCGTCTCCCATGAGCAGGGACATCACCCGTGCTCTCTCCGGGTCATCCTCCAGGTTAGGCGCCTCAGCATGCAGAAACGTACCGCTGTAGCGCAGCACGATCTTCTCGCCGTCGAGAATAACGCCGCTGCAGAAGCCAAAGCGACGCTTGAGGTCCACGTGATCGGTCTGCGTGTGCAGCCAGTGCCCCTTGCGCCCCGGGGATTGGAAATCAAAGCTCAGATTTATGGTCGGCGACGGTGCTGGGACGTCTCGCATGACATGAATGCTGGTTGCTGCCGCGACGTCGGCGAGGGTCATCAGGGCGCCGCCATGACAGATCCCCATCATGTTCAGGTGCTGCGTATCCACCAACAACCCAAAGCTCACCGAGCGACCTTCCCGACGCCGGTAGAACGGTTGCAGACGGTCCGCAAAGCCCAGGCCCTGGGGCATCCGTTCATATCCTTCCGGGACCGTGGCTGGCGTTTCGCTCATCTCTTCCTCGCTACCTGACATTACCCTGATCCCAGCGTCCTGGCGTCCTATCACAGGGGGCACCGGGAGCCGGATTCCTAAAAGATGCCCATGCCCAGGCCCGCGGCAAAGCCGGCTCCGAGGTCCGCGGCTTCGCCGAGCGACGACGGCGTGACCGGGCCGCGGATTATTCGCGGCTCGAGAGCCTCCGTAAAGGGAATACCGCGGAAGATGCGCCGAGCCTCTTCAACGGCCCCTCGACCGTCGTTTCCAGCGCTGACCATCAAGGCGTAGGGAATGGTGTGCCCTCGTTCGTGGAGCGGATAGAAGCAACGGTCCAGCAGATCCTTGGCGCCACCGGCGAGACGGCCTGAGTTCTCCGCGCAGATCAACATAAATCCGGTCGCGCCGCCCAGATCGCGGGCCCCGGCGTCACAGCAACGCAGGAGGCTTGTTCGCTCATACTCGGCCCGAGCTGCCTCGTACGCTGCGCGCGCAAGCGCCGCCGAGGTTCCGCTCTGGCTGTGAAATGCAATCAGCAACACCAAGCTTGATCCTGTCGGTGTGCTCCTGCTGTGGATAAAGCAGTGCGCAGAAAAAAAGCAAGCCTCCCGGAGTTATTCACAGCAGTTTTTTTCAGATTGTGTCCAAAAAAATGGCATCACGCTATTTTTATTAAATTCAGATACTTATGTAGTTATCTTAAGTCATAGTCTTGAAATACGGAGCGCTAGCACAGACATTTTAGGCTCCGCAAGCCGTGTGGATAAGTTTTTTTCTATCGCGCTTCAGGAGCATCCTCTCGGACCCCGCGATGGCAAATCCGCCAACAACGGTGCGGTGGTGGCGATCGGGGGAAGTCGGGATCCAGCGTGCGCCGGGTGATGTCTTCGACCGCGAAGCGTTCGCTTACCTCACCGTCGAGGCTGAATCGCCGTCGATTATTCGAGAAGTAAAGAACACCGCCTTCCGCAAGACACCCCATGGACGCCTCAATGAGCGCGGCATGATCGCGCTGAACGTCAAAATCGCTGTCAAGACCCGACGAGTTTGAAAAGGAAGGCGGGTCGAGCAGGATCAGGTCGAACTGCCCTGTGCTCTTCTCAAGCCATGCCAGAACGTCCCCGCGAAGCGTCCTGTGCCTTTGGGGAGACAGACCGTTGAGGTTCAGGTTTTTCTCCAGCCAGCGCAGGTAGGTGTTCGAAAGGTCTATGCTCAAGCTTTCCTCGGCACCTCCGAGGGCGGCGTGGACGGTTGCCGATCCCGTGTAGCAGAACAGGTTCAGGAAGCGTTTGCCACGAGCCTCTTCGGCGATTCTCAGGCGCAGAGGACGATGATCGAGGAACAGCCCCGTATCGAGATAGTCATGGAGATTGACTAGTACGCGAGCGCGACCCTCGCTGACCGTAAGCAGCTCCCTCCGTTCATCACGGCGGCCGTACTGCTGGCTACCGCGCTGCCGCTCGCGTCGCTTGTATACGATTTGCGACGCCGGCACGCCGAGCGTTTCCGAGAGGACGGCACGCACGGTGTTGAGTCTCAGCGCGGCCTTGTCCTCGGGTACTTGCGGCGGCGCCCGGTACTCCGCAACGTGCAGCCAACCGTCATACACATCGATCGCCACGGCGTACTCGGGAAGATCGGCGTCGTAGAGGCGGTAGCAGCTCGTTCCCGACCTCTTCAGCCAGCGGGAGAGGCGCTGCCGGTTCTTGCGCAGGCGATTGGCGAGCATCTGAGCGCCGGCTTCTTCTTCCTTTGCTATGGCAGGTGTGCGCTCGGCATCCGCAGGCGCTGAGAGTTCCGGCGCCGCGTCCACCATGCGGTTGTCAATCAGCGTAAACAGATAGAGACCGACGGGTATGCGCCCATTGTACAAACGATGGTTTCGATGACTTCGCAGACCCGTAGCCCGGGCAAAATTGGGATCCGTGGCCAGGATCGCGGCTTCCCAGCCGCTGAATTCACCGTGCATCAGTTCACCGAGGCGGCGGTAGAGCATGGGGAGACTGGGTGCTTCGCCGGTGCGTTTTCCGTAGGGAGGATTGCAGATCAGCAGCCCCCGGGGCAAGGGCCGGTGGGTGGGGCGGGTGACTTCATGGAGCGCCTTCACCGACACCCGAACCACCCGCGAGAGACCGGCGGCTGCGATGTTTTCCTGCGCGCGGCGAATGACGCGGGGATCAGCGTCGTAGCCTCGAATCTCCGGGGTCGCCTCCCGCGCCGCTCGCTCTGCCCGGGCCTGCGCCTCGGCTCGAATGGCCTCCCATTGGGCGGTTTCATGGCCTTTCCAGCCCATAAATCCAAAACGCTCACGCTCCAGTGCGGGCGCTCGATCCAGGGCCATGAGAGCGCCTTCCACGAGCAACGTGGCCGAGCCACACAGAGGATCGATTAGCGCCGCGCCCTCCTCGGCGAGCGCCGGCCAACCCGCCCGCAGCAGCATGGCCGCGGCGAGGTTTTCCTTCAGTGGAGCGACACCGGTTCCCCGGCGATAGCCGCGTCGATGCAGGCTGTCCCCGGCCATATCGATAGCGACGTCCACCTGCTTCTCGCGCAGACGCACGCTGATGCTGACGTCCGCCGCCCCGGGGCGCACGTCGGGCGGGCGCAGGCCACAGGCTCGAAAGCGATCGACAATGGCGTCCTTGCAGCGCTGCGCACCGAAGCGCGTGTTGCGTAGCTCGGCGTTGCTGCCGCTGAAAGCGACAGAGAAACTCACCGACGACGCCAGCAGCGTTTCCCAGGGCATCTCCAGAAGCGATGCATGCAGTTCATCGGCATCGCCGGCCACGCCTTCGCCAACAGAAAGAAGCACGCGACTTGCGACGCGAGACCAGAGACAGAGCCGATACATGCTCGCTCGGGAACCGTGAAACGCGACTCCCTGGGCCAGTTCCTCGACCCGCTCTCCACCCGCGGTAAGGACCTCCTGCGCGAGCAGCGCCGAAACACCGCGGGGACAGGTAGCCAGCCAGCGACGCGGTTGATCAGCTTCCAAGGTTTCTCGGCTTTACCTTGCGCACCACCGGCTTGCGGCGGACGTCGCCGTCGGGAGAGCCGGACCCTCTTTTCTGCGCCGCCTGGGGCCCCGGGCTTTGCCCCGAATCGGAGCCTGTCTTGGATGCGGACCTTCGCGGCGACGACTTGCGAGTCCGCGCCTTGGCCTTCTTCTTGGATCTGCCGGCTGCGGGGGCGGCACCTTCGCGCTGCATTACTTCCACCACGAGATTTGTCGAGGCGTCCATGTACTCGATAAAGCGCTGGTACTCATCGTCGGACAGGTCGCGGAGGAAATCGTGCTGCCGGTACAGGTTTATGAAGCGACGCTCGCGCTCGAAGTTGCGCGGCAGGGCCATGACGCCCCACTGCTCGAGCTTTGCTTCCAGCCCGGGGTTGTAGCTGCGCAGAAACTTGATCAGGAACGGTACGGGATCATGTCGCGCCAGGAGCGAGGCGGTGCGCAGGACCAGTTCTAGCGGAAGAATGCTGCGTCCCTCCTCCACGCTGGACAGCATCGCATCGTCCTGGAGTTCCAGGCGTTCGGCGAGTTCCTCGACGGACAGGCCGGCGGTCTCACGAGCATCGCGCAGGAAACGCCCGGCTTCGGCCATGGCCTCAAGGCGTTCAGGGGATGCGGAGCTGGCAAGAAGATCGCGGATACGGTAGTCGCCGAACATGGCGCCGGCTGTCGCCACATCCATCGCCAGGTCGAGCGTGCCACCCGCGACGCGGCTCGCCCGTCGTAGGATCATGTCGAACAGTCCCGAGGGAGCATCGCGCCCTGCGCCGGCCGTATCGGCCGCTACGGCTTCATCGAGCCTGTCCTGGGCCCCGGAACCGAGGCTTTGCTGGTCCTTGTCAGTCACGGCTCAAGCATAACCCAAGGCCTTGGCGACACGCAGGGGCGCTCAGCTGCCGGGGACGGGTTCGGGCAGACCACTCTCGAGGCGGTAAATACGCGTGAGGATATCGCGCCACTGACGATAGCGTTCCTCGACACTGCCGCTGAGCCGGAATACGCCATCGTCGACCTCCATGATCGTGTCGAGGGCCTCACCGTCAAAGCCGCTGACCACATCTAACAGGTCTTCTTCCTGGAGCTTCACTTTGCGAAAGGTGGCATACACCTGCTGCATCGAGGCGAAGCTTCCGCGCCGGGCGTCGCTCCCGCGCTGCGCCGCACTCTCCCGGTAGGAAGCCCCGTAGGTTTCCAGCTCGAAGACATAGCTGCGCCATAGGTCGTAGCTCGCACCGACCGAATCCAGGAGATCGCCGTACTGTTCATCCACCGCGTCGACAAAGAGCTCGTCCTGGCGCCGCAGGCGTCGCAGGCGCGCCAGCATGGGGTCGTCTTCCGCGGGATAGGAGACCAGCGTCACTTCTCCACCTTCAGCTTCCGTTATATAAGACGCGAAACTCGCCGGGGCCAGACCGGCACCGAAGCGCAAGAGCGCCAGGCGGGAGAGTACGGTGAGCTCTGCCTGGGTCATCTGCGCCACCACGTCGTGGAGATCGTTGGCGACCCGTCGGTAAAGATCGGCGAAGGGTTCCGCGCCTTCCTGGGCGGGGTAGTCTTCGGGTTTCGCAGTGTCCCGATAACGCTGCTGGAACAACACGCGTTCATCGGCACCGCGCAGAGTAATGCGAAGGTCCAGCAGCGCCGGTTCGGAAGCCAGGATTTCCCCGGACACCAGCAGCGGCAATCGCTGATTGTCGTCGGGCACCACGCGCACGACGCCAAAGGCACCCCCGGCCTGCAGCGTCCTCGCGAGCAGCGATGGAAGAAGCAGTGTTTCAGCCTTGCGCACCGTCGGGAAGGCCGGCGCTGTGCCCGTCTGCGGCGTGCTGGCACTGGTGAATATCTGGACACCGATATCCGGCGCACCGGGACTTGTCGGCACCCGCTCAAGGGTCGTAGGTCCTACGACTACCGCGTCAGCCGGAGCCGGCGCGACCGGAGCCCGGGACGGTCCAGGCGAATTCTGGCTCGCGCAGGCACCCAGCAATCCCAGGATCAAGAAGAGCAGCAAGCTGTTCCCCAGCGAAAACCCGGAGCCTCTGCGAGTCACTGATACAGGATACTGCGAAAAACCCTGAGCGTGCGACGAACCACCGCGTGCACCAGTATTGCCACTGTGCCTCACGGCTGCTTCTCCGTCGTACAGACTCGCCCCCGGCTTAAGGTTTCGGTGCAGTTATAGGGGCTGCGCCCAGGTTCGTAGCGCTGGTAGATACGGCGTACCGAGAAGGGTCCCGATACCTTATCGGAATACAGGGATGTGACCACCGCAAGCGTATCGCCGCTCGCCGACACCGAATAGCGGTGAACGATATCCAGACCCTCGGGCAGCCGGATCTCAAACACCAGCTGTTGTCCGTCCCAAAAACAGCGCTCGCGGCCGACACCGTAGTCCTGCTGGCTGATCGCCTCGCTCCGGTAGTTGCAGCTCAGGGAGAAATTGTCCTCGCGCTCCACACGGATATTTACGCGATCCTGCTCAATCTTCATGAGCTGGGACTGGGTGACCAGCTCGGCCATCTGAGCCAGGGCGTAGAGGGACTGGCCCGATCCTCCGTTGTTGACGACCACCCCGCTGCGCTCCGCGTTCGCGGCCCGGGCCTGCTGCTGGCGCAGTGAACGCATGGAGGAGCGGAACTGGGCCTGGAGATTGTCGCTGCTGCCGTAGTCGAGCTCCCAGTTCCCGTTCATGTCGACCGGATCGGCGGCGATCTCCCGCTGCACGGGTTCCGAGGAGCAGGCAGAGACAAGAAGGCCAATCAGTGCCAGCGACAGGAGCCGTGCCAGGGGTAGGTCATACATCGATGTTTTGCGCAAACGCGCCGGGGGTGATGGAGGGAAGTCGAGATGCTGACACAGCACCCCCGTGGCGACAAGGAGTCCGTGCCGCGCGATTCAGCTGACGCTATACTCCGCGCCCCGGATTTCAGCGATTTCAGCCAGGGAGTGTTCACCTTGAGTCAGAGTTTTTATCCCCCCCAACGCACCCTGATGGGCCCCGGCCCGTCAGACGTTTCACCGCGCGTTCTTGGGGCATTGGGTCGCCCGACGATCGGCCACCTCGATCCGCTGTTCGTCGAACTCATGGACGATATCAAGGGACTTCTGCAGTACGCCTTCCAGACCGAAAACGAGCTGACGCTACCTGTTTCAGCACCGGGATCCGCGGGTATGGAAGCATGCTTCGTGAACCTGCTTTGTCCCGGAGATACGGTGATCGTCTGTGCGAACGGCGTTTTTGGCGGCCGCATGCGCGAGAACGTCGAGCGCTGTGGAGCGACGGCCGTGATGGTCGAAGACGCCTGGGGCTCCCCCGTGGATCCCGCGAAAGTCGCCCAGGCGCTCGAGGCACACCCGGAAGCCAGCGCACTTGCTTTTGTGCACGCCGAAACGTCCACGGGCACGCGCAGCGATGCGCAGCGCCTTTGCGCCCTGGGTCGCGAGCACGACGTACTCGTCATCATGGACACGGTCACCTCGCTCGGAGGCATCGAACTCCAGGTCGACGCCTGGGGCGCGGACGCGGTCTATTCCGGCTCTCAGAAATGCCTGTCCTGCGTGCCCGGACTGTCGCCGGTGACCTTCAGTCCCCGCGCCGTGGAGCGCATCCGCAGCCGCAGCCACAAGGTACAGAGTTGGTTTCTCGATATGCAGCTGGTCATGGGTTACTGGGGCGGCGACAGCAAGCGCAGCTATCACCACACCGCACCGGTAAACGCCCTCTATGCGCTTCACGAGAGCCTCGTCATGCTGCGCGAAGAGGGATTGGATGCCGCCCTTGCGCGTCATGCGCGCAATCACCGGGCCCTGGTAGCAGGCCTCGAAGCCATGGGTCTGCAAATGGTTGTCGATGCCGAGTGGCGATTGCCGCAGCTCAATGCGGTGGGCATCCCCGAAGGGATCGATGACGCTCGCTTACGTGCCCGCTTGCTCCGGGACTTCGACCTGGAGATCGGTGCGGGCCTCGGTGCCCTGGCGGGCAACACCTGGCGCATCGGTCTCATGGGCTATGCGAGCCGGGAGCGCAATGTCGTGTTTTGCCTCAACGCCCTGGAAGCCGCACTGAAGCAGGAAGGCTACGGCGTCGACGGCGGCTCGGCGCTGGAAGCCGCCGAGGCCTGCTGGCGCGACGCGGCCTGAGTCGCTGTGCGGTCGGAGGCACCCGACGTTTGCGCCATGTAGTCATCCAACGCTACCCCGCCTTCACCGCGCAGCATCGCCCACAATCGGCCCCACGGCGCCGCGCCGACCTCGCGATCGGTGACGTAGTTAACGTGGCGCTCGTCCTGGGCCTGGGGGTCGAGTTCGATACTCCACAGGGGGCGGATCTGGTCGGGGAGTAGCGAGTAGCGCAGGTCCATGACCCGTTCTGGGTACAGGGGATCGCGCGCGAGATAACCCATACTAAACCAGCGAAAGCGCTCCACATCGTTGGCCTGAAGCGAGGTCCGGCGCAGCCACGGGAAGTCACGGCCAAGATCGAGGGCCGCCACGCTGTCCCCGGGATACAGCCTGGGCTCGAAGCCCAGGCGCAGGGCATCGACATAGTAGCGATCACCCTCCAGGTAGACGGTTTTCCACAGCAGAATGTTGGCAAAGCTGGGTTTTGCCTCGACGGCGACCGGTGTGTGGCCCCGTCCGGCCGCCACCTGACGCCCGAGGTCCTGGGCCGCGTCGCGCGCCAGGACGCCCAAACACAGATAGGCGACCACCCAAAGCATGGCGATGCGTGCATAGAGCGCCCGGCCGGTCCGAAAGGCCGCCCCTACCAGAAGCAGCAGGGGAAGCGTGACCAGCGGATCGATGACCGACACGTTGTTCCAGGCGAATCGTCGTGAGCTGAAGGGCCAGAGTAGCTGCGTACCGTAGGTCGTGCAGGCGTCAAGCAGCGCATGCGTCGCGTAGCCGAGAAAGCAAAATCCATACAGCTGTAAGAACTGCCAGTGGCGGCGCCGGCCAAACAGCAGCCATAGCAGGCCGGCCACGATGGCGGCACCAATGGGAATGAAGAACAGCGAGTGCGTGAACTGCCGGTGGTACTCCAGGAAAAGCAGCGGGTCCTCCGATGAACGGATCAGAACATCCAGATCCGGGGCCATGCCGGCGAGCATCCCAGCCAGGGCGGCAAGCGCCATGTCCGAGCGTCGGGCGACACCCTGCGGCAGGGATGCCCCGAGCGCACCCTGGGTTAGCGGGTCCAAAGCCCGTACCCCCGGTGCTGCACCCACGCTGATCTCTTTGAGACCATTGAGCTGGTTGCCTGCATGCTCAGTCCGTATCGAAGCGGTAGTAGAGATCGAAGGAGCTTTCCAAACGGCTGACTACTTCCAGCCAGAGTCGGGAGCGCAGATAGAGGCGCGCCGTAAGCGCGTTGATGGGTTCATAGATGCCCAATCCGTAGCTGAGATAGAGACGGTTGCCGACGTAGGCGCTAATGGTAGCCGACATGTCCTCATCCGTTCCCTCAGCGCCGATGGTCACCCCGGAAAGCCCCGGCAAACTGTTGAGCGGCGCCAACACGCCGGACTGGTTGAGCGCCGAAGCACCAAGCGACAGCGCCATGGCCGTGCCGTCGGCGGACGCCCCCACGTCCGGCCCCCGACCTCGCAACAGATAGGACAGCGTCACGTAGTCGGGCCGCGGGGGATCAGAGAACAGATCGAAGCGCGGTTCCTCGAGGGTTCCCGTAACGCGAAATCCCACGCGCTGATTTTCGCTGCGTATCTCTCGCTCCGCGCTGATGTTGAGATCGGGATTTTCCGCATCACCGACGAAACCCAGGGATCCGTCGGTGAGGCGCAGCGCCTGGCCGTAGACGCGCAGTTCGCCACCCAGCACGTCGAGGTTGCCAAAAAGGCTGATTGGCGAACCGCTACGCATGCGAAGCCGCAGGTCGCCTCCGAGGGTGGACTCAAGTTGCTGTGAGCGCAGCGTAAAGCCCGGTTCGATCAACGTGCGCAGGTCGAGGTCAAGGGCGAAGCGCTGGGCCTCCGTTCGCTCGCGGTCCACTCGGACAACGTCCGAGGACACATCCACTCCGTCCTCGCCGAGACCACTATGCTCGAAGACCCCCCTATGCACGGCGACCGAACCGCGAACGCCAAGTCGCTGTGGATCGAGGGCGAGATCGAGCTTGGGGGTAAATACGGCGTCGAGGCCGTTGGGTAGCGTCAGACGGTTTCGATCGCCGGTCAGTGCCGCCAGCAGTTGCCCGTCCTCACAGCATCGCCCATTGAGGCGCAGATCGCCGCCGCCGAGGCTGGCCGAGCCGTCGAGATCAAAGTTTCTGCCGTCAAACACCGACGCCACATTGACCGAATCAATGCGCGTATCCAGCTCCGGGACTGTGAGTGATGCGTCCCTCACCTGCACTCCACCATTGAGCTGGGGCTCTTCGACACGCCCGGCGATGCGGAGATCGGCGCTCAGGCTCCCCGCCTGGATGCTCCAGCGCGGCAGCAGGTCGGTGAACGCCGCCAGGGACAGCGCTTCCGTGAACAAGGACCCGTCGAGCCGGCCCTCTTCCAGTCTTATGTCAATGTCGACGTCGCCGACCTGCTCGGACGCGAGGAGCAGCTGCACGGTCGCTCCCGCGTCGTCGATCTGCCCCTCCACGGCAACCCGCTGAAACTCCACCGCGGCCGCCGTCGCGTCTTCGACAAAGGGATCGAAGCGCAGAGCGTCCAGGACCAGCTCCAGGCTCCCCCGTTCGGGACTCCAGTCTCTCCAGCGCAGAATCAGATTTCCGGCTCCCGTAGCAGATAGCGCGAAGGGTTTGTCGGCGATCTTGTCGGCGTATTCTTCCGACAACTCCAGGGCAAGCTGCAACTCGCCCGTTGACGCCAGGTCCGTTGCGCTGCTACAGAGTCGACTGCTCTGCCAGCGCAGGCACATCGGTCCCAGTCGCAGCGCCTCGCGCTGCGAATCCCAGGAAAGCCGCACGGCTTCGTTGCTTCCAAGCACTTGAGCTGCGTATTCGATGCTGAAGGGTTCAACAAGAAGCTGCACCGACTCTGCGTCCCGCTCCACAGCAAAGTCGATTAGCGTGGCCACATCACCGGCGCTGCGCAGGCGGAAACGCTCACCCTCCTCCGCGAGCCGTTGGAGCTCCAGGGACGCCAGCTCCAGTTCACCCAGGCTCAGCGTTCCAACCGATACCAATGTTGCCAGCTTGCTCGCTTCTTCCCGGGTGTAGCGAAAGGCGATCTCCTGCTCGGTTTGCGATTCGCCCTGGAGCAGCGCTAGGGACAGTTCTCCAAAGGGCAGGTCGTCCATAGCCGCGCCGGAAAGCCGGCCCCGCGCGCGCCACTGTCGTTCGCCTTCCTGAACAGCCAGGCCCGGAGTGTGGAGAAACCACTCCGTAATCTCTTCGCCGGGTGCGAGCTGGAGGATGACCTGCCCGTCGAGAGCAGCGCCGTTGAGACCCGATACCTCCGGCACGGGGAAATTCGCGGCTTGAGCCTCGATCACCACGGCAGCCTGGGGATCGGGCCAGGCGGCGCTGAGCGACAGCCGGGGTCTTCCGCCATCGTCAAGCGTAAGCTGCTCCAGGAACCAGCCACCGGCCTCGCGGCGAAGTAGCCCATGCAGCGGCAGCTGTGGCCCCTGATCGATCGCGACGCCCTGCGCGAAGTCAAGATTCCAGGACTCCGCGTCGCCGGAAAACTGCAACGCTAGCGGTCCTTGCAGAGCCAGCCAGTCAGCGTCTCGCAGGGCCGGAAGAAGACTTGCCAGTCCGGCAAGCTCCAGCGTCGCGTCAGCGCCGGCCCCGGTGCGAGTCGCGGTTCCAGAAAGCCTTACACCGGCACTGTCCTGATCGCTCAGTAACAGTTCAGCTTCGTCCAGGCTTCCCGAGGCGTCGAGAATAAAACGCCCGGGAATATCGATCTCGCCGGCGTCGGGAAGCGCGGATCCCGCGTCGAGTGCACTGCGCAGCTTCCACTGTCCCAGCGCATCGAGGGAAAGCTGTCCGTCGGCGCAGCCCAGGTCGTGACACAGCCCGAAACGCTCGAGAACAAGTCCTGAGGGTTCGAGGTGGCCGGCGAGATAGAGATCGCGGATTTGTTCGCTCTTATCGCCCGTAGACAGATTCAGGAGCGCCACCCGCAGCTCCGCTACGCTGATGGCGGGTACGGCGTTGAACGCGGCCAGGGGATCGCCGCTCGGTGCCTCGTTTGAAGCCTCGATCGATACATCCAGCGTCTGGATGTTTACGCCATCCAGGCAGACACGGCCCCGCAAGAGACAGGCCAGCTCGGGATTCACGGCAAACTCCAAGAGCGTCACCTCAAGCCCTTCATCCGCGTAGGCGACGCGAGTCGCGCGAATACCCGACAGGAGCGTGCCGGTGACGTTTTCGAGGCGAACCGGCAGGTGGGGCTCGAGCGCATTGAGAGCCCAGCGAAGACCCGGCTGCGTGCCCAGCACCAGGAACACCGCGATGACGATCGCGGCCAGCACACCGCAAAGACCCAGCAGGATGCGCCAGCGCTTCAAAACTCGGCTCCGATATTGATATGAACGCGCCAGTCCCGATCGTCGCTCGTCACCGGGTCGGCCACTTCCAGACGCAGGGCACCCACGGGAGACAGGTAGTGAACGCCGAAACCAACTCCGATATTGAGCTCGAAATCGCTATCTACGAACGCATCGCCCGCATCCACAAACGCCGCGACGCGCCACTCGGGGGTGAGATAGCGCTGCAGTTCGACACTCGAGGTCAGCAGTCGCGTCCCACCGACCACAAGACGGTCAGCCCGTCTGGTATCGAGAATGGCGCTGGCAGCGAGTTCGCGCCCCACGGACTGATAGGCATAGCCGCGAATGCTGTTGTCGCCACCGGCGAAGAACGCAAGGGACGGTGGAATTTCATCCGGACGTTCGGAACTGGATCGCAGGTAGCCCGCTTCGGCGCGGGCGACAACGCGCCAGCTGTCGAAGAAGCGCCGTACGCCCAGCAATTCGGCCCGCAGTCGAAGCAGGTCTTCATCCGATCCCGCGGATGACGAAGCCAGTTCAAACTCATAGAACTGGCTGAACCCCGCCTCGGGATCGACGGCGTCGCCGCGGCGCTGGCGACGGGAGAAGCTGCCCCCCAAAAGGAGGAACTCGGCGTCAAATTCTTCGCTCAAGGCACTCCAATCCTCGCGCAGCAGACGCACACCCAGGGCGCGTACGCCCGTGGCCGCCGTCTGCTCGCGACGCAGGCCGATTTCACGCTGGTTGCTCTCAAGGTCGCCGTATTCATTGGCTTCCAGGCGACCGACGAACTGCAGCAGGTCATTGGCGGGATCGTCCAGGGGAATACTGTAAATGGTGCGCAATTCGGGATTGATCGGCGACCAGCGCAGCGAAGTCTGCTGCGAGTGACCGCGATTATTCAGCTTGGGGCTGCGCCAGAGGAGGGAAAAGCGCTGCCGCGTGTCCGTGCTATAGCCCACGCCAAGCTCATAGCTGTGCGCTGGTGCCGGGGTAGCCTCGACGCGAATGGGGACTCGGCCGTCCGCGCGCTGGTCAAGCTCCGGGAGAACCACCACGCCGGAAAAGTAGCCCAGTCGCAGCAGGCGCTGGCGCAAATCAAGGAGTCCTGACTGGGAGTAGGGTCCGCCCTGATCATAGGGCAGGAGTCGTTCCAGGAACGCCGGCGCGAGCACGTCCTCGTCTGCTCTGAGTTCTCCGAAGTCATAGCGCCTGCCCGTGCTGTAGCGCAGCGTCAGTTCTGCCCGTTCTGCCGCCGGCTCCACCTCTATGCGACTCTCCGTAAGCGCGGCATCGAAGTAACCCAGCTGCCTCGCAAGCTGTTGCAGGCTTGCCTTGAAGGACTCGTAGTTACCGTGGTGCACGGCATCCCCGGTTTTCGGGGCAGACGACCGCATCAAATCCTGGAACGGGGCGGTATCGGCCCCCGCCCCTTCCAGCTCGATACCCACGCTGCTGTAGCGCAACACTTCCCCGCTGTTTACCTCAAACTGGGCACGCCAGGGCCGACCGCTGCGATCGACCTCCATGGAAATTTCATGCTGGTAGTACCCCAGAGCCTCCAGGGCGCGTTCGGCGCGCAGGGGCGCCGCGACGATAAAGCGCTCCGCGGCCTCCCGGCTTCGCGGCGATGCCCCAAGATGGGCCCGGAGATTGTCACGCAGTTCCCCGCCGACGCCGTTGATGCGATAGGTGAGACCGTCGGCCTGCGCGAATGAAACGACCGGAGTCGTGATCGCAAGGAAAAATGCAGGAAGGACCGCGAATCGCCGCAGCCGGACTGTAGCTGAACGCGTCACGAGTCAGGCGATGCTCGCGGATCCCCAGTAATTGAATCCGGCAAACCTTGGGGTGCCCGGCAGATAACGACTATGCAAAGTGTCGATCTGAAATCCTCCCTCATGGAGGAGCCCGGTGATGTCGCGATTCAGATGACAGCCACCCGCAATCGTTCCCCAGAAGCCATTAAGGCGATTCTGCCAGCGCACGACCTCGGGATCCGGTGCAAGACCATGCTCGCAGAACAGAAACGCCCCATCGCGGCGCAGAACACGCCGCATGCTCTTAAGGGCCCTCAGGGGCTCGGGAATCGTACACAGGCTGAAGGTGATCACGATGCTGTCCACGCTCGCGTCGTCGAGGGGTATGTCTTCGCCAGACAGGCCAATGAACTCCAGCGGAATGGACAGGCTCGCCATGCGTTTTGCGGCAAGTTTCCAGGATCGCTGCGAGGGGTCCAGCCCGATAATGCGATCGACGCGACCGGGGTCGTAGTACGCGAGATTCAAGCCCGTGCCGATACCGACCTCGAGCACCGTGCCCCGCGCCTGCGGTACGACCTTTTCTCTTTGCTTCATGACCGGACGCGTGCCACAGGCGCAGTTGATGAGGTGGGGAAGAAGGTAATTCTCGTAGAGGCTCATGGGCAGACCTGCGTGGGCGAGCGTGGATTATAAGGCGCGGCGGATGGACGTCGCGAAGGCAACTTGCGCATCGGGGCCGCGACACCCGGTCAGCCCTGGGTACACCATGCGCGAAAGCACAGTCCTCGACAGGACCTCGCCCATGTTGCAGGATTTGCCGGCCTCTGCGACGTTCCGGGATCCCATGAATCTGCACATCATCACGACTGGCGGCACGATCGATAAGATCTACTTCGACGCCAAAAGCGACTATCAGGTTGGAGAGCCGGTGATCGGGGATCTTCTCGCGAGCATGGGCGTGAACTTCCCGTACACCGTGGAGTCGGCTCTGCGCAAGGACAGCCTGGATCTGGACGACGCCGATCGGGCGCTTATTCGTGAGCGTGTCGAGCACTGCGCCGAACCGCGGGTACTCATAACCCACGGTACCGACGGCATGGTAGCCACGGGAAAGGCGCTTGCAGGGATTCCCGCTAAAACTATTGTCCTGACCGGGGCCCTGCAGCCCGCCGCGTTCAAAAGCTCCGACGCGATCTTCAATATCGGCTGCGCCATCGGGGCCCTGCAGGCGGCGCAGCCCGGTGTCTACATCGCCATGAACGGCCGACTGTTCGACATCGACAACGTGGTGAAAAACCTCGAAGCGAATCGCTTCGAAACCATCGACTAGCGCTACGCGGGGGCGGCTTCCGGCTCCGGCTCGGCGAAAGTTTTGCGGGGAGACAGAAGCCAGGCAAGAGCCGGCAGGAAGAACAACGCACCGAGCATGTTCCAGAAGAACATGAAGGTAAGCATCAATCCCATGTCCGCCTGGAACTTGATGGGAGAGAAGATCCAGGTGCCAACGCCTATGGCAAGGGTCAGACCCGTAAAGGCCACCGCCGTGCCGCTCGTTTTCAGCGCTTCGAAATAAGCCGTCCGCAGGCTCGGAGCGCCACGGCGTAGGTGATCCAGCAGCGCGCTGTAGATATAGATCCCGTAGTCCACGCCGATGCCGACGCCGAGGGCGATCACCGGTAGCGTGGCGACCTTCACACCGATGCCGATCGCTGCCATGAGGGCCTGGGCGAGCACCGAAGTCAGCGCCAGCGGGACGATGATGCAGATCGTTGTACGCAGACTTCGGAAGTTGATCAGGCAAAGCAAGGTAACCACACCGTAGACCCAGATCAGCATACGCGTCTGCGCTTCCTCGATGACAATGTTAGTTGCCGCTTCTACACCGGCGTTCCCCGCCGCCAGTTCGAAGCTCAGGTTCTCATCGCCCCAGCGTTCCGCAAGACTCTCCGCGCTGTTGACTACGCCCTGGAGAGTTTCGGCCTTGTGGTCTTCAAGAAACAAAATCACCGGTGCCATGGAGCAGTCGGTGTTGCGTAGATTGCTCGGAGCCCGACTCAGGGAGTTGTTCAGGATGAACTGGTTGCGGCTGATGTCGTGCCACTTGGGGCTGCCTTCGTTCATCCCCTGAATCACGTATTTCGATACATCGACCAGGGACAACCCGGATTGCACCCCCGGCACGGAGCGCATCTCGGTTTGAAACCGATCAACCCCGGCAATAAACGGATAGCTGCCGCACTGCTGCTCCCCCGTTCTGGCCATGACCACGAAAACATCGGTGCTCGTCGAGTAATTCTCAGTGAGGAACGCAATGTCGCGGTTGTACTGCGAATCCGCGCGCAGCTCCGGAGCCCCGGGATCGAGGTCGCCGATCTGCTGGCGCTGTCCGTACCAGAGGCCGAGCGCGAACAATCCGATACAAACAAGGATGATCGTCACAGCCGGACCACGTTCGGTTGTCGCGCTGACCAATTCCCAGTGACGGTAATTGCTCTCGTCTTTCACCGTGCGATAGGTGAGGCAGCTTATGGAGATTCCGATAAAGGAAAGGATGAGGGGCAGAAGCAAAAGGTTGGTGAGTACGAGAACGGCAATGCCCGTGCTGGCGATGATGGCCAGCTCCCGAATGACCGGTATGTCGATCACGCTAAGGGTGAGGAAGCCTACGCCGTCGCTCAGAAGCGCAATGAAACCTGGCTTGCACAGGCGCACAAAGGTCAGTCGCGCCGCATCGACGCGGCTAACGCGATGGAATACGAAGTGCGCGAAACGATTGACGATCTGCACCGAATGGCTGATGCCCACGGCGAACACCAGAAAGGGCACCAGCATCGAATAGGGATCCAGCCCCATACCCATGACGTTCAGCAGTCCCATCTGCCAAACAACGGCAACGCTCGAACACAGCAGCGAAACCGCCGTCAGCCAGGGGCAGCGGGTGTAAACGAACAGGAGCACCGCCGTTATGGCAAAGGCCACCAGGAAGAAGAGTCCGACCAGCAGTGCGCCGTCGATGAGATCGCCGATCAGTTTGGCAAACCCGGTGATACGTATTGAGATGCTGTCGCTCTGATACTTGTCGCGCACAAGACTCTCGAGATCGGCGGCAAACTTCGTGTAATCGAGCCGTTCCCCGGTGGTGGGGTCCGTTTCTGTGAGCGGCGCAACGATGATCGCGGATTTGAAATCGTTCGCAACGAGACGGCCGATCTGTCCGGACTTGAGCGTATTGGTGCGCAGGCTTTCCAGAGTTCTGGGCGTGCCGTCATAGTCATCGGGAATCACGGCGCCACCGACAAAGCCCTCCTCCGTCACCTCCTGCCAGCGTACGTTCGGCGTCCACAGGGACTGGAGACCGGCGCGGTCCACGCCGTTGACGTAGAAGACTTCGTCGGTGATTTGCCGGAGCAGGTCCTGGAACTCGGCCGTAAAAATATCGCCCTCATTGGTCGCAACGATGATGCGTACGGCGTTACCCAGTCCTTTCAGATCGTCCCGGCTGCGCAAAAAATTCTGTATGTAGGGATGCGAGACCGGGATCATTTTTTCGAAGCTTGCATCGGGGCGGAGCATCGACATCTGCCAGCCGAAGAACACCGTCACCACGGCGAACAGCAGCAGCAACGGAAGGCGCAGACGAAATACCAGCCCCCCCAGGAACGGGCGCAGGCGTCCGTCAGCCGTGCAAAGATCAAGTTCTTCTGCCGAAC
Source organism: Pseudomonadota bacterium (assembly GCA_039818725.1). Lineage (GTDB taxonomy): Bacteria > Pseudomonadota > Gammaproteobacteria > Pseudomonadales > Halieaceae > Congregibacter. The sequence goes on from JBCBTK010000021.1 coordinate 40,637, forward strand.
TCACGGCTGCTTCGCCTCCGCCAGATTCACAAGCCCCGCCATCCCGACCAGCCACACACGTCCGTCGGCAGCGGTCGCGGCGGCGACCAGTGTCGCGCGCGACGGATGGAGCAATTGGGTATCGAGGCCGTCGGGCGTTCGTTCCGTCAGCGCGCCGTTCGCACCGAGCAGCAGCAAACGCCCGTCGTCAAGAACGGTGCCCCCGTAAAGACTGTAGCCCGTGGACTCATCGAGCGCCGTCCAGTCGTCGCCTTCCAGGTTGTAGCGGAACTGGTTGCCGCGAAGGCCGAAGGCAAGCACCCGGCCCCTGGACTCAACGGCGCCAAACAGGCTGCCGTCGTAGACACCGTCGTAGCGGCTGAACACTTCGCCTCCGTCGACGGAGCGGAACAGGAGGCCCGCCTCACCGATAAGGAAGAGTCCCTGCTTGGTCGTGGGCAGTATGCTGTAGTAGTGAAAGCGGTCGGGATTATCCAGGCCATCGATCTCCAGCACCCAGCTGTTCCCTCCGTCCACGGTGCGTAGAAATGCGCCATAGGCGCCTGCCGCGAAACCGCGATTCGCGTCTACAAAGCGCACATCGAGGAGCGGGTCGGCGGGGCCCGTCTCGATCGCCGTCTGCGCGTCTTCCTCGAGAAATATTGCATCTTCAAGGGCATATTCGACATCGTAACGAGCGTCGCTATCGGCGCCCTCCTCGCTCGCATCCAGGACATCGAGCTGCTCTTCAAGCGCGGCCCTCCGGGCTCCGGCAAATTCGAGCAGGGCTTGACTGCTGTCCCGCCCGTCGTGCTGCAGTATCCAACTCTCGCCGCCATCGGCGCTGTGCAGGATCACCCCGGCGTGACCGACGGCCCAGCCCTTTTGCTCATCAACGAAATCGACCGATGTGAGCGTGGCACTCACCGGCACGCTCGCCTGGATCCAGCTTGAGCCACTGTCGTCGGAGTAGATCACCAGACCCGAGGCGCCAACGGCGACCAGACGGGAGCCTGCGCGCGTTATGTCCAACAGCAGCTGCTTGCCCGGAACCAGGACTTTCGGCGCGTCCCGGAAAACCAGATCATCGTCCTGCGCCACCGCACCCAGGGTGAGCAGCGTACTTACCAGCGCGCCGCCAAAGACGACCCGCCAGCCAGGTGTTCGAGACGCCACGCCCTAGCGCCGACCCGCGCGGCGCAGCGCCGCGGGTGTGAAGTCCTGAAACCTTCCCTTGTAGTCGAAGTCGTACTGGTAGCCCGACTCCTCGTTGTCGAGGCCTATCACAATGTAGCGACCCGAAATCAGGTCATGAAGTGACTCCGCAGCCAGCCAGGGCACCGCCACCTGGTAGTGCATGATGAAATGCCCCTCCTTCACCTTCCATAGTTCGCCCCGACCGTCGTAGTGATCGATAAGGGACAGCTGCCAGCTGTCTTCATCGAGGTAGAACGTGCGTCGCGCGTAAATGTGCCGCGCGCCTTCCTTAAGCGTTGAGTCCACGACCCAGACCCGGTGAAGCTCGTAGCGCAGATAGTCGGGATTCATGTGACCGGCCTTGACCATGTCCTTGTACTTGAGATCGCCGCGGCGCAGGTCGTAGCTGTTGTAGGGAATGTACATTTCCTTCTTACCCACAAGCGTCCAGTCATAGCGGTCCGGAGAGCCGTTGAACATATCCAGATCATCTGCGGTCCTCAGACCGTCCGCCGCCGTGCCGGGACCGTCGTAGGCGATGTTTGGCGCCAGACGCACGCGGCGCTGGCCGGCGTTATAGAGCCAGGCCTTCCGCGGTTCCTTGACCTGATCAATATTCTCGTGAACCAGAAGCACATCCCCCTCCAGACGCGCCGGAGCGAGCACGCGCTGAATGAACACGAACAGCCGATTGGGGTATTCGTTATCGGGCAGTCGGCTCGCCGGAATCGACTCATCTTCGAACAGCACCGGCGCAAAGTTCCCGTTGGCCTGCACGGGAATTTGTGTGTAGCGGCGCTTCAGGCCTGATTCGTTGCGGTAGCGGGCGATGTGATTCCAGATCACCTCAACGCCGCTTGAAGGAATGGGAAAGGGCAGACCGTACTTAAAGTTCAACAGGCCGTTTCCGCCTTCCGCAAGCTCCGTGGTGACCGCGGACTCCTTCACCCGGGGATATTCAGTGTCTGGCAAGCGGGCGCTGCGCCGGGTCGGGAAAATGCGCATGCGATAGGTATCGGGATAGCGCCGGAACATGGCGACCTGGCCCGGTGACAGCTTGTCGGCGTAGTCGTCGACGTTCTCCGCGGTGATCGTGAACAGAGGCTCATCGTCGGCATAGGGATCAAGCAGGCGGTCCCCGACGCTGTAGCCGGCGGGGTATTCGCTGACGCCCCCCTCCCAGGGAGGAATGGTCCCATCGGCATTGCCCGCTCGCTCGGCCCCGACTGGAGTAAGCTCGGGACCGCCAAGGCGTTCCGCCTCCGCCTCCGATATCGCCGCCAGGGACGGGATGGACGCGATACCGATGAGCGCCGCGCAGCACAATGACACAGTTCTTTTTTGCATAGGAAGTACTCCGTTGCGCATCAGAAGGCGACCGAGAAGCTCAGCGAGATAAAGTCCCGATCCTGAAGCTCGTTGTAGTCGGCGCCGAAGAACGACGTGTAGGAAAGTTCCGCCTGGTACACGTTCAGATAGTCGGCGATCACGCCCATGCTCAGCGCCATGCGGTCTTCGATGAAGTTCGGCGCCGGCGAATAGCCCGATACATCATGCGACCAGGCGACGTTGGGAGTCAGGTTGATACCGGCGATCGCGCTGTTGTAATTGGCCGCTACGCGCAGTCGATAGCCCCAGGAAAAGTCTGTGGTGAAGCCTTCGTCTTCGCAGTACTCGGGGTTGGGATTGGGAATGACACCGAGAGGCTCATAGGGGTGGCTATTGCAGCTGATGGGAGCGCCGGTTATGGGCGGCAGCCCCGGCAGCGGCGGAAGCTGGCTATTGAAGGGTTCAAAGGTATTCGCTCCGTAGGCCGGGGAGCGGCCATAGTTGACGGCGCTGTCCATTCCACTCAGCCATACGGCACCCACCTCGGCCGCGAGGGAAATACGATCCGCGCCCCAGACCTGCTCGAAGAACTTGATCACCGAGGTCTGAAACTGGGTGTACTCCACATTGTCATAGCCATGAACCACGCCGCCGGGACCTGCCGCCAGACTCCTCGGCAGTATCGGCGACCATTCCGCCACGACACCGAGGGCCAGAGCCTGAAGAAAATCAACGGTATTGATCTGCAGGGGAAAGTCGGGTCGGTAGGTGAACTCCCCGGCCCAGGCCCAGTCCCCGACGTTGGTGTTGAAGCTCAGCCCGAAGACTTCGATATCCTCGGGAAACTCGAAGAAATAGTTCGGATCGACCGCGGGATTGAGGATGGGCTGCCCCAGTCCAACTTCGGTATTGATCGCGCTGAAGATCGGAGTGCGACTGTGAAGGTTTAGGTAATAGAAACCGAATTCGGTAGCGTTCAGCGATTCAGCGAAGTAGCGCGCGGAGATGCCCCACTGCCCCGAGTCGCTGGCTTCCCGGTCGGGAGCGCGGTCGATACGCGACTTGGGCGGCAAGGGCGGAGGTAGCGGATTTACCTGCAGAGCGTCGGGCAGCGTTGGAGAAATCGTCAGGTAGTCGCAGCCGCCGCCATAGGGATCGGCGGCGCTCCAATAGGTACCGCACTCGTCGATGATCGAGCGATCCCAGTCGTACTGGTAGAAGCCCTCTACGGACAGATTGTAGGTAAGCCCAAGGTTGGCGTAGACCATTCCGACCGGAAGCAATGCCTCGCGTATCTCCGATCCCGGTCGCCGCAGTGCCGTTACGTCGAAGGGACTCACGACGTTGACGCCGTTCTGGATGAACAGGTTTTCGCCCCAGTTGAGCACCATGTCTCCGGCGCGCAGCTCCAGCGGCATTTCCCCGAGACTGAACTCACCCCAGACGTAGTAATCCAGGAATTCAATGCCTTTGTCCTGGGCGAGATCCTGGAAGTCAGACATATCGAGCTCTTCACCGGCGGCATAGTCATTCGCCGCGTGTCCGTGGCGGACGTCGCCGTTGGCCTGCTCGTAGTCGTACCACCATTTAACGCGGGTAAAGAACCCCCAGTTGCCCGCATTCAGGTCCAGGTCGTGAAGCCCGCGAAACAGCAGCGAGTACATATCGCCCTTCTCGTAATTGAGATTGCCGTCATCGGCTGTGGGCGATGATGCCCGGCCTTCCCCCTGAGTATTTCCTGGAGTAACCACGCGGGACGACGGGTCCTGCGTCCGCCAGCTCGCGCCCACGGACACCCGGGATATCAGCTTTGCCTCGAAGGGACCCAGGTCAAAGGTCTGTTGGCCAAGCACGGGAGCGCCAAGCAGCCCGGCGCCCAGGGCAACCGTGGCTGTAAGCGCACGGTTGCGCGTGCGCGAGAGCTTGGAAAAAGAATTCGGGATTGAAACAGGAGCCTTTAACACCGCACATCTCCTTTTCTTATTTGAGTACAGCTTTAAATCTGGACTCTACGGACGCGCTCCCGGTTATGCGTTGCGCTCGATCAAATTTTTATAAAGGCTCGCAGAGGATCGATCAGAATTCGAAATAGTTAACACCGTCGCGATGACTCACGGCTCCGGTCTCGCCGACGCAGTCACGAACCAGGAACGCATCAATGGTAGCGGCATTTTCTGTTGTCGCGACACAGCGGCGCCCATCGCCAAGACGCCCAAGCAGGATGCCTTCTCTGGGTCCCGCGCGATCGAAGCGAACGGTGTGGGCATCGATCACCAGATCGCCATCGCCTGACTCAGCGAGTTCCAGAAAGGGCTCCATAGCAACGCGCTGCTGCAAGTCCTGGTTCTCGCGCGGTGCCCAGGGTGTAGAGCTCGCGGTCCGTGAGTACACGCCAACGGAGTGCTTGGTGAGATAGCCGCCGTTAGCACTGACGAGTCCGGCACCGGCGCTGCCTTCGCACAGCAGATCGACCATCGTTGCGATGGCGTGCAGGCTATAGTTGTTTCCGGGACCACCGAAGAGTGACATGCCGCCGGTCACCGTCAAACCCCGAGGATCATCCGGGTTCAGCCCCAGTGCATCGCAGGCCACTTCGACCGCGGAGGGAAAGCAGCTGTAGAGGTCAAAGAACTGGAGCTCGTCCAGTCCCATTTCCGCTTGCCGCAGCGCCTCCTGTGCCGCCGCGGCAAGGGCTGGCGAAGCATGAAGGTTCACCCGCTCACTAATGAACCAACGGTCATGCGCGCTCGCCGCACCCCGAAGGTAAACCCAATGCTCACGGTCGATACCCAGCGCCTTCGCTTTGCCGACTGTGGTAAGCACCAGCGCCGCGGCCTGGTCTACCGCGATGACCGAATTCATCACCTTGGTGTACGGGGTGCAGATCATGCGGTTCCCGTGTTCCGTACTGAGTACCTGCTCCGGAGTCAGACGGTCCCGCTTCCAGGCAAGCGGGTTAGCAGCAGCAACGTCGCTCATGTTCGCGATCAGCGTTCCCAGCTGCAGCGCCTGCTGTTCCGCGGAAAGCCCCCGGGCGTGTCGGATTGCGGACTCGAACAGCGGGTACGCGTGGATCGGCTCAAATAGTCCGTGAGCCTGCTCCGTGGCTGTGGTCATCGCCGGCGTGTCGGTGATGCATTCCACGCTGCCCTGGGCGCCTGATTCCCACGCGGGCATGCCGGCACCCGAACGGACTTCCCCCAGGAAAGTACTCAGGAGCTCCACCCCCGCGATGAGCACTGCGTCGTTACTGCCGCGCACAAGCCTGGCGGCAAACTCGTTGACCAGCTCCTGGGGAAGATTACCGCCCACGTCGGCGGTGAACTGGACCGCGTTTATTCCGAGACGCTGCCCGACCGTCTCGCCTGGATTTCTCGGCATCGCCTTGGCCAGCTCGGGTACCTGATCCATGATGAACGGCACGTGGACCATCGCATCGATGGCGGAACGCAGCGACTCGCCTCCGTTCTCCAGAGCGAGACTCGCCACCACCTGCATAGCGTCGACGGGTGTACGGGTGGGGTCCCCGTCCCGCCAGGTGGCCTGGCCCGTGCCTACGATGATCGGCTGTCTGTCTGCGTCCAAGATCCGTCCCACTCCCGCGGCGGCAAAGCGCCCTAGCTACGCAATAGTGTCCGGAGCTCCCTGGGAAAAGCACTCGGCAAGAAACCCCTCGATCGCGGCATGCGCTCGCGCGTCCGCGCTGGCGCTGTACACCGTGCCGAAATCCGGATCATTGGCCGCCGGACTGGTGAACGCATGCATCGTCCCGCCATAGGCGTGCAGCTGCCAGTCCGCGCCCGCCGCGGTCATCTCGTTCGCGAGATCGAGCATGCTCTGCGGTGGTGCCATCGGATCATCGTAGCCGTGCAAGCACAGCACGCGTGCGTGCACGGAAGACGCGGGAGCATTGGAAGGAGGCGTGAGAAGGCCGTGAACGGACACGACGCCAGCAACCTGCGCACCGCTGCGCGCCAGATCCAGCATACACAGACCACCGAAGCAGAAGCCCATACCCGCACAGTCACCACTGGCTACTTCCTGCTGCTCGCGCACCGTGTCCAGTGCGGCATTGACATGGCGCAGGAGCTTGCCGCGATCTTCCATGAACGGCGACATCAACGCCGAGTTTTCCTCCGTGGAACTCCCGCGCACGCCCTTGCCATACATGTCCAGAGCAAAGCCCGCGTAACCCCGCTCTGCGAGCCAACGGGCCTTGTCGTCTTCGAACTGGCTGCGACCGGCCCATGCGTGGGACACGAGGACGCCGGGCCGCGGCCCCGCGACGCTATCGTCCCAGACCAACAGGCCCGCGTGAGTGGCACCGTCGATGACATAGTCAATTTCTCTTTCCTGAAGGGCCATGCTGTGTCTCCTCTGGGTCTTGTTTTCCTGTGTTGCCGGTCGGCGTCGCCGGTCAGCGAATCTAGGCAGCGTTCGGTGATGCAGTCGTCTCGTTCCAGTGGGATCACCCCGACATCCTCATCGCCCTGAATCAAACCGGGGAGAAAAATCGAGCATCATTTCGAGGACCAATTCGAGGACCCCGGCCAAGATCTTCTGGCCAGGCAGAAAGAAGGGAGTTCCCGGAGGACAACGCATGATGTTACTGATCAGCAGGGCGCTGCGCGGTGGCGCCACGACTTCAGACATCGACCGCCGCGCTGTCTGACTGGGACTTCTTGGCAGCCTCGTCACCCTCGGCAGGCGCAGCCGCTGCCTGTGCCGGCTGCGAGCACGAGGCCCCGCCCGTCAGCTCGCTGCTTTCCTGATCGCTATAGGCGTCCGGATCAAGGTCCCGCATTTCGGTTTCAATCCAGTCTTCCACAGCGCGCATGAGTTCATCGGCGCTTCGACCATCGGGCTTTATGGGAGGGCCGATAGACACATCGATGCGCCCGGGAATAAACCAGAACGAACGCCGGGGCCAGCACTTGCCGGAGCTCACAGCCACCGGTATGAGCACTGCGTCGGTCGCGATGGCGAGGCGACTTGCGCCCGATTTATAAGAGCCCTTACTACCCCGCTCGCTCCGCGTACCCTCGGGAAACATGATGATCCACTTGCCGCGATCCATCAGCTCCACGCCCAGCGAAGCGACCCGGTTCCAGGCCTCGGAGCGTTTGCTGCGATCAATCGGCACCATGTCGAGACGGCCCATACACCAGCCAAATACGGGGATACGCAGCAGCTCACGCTTGAATACGAAGGCGAGGTTGTGGGGCATGTGACCTGGAAGAAAAAACGTCTCCCAGGTTGATTGATGCTTGGACACCAGGACTACGCGCTGCATGTCAGCGGCATCGGGTAAATGCTCGCGCCCGCGGACACGGTAATCCACGCCTCCGATCCAGCGCGCCGCGCCGATCACGCCGCGTACCCAGGGCCCCGCGAACCAGCGCCAGAGCGCAGCGGACTCCAGCACGATACTGCTTAAGATCAGGCCCGTACCGAGGGGGATGATGCTCAGCACCATCCAGAAAAAGACAATCGATGAGCGCAGGGCGTTCATGCGGCCGCCGAATCCTCCTCGGTCTCCAGTCCGTCGAGGAACTCGCCAATTTTGGCGTAGGCCTCTTCGGCCTCAGGCAGCTCAGTCGTAAACATTTGCCAGACGTGAATCATATCCGGCCAGGTCTGCAACACTACCGGTGATTCGGCGGCACGCGCCTTGGCGGCATAACGTCGCGCGTCGTCCAGGAGCATTTCACTGTCGCTCGCCTGGATCAGGATAGGTGGGAGACCGGCGAGGGAGCCGCGCAGGGGTGAGATGCGCGGATCGGTGGGGCGCATGCGAGTCGTAATCAGGGTGTACCACAGCAGCAGAATCTTGGGCATGCGCGCCAGGGTGCCAAAGGCCGGACCCAGCATCGCGTCAGTCTCCACATTCTCGCGCAGGCTTGGCGCGTCCAGGGCTCCGTCCGTCGCGGGCGAGAGCGCGATGCCCGCGTTGGCCTGGCGCAGTCCTGCATCGCGGACCCAGCCCAGCAGGGACAGGCACAGATTCCCCCCGGCCGAATCACCGGCCACAATAAGGTAGGAAGCGGCTTCTGGCCCGTCCGGGCCGTTGTCCAGGATCCAGCGATAGGCCTGGCGACAGTCCTCTATACCCGCAATGCGAGGGTGCTCAGGCATCAATCGGTAATCGACGGAGAACACGGCGCAGCCCGTCAAGCGCGCGAGGCGATCGGTGATTCGGCGATGGCTCAGCGGACTGCCGGCAAAGAAGGCGCCGCCGTGAATGTACAGCAAGCGCCGGGAGCTGCTGTGGCCGGGAGCAAGCACCCATTCCCCACGCACCTCATGGCTGTCCAGCGGGCGAAAACTCGCTTCGTAGTCGCGACCTTCCGCCATTTGGTCCATGAACCGCCGTATGTTTCTGATGCGCTCCCGCCCCCAGCCGTGCGACTGACCGGCGAAATCCGAAAGCTCCTTGAGCACCGAGCGCATCCCGGCGCCGGGCATGCGCGCCGGGTGGCGCGGCACGGGACGATCGAGATAGGCCAGATTTTCCCCCCGGAGCACGACATAGGAGAACACCACGAAAGCCGCGATGCAGAAAAGCAACCAGAGCATAGAAAGAGTCCAAAGCAGTGCCAGGGCCGCGATTATCCCAGATCGGACTACCCCGGAACCACCGGCATATCGTTCGCGCAATCGCTAGAATGGGCGGATGTCCTCGGAGGCGGTACTGCGATGAGAACGAAATTCCCACAACCTCTGCGAAAACCATGAGCACAGACCGTGGTTCCCGTCGGCGTGCGCCTCCGCCTCGAGGTCCCGAGAGCACCGCGGCCCGGGGCAAGGCGACGCTGCGCCGCGAACTCGAAGCGGCTACCGAGCAATACCTGCGCCGGGGTGGCGAGGTGAACCAGGTGCCCAGCGGTCAGAGCGCCTGGGAACCCGGTACACGCCCGCCTCCATCCCGTCCTCTCTTTTCGGAGCCCGCGGATCCGCGAACGCCCCTGGGCGACGTCGTGGCGCGCTTGGAAGCCCGCCGGGAAGCCATGCGCAAAAAGCGTAAACCCGCCATGCGGTCCCGCGGCCGACGGGCCCGACGCCGTGTCATCTACGACGATTTTGGTGAACCCCTGCGTCGCGTCTGGGACGAAGACTGAGCGACGATTACTGCCGTTTTGGGCGCCAGTGTTAAGGCTGCGGAAACGCTCCTCCAATTCCTGAGTTCAGCGGTGAACTGACTGCCGCAGCGCGGCGTAGACAGCGGCACAAACGCAACAATGCCACTACCATGATTACCCTGGACGAACGCATACACGTTGAACGCCCCATTGAAGAGGCCTTCAGCTACGTCGCCGATTTTCGCAGCGCGGCGGAGTGGGACGCCACCGCCTTCGAGGCGGTCAAACCCACTCCCGGGCCCATCGCCGAGGGGACTCGCTTCAAGGTTCGCTGCAAACTGCCGGTCGGCTCAGTGCTCGTGGACTACGTGGTGACGGAATTCGCCAGTCCGCGACGCATCACTCTCGCCGCGGACTGCTGGCTGTTCAGTGGCGTGGACATCATCAGCTTCGAGCCCGACGGCGACGGCTGCGCCATCGACTACCGCGCGGAGTTTGAGTTCAAGGGAGCGCTGGCCACGCTCGAAGGGGCACTGACTCCGGGCATGCGCAGCATGGGGCGCATCGCCGTGGCGGGCCTGCGGGAAGCGCTGGCCGACGACTACGCCGTCCCCGCCACATCGGGCATCAGCCGCCGCGCCGACCAGCTGGTGTGGCCCGGACTCGCGATGTTCAGCAAACTGGGTTATCGCCTCGGGCAACGACACTTCAAGCCGATCAGCGCGTCGCTGCAGGGCAAGCGCGTCATCGTAACCGGGGCAAGCTCGGGCCTGGGGCTCGCCACCGCGCGTAGTCTCGCTGCGAAGGGAGCCGACCTCGTTCTTGTCATGCGCAACGAAGACAAGGCGAAAGCGGTTGCGGCCGAACTCCGGGAAGAGAGCGGCAACAGCGACATCCGCTACGAAATCGCCGACCTCTCGCTGCTCGCCGATGTTGATCGTCTTGCCGCATCGCTGCTGCGCGAGGGGCAGCCCATCGATGTACTGGTGAACAATGCCGGCGCCCTGTTCACGGAATGGGGGGAAACGAACGAAGGGCTCGAGCAAAGCTTCGCCCTTCTCCTGCTCAGCCCCTGGCGACTGACGCGGGCGCTGCACCCCCTGCTCCGCGAAGCCGAGGGCCGCGTGATCAACGTGCTCTCCGGCGGTATGTACAGCCAGCCCCTGTCGGTGAAGCGACTTCAGGCGCGCCCCGAAGCTTACTCCGGTGCTGTGGCCTACGCGCGTTGCAAACGCGCCCTCATGGTAGTCACGGAGGAATGGGCGCGGGAATGGGCAAGCGACGGCATCGCGGTCAACGCCATGCACCCGGGCTGGGCCGACACACCCGGTGTCGAAAGCTCCCTGCCGGGGTTTCATCGCGTCACACGGCGCATCCTGCGAACGCCGGCGGAAGGCGCGGATACCATCGTATGGCTGGCGGCCGCGACCGAAGCCGGGGAACTGAGCGGCAAGCTGTTCCTGGATCGCGAACCCCGCACCACGCACCTGCTTTCGCGCACGCGTGAGAAGGACAACGGCGCGGAACGCTCCGAGCTGATGTCGTTCCTGGAAAGCTACGAAGCGGGAAACAGCGCCGCGGCCTGACAGCGGTTCGCAGCCTGAACAAAGGCTCCCGACCGTAGAAAAATTACGCCCGCGGCACACCGCGGGCGCTGTAATCCGCACAGGATCTGAGAGATGCGCTTGGGATGTACTCAGGGGCTGCGCAATCCTTCGCGCGACGCTTCCCCAACGGCGCCCGTGGCGAAGTACAGCAGAGGCGCTATCGACCCCAGACAAAGGGTCAGCCCTACCCATATCCACGGATTGCGGCCGTTTGCCCGGGCATGGGGCACTAGAAACGTCAGCAGCAGAATCAGCGAGATGACGAGATCCGCAAAAACCTGTGCGCCTCCGGGTGTCTGGTACGTGTTCAAGATTCCCATGATGCCGCCGTTGAGCAGGGCCCAGGTCGTGAGAGCCAGAAACGGCGGCAGAAAAACGAACGAGATCAAGCGGCGCGACATCGATAATCCTCTCAGGTGAAGCCGTATCTTCGGCAGTGCGTTCACGATGGCCCTGACCCGTCATTGACTCAATGACCCGGGTGGTCATTGAATTCGCTCAGACGCGTCACCGAAAATGCATTCACAGTCTGCGGCTGGCGCGGACGCCATCGAGAGGCAGGTCATGACCGTCGCGGGTGCACACTTCCCCACTCTCTGCAGGCAGTGGCGCCGGACGCGCCACCTGTCCCAGCTCCAACTCGCGGAAACCGCCGCGATATCGCAGCGCCACCTCAGCTGGCTGGAAACGGGACGCAGTAAACCGAGCCGCGAGATGGTCGTGCGCCTGGCCGAGGCTTTGGAAATCCCCCTGCGCGAACGAAACACGCTATTGAACGCCGCGGGCTTTGCACCGCTGTACCGCGAGTCAACTCTCGATGAGCCACATATGGCGCCGATACGGGAGGCCCTCAGCCGAGTCCTCGAGCACCATCATCCCTACCCTGCCCTGGTTGTCGATCGCAAGTGGAACTGGGTGATGGGAAACCCGGCGGCGGAGATGCTCATCGGGCTCAGCGAGGGCTCCGTCGAGGTCGGGGCCGGCCATACGCCGTTCAATCTCGCCGCCGCCACGCTGGCTCCCCAGGGTTTGCGCCGCTACATTCGCAACGTAGAGACCGCGCTGCCCCTGTTCGTACAGCGCCTGCGCAGCGAGGCGCTGGCATCGGGAGATCCGGGCGTCATCGCGCACATCGAGGCTCTGCTGCGAAATGCGGGCGATCTACCCGCGCTGCGCTCGCAGCAGGACCCACTGCTTCCGGTAATTCCCCTGGAGCTCGATATAGACGGTCTGCGCCTGTCCCTTTTCACCGTACTCAGCACCTTCGGTACGCCCCAGGACATCACCACCGATGAGTTGCGCATCGAAGCGTTTTACCCCTCGGATGAGGAAACGCGACACTTCTTCAGTGCGAGCGCCGAGGCATGAGTGCGACCCAGTCGATCTACCTTGGATGTATTGCGCTGGTTGGAATCGTCAATGCATTGCCCGTCGTCGGTGCGCTCGGCGCTTCCCAGCTGGCTAGCGCCTACGGAATCGCCTTGCCTTCCGATTCGATTGTGCTGCTACTCAGGCATCGGGCCATACTGTTCGGCATTATGGGCGCCTTCGTCCTTGTATCGCTGGCACGGCCGGAATATCGGATTGCGGCGTTCGTGATGGCCGGGACAAGTATGCTCAGCTTCCTGGTGCTTGCAGGGCATTCAGGCGTTGTCAACGAGTCGATTCGCAAAATCGTCACTGTCGACGTCATTGGCCTGACCGCTCTGGCCGTGGCCGTGGTGCTGCACAGGTACCGCTGATTCAGGCAGCGTCCCGATCAATCAGGATGCGGGCGATCTCAGCGCGGTGCGTTGCGGCATCGCCAAACAGCCGACGGCTGTGTTCCTGCCGTTTGAAGTAAAGCTGAACATAGCACTCCCAGGTGAAGCCGATGCCGCCATGGCACTGCACGGATCGCCCCGAGGCGAAGCCCGCCGTTTCCGAGGCTGAGGCCTTTGCCATCAGGGCCAGCTCGCGGCGCCGCTCGGGTTCATGATCCAGGGCGCAGGCCGCGCTGTAGACCAGGGATTTGCTCTCGTCGATAGCCACCATCACGTCCACGAGCTGGTGCTTTACCGCCTGGAAAAAGCCCAGTGGGCGGTCGAACTGTTTGCGCTGCTGGGCGTATTCAACGGTCGTTTGCAGCTGCCATTCGGCGGCGCCGACCATATCGGCACTGAGCAGTGTCCATAGCTCCGGCTCAGCCGCTCGCCACAGCTGCAGGCCATCCCCGGCAAGACGTTCGGCCGGTGTGGCTGAAAACTGCACCCGGGCCTGGTCGCGGGTGAGATCGACGATAGCGTCACTATGAATCGTAACGCCCGCGGCGTCTGCTGAGGTCCAATAGAGCCCCCAGGCTCCGTCTTCTTCCGCAGCCAGCACCAGGAAGCGCGAACACTTGCCGGCGTCCTGGACGAACCAGGCCTCACCATCGAGGCGCCCGTCGCTGGCTCGGAGGGATCCGGGGCCCGGGCAACCGCCGGCATTGAGGCAGACTACGGTGGCCGCGACGCCGCCCGCGATCTCTTCCAGCGCCGAGGTGGCCGATGGCCCGAGGTGACGCAACAGCGCCGTCGTCTGCAAGGTTGTCAGCAGCGGCGCCGGCAGCGCTGCACGACCGGCCTCCTCGACCAGACCCGCCACCGCAACCCAGGGCATGGCCAGTCCCCCCGCATCTTCGGGTACAGCCAGGGAAGTCCAGCCGAGATCCACCATCTCATCCCAGATCGCCGGATCCCAGCGCAGCGGTGCCACGCCTTCAGGATCGTAGTCCGTGGCCACCAGCCCGTGGAGGCGATCCACGGGAAGACGCTCACCAAAGAAGCGGCGCGCCGCATCCTTGAGCATGCCGGCTTCCTCTTCAAAGCCATAGTTGCGAGGCTGTGTCATGGCACGTGCTCCCAGCGTTCGTTATTCGAGTCCTACTTGGACTTGGCGAGGCCGAGGACGCGCTCCCCGAGGATGTTGCGCTGAACCTCACTGGTCCCCGCCGCTATCGTGATGCCGTAGGAATTCATGTAAGCGAGGGGCCACTGCCCGCCCGCCGGCGCATGCTCATCCCCGAGGTAAAGTCCAGCCGCAGGCCCGGCCACGTCGAGTGCGAGAGCGGCCGTATCCTGCGCGAGCTCCGAGGCCAGTAGCTTGTTCTGCAGCGGCAGGCGCATTGGGTGGTCGATCAGGGCGGGCACTCTGGCGCGGCGCTGGTGCTCCTTCAGCGCTTCCTCGCGGATAGCCTGACGCACCATGCGATCCCTTAGGAGTGGATCTTCAGATGCCAGGCCCTTCCCACGCGCGGTGCGCTGGGCGAGATCCATGACCGCGCGGGCGCTGGTCGTGTGCGCGCTGCTGCTTTTCAGGCCTCCCGAACGGGGGGTTACGAGATCACCGGCACCGCGCTCAAAGAGCAGCGTCGTCATGGCCACCTGCCAACCCTTGCCAAGTTCGTCGAGGCGGTAGCTGTCATCCACCTCGAGGTCTTCGAAGAGAACCTCGTTGAAACCGGTTTCACCGGTCATCTTGATCAACGGTCTGACGGTGACTCCTCTCCCAAGGGCAGCGGCGATGGGAACGACGAAATAGGATAAGCCCTCGTATTTATGCCCCTTGTCCGTGCGCAGGAGCAGGATCATCCATTCCGCAAAGTGCGCCAGACTCGTCCACACCTTGTGTCCATTGATCACCCATTTGTCACCGCGACGCTCCGCGAAGGTCTGCACGCTGGCGAGATCGGAACCGGCACCGGGCTCGCTAAAACCCTGGCACCAGATATCTTCACCGGAGAACAGCCGTGGCAGCAGCCGGGCTTTGAGTTCTTCACTGCCATGGTGCAGTACGGTCGGCGCCGCCATACCCAGCCCGATGATGTTGGGGAAATAGGGAGTCCTCGCCGCGAGCATTTCTTCATTGGCGATGCGCTGACAGTCACTCCGCCCACCCCCGCCAAATGCCTCCGGATAGTCGCAGCCCACCAGCCCCGCCGCGTAGGCCGCTCCCTGCCACGCGCGCAGATAGTCCATCTGCTGGTCGGTCATGATTTCCAGCGCCGACGTCGGCAGCCGCACCGGCGGTTCGCCAGGATGGTGTGCCGCCAGCCAGTCGCGGCAGTGGGCGCGGTACTCAGCCTGTTCGGCGCTGTCCCGGCGTTCGGGATGGGTCATGGTTTGATCTCACTTTTCGTTATTGTTGCCGCTACAGGCCTCGGGGCCTGTATCCCGGGTGCGTGCCGCCGTCATGGAATAAGCGTCGACGCCTGCGTTTGCCCGCAAGGTTGTGCAGTTGCGCGAGCAGTTTGTGCTCGCTAGTTACGGTAGTCGAGCGGCGGATCGCGATCGCCCAGCATCGCCTCGTAGACGAAGTCTTCACCGCGGCGCTGGCGAAACTCGGCGCGGGCGGCATCGCGCAAGTCCGGGTCGGTATAGAGGCGAATGGCGGCCGAGCTGAGGGTGCGGGCGGCTAGATCCGCGCCCTTGAAGCCGATGGAGGTCCCCCCGGCGGCGATCGCCTGCCAGCTGTGTCCGGCTGTTCCAGGAACGAAGGTCGCCGTAAGCAGACCGACGGTGGGCACGGCGATGGAGACATCGCCAACATCCGTGGAACCGAAGCCCAGGCCAACGCTGAAGGGTTGAATCTCTTTTTCGCTTCCCAGCGGCAAACCGGGGCGGTCGAAGCTTGCGTAGATCTCGCGGGCAAAGCGCTCCTCTTCGGCGCTGTAGTCGATCCCCCCCATATCGCGCAGTGTCTCATCCATCATCCGCGCAAGCGTTTCATTGACGAGAAGAGGGTGGTTGCCGTGGATGATCTCGGTCTCGACCTCCGTCCCGGTGCCAAGGGCAGCGCCGCGCGCCGCTTCCTCAAGGCGCTCCCAGATCCGCCGCACCGTCTGCGCCTCGGGGTGACGCAGGTAGTAGAAGACTTCCGCGTAGTCGGGCACCACGTTCGGCGCGTTGCCACCGGCGGTGATTACATAGTGAATCCTCGTTTCCTGGGGCACGTGCTCGCGCATCAGGTTCACCATGTGGTTCATGGCCTCGACACCGTCCAGGGCCGAGCGTCCCCGATCGGGATTGCCCGCGGCGTGGGCAGACACACCGGTAAAGCGGAACTTCGCGGAGCGGTTGGCCAGCGTCGTCGTCGCTCCGGCCGAATTGCGATCGGCCGGATGCCAATGCAGCGCGAAGTCGACATCGTTGAACAGGCCCGCCCGCACCATGTACACCTTCCCGCTGCCGCCCTCCTCGGCAGGCGTACCGTAGAAACGGATCGTACCGGGTGTTCCGGTTTCGTCGAGCCAGGCGGCGATGGCCATGGCAGCCGCCGCCGAGCCCGCGCCGAAGAGGTTGTGGCCACAGGCGTGTCCGGCCTTCTTCTCCGTGAGCAGCGAGCGCTGAGCTACCGAGTCCTGGGTGATGCCCGGCAGCGCGTCGAACTCCCCGAGGATGCCCAGGACCGGGCCGCCGGAGCCGTAGCTGGCAACGAAGGCCGTGGGAATTCCGGCCACGCCGGCCTCGACTTCGAAGCCGGCCCGCGCTAGCTGATCCTGAAGCAGTGCGCTGCTGCGCGTCTCCTGGTAGCCGACTTCCGCGTATTCCCAGAGCGCCCGGGCCGTGCTCGCGGTCTGTTCGTAGTGCTCGTTAAGCCACTCGAGGTTTGCAGGCTCCGCAGCTCCAGGCTGCGGAAGCAGTCCCGTGGCGGCGAGACCAAGGATTCCCAGGGTTTTTCTCATGATTAGCTCCATGGGTTGGTTTGGAGTCAGGCGGCCTCGTAGACCGCCCGGATTTCATCAATGACCGTTGTCAGGCCCTTCTCAATAGTGGCCATATCGCCGGCGTAGGAAAGTCGCAGGCACTCGCGTCGATGCGACCAGTCCCGGCCTGTGCCGATAAAGAAGTCATTGCCCGGAAGCACGATCACACCCCGATCCTTGAGGCGGCGATAGAGTTCGATGCTGTCGATGGGCAGATCCTCGCACCACAGCCAGAGGAAGAACGCGCCGTCCGCGGCGTGCACCCACAGCGGCAGATCACCGCGCTGCGAATCGATCACTTCCAGGGCACGCCCGCGCCGCTCCTGGTAGTAGGGCCGGAGGCCATCCCGACAGAGCCTGGGTAGGGACCCATCATCGAGGCTGCCTCGCAGCAGCTGGGGACCGAGGGTACCGCAGGCAAGGCTGATCACCGTGTTCGCCCGCGCAAATGACGCGGTGATATCGGGATGCGCAACGATAATCCCCGTTCTCACGCCTGGGAGGCCGAGCTTGGAGAGGCTCAGCATGAGTATGGTGTTCTCGTCCCAGTAGGGACTGGCATCCCGGTAGATCAGGTTGGGGAAAGGAAGCCCATAGGCGCCGTCGATGATCAGCGGCACATCGCGATCCCGGGCAAGCACGGCGAGATGCCTGATCTCCTCGTCCGCGGCCACGTTGCCCGTGGGATTGCAGGGACGGGACAGACACAGGGCCGCAACGCGCTGATCCAGCTGCAGCGCCGAAAAGTCGATGTGGTAGCGGAAGCGCTGGGCATCGAGGCGCTCGATCTGAGGTCGTGTCGCCGAGAAGAAATCTTCGCCAAGTCCGATATCGGCATAGCCGACATATTCCGGACTCAGAGGCAGATGAACCCGGCGCCGGCTTCCGTCGCTCATTTGTCCGGCAAAGAGATTGTAGAGTACGAAAAACGCCGACTGGCTCCCGTTCGCTATCGCGATGTGTTCCGGGCCCAGGTTCCAGCCGAACTCCCTCTTCAGGTAGGCCGCGAGCTCCCCGCGCAGGCTTCGATCTCCCTGAGGAGCCTGATAGATCCCAAGAAGCTGGTGGCGACGCTCGTCGCTCCCCAGGCAGGTCCGAAGGCGATCGGTGAAGTAGGACTCGGCGGCTTCGACGCGCCCCGGGTTGCCTCCCCCCATAAAGAGCAGATCCGGATTCTCACCGAGCGCCGTTCCGAGGTCGTCCATGAGCGCGCTGATGCCGCTGCTCGCGGCAAACTTTTCGCCGAAGGCACTCAGGCGCATATCACTAACGCTCCGGCGCGGCAGTGGTGGGGTGTTCGCGCGTAGGGTGTAAAGGGTGAATCAGAAACCATGCTTAGTAGTGTGGCGGTTTTTCGTCGTCCGGCGCTTCTGTGCCGTTCCGGCGGTCGCGCTCGCGCAAAGCGACGAGTTGCTCGCTCAAGTAGCGCACCTGTCGTTGAAGCGTCAGCATATCGAGCTGCTGCGTCGCCAGCGCATCGCTGAGTTCACGGCAGGTATCGGTTTGAAATGCCAGCTCGGCTTCCAATGCAGCAAGGCGCTCGCTCGCCTCGGCGAGCTGGGCGGTCACGTCCGGGCTGACCTCGCCTTTTCTTTCGTCGAGCGCGCTTACCGGAGCACCGGGAACGCGGGGCGTCGCGGGATTTGTCACTGAGCTGTCGTGGGCTCCGGGCCGAGGGAAAGTGCGGCGTACACTACACTGCCGCCGACGGAGGGGGCAATGAATATGGGAAGCAACTCACGAGGCAGCAGCCGGCGGGTGTACAGCACGGACCGGGGGCGTCTGTGCCCGGAATGTGGCCAGGTCAAGGTCGACTGTCGATGCCGCATGCTTCAGAACGCGCAAGCCGCGGCCGGTGATGGCATCGTTCGCCTGCGGAGGGAGAGCAAGGGTCGCGGGGGTAAAGCGGTCACTGTTATCACCGGAATTCCGGGAGATGCCGCCGCACTGAAAACAATGGCAAAAGCTATGAAACAGCGCTGTGGCGTGGGCGGAGCCGTGAAGAATCGCGATATCGAGATCCAGGGCGACCAGCGGACCGCGCTGAAGGCCTACCTCGAAGGCGAGGGCTTCACCGTAAAACTGGCCGGAGGGTAAGCGCGGGCATACTGATCATATTTTGATCAGTCAGGTTATTTTTTGATCAGTTTTGCAGCTATCACGCCCTGATTCCTATTCAATCCGAGTGTGATTATCAGCAAGTAGGTAAAAAAACACGCCTAAATCCTTGATTTTACGTTGACAGAACCGCCGAGGACGCTAAGAATGGCGTTGTGCTGTTCGTTGAACAGTCGTGCTTTAGCAAGCTAACCGGTGTGAGGCTGTCGCAGAACGGCCCGACCAGATTCCTGCGAGGAGCCTGCTACATGTACATCACAGCAGATCACCTGCGCGAGCAGGTCATACGGCCCACCCTGGAGTACCTGGGAGAATGGACCGAAGAGGGAGAGGCTGAACTGCTTGACGCAGTCCTGCGCGATAGTGACGTCGGCCTGTTCTCACGCCGGGGCCAGGGCCTGGGCCTGTTTCGTATTACCGCTTCGGACCATCGCGATCTCTGGGATCGCTATCTGGCCTACCGTCCCGACGTCGCCTCCCGGGTGCGCGGCCTGGCCAGTCAGAGAGCGTTTCTCAGCAATCCGGATAACGAATTGCAGACCAATCTCAGCTACTGCACGGCCATTGCCTGGCTGCTCCTCTGCCGGACGCGTTCGGCGACATCCTGGGAGCGCTCGCCGCGCAACGCCGCGGCCGTCACATCACGCGCTTTGAGCGCCTGACTCTTTTCCCTGCCCTGAGCGCCAGCGGAGCAGGTCGGCCTCTACGTCGATATCGTAGCGCGGCGCCAGCAGGGCCAGGTCCAGTTCCGCGATATCAGCGGCGGCGCGGCTGCGCTCCAGCACCTCCTCCGTGCCCCAGGGAATGTCGGCAAACAACGACGCGCAGTTTCGCCGTGCCCCGATCAGTACATAGCCCCCGTCCTCCGCCGGCCCGATGACCGCGTCGGCCGCGTCAAGAGCGTCGAACGCGGCGCGAAGATAAGCCTCGTCAAGTCCCGGGCAGTCACTTCCCACCAGCACAACCCTCTCGTAGCGCAGTAGGCCGTTAACGAGCGACCGATGCATACGCTCCCCAAGGTCTTGCCCGATCTGCTCGAACGGTCCGCGCATTCCGGCGAGTATCAGGGGCTCGAGCAAGCCGTGCGTCCCGCCTTCATCCAGCCACAGCTCCACCGGCGCTAACGCCGCATCAAGAAGGGTACGCGCCGTAAGCACTAACAATTCCTCGTGCACGGCACAGGCGGCGGCCGCTCCGATCGAGCGGGCCAGGCGCGTTTTTACCCGGCCCGGTACCGGCAGGCGTGCGAACTGCTGAAGCAGACGCGGCCCTCGCGCCTCCTCACTCATGCGCCAGCGCCGCTCGCTGTTCACCCAGGGCGCGTCTTCCGTAGTAGTGATGCCAAAGCCGGTAGGGAGACACGCCCAGCCAGTAGGCGAGGCGCAGGCCCCACATGCGCAGGATCGTGCGCAGGGCGCCCTGCTCGTCCCAGCGTCGACCCGAGGCACTGATGCGGAGCTTAGTGTCCAGCGGTGCCGCAATCCGTCGCAGACGCTTGCTCAACTCCACATCCTCCATCAGCGGGATCGAGGCGAAGCCTTCGAGTCTTTCGAACAGCGTGCGTCTAATCAACAGACCTTGATCTCCCGTGGCAACCCGTGTGAGGCGCGAACGATGATTCATGAACCAGGCGATGACACTCAGCAGCCCACTCTGCCCGCGCAGTTTCACATTGAAAAATGTCCAGCCATCGGCGCGGGCGCGGGTCTCGTGATTCAGCAGGGGCTGGATTTCCAGCTCGGAAAACTCAGGGAAGCAATCGGCGTGGAGAAAGAGAAGCCACTCGCCCCGCGACGCCGCCGCACCCAGGTTCATCTGCCGGGCTCGCCCAGACTCGCCCAGGAGCACGGGCACAGCGCAGCGCAGGACTTGGCTGACAGTGTCGTCCGCACTGCCTCCATCGACCAGCAACAGCTGGGCGGCCGGAAAGGCATCGCGCAGCCGGGTGAGGAACTCATCGATGTGCGAGGCTTCATTGAGCACCGGGACGATGATGCTCAGGAGCGGCGCATCACCAGCCGACATGGGCCTCCGCGGCGGTCATGAGCTGGGCGTCGCGGCCGAGACGATAGTCAAAGACCACGCTGTAGGCCAGAACGGCCTTTACGTACTCGCGCGTTTCCCGGAAGGGAATGGTTTCGATCCAGGCATCGACCGGGAGGCCGCTTTCGGCCCAGCGCTGAACCCGGTTGGGACCCGCGTTGTAGGCGGCCAGGGCAAACGCACGGTTGCCGTCGAAAAGGTCGAGGAGTTCCCGGTAGTAGGCACTGCCCAGGTCCAGATTGTGATTGACGCTGTAGAGCTGATTGGCATCCAGTCGCAGACCGGAGCGTCGTGCCACCGCGATTCCCGTCGCCGGCATGAGTTGCATGAGACCGCGGGCGCCGACCGGAGAACGGGCGTTGGCGAAGAACGCACTCTCGCGTCGCGCAATCGCCATGAGTTCGCTGACGGGGAGCTGACGCAGAGCGGCCCGCTCCTCAAACGCTTCCCGGTAGGCCAGCGGAAAACGCAGGGCCAGGGCATCCCTCGCTTCTCCAGCGTTCGCCGCGTCAATCGCTAGCCGGTACCAGCCTTCGCTCGCGGCGAAGCTGGCGAGAAGCAGCTGGGCCTCGCGGTCGCTTCTTTGGATCAGATAAGTCCACTCCGCGTGAGCCAGTCGCTCCCGATCGATCACCTTGAGTTCATGGACGCGCCAGACGGCGTCTTTAGTCACCTCCGGGAGCGCGGCCAGGAGGTCTGCATCGGGTTCGGCAACGCGGGCATCATTGAAGCTGTAGGGAAGATCGAGGTAGTCCGCGCTCAGAAACCCGTAATAGCTGCGTTCCAGGGCGAGCTCGCGAAAGCGCTCAAAGGCCTCGTCGTCACGACCGCGCTCCTGGAGCGAGCGCGCGCTCCAGTAGCGCCAGGCGCCTTCCACCGGGGAACGGAGAAGCGCCGTAAACTCTTCGATAGCGCCCCAATCGCTTTCCGCAAGCGCCCAGCGCAGCCGCAGCACCGTAAGTTTGTCGTCGCCCCAGCGCGGCAGCTGCTCATCTATCCAGGGGCGCACGGGAGTTTCGCGCTCGATCAAAGCGCGGCGCGCGATCGCGGCTTCGATGCGCGCACGCTGGGTCACGTTCAACTCCTCGTAGGGCTGCGCCTGATACTGGCGCAGCGCATGCTGAGGCGACTGGCGCGCCAGGCGCTCGAGTCCCAGGGTAAGCACCTGACCTCGATAGGGCTGCTCAAGCGCAGCAATCAGGGGAGTCACGCGATGCGGTTCACGGTAGACCCGACGCAGCGCTTCCAGCGGCGCGGCCGGTCCACCGAGAGAAGCCACGTAGCGCAGCAGCCCTCCCTGCCGGGCGCCGAAGGCCAGGCGAGCGCGGTTCCAGATCAGATCGTCATTCAGCCCACCGGCTTCGCGCCACAGACGGAACAGGGGATCACAGGCTTTGTGCACCGAAGTGCCGGAGAGAAACAAACGGCTCGCCAGGGCCCAGGCTTCAGCTTCCGCTCCCCGGCCGCGCTTGGCCCGGGCGTAGTAGCAGCGCAGGCGCTCGCTGCGGGGCTCGCGCGTCGCAACCGTCAGGAAATCGCCCCAGCGTCTGTCCCTGCCAGCGGACGAAAGATAGTGATCGAGATAGCGCAGGCCCAGGGGATCGCGGTCGTGCTCGGCGATGAAGTCCCGCGCGGCGCTGCCCGGTGTTGTGCGCAGTCGCGCCTTGAGGCGCTCGTAGTGGGCGTAGCCCGCTAAAGGGTAATCCCCAAGGCGATCCCGCAGTTCTTCGAATTCTCCCCACCGTCCGGCCCGGGCGGCCTGCAGAAGCTCAAGATAGATTTCCCGGCCGGCTTCGATATCTCGCGGCGAGACAGAATCCAAAAAGGCATGCACTGGACCCGCGCAGACAAGGGTGATGCCGGTGAGCACCGCTCCGCAGATCCAGCGCCTGATCGGGCGCCAGCCTGTGCCGGTTACACTGGGCGCAGGGCAGCCCGTGGCGCCGTGGGCGTCTGAAAGTAGCGACGTCATCAGATAGGAGTCACTCGTGATACTCGTCGGCAAATCACCAGCTTGGCTCCACGCCGGGGCAGCATGCGGATTGTTCTCCAGGGTTCTGCGGTTAGTGTTGCAGTTGACGCTGATACTCGGCCTGTCCCTGCCAGCGCAGGCGCATCGCAAAAGCGATGTTATCACCCTCTACAACGGTGACCGAATCACCGGAGAAATCCTGCAACTCCTGGCAGGGCGACTGTCGCTGGGCACCGACGCGATGGGGACCATCAAGATCGAGTGGAAAGAAATAGCGAGCCTGGCTTCCAACTTCAACTATGAGGTGCGCCTGGTCACGGGGGAGCGTTTCTTCGGCAGTCTGGCGGAGGCCGGGGTGGCTGGAAGTGTCCGCCTCAAGGATGTGTTTGGTGAGCGCGATCTGAGCTGGGAGGATGTTGTTGAGCTGCGTCCGATCGAAGACAGCATCGCGGATCGCCTGGATGTATATCTGAGTGCCAACTACGCCTTCACCAAGGCCAGCGGTGTTACGCAAACCGAACTCCGGGCCAATGTGTCCTATGAAGACGAACGGGCGCAAAACGCCATCACCTCTCGCCTGACGATTTCCGATACGGATCAGGAGACTACAAGGAGCTCGCGGGTGACCGTATCCAGAAAAGTATGGACCGATCGCAAGGCCATTTACAGAAACCTCTTCGGCGGCCACGAAACCAACGATGAGCTCGGGCTCGACTACCGGGTTACGCTGGGCGCCGGCGTCGGCCGCTACATACTGGACACCAACCACCAGACACTCACTGTGGGCCTGGGAGTGCAGGGACTCGAGGAACGGAGCCTGATGGGCGATCGCCAGGAAAGTGCAGAGGCGGTGATCACCGGCCGCTATTCTCGCTGGCGCTTCGATTCTCCGGAGCTCAATCTCATTCTCGGCGCGGACATCTACCCGTCCCTATCGCAGAGCGGACGCGTGCGCGCCGACACCAACGCGACCTTGCGTTGGGAATTCATCAGTGACTTTTACTGGGACATCAGTGCCTGGAGCAGTTACGACAGCTCGGCCGTAGATGACGAGGCCGGAGAGTTTGACTGGGGTATCACCACGGGCCTGGGCTGGGATTTTTGAGCAGCGCTGGCCGGGAACCAGGACTCAGGGAGACCAGTAAATATCGAGCGGCGGTGCACTCAACGCAAGCACGGCCGCAACGGGCAGCCGCTGCGGATCCATGTGACGCCGGGCCAGCTCTAGAACGGCGCGTTTCTCATCACCGGTGATATGCAGCACAAGCTGCCGGGTGTTGATGATTCGCGGCAGGGTCAGACTCATACGCGCATGCGGTGCGGCGGGAGGATCTACGGCAATGCAGTCCTCGCTGCCGCCGAGGTCGAGCCCGGCATTCAGCGATGCGC
This sequence comes from Pseudomonadota bacterium, assembly GCA_039818725.1. Lineage (GTDB taxonomy): Bacteria > Pseudomonadota > Gammaproteobacteria > Pseudomonadales > Halieaceae > Congregibacter. The sequence goes on from JBCBTK010000021.1 coordinate 65,075, forward strand.
TGCCGGGAAACAGCGATGCAAAGTGACCGTCGGCCCCCATGCCCAGCATGACGCTGTCGAAGGTGTCGAAGACCGCGAGTGACGCGGCGATCTCACCCAGCGCATCCTCGGGCCGCGGCGCCTCGGCATACAGCGGCACGAAACGCGCGGCGGCGGCGCTGTCGGTCAGAAGATTTTCTCGCGTCAGGCGCTCGTTGCTGTCGGCGTGTGACGGATTGACCCAGCGCTCATCGACAAGGGTGACCGACACCGCGTCCCAGGAAATCGAGGTCCGGGCCAGCTGCGCAAACACACCTCGAGGCGTGGAACCACCGGATACCGCCAGGCTCGCCGACCCGCGGGCCTCGATACCCGCTGCAAGCTGATCCGCCACAGCGCTGGCCAGCCTGACATCCAAGGCTTCCCGGTCGGGGAACTCGAGCAGTTCCGGATCAGACATGCCAGCTCCGGCCGTCCTTCTCAATCAGGAGTTCGCCCTTGGTCGGCCCCCAGGATCCGGCCTGGTACTGCTGCAGGGGGGTCCCGTCTTCCTGCCAGGCGTCAATAAGCGCGTCGCACCAACGCCAGGATTCTTCGATTTCCTCGCGACCAACGAACAGCGACTGATCGCCATTAATGGCGTCCAGGAACAGACGCTCGTAGGCGTCGGGGATGCGATTGAGGTTTGAGGTATCGAGAAAATCCAGGTTCAGATCGCGGGTCTCAAGCGCCATGCGATTGCGCAGGCTGTGCAGCTTCGAGACCATCTGCATTTCGATGCCCTCGTTGGGCTGCAGCCGAATCACCAGTCGATTGGGGGCATCTCCCCGCCCGGAGGCGGCGAAGATGTTGTGGGGCAGGGCCTTGTAGGTAATCACGATCTCCGTGACCTTGTCCGGCATGCGCTTTCCCGTGCGCAGATAGAACGGCACGCCGGCCCAGCGCCAGTTATCGATAAAGGCCTTGAGCGCGACGAAGGTTTCCGTATCGCTGGAGCTTCTGCCGCCCTCCTCCTCCAGGTAACCGGGCACGGATTCGCCGCGCATCCATCCCTGCGTGTACTGCGCGCGTACCGCATGATCCCGGACCATATCCGCACTCAGGCGACGCAGAGCGCGCACGATTTTCACTTTCTCGTCGCGGATACCCGCGGCGGTCATCGAGTTGGGCGGCTCCATGGCCACCAGGCACAGCAGCTGCATAAGGTGGTTCTGGACCATGTCGCGAAGCTGGCCGACGCCGTCGTAGTAGGACCAGCGCCCCTCGATCCCGATAGGCTCGGCGACGGTGATCTGTACATGATCGACGCAGCTCTGGTCCCACTGCGTGTTTATAAAACGATTGCCAAAACGCAGAACGAGAAGGTTCTGTACCGTCTCCTTTCCGAGATAGTGGTCCACCCGGTACGTCGCGTCTTCGCTGAAATAGCGCGCCACGGTGTCGTTTACCGCGCGACAACTCGCCAGATCGTGCCCGATGGGCTTCTCGAGCAGAACGCGGCGATCGCCGCCGAGACATCCGGCGCTCCCCAGATGCTCACAGATCGGGCCAAACAGCGCGGGCGGAGTGGCCAGGTAAAAAAGGGCCGGATCGTTTTCCGACAACACGCTGGCGAGTTCGGCGAAGGCATCGGGCTGGTTGAAGTCTAGGCGCCGGTACGCGAAGCGGGCGGCGTAGGCCTGCCACTGCTCCTCGGACCAGCGCGTGTCATCCACGTAGCGCCGGACCCGCTCTTTGATGTCTCCCAGAAAACTGTCGAGGGACAGGTCTTCCCGCGCCAGGGCATGGATCCGCAGCGTCTCGGGCAGGAGATCGCAGTTGTGCAGGTGATACAGTGCCGGGAAGAGCTTCCTTGCGGCCAGATCACCGCGGGCTCCAAAGATCATCAGGTGCATGACCGCTCCTCGGCGTGCAGTATCAGGTTCATTTGCGTGCCGTCCGAAGACATCGGACGGCCTCGGCCGCTTCCCGGGCGAGTTGCTCCACGGCGCTCCAGTCACCGCTTTCCAGCAATCCCGCCGGGGTCATCCAGGTCCCGCCGACCGTGACCACGGCTTCCACGGCCAGGTAGTCGGCGAGATTGGAAAGCTTTACACCACCCGTCGGACAGAAGCGCATATCCGGGAACGGTGCGCACAGGGCGCGCAGCGCGGCCACTCCGCCGGCGGCCTCAGCGGGGAAGAACTTAACATGCGTCAAGCCCGCCTCGCGTGCGCGCATCAGTTCTCCCGCCGTGGCGACGCCAGGTACCAGAGGGACAGGGCTCGTGCCGGCCCGGGCCAGCAGCTTATCGGTCAGGCCGGGGGACACAACAAAGCGGCTTCCCGCATCGACGGCGGCGGTGAATTCATCCGCGTTTCGCACCGTACCCGCTCCCACCAGCGCACCCGGGACCTCGGACGCAATGGCTTCGATCGCGCCGAGACCATGAGCCGTGCGCAGTGTGACCTCAAGGACTGGGAGCCCCCCCGCAACCAGCGCTTTTGCAAGGGGCAGCGCATGACCGATATCCGTGATCGTAATTACCGGCACGACCGGGGCCCGCGCCAGCACCGCCCCTGCATCCAATAGCTCGGAATTTTCAGAAAAAGACACAGGCACCCTCCTCCGGTGTTGAAACCGCCCGCCGGAACAGCTCGAACAGCTCCCGCCCTACTCCGGCATCATTCGTTTCACTCATGGCACAGGCTTCCCGGGCATCGAGCTCCGCGGCTTCGACAGCAACAGTCAGGGTGCCCGCCTCGGCATCCAGGGTAAGCACGTCACCCTCGCGAACGCGACCGATAGGCCCGCCAAGCAGAGCTTCCGGCGAGACATGGATCGCCGCAGGTACCTTCCCGGAGGCTCCAGACATTCGGCCGTCGGTCACCAGAGCCACGGCATGCCCCCGGTCCTGTAAGACGCCCAGGAGCGGCGTAAGCTTGTGCAGTTCCGGCATACCGTTGGCGCGCGGACCCTGGAAACGAACGACCACGATGCAGTCTCGATCGAGGTCTCCGGCTTCAAAGCGCTGCACCAGGGCCTGCTGGCTGTCGACCACCACAGCAGGTGCACGCACTTTCCGGTGCTGCTCCTTGACCGCTGATATCTTGATCACACTGCGGCCCAGATTACCGCTGAGCAGCCGCAGCCCGCCCTCGGGATCAAACGGTCGCTCGAGAGGCCGCAGCACGTCCTCGTCGGCACTCTCGCTTACGGCGGCATGCCACTTGAGTTTGCCGTCGTCCAGCCGGGGCTCCTGCGCAAAGTCACTGAAATTGGCACCCCAGACCGTGCCCGCATCGCTGTGCATGAGACCACCGTTCATGAGTTCAGCAAACAGAAACGCCGTGCCGCCCGCGGCGTGAAAGTGGTTTATGTCGGCCGTGCCATTCGGGTACACGCGGGCGAGGAGCGGCACAACGGCGGATAGCTCAGAGAAGTCATCCCAGTTGATGATAAGCCCCGCCGATCGCGCCATAGCAATAAGGTGAATGGAATGATTGGTGGAACCGCCGGAGGCCAGCAGCCCGACGATGGCATTCACAAATGAGCGTTCATCGATGATCGAGGCGAGCGGTCGATAGTCGGGAGCTTGCGCCGTGATTCGCGCAATCTGCTCCGAGCCTACTCGAGTGAGCTCATCGCGCAGCGGTGTCCCGGGATTCACGAAGGAACCGCCGGGAAGCTGCAGGCCCATCGCTTCCATGAGCAGCTGGTTGCTGTTCGCGGTTCCGTAGAAGGTGCAGGTCCCCGGGCTGTGATAGGACGCCGCCTCCGCGGCGAGCAGTTCGTCGCGGCCCGCCTTGCCTTCAGCGAAAAGCTGGCGCACACGAGATTTTTCGGGATTAGACAGCCCTGAGGGCATGGGGCCTGCGGGAATGAACATGCCGGGCAGATGTCCGAAGCGCAGCATGCCAATCACGAGGCCCGGAATGATCTTGTCGCAGGTCCCGAGACCCACGATGCCATCAAACATGTGATGGGACAGGGCGACGGCGGCGGACTGGGCGATGTTGTCGCGACTGAAGAGGGAAAGCTCCATGCCCACCTGCCCCTGCGTTACACCGTCGCACATGGCGGGCACGCCCCCGGCGACCTGACCGGTGCTGCCGATAGCACGCAGGTGCCCTTTGATGATGTCCGGGTACGCCGCATAGGGTTCGTGGGCGGACAGCATATCGTTGTACGCCGTGACGATGCCGATGTTCGCCGACTCGACCAGGCGCAGCCGATCCTTGTCCTCGGTACCGCAGGCGGCAAAACCGTGAGCCAGATTGCCACAGGACAGCGCAGCCCGCTGCGGACGCAGCGATCGACTGCGATCCATGAGCTCCAGGTAGCCGTCGCGACTGTCGCTGCTGCGATCGCGGATCCGCGCAGTCACGGCCGCGATAGTGGGATGTAGTGTGGCCATAGGCTTCCTTCGTGAAAATCAGCGATGGATTAAGTCATGGGACGGCGGCGGCCCGCGCCCTAAGCCGACTGGGCTTCCGAGGTCTGCCTTCGCTGCTGCTGGCGAAGCAGGCTGACAGCTCCCTCAAGGCCGAGATTCTCGCGGATAACCAGCCGCACGGGTATATCGCGCAGATAGGCCGAGAAGCGCCCCTTGGCCTCAAAGCGCGCGCGGAACTCACTCCGCGCCAGGAAATCCTTAAATCGCGGTGCGATCCCCCCGGCGATGTACACGCCACCCCGGGCGCCCAGCGTCAGAGCGAGATTGCCGGCGGTGGACCCGAGAATACGGCAGAACATCTCCAGACTGCGGACGGCCAGGGACTCCACACCCTCGAGCGCGGCGTCGGTGATTCCCGCGGCGGTGCTGTGCAGTGGATCGCGCCCCGCGAGTTCCGCCAGGGACTCATAAACGTTGACGATTCCCGCGCCGGACAGAATGCGCTCTACCGAAACGCGGCCAAAGCGCGCCATGAGGATGTTCAGCACAGCGAGTTCCTGCGCGTCGACGGGCGCAAAGTCTACATGACCGCCCTCGCCTTCAATGACATGGTAGCGCCCGTTCACCGGCATTAACGTACACACACCGAGTCCGGTGCCCGCTCCCAGTACGGCAATGGGGCGATCGGCCTCCGGCTCGCCACCGCCCAGCGAAAACCAGTGTTCGCTCCGGAGTTCTGCGACGCCGTAACCAACAGCGGCGAAATCATTGATCAGGTGCACGGGCGTACCCAGGCGAAGGGAGAGCGCTTCGCGATCCAGGGACCAGGGACTGTTGGTGAACTGGATGATGCTCGCATCGACCGGGGAAGCAACACCGAGGCAGGCTGCCATGGGCAAGGGCCCCCGGCCGTTGACTGCCGCCTCATTGAGATACTCCTCGAGGGCTTCGGAAAAACTGCCATGATCGGAAACGGAATAGGTCCGAATGCACCGCAGTTCCTCGTCACCGGACTCCTCCAGGGCGAAGCGCGCATTGGTTCCGCCAATGTCCGCCACAAGGTTCCAGTCTTTGTTCAAGGACGCCTCCCGGGCTGCAAGGCAGGGATCGGCGTCGCCACATCCGCCGCCTCGGCCGGGCTCCGGATACGTTCGTGCTTCACCCAGTCCACCTCCATAACCCACGGCGACGTGATCGGCCCCGGCTTGATCTTGGCAAAATTGAGTACCGCAAACATGGGCTCGGGCAGCAGCGCAGCCTGGCCAGTCAGGCGATACACCTCATTGCCATCAAGCGTAAACACGAGATTCTCGCCAATCCAGGCCACGGCATATTCATGGAACTGATCCAGCGGTGCTTCCTGCACGAGCATGGAGGCCTGCCAGTCGCCGCCGCCGCAGTAGCCTTCGCTTTCGATGATCCGCGCCGCATAGCGGTCCGGACCCCCCTCGCCATGGTGCTCAAAGATATCGATTTCCCCGGAGCCGGTCATCGGCCAGCATACGTATTCATCGTCTTCCTGCACCGGCGGCTCGTTGTTCTGGGCGCCCAGGAGCCACCACGCGGGGAACATACCCGGCTGTCCGCTGTTCTTCACCCGCAGGCGGGCGGTCCAGCGACCTCCCACAAACTCTCGCCGATTCTTGGACGCGAGCCGGGCCGCAACAAAGGAGGAGCCAGGATGGACGGCTCCCGACTTGTGGACATTCGAACACGGCTGCACGGCACCGAGGTCGATCACCCGAAGCTTGAGCGTTCCGTCGCTGACCTCCCGCGTGTTATGCGCGCCTCCCGGGACGTAGCACTGATCCTCTTCGTTGACCCATAGGAGCTGGTCCTGCCAGTTCGCCGAGTCTAGGAACTCGAACTCATCCAGGAAATCGGTTTCCCAGCTAATGGCAGACCCGCCGCTTGCCGCGCTCCCGTTCTGGGCGGTGACGCCCCCCGGGAGCAGAAGAAGAACAACTGTGCCGACCGCCGCCCTTGCCGCCGTGGTGACTGAGCGGCCCGTATCCATCAGGCTGGAACCGGTTCATGCAGCGCTGCGAGCTCGTCTTCCATCTGACTGATGGTGCGCGCATCAATTCGGTAGAAGAGGATGAACACGGCGCCGGCGATCGCGAGCGCCGCGGGCAGGATGCTGAACATCAGGCGTATTCCCAGCAGCGAGCCTTCCGACTGCACCTCATTGGCCACGAAGCCGAAGGCACCGAGTACGATTCCGAGCACACCGGCTCCCACGGCAAGACCCATCTTCTGCGCGAATTGGACCGTGGAGAACACGAGAGCCGTAATGCGCCGCCCTGTTTTCCATTCGCCGTAGTCCGCACAGTCCGCGTACATGGACCACACGAGCGCCGGGGTGGGACCGATGACGAAAGAACCCAGGCAGTTCACGAACACCATCATCCAGTAGTCTTCGGGCGGAATGAAATAGAACGCCGCCATGGAAGCCGCGTTGAGCAGGGTGAGCGTAATCATGAGCATGCGCTTCTCGAAGTGCTCCACGAGATACTTGGTGAGCACAATGCCGCCGATCATGGAGATGAGTCCGAGGGACAGAAAGACAGCCGTCTTGTCGAAGATAAGAAAGAGCGGCGTGCCGTCATCACCGACGTAGTACTTGAAGTAATAGAGCAGCGAGCCGTTGCGTACGGCGATGTTCATGAGCGTGACAATGGCGGAAAGGAACAGCACGGCCCAGGGACCGTTGCTCAGCAGTGCCCGAAGATCCTGCCGGATATCACTCTCGCGGGGCTTGACCTTGACGCGCTCGCGAGTCGTTGCGAAGGTCACCCAGAAAAGGGCGATGGAGGCGATGGCGAAGATGACCATCGTGAGACGAAAGCCCTGCGCCTCATCGCCCCCACCGAGCATGTTCTTAAGCGGCCCCACGAAGGTCGCAATTAGCCAACCGGCAAGAAACGCGCAGATGAAGCGATAGCTGGCAACCTTGGTGCGCTCGATGGACGACGGCGAGATCACGCCCATCAACGCTGAGTACGGCACATTCACCACCGTATATGCCAGCATCATGGCGGTGTAGGTCACATAGGCATAGATCAGCTTTCCCGTGTCGGAGAGTTCGGGGCCGGCAAACATGAGATAGCCACAGACACCATAGGGGATCGCTCCCCAGAGCAGGTAGGGGCGGTACTTGCCCCAGCGTGAGTTGGTGCGGTCGGCGATGAGACCCATGATCGGGTCGCTCGCGGCGTCGATGATCTTGGTCACCAGAAACATGGCGCCCACCGCCGCCGGAGCCAGACCGAAGATATCCGTGTAGTAGTACATCAGGAACAGGTTGAAAACCTGGAAGAAAAAATTGGACGCCGTGTCGCCGAGGCCGTAGCCCAGTTTTTCGCGCACGGAAAGCGGCTCTGTTTCCATGAAGTCTCGCCCGTATCGTTATTGTATGTCGCGTACGCTGCCCTATTCCTACGGAAGAGAGCAGCACGCAGGCCCCCGAGGCCAAGCTACAGCCGCAGCTTCGCTGCACAACGAATATGAGACAAGGGGGACTTCGGGCGGGACAGGAGGGGCAGGTACCGCGAAACTCCTGTTCACCTCACGTCAAATCCACTTGAACGGAATTCCCTTGCATGGGATGTGCATCTCTATATGTTTCGGCCTTAGATTGATCGTCCCGGCGTCGTATGGATTGCGTGTCGGCCCGGGCCAGTTCAGCGGGATCATCAGGGGAAAGGTTAATGACCAACATCGCCATGCCATCGCCGATTTCGGACGATGACGCTCAGCGCCAGGATCGCGTCGACAGTCTGCTCGCACAGATGGGGCTCGATGAAAAGATCGGCCAAATGAGCCAGCTGCAGGCCGGCGGCGGCTACGTTCCCGATCACATCGCCGACGCGATCCGTGCAGGCCGCGTGGGTTCTGTCCTCAATGAGGTGGATCTCGACACGATCAATGCGCTGCAGCACATCGCCGTCGAAGAGAGCCGCCTGGGTATCCCGCTACTCATCGGCCGCGACGTTATCCACGGATTCAAGACCATCTTTCCCATCCCCCTGGGGCAGGCCGCGTCCTGGAACACGGAGCTCGTCGAGGCGGCCGCGAGAGTCAGCGCCGCCGAGGCTGCAACTTGCGGCATCAATTGGACCTTCGCCCCCATGATTGACGTGTCCCGGGACCCGCGCTGGGGACGGATTGCCGAGTCCCCCGGCGAAGACCCGCTGCTCGGAAGCGCGATGGGCGTTGCCATGGTGCGCGGGTTCCAGGGCAGTGCCCTGAGTGAGGCCGGCGCCATCGCCGCCTGTGCCAAGCACTTTGCAGCCTACGGCGCCGCGGAGTCCGGGCGAGACTACAACACGGCCAACGTACCCGAGAATGAATTGAGGAACGTTTACCTGCGTCCCTTCCGGGCCGCGGCCGAGGCCGGGGTTGCAACGTTCATGACCGCCTTCTGCGAAATCGATGGCGTACCCGCCACAGGAAACAGCTGGCTCCTGGACGAGGTGCTCCGCCAGGAGTGGCGCTACAACGGCATGGTCGTGAGCGACTGGGAGTCAGTGGTCGAAATGTCCGTGCATGGCTTTACCCACGACGACTCCGAGGCCGCCTATGCCGCCGCCACCGCGGGAGTCGATATGGAGATGGCGAGTTCGTCCTACCGCGATCACCTCGAGCACATGGTCCACAGCGGTGTGATCAGCCTTGAACAAATCGACCGCATGGTGGGACGCATACTGGCTCTCAAAATAGAGCTTGGTCTCTTTGAAAACCCCTACACCGCTCGAGAGGATCAGCCCGAACTCCTCAGCCGCCAGCATCTGAAGGTCGCAAAGGAGCTCGCCACACAGAGCTGCGTTCTACTGAAGAACGAGCAGCGTACGCTGCCCCTCTCCGCGACGCGCCTCGAATCTATTGCTCTGATTGGCCCCCTGGCTGATGACGGCTACGAGCAGCTGGGCACCTGGGTGTTCGACGGCGAAGCTCAACACAGCGTAACTGTCGCCACGGCGCTTCGCGAGCTGATTGGACGCACCGTGGACATTCGGGAACTTGCGGGGCTCGAAACAACCCGCGCGGGCAGCAACGACAACTTTGCCGAGGTGAGAGAGGTCGCCGCAGAAGTCGACGTCAATATCCTGGTCCTGGGCGAAGAATCGTTCATGAGTGGGGAAGCACATTCGCGGGCCAACATCGATTTACCCGGCCAGCAACTCCAGTTGCTCGAAGCGGTGGCCGCAGCGGGGAAGCCGGTCATCGTGGTGATCATGGCCGGTAGGCCGCTGACCCTGGAACGCGTAATGCCCCTGGCTGACGCGGTGCTGTACGCCTGGCATCCGGGGACCATGGGCGGGCCGGCGATAGCCGATCTGTTGCTGGGCCTTGCATCGCCCTCGGGCAAACTCCCGGTCAGTTTTCCGCGGGCCGTAGGTCAGATTCCAATTTACTACGCGCAGAAAAACACGGGCCGGCCACCGACCGATGAGACCTGCCTGCATATAGACGACGTACCTGCCCAGGCACCGCAGACCTCTCTGGGCATGGCCTCCTTCCACCTCGACGCGGGCTTCCGACCGCTGTTCCCCTTCGGTTTTGGCCTGTCCTACGCGCAATTCCAGTACGTGAAGATCACCACGTCGCATCATCACATTGCCATCGGCGAGTGCGCGGACATCTCGGCCGATGTGCTGAATACCGGGATGCATGAGGGCGAGGAAGTTGTGCAGCTCTACGTACGCGATCTTGTCGGCAGCGTCACGCGCCCGGTTCGTGAGCTCAAGGCGTTCCGGCGCATTCGCCTGCGCCCGGGAGAACGTCAGCGCATCAGTTTCCGCCTGCACACTGATGAACTCGCGTTCTACGATCGAAACATGCAGTGGACGGTTGAGCCCGGGCACTTCCATGCCTGGATCGGCGGGGACTCAGAAGCATCCCTGCAAACTGAATTCGAAGTTCGGTCCGCGGAGCAATGAGTGTGCTGAAGCAGAAACTTACCAGCCCCGAAATCGCGCATCGTGTCGAAGCGCTTCTGGAGAAGATGACGCTCGACCAGAAGATCGGACAGATGACGCAACCGGAGCGCATGGCCTGCTCGCCGGAGGACGTTGAAAAATTCCATATCGGTTCCGTGCTGAGCGGTGGAGGATCCGCACCCGGGGGAAACCGGCCCCCGGACTGGGTGAGCATGAACGAAGCCTATTGGCAGGCCTCGATGACCGAGGGCGAGGATCGCGTTCCCATCCCGCTGATCTATGGCATTGATGCAATCCACGGCAATAACAACGTCATCGGCGCGACCATTTTCCCCCACAACGTCGGCCTTGGCTGCGCGCGGGATCCCGAACTGATCCGGCGGATCGCCACCGCGACCCGCCGCGAAATACTCGCCAGCGGCGTCGACTGGACCTTCGCTCCGACGCTCGCCGTGGCCCGAGACCACCACTGGGGTCGAACCTACGAAAGCTACTCGGAAGACCCGGCACGGGTAGCCGCCTACGCGGCGGCCTTCGTAGAGGGCATGCAGGGGGACGGCGGTGATGACAGTGTGGTCGCCTGCGCCAAGCACTGGGTAGGCGACGGCGGCACGACGCACGGCATCGATCAGGGGGAGACTACCCTGCCCTTCGCCGAACTCGACCGCCTGCACATCGCCCCCTATCGCCCCGCCATCGACGCCGGCGTATTCACGGTGATGGCGTCATTCAACAGCTGGAACGGCGACAAATGCCACGGACATCGCTTTCTACTCATGGACGTGCTCAAGGGTGAGCTCGGCTTCGACGGCTTTGTCATTTCCGACTGGGACGGTATCGACTACCTGTCGAAGGACTATGGCGAAGCCGTTGCCCTGAGCGTCAACGCCGGCGTGGACATGTTCATGGTCTCCGTGGAATGGCGGGCCTTCATCGATCATCTGCGCGAGCATGTTCAAAGCGGAACCGTACCCATGGACCGCATCGATGATGCGGTGCGCCGGATTCTGCGCGTGAAAGCGGCCTTCGGCCTGTTCGAGAAACCCTCGCCGGCGGCTCGCGCTTTTTCACTGGACCAGAGATTCGGCGGCGCGGCTCATCGCGCCCTTGCTCGCGAGGCCGTGCGCAAGACCCAGGTTCTCCTCAAAAATGAAGACGAGGTACTGCCCCTGGCCAAGTCAGCGCGCGTGTTTGTCGCCGGCAAAAACGCCGACAATCGCGGACACCAGTGCGGCGGCTTCACCGTGGCGTGGCAGGGTGAAACGGACAACGCCGGTATCGAAGGCGGTTGTTCGATCTGGGAGGCGATCCGCGATATCGCTCCCTCCGCGACCCTGGCGGAGTCACCGACGGGCGAGGACGCGGACCCGGAACGGCACGACGTTGCCGTCGTCGTCATCGGCGAGCGCCCCTACGCCGAGGGTCTGGGCGACGTTCGCATTGGGGATGAGGTGATCGTCCACGCAGGATCGATGATCCGCGGTGAGATGAAAGTCCTCGAACCCTACGGCAGCACGCTCGAACACCGGGTCAGTCACCCGGAAGATCTGGCAACAATCCGCAACATCGTCTCTCGCGGTATCCCGGTCGTAACCCTTCTCGTCAGCGGGCGACCTCTCGTAGTGAATGAGGAACTGGACAGCTCGGCCGCTTTCGTCGCCGCTTGGCTACCGGGATCCGAGGGCGGCGGGGTAGCTGACATGCTGTTCGGCGACCACGAGTTTCAGGGCACGTTGTCATTTTCGTGGCCACGAAGCGCGGGCCAGGTGTTGAACATAGACGACGAAAGCTATGACCCTCTGTATCCGGTAGGACACGGGCTGCGTCTCAACGCTTCCTGAACGCTAGCGCCGGCCGCCTGAGGGAACGGTGGCGGCCTGTTCAGCCCGGGCGGTGGACTGCTCCGCTGGCTCCGGCTCGTAGATGCGCACGTAGTCAATCTCGAGGCGCCGGGGGAAGGCCGACTCTTCTACGGGACCGTGAGAATCGCTCCATTTGCCGCCCACGGCGAGATTCATGACGATGTGAAAGGCGTGGTCAAAGGGCCACTGCCCTTCTCCCTGTCCCTCATCGAAATAGGCGAAGTAGCGAACTCCGTCGACATACATAGCAAGTGCGCCTTCTCGCCAGACCAGGGAATAGGTGTGGAACGTTTCGCCGAGGTCGGGGACCACGATGGTCGATTGAACCTGCGTGCCTAGACCGGCATAAAAATCGCGGGTGTGAACGGTGCCGTGGACGAGATCGGGTTCATGGCCGATGTGCTCCATGAGATCGATTTCCCCGGAGTTGGGCCAGGAGTCGCAGGGAGCGTCGTCTTCACCCGCTCCGAGCTCTGCCGAACAGCTTGTCGCATATCGATAAGGGTCTTCGGGCATGAGCCATATCGCCGGCCATACACCCCTACCCTCGGGTACCCTCGCCCGAATATCCAGTCGGCCATAGTGGAGGGAGCGATTCCCCCAGCTGTGCACGCGTCCGGAACTGTAGGCAGGCGCATCGCGTCCCGTGCGATGGGCTTCCAGGATGAGCACGCCATCCTCGATGCGGACGTTTTTTTGGTCCGTGGTATAGGCCTGGACTTCATTGTTGACGCGGCCGGGTGCCCATTGTTCGGCGGTCCAGTTATCGACGAAGGCATCGACGTCACTGAAATCGTCCTCCCAGACGAGATTCCAGCCCGCATCCGAAAAGCGGGAGTTGCGGACTAGAAGGCCGCTCAGCACCGCCTGTCCAACCCGCGACTCAACGCAGGTGTCCAACTGCCCATCGCCGAGTCGAATATCGCGGAAGCCGCGGATCGCCGCATTTCTTGGTTCACCGGCCGCAGCCTCGGCAACGCGCAAGTTGGAGAGGACACGACGATCCTCGATGCTGATGTCCATGACCCGCTGCGCCCGGGGCTGCCCTTCGGGCTCAACAAAGTAGTACACGAGGTCGTAGCTGCCATTCGGCAGCGAAATCGAGTAGCACTGATCTCCGCTGCGGTAGGTGGCGTGGAGGTCCGGATCCTGGGTACGACGTACGTTTCCGGCGCGGTGACAGCGCGCCTCGTCGCTGCAGGAATCCGCTTCAAACAGTTCCCCGGCAAGCGTCGCCAGCGCGTCGCCGCCGATGTTCTTCGCCCAGACCACGGTTTCGGAAAACTCCGCGGCGCCCGGGGCGCTGTGACTGGAAGCACAGAGACCCACACTGAGAATGAGACCAGCAAGCGACGCAACAACAAGCTGAATTCTCGCGATCCACGTTCTCGATCGGCGGCTGGACCCTGACTGCTGCACCTTCAGCGACACGGAAGGACTCCTTGATCGCTTGTCTCATGTAGGTCATGGCACGCTGCCACAGTGAGGCGCGAGTGCCCAGTGCTAGCGCGACGAATGGGACCCCTGCCGAGACTGACGGGAAAACAGTGCGTGGGTTTGCGTTGGCGCCCTAAGACCAGAGGCTGCTGTCAGGACAGCAGATGCTGGATCGCGGAACGATAGTTTCGGCTTACCTTGAGGCGCGTATCACAGTCGAGATGAAGCGTGCACTCCCCCTTGGTCAGGGGCGTAATGCCGACGATCTTGCGGAGGTTTACAAGCGTGGAGCGATGAATGCGGGCGAAGGTCCCCGATGCGAGCCGTTCGGACAGTTCCTTCATTGTGCATCGCAAAATATGCGTTTCACCGGCCGCGTGTACGCACATGTAGTCTCCCGCCGCATCCACCCAATCGATGTCTTCGAAGGGCAGCAGCTGCACGGCGTCTCCCTGGCGTACGGGTAGGCGATCGGGCACGTCTCTCCCGCTACCGTTACCCTGGGACACTCCCAGGGAAGATTCCGGGACGCCCGAGCGGGCCCGGCCGGCCTCCATAGCCCTGAGCAGGGCCGCCTTATCCGGGTGCACGAGCCGCTCCCGAACACGGCTGAGCGTTCGCCTGAGGCGCCTTTCCTCTACGGGCTTCAGTATGTAGTCCACCGCGTTGACGTCGAAGGCCTCCAGCGCGTACTTGTCAAAAGCCGAAACGAAGACGATCAGGGGCATGTGATCGTCTTCCTGAAGCTGCGCGACAACATCGAAGCCGTTGAGACCGGGCATTTCAACGTCGAGGAACACTAGATCCGGCGCATGCTCGCGAATTGCCGCGAGGCCTTTCCGACCACTGCGAGCCGTAGTCACGACCTCTATCTCGGCCTCGCCCGCCAGCAGGCCGCTCATCAACTCCACCGCGAGCGGCTCGTCGTCTATGACCAGGGTGCGCAGCATCAGCCGTAGGCCAGCTGTCGCTGCAGCGGTATGCAGATTCGAGCGGTCACGCCGCCATCGGCGCGGCGCTCGTGCCGGAGACTGGCCGCTGCGCCGTAGGAACCGTCCAGCCGCTGGCGTATGTTCCGCAGCCCAACGCCCGTGTCGTCAATGGGATCCGCACTCGCGCTACCGTCGCCGGAGTCGCTGACCTGAAGTTCAAGAGCATGTCCGCTACAAAAGGCCGCTATCTTGAGGCGGGAGGGTTCCTCGCTCTTGGATACGGCGTGCTTGATGGCGTTCTCGACCAGGGGCTGAAGCAGCATGCTTGGAATCAGTTCGCGAGCCGCCTCCGGTGAAATCTGTATGGACACGCTCAAACGGTCCCGGAATCGCGCCTGCTCGATCTCAAGGTAGCGCTCGATGGCGAGAAACTCCTCGGCCACCGTTACCGGATCCTGCGTGTCGGTATACAGCGAATAGCGCAGAAAGTCGCTGAGGGACGCGATCATCTGCGAGGCGCGTTCCGTTTGCCGGGACGCGACGAGACTCTGCAGCGCGTTTAGTGTATTGAAAAGAAAATGAGGATTGAGCTGATAACGCAGCATGGTCAGCTCGGCCTCGCGCGCAGACGAGCGAGCCTGGGCCGCCTTGAACGCTTCGCGATTCTTGGCCGCGGCCATGTCCTGCAACGCCGAGTGCTCAAGCTCTGCGAGGCGGTAGTACTTGAATCCGTGATACAGAGCGGTCCAGCACAAGAAAATGAAGATCGACGGATAAAGCCAGCCGCCGAAGTCAGACATAAGACCGGCCTCTCCAGTCATGTATTCGAAGAGCACAAGGCGCAGAAACGCCCAGATACTCGATGCCAGCAGAACGGACACCGCAATCGCGACTACGCGAGCCACGGGCGACCAGGACCAGACGCTTCGATAAATCGGCCGCAGGGGCCAGGAAACAAGCAGGCCGACAGCCGACTGCAGCAGCGTGTGTCCGAGGTAACCTAGCTCCGGCTGGTTGTACCAGAGATTGAGGCTCAGGAACCCCACTACGGAAAGCCCTAACCAACCGCCTATCTGCAGCAGCCAGAACTGACGGGAGTACTCATGGTGCAGCAGGCGGCCCAGGGCATGCTGGATCGACTCGTTCACGCTCTCGGGCTTTGACCCCATTTTCAGGCCACGGCTTTCTGCTCGGAGGAAGCCACATCCTCGGCGCTACAGTAGTAGTCCAGGAAATTCTTATGGGTCGGAAGCTGGGAGACGCGCTTCTCGATACCGCGGCGTATGCCGCCGAGAAATGCGTGCAGCTCACCGTCCTTCATATTATTAACGATGGGGTGATACTGCTCAGGACGCAGACCCTGACCGAGCATCACCTGGATCCAGGAGTTCTCGCCGAACAGCTCGTTTGGCACCTTGAAAACCCGTCCGGACTCGCGGAACAGGTCGAGGCGATGCTGGAGTGAATCGGGGACGCGCATGGAACTGCAGTGACGCCAGAACTCGGTATCGCGGCGCTCGGTGACGTGGTAATGAAGTACGATGAAATCACGAACGTTGTCGCACTCGTGCTGCATCTGTTCGTTAAACTCGACGATATCGGGCTCGCGGATGCCCGCGTAGGGAAACATCTGCATGAGCCGGATGATGCCCCTCTGAATGAGGTGGATGCTGGTTGATTCCAGGGGTTCGATAAACCCGCTAGCAAGACCAAGGGAGACGCAGTTTTTCTTCCAGTGCTCGCGGCGCTGTCCCGTTCGGAACCGGATCACCCGGGGATCGGTAAGGGTTTCCCCCTGAACGTTGTCGAGCAAGGTTTCAACGGCCTGGTCCTCAGACCAGTACTGACTGCAGAAGACCAGACCGTTGCCGACCCGATGCTGGAGCGGGATTCGCCATTGCCATCCCGAATCCCGGGCTATGGACCGGGTGTAAGGTACCGGCTCACCCACCGATCGGGTCTGAACGGCTACGGCACGATCGCAGGGCAACCAGTGGGTCCAGTCGTCGTAGCCAGCGTGAAGAGTCTTCTCAATTAGCAGGCCGGCGAAACCCGTACAGTCTACGAACAGATCGCCCTCGATCTCCCTACCCGATTTAAGGACGAGCTTCCGGATAAAGCCGCTTTCCGGGTCCTGGATTACCTGATCGATCGTGCCTTCCTGGCGCACAGCGCCGTGCTCTTCGGCGATGCGCCGCAGGAATTTCGCGTACAGACCGGCATCGAGATGGTAGGCGTAGTTAAGACCGTCGCGCGGTGTCACCGCGAAACGATTTTGCTCAGCTGCCACAAGCTCGGGGCAGTACTGGCCGAAGGGCAGCGCAATGCCCTCTTCCATGCCCTTGAGCCAGAAGTGCTGGAAACCCGCGGCCCAGCAGTCTTTGCCCGTCCAGCCGAAGGAATGGATGTAGTCCTTCGAAACATCGCGCCAGTTTTCGAAGGAAATCCCAAGCTTGAAGGTGCCCTGCACCTCACGCAGAAATTCCTGTTCGTCGATTTCGAGAAGCTGGTGCAGGGTCAACAAAGTGGGAATCGTCGCCTCCCCTACCCCCACGGTCGGAATGAGGTCGGATTCCACCAGCGTGATGTCGAGATTCTTTCCCAGGAGCTTGGCGAGCGACGCGGCCGCCATCCAGCCGGCGGTCCCACCCCCGGCAATGACGACTTTTTTCACCAGTTTATTGTCCATCTCTCCTCCCCTTACGCCAGGTCTGGATTCGCTTTGTCGTTCTTCCTACAAACGGAGCTGCCGCGCAATCTGCCGGCGTAGTGCATCGGCCTCGCGCTCACCAACCACGCCCATCACACCGCGGCGGTCCGCATCAAGATGCGCCCAGTCGGTCGCGTCCCGCTCAAAGACGAGCTTTTCGAACAGCGGGTGCCAGGATTGTCGCTCTTCATCACCGAGCTGGCCGATGGCGAGCGCTGCGTGCAGCAACGCCATCTGCGGCGAACCAAAATGGAGGGCGCTATCCCGCCACCAGTAGTTCACAAGCAGGTTTACCGTGGAGTGGGCTTCGACATGGTGCCACCACATGCCCGGTATGTAGATTGCGTCCCCCGGAGCCAGCTCCGCTACCATGGCACGCTGCAGGGCGTTGGCAAAACGGGGAAAACGCGAGCTATCGACGTTCGCGAAGTCCACGAGGCTAATGGGCTGGCCCGACGGCGTGTGTTCCAGCGGCCCGATGTGCAGGTCCAGCGCAGCCTCGGGCGGAAAGAGGGTGAAGCGCCGTTCACCGGCAAGGACGCAGGCCAGGTTCCTCGGAAAATCGTAGTGCGCCGCAATGCGCGTTCGGTTGCCCAGCCATAGACTGCACAGCGCGTCGGACCGCCCCAACTCCAGCTCATGGGAATCGCGAAAGCCCGGCAACCAACCATCTACCGCGGTGGAGCCGACATACAAAGTGCCCGCATCCGGCTCCTGGCGATGCGCCGCAAGCCATTCGCAGCAGTCACGCAGGCGGCCCGTGCGGCGTTCAAAGTTGAAGCCGGTCATGGTGTCGTTATAGAAGATCCGGCCCTGCGCCTCCGGCTGCGCCGTGTAGAACGGCATGGGAGTATCCGACGAAGCCTCGCCCAAATATGCAAGCAGTGCCGCATCGTCCATCGCCAGTTCGGGCCAATGCGCAACAAGCCCGCGCAGGACCACCGGTTCATTTCCATCCAGAAAGGCCTGCTTCGACAGGTTGCCCGCGTCCACGCCCGAGTATTCCTGCACCTCGGCTAAAGACGCGTAATCCACAGCGGCGACGGAAGACGGAGTTGCGTCGCCGGAGTCGGTCCCTGTCAGGGGGGCATTCACGACTTGCGGTTCTTGCGCCGTATGAGTTGGCGAAACTGAGCCATGGAAGCGACGGCCATAAAGGTGGCCTGCAGCGCTCCATTTTCCTGGAGTTCGTGCAACACCTCGGGAGAAAGCGATTGCAGGCGCTCCTCGTTGATTCCGTAGAAGCCGACAAGCTGGTGCTGCTCGCCGTTTTCTAGGGTCACATCAAGCACAAAAGACTCCAGCAGTTCGTGCTTCTCGAGCAACGCGCAAAAATTCTCGGATTGCTGGTGCCCGAGATGTACCGATTCAAGTATGTCGCTCATCTCCGCCAGGTATTCGCTGGCTCCGCCGTGCGGTAAAAACAGGGGGGCACCTTCCGCCTCATTCAGTCGCGGACTCTGTGTGTCGATCGAGATCACGGCCTTTTTTTCAGCGCCGGCGCCTTCCTGAAAGGCAATGAGCAGCGGCTGGCGCCGCATGACAAGCGGCAGATAGGCCGGCTCCCAGCCCTGTTCCCCGAGGAACAGGTTCTCGCCGTCCTCAAAACCAAACAGCGCCACGGCGAAGAAGCGGCCCGTGTCAGCGTACTTCTGAAAGATGATCGGATAGCTGGCCTGAACGTTGCGGAATTCACCGGGAAACACCATGCAACTCATGAGGTCGTCACCGAGTTCCGCGGACCGTTCCGTACGAACGCGCAGCGCGCCGTGCTCCTCGGCGTTCAGCACCTGATAGCGTTCCTGCGGCAATGGTTTCTCCTCGGCATTCATGGCGGATTACACGGTGGGAAGACGGTGTTCGCGGATCCGGTTCAGCAGCTCGCGATGGGCGGGCAGCTGGCGTTCAAGCTTGCCCGTAAGTCGCGACACTTCGTCAATAACCGATGTTCGCTGTTGTCTTGCCGTCGGTCCATGGGCGCCTCCGGTTTCGGTCATAAAACCCATGCCATACAGAACATACTGATAGCTCGCGGGCGGGAACATGTCATCGGAGGCGATGGCGTCCTGGTGCCAGGGCGGTCGGTACTTCCAAAGGGCCAGGCGATCCTCGAGGAACGTGGGAATGGACTCGCTCCTCCGGTGGTCCTGCCAGTAGGTGCCTTTGCGCTGCGAAAGCACATAGTGAAGCTTTAGAAAATCGATGATCATGTGCCAGTGGTGCTCGAAGCGCCGATTGAAAGAACGCTCCGCGGCGCGCAGCATGTCTCTCTTCACGGGAAAATCCTCGGCGAGATAGCGCGCCGACAACTCCACGAGGACGAGCGCGGATGCCTCGAGCGGTTCGATAAAGCCCGCCGACATGCCGATAGCCAGGCAATTCCTGGTCCAGAAGCGCTCGCGATAACCGGGAGTAAAGCGAATGCGGCGAGCTTCGGACGTCTCACCGGCCCCGGAGGAAGCGAGGTAGTCCTCCAGGACCCTTACCGCGCTATCGTCGTCGCTGTGAGCCCGGGAGTACACGTAGCCCACACCGCGTCGGGTGCTCAGGCCGATATCCCAAACCCAACCGGCCTCCTGGGCCGTTGAGATCGTGCACGAAGCCACCGGCTGATCATCGTCGGGATACGCTACCTGAACGGCTAGCGCCGTGTCGTTGAACAAGACATCCGCGCAGGATTTTAGAGGGACGCCGAAATGCTCGCCGAGAAGCAGCGCACGCATACCGGTACAGTCGACAAAGAAGTCACCGCTCAGGTACTCGCCCGTATCGAGTTCCAGTCCCAGGAGATCACCGCTTTCATCGGCACGAACGGAACGCACCTCGCCGAGGCGATGAACAACCCCTAGATTCTCAATACAGTGCTCGCGCAGAAGCTCGGCGAATTTTCCGGCGTTCAGGTGATACCCGTAGTTGAGGTAGAAGGCGTACTCGGGCGTGGACATGCTCTTGGGCGCATAGCCCAGTGGAGCGAGACGCCCCTGGGCCGTTACGGCGTCGGAGAAGCGCAGACCCTGACCGCTCTGCAGCCACTCGGCGGCCGTATTCGAGTCGTGATAGTTTTGCGGCAAGGTGAAGGGATGCAGGTACTGGTCGCCGCCCGCTGAGCCTTTCCATCCGCTGAAACAGGTGCCCTGCTTGAAGGCCGCATCACAGTGCCGGATAAAGTCGGTCTCGCTGATACCGATGGACTGAAGCGTGCTGCGCATGGATGGCCAGGTGCCTTCACCCACGCCGATTGTCGCAATGCCCGGCGCCTCGATCAGCGTTACGTTCACAGAGTTGAGTCCACGCCGGCGCAGCGTCGCCGCCAGCACACCCGCTGTGAGCCACCCTGCTGAGCCACCACCGACGATTACGACTTTCTCAATGTTATTAGCCGTCGTCATGAGACCTATTCTGGGACTATTCATCCAACAAAAAAAGGCCGAAGCAAGCTCCGGCCCATTTGTCTGAAGCTCGTCCCCGGGGGGCGAGCGAAGGAGTGCGGATCAGTACTTCCAGCGGACACCGAAGTTGTAGCGCTCGCCGGTCTGCACCGCCTGCAGAACCTGATTTTCTGAGCGTCCGAAGATCTTGATCGTCTCATTGGTGAAGTTCACCGCTTCGAGGAAAAAGATCCAGTTGTCTCCCCACTCGTAGAAGGCACTGGCGTCCCACTGCCCGTACTCATCCACGTAAGTGGGACCGACACCGACGTTGGGCTGACCGAGGCCAGAGAGGTAGGCGTCACGCCAGTTGTAAGCCACGCGGACCTGTATCCCGTTCTTGTCGTAGTAGCCGATGAAGTTCGCGGAATCGCTGAGACCGGGAAGGACGAACTGCTGCGTGAGATTCAAGTCATCGTGCTTTGTATCGCCGTCGGCGAAGGTCGCGTTTACGATCCAGCCGAAGCCCGTATCACCGAGCGCGTGCTGCCAGGCAAGCTCCCAACCATCGATAACGGACTCTTCGAAATTCACCGGCACGGTCACATCAAAGGTGGCATTTCCATCGCGGCCGCTGACCCCCGAGATAACGCCGTTCACAGCGTCCACCCCCGGTTCATTCGGAAAATTCTCCAGAATGTAGGTGTAGTTGAGCCCGCTATCGGACGAGCCCGTCGCCGCTACAGCCTGCTCATAGAGCGGCCCAAATGCCGGATGCGGCAGATCGAAGGGCACCGGCTGATTCTCCTGGATCGACTCGCCGATGAAGTTTTCGACGTCCTTTCGGAAGTAGCCTGCGGAAACATAGCTCGAATCGCCGTAGTACCATTCCAGGGAAAAGTCGAAGTTGTTGGACTCGAAGGGCAGCAACGCCGGGTTGCCAACCCGCCCCGTGCCTCCATCGACGCGCACCAGCGTATCGATCGTGAAGCCGCCCTGGATGTCCTGGTAATTCGGACGCGTCATTGTCTTGCTCCAGGAAACGCGCGCTACGAGATCCTGGATAAGCTCGATATCGAAATCAATATTGGGGAGCGTGTTGTCGTACGAGCCATCCAGATCCGTGAAATCGCGGATCTGGTTACCGTTTTCATCCACC
Source organism: Pseudomonadota bacterium (assembly GCA_039818725.1). Classification (GTDB taxonomy): domain Bacteria; phylum Pseudomonadota; class Gammaproteobacteria; order Pseudomonadales; family Halieaceae; genus Congregibacter. The sequence continues at coordinate 86,839 of JBCBTK010000021.1, forward strand.
GCCGCAATAGCGACGAACTCATTACCCCCGACCCAATCCAGTCCGGCATAGGTGGGTACCAGCGCCTGGGATGAGACGTCCGTTTCTTCATAGCGCACTCCGGCATGGAAGTTCGCCGGTCGGTCAAACAGATCGAAGGCCAGGTGATAGTGAACGAAAGCTGCCAGCGCTTCCTCCTTGGTGCGCCGATCTACGGAATAGTTTGACGAGGGGCAGAATCCCGTGCCGCAGTCTCCGAGGTCCGGGATCGGCGCGACCGCCACGTCTCCGGACGCCTGTAGCTCCTCGGTACGGGCAGCCACCTCCGCGAGATTGAACGTGAAGTAGTCCGATGAGCGTCGCGCATCACCGGAACCCGAAATTGCATCGAACGCCCCTGCCATCGAAGCTGGTGTCATCAGATCGGCTATGTCGCCCGGCTGCGTTACACCGCCCCAGGTATCGCGCTGCACAGTGGACTGCGCCGACCGGTTGTCCACCTCCGTAATCTGGACACCAAAGTCGATGCTCGACATCTCGTTGAAGTCGAAGGTACCCGCGAACTTGGCCTGCTCGATGTTCATCTCCGCTTCTTCTTGTTCGAACACTGAGCCGGCTACGATCATGTCGTTAGCGCTGAGCGGACCGCTCAGAGCGACGTCGAGAATGGGCAGATCATTAGTGAAGATGCCCGTAGTGCTGGTTCGCGTATAGCTCGCCAGTCCCAGCGTGGAGGAGTTCCCAAAGCGGCTGTTCGGCTGGAGCTCGGCCGTGGAATCGTGATAATCGAATTCGAATGACAGGCGGTCCGTTACGTCCCAGATCAGATTGAGCCCAAGGGAATCCATGGTCTCTTCTTCGCCGTCGAGACCTGCGCCCATGGCGAGGTCATTGGCCGCGCCTACTTCCGTGTATACCAGCGGCGATGCCACGGGACCATCTGTCCAACTGCTCTCTTGACCACCGAAATTGAACCAGCCCGACATGTTGCTAAACGTGCGCGTAAATTCGTGCTGAGCGTAGGTGTAGTCCACGGTGGCGCGAATGCTGTCGGTTGCCTGCCACTGGAGGGTCAGCTGCCCGTTGATTCGCTCGCGGTTAAACTCGGCAAGCTCATAACCGATCACCTGCGGTACGGAGTAGATATCGTCGTCGCCCGGCCGGTTTTCCTGGCCATTGAGCGGAATCCCGCCCCACTCCTGCGTACCGATCCCGCTGCCCCAGTCGTTGTTTACGGATCCTGGGAAGGAGCGCCAACCGTTGATGCTGGCGGTCTGCACGCCGCTGTCCCTTTCCTGCGAGGAAAAGCTCAGGGCAACGCCAATACGATCATCAGCAAACGTATTACTGAGGATGCCAGAGATTTCCGGCGTAATGGAATCTCCCTCCTCCGTCGATGTGTCGTGCACCGCGCGCAACGCCACGGTGGCGCGGGGGCCGGGAGATTCGAGAGGCCGTGCGGTCTGAATATTGATCGTTGAACCGATGCCGCCGGTGGGCATATCGGCCTTGCCGGTCTTGAACACCTGCACGCCGGCCACACCTTCGGCGGCGATGTTCGCAAAGTCGAAAGAACGGTTGATGCCGGACTGGGTGGGCATCTGGCGACCGTTCAGTGTCACGAGGTTGAACTCCGGACCGAAGCCGCGGACCGTAACCTCCGCGCCCTCACCGCGCTCACGACTGATCGAGACACCGGTAATGCGCTGCAGTGATTCCGCGAGGTTTGTATCCGGAAAAACGCCGAGGTCCTGCGCACTGATCGCGTCCATCACGCCGGCGGCATCGCGCTTCTGATCCATCGCCCGTTGGATACTTGCACGAACCCCAGTGACCACGACTTCCTCTATCACCGTATTCGCTGGCGGAGGTGGAGCGGCGGGCTCTTCGGACTGCGCCAGGGCATGCATGCCGGGCGCGACTCCCAGAGCGACAGCAACGGCACTGGCCATTCGATTACGGGCACCGGGATAGTGCTTCATGCTGTGATTCCCCTCGAGTTATTAAATTTATAGCCGGACGGTTACACAGCGCGCTGTCCGCTCCAACGCATTTGCGACAAAGCGGATTTGCCGCACGACAAGGAGGATGGGGCCTGGAATCCTCGGAAACGCACTAGGATCCTGGGCTTGACGCTTGTTAGATTGGCGCTTTTCGCGTCCCGGACGATTCTTCATGCACCCCGCACCCGTGGAACTCAACAGCCTGCAGGCCTTCAGGGAGCACATCGCTGAAGGTGATCGGCCGGCCCTGCTGCGCGGCACGGCGCGGCAGTGGGCCTCGGTATCGGCGGCGGGCGCCGGGGACGAAACTCTCACGAACTATCTGCGTGCCCGCGACACGGGCGAGCCCGTCTACGCAATCCTGGGTCGTCCCGAAATCCGGGGCAGCTTCGGCTTTGATCCCGACGCGCGCAGCGTTAACTACGCGGCGCGCCAGTCACCGCTCAGTAGCGTACTCGAACGGTTTCCCGAAGCGGCCCAGGGCGACTTCGCCATAGCGATCCAGGCGGCCCCGGTTCGCGAAGTGTTTCGAGACTGGGAGGAAGAAAATCCCAGTCTGTGGCTTCCCAAGTCCGTGGCACCCACCATGTGGGTCAGCATGGCATCCTGCGTGGCGCCCCATTCCGATGTTCACGATAATGTGGCCGTGGTGGTAGCCGGTTCCCGCCGGTTCACGCTCTACCCGCCGGAGGAGATCGGCAATCTGTATCTGGGTCCACTGCTGTCTTCGCCGGGCGGCGTCCCGACCAGCAGCGTTGATATCCGCGATCCCGACCTGCAGCGCCACCCTCGCTACGCCGATGCCGCCGCTCGCGCCATGAGCTGCACGCTCAGTCCCGGTGATGCGATCTATATTCCAGCCCTCTGGTGGCACGCCGTGGAGTCGCTTGAGACGCTCAACGTGCTGGTGAACTACTGGTTTGGCGAAAGTGAGCAGGATGCGCTGTCCCTGCCAGACACGCTGGCCCACGCGATCCTCGCAATCAGCACCATGCCGCGAGAGAAGCGGCGGCGCTGGCGGACCTACTTCGAGCATCTCGTGTTCCGCCTGGATAGTGATCCGTCGGAACATCTACCCAACGACCTCGATGATCTGCTCACAAGACCGAACGAGGACCAGACAGCCGGACTGCGGCGGCGTATCGCTGCAGGGCTGCATGGCGACGACCATAACGAAAGCTAGACATAGACGCGCCTGATCACGCTGGTATAGCTGACGCTTCACTGCCGCTTCAAGGGTTGGCGGAGCGTGAACTCTCCCTTAGTCACCTGCGCGAGCGAGACCGGGTAAACCGAGCGTCGCCAACGCTGTGCGTCTCAGCGCTTAAACAGGGCAAATAGATTGGCGGTGAGGCGACCCTCGTCGGGCTGATCAGAGAGGTCCCTCCCAGCGTCGATCAATCCCGAGTGGAGAAGATAGCCCGGGTACAGCACCAGCCGATTTGGTCGGTACTCAAGCTCCGCGATCATTTCGAAGTGTTCATCGGAGCCGTTTATGTAGCGTCCCGCGGGAGGGCCATGCGAACGGACATGCGCCTCGGCGGCCGAAGTGAACAGCGGATAGCGAGCTTCCGTAATGCTTTCGAAACCGGTGGGTCGATGCCGGAACAGCCCGGTACCACCATGCGGCCTGGCATTGAGATAGTGCACGGTAGCGAAGTAGAACGGGTTGTGGCTGTCGAAGTGGGGTACGCGCTGCAGCATATGCAGCTCTTGCGGTGGTACACACACCAGGGAAAACAGCTCGTGTATCAGTTCGCAGTCCGTGTGGCTTTTCAAGCCGTAGACTGACGCCATGGTTTCCTTCAGCCGAGGCAGCAGTAGCCTCGCGTACGCATCCGGCAGCGGCGCGCGAACACCGGGATAGCCACTTGAGCCGCTGCGCGAGAAAACTGCAGTCCGAGACGCGTAGTCGATTAGAGGCGCGGTTGAGGCGAGAACGTCATCGACGATCACCACCGGGGTGCGCTCATTGCCAACAACAAGCACCTCGACTGTTAGCGCCGGATTCAGTTCCAGGTCTGTTGTTTCTGGAAACTCCCCGCCGGGATGAACCTCTTCGCTCAGAACGTGTTACCCATGTCCTCGGAATAAACTGTTTCCCATGTGCCAAGAAAGCGCCCCATGGAAATGGTCCGCCTGGCAGGAGTCGAACCTGCGACCTGCCGCTTAGGAGGCGGCTGCTCTATCCTGCTGAGCTACAGGCGGGTGAAAACGAAAGCTGCATTCGGGTGCAGTCCCGGCACAAGTGTACCGGCAGCGCTCGCCATTATATCAATGCCTGCGCCAGCGTCCGCCAAAGCGTAGAAAAACCGCCGATCGGATGCGATTGGACGCGTACTGCGGGGTATGCGCTCCCTCTTGCATTGAGGCGTGCCGGCGAAGGATTCTTTGGGCATGCCAGATTGTGGGAGCGCTTAATCCTGCTCAGAACTCCGTAAGGATTTCCTTAGGATTCAACGGCTGATCTGTGACTAGTCTCGTGACTGAAGCGTTATCCGATGAGCGGGTAACACCGTCCTAGCACGGAGTTCAGCATGAAGACCCTGAAAACGCTGTGGATTAGCTGTGCCAGCCTCACTCTTTGTACTGCGAACGCTCAGGCCGTCCCCATTGAAGCTTTGAGCTTCCTATCCGTAACGCACGGATTTACCGTGAGCGGCGGTGGCGTTCCGGCGGGCGTGTCGTCACTCGTCAGCGGGCCGGCTTTTGATGCCTTTTCCGTAAGCACCGGAATTGACGATGCGGCCGCGGTGCTGGCAGTGGACGATACCGATGTCATGCCCGGCTGCAGCGGTTGCTCGCCCTCCGTGCCCTTTACATCGGTGCGGAACCAGCGAACCAATCGTTCGGACCCCACGGAATTCTCCCTTGCCAGCTACGATATCGAATCGTTGATCGAGCAGGATACGGGAGTGGACACCGTCAGCTTTGCCGTCGGTGAACGCGAGGTCAGCCGCAGCGGCCTCGCCCAGACAAGGATCACCTCCACCGGGGTGGACGCAGGCGCCAGATCCGAATATGGGCTCACCCGGACACAGTTTTTCGAGAATGTCGGCAACGCCCCTGTGTCATTCAATATCACCGGTTTCTTCGATGCCTTCTTGCTGACGCGCTACGCGGGGAGCGACGGCGTCGCCAGCGCGAGTACAAGCATAAGCTGGCTGTTTTCCGGACTGGAAGATGGCGATCTGCTGTATCTGCCGCTCGACACCTACATCCTTGATGCCGATGAGATCGGCCTCGGAGTGGATTTCACGGAAGAACTGACGTCTATGCCACCCGCGGGGTTTCAGGGTCTTAGCTTTACGTCAGGCGTCAACGCGACGGGAAGCGGCGCTTTCAGCGAGGTCTCGCTGACTGCCTCCCACGCCTTCCTGTTCAACCTCACGCTCGACCCGGGCCAGACCGCGGCAATGCGCTTTCGCTTTGCGCAGTTCAATTCAGTGGAATACGCGCCGGAGACTTCGGGGACGGGCACCGTGCCCATCCCGTCCGGCCTGGTTTTACTGAGCTCGGGCCTTAGCCTGGTCGCCGGACTGGGTGGTCGCAGGCGCGAAGAGCACGACCCCGAGGATTTGCGCGGCTGCGAAACGACGTTCGCTTTCGCTGATGATTAAGACTGGACGGCCGCATGGGGCCGCTTCGGAGCGGGCGCACTCTAGAAAGAGAAATCGAGACTCTCTATAGCGAAAACAAAAGCAAGCTTTGGCGCGTGGTTCAGTTTAGCTGCGAGCGAGAACCTGCATTGTATGCGCGTCTGATCTCCTGAGCTTTGGCCGTTCCACACAAACTGAGTTTTGGGTACAAATCTGAGCTGTTTTTGCGTCACGGAAACCGTGACGCAGCACCATGTCGCCCCCTTTTTGTCCGCGTCCCACAGTGCCATACTTCCGCCCTCCAAAATGGGGAGCAACACGGATGGTTGACACGAACCTGGAGATCGCGCCCTACCTTGCTCTGATGGTGAATAAGGAAGGCGAGGATATCTATTTCCACGCCGGCGCCAAGATTCTTATCAAGGGTCCCTTCGGCTTTGCCTGGATCGGTGACCAATTGGGGCCCGGTCAGGTGGACCATATTTTCCGCAACGTCGCCTCGGATCGGAAAATAAAGGAGTTCGAGGAAAACGGCGAAGTCGACTTCAGTCTGGGCGTGCCCAAACTCGGTCGCTTCCGCGGCTCGGCCTTCCGTCAGCGGGGCGAAACATCGCTTGTGTTTCGCTACGTGCGCAATGAGATCCCCACCGTTGACCAGCTCGGGCTCCCGCACGTTTTCAACGACATTGTGATGGAGAAAAACGGGCTCGTGGTGGTGGTCGGCGCCACCGGATCCGGTAAGTCAACTTCCCTCGCGGCGATGATCGACTACCGGAACGAAAACTCCGCCGGTCATATTCTCACCATCGAAGATCCCATCGAGTATCTTCATCACCACAAGCGTTCGGTCGTCGCACAGCGGGAAATCGGCGTGGATACGGAAAGCTACAGCACGGGCATTCGCTCGGCCATGCGCTCCGCCCCGAACGTGATCCTTATCGGCGAGATCCGCGATCACGAGACCATGGAAGCAGCCCTGAAATTCGCGAATACGGGCCATCTCTGCCTCACCACGCTGCATGCCAATAACGCCGTATCGGCGCTCGAGCGAATGACTACTTTTTTCCCGCCGGAGGACCAGGGAAATGAGTCAGTTCGCATCGCCCAGAATCTGCGCAGCATTATCTCCCAGCGCCTGATCCCGACCCTGGACGGGGGCAAGTGCGCCGCCGTGGAAGTGATGATCAACACTCCCCGTATTCAGGACCTGATCATCAAGCAGGATCTGTCAGAAATGCGGAACGCCATCGAGCAGGGCAGCAAGTACCACATGCGCACCTTCGATCAGGCGCTCATCGCACTCTACGAAAAAGGCAAAATCAGTGCCGAGACGGCGATCGAGTTCGCCGACTCCAAAAACAATGTGTCTCTGCACATTCGTCTCAACAAGGGCGATAACTTCGACGATTCAGCGCTGGAACTGGACGAGATCGACCGCCGCTGAGGGGCGGCGGAACTCGGCCGAGGCGAGGCCATCTGTGCATCCTCAGCTCAGCTCGACCACAATCTTGCCGAAATGCTTCTGGGCTTCCTGGTGGCGAAACGCGTCCGCCAGCTCAGCCAGCGGGTAGCTTGAGTCAATAACCGGCTCGAGTGCCCATTCCTCCAGGGCTGCATTCATGCGAGCCTGGTGCACATGCGAACCCACGGTGATCCCAGACATCACGGCATTGCGCTGGAAAAACTCCGCGAGCGGCACGTCCCCGCTGATCCCCGTCAGCACGCCGATCATGCTGATCGTGCCGCCCATGCGCAGGGCCCGCACGGACTGGGTCACGGTGCCCGGACCTCCCACCTCAATCACCAGGGCGACACCACCACCGCTTATCTCCGCGGCGGCGCGTCCCCATTCGGCCTGCTCCCGGTAGTTGAGCACTTCCTCCGCACCGAGCTCCCGTAGTCGTTCGGCCTTGGCATCGGAGGACGTGGTCGCGACAACACGGCAACCGAGCTGGCGGGCAATCTGCAACGCGAACACGCTTACACCACCGCTGCCCTGTACCAGGACCCAGTCACCTTCCTTGAGATCGGCTTCTTCTACCACCGCTCGCCAGGCCGTGAGACCGGCGCAGGGCAGGGTCGCCCCCTGGGCGTAGGTCATGTGCGCCGGCATGGTGGAGAACGCCCGCTCCGGCATGGTCACAAGCTGACTGGCGAAACCGTCCGCATGATCACCGGGGACGCCGAGCAGGTTGTCCTTGGCCGGGACGCCGTCTACCCAGTTGGGAAAGAAATGACTGATGACACGGTCCCCAACGGCGAAGGCTTCCACCTCCTCCCCCACGGCCACCACCTCGCCGGCTCCATCGGACATCAGCACGCGGCCGGCGGCCGCGGGCAGTACGCCGACGGCCACGAGGTAGTCGTGGAAGTTCAGGGAGCTGGCGTGGACGCGCACCTGAACTTCTCCGGCCCCGGGGGCACGCTCCGGTGCAGACGTCAGCATCAGGTGATCCAGACCCGCTTCCGGGCCCAGTTGGATTTGTTGCATGGGGAACTCCAGTTCGTGGTGTTATCGAGCTTTCGCGCCGCAAGCGACGGGCTTACGTCGGCAGACCGAGCTTTAGCACATTGCGCGCCTCCCGGGCCAGCTCTTCCCGAAACCGCGGATGGGCGATGGCGATCAGGTCCCGCGCCCGTTCACTCAGCGATCGCCCTCGCAGTTCGGCAATGCCGTACTCCGTGACCACGTAATCTACCTGGGCGCGAGTCGTGACAACGCCGGCGCCGGCGGCAAGCGTAGTCACCAGGCGCGAAAGCTCCCCATCGCGCGCGGTGCTCGGTAAGGCGATGATCGAGCGCCCGTTCAACGACCAGGTGGCTCCGAGAACGAAATCGACCTGTCCCCCGACACCGGAGTAAATCCGATGTCCGATGGAGTCCGCACATACCTGCCCCGACAGATCGATCTGCAGCGCGCTGTTGATGGAGGTAACGCGCGGATTCTTGGCGATGACCGTGGGGTTGTTCACAAACTCAATGTCGAGGAAGGTCACTTCGGGGTTGTCATCGACAAAGCGGTAGAGCCGTTCACTGCCCATCACGAATCCCGTTACGGTGCGGCCCCGAGCTATCTTCTTAAGTGAGTTGTTTATGACTCCCGACTCCAGCAGAGGCAGCACTCCGTCGGAAAACATCTCCGTATGTACGCCGAGATCCCGGTGCCCGCCCAGGCACCGCAGCGCCGCGTCCGGGATGGCGCCGATGCCCATTTGCAGGCACGCGCCGTCTTCCACAAGGCTCGCCACGTGAGCGCCGATGCGCATCTCGAGACTCGAACCGGTCGAGGATGGCGGGCTGATGAGCGGCACGGATGCCTTATAGGCGCAGTGAATGTCGCGGACGTTGATAAAGCTGTCACCGTGTGTGCGCGGCATCTGCGGGTTCACATGGGCAATGATCCTGGAAGACACGTCGCAGGCAGCCCGCGTCGCTTCCACGGATATGCCAAGGGAGCAGTTACCGTGCACATCCGGCGGTGACACCTGCACCAGTGCCGTGTCCACGGATTGCTCGCCCTGGCGAAAATGCTTGGGAATCTCCGATAGGAACATCGGCACGTAATCCGCCCTGCCCTCGTTGATGAGCCGGCGGGTCTCCCGTCCCGCAAAGAAACAGCGGTGCCGCAGATGGCCGGCCAGCGAGTCCTCGGCGGCTTTCTCCACGTGCTCCAGGTGGAGCTGCATAAGGGTGATGTTGGAACAGCTCCGCGCGTGCTCAACGAGTGCTTCCAGCAGCACACCCGGTGTTGCCGCCATGGAGTGGCACCACACGGACTCTCCCGACTGGATGGAGGAGACGGCCTCCAGGGCGGTATCGCAGTAGATCATAGATGGGCATCGCGAACAGCGGTGCGCCTAGTCTAGCGATCGATTTGTGACATCGACAATCGGATCAGGATCGCGCTGGCCGACCCAAAAGACTGCGCAACTTCAAGGACGCAAATCGGCGGAACCAGCTCACCTGACCCGACGAGGGCCGAGCGCCGCGACGACTCAGGCTCCGCCGCGAAGCGTCAGTGCTGCCATGAAAACCACGTGAGTCAGAACCGCGACGCCGGTAAGGAAACTGCGGAGGTTAACGTACCAGGGCGGACGTTCCAGACTTTGGCGTTCGAACCACAGCTGCGCCAGGTGGCCAAGCATGAGAAGTCCCGCGGCGAGGACCGGCTGCGCCGTGAGCAGCGCGAACACAACGAAGAGCACAACGCCATTGCTCACCAGGATCGCAGCGCCCTGGCCACGCCTGGGTTCCGGTAGCGTTTCACCCCACAGTGTTCCGGCGAGAAAACAGAGGATCGACGCTGAGTAGACCAGGAAGGCACGCTGTGACAATGCCAGCAGCAAATCAGCGAACAGCCACACACCGGCGGACGCCGCCAGAAAGGGCAGCAAACCCGCAACCCCCAGCAGCATCATGATCCGTCTCGGTTCCATATCAATACGCCCTGCTTTTGTCCCGATTCATGGGCCCGTGGCTTCTTCGTCGCCGCCGTTGTGGATGATCGTTCGACCCGCCGACAAGCGGCGCAAAAAAAACCCGGCCAAGTGGCCGGGTCAAAAGACTGGACCATCTGGGGGAGAGATGGTCTGTGTGCTGCAGCGCGTTGACACTGCAATGACTCTTACGAGGTGAGTTTCGGGCTGGATCACCGGTACAGCTGAGTGGTAGTAATACCAATCAGCGCGGTAGGAGCGAACTACAGGGCCGCGGACGAGCTATCGAGCGAGCAGAAGCCCCCTCGCGCTCTTTCACGACTTTCCCGCAGCCCTTCCGCCAGTTGTGGCGTTTGTCTCGAGGTGGTGCGCCTATAAGGCAACACGGCGTGCTGTGCCGACCTTGGACGCCGTCTGCACCGAGCAGACGTCACTGCCGGAGAGAGCCTGCAGACGCTGTGTGGCTTCCTCCCCGGCCCGGGCCCCAAACAGCAGGCCATCCACGTAGCCAAGGGCCTTGGCATAGATGATATCCACGCCTTTATTGTCGAAACCGCGCACGGCGTCGTCAAAACGCTCGTTGAACTGCGATTCGCTGATAAAACCAAGCGCGTCGTCCGCTAGGACGCAGCTCAACCGCTCGGCTGCGTTCAGATGAGCTGGACTCAGGGACAGGGCCTGCGCCGCCGAAGCACACATCACCGTCAAGGCACTAGCAAGTGCAACTTGTCTAATTCCCATGACATGTTCCATGGTAAAAAATCGTTGCGCGGACACTAAACCCGATTAGTTACATTTTTGTGACATTTCTGTGTCATCCCGCATCGCTTTCCATCGCTCCTGTGCTCTACGCCGGCTCGAGGAGCGGCTTGAGTTCATCGAGAATCGCCGGTTCGTCGATGGTTGCGGGTACGGTATAGGCCTGGCCATCGGCGATGCTGCGCATTGTCGCCCGAAGTATCTTTCCAGACCGCGTCTTGGGCAGGCGTGGCACCACGTGGCAGCGCTTGAAGACCGCTACCGGTCCTATGGTGTTGCGTACTGAAGCAATCACCTCGCCGACGATGTCCTCGTGGGGTCGCTCCACACCGTCGGCAAGAACCACAAGCCCCAGAGGCAACTGCCCCTTCATAGCATCGGCTACGCCGATCACGGCACATTCGGCAACGTCCGGGTGGGCCGCCAGAACCTCTTCCATCGCGCCGGTAGAGAGACGATGGCCCGCCACGTTGATCACATCGTCCGTCCGCGCCATCACGAAGACATAGCCGTTTTCGTCGATGTAACCGGCGTCACCGGTTTCGTAGTAGCCCGGATAGCGCTCGAAGTAGGCTTTTACAAAGCGCTCGTCGGCATTCCACAGGGTCGTGAAGGTGCCCGGCGGCAAGGGCAGACGAATGGCCAGGGCTCCGATGGCATCGCCCACCACCGGCTCGCCGCTGTCGTCGAGGACAGCGAGCTCGTAGCCGGGCACCGGCCGCGCCGGCGAACCAGGCACGATCGGCAGCTGTTCGATGCCCAGGCAATTGGCGCAGATGGACCACCCCGTCTCCGTCTGCCACCAGTGATCAATTACCGGTACCTGCAGACGGTCCATCGCCCACTGCAGGGTATCGGGATCGCAGCGCTCACCGGCAAGGAACAGGGCCTTCAGCGAGGACAAATCATAGGCCGAGAGCAGTTCCGCCCGCGGATCCTCCTTGCGAATCGCGCGGAACGCCGTCGGCGCCGTAAACAGCACAGAAACCCGATGTTCTTCGATAACCCGCCAGAACGCGCCGGCGTCCGGCGTGCCCACGGGTTTGCCCTCGTAAAGAACGGTCGTGTTTCCGTTGAACAGCGGTCCGTACACGATGTAGCTGTGGCCCACAACCCAACCGACGTCCGAAGCCGCCCAGAACACCTCGCCCGGCTCCACTCCGTAGATGTTTCGCATGCTCCACTTGAGAGCCACGATGCTGCCGCCCGTATCACGCACCACGCCTTTGGGCTGCCCCGTCGTACCCGAGGTGTACAGGATGTAGAGCGGATGATTCGCTGGGAGCGCTTCGCACTCCGCCAGCTCAGCTGCGCCCACGGCGGCATCCCAGTCCTCGTCCCGGCCTTCGACAAGTTCCGCACGCAAAGCGTCGCGTTGCAGAATGATGCAGCCCTCGGGCTTGTGCTTCGCCAGTTCCATGGCTTCATCGAGCAGCGGCTTGTAAGCCACGGTGCGGTTGGGCTCAATGCCGCAGGAGGCGCTCAGGACAAGTCTTGGCTCCGCGTCGTCGATGCGCACCGCCAGCTCATTGCTCGCAAAACCACCGAACACGACGGAATGCACGGCGCCGATACGTGCACAGGCCAGCATGGCGATCGCCGCCTCCGCCACCATGGGCATGTAGATCAGTACCCGATCGCCCACCATCACCCCACGACCGCGCAGCATGCCGGCGCAGCGCGCTACCTGGTCCAGGAGTTCAGCGTAGGTGAAGCTGGTTTTTTGCCCGGTAACGGGGCTGTCCACGATAAGCGCCAGCTGCTCACCGCGTCCGTGCGCCACGTGATGATCCAGGGCGTTGTAGCAGGCGTTGGTTGAGCCGTCCGGGAACCAGCGGTAGAACGGCGGATTGCTGTCGTCAAGCAAGGTAGCAGGACTCTCAAACCAATGAACGGAGCGCGCGGCGCGCATCCAGTCGACCGAATCGTTCACCGAGGGTTCTCCTTCTAGGTCTTATCGACGGCTACGCTAGGCTTTGCTCCGGCAGGCGACAATGCGTCATTGGTGGAAGGCGGGCGCGCATGCGTGCCCTGACCGCGTCAGCGGCGAGCGTTAATCCACGCCAGGAGCTGACGGGTCGAGGGATCGACGTCTGCTTCGCCCAGCGAATCGGGCGGCGCGCCAATGAGGGGCAACAGCTCCTTAGCCAGCTCCTTGCCGAGCTCCACACCCCACTGGTCGAAGGAGTTGATACCCCAGATAACGCCCTGGACGAAGATCTTGTGTTCGTAGAGCGCAATAAGGGCACCGAGCGCATGAGGAGTCAGGCGCTCCATGAGAATCACATTGCTGGGCCGCTCGCCCTCAAACACCTTCTGCGGCGCCAGGGTGTCAATGCGCTCGGGTGTCATACCAACCTCAGCAAGCTCCGCCCGTACCTGCTCAAGGGGCTTACCGTTCATGAGCGCTCGCGGCTGCGCAAGCACATTGGCCAGCAGCTTGGGATGGTGATCTCCGAGCTCGCTTTGGGAACGCACCGCCGCGATGAAGTCCGCCGACATGCGATCAGATCCCTGATGCAGAAGCTGATAAAACGCGTGCTGACCGTTGGTCCCGGGCTCACCGAAGATAACGGGGCCGGTTCGTTCGGTGACTTCCCGGCCGCTGCTGTCCACCGTTTTTCCGTTCGACTCCATGTCCGCCTGCTGCAGATAGGCCGGCAGTCTGTGGAGGTGCTGGTCGTAGGGCAGCACCGCGTGTACGTCCATGCCTTCGACGTTGCGATGCCAGATTCCGACCAGGGCAAGAAGGACCGGTGCGTTCTCGCGCAGGGACGCTTCCGCAAAGTGGCGATCCATGGCGTAGGCACCGGCGAGGAGTTCGAGAAACGATGCCGAGCCAACCTGGAGCGCGATGGAGAGGCCGATCGTTGACCACAGGGAGTAGCGCCCCCCCACCCAGTCCCAAAAGCCGAAGCAGTTTTCTTCCGGGATCCCGAAGTCCGAGACGGCCTGGCGGTTCGTCGACAGTGCCACAAAGTGCTTGCCGATGGCCGCACGATCCATTCCCGAGGACCGGAACCAATCCACGGCGCTGTGCGCATTGGTCATGGTTTCCAGCGTCGTGAAGGTTTTTGAAGCGACGATGAAAAGCGTCTTGCGCGGGTCGATCTGTTCCAGCACATCGGCAAGGTGCTGGCCGTCCACGTTCGACACAAAGAAGCTGCGCCGACCTTCGCGTCCATAGGGGCGAAGCGCCTCGACGGCCATCTGCGGACCGAGATCGGAGCCACCGATACCGATGTTTACCACGGTCGTCAGCTCCTCGTTGGTCGCGCCCCGCCGCTCACCGCCGTGAACAGCGTCTACAAACGCGAGCATGCGATCGCATTCCTGCCGCGCCAGCGCGCAGGCGTCATCGCCATCGACAAGGACAGAGCGGCCCGAGCGGTCCCGGAGTGCCGTATGCAGCACCGGGCGGTCTTCACTGCGGTTGATGCGGTCTCCCCGAAACATGGCCGCGATGGACTCCGACACCCCGCGCTCCTCGGCGAGCTCAAGCAACGCGGCAAGGCCGTCACGGGCTATGCGGTTCTTGGAGTAGTCGATGAACAGACCCGAGGCTTCGAGGCTGAAGTGCGTCGCCCGATCGGGATCTTCCGAGAATAGCGCCGCCATGGGTTTCGAACCCTGACGTTCTGCCACCGCACGTAGCTTTGCCCAGGCTGCCTGTCCGCTGTCTGTAGTGCTCACCGGTATCTCTTCCCCGTTTTTCGATCGAATGGCCTGTCCCGCAACACCATAGCGCGACGCTCCACGCCTGTCGCCGGCGGTAAACGCTTGCTGAAATCTCGACCTTTGGCGTGCCCCGGTGCTTGCGCCTACAATGCCCTGCGCCAAAAGAAGTATAAGCAGGAGGCACGCATGAACGCTCCCGTCGCCGCCGACAAACAGTCGGAGAACCAGGCAGAGTCGCCAGCGGGAAACTATCCGCCCCGACCCGTCCACGATCCGGAGGTTGTGGGCGTCGATCCCTATAGCCTCCCCCTCAGCGAGCTGGACGTAGCCAATCCCTATCTCTTCCAGGCCGGCGTGCACGAACGCTGGTTCCAGCGCCTGCGCGACGAGGCGCCGGTACAATACTGTGCCGAGAGCGGCTTCGGCCCCTACTGGTCGGTTACCCGATACGACGACATCATGACCGTCGACACATCGCACCAGGTCTTCTCTTCGGAGCCGGCGATCACGATCCAGGATCCCCGGGACGACTTCACGCTGCCCATGTTCATTGCCATGGACCGGCCCAAGCACGACGTGCAGCGCAGCACCGTGAGCCCGGCCGTCGGGGCCGAAGCCCTTCGCGAATTCGCGCCGATTATTCGCGAGCGCACCTGCGACGTCCTCGACGGCCTCCCGGTGGGTGAACCCTTTAACTGGGTGGAGAAAGTCTCCATCGAGCTCACAACGCGCATGCTCGCCACCCTCTTCAACTTTCCCTTTGAAGAACGGAGCAAGCTGACCCGCTGGTCGGACCTCGCTACGACGATTCCCGGCGCCGGTGGCATGGTGGAAACCGAGGAGGAGTGGCAACAGGAGATGCTGGGCTGCCTCGAGTACTTCGTCGGGCTATGGAACGAGCGCGCGGCCGAGCCTCCCAGCAATGATTTCATCTCGCGACTCGTCCACGGCGAAGCCACCAAAAACATGGAGCCTCTCGAGTACCTTGGCAACCTCCTTCTCCTGATCGTGGGCGGCAATGACACGACCCGCAGCACCATGTCCGCGTCCGTCCTATGTCTGGACCGCAACCCCGAGCAGTTCGCGGCTCTGAAGTCCAACTGGGAACTCATTCCCGCCATGGTCAGTGAGACGATCCGCTGGCAAACCCCCCTCGCCCACATGCGCCGCATAGCCCTCGAAGACACCGAACTCGGCGGTCAGACCATCCGCAAAGGCGACAAGGTCGTGATGTGGTATGTGTCCGGAAATCGCGACGAGCGGATCTTCGACAACCCGACGGCTTTCGACATGCACCGCGAGAACCTGCGCAAGCACCTGTCTTTCGGCTTTGGGATCCACCGTTGCATGGGTAATCGTCTTGCGGAACTTCAGCTTCATACGCTTTGGGAGGAGTTGCTGAAGCGGTACGAGCGCATCGAGGTTGTTGGTGAACCTACTCGAACCTTGTCAGTGTTCGTCAAAGGCTATACCGACCTGCCGGTCGTCCTGCATCCGCGCGCTCGCTGACCACAGCTCGGAGAAACCACCGACCTCGGAATTTGCCGAGACAGGTGGCCGTGACCTTCGAGCTGCTCGCGTAGCTCCGCGGGTTGCTTCCGGAGGCCGGGGCGGCAGGTAGCCTTGTCCTCCGAGCTGTTCGCGTAGCTTTGTCGATTGCCTTCGGAAAACGGTGAGGCAGGTGGCCGTGTCCTTCGAGCTGCTCGCGTAGCTCCAGCAGGCCCTCAGCATTGTTCTAGGCACTCGACGGACGCTCGAAGGACACGGCCACCTACCTCACCTCCGCCGTGCCACACCCGGGACTACAGTCAGTCTATTCACTGCCACATTCCGACGCTGGGTGGCAGACCGGCGCCGGTCTGCTTGAGCGTCCGTCGAGCGCGCTGTTCAGAACAGAAGTGCCGATGGAGCTACGCGAGCAGCTCAAGTAGATCGGGGCCGGGCTGCCGATGCCCGCTACGGAGTGCGCAAGGG